>OZ220718.1:4800000-6493506 GCA_965116765.1 Vicinamibacterales bacterium | reverse complement strand
ACGATCCGGCCCGGGTAGGAGTCCTGCGCGCCCCAGACGGCCCCGTCGACGGGGTTGACGATGATGCCGTACGCCCCAACCGTGACCCGCGTGTCGCGCGCCGGTCGAAATCCCAGGTGCTCGCCGTCGGGTCCTCCTCGAAACGGCTGCCGCGCTCCACCGCCGGCTCGTTCCACGGCTTCGTGATGCGGCCGTCGCCGTTGGTGTCGACGACCGTGGGACACCAGCCCTGCGCGAGCCGTCCGTCGCCGGTCTCGTCGAACAGCTTCGTGTCGAGCCAGCCGAAGACGTCGCTGTTGGGCCGGCTGAGGAACAGGGTCTCGTTGTCGTCGTGCGCGAACTGCAGGTGGTGGCTGCCCGAAGCAGGTGTCCACCATCGTGAACTCCCCCGTCCCGGGGGTCGTAGTAGCTCACGTTGCGGCCCGACCGCTCCACCGGGAAGTACCGCGCGTACTCGTTGTCCGAGCCCTCCAGGCACCAGTCGGGCTGGTTCTCGGGCGGACGCAGCGTCGCGGTGTACCAGACCCGGCCCCGGCGGTCGAGCATCGGGTTGTGGATGCTCGCGGGGTTGAAGCGCGCCAGATCCGCGAGGCGCGACGGCGGATAGCCCGACTGCGCGTAGGACGCCCGCATGGTCGAGCGGTCGGCGAGGGTGGGGATGCGCACCATCGTCGCAGTGTGGGTGTTCGGGTCGAGCATGGCGAGGTTGTCGTTGGCGATGTCCACCCCGTAGATCGGGCCGTCGGCGTTCACCGTCGGGTTGCGCTTGTCGGTGGACGCCTCGTCGTGGATCTTCCCCATCTCGTCGGTCCACTCCCACTGGGTGAGGACCAGGTTGCGCTCGACCCCCCGCGGGCGGCGGCGGCGCCGGCGGCACCTCGCCGGTGGCGATGCGGTCGCTCCAGTCGGCGAACATGCGCAGCCCGCGCCCGCGGCCGAAGCGCGACATCCACATGCTCATCTCGGCCCCGCGCTGCCCCATGCGCACGCGCGCGTCCCACGCGTCGGCGCTCGAGTCGTAGTCGAGCCCGTCGGGGTGCCCGCGCGTGAACTCGCCGCCGACCTGGTGGCAGCGCAGGCAGGCCTTCACGTTGTAGAGGTACTCGTCGCGGGTGCGCAGCTCCTCGCTGATGCCGTTGCCCTCGGGGCCGGTGCCCGGGAACTCGCCCGCCCCCGGCGGCTCGATCAGCGAGAGCCAGTACGCGGCGGGATAGACCGCGGCGGCCTCCTGCGGCGTGCCGGCGACGACCGTCGTCAGGCGCAGGTCGTCCCCCGGCGCCGCCGTCACCGGCGTCGAGTCGACGAGCCCGTAGCCCCGCACCCAGACCGAGTAGCTCGCCTCGGGCAGCTCCGGCAGCAGGAAGCGGCCGTCGTCGCCGGTCACCACGATTCTTGCGGAACGTCGTCGGCAAGTCGCCGGTCTCGGCGATCACCCAGACGCCCGCCTCGGGGCCCGGCGCCGCTGGCGACCCACGCCGGTGATGGCCGCGGGGCTCTCCTCCTGCGCGCCCGCCGCCAGCACCGCCGCCGCGGCCAGGACCATTCCCACCGCCAGCCGCTCCCGTGTTCGTCTCATCGCGCCCTCCCTCGTCGGCCCGTCCGGTCCGGTCCCGGCCGACCGTCCTCGTGCCGACCATGACCGTTTCAGCGGGTTGGCGTCAAGCGCGGGCGCGGGCGGGACCCGGGCGCGTCAGTCGCGGAGGGTGATCTTCTGGACGCGCCAGGTCAGCAGCTCGGCGACCCAGACCTCGTCGGCCGACGGGCACGCCAGGCCGTGTATCCAGCCGAACTGGCCGACGGCCTGGCCGTCCCGGCCGAAGTAGCCGAGCACGGTGCCGTCGAGCGACATCTTGTAGATGCGGCCGGGGAACATGTCCTGGGTGAACATGACCGGGTCGGGGGCCCGGCGTGATGCAGATCGAGTTGGGCCACAGCGAGTTGTAGCTGCCGTCGGGCAGCCGCCCGAAGCTCGCGACCTGGGGCGCGTAGTCGGCCGGCACCGGCGCCTGCCGCCGCAGGTCGGCCAGCGTGACCTCGCGCACGAACGTGCCGTCCGACTCGAACACCTGGACCCGGTTGTTGGACCGGTCGGCCACGTAGACGCGGCCCCGGTCGTCGGCGGCGATGCCGTGGGGGAGGCGGAACTGCCCGGGCTGGCTGCCCCGCTCGCCCCACGAGCCGACCCAGTTGCCGTCGGCGTCGTACTTGGCGACGCGGGCGTTGTTGTAGCCGTCGCTGAAGTAGACGTTGCCGTCGGGATCGAACGCGACGTCGGTCACCTCGTCGAACAGCCCGTCGCGCGCCGGCGGCGGCAGGGCGTCGGGCGACTCGTAGTACGGCGGGCGCAGCGAGTGCGGCGGGCAGTACGGCCCGGTGCAGCGGGGGTATCGCGCGTGGGTCGACTCCGCACGGCGCCCGAAGACCTGCAGCACGCGGCCGGCCGGGCTCAGCTTGACGGCCATGCTCGAGCCGTTGTCGACCAGCCAGATGTTGTCGTCGGCGTCGACCCGGACGGCGTGCGCCCACGCCTTCGAGTAGAGGTTGCCGCCGATCTCGCGGACGAAGCTGCCGTCGGGCGCGAACTCGTAGAGCGACGCGGCCCGCGGGGCGATGATGGTGGCGTCGGTCCCGGACCGGGTGTAGACGAAGACGTGACCGCGCGAGTCGACGGCGACGCCGGCGTTCTCGCCGAGATAGAGGTCGGGCGGCAGCTTCAGCGGCGCCACCGCATCGTACTCGAGCTCTGGCGCGGGCTGGCCGTGGGCGGCGCCGACGGAGAGCAGCAGACAGAACGTGGCGACCAGGGCGGAAACGCGCATGTGGAGACCTCACTCTCTGTTGTGGTTGTCCGACGACGGAGGGCCGAGTGCGGCCGGTCGAGACGGCCACCAGTGCCGGTTGCAGCGCTTCGCTTCGCGGCGGCCACGAGTGCGCCTCGTCAGGGGGCGCCCGCGCGGCGGAGCGCCCTCCCGCTGCGTCACGACGGTGACGGAGCGACCTTGCCGCTTGGCAGGCCCGGAAGACGGCAGAGACGGGCTGCGTCGACGTGCAGTTGGCAGACTCTATATCGCGATCACTGTCCTGGACGCGCGCGCCGGCTACCGTTCCTGCGGGACGAAGACGTCGCGGGCGGGCATCTCGACCGCGGGCAGGGTCTCGGCGTTCATGACCGCGTCGGGGGCGACGATGCCGTTCTCGGCGAGTATCCACGCGACGAGGCCGTAGACCTCGTCGGCAGTCAGGGTGCCCGGCGCGTCCGACGGCATCGCGCGGCGGATGTAGTCGAAGAGGGTCGTGGCATAGGGCCAGTAGTTGCCGACCGAGAACGGCACGTCGTCGCGGCCGGCGCGCCACGCCTCGTAGGCGGGGCCGAACGGGGGCGTGCTGTCGGGGTCGTAACCGACCAGCCGGTCGGCGACGCCGCCTTCGCCGGCCGCACCGTGGCAGACGGCGCACTGCGCCGCGTAGACCGGGGCGCCGCTCTCCGCCGTCCCCGATCCGTCGGGGAGGCCGGCGCCGTCGGGCATGACGTCGATGTCCCACGCGGCGATGTCCTCGGCCGTCGCGGGGCGGCCGAAGCCGAGCCGTCCGTCCTGCGGTTGCGCTGCCGCTGCCGCCGCGAGGCCGACGAGCAACGCGAAGGCAGCGCCCACGGCGCGGGTTACGCGTCCCATGGCTCCTCCACCCGGTACTCGACCTGCCCGCTCGGCCGGATGCGCCACGCGGTGATGGGGTTCAGGTGGTACCGCCGCGCCCGCCGCCCGCGCTCGGCGCGCAGGGCGGCGCGCGTCGGCTGCACGTAGCCGGTGTCGTCGACGGCCCGGCTCATGATCTCGGTCTCGGCCCCGTCCCAGCGCCACAGGTGGCGGAAGCGGGTGTGCGCCTGCCGCAGCACCGGCGCCTGCAGGCGCGCCTCCTGCCAGGTGCCGCCGCCGTCGGTGCTCACCTCGACCCGCGCGATGGCGCCCCGTCCCGACCACGCGATGCCGCGCAGCTCGATCCACCCCGGCTCGACGACGTCGGGCCACGCCGGCGCGGTGATGATGGAGCGGGCGTCGAAGACGAAGCTGAACTGCCGCGCGGTGCCGTCGGCCAGCGGGTCGGTGTACTTCGAGGTCTCCTCGCGGGTCATGAACGGCCGGTCGGCGAGCTCGAGGCGCCGCAGCCACTTGACGTTCGAGTTGCCCTCCCACCCCGGCAGCAGCAGCCGCGCCGGATAGCCCTGCCCCGGCCGCAGCGCCTCGCCGTTCTGGGCGTAGGCGACGAAGGCGTCGTCCCGCGCCTTCTCCATGGGGACGCTGCGCGTCATCACCGCCGCGTCCTGGCCCTCGGCGAGGAACCACGTGGCGTCGGGGCTGGCCCCGACCTCGCGGAAGAGCGTGGCCAGCGACACGCCCGTCCACTCGGTCGTCGACGTCATGCCGCAGACCCCCTCGGGCTTCGTCTCGGGCCCCGCCCCCGTCGGGTAGTTGCCCGAGCACTCGAGAAAGCAGATGCGCGACGTGGCCGGAAAGCGCTTCAGGTCCGCCAGCGTGAACACCATCGGCCGCTCGACCATGCCGTGGACCAGCAGCCGGTAGTCGTCGGGGTCGACGGCGGGGATGCCCGCGTGGTGCCGCTCGAAGTGGAGGTCCGACGGCGTGATGGTGCCCTGCAGGTCCTGCAGCGGCGTGCGCGAGGCCACCGGCCCGCGCGCGTCGCGCTGGATCGTCACGTGGGGCGAGCGGGCGCCCAGCCGGCTGGCCCCCGGCCCCGCCTGACTGGTGGTGTCTCCGCTCTGCGCACGGGCGCGCCCGGCGGCGGCCGGCAGGGCCGCGGCGGCGAGCGCGCCGGCCAGCAGCTCGCGACGGCTGACTCTGTTCGGCATGGAATCTCTCCCGGTGATTGACTCCTGCATCCTACTCCGAGCGCAGGGTTTACGGAAGCCCTGTCAGCGGCTATGGTAGACGGCGAGGGTGCCCTTGCGAGACGGGCGCCCCTACCGAGGAGGTAGATCCATGACGGTCGTGAGAGGTCGAATCGTCGCAACGGCGCTGGCGGCCGCCTTCGTCGTGCTGGCGGCTGGCCCGGCCGCCGGCCAGGACGCACCGCGGACCCCGTGGGGCGCCCCTGACCTGCAGGGCATCTGGGACTTCAAGACCGCCACGCCGCTCGAGCGGCCCGAGGACCGCGGCGAGCAGGCGTTCCTGACCGAGGAGGAGGCGGCCACCATCGAGCAGGAGCGCGTGGAGCGGAACATCCGCCTCTGGGAAGCCGCGCCCCGCCGGACCGAGGCCGGGGGCAACGTCGGCGGCTACAACAACTTCTGGCTCGACTTCGGCACCACCGTCATCGACGACCGCCGCACGTCGCTCATCGTCGACCCCCCGAACGGGCGCATCCCCGCCCTGAGCGACGAGGGCCAGCGCCGTGCCGACGAGCGCCGCGCGTACCGCGAGGCCCACCCCGCCGACTCGTACACCGACCGCAGCGCGTTCGACCGCTGCATCCTCGGGTTCAACACCGGGCCGCCGATGACCCCCGGCTTCTACAACCAGAACATGCAGCTCTTCCAGACCCCCGACCACGTCGTGGTGCTCAACGAGATGGTCCACGACTCGCGCATCATCCCCCTCGACGGCCGCCCCCGCCCCGACATCGAGTCGTGGACCGGCGAGTCGCGCGGGGTCTGGGAAGGCGACACGCTGGTGGTCGAGACCACGCACTTCAGCGACAAGCACGGCTACCGGGGCTCGACCAGGGACCGGCATCTCATCGAGCGGTTCACCCGGGTCGACGCGGACACGCTGCTGTACGAGTTCACGATCAGCGACCCCGCGACGTGGTCGGCGCCGTGGACGGCGCGCATTCCCATGAAGTCGACCGAGCTGCTGCTGTTCGAGTACGCGTGTCACGAGGGGAACTACGCGATGCCGAACATCCTGGGGGGTGCGCGGCTGGAGGAGCGGAACCGCGAGAGCGGGCAGGATTGAGGGTGCGGGGCAGGTAGGGGCTGAGCGCCGATGCCGCTCGCCCTCCCGCTCAGGAGCACCGATGACGAGAAAGCTGACCGCGATCATCGAACGCGAGGACGACGGTTACGTCGCTCTCTGCCCCGAAGTGGATGTCGTCAGCCAGGGAGATACCGTCTCCGAAGCGAGGGACAACCTGGAGGAAGCCCTCGCGCTGTTCTTCGAGACAGCCTCCGCGGAGGAAATCGAGGGCCGCCTGCGCGACGAAGTCTACGTGACGCAGGTCGAGGTGGCGGTTGGGTAAGCTGCCTGTTCTTTCCGGCCGCGACGTCTGTCGGATTCTGGCGGAACACGGTTTCTCGGAGGTGAGAAGACGCGGGAGCCATGTGGTGATGCAGAAGGCCGACAAGGCCGGGACCGTGACCATCCCCGTACCGGACCACGCCGAGTTGCGGGCGGGCACGCTGAGCGCGATCATTCGACGATCGGGCCTCCCGCGCTCCGAATTCGAGTGAGGCCATCAGCCCCCGGACGAAACCGGCCTTCGCCTCTACGGCCCATCGTCGAGCGGCCACGCGACGTTCCAGGCGCGACGCGTCACCCTGCCCGGACGGAATCCTGGCGCGGGACCCATGAGAGCCTTCCCGATCAGGATCGGGGTTCCCATTCACTGGTGTCTCCCGTGCGCTCGTTGAACTCTCCGGGGTCTGGCACGGCGCCGTGCCTCAGGAACGGTCCCGGTGCGAACATCAGGCAGAACTCCCGTGCCGTCCGACCTTCGGCCAGCACCCACGTTTCGTCGAGGAACCGCTCGGGTTCGTCGACCCAGGATGGCGGCCCGTTCCTATAGCTGTCAAGAGAAGTCTTGCCAGCGTAGCGGCGCACCCGCCCGCGCAGGCCTTGAAATGAGCTGCCGGGCCGACGGTCGGGAAGGCCCGAGAACCGCGCGGGAAGCTCGCCTGCACCGCTGTGATACCATGCCTGCACGTACAGCATGCAGTACACCATCCGGGCCGTTCCCGACGAGGTCGATCGTGCCCTCCGGCAGCGCGCCCGACGCGAGTCGAAGAGTCTCAACGCGGTCGTCATCGACGCGCTGACCCGCGGGCTGGCCCTGGACGCCGCCCCCGCGAAGCACACCGATCTCGACCACCTGGTCGGCACGTGGCAGGAGGACCCGGACTTCGACCGCGCCGTCGCCGAGTTCGCGCGCATCGACGACGAGTCGTGGCAATGAACGTCGCCCTCGACACGAACGCCTACAGCAACTTCATGCGCGGGATTGCCGCCAGGGTCGAGCTCCTCCGCACGGTGCAGTCCATCGTCCTGCCCCTCATCGTGCTGGGTGAGTTGCGGGCCGGTTTCGCGGCCGGCAATCGCGAGTCGACGAACGCCGCCAACCTGCAGCGGTTCCTCGCCAGTCCGCGGGTGTCCGTGCTCGCGCCCGACGAGCAGACGACGCACTGCTACGCGCAGCTGCACCGGCAGCTTCGCGACGACGGAAGCCCGATACCGACGAACGACCTCTGGATCGCGGCCCTCGCCGGCCAGCACGACCTCGTGTTGTGCACGTCCGACCCTCACTTCCGGCTGATTCGGCAGTTGGTGATCTGCTGAGCTCTTCGGCCGCCTGGGGCTGGCAGACCCTGCAGGCGGCCCGGTTCCTCCATCGATTCCCGGCCGATGCGCGGGCGGCGCTCGCCCTCGTGCGGAATGCGTCGGATGTGCAGTCGCGCCTCGTCGCCCCGCGGCCCGCGCGGCGGTCACGAGCCCCATGTTGTGCCCCGTCTCGTGCGCGAAGGTGTAGCCGCCCGCCGCATGGACGGTGAGGCGTCTGGCCGTGGCCTTCCGCACCGTCGACCAGAGCAGGTCGCTGACCGGATCCGCCACCACGCGCAAGGCCGAGATTTCGACGAGACCCTCGGCCCCGGATCTCGCTCGAACCCGACACATGTGCTACACTCCGTAACGTGACTATTCGTAACGCCATCCTGACCGAGCTGCAGCAGGCCGTCATGGAGGCGATCTGGTCCGGCGGCGAGGCCACCGCGGAGCAGGTGCGCGAAGGGCTGCTGCCAGCCCATCCGCTCAAGGACTCGAGCGTACGGACGGTGCTGAGGCGCCTGGAAGCCCGCGGCTACCTGAGCCACCGGGTGGCGGGCAAGACGTTCGTCTACCGGGCCAAGCTGCCGCCGCAGGGCATTGCCGCGTCCGCGGTGCGGCGCATCATCGACCGCTTCTGTGCGGGCTCGACCGAGCAGTTCCTCGTGGGCATGGTCGACGAGCAGGTGCTCTCGGTGGACGAGCTCGAGCGTCTCGCGCGCCGGGCCAGAGGCAAGGCGAAGGCGGGGCGAGGGGGGCGGTCATGAGCGGGACGAGCGGGATGGTGCTGGAAGCCCTGGCCGACGCGTCGCTGCGGGCGGCGCTGGTCGCCGCGTTCGTGGCGGCGGTCCTCGCCGCCCTGCGGGTGCCGGCCGGCGCGACCCGGCACGCCGCGTGGACCGTCGTGCTCGTCGCGATGCTGCTGATGCCGGCGCTGTCGCGCCTCGTGCCGGCCGTCGGCGTGCCGGTGCCGCCCGCCGCGCGCGACGTCGTCGCCGCCGCGGTCGCCGCGACGCCCGGCCCGCGGACCGAGTGGAATCCGGCCGCGACGGCTCCCCCGCCGCTGACGCCACCTCGCCGCGAGCCCGGCGTTCCCCGCGACGCGGCGCCGGCCGCGCCTTCCCGCGGCGAGTGGTCCTGGACGGCGACGGCCCTCGCCGTCTACGTCGCCGGCCTGGCGCCGATGCTGCTGCGCCTCGTGCTCGGATTGTGGGGCTCGCGGCGGCTCGCGCGCAGCGCCCGGCCGCCCGAGGGGCCGGCCCGCCGCCGGCTCGGCGCCCTTCCCTTCCAGGTCCTCGAGTCGGACCGCATCGCGGTGCCGGTCACCGTCGGTCTGTTGCGGCCGAGCGTGGTGCTGCCGTCGGGCTGGGAGCGGTGGTCGGAAACCAAGCTCCAAGCGCCGTGCTCGCGCACGAGGGCGCGCACGTCGCAAGGCGCGATCCCCTCGTGGCGGGGCTCGCCTCGCTGAACCGCTGCCTGTTCTGGTTCCATCCGCTCGCCTGGTGGCTGCGGCGCACGCTCGCCCTGACCGCCGAGCAGGCGTGCGACGAGGCGGCCGTGCGCGCGGTGCGCGCGCACCCAGACCTACGTCGAGGTGCTGAGTTCCATGGCCGCCGCAGTCCGCGAACGCGGCGGCCGTTACTCGTGGGAGGGTGTCGGCATGCTTGGAACTCCGTCGCTGACCCGGCGAATCGCGCACATCCGACGGCGGACGCCCCGGCGCGCCGCTTCACCGTTCTCGAGGGCCGCTCTGGTTGCGCGGGCTGCTGCCTGATCGCGGTCGCGGTCGCGGCGTGCCGCCCCGTCGCCGACGTGACGGGAGATCGCCTTCCGGACATCCTGCGGGAGAATCGACACCGCCACTCGTCGCAAGACTGGCCGGTCGAGCGACTCCTCGACGACTTCCCCGACACCGAGGTCGCGGTGAGCGCATGAGCGACCGGCCCCGCGCCGAGGAGATCCTGCTCCAGCGCCGGTCGGACGACCCGACGGGACCGCTGGTCGGCCCGCCTCGGCCGGTTCTACGCGGCCAGCGTCACCGGCTACCGCGTCCGGCATCACCGACGACGGCCCGCTCGTCGAGGTGACCGACTTCGACCCGGATAGCGCGTTCGCCGCGCACGCATGCGCGCACCAGCCTTGCCGCGTCGAGCGATCCGATCCTGCTGGCCGCCGCTGCCCACTACCTGCTGAATGCGCCGCGCTACAACCGCAGCAGCTTCCCCCAGGACGTCCGGCTTCTCGCCAGGGATTGCCTCGAACGCGCCACGCGCCTCGATCCCGAGTCGGTGCCGACCCGGACGATGCTGGCGGACCTGCGTGGCGAGCGAGCGAAGCCGCGCCGCATGGCTACGCGACCGCGCCGTGGCCCCGGCCGAGCAGTACGACGCCCTGGCCGCCCTGCCCCCGGCCGAGCGCTTCGAAGCGATGGCCGAAGCCGCGGTCGACGCGCTGCAGAGCATCCGCGGGGCCGCGCGGTTCGACGACCGCAACCTGGCGGGCTACATCGAGAGGAAGACCGACAACGCGAGACGCTTCGCGCGCGACGTGCTCGACCTCGCGCCGCGCTTCGCGGGCGTGCCCGATGCCGGCTCGTTCATCTACCGGGCGCACATGACGCTCGCCTCGACCGCCATGCTCGACGGCGACGTCGACGCGGCCGTCGAAGCGCTCCGCCGCGCCTCCCTGTCGCCCCCGGCCGAGGGGCTGACCTACGGTCACGGCGTGGCCCCATGGCGCGTCCTGCTCGACCTCGTGGACGCCAGCGAGCAGGCCGCGGTCGTCGACTTCCTCGAAGCCATGGCCGAACGCAACCTCGCGGACCGCGACCGCCTGCTCGCGGCGGCGGACGACGTTCGCAGCGGACGGCCTCCGTCCCGGCTGTTCGAACGCACCGCCCCGCCGCGATGACGCACGCGAGACGACCTCCGGGCACGGACCGCCAATCCGAACGGTTCGGTGCCGCCCATGACCGCTCAAAGGCAGGCGTCGGCCCCCGGTGTATGCGGAGTGCTGGACAGACCAGTCGCGAGATGTCCCAAGAAACCCTCGCCGCCATCCCGACGTCATGAGCGGTACTCCGGTCTTCGCCGGCACGCGCGTGCCATTCCAGTCGCTGCTCAATTATCTACAAGCCGGGCAGACGCTCTCCGAGCTCCTGGAGGTCTTCCCGGCGGTTTCGAGAGAACACGCGATTGCCGCTCTGGAACAGGCGATTGCCGCTCTGCTGAACCGTGCGTGTCCTGATTGACGAGTGCCTGTCGAAACTCGTGCAGCGCAGTACGGACAGATGTTCGAATACCCGGAGCCCGAGCGTGCTATTCGTCAGCGGCCATCATGCGGCGGACGGTCGCGATCAAGCCCGTCACCATCTCGTCACCGAAATCGCCGTGGCTGAACCCGCGATCGCGTTTCCCTCGCTTCGGCCGAGCGCGGCTGAGACGATCCCCAGGAAGACGCCCTGTCCAGGAAGTACGGACCGTTGACCGCCGCCTTGGGTTACCAGCGGGTTGCGGCCTCGCTCGACATGCCCGATTCCAGTGGCGTCCGCTAGCCGCCATGTCCACGAGCGAAGGCCGCTCCTTCGGGCGAGTCGAGCTTCTCGGGCTCGCACGAGCCCAGATGGCCGACGACAGCCTTCGCCAACTCCCTGATCCTCGGTTCCGCCGCCAGGGACGTGCGTGACTTGACCTCTATGCCTTCACCTCGCGTCGCTGACAAGCAGATCCGCGCGAAACCCCGGCAGGAAGTCGAGCGGAGCGTCGCCACTCCCTTCCTCCGGTAGTCTTCCGCCGTCTTGCGGGCCAGAAGATTCGGCGTTGGTTGCTTGTTCCATCGCTCCCGGACCGCCTCGGCCACGCCGATCGGCTTTCGCGATTCCAGCACGGCGGCGGAAGGGTTCCGAATCAGCAAGTCTCCCGCTTGCGGCAAAACAGGTCGGATACATGGTAGACGATCCCCTTCAGCGCATCCAGGGGCTTTGGAACATTATCGACATCTGGGGAACCCATCGTAGAAGTACGTGATTGTCGGTCGTGCGGACGCGTACCCCACTCCTGCTTGGCGGCCTGCTGCACTTCCTGGATCCAGTCCCTCCGCCGCTGGCGCCGCTGCCGACCTCGGCGGTCTGGTTGGACCTGCGCCCGTCATCACGAGTTCGAACGGTATCGGCATCCCGATGCCTGAGTGGACCCGGCGGACTCGACGGTCGTCCTCTGTTTACCGGTGTCACTTCCAGTAACATGCGATCGGTCCGGTCTGCCAGCCGGGCGAACGAGCCCGACGCGGCTCCAAGGCCGGTATACCCGACTGCGTCTGGAACCCGTTGAAGGACGCCGCAGTTCCCTGGGCGCGTCGCCGACTGAAACCCTGAGCGCCCGGCATTTGCCGGCGCGTGCCTCGGGAGCGAGAAGACGTACCCCGAGGCGGCCGTCGCTCAGAGCCGCTCCGCGCCGGGCCGGCCGTCCTCGACGACGAACGATGCGCGCGTCGAGATGGGACTGCCGGGCCGGGTGACGTACTCCAGGACCTGGTAGTCGGCCCGGCATTGCTCGGGCGTCAGGTCGCAGCGCACGTAGCCGCGCTGGCCGTTGAAGAACCGGATGGCCGGGTTCTCCGCGAGGAGCGCGGCGGTGGAGTCGCGGGTGTCCACGCCGTCGCCGCCCGAGCTGATGGAGGTGCCGACGAGCTCGGTGCCGACCACCGGCGCGGCGGGGTCGCGGTAGTCGACCTTGAGGTCGGTGACCCAGTTGCTGTGGATGTCGCCGGTGAGGACGAGAGGGTTCGCGGGCCGGCGGGTCGCGAGGAACTCCATGAGCCGGCGCCGTGCGGCCTCGTAGCCGGACCAGACGTCTGCCGAGTAGGACTCGCCGTCGCCGGGCGTGTAGTCGATCCGCGCCATCATGATCTGCTGCGGGATGACGCTCCAGCGCGCGGTCGAGGCGTCGAGCCCGTCCATGAGCCAGCGCTCCTGCGCCTCGCCGAGCGGCGTCGCGGCGGGGTCGTAGATGCCGTCGCAGTTTCCGCGGCGATCGCCGCACGGCTGGTCGGTGCGGTACTGCCGCGTGTCGAGCACGTGGACCGAGGCGAGATCGCCCCAGGCGAAGGCGCGGTAGAGCTGCAGGTCGGGACCGTTCGGCAGCGACGACCGGCGCAACGGCATGTGCTCGTAGTACGCCTGGTAGGCGGCGGCGCGGCGCCGCCGGAAGAGCTCGGCCGGCAGCCCTTCCTCCTCCGACACGAGGTTGGCGTAGTTGTTGTCGACCTCGTGGTCGTCCCACGTGACCACCCACGGAAACGCCGCGTGCGCCGCCTGCAGGTCCGGGTCGCTGCGATAGAGCGCGTACCGGTTGCGGTAGTCGTCGACCAGCTCGATCTCGTCGCCGGTGTGCCGGCGCACCCGCCCGTCGCGCCCCTCGTACTCGTAGATGTAGTCGCCGAGGTGGAAGACGAGGTCGAGGTCGTCCTCGGCCATGTGCCGGTACGCCGTGAAGTACCCCTGCTCGTAGTGCTGGCACGAGGCGAAGGCGAACCTCAGCCGGTCGGCGCGCGCTCCCGCCGCCGGGAGCGTGCGGGTCCTGCCGACGGCGCTCTCGTCGGCGCCGGCGCGGAACCGGTACCAGTACCAGCGCCCCGGCTCGAGCCCGTCCACCTCGACGTGCACGCTGTGGCCGAGCACCTCGCGGGCGACGCTCGTGCCGCGTTGGACCACGTCGGCCATCCGTTCGTCGCGCGCCACCTCCCAGACGACCTCGACGTCGTCCGGAGGCATGCCGCCGCCGTTCAGCGGGTCGAGGGCGAGGCGCGTCCAGAGGACCACGCCGTCCGGCGTCGGATCGCCCGACGCGACGCCGAGGGGAAACGCGGAGGGCTGGAAGAGAGACAGGCCCGAGGTGCCGCGGGCGGCCCCGAGCCCGAGCAGAGCCAGGCCGCCGGTCAGCAGATCGCGACGGTCCAGCCGTCGCTGGAGCAACGAATCGACACAGGCTCGATTGGTCATCGCCAGTCCTCCCTTGCCGCAGTCTCGCATGAGCGCATGCCGGTATTATGGCGCATATGCCTTGACAATCTACAGTATCTGATTCATTGTAGATTATCTTCATATCGGAGGGCCGCCCATGCCGTTGCGCGTACCGCTCGCTCGTCTGTTGCCGTGGCTCCGCCGCCGCCGCGCAAAGCGGGCGGAGACGGACATCCGGCGCGAGCTCTCCCTGCACGTGGAGCTCGAGACGCAGCAGAACATCCAGCGCGGCATGTCGCCCGGGGACGCCGCGCGGGCGGCGCGGGCGACGCTCGGCAACGCCGGGCTCATCCGCGAGGACGTCCGGGCCCTGTGGCGCTGGCGCTGGCTCGATCAGTTGCTGCAGGACGTACGGTGCGGCACCCGCGCCCTCGCCCGCCGCCCCGGGTTCGCGGCAATGTCGGTCGCCACCCTGGCCCTCACCATCGGCGCGACGACGGCCATCTTCAGCGCCCTCCACGGCATTCTCCTGCGCCCCCTGCCGGTCGCGGAGCCGGACCGGCTGGCCCGCATCCTCGGCATCGGCTACGTCGGCGAGCTCGTCGAGCTGCGCGAGCGGGCGCGCACCCTCGACGTCTCCGCCTACGTCCCGCCGGACGACCGGACGCTGACCGGACTCGACGAGCCCCTGCGCGTCAGCGTCGTGCCGATCGCGGGCGACCTGCCGGCCCGCCTCGGCCGGGCGCCGGCGCTGGGTCCGGGCTTCCGCCTCGACGACGAGCGCCCCGGCGCCGCGCCGGCCGCCCTCCTGAGCGACGCGCTGTGGCGGCAACGCTTCGGCGCCGATCCGGCCATCGTCGGGCGGACGCTGCCGCTCGACGGGGTCGCCCACGAGGTGCGGGGCGTCATGCCGCCCGACTTCGACTTCCCGTCGGCCGGGGTGGACCTCTGGGTGCCGATGACCGTGGACGCGGCGAGCCCGGTCGGCCTGTGGGCGCGCACCGCGTTCCTGGTCGGCCGCCTCCGTCCCGGCGTCTCCCTGGAGGCGGCGACGGACGAGATGAGGGCGCTCGGCCCGCAGTTCGCGGGGCTGTTCCCGTGGCGGATGCCCGACGACTACGGGACGCGCGTCGGCCTCAGGACGTGGCGCGAGGACCGGCTGGGCGAGGTGCGCCCGATGCTGCTCCTGCTGCTCGGCGCGGTCGCCGCGGTGTGGCTGATCGGGGCCGTGAACCTGACCAACCTGCAGCAGGTTCGCGCCGCCGCGCGCCGGCACGAGCTGGCCCTGCGCGCCGCCCTCGGGGCGGGCCGCGGCCGCGTGGTCCGGCAGCTCCTGACCGAGAGCGCGCTCGTCTGCCTGCTCGGGGGCGCGGCGGGCCTCGCCGTCGCCTGGGCCGGCGTGCCGGCCCTGGTCGCGCTCCTTCCCGCGGACGTGCCGCGGGCGAACGGGATTCGCGTCGACGGCGTCGTCCTCGGCTTCACCGCGGTGCTCTCGGTCGTGACCGCGCTGGCCGCCGGCACGCTGCCGGCGCTGCGCGCGGCGCGGGCGGGCGAGGAGGCGGCGCGGTCGGGCTCGCGCGGAAGCGTCGGCGGAACGACGGGCCGCGGTCTCGACCTGTTCGTCACCGTCGAGACCGCGGCGGCCGTCACCCTCGCCATCGCGGCCGCCCTGCTGGCCCGGAGCCTGGCCTCGCAGCTCGCCGTCGACGTCGGACTCAGCCCGGAGCGCCGCGTCGTGGCAGAGGTCGCGCCGTCGGCCGCGCGCCATCCCGACGATACCGCCAGGCTCGGCTTCTACACCGCGCTGGAACAACGTCTGCGCGCCCTTCCCTTCGTCCGCACGGTGGGATTGTCGACCGTCTTCGAGCCCTTCGGGGCCGGCTTCGGCTTCAGCGTGTTCACGATCGAGGGACGGCCGAACCCGGCCACCGAGGGCGGAGAGTGGCCCTCGACCGACCTGCGAACGGCCGTGAGCGCCGACTACCTGACCGCCCTCGGCGTGCCCATCGTCGAAGGCCGCGGCTTCACCGAGGCCGACTCGAGCGGCGCGCAGCGCGTCGTGCTCGTCAGCCGGCGCCTGGCCGAGACCTGGTGGCCGGGCGAGACCGCGGTCGGGCAGCGCATCCAGTTCCCGGGCAGTCAGGGAGACGCCGACCCCTGGCGCACCGTGGTCGGCGTGGTCGCCGACGTCCGCTGGCAGGGGCCCGCGAGCGAGGAGGGCACGACCTTGTATCTGCCCCTGGCCCAGCACCTCGGCGCCGTCGACGCGATGTCCGTGGTGGTCCACGCCGGCGCCGACCCGGCCCTGGTCACCGACAACCTGCGGGCGGTGGTCGCCTCGCTCGACGCGGAGACGCCGGTCAGCCGCATCCGTGCGATGGACGACGTCATGGCGCAGGCCGTCAGCCGTCCGCGCTTCACGACGACCCTGGTGCTGGGGTTCGCCGTCCTCGGCGTCGTCCTGGGGATGATCGGGGTCTACGGCGTCGTCGCCTACGGGGCCGCGCGCCGGCGCCGCGACATCGGCATCCGGCTCGCCCTCGGCGCCACCCGCGCCGGCATCCGCGCGCGTTTCGTGCGTCACGCGCTGGCGTTCGCGGGCGCCGGCGTCGTCATCGGAGAGCTGGCCGCGGCCGTCCTGATGGCGTCGCTCTCCTCTCAGCTCCATGGCGTCGGCCCGTGGGACCCCGCCACGTACCTGGCGGTCCCGGTGCTGTTCGCGCTGCTCGCGGGGCTCGCGGCCTACGTGCCCGCGCGCCGCGCGACCGCACTCGATCCCGCCACGGTGCTGCGGAGCGAGTAGTGGCCGAGTCATGGCTCGCCACGAGCTGCCGGTCCGACGGCACGCGCGGTCTGCGCACGCGGCGTTGAGGTCGCGGAACCTCCCCATCCCCGGCCCTCGCCCCCGATGGCGAGCGGGTGGAGCGCGGCCCCCTCGCGCCGTCGCTGCTCCCCTGCCCGCTCGCCCGGCCCCTCGGCCCCGATGACGAGTGGGTGGAGCGCGAGAGGCCGCTGCGGCGCAGTGGCTTCGGGCACGCCCGGCGAGCCCCTCCAACGCGGCCGGCCCTCCATCCGGCAGCGCCCGCCCGAAACCTACATGCGCCGGAACAGGCGCCCGTAGGCGGCGCTCACCCGCAGCACCTCGGGGCGATCCTTCAGCGTCAGGCGATAGCGCCCGCGCAGATCGCGGCGCGCCGCCTCGATCGCGGCGACGTTGACGATGCCGCCGCGGTGGATCCGCCAGAAGCGCCCGGGATCGAGGCGCGCCGCCAGCTCCGAGATGGGCGTGCGCACCAGGTGCTCCCGGTCGCGCGTCACCGCCGCCGTGTACTTGCGGTCGGACCGGAAGAAGCAGACGTCGTCGACGGCGACGAGCTCGACCCGCTCTCCCTGTCCGACGCGCAGCCAGTGCAGGTACTCGGGCGTGTCGGCCAGGCGCCGTATGAGCGATTCGAGGACCCGCGCGTCCGGTTCGTCGCGGTCCCCGCCGGCCAGCCGGCGCTTCAGGCGATGCACGGTCTCCGCGAGGCGCGACCCGAGCACGGGCTTGAGGAGATAGTCCACCGCCGCCCGCTCGAACGCCTCCACCGCATGGGTGTCGTACGCCGTCACGAACACGACGGCGGTGTCCGGGCCGGCGCGGCGCGCGACGTCGAGGCCCGAGGGCGGCGGCATGCGAATGTCGAGGAAGGCGACGTCCGGCCGCAGGCGCTCGATGGCCTCGAGGGCCGCCGCGCCGTCCCCGACCGACGCCACGATACCCAGCTCGGGCCACGCGTCCGCGAGCAGGCGCCGGAGCTCGGCTCGCAGCGCCGGCTCGTCGTCGGCGATCAGCGCCCTGGCGGCGTCGCCCACCGTCAGGGCGCCTCCGCGGCCGCGACGGGAGCGGCGGGAAACCGCAGCTCGGCGCTGACGCCGCCGCCGGGGGTCTCCTCGAGGGCCAGCCGCCCGCCCGCGCCGAACGTCGCCTGCAGACGCTCGCGGACGCTGGCGAGGCCGACGCCCTGCCCGGCGGTGTCCGGATCGAGCCCGATGCCGTCGTCGGTCACCCTGATCCGCACCACCCCGCGCGACCGGTCCGCGCGCACCACGACGCGCCCCCCCGCCGGCGACGGCTCGATGCCGTGGAGCACCGCGTTCTCCACCAGCGGCTGCAGCAGGAGCGGCGGCATCGGCACCGCCTCGAGGCCGGGGTCCACGTCCACCTCGAACGTCATCCGTCCCGCCATGCGCAGCGACTGGATGTCGAGGTACGAGCGCACCACCGCGAGCTCGTCGCCCAGCGTCCCGCCGGCGCGGCGCGTGCGCGACAGCGAGGCGCGCAGCAGCGACGTCAGCCGCTCCAGGAGCCGCGCGGCCCGCTCGGGATGCGTGCGGATGAGCGAGATGACGTTCGCCAGCGTGTTGAACAGGAAGTGCGGCTCGACCTGCGCCTGCAGCACGCGCAGCTCCGCCTCCGCCAACGCCTTGTCGCGGGCCAGGGCGTCCCGCCTCGCCCGCTCGAGCCGGTTGCGCACCTCCCACAGACGCTCGACCGCGATGGAGCCGGCGAGGCCCGCGCCGCTCAGCAGGACCCCGATCAGCAGGAACGCGTTGCTGCCCAGCAGGAACAGGGCGTCGCCGTCCAGGATAACGCCGCCGAGGGCGAGACCGAGGACCATTCCGCACGCCGTCGCGACGGTCTCCGCCGCCCACCGCGGCAGCCACGGCGGCCCGTGCCGGTGCGCGAGCAGGTTGAAGGCGTGGATGGAGAACCCGATGCCGTAGCTGGTCGCGAAGTACGCCGGCTCGAGCCGCTCGGCCATCGCCAGGCTCAGCACGCCGCCGACCAGCGTGCAGAACGCCGCGTTGAGCGCCCACCCCCAGCGCGCGGGATGCTCCCGAATCGACGCCTTCAGCCACGCCGTCATGGTCGGAACTCGAGCTCGAAGCCGCCCAAGCGCGCGGGGTGCTTTCGAATCGACGCCTTCAGCCACGCCGTCATGGTCGGAACTCGAGCTCGCCGCCCAAGCGCGCGGGGTGCTTTCGAATCGACGCCTTCAGCCACGCCGTCATGGTCAGAACTCGAGCTCGAAGCCGCCCACCGGGAGAAGCCCCCACTGCGTGGCGCGGTCCGGACGATTGTCGTCCCTGTCCCAGTAGTAATGGAAGACGTTGTCGCGGTCGTAGACGTTGAGCACGCTGAAGAAGCTGACCAGGGTGACGCGCCGGTAGTGCCGGCGGTGATCGAAGCGCAGATCGAGCCGATGGTAGGCGGCGTGGCGCTCGGCGTTGATCCGATCGCGCCGCACGACGCCGGCCCCCGCCTGCGCCGACAGCACCGGGTCGAAGGGCGAGTAGGGCCGCCCGCCGGCGTACCGCCACCGCCCGCTGAGCTCGAAGCGATCGTTGGGGCGGTACCCGACCACCACCGACGCGACGTGCCGGTGGTCGAAGGTCCGGTCGCGCTCGACCCCCGTCGCGTCCGTGTAGCGGGAGACCGCCCAGGCGTAGCTCACGAGGCCGTGAACGTCCCGCGCCAGCTTCTTCCGCACGACGCCCTCGACCCCGTGCGACCGCGCCCGGCCGCCCGCGACGAGGCGCCCCGGCGCCGGCGTCCTGAAGTCGGCGAACCGGTCGACGACGAGCGCGGTCGGATCGTCGGGGTCGAACGGCAGCCCGCGGTAGTCCTTGCGGTACGCCTCGACGCTCAGCAGCGTGCTCGGCGTCAGCCGCCGCCGCACGCCGGCCACGTAGTGGTTGGCGCGCTGGTCGTCGAGGCGGCGGTTGTCCGGGTGCTGGACGAGCAGCCACGCGGGCAGCGTCTGGCGGTAGACGCCGGCCGCCGCGGTCAGCGTCGTCCGGGGGTCGACCTCATAGGACAGTCCGAGGCGCGGCGACCACGCGCCCCGCCGGTTGATCGTGAAGTGGTCGAAGCGGCCGCCGAGCGTCGCGGTGAGGCGCGGGCCGACCGACTGCTCCACCGAGGCGAAGGCGCCGGTCTTGCGCCCGGTCAGCACCGCCCGCACGTCGAGCTGCTCGTCGCGCGTGCCGAGGCGCGTGCGGTCCGACCGCGCGAACAGGTCGAAGTCGCCCGACAGCCGGCGCGCCGTCACCCCCCACGCCAGCGCGGTGCCGGCGCGCGGCCGGTAGCGCCAGTGGCTGCGCAGCACCAGCTCCTGCTCGCGGGAGTCGTTCTCGAACAGCGACCGCGCCCCGTCGTCCGCCCCCTCGGTGACGTGCACCCCGTAGTCCGCGCGGGTCCGCGCGACCGAGGTCTCCGCATACCCGTTGGCGCTCCACAGCCAGCGCCAGTTGAGCCCGCCGACGTACTGCCCGGCGCGGGAGACGACCGCGGCGTCCTCCCGGTCGTCGAGCGAGAGGTCGATGGCGTCGAGGCCGCCGAGGCCGAGCACCTGCAGTCGATGCGTCGGGCCGACGTCGACCGTCGCCATGCCCTGGAAGTCGCTGTACCGGGGAACCGCCCCGCCGGTGCCGATGGCGCCGACGATGCCGGCGATGAGCTCGAGGTAGCTGCGCCTCGCCGACAGGGCCCACGACCCGCGCCCGCGGCCGAGCGGCCCCTCCACGAGGACGCCGGCCCCGGCCATGCTCGTGGCGACCTCCGCGTCGACCTCGGAGCGGTTGCCCTCGCGCTGGGTGACGACCATCACCGACGAGAGGCGGTCGCCGTGCTCCACCCCGAAGCCGCCGGCCGAGAAGGTGACGTCGGCGATGAGGTCGGTGTTGAGCAGGCCGATCACGCCGCCCGACGCCCCCTGGGTCGGAAAGTGGTTGATGTTGGGGATCTCGATGTTGTCGACGACGGTGAGGTGCTCGCCCGGGCTGCCGCCCCGGACGATCAGGTCGTTGCGCTGATCGGTGGCCATGCCCACGCCCGGCAGCACCTGCAGCATCCGGCTGACGTCGCCCGCCGAGCCCGGCGCCCGCCGGATCTCCTCGTAGCTGAAGCTCACGGTGCCGACCGACGCCTCCTCTTCCGCCGAGAAGTAGTCGGGAGTGACCTCGACGACCTCGCGCACGGCGGGGCCGGCCGCGTCGAGCGCCACCGCCAGCGGCGTGACGCGGCTCGGCCGCACGACGACGTCGTGCAGAATCGCCGACTCGTAGCCGGCCAGCACGACCTGCACGCGGTGCAGCCCGACCGGCACGTCCGCCAGCGTGAAGCGCCCGTCGTCGCCGGTGACGGTGGCGAGGCCGCGATCGAGGACCACGACGGCGGCCGTGGCGAGCGGCCGGCGCGTGGCGGCGTCGAGGACATGACCGTGGATGCCGCCGGGGCGCGGCGCCTCCTGTGCCTGCGCCGCGACGGCCCCGGCGAGCAGCGAAGCGACGGCGCAGACGCGCCACGGCGTCGGAGCGACGCGCCGACCGGGATTCCTGTCGCGGGTTCCGATGCCGGGCATCGAATCACGGTAGCCGGGCCAGGCTGACAGGGGAACCCGCAGGCGACAAGGACGCCGTCCGCCAGGGCGAACTTGGCTTGGCGCGGAATGAAACGGATCGCCGGGCTGGGAATCACCTCCGTCGGCGGAAGCTTCTCCCGCGTGGCCGACCTTGCTCTCCGGTCGCTTCGTCCGACCGACGCGCTGGCGGCAACGGCCCGGTCCGTTACCGTCGGCCGCGTTCCTCGGCGCGGGCGCCGCGGAGGATGAGGGGCATGCTGTAGTTGCCCTCGTGGCAGGCGTTCTCGAAGACGGGGCCGGCGGCGCGGGTGATGGGGAACATCACCGTCCAGGGCCCGGCGAACGACTCGGGGTCGTGCGCCGTGAACTCGTAGTGCAGCCGGTCGGGGCCGGCGAGCCGGATGCGCTCGACGTAGCGCGCGTTCGGCCCCGTCCCCTGTATCGTCCATACGCCCTTGAAGCCGGTCGTCTCGACGACGAGGGTGTCGCCCTCCCAGCGCCCGCGGGAGCTCCCCTGCCACTGGCGGAGCCCCGTGGGCAGCCGCGGCCGTCCGTCGAGGGGGATGATGCGCAGGTCGGAGTTCTGCTCGTGCAGGATGGCGACGTAATCCGGCGTCTGGAAGATCTGCGCGAGCCGGTTGGGGGACACCGCCAGCAGCGGCACCGTGCGCCCCATGATGCAGCGCTCGTAGCGCTCGCGATCCTCCGGCCCGTCGGCCGACCGCAGGCGGATGGCGATGCCCAGCGTGCGCGCCCGCTCGCGGCCGGCCACGGTGCGCGCCGGCAGCCGCCCGTCGGGCGGGTCGACGACGAGCGACGTCCGCCCGTCGGTCAGGCCGCCGGGCTGCCACCAGTCGGCGTTGAGCTGCAGGTCGCGCTCGCGCCCGATGGCGGCGTGTCGCCCGACCAGGTACGCCGCTTCTTCTTCGGGCGTGAGCACCGCCCGGCCCGCCAGCGCCGCCGGCCGCTCGAGCGGCGTCGTGCTGCGGTACTCCCAGTAGCCGCTCAGGTCCGGCGCGCCCGAGGGCGTGCGGGGCGCTTCGGCCGCCTGCGCCAGCGCAGGAGCCGGGGCCATCAGCAGAAGGACGACGAGCGACAGGCTGCGCATGACGACCCACGATACTGCAGAATCGCGTCGTGCGCACCCGGCCGCGCTGCCTTACGGAGCCGACCGGTCGATCTGAACCCGCCGCTCTCTCCGCCGCGCGTGCGGTGCTCGACCACCTCGGAGACCACCCGGCTGCCGCGGCTCCCGGATTCGCCAACGGCCAACAAGCCGGGCCGGTGTCGCGCAAGTACAGCTTGGGCATCACCAGCCGCCTGCGCTACCTCACGTCGAACGCCGGCACGTGGAAGCATGCGGCGACGCCAAGTCAAGATCGCATTTTGAATTGGCCTACTGCGGCCACCTGCGACACCGCCTGGCCGCACCATCGCCCCCGCTTGCCGGTAGCCACAACCTGACTCGGACTGCGAGCCGAACGGTCCTCAGGTTGAGGTGGTAGCCGCCGCCGCGCTGGACTATACTCGCCGTACGAGGACCGCGCCAGATGCCACAGAAGCGTGATGCCGCCGACCCGGGCGACGCCTTTTCCGCATCGCGGCGGGATTTCCTGAAGTGGAGCGCCCTCGTCGGGGGCGCGACCGCGCTGGGCGGGGGCGGGCTGCTCCTGTCCCGGTACCCGACCGGCGGGGCGCCGGCCGGCGTCTCCACCGCCGGGGCCGCCGCGGCCGCGACCCGCGTCTTCCGCACCGCCAACACCCCCGAGTGCCTGCACTGCGCGCTCCTCGCCCACGTCGAGGACGGCCGTCTCGTCAAGGTGACCGGCGACCCCGACTTCAACGTGCTCGCCTGCGCCCGCGGCATCTCGCGCATCCGCCAGCTCTACAGCCCCCACCGCCTGAAGTACCCCATGCGCCGGGCGGGCCGGCGAGGCGAGGACCGGTGGGAGCGCGTGAGCTGGGAAGAGGCGCTCGACACCATCGCCGAGCGCTACCGCCGGATTCTCGACGAGGACGGCAACCGGGCGTTCCTCTCGTTCGGGGGGACCGGCAACTGGTCGGCCCTGTCGACGGGGGTGCGGGGACTCTACTCGGCCTGGTGGAACCGCTTCGGGGGGGCCACGCCGATCATCTCGCAGCTGTGCTGCGCCTCCGTCAGCTCGGGGTTCAACGCGATCTTCGGGGGCGGGCGGTCGGAGTTCCGCGACGAGTGGGTGCACAGCCGGTACTTCCTCGCCTGGGGCAACAACCCCGCGGTGTCGAACCAGGGCTACGTCAAGAACATCTTCCAGGCGCGGGAGGAGCACGGGGCGCGGCTGACGACCATCGACCCGCGGCTCAGCGAGACCGCGGCCCTCTCGGACCGCTGGATCCAGATCCGGCCGGGAACGGACGCCGCGTACGCCCTCGGCATGATCAGGGTGCTGCTCGACGAGGGGCTGTTCGACGAGCAGTACGTCCGGCGCTACACCAACGCCCCGTTCCTGGTGCGGCTCGGCGAGGGCGGCTACGACCTCGAGGCGGCGTCGCGCACGTGGCCGGCCGGCGGCGAGACGCTGCCCGTCGACCTGCGCGACCTGCGGCTGCTGACCAACGGCGGCGGCGGCGCCGGCGGCTTCGTGGTCTGGGACGAACGCGCCGGGCGGCCCGTCGCCGCCGACACGCCGGGCGCGCAGCCGGCCCTGCGCGGCAGCTACACCGTCGACGGCGTGCGCTACCAGCCGGTGCTGGAGTGGGTGCGCGCCATCGCCGCGCGCTACACGCCCGACGTGGTGCAGCGCATCACCGGCGCCCCGCCCGACTCGATCGCGGCGCTGACGCGCGAGTACGCGGCCGCCAGGCCCGCCGCCATCATCCAGAACATGGCGGGCGCGCAGCGCACCGACCACGGCACCCTGACCGTCATCGGCCACCTCTACCTCGCCTCGCTCACCGGCAACGTCGGCGTGCTCGGCGGCGGCGTCAACGACAACGGCGGCTACCTGAGCGAGGGCGGGACCATCAACACCCCGGTGCCGACGCAGCGCAACCCGCGCATCGACGGCATCCCCGCCACCAAGCTCGGCGAGTACCTGGTCGAGCGCAAGCCGCACCCCATCCGCGCCATCCACGTGGCGGGCAGCGGGGTGCTCACGCAGTACCCGAACACCCGCAAGATCATCGAGGGGCTCGACAACATCGACCTGATGGTGGTGCAGGACATCTTCATGACGACGACGGCCCGCTACGCCGACTTCGTCCTGCCGGTGACCACCCTGTTCGAGACCCGGAACCTGCTGGCGGGCATCCGCAGCCGCTACATCCAGCTCATGGAGCAGGCCATCGAGCCGCTCTTCGAGTCGCGCTCCGACCGCTGGATCATGACCGAGCTGGCGAGGCGGCTCGGCTTCGGCGACGACTTCGACAAGCCCGACGACGAGCTGCTGCGCCACGTGCTCGAGCCGACGGGGGTGACGCTGGAGCAGCTGGAGGAGGGCCCCGTCAATCCGATGCCCGACCCGTGGGTCCCGTTCGCGGACAAGCAGTTCAACACGGCGTCGGGCCGCATCGAGCTCTTCTCGCTTTACCTGCAGGAGCGTGGCTTCGACCCGCTGCTCGAGTACCTGCACCCGGTCGAGGCGCCCTGGGTGGACCCGGCGCGCGCCGCGCGCTACCCGCTGCAGCTCATCAACCGCAAGAACCACAACCACGTCAACTCCAGCTTCCACCACCACGACTTCCTGACCGAGATCTGGGCCAGCCAGGTGCTGCAGATCCACCCCGACGACGCGCAGCCGCGCGGCATCGAGGACGGCGCGCGCATCCGCGTCTTCAACGACCGCGGAGAGATCGAGGCGATGGCGCAGGTCACGAAGGGCATCATGCGCGGGGTGGTCAGCGTGACGACGGGCTGGGGCGCCGTGAACGAGAAGCAGACGGCGAGCATCCTCAGCCCCGACAAGTACGAGCCGATCTCGCTCGGCCACACCCTGAACTCGTCGATGGTCGAGGTCGCCGGCGGCAACGCGGCATCCAGGGGGGACGCGGCATGAGCGACACGAAGAAGCAGGTAGCGTTCTTCTTCGACGCCAACCGGTGCACCGGCTGCCGCACCTGCGAGGTCGCGTGCAAGGTCGAGAACGGGGTCGAGCTGGGTCCGCGCTGGCGCAAGGTGCGCACGGTGGAGGGCGACCAGGACGGCGGCCCGTACATGTACCACGTGTCGATGTCGTGCAACCACTGCGAGGTCCCGGTGTGCGCCGAGGCCTGCCCCTCGGGCGCCATCACCAAGCGGTCCGACGGCATCGTCATCGTCGACGAGAGCAAGTGCATCGGCGCCCGTCTCTGCGCCTGGGCGTGTCCCTACGACGCGCCGCAGTTCAGCGAAGAGACCGGCAAGATGGAGAAGTGCAACTTCTGCTCGCACCGCATCGACGCCGGCACCGGGGGGCCCGCGTGCGCGGAGGCGTGCCCGACCAAGGCCCTGCAGTGGGGCCCGCTCGACGAGGTGGCCGCGAAGGCGGGCGCCACTGACCAGTTCGGGCCGCTGCCCGACGCCGACATCACGAAGCCGGCCATTCGCTTCATCCCCCTCAAGCTCGTCCGCGCCTGACCGCGCCGCCCGGATGGAGACGCGCGACTGGTCGCTCGTGTTCTTCACGGTCCTGACCCAGGCGGCGGTGGGGGCGTTCCTCGTCCTGCAGGTGCTGCGATACTTATCGGGGCGGCGCCACCCCGGGCACGGCGGCGGGACACCGGTCCCGACCCTGGCCGTGCTCGCGGTCCTGTCGGTGGGCCTGCTCGCGGCCCTCTTTCATCTCTCCGACCCGCTGCAGGCCGCGCGCGCCGTCGTGAACTTCTCGACGTCCTGGCTCAGTCGCGAGATCGTCTTCGGGAGCCTCTTTGCGGTGCTGCTGGGCGGGCTCGCATGGGTGGAGCGGCGCGGACCCGAGGCGGCGCCGCCGAGCCGAGCGCTCACGGCGTGGCTGCCGTGGATGGCGGGGGCGGCCGGCGTGACGTTTCTCGGCTGCCAGATCGCGATCTACCTGCTGCCGGCCCAGCCCGCCTGGAACAGCTTTGCGACCCCGGCCGCGTTCGGAGGCACGGCGTTGCGGCTGGGCGTTCTGGGCGTGACGGCCGGGCTCGTCGTCCGAAACGCAACCGGCGGCCCGGAAGACCCGATGCGGACAGGCTTGGTGTCGCCGGCGACCCTGCGCGGGCTCGCGGCGGCCGGCATCGCGGCGCTGGCCCTGGAGTTCGCCGTCGTGCCGCTCCATCTCGCGGCGCTGGCCGCCGACGGCACGGCGGCCGCCGCCGCGAGCGCCCAGCGGCTCAGCGGCGACTACGGCGGCGTGCTCCTGCTGCGGCTCGGGCTGCTGGCCGTGGCCGCGGCGGCGCTGGGCGGAGTCCTCGCCGTCATGCGCGAACCCGTGCGAGCGTCCCGGCGCCGACTCGCTTCGACCCTCGCCAGCGGCGCATTCGGCCTGGCCGCGGTGTCGGAGATCTGCGGGCGCTTCCTGTTCTATGCGATGCAGGTGAGGGTCGGCATTTGAGCGCTCCCGCGTCGAACGAAGCGGCGACGGTGCCGGCCGAGTGGCGGCGGCGGCAGGAAGGGCAGGCCCTCGCCTACCACTTCCTCGGCCGGTGCTTCTACGAGGCGCCGCGCGCCGAGTGGCTGGCCGTGCTCGCCCGCGACCGGCTGTTCGAGGCGTGGCCCTTCCCGTCCCGCGACGACGGCACCGCCGCGGGGCTGGCGTTGCTGAACGCGTTCTGCGCGGGCTGGGACGCGGCCGGGCTCGGCGCCCTCGAATGGGACTTCAACCGGCTCTTCGTCGGCCCCGGCGAGATGCTCGCCCCGCCGTGGGAGTCGGTCCACCGCAGCAAGACGAAGCTCACGTTCCAGGAGCCCACCCTGCAGGTGCGCGAGCTCTACCGGCGGTTCGGCGTCGAGGCGCCGGCCGTCCACCGCGAGCCCGACGACCACCTCGGGCTCGAGCTGGCCTTCGTGGCGACCCTGTCCGACCAGGCGGCCGGGGCCGCGGGGCGGGAGCGACACCGCGCACGTCGCGCGATGCTTCGAGACCCAGAGGGATTTCCTGCAAGACCACCTGCTCGCCTGGGCGCCGGGCTGCCTGGCGCTCGTCGAGAAGCACGCCGAGACCGACTACTACCGCGGCGCGGCCCGCCTCGCCCTCGGGTCGCTCTCGGAATCGGCGCGCCTCTGCGGTGCCGGCGCCACGGATCCGTCCCGGTGACACCGCAGCCCTGAGCGCCTTGTGCCTCCCCGCTTCACGTCCGAACGTCTCTTCACGTCCGATCGGGAACGGCGCCTCTGGGCCTGGACGCTGGCCGTCGTGGCCGCCATCTACTCGACCCTCGGCCTGGCCCGGACACTGGCCGCGGCACTGGGCGACCTCGGCCTGGGCGTCGGCCTCTTCATGCTCTGCTGCCTGCTGGTGCTGGCGACCGCGGTGACGCAGGGCCTCAGGGTGCGTCCGGGCGGGGCCGAGATCGCCGTCGCGCTGGGCGTCGCGGCCGCCTACCTCCTGGTGCTCGTGCGGATGTCGATTCCGACGGAGCGTTCCCATCTCATCGAGTACGGCGTGGTCGCCCTCTTCATCCACGAGGCCCTCACCGAGCGGGCGAGCCGCGGCCGCCGCGTCCCCGCGCCGGCGCTGCTCGCGGTCGTGGCGGCCGGCCTCGTCGGGGTGCTCGACGAGTGCCTTCAACTGCTGATACCGAGCCGGGTGTTCGACCCCGTCGACATGCTGTTCAACGTCCTGGCGGCGATAATGGCGGTGGTCGCGAGCAGCGCGCTGCGCTGGGCGCGATCGCGACGTTGAAGTTCGAGAGCCAGGAGGGAGTGAGATGAAGGCGCGCTACGACGAGGCAACGGATACGCTGACGCTCATCGTGCGCGACGCGCCGGTAGCCGAAAGCGATGAAGACAATCCCGGCGTGATTCTCGACTACGGCGAGGGTGGTTCTCTCGTCGCGCTGGAAGTGCTCAACGCGTCCGAGATTGCAGCTCGCGGGCGAACGAGCGCTCGTCGGTCTTCTCGGCCAGCAGCACGCTCTCGGGAACATCGACCGCGATCTTGCGGATGGCCATCGCCTCGTTCCGCAACACATGCTCCGTGCTGAGAATGGCGATTTGGATGACCGACGTCAAGGGCCAACCTCGCCGTCTACGGGCGGAAGGTAAAGCTGATGGTCATCCGCGTGTCGACCGGCACGCCGTGGAGCAGGGTGGGCTCGTAGCGCCACCCGCCGACCGCCTCGACGGCGGAGCGGGCGAGGTCGGGGTGCACCGTCGTCATCGTCTCCGGGTCCACGGGGGCGAGAATCTGAAGCACCTCGACGGTGCCGTCGGTCTCGATCAGCGCTTCCAGGACGACCTTGCCCTCGAAGCCGCTGCCGCGCACGGACGCCGGGTAGACGGGGGCGACGTCGCGGAGCTTGATGGGTGGGGCTATCGTGCCGCCCTGGTTCCGGTTCTGCAGGTACCGCTCGCGCGTGGCGTCGCTGATCTCCCTCACCTCGGAGGGGGACTCGCCGGTGTCCGTCACCGTGATCGTCTCCTCCACGGAGCCGAGCTCGAGCACCAGCTCGTCCTCGATCCGCTCTCCCGCCTCGAGCGAGAACCGCCGGAACTGCCGCGCGAAGCCCGGCCTGGCGGCCATGAGGCTGTACACGCCCGGCTCCAGGTCCGCGAACTCGAATCGCCCGGCGTCGTCGCCGGTCACGCGCAGTTGCTCTCCGGTCGCGCGGTCGGTGAGCGTGAGGCCGGGATTCTGCACGACCTGCCCGGCCTGGTCGACGACGGTGCCGGCGATGCCGGCGGTCTGCGCGGCGAGCTGCAGGCTGGCGACGAGGATCGAGGCCAGGGCCAGCCCTCCCAGGATCCAGAAGCGGCCGGGACGCGTCAACGGACGCCGGTTCGTGCGCGGATTCAACATGGTGGACACCCTCCGTTCCAGTTGTGACGGACGCGCCAGCGCGGCGCCGGCAGCCACGTCCGCCCGTGTTTCCGAGCCTCTCTCGCCAGCTCGACGAGGTGCGTCGCGAAAGTGGCGGCGGCGACCCCGTGCGCGAGCACCAAGTCGTCGGCCGCCTGCTCGCTCTCGCGGCGGAGCCTCGCCCGCAGCACCCACGCCAGCGGGTTGAACCACCAGACGCACGACAGCGCCTCGGCCGCCACCTGCACGACCCAGTCGCCGCGGCGCGCGTGGGCGAGCTCGTGCAGCAGCACGACCCGCATCCGTTCCGCCGACCACCCCGACGCCGATTCCGGCAGCATGACGACGGGCCGCCGCCAGCCCCACGTCGCCACCAGCCCGGGGACCGGCCCGAGCAGGAGGTCGACGCCGCGCCGGCAACCGCACGACCCCGCGAGGTCGCTGCACAGCCGATGCCACGGCCCTCCCGTCACCCGCCGCGCCGACGCGCGGAGGCGGCGGAGCCTCGCCAGTCCGACCAGCAGCATGCCGACACCGCCGACGGCGCCCGTCAGCCAGATCGCCGCGCCGAGCCGGCCCGCGGCCTCGTCGATCGCGGCCACCGCCGCCGGTCGAGACGAGCCCGAGCGGCGCCCCGAACGATCCCGCTCCGCCGCGGGGAGCGCGGCGCCCGGGCCGGCCGGTTCGGCGAGCGGGGCCGCGTGGGGACGCGGGCGGAGCGCTTCGAACACCGGCCCGGCGCGCCACGCGAGCGGCCCGACGGGGGCCGCCTGCAGGCCGGGCAGGAGCGGAAGGACGTGGATGGCCGGGGCCGCGCACGCCGCCACGACGCCGACGGTCAGGACCCAGTGCCTCGCCGCGGCCGACCTCGACCGCAGGCAGAGGGCGCCGGCCAGGGCGAGGAGCAGGATGGCCGACACCTTGAAGGTCAGCGCGGCGAGCGGGATCATCGCGGCTCCTCCCGCTTTCGTCGCGGGCTACGCTCCGGCCGCCGGCCGGCCGGCGCGCCGCCCTGACGCTCTCCGGCCCGCTGCCCCCCTCTCGCTTCCGTGACGATCCGCGCGATCCGGTCCAGCTCCGGGTCGGTCAGACGCCTGGCCTCGCCGCCGAGCAACGCGGCCACCGCCCGCTCGGCGGAGCCCTCGAAGAACGTGTCGACGAGGTGGCGCAACGCCGATCGGCGCGCCGTCCGCGGGGACGTGACCGGACGGTACACGTAGCGCAGCCCTTCCTCGTCGTGGCGCACGTGTCCCTTCCTCTCGAGAATCCGCAGTTGCGTGCGGACCGTCGAAGAGCTGAGGTCGCCCGGAAGCTCGTCCCGCACGATGCTGGCCGGGGCCCGGCCGTGCCGGAAGAGGATGTCCATGATCTGCCGCTCGCGGCGCGACAGGGGGCTGTGCCAGGGTGTGGTCATGAGCTTCGGGGATCGCCGCCGGCGCGGCTGCCGCCATGCGTTAACTTTTTGGCGACTAGCCAATAAATTAGCAGCCCGGAACCTGCATGTCAACCCCCATCGCGGCCGGACCGCGCCGCGTCGCTCCAGTCACTCCTTCACAGCCCGTGGTGAAACCCCGCGTTGCACCGCGCCCGAAGGGGGCCGGCGAAGGGCCGAGGCGCCCGCCTGACAAGGCGCGACGAGGGAGAATATTGGGCATATTCGACCGAGGAGCAACGCAGTCAGGCGGGATGCATCGCCGCTCGAATGCAGCGGGGACTTTCGCCACGGGCTGTTCAGGGCCTGTGGCGGACCGCGTGCCCGGCGGCATGGACCCTGTCGTGTCTCGCGGCGCGTCGGCTTGAATGACGCTCTGGATCATGTTTTCATACATGACACATGACCACCATGCTCCAGATTCGCAACGTGCCGGACTCCCTTCACCGACGACTGAAGGCCCGGGCCGCCATGGAAGGCGTGTCGATGTCGCTCTACGTGCTTCGGGAGATCGAGCGAGCGCTGGCCCGACCGAGCCGGCACGAGCTGCTCCGGGCAATCCGCGAGCAGCCGGACGTCGTGCTCGACCGCTCGCCGGCAGACGTGCTCCGCGAGGAGCGCGGGCGGCGTTGATGGTGCTGGATGCCTCCGGCGCCATCGAGTTCCTGCTCAACACGGCCCGCGGCAGGAAGGTCGGTGCAAGACTGGCCGATGGCACGGAGGTCGTGCATGCGCCCCACCTCATCGACATCGAGATCGCCCATGTGCTGCGGCGGTACGTTCTGGACGGGACCTTCGACGAAGGGCATGCGGCCCGAACGCTCGGACACTGGCGGCAGCTCGATGTCGAACGGTACCCGCACGAGCCGTTCCTCGACAGAGTCTGGGGCCTTCGCGACAACGTCACCGCGTATGACGCGGTCTACGTCGCTCTGGCGGGAGCGCTCGGAGAGCTGCTGGTTACCGCGGACCGGAAGCTCGCCGGCTCCCCGGGGCTGAACGTCCGCGTCGAGCTGTTGTAGGGAATCCTGACGGGCGACGAGTATTCCGCCCGCTGCAACCGAAGACGGCGGGCGACGCGTTCCGTCAGGGGGATCCCCGGCTCGCCTGCACGCCGAGCCGCTCCTTCAGGTGGCGCCCGGTATGGCTGACCGCGTGCCGCGCGGCGACCGCCTCCGGGGTGCCCTCGGCGACGATCCGACCGCCCTTTTTGCCCCCCTCCGGGCCGAGGTCGACGATCCAGTCGGCGGCAGCGACGACGTCGAGGTTGTGCTCGATGACCACGACGGTGTTGCCGCCCGCGATGAGGCGGTCGACGATGGCGAGCAGCCGGTCGATGTCGGCCGGGTGGAGGCCGGTGGTCGGCTCGTCCATGACGTAGACGTTGCCGGACCGGGTGAGCTCGGAGGCGAGCTTCAGGCGCTGCGCCTCGCCCCCCGAGAGGGTGGACAGCGACTGGCCCAGGCGCAGGTAGCCGACCCCGACGTCGGCGAGAAGCTGCAAGCCGCGCCCGACGGCGGCGAGCGGCGCCCCGCCGGGGCCGGCCGAGGCGAAGAAGGCCAGGGCGTCGGTGACGGTCATCTCGAGGACATCGTGGATGGAGCGGCCGCGCCACCTCAGCTCGAGGACGTCGTCGCGGTACCGGCGGCCTTCGCAAACCTTGCAGTCGAGGCGCACGTCGTCGAGGAACGACAGCTCGACCTCCAGATAGCCCCGGCCCTTGCACTCCGGGCAAGACCCCTCGGCGTTGAAGCTGAACAGCGACGGCGGGACGCGGTTGGCGGCGGCGAACAGCTTGCGGATCGGGTCGAACACGCCGACGTAGGTGGCGGGGTTCGAGCGGGACGAGCGGCCGACGGGGCGCTGATCGACGACGACGGCCTCGGCCCCGCGTCCGCCCTCGGCCCCGCGTCCACCTATGGCCCCGCGTTCGCCCTCGGCCCCGCGTCCACCCCCGGCTCCGCGTCCGCCCTCGGCCCCGCGCCGCAGGGTCTCGACGAGCTCCGCGACGAGCGAGCTCTTGCCGGACCCGGCGACCCCGGTGATGCACGTCAGCACGCCCTTCGGTATCCGGACCGTGAGGCCGCGCAGGTTGTTGGCGCTCGCCTTGTCGACGACCAGGGTGTCGCGGAACCGCCGGCGGCCCCGCCGCGCGGGGGCGGCCCGGCCCCTGGCAGCGCCGTCGGCGCCGGCCGGGCCCGGCCGGATCTGCCCGTCGAGCCGGCCCCGCAGCGCGCGCGACGTGGCGCCGTCGGCCTGCAGCAGATCGTCGAGCCGGCCCGAGAAGACCACCTCTCCCCCGCCGTCGCCGGCGCCGGGGCCAACGTCCACCACCCAGTCGGCGGCGCGGATGACGGCGGGGTCGTGCTCGACCACGAGCACGGAGTTGCCCCGGTCGCGCAGGCGGCGCAGCATGGCGATGAGGTGGTCGATGTCGCGCGGATGGAGCCCGACTGTCGGCTCGTCGAGGATGTAGACGAGGTCGACGAGGTCGCAGTCGAGCTGGCGCGCCATCTTGACCCGCTGGCTCTCGCCGCCCGAGAGCGTCGGTACCCCGCGGTTGAGGGACAGGTAGCCGACGCCGATGTCGATCAGGTGCCGCAGCGTCCCCCGCATCCGCGCGACGAGCGTCTCGACGACCTCGCGGATCGGCGCGTAGTCGTCGTGGCCGGCGAGGTCCCCGAGCGCCCGGTCCAGCTCCGTCAGCTCGCACTCCACGAGCCGGCCGATGGTCCAGCCGCCGGCCAGCTCCACCGCCAGCGCGGCGGCGTTCAGCCGGGCGCCGCCGCAATCCGGGCAGGGCCGCTCGCGGAACAGCCGCCGGTACGCCTCCCGCGCCACCTTCGGAATCTGGTCCTCGTTCTTGTCGACGTGCAGCCGCTCGAGCTTGCGGGCCACCCCGTCGAAGGGCCGTTCGTAGGTCTCGCCCTGGTGCACCTTCCTGACGATCAGGCCGTCGGCCCAGAGCAGCCGCTGCATCTCGGCCTCGCTGAACCGCCGGAGCGGCCTGTCCGGCGGGACCACCCGGGAGCCGACGATCTCGCGCCAGTACCACTTGCCGACGGCGTAGCTCGGGTGCCGGATGGCGCCCTCCTCGACGCTCCGGTCGAGGTCGAGCAGCGCGTCGACGTCGATGCGGACGCGCTTGCCCAGGCCCTTGCACGCCGGGCACATGCCGTCGGGATGGTTGAACGAGAAGCGGTGCGACCAGCCGATGTGCGGCCGCCCGCAACGCGAGAACAGCATCCGCAGGTAGGTGTAGACCTCGGTGACGGTGCCCACGGTGCTGCGGCTGCTCGCCCCGAGGCGCTTCTGGTCGATGACGATGCAGGGCGAGATGTTCCGGATGACGTCGACCGGGGGGCGGGTGAGCTGGGGCAGGCGGCGGCGGGCATAGGTGCTGAAGGTCTCGACGAGCTGGCGCTGCGCCTCGGTGCAGATGGTGTCGAAGACGAGCGACGACTTCCCGCTGCCGCTCACGCCCGTGAAGGCGACGAGCCGGTGCTTGGGGACGTCGACGTCGATGCCCTTCAGGTTGTGGGTCCGGGCGCCCCGAATCTCGATGTGGGTCATGCGCGTCGATCCTCGCTGGACTAAGATCGTATCCGCGTCACTTCCGGAGGGCTGACCATGCGATGGATCGGAGCGAGGACGACGGCGCGCGGCCTGGTCGGGATGCTGCTGTTGACGGTCGCGGCGGCGGGGCCGCCGGAAGCCCTCGCCCAGGCCGGCGCCGACCCGAAGGAGTGGCGCTTCTACGGGGGCGACCCCGGCCACACGAAGTACACGCCGCTCGACCAGATCACGGCCGACAACGTCGACGAGCTCGAGATCGCGTGGACCTGGACGTCGGTCGACGAGAAGCTGCGGGCCGAGAACCCCGTCATCGGAGAAGGACGCCGGTTCCGCACCTACGCCTACGAGGTCACCCCCCTGGTCGTCGACGGCGTGCTCTACGTCACCACCAACCTCGGGCAGGTCGCGGCCGTCGACCCGACGACCGGCAAGACCGTCTGGAGCTACGACCCCGGCCTCTACCTCGACGGCCGCCCCGCCGTGCACGGCTTCCTGTCGCGGGGCCTCGCTTACTGGTCGGACGGCGAGGAGGCCCGGCTGCTCTACGCGGGCGGGCGGACCTGGCTCGTCTCGGTCGACGCGAAGACCGGCGAGCCCGACCCCGACTTCGGCGTGAACGGGCGGGTCGACCTCACGCGGGGCCTCGGCCGCATCATCGACACCAGCCAGTACGCGGTCAGCTCGGCCCCCCTCGTGGCCGGCGACACCGTCGTCGTCGGCTCGGCCATCACCGAGGGCACCGGCCGAAAGGAGGCGCCGCCGGGGCACGTCCGCGGCTACGACGTCCGCACCGGCGAGATGAAGTGGATCTTCCACACCATTCCCCACCCCGGCGAGTTCGGCCACGAGACCTGGGGCAACGACTCGTGGAAGTGGGCGGGCGGGGCCAACGTGTGGTCGAACATGAGCGCCGACCCCGAGCTGGGCTACGTCTACCTGCCCGTCGGCTCGCCGGTCACCGACTACTACGGCGGCCACCGCCCCGGCGACAACCTGTTCGCGAACTCGCTGGTCTGCCTGGACGCCGAGACCGGCGAACGGGTCTGGCACTTCCAGTTCGTGCACCACGCGGTGTGGGACTACGACCTGCCGGCGGCGCCGAACCTGATCGACATCACCGTCGACGGGCGCGAGATCGCGGCCGTCGCCCAGATCACCAAGCAGGGGTTCACGTTCGTCTTCGACCGTGCCACCGGCGAGCCGGTGTGGCCCATCGAGGAGCGGCCGGTCCCGCCGTCGACGGTGCCGGGCGAGCGCACCTCCCCCACCCAGCCGTACCCGACGAAGCCGCCGGTCTACCTTACCAACGGGTCGCTCGAGGAGGACCTGATCGACTTCACGGACGAGCTGCGGGCCGAGGCGCTGGCGATCTACGAGCGGCACACCGCCGGCCCCCTCTACACGCCGCCGGCGCTGGGCGGCAACATCGTGCGGCCGGGCTGGAGCGGGGGCGCCAACTGGTGGGGCGCCGCCTTCGACCCCGAGACCGGCCGGCTCTACGTGCCGAGCTGGGCCCACTTCTCGTTCGTGGTGCTCGAGCCCGGCGACCCCGCGCGGTCCGACCTGACGATACGGCCGCGGGTGAGCAACCTGCCCGGGCCGCGGGGGCTCCCCCTCTTCAAGCCGCCCTACTCGCAGCTCGCGGCCCTCGACATGAACGCGGGCGAGAAGCTGTGGAGCGTGCCCCTGGGCGACGGCCCCCGCGACCACGAGGCGCTGCGCGGCATGGACCTGCCGCCGCTCGGCAGCTACGAGAAGAGCGGCGGGCCGCTGCTGACGAAGACCCTGCTCTTCATCGCCCAGGGCATCGAGTCGAACCGGCTGCGCGCGTTCGACAAGGACGCCGGCTACGAAGTGTTCGAGATGGAGCTGCCCGCCCGGTCGTCGTCCGCGCCCATCAGCTATCTGGCCGGCGGCCGGCAGTACATCGTCCTCGCCGTGGGCGGCGGCGACGCCCGCGAGCAGCTCGTCGCGCTGGCGCTGCCGTAGCCGAGGCGCCGACCACCATCGGCACCGTCCACGCGGCAGGCCGGACGGTCGGTTATACTCGACCATGTTTCTGGTCAACTATGTCGACATGATCAAGGTCAATCTCGCCGAGGCCAAGACACGCCTCTCGCAGTACGTCGCCAGCGTGGAGCGGGGGGAGACCGTCGTCCTCTGCCGCCGCAACGTGCCGGTGGCGGAGATCCGCCGGCTGCCGCGGCCATTGACGGAACCCCGACCGGTCGGCACCGACCCCGACCTGGTGGTTCCCGACAGCTTCTTCGAGCCGCTTCCCGAAGAGCTGCTCCAGGCGTTCGAGGGAGTCGGCGGTGAAGACGCGAGCGACACGCGCAAGCGGAACGACGGGTGACGCGTGCGCGGGGAGGGTCCGCAGATGGCCTGGCAGGGAGAGGCGCCGTGACCCTCCTGCTCGACACGTGCACGTTTCTCTGGTTGGTGGCCGACGATCCACGGCTGCCGCCGCGCGCCCGGACCGAGTGCCGCGCCCCGTCCAACACCGTTTACCTCAGCGCCCTCTCGGTGTGGGAAATCACGATCAAGCATCGGCTCGGCCGGATGCCGCTGCCCGACGCGCCGCAACGGTTCGTCGCCAGTCGCCGCGCGCGGCTGCGCATCGAGCCGCTGCCGTTCGACGAGAGGGACGGCGCGCACGACGGGCTGCTGCCCGCGCACCACCGGGATCCGTTCGACCGCGGCCTGGTATCGCAGGCGATCCTCCGCGGAATGACGATAGTGACGCCGGACCCGCTGATCGCACGGTACCCCGCGCCCGTCCTCTGGTCGTGATCATCCCGGGAGCATCACCATGAAGACCGTCATCATCGGCATCGCGTTGCTCGGCGTCGCGGGGACCCTGCAGGGAGCGACCGCCCGGCAGGACGAACCGCCGATGGTCTTCCAGCGCGTCTGCAACATCGTGCCGGGCCGGGAGGCGGCCGCCGAGGCCCTGGCGCGGGAGATGGTCGACATCGTCGAGGGAAGGTACCCCGGCGCCGAGATGTCGGCGAGAACAGGCCGCTGGATGACGGGCTTTCAGAACATCGAGCGGCCGGTCAACCAGATGCTCTTCAGTGAGCGGCACCCCGACGAGGACATGCGCCAGGACTTCAACGAGATCCTGATGGGCGACGACGAGTTCCGCGCCCTGCAGCAGAGGATGGCGGGGGTCATCGATTTCAGCAGTTGCACCGAAACCCGGTATCGCGCGAGGCCCTAGGAGTCTGCGCCGTGGAACAGCGCGGACTCCTGGAGGGTTGGTTGGGCGCCCAGCGGAGCCGAAGGCGACGATGGGCGGGCTAGCGGGCATGGAGGGCGCAGCGATGAGACGAACGTTCACACTGGTGGTTCTGGGCAGTCTGCTGGCCGCCCTGGCGGCGCCGGCGGCGGACGCGCGGGTAGTGCGAATCGTCGTGGAGCGGACGACGCCGTACGCCGGCGGAGAGGCGTTCGGCGACGTGGGTCCGTTCGAGCGCCTGGACGGCACCGTGCACATGGAGGTCGACCCGGACGATCCGCTGAACGCGGTGATCGTCAACCTCCACCGCGCGCCGCGCAACGAGCGGGGGATGGTCGAGTTCAGCGCGCCGTTCTTCATCGTCAAGCCGGTCGACATGGCGCGCGGCAACGGGAAGCTGCTGTACGGCATCAACAACCGCGGGAACGCCATCGAGCTCGGCTTCCACACCTTCCCCTCGACCGGTCCCGGCGCCGACGACGGGCTGTTCTTCCGCCTCGGCTACACCCTGGTGGACGCGGGGTGGGCCGGCGACGTCGTGACGACGGCGACGCGGCTCGGGGCCAACCTGCCGGTGGCGGTGCAGGCCGACGGCAGCCCCATCGTCTCGCGCATCCGCATCGAGTACCCGTCGGACCCGACGGCGTCGGGGGCCGTCACCCACACCCTCCCCCTCAAGGGGAACGACCGGTTCGTGAGCTACGAGACGGCCGACACCGACACCGCACACTCCACCCTCACCGTCCGCGACGCCATCGACGGCGAGCGCCGGCCGGTCGCGGCCGACGGCTGGGCGTTCGGGACGTGTCCGTCGGGCGAGGCGTCGCTCGCGCCCTCGACCACCGACATCTGCCTCTTCGACGGGTTCGACCCCGACAAGGTGTACGAGCTGATCTACCCCGCGAAGAACCCGTGGGTCATGGGCCTCGGCTACGCGGTCACCCGGGACGTCGCCTCGTTCCTGCGCTACGAGACGGCCGGCGACGCGGGGACGCCGAACCCCCTCGCCGCGAGCGCCGACGCCACCGGCATCCGCCGCGCCTACGGGCTCGGCATCTCGTCGACGGGGATGTACCTGCGCGACTGGCTCTACCTCGGCTTCAACGAGGACGAGGCGCACCGCCGGGTGTTCGACGCCGTGCGCATCCACATCCCGGGAACGCACCGGTTGTTCGCCAACGTCGAGTTCGCCGACCCGAACATCTACTCGCGCCAGGACCGGACGACCGACTTCACGTCGCAGTCGGTCCCGCCGCTGACCTACGCGGTGACCACCGACCCGGTGACGAACGTGCGCGACGGCATCCTCAAGCGGCCCGCCACCGACCCCCTCGTCTTCCACGTCGACACGAGCAACGAGTTCTGGCAGATGAAGGCGTCGCTGAACGTCCACGACGGGCACGGCGACCCGGTGCCGGTGCCCGACAACGTCCGCTTCTACCTGCTTGCGAGCCATCCCCACGGCGGGGCGGCGGGGGTCGGGGCGATGCCGACGGCGCGCGGGGCCTGCGCGTACGTGACGAACACCTACCGGAGCGCGGCCCCGGCGATGCGCGCCCTTCTCGTCGCCCTCGACGACTGGGCCGACCGCGGCATCGAGCCGCCCCCGAGCGCCTACCCCGACGTGCGCCGCGGGACGCTGGCCACCGTCGACGAGGTGGCGCGCACGTTCCCGGCCATTCCCGGCGTCGCCTTCCCGACGCGGGTGAACGGGCTCGACGCGCTCGGCTTCGGCCCCACGTTCGGCGCCGGGGGCGGCCGGCAGACGGTGCTGCCGCCGACGCGCGGCGGCTCGTACCAGGTGCTCGTGCCGACGACGGACCGCGACGGGCACGACGTCGCCGGCATCCACACCGTGGACGTCATGACGCCGGTCGGCACCAACACCGGCTGGAACCTGCACGCGGCCGGCCCCCGCGGACGCGACCTCTGCTCGCTGACGGGGTCGTTCTTCCCCTTTGCCCGGACCCGCGCGGAGCGGATGGCGAACGGCGATCCGCGGCTGTCGCTCGAGGAGCGCTACGGCGACCACGCCGGCTTCGTCGCCGCGGTACGGCGCGCCGCCGACGAGTCGGTCGCTCGCCGTCTCCTGCTGCCCGAGGACGCCGAGGTGCTCGTCCGGATGGCGGAGGAGAGCGACGTGCTGCGGTGAGAGCGCGCCGAGCGGCGAGCCCCGGGCCATCGATCGGTGCCGCCTCCTGCAACCCCGGTGCAGGCCGGCTGCTGTCGTCCGGAGTCTGCGCCGTGGAACCGCGCCGACTCCTGGAGGTCTGGTTGGGCGCCATGCGGAACCGCAGCGACGATTGGCGGGCCAGGTAGCCGACTTCGGCGGGACCCCGGCCCGCTGGCGCTTCCCGGGCGCCATCGGCACGCGGACGGCCTGTCGTGCATCATCGTCCCCCGCAGGCGTCCACGTCGGTTAGACTGCCAAGTGATCCGCGGTGCCAGGCCTCGCGCCGGATTCGGCCGGGCGGGCGGGGCCCCGCGACTCGACGGAGGTCGGCGATGAGCGTCATGGGAGCAGACGAGTTCGTACGGCGGCTCGATGCCGCCGTCAGCGTCGGGGACGTCGAGGCCGTGACCCTGGCCGTGCAGCACGAGATCGAGAACGCGCCCGGGCGGCTCCAGCTCGACGAGCGTTTCCGGCGCACCCGCCCGGACCGCTACGCGAGGCGGCTGCTGCACCGCGACCCGGCTCGCCGCTACACGGCCCTCGTGCTCGCCTGGGCCCCCGGTCAGGGAACCCCGATTCACGACCACCCCAACCTGTGGAGCGTCGAGGGAGTCCTCGAAGGCGAGCTGGAGGTGACGCAGTACGCACCGCTCAAGGAGGAGGCCCACCGTTGCCGGTTCGCCCCGGTGGAGTCGCACCGGGTCGTCGCGGGCGACGCCAACTTCCTGATCCCGCCCTTCGAGTACCACTCGCTGACGAACGACCTCACCGACCGGCCGTGCGTGACGCTTCACGTCTTCGGCGGCGAGCTGATGGAGATGAACACCTTCGATCCGGCCGGCGACGGCTGGTACGAGCGCTCGCTGACCCGGGTCTCCTACGACGATTGAGGCGCGGAGGAAGCGCTCGAAGGTTCATCGAGCAGGGCGTGCCGGGACCCGGGTGTCGTCGCGCTCCGCGGGCTGCGCCCTATCGCGGGTCCGAAGCCTCGGCCGCCGCCCGCTCCTCGGCCCGCGCGGCCGAGAGGATGTTCACCAGGCCGTAGTTGCCCTCGTGGCAGGCGTACTCGAACACCGGTCCCTCGGTCTTCCGCAGCGGCACCCGGGCCGTCCACGGGGCCTGCCAGATGGCGGGGTCGTCGACCGTGAACTCGTACTGGAGGATGTCGCCCTCGCGGGTGAAGCGCTCGACGAGGCGGCGCGGCTCGCTGCCGATCATCGTCAGCTCGCCGTCGAAGTGCATCGACTCGACGACCAGCGTGTCCCCCTCCCAGCGGCCGCGGCCGTTGCCGCCGAACTGGGCGAGGCCGCTGCGGGGACTCCCGTCGAGGGGGACGATGCGCACGAAGTGCATGCTCTCGGCGAGGATGGCGACGTGGTCGGGGGTCTGGAAGACCTGCACGTTGTTGTTGTAGGGGCCGGGCACGATGGGGAAGCCGATGGTGCCGAGGCAGCGGTCCATCAGGTTCAGGTCCTCCCACGAGTCGAAGGGCCCGGGGCCGAACGAGCCGGCGACGGCGGCGCGGCGCTCGTCCGCGCCGTCCACGGTGGGCGGATGGCGGCCGTTCGGCGGGTCGACGATGAGCGAGGTGCGCCGGTCCGGAACGGGTTCCGTGCCGAAGTCGAGGAATACCCGGGTGTGTATCTCGTGGCCGGGCACCGTCTCCCCGCTGTCGATCGACTCGAACAGGTCGGCCGACCGGCGCGCAAGCGCCGCCGCCTCCTCCTCGGTCATCACCGCCCGGTCGCCGAACTCCTCCGGCCGCGCCATCGGGGTGGCGGAGCGGTAGTCCCAGACGCCCCCGAGATCCGGAGTGCCCCAGGGCGTCCGCGGCGTGTCCGCCGTCTGGGCCGACGCCGGCCCGGCCGGCCACAAGAGCAGGGCGCCAAGCAGTCCCACTGCCGGCCAGCCACGAGTCATCGTCTCTCCCTCCAAGTTACGTTGCGCGCAGGTACGGTGCGCGCAACGACCGCGTTCGGTGACCACGTCAGTCGTGGTGACCGGCCCTCAGCTCTTCGATCGACTCCAGCAGACGCCGCGCGTTCGCAGGACTCCTCAGCAGGTAGGCGGTTTCCGCGAGGCCCTCGTAATCGTGCAATGACAGCATGACGACGGCCCCGCCGTTCCTGCGCGTGATGGCGACCGGGGCGCGATCGTCGCAGACGCGGTCCATCGTCTTCGCGAGGTTTGCCCGAGCATCCGAGTACGTGATGGTAACCATGGCTTCGCCTCCGCCGACCGTCGGTACAGAATATGGTACGAGGCGACCGAACAGAAATCCCGAGGTGTCGACGATGCGATGGATCGGTGCACTGACGATGGGGGCGCTCATAGCGGCGGCGTGTCTGGCCGGGGTCCCGGCCGAGGCGCAGTACGGCGCGCCGGCCGGCGGCGAGTGGCGCAGCTACGCGGGCGACAGCGGCAGCACGAAGTACTCGCCGCTCGACCAGATCACGGCCGGGAACTTCGCCGACCTCGAGGTGCGCTGGCACTGGACGTCGGTCGACGCGCACCTCGTCCGCTCCACCCCCGGCGGCGACTCGCTGGTCGCGGCCGACACCCTCTTCGACATCCTGCAGGGGGACGAGCCCGACCTGTGGACGGCGTGGGACGGGGTGCGGCAGACGCGAGCCCGGCCGACCATCCGCTCGCTGGTGGCGACGCCGCTCATCGTCGACGGGGTCCTCTATCTCAGCACGCCCCTGTATCGAGCCGCGGCCATCGACGCCCGCACCGGCGAGACCCTGTGGGTGCACGACCCGCGCGCCTACGAGTCGGGCATGCCGGCCATCGCGCAGTGGCGGCACCGCGGCGTGGCGTACTGGGAGAACCAGGGCGACGCCCGCATCGTGTGGGCCACCGGCGACGGCTTCCTCCTCGCCGTCGATGCGAAGACCGGGCTGCCCGACCTCGACTTCGGCGACAACGGACGCGTCGACCTCACCGACGGCGTGCCGCGCGCGACCCGGGGCGAGCGCGACGTCCTGAACCTGCTGCCCCTCTCGTCGCAGTCGCCGCCGATGATCATCAACGACACCATCGTCGTCGGCTCGACCATCAACGACCGCACCATCACCCGCGAGGCCACCCCCGGCTTCGCCCGCGCCTACGACATCCGCACCGGGCGGCACCGGTGGGACTTCCACACCGTGCCCCAGAGCGCCGACGAGTTCGGGTCGGACACCTGGCTGAACGAGTCGTGGCGCTACAGCGGCAACACCAACATCTGGTCGATGATGAGCGGCGACGAGGAGCTCGGCTGGGTCTACCTGCCCGTCGGCACACCCACGAACGACTACTACGGCGGCCACCGGCCCGGCGACAACCTGTTCGCGGAAAGCATCGTCGCCGTCGACGTCGAGACCGGCCAGCGGCAGTGGCACTTCCAGACCATCCACCACGGGCTGTGGGACTACGACCTGCCCGCGGCCCCGAACCTGCTCGACATCACCGTCGACGGGCGCGAGATCAAGGCGGTGGCCCAGGTCAGCAAGCAGGGCTTCGTCTACGTCTTCGACCGCGTAACCGGCGAGCCGGTGTGGCCCATCGAGGAGCTGCCGGTGGCGACCGACACCGACCTCGTGGACGAGGTCATGTCGCCCACCCAGCCCTTCCCCACCCGGCCCGCCGCGTTCGAGTACCAGGGCACGTCGATCGACGACCTCGTCGACTTCACGCCCGAGATCCGGCAGATGGCCGTCGACGCCGTCGAGGGCTTCCGGCTCGGCCCCCTCTACACGCCGCAGACCCTGCGCGGCACCATCATGCGGCCGCCGGTGGGGGGCGGCGCGAGCTGGTCGGGCGCGGCCGTCGACCCCGAGACCGGTTACCTGTACGTGCCGTCGACGAACGGCCACTCGACCATCCAGCTCACCGAGCCGGAGCCGCACGAGCAGTCGACGCTGCGCTACATCCGCCGGTCGGTCTCGGCCGGCCCGGTGATGCCGCGGGGGCTGCCGCTGTGGAAGCCGCCCTACACCCGCATGACCGCCATCGACATGAACACCGGCGAGCACGCGTGGATGGTCCCCACCGGCGACGGCGACCGCATCCGCAACCACCCCATGCTGCGCGACCTCGACCTGCCGCCCGTCGGCGGCGACGCCAGCCGCAGCGGCCCCCTGCTGACGAAGACCCTGCTGATCTATGCGCTCACCGCGGGCGGCAGCGACGGCGGGCCGCGCCTCGTGGCCTACGACAAGGCGACGGGGGCGGAGATCGCGTCGATCGACCTGCCCGCCGGGGCCCTCGGCGCGCCGATGACCTACCTGCTCGACGGCGTGCAGCACATCGCGCTGACCGTCGGCGGCGAGGTGCCGGGGCTCATCTCCTTCCGGTTGCCCGCGGGCGATGCACCGGCCGGGGCGGAGCGGGCGGCAGCGGAGGGGGACGAGCCGGCGGCGGCGACCGGCGGCTGACGCCGGTCCACCACGAGGCCCTCATGGAGAAGCGCAGACTCCCCATCGGCATACAGACGTTCCGCCGCATCCGGGAGGAAGGCTACTACTACGTGGACAAGACCGCCCATGCCTGTCGACTCGCAAACGACGACGGCACTCACTACTTCCTGTCGCGCCCGCGCCGTTTCGGCAAGAGCCTGTTCGTGGACACCCTCAAGGAACTGTACGAGGGCGCCGAACCGCTGTTCCGCGGGCTGGCCGTCCACGACGGCTGGGACTGGTCGCGGCGCCACCCGGTGGCTCGGCTCAGCTTCGGCAGCGGCAACTTCAAGCGACCCGGCGCCCTTGGGGACAGCGCAACAGCACAAATCGAGGACATTGCGCGACGGGCCGGTGTCGCCGCGGACGGCGGCGGCGCGCCGGTACGCTTCCGGCGCCTGCTCGAGGCCTTGAGCGAACGGGCGGGCCGGCGAGTCGTCGTGCTGGTAGACGAGTACGACAAGCCTATCCTGGATGCGCTGGACGAGCCGGAGCAGGCCAAAGCCAACCGCGACGACCTGCGGGGGCTGTACGGCACGATCAAGGACTGCGACGCCTTCGTGGAGCTCACCTTCATCACCGGGGTGAGCAGGTTCTCCAGGGTCAGCCTGTTCTCCGATCTCAACAACCTCATCGACCTCACCGTGGACCCGGCCTACTCGGCCATCTGCGGCTACACCGAAGCGGACCTCGACACGGTCTTCGCCCCGGAGCTGCCGGGCCTCGACCGGGACGAGATCCGCGCCTGGTACAACGGCTACAGTTGGCTGGGGACCGAGCGGGTCTACAACCCCTTCGGCCTGCTCAAGCTGTTCCGCAGCCGCGAGTTCGAGGCGCACTGGTTCGAGACCGCGACGCCCCGGTTCCTGGTCGACACGCTGATCCGCCGCGGCTTCGCGGCCCCGGATCTCGAGAAGATCCACGCCAGCGGGGCCCTGCTGTCGGCCTTCGACGTGGAGGCGATGGCGCCCGAGGCGCTGCTGTTCCAGACCGGCTACCTGACGATTGTCGACTCGGAGCGGCGCGACGGCCGGCGGCTGTACCGCCTCGGCTATCCGAACCGGGAGGTGCGGCGGGGCCTGAACGAGAGCCTGCTCGACGCGTTGGCCCCGAGCTGGCGAACCGCCGAGGACGCCGGCGCGCTGCGCCGGCTGCTGGCGGCGGCGGACTGGCCGGGCGTCGAGGCGCTGTTCCGCCGGCTGCTGGCGGGCATCCCGCACGACTGGCATCGCCGGAACGAGATAGCCCGCTACGAGGGCTACTGGACGAGCGTGTTCTACGCCTGGTTCCAGGCCGCGCTCGACGGCGTCACCGTGGAGGAGGCCACGAGCCGCGGCCGGCTGGACCTGGCGGTGCGGCTCGGGACGGACGTCTACGTGTTCGAGTTCAAGGTGGCCGAGCGCGCGGAGCGCGGCGCCGCCCTGGCGCAGTTGCAGGCCCGCCGCTACGGCGACAAGCACCGCGCCCCGGGCCGCGCGGTCCACCTGATCGGCGTCGAGATCAGCGCGGAGTCCCGAGACGTCGTCGCGTTCGAGACCGCCACCTGCCCCGGCGACGCGAATCCGCGGCAGTGACCATGGCCCGATATTCGTCACGCGCAGACAGGCGACCTACTTCCGGGTCAGGCCTACGCGCGGGGTCGCTCGAGGCGTGCCAGCTCGAGGATCTCCTCCTGGGTCATCGGGCTCGGTGGATGGTGGCTCAGGCACATGGGGCTGCGCACGCGTTGAAACGGCACCAGGTCGCTTCCCACGAAGAACTCCCCGGGCCGCAGGCGAGCGATGCCCCGCGCGTCGCCGCCCTTCTGAGCGGCCATTCCCTGGGCAGCCGCGATCTGCGCCGGAGCGTTGAGCAGGCCGAAGAACTGCGTCGTCGCGTTGCCGGGGATCCGGTTGTGGAGCCCCTTCGGCGCCTGAGTGGCGAAGACCAGGCCGAGGCCGTACTTGCGTGCCTGGGAGGCCAGGGCGAGCGTGCTGTCCGTGGTCGCCGTACGGCCCGTTGACGGCGCGAACGCCTGCGCTTCGTCCATGACGAACAGGCCGCCCAGCGGGCGGGCTCCGGCAGGGTGCTTCTTCACCCAGGCGAAGAGCGCCATCTGCAGCTGATTGACGAAGTGCTGTCGCTGCTCGTCGTTCGGCAGTCCGACGAGACTGATGACGGAAATGCGCGCACGTCGGCCTCCCGCCGGCTGGAGCAGGACCGATGGATCGACGGCCTCGCCGGTCCCGCCCAGCATGGGATCGTTCACGGTCTCGGCGAGCAGCGTCTGGGCGATGTCGGCCGCGAGCTTCTCGCCGCTCGCGAGCCGGCTGACGCCCTCCGGCAACGCCGACAGGTAGCCGAGGAATCCCTTGAGGTCCCTACCGCCGCGTTGCACGTAGGCAGCCAGAGCCTCCTTCAGCACGGCCCGGCCCTGGCTGAGACGTGCGCCGGACGCGGGCAAGACCGGAGCGAGGAACCAGCGAGGCGACGGCGTTGTCGAGCGCGATCGCGAACTCGTCCGGCATCGCCCGCCACGTCGCCCAGGCCGGCCAGTGGTGCGAACGAGAGCGGGCGTCCCGTCGTCAGGCGCGGCGTCCACACGACGACCTCGGTGTCACGAAGGTAGCTCGCCGCCCTCTTCGCGTCTCCGTCGAGCCAGCCTTCGGGAGGCTCGGGCCACGCCAGACCGAGGCGAGCGAGGTCGTTGTTCGGATCGAGCACCACGGCCGAAACGCCCTTGAGCGCGCATTCCTCGACGAGCCGGCGAATGAGCACGGTCTTGCCGGAGCCGGAGCCCGCGAAGATCACCGTATGGCGCCGCAGGTCCTCGAGGGGCATGGTGACGGGTCGATCCGTGCCTTCCGCAATGCCGATGAGAACCGAATCCTCGTCAGCTTCGCGCGGCACGAAAACGGCCTTGCATGGTGTAGCGGCCCTGGGCGGTACAGCAGCTTCGGACGGCTTGCCAGCATTGGACCGTGCAGCGGTCGTGGCCGGCTCAGCGCCCTTGGGCGGCGTAGCGGCCCTCGCCGGTGCAGCGGTCCTGGACGACGCAACGCGTGTGAGCGACACGGCAGCCTTGGTGAGTGCGACGGCCCTGGGTGGTGCGGTCCGCTCGGACTGCGGGGTAGGCTTCGACGATGTGTCGTGCACGGCAGCGGCGCTGGACGTTGCGACGCTGGCGGGCTCGGGATTCAAGGGTGCGAGCAGCTTCGTCCTGCTCGCGTGACGATGCTCCCGGAGCCACGCGACGAGGCCCGTCGGCTGCTCTTCGAGGAGCTGCTGCAGGGCCCGGAAGACCGTGAGGTCCGCCTCCGGCAGCATCATGACGCTACCGCCGCGCGCCCGCAGCTCATCGAGCACCTGCTGCGTCTTCGGGCCCCGGGACCAGACTGCGTTGCGCAGGACGAACAGACGCCGCCGCTCCCCCGAGAACTCGAGCCCCGATGCCGTCACCGCGGCCCGCAGCCCGTTCAGGGCCGCCACCGGGCTGGCGTTCAGAACGGCCCGGAACGACCAGTGCACTTCGTCGTCCGTGTCCGCGTCGACTATCCGCCGCAGCCGCGCATGCAGCAAGGGTCTTGTCCCGGGCGGCGGATCGACCGAGAAGTCGCCCTCCGCGGCGTTCTCCTTCGCCCACGCGGTCAGGCCGGCGCGCAGCAGGGGCGGCAGGCCATGGTCCACCGTCTTCTCGTCGAGGGCGGCGGCGACGTTCGCCTCCTGAACCAACCGGCCGAACCGCCGGTCGAGGCCCGGGTCGGCGACACCCGGTCGGGGCCCGTCCGGCACCGGCCGTGGCCCCTGCCGCTCGTTGGGCAGTTGCTCCAGCTCGGTGACGCGGCTGTTCTCCCGACAGCGCACGCAGTGGTCCTGGACGACGGTGATCAGGCTGCGCGGGGAGAACAGGATCGCGTCGTCGAACGCGGTCGTTCGCACCGGCCAGGTCGGATACCTGGGCATGAACCCGGCGCGGCCGTAGGCCTCCCGGAGGTGCGCGGCCACCAGCGCCTTTCCGACTTCCGCCGAGGGGATGAGCTGGAGCTCGACGATTGTCGGGTAACGGGCGTGAGCGGTCGGCACGGCCCGGTCGCGAATCAGCGCCCAGCTGTCGGCCAGGCACGACAGGACGATCAGCGAGTGCTGCACGTCCTCGGCGAGGTCCATGAGTCCGTTCGCGATCTCGTGGAGGACCGACTGCTCCGCGGCGCCATCGAGCGACCGTCCCAGCGCGAGCAGTCCGTCGAGCTGGTCGACCGCCACCAGGGTCGTACATCCGGCGGCGCCCGCCAGCCGATCGAAGGCGCCGACGACCTCTCGGCATGGAATGCGGCTCGCGCGGATGGAATGCGCGCGCGCCTCCTCGACGTCGATCGGCAGCCCCTGGATCAACGCGTCTCCGATGTCCCGGTGGGCGAGATCCTCGCTGTTCGTCAGGATGAGCGCGATCGCCACGTCCACGGTCACCCGATGCCCGGGCCGGCGGCCGAGATGCACCTGGAGCCTTCGGCGGACGGCCTTCAGATGGGCGGGATCGAACGTCCCCGCCGCCAGGTCCTCTATCTCCGCTCGCGGCAGCCCGATCGCTCCCCCGAGGCCATGGAGGACGGTGCGCAACTGGGTCCCGTCTTTGTCCACTTCGCGATGCAGGGCATCCACGTAGGCCAGCGCCAGGCTGTTCCAGAACTGGCGCGCGGTGCTCGGCTGGAAGAGGACGAAGATCTGCCCCCGGTCGACCACCGCATGGCGGACGCGCCCCAGAAAGTGCGACTTGCCGATTCCCGGCCGCCCCTCGATGACGATGTTGCCGACCGGCGCGCCGTCGCGCACCCGGGCGAGCGCGTTCAGGGTCCGCTCGAACGCCCACGAGTGAATGCCGTCGACGTGGACGACGTCGTCGCGCCAGATGTCGTTGCCGGCATACGCCGTCCGGAACGCCACGTGCCCAAGCGCCTTCAGCTCTGGCTCCACAAGACTCACTCCATGCCGATCATGTGCATGTCGTCCACGCCGAGCCGAAGCGCCGCGTCCCGGTCGGCCTGCGTGAGCCGGCGGCGGTCCTCGTGCAGCGTGAGATTGACGATCTTCTCGCGGAACATCCGGACGAGCTCGAGATCCACCTCGCGGCGCGGCCAATCGCCGAGCCGAGCCCGTAGATCGCGCAGCTCCACCCGGTCCCAGGGGCGGGACGCCAGGCTGCGGTAGGCCTGCCGAATCCGATCCCGGAGCGAGCCGGCAGGTTGCGGAGCCGGGCGCGCGAACAGCTCCTGCAGCAGCATCCCCCGGGCGTCGAGCGCGACCTTCAAGCCGTTGAGGAGCGCGTACAGCGCGCCGCCGGCGGAGCGCGCGTGGGGCGGCACCGGCTCGTCGAGCTCGGCTACCGCCCACGCCCAGCCGGCATCCGTCAACTCGTGAACGTAGCCCTTGGCTCCCCGGCGGCTCTGGAGGAGCCCGTCCTGGTTGAGCTTCACCCGAACAGCCCTCCTGACATCTATTCCATAGCGCCGCTTGAGCTCCGCGTTCCGCGTTTCCTTGTTGAGGGCCATCAGCGCGATCATCGCGGCGCGCTCCGGAATTCCATACGCCATGCTCACGTCTCTCCCGCCGTGGACCGCCGCCGGTCCTTCAGGAATCGTTCGAGCTCGTCGACGACGCGGACCACGTCGTTGAGCACCTCGTCGTTCGTGTAGCGAAGAACCAGGAAGCCTGCGCGCTGCAGCGCGCGATCGCGCAACCGATCGGCGGCGTACTTGCCGGTGTGCAGGTGGTCGGGTCCATCGAGCTCGACGACGCACTTCTCCCGCGTCCAGACGAGATCGACCCGGATGGGGTTGGCCAGAACTCCCGGCGACCAGGTCCGGTTCCAGGCGCGACCCGTTGCCCACTCGGATCGCGCGAGATGCGCCTCGAGACGCTGTTCCGCCAGGCTGAACGCGTTGGGCCGCCCTCGTAGCGGCGTCCGGTAGGGAGGGCGCGGCGCAGCCGTCGGCTCCGACGTCGGCATCCGGCCGCGGAGCGAAGAGCGGGGCACTCGGGTCATGCGGGCGGTCGGGGTACCGAAGAGCCAGACGGTGAGCTCCCCCGGCCCGGCCAGCCAGAGCGCGTTCGCTTCCGCGACTTCGATCTGCGCGGGGCTCCACTCACCCGCCAGCTCGACCATCACGACGAGCCGTTCATACCCGTAGGCGCGGAGGATCAGCTTCCGGGCCTGGCGCACGGCCGTCTCTCGCGCGAACTCCACCACTGCGAGCAACCGCCCGCACAGCGACGCCTCCGCGGCCGCGACGAGGAACGGGCCGAACAGGTCGCTGCCGGCGGCGGCTCGCTCGCAGATCGCGCGCACGGCGGCCAAGCCGGCGCCACCGGGTCCCGTAAGATACTTCCGCCTCTGGCAGCCAGGCGGGGTACGTGCCGGTGACCGCCTCCGACAACGCGTCGACAACCTGCTCCGTCAGATCGCTCCGGCCCAGGCTCGACCCGGCCACGGCGACGGTCAGAATCGCTGCCTCCACCCCATGGGTCGATTCGGCGACCTCTCGAACCGCAACCGGAGAAGCCTCGGGCCAGCTCACGAGGGGTTCGCGGAGCAGAGCCTCGATCTCCGCGTTGGTCCGGACGGCGTCGCGCCGAGAAACCATGGGCACGATGCGGGATCGTACTCGAACGCGCCCCCCGTTCGGTCACCCGAGGGTCCCGTCAGCGCGGCTTGTCGCCCCGTATCGTGATCAGGCAGAACTCCGAAGGCACCGTGTCGCGCGGCCGAGCGGCGTCGACGGCCTGCTCCAGTTGCCGGACTCCCGCCCGGTAGTCCTCGTCCGACATGGCCATGAAGTGCGAGGTGCGGTGGCGCTCGGAGGCATAGGTCATGTATTTGCCGAGATCCTCGCGGGTCCACGCTCGCGCGCGACGTTCAGCATCCCGATGGACAGGTCCGCTCCCACCAAGGTCGCGTCCGGCATCGCGACACGATTGGCGAGCTGCTGCTTTCCGGTTCCGCAGCCGACATCGAGAACACTGACGTCCGAGGCCGTGATGGAGGGTCTCTCCTCCAGGAATGCAATCAGGCCCGTGTCCACATCGTGATCGCGAGAGGGCTCGTCGTATACGCGGGCGATCTCGTCGTAGTCCACTCGCCGCATTCCGCATCGTAACCCGTGTACCGATCCGGCCGGCGGACGGGCATCATGCCTCGCGGCGCTCCCACGCGGAGACGAAGCTCGCCGACAGCCGGTCGAGATCGTCGAGGATCATGTCGGCGGCACTGCACCGTTGAAACCAGAACCGGTCGAGTTCGGCCTGACGCTCGACGGGGCCGGTATAGTGCTGCCGCACGCCGTACTCGCTTCGGACGAGCTGAATCGCCCACACGTGGGGCGCGAACTCGACATCGGCGCGTTCGACGTCGCGGTTCGCCAGGCAGTACGCCTCGACGAACGCGAGGGCCTTGTCGCGCCAGCCGGGGCCGGCGGCCATCGTTTCCGGCGCGAGGGCGGCCCGGCCGATCTCGAACGCGGGCAGGAACCGCTCGGGCGGCCGGAAGTCCACGACCGCGACCAGCTCGCCCCCGCGAAACAGGATGTTCCAGAGGCTGTAGTCGCCGTGGACCACCTGCCGCGCCAGCGGCGGAAAGGACGCAAGAAGCGAGGCCGCTCGCGGCAGCAGGTCCAGTCGCCGGCGCAGCAGGGGCACCGTCCGGCGGTCGAACTCGTCCTGTTCCTCCCGCTTCTCGATGGCTCTCAGGTAGCGCTCGAACGCCGACCGCTTCCGGCGCTCGTCGAGGGCGAGCCACCCCACGGCGGCGTCGCGGCGAGCCGGCCGGTCCCGCAGGCAGGCGTGCAGCCGACCGAGGGTGTGGCCGGCCTGCGCCATGGCCGAGCGCGAGAGCGCGATGCCGGAGGTCGAGTCGGGGACGTGCTCGAACAGCGCAAGAGTCAGGTCGCGCGCCGACCACAGCAGCTCGCCGGCGGCGGAGGGAATGACCCGTGGCACCGGCAACCCCGCGGCCCGTGCCTCCTGGGACAGCTTCAGCGCGGCCGCCTCCCCGGCGACGTCGGCACTCGGCGGGTACTGCTTCAGGAAGTAGTCGAGGCCGGACGTGCGCACCAGCCAGTTGGTGGTGCCCATGCCTTTCGCGATCCGCGCAATGGAGTGCGCTTCACACCCGTAGTGTCTCTTCAGCGTGCCCGCCAGCCGCCGCGCCGCACCGGACCCGTCGTTCGCTTGGCGGGGCGACTCCGAGACGGGCCAGTCCACTAGAAGCGGAACAGCCGGTTCACCTTGACGACGAACCCGCGGTTGCGGAGCTCCGAGAAGCGGTCGGGGCGCAGGGGATCGGTCTCGCGGTCCTCGGTGTAGACCACGAAGAGCTCGCTGCCGGGCTGATACTCCCAGCGGAGGCGGAGGTTGTTGCTGACGGTGTTGGTGCTCGAGTTGTACTGGATGAGCCCGCTGAAGAACATGCGGGGCGTGAAGGAGAAGTTCACCCGCGACACGAGCAGGTCGGTGCGGAACGATCCCTGCGGCGAGTCGATCCAGTTGACCGACACGCTCGGCTCGAGTGAGAGCTGCTGGGTCACCTCCATGCGGCCGCGGCTGAAGCCGACCGAGCGGATGGTGCCGTTGAAGTAGTCGCCGGCGCGCACCGTGACGGTTCCGTTCAACCGGCGCTGCGCGCCCGGCGAGTACGTGCCCTCGACGTCGAAGAACTGGTAGCCGCCGACCGGGAAAGGCCACCTCGTCGGGCCCCGGCGTGAACTCGCGGTGCAGGAACTCGTAGTTGTCGGCCACCGAGAAGCCGAACCGGTCGCTGTTCTCGAGCTCGGTGGAGAACGCCAGCTGCGTCTGCCGCGTCTCGACGATGCCGAGGTCGGCGGTCTCGATGTAGTCGTAGCTCCCCTCCAGCCGGAACTGCCGGATGCCGGCCAGCGACCGGGGCCGCGGGCTGTACCGCGCCGTCCCGTAGGTGCGGCGGAAGTTGTCGCGGCGCAGGAAGCCGACCTCGGGGATGAAGTTGTCCTCGACCACCAGGTGCTCGACCTGGCCCCCGTAGAGGTCGCCCGCGTAGTTGAAGCGGCCCTGATAGCTCAGGTCCTGCCCGTCGTTCCCCGGGGTCTGCGTGCGGGCCGCGTACGCGAGAAAGCTCACGTTCTCGTAGAACGAGAACGTCGCGTCGGCCCCGTAGGCTTGGCTCGAGCCGTCGCCGAGGAGCGAGACCGAGCGGTTCGTGAAGATGCCGCCGACGCTGCTGCGGCGCAGGATGTCGCGCTTCAGCCTCACCACGGTGAAGTTCGTCATCTCCGCCCTGGCCAGCTCGTCGTCGTCGGCCTGGATGTTCAGCAATCCGACGTCGAACGCACCGATCTTGCCGGTGACCCGGCCGCCGCCGACAATCGGGACCACGGTCCGGTTCTGCAGCCCGATCTGCCGGCTGTAGAACAGGGTCGGGGCGTTCCCGCCGCCGAAGAAGCCGCCGCCCTGCCCGCCCCGCCGGAGGGCCCCGCCGAAGCCGCCGCCGATGCCCCCGCGGGCGAAGTCGAAGATGCCGCGGCCCTCGAGGAAGAACTCGCGCTTCTCGGGGAAGAACAGGCTGAACCGGGTCAGGTTCACCTGCTGCTCGTCCACCTCGACCTGGGCGAAGTCGGTGTTCCAGGTGAGGTCGGCGGTCAGGTTCTGGGTGATGCCGTACTTCACGTCGAGGCCGCCGTCGCCGCTGCCGGCGTTGACGGTGGGCTCGGACGCGGCGAGGTTGGTGCTGAGGCCGCCGATGCCGTAGGGCTTGATCTCCAGGTTGGCGCTGCCGCTCGGGGCGTCGAGCCCGACCAGGGTCCCCGCGTCGGAGACGCGGAAGATGCCGCCCGGCCCCGACCCCGCCGAGATCGGCAGGGCGGTGATGTAGGCCCACTCGTTCTTGCGCCGCACGTTGCGCCGGAGCTGCACCCCCCAGATCTGCGAGGGCCCGGGCCGGTAGCGGAGCGACTTGAACGGAATCTCCATCTCGACCGTCCAGCCGCCCTCGAAGCGGCCGGTGCGGACGTCCCAGATGGGGTTCCAGTCGCTGTTGGGGTTGCCCTCGTTGGTGATCTGGAAGTCGGCGATCGCCCCGAGGGGATTGGTGTAGAACGCGACGCCGTTCCGGCGGTCGTAGAAGGTGTCGAGGATCACCGCGAACGTGTCGTTCTGCCGGAGCTGCCGGGTGTCGCGGCGCATCTCGTTGGCGACCCACTGGCTGGGCGGGGCGGAGTCCCAGACGCGCGCCGCGACATAGATGTTGTCCTCGTCGAACAGGATCCAGGCCTCGGTCTCCTCGGTGGCCGGCGCGCCCTCGTCGGGCGACTGCTGGATGAAGCCGGTGATGGCCGGCACCGTGAAATAGACGTTCTCGTCGAGCTGGCCGTCGAGCCGGATGCCCTCGGGCAGCCCGACGGCGCGGAGGGTGGCATTCCCCTGGTCGTCGCGGCGAATGACGTCGGGCGCGAGCGGCGGCGGGGGGCCGTCGATGACGCCCGGCGCGAAGCGCGGCGCCTCGAACCCGGCCCCGCCCGCCGGCGGCGCGGCGGCGGCCGCGGGCGACGAGGCGGTCGTGACCGCGGGCGGGGAGGCGGTTGCCGGCGGCGGTTGAGCAATGCCGGCGGATCGCTCACCGAACGGCAACGGCCGCCCTCCCGCGCGCTGCGCGCGCGGCACCTCCGGAGGTCCCCGCCCCGCCGGCGGCCCCGGCAGGAACGAGCCCTCTCCGAACCCGCGAGGCTCCGGTCGACGCCCAGCCGTCAGAAGCGCGGCGGCACCATCTGAAGCCGCCGGGCCCGCGGCCGCGAGCAGATCGGCGGCCACCCGGTCCTGAAGCGCGAACAGGTCCGCGGCTACGCCGTCCACCACCGTCGCCGCGGCTACGGTCCCGGCGCCCACCTCGACCAGCCTCGCGGTGATGCGCAACCGGTCGCCCACCCGCTGATAGCCGCCGCCGACCACCCAACGCGCCCCGGCGGCCCGGCCCGCCTCTACGAGAGCCGCGTCGGACGTCGTGCTTGCACCAGCCGCGGGGCGCGCACGAGGGGAGCCGCCGACGAGGGACCGCACCGACCACCGTTCGCCGATCTCCGCCGCGACCACCTCGGCGATGCCCCGGCCGAACCAGCCGTCGGCGGGCGCGCCGCTGATGTTGACGAACTCGGTGACGACGACCGCCTCGGGCGAGACGCCCTGCGCGGCGACCGATGTCGCCGCCAGCCAACCGAGGAAACCGGCCAAGGCGACGCGAACCGGATGGGGGTGCCTCACGGATCGATAGACGCCGGCCGAAAAGCCGCCGTTTCACTCCCGTGGCAGCTCATCGGGCCCGGCTCTCAGGACCCCGGGCGGGCACCGGCTCCGCGACGACCTCTTCGGCGGGAGTCCGATTCCCGTCCGACGTCGAGACCGGCTCGCGCCGGTGCATCCTGCCACGATTGACGGACTCGCTCATGTCTGCCGCGACGGAACGCGGGGAACGGAGCTGACGTGGCGTGCAGTTTGAAGATCTGATCTTCAGTATGCAACACTCCCCCCGTCGGTGCTGGAGGCGAGCTTCGTGACGTTTCGGCTCCAGCCGTACCACCGGAGCTTCAACAGGCGGCTGACGAGGCGTCCCAAGCTCTACTTCGTCGACACCGGGCTGCTGTGCCGGCTGCTGCGCATCCGCGACGCCGACCAGCTTGCGACGCACGCCGCGCGCGGGGCGGTGTTCGAGAACCTGGTGATCGCCGAGACGCTGAAGGCGGCCTGCAACGCGGGGCAGGTGCCCGATCTGTACTTCTGGCGCGACCACCGCGGCCACGAGGTCGACCTGCTCGTCGAGACGCCGGACGGCCCGCACGCGGTGGAGATCAAGTCGGGAGAAACCGTCGCCGGCGACTTCTTCAAGGGCCTCGCCCACTGGCGCTCGCCGGGCGGGAGCCGACGCCGCTGCCACCCGTTCGCCGCGAGCCCGTCGACGTCGAGACCGGCTGGCCCGAGTCTCTCGGAAGAGGCTCGGCGGCGACCGGCAACCGGGACGGCAGTTTGACACCCGCATTTGCGGGGAATACCGTTGCCGTAAGGAGCAACCGTGCGCGTGACCTGCGTCCGGCCGCCATGGCGACACAACCAGCGGGCCGCGGTCGTCGGTGGCTACAGAAGGCCGAGCTGATTCTCGCCCACCTGGCGGCCGTGGCGATGGGGTTCGTCCTGATGGTCGTCGGCCTCGGCCTGGGCGTGACGATGATCATGCTGCCGGTCGGTCTTGTCGTCGGCCTGCTCGGCGTCATGCTGTTCCTGTGGGGTCTCCTGGGTCACCTGGGGAATGGCCGCTGACCGTCGCGCGGCGCGAATCGTCTGCATCCGCGCCCCGCAAGACGCGGACCTCGACGCTTCGCCAGTCCCCTCGACCAGGAGTCTGCGCCGCAGAACGGCGCGCGGACTCCTGCAGGGTCGGTTGGGCGCCCAGCGGAGCCGCAGGCGACGATGGGCGGGCGAGGAGTCGCCGTAGAACGGCGCGGACTCCTGCAGGGTTGGTTGGGCGCCCAGCGGAGCCGCAGGCGACGATGGGCGGGCTACGATTCGCTCGCGACCTTGCGGAACTTGCGCCGAATCTCGTCCAGCGGGACATCGCGCACCGGTTGATGGAAGCTCCAGAGGTGACCTTCGAGGTCCTTCGCCTCGTAGCGCCGCTCGCCCCAGAACTGGTCGGCGGGTTCCGACACGATCTCGGCCCCGGCGGCCCGCGCACGCGCGCAGTGTCCGTCGAGGTCGTCGACGTACACGATCAGCGCCTGCGTCGTCGTCCCGGCGGTGGCGGGGCTGACAATCCCGTGGCCGCCGGCCGTGCCAATCATGACGCTGACGCCGGCGACCGCGACCTGCGTCAGATAGACCGACCCCTCCGGGTGTTCGAGCCGCGCGGCGGGATCTTCGACGAAGCCGAACGCGCGCTCCAGGAACGCCACGGCGGCGGTCGGATCGTTGTACGCCAGGCGAGGCATCATCCGGACCGGTGGCATCGAATCAACTCCGTTCGACCGGCAGGCCCGGCCGCTACGTGCGCAGGCGCTGCATGAACCACCAGTGGTGACCCTCCAGGTCGCGGGCCTCGTAGGTCCGGTCCTTCCAGTACCCCTCGCCGTAGTCCTGGGTTGCCGGCTCGACCGTTATGGCGGCACCCGCCGACCGGGCCCGCTCGCAGTGAGCGTCGACATCGTCCACGTACACGGCCAGCGCCTGCGTGTTCGCGCCGCCGACCGCGCCCGGAGACTGCGGGTACGTCCGGTCGGAACGCAGGCCCACCTGTCCGACCATGATGAGGCCGCCATCGAGAACGAGCTGCGAGTGGGCGATCTGCCCCCGGTCGTTCTCGACCCTCGCCTGCACTTCGAAGCCGAAGGCGCGAGTCAGCCAGTCGATCGCGGCCGCCGCGTCGTCGTAGAACACCGCCGGTGCGATTCGGGGCCACCCGTCGGGGGGATTCTCCATGCCGTCTCCGGTCGTCAGGATAGCGCCGTGCACCAATCCAGGCTTGGTCGCCCGGATTCCGCGCGAGGGCGAGACTATCGGGCGTCAAGGCAGCGCTAGTTGCAAGATGCTCGTAAATCGCTCATTCCATGCAGCTTACCATCAATAGTCCGGCCATGTTACCTCATTCTACCCCTCATTGTAGACGAGAATCCATAGGACCATCGAAGCCCTCGGCGGACGGTTCGCCTTGGTCGTCCGGCCGAGTAACCCCGCGTACGGGCAGAGCCTGACCGACGAGCAGGCCGAGCCTGAGCGGCCAGAGGGCGGCAGCGGAAGACCCTCGTGGTCGGCACCGCGTCGCCTTACGGTTCGCCGGTCGGCTGCCTGACGAGATCCTGTTCCCGACTGAAGTACAATGAGAAAACTCATTCGGCTCGGCCCGAGGAAACGGGGCAACACGCTGCTCCTGGAGGCTCCAGCCGTCCAGGTGGAGTTGACGCGACGATGACGGCAATTCACCCCGCGGTCGCCTACGAACCAGGCGTTGTTCCCGAACCGCTGGCCGAGCCAGCCGGGCTGATCCAGTCCCTCCGATTGCTGCGCGAAAACCAACTGTCCGTGTACTCCCGCGACGCCTTCGTCGCCGACTTCGGCGAAGCGCGGTTTGTCTTCCACAACTTCGTTCTCGTCAATGAACCCGATTTCATCGAGCACATCCTCGTCACCAACCGCCAGAACTATGTCAAGGGGCACCTCGCCCGCCAGATCCTCGAGTGGGCTCTGGGCAACAGCCTGCTGATCAGCGAAGGCGACTTCTGGCGCCGCCAGCGCCGCATCATCGCCCCCGCCTTCCATCACCAGCACCTCGCGCAGGCGGCCCGTGTGATGGTGCGTCGCGCCCGGCAGCGCGTCGAACGCTGGCGCACGCCGTGCAAGAGGGGAGAACGCCTCGACATCGCCCACGAAATGATGTCGCTCACGATGGAGATCGTCGCCGAGGCGCTCTTCTCCAGCGAGATTGCTGACTCGATAGACGAGCTGGGCCGGGCGATGACGACATTCACCGCGTCCTTGGGCAAGCCGAATCCGCTCGATATCCTCGGCTTCCCGGCGTGGTTCCCACGCTGGCGCTCGCATCGCACCCGCTCGGCGCTGGCTCGACTCGACCGGATGGTCTACGGCATCATCGCCGCACGACGCGTCACCCGGAAAGGTCGTGACGATCTGTTGGGCTTGCTCCTTGCCGCGCGCGACGAGGAGACCGGCGAGGGGATGACGGACCGGCAGCTCCGCGACGAGGTGATCACGTTCTTCGCCGCCGGACATGAGACGACGGCGCTGGCCCTGACGTGGACGCTGTACCTGCTGTCGCGACATCCCGGCATCGAACGCGCGCTGCACGACGAGGTGGACCGCGCGCTGGGCGAAGGAGAGACGACGTTCGCTGACGTCGAGGCGCTGCCCTATACCCGCATGGTCATCCAGGAGGCGATGCGGCTGTTTCCGCCGGGCCACTCTTTCAGTCGCGTGGCGGTCGCGGACGACGAGGTCGGGGGGCACGCCGTTCGTGCCGGCAGCGTGGTGACGATCAGCCCCTACCTCACCCACCGCAATCCGCGGCTGTGGGAGGATCCGCTGCGCTTCGATCCCGAGCGGTTCAGACCCGATCGGGTCAAGGCACGTCATCGTTTCGCGTACTTGCCCTTCGGCGGCGGTCCGCGCATCTGTATCGGCCGGGGCTTTGCCATGATGGAGGCGTGCGTGGTGCTCGCCACCATCGCCCGTGCCTATCGCCTGCGCATGGCGCCCGGACACCGGGTCGAAGCGCACGGCGGGATCACCCTTCGCCCGCGCTACGGTCTTCGCATGACGCTCGAGCCGCGCTGAGCCGGCTTTCTGGAAGGACGACTTCGCCGAGAGCGACCGCACCAGCGGGGAGAGTGAGTTGCAACATTCTCGCAACTCATTCATCCACAGTGAGCTATTGTTGACCAGCCGGCCATTATTCCCTCGTCGACTACCACTTTCCCAGCGGGAATCCACCGGACGGGGCGCGTCGTCTGTGAACCGCCCGTATCGCAGGTTTCTCACCATCCGCCGTCGTCCGGCGCCAGCAACTCGCGGCGCGCGTCCTCGTCGGCGGTATCCCGTAGCGGCCCGGTACGATGACAGAGCGGTCGCGACTGAACCGCATCGCGCGCGGCCTCACATGGTCTACGGTAGATCCGTGTACCCGCAACACAGGCACCACAAGGGCATCGTATCCAGTTGCACCGCTTGCAGATCGAGAAATCCGCAGAATTAAGGTCACGTCTACAGCGGTAGCAATGTGTCTCTCGTAGGCGCGCTCGAGCTTCGGCGTATTCCGTCACAGCCCGTTGCATGCTCGGGAGGTGTTCTTCGTCGGATGACCACTGCTCCATCGTCCGGATAATGTCCTTGATGAACGTGCGGGCCTCTTGTTGGTCCGCCTTGAACAGCCGCACTCTATCTGCGCCCACGCCCTGCGCTTCGGGGTCGTATATCAAGAGTCCGAGCTGGCGATGGTGCCCGATCCAATAGTCCTTGTCGTTGTACAGGAGCTTCCTCATCGGTCTTGCCTGCGGATGCCGCGACGGTGTCGATGACACGTAGCCCGTACGTCGACCGCACGACGTAGTCTACCGGCAGCATCGTCGGGCTGGCAGCATCCGCGTGTGCTTGCCAGCGTCGAGGCTCGTTCGCGGATGGCGCTAGTGTCCCAGGACGTGGTGGAAATTCGGTAGGCCGTCGCGGCTAGAAGCGGCCATCGCGCATCGTTTCCGTGAGTTCTTCGGGCAGAGAAAACACGAACAGGTTGTTCCCGTAGCTCGGACGCAGCTCCGGCGTCAGGCCGACGAACGCCGACGCGCTCGCGGCCGTGCCGGTGCTGACCGCGACGTACTGGCGGCCATCGACCGCGAAGCTGATGGGAAAGCCGGTGACCGGCGAGCCGAGGTTGATCTCCCACAGCACCTCGCCGGTCTCCTGGTCGAGGGCGCGGAAACGCCCCTGCACGTCGCCGCCGAACACCAGTCCGCCTCCGGTGGCGACGAGCGACAGCGTCGCGGCCCGCTGCTCGCGGAGCCAGGTGGTCCGGCCCGTCTCGGCCGAGATCGCCCGAACCGTGCCGAGCTGGTCGGTGCCGGGCGACAACTGGAAGCGTGCCGCGAGCTGGTAGATGGCGAGCCCCTCGTCCGGGGTCGCCAGCACGCGCGCGCACGAGTTGCGCAGCGGGTAGTACATCGTGTTCGTCAGGGGGCTGTACGCGCCCGCCTCCCAGTCCTTGCCGCCCAGCCACCCCGGGCACGACAGGATCTGCTGCCCGTACGAGCTGAAGACTACCTCGGGGTTCTCGGTGACCTCGCCGGTGGCGCCGTCGATGTCGCTGATGAGGTTCTGGCCGACCGTGGGCGTGGCCCAGAGGAACTCCCCGGTCTCCCGGTCGAGGGTGTACACCACGCCCGTCTTGCCGGGAATGCCGGTCACCACCCTGCGCACCTCCCCGGCGCGCAGCCGCGGATTGATCCAGCTCACGGCGTCGGGGTCCGGGGTCACCGCGGTGTCGACGAGCAGCCGCTCGAAGGGATGGTCCATGTCCCAGTGGTCGTTCAGGTGCTGGTAGTACCACCGGATCTCGCCGGTGTCGGCGTCGAGCGCGAGCGTCGAGTTGTGGTAGAGATGCTTGTTGCCGCTGCCGCCCAGCAGGAACTTCGGGGCGGGGGAGGTGACCGACGTCCCGACGTAGACGAGGTTCAGCTCGGGGTCGTAGCTGGGCACCATCCACGACCCCACGTGCACCCGCTCCTCGTAGGGCACGCCGCCCCAGGTCTCGTCGCCGGGCTCGCCCGGCGCGGGCACCAGGCGGGTCCGCCACAGCTCGGCGCCGGTCGTGGCGTCATGCGCGACGATCACGCAGGCCGCCGGCCCGCCGGCGGGCCGGCAACTGCGCCCCGAGACCACCTTGCCGTTGGCGACGATGGGCCCCGACGAGTGCCGCGCCGACCCCGTCGCGTAGTCGAAGATCTCGGTCTCCCAGGCCAGCTCACCGGTGGCGGCGTCGACGGCATAGACGTAGCCGTCGTTGCCGGTGTCGATGATCACGTTCCCGTAGATCGCCACGTTCCGGTTGACGGAGACCAGCCCCGCCGCCGCGGCCAGCGTCTCGGCGGCGCCCTCCGGCGTCTCCCGGCGGTACTCCCAGAGCAGATCGCCGGTCGCCGCATCGATCGCCTGCAGGTGGTCGTTGGGGTTCGGCATGTACAGGGTGCCGCCGTAGACCAGCGGCGTGCCTTCCTGGTAGCCGGACGACAGGCCGCGGGTCCACACCAGACGCAGGCGGTTCACGTTCTCCCGGTCGATCTGGTCGAGCGGGCTGTAGCCCCAGCCGTTCAGGGTGCGTCGCCACATGAGCCAGTCGCCGGGCGCCGGATCCTGCAGCATGGCGTCGGTGACGGGAGGAGCCTCGGGGGCCTGCGCGGTGGCCGGGGCGACCGCGGCAGCGAGTCCGAGCAGGGCGAGAACGACAAGTCGCATCATCTTTTCCTCAGTTTGCCGCCGCGTCGTCCAGCGGCTCGATTCTCAGCACCGCCCCCGCCTCGTGATCCGTCGTCACGTACAGCAGGCCGTCCGGTCCCTGCTTGACGTCGCGGATGCGCTGGTTGAGCTCGGTCAGGAGCGGGATGTGCCGCACCGGCAGCCCCCGCTGGTTGAACACGATGCGCTGGAGCTGCGTGGTGGACATCCCGCCGACGAAGAGGCTCCCCTGCCACGCGGGGAACGCGTCGCCCGTATAGAGAGCCATGCCGCCGGGAGAGATGACGGGGTACCAGTAGAGCAGCGGCTGCTCCATGCCGGGCGCGCAGGGCGCGGGCAGCTCCGGGCCCGTCCCGCCCGTGCCGATGGTGGCCTCGCCGGTATACGCGCGGCCGTAGGAGACGACCGGCCAGCCGTAGTTGCGCCCCGGACGGACGATGTTGAGCTCGTCGCCGCCCTGCGGCCCGTGCTCCACCTCCCAGAGCTCGCCGGTCTCGGGATGGATGACGAGGCCCAGCGGGTCGCGGAACCCCAGGGCGTAGATCTCCGGCCGATAGGCCGGGTCGCCGACGAAGGGGTTGTCCTCGGGGGCCGTCCCGTCGTCGTTCAGGCGCAGGATCTTGCCGGCGTGACTGCCGGGCTCCTGGGCCTGCTCGGCCGTGCCGACGCGGTTGCCGCCCCCGTGCTCCCGGTCGCGCAGCGGCATGCCGATCGACATGAAGATCTTGCCGTCGGGGGCGAAGATCAGCCGCGCCACGCTGAAGCCGCTGACCCGGGCGTCGGAGACGAAGATGTCCTCGACGTCGGTCAGGGCGTTGGCGCCGTCGAAGCGGCCGCGCGCGAGCACCGACGTTCCCGCGGGCGCCTGGGACACGGCCGCATCTTCCGGCACGTCGTCGCTCGCGTCGGGCTTCAGGTACGTGAAGTAGACGAGCCGGTTCTCGGCGAACCGCGGATGCACGGCCACGTCCCACAGGCCGAGCCGGCCGCCGAAGCTGTTGAGCACCTCGGGCATGCCCCGGATGGGCTCGGGATCGAGCACGCCGTCGCGGATGATCCGCAGGCCGCCCGAGCGCTCGGCGACGAGGACGTCGCCGTTCGGCAGGAAGTCCACGGCCGACGGACGGAAGAAGCCCTTGATGGGGACGACACGGAACCGCTGATCGCCGAAGCCCAGAATCTGCGGCTCGTCGGGCAGGGTGTCCGGGCCGATCCCCCGGCGTCCCTGCTGCGCGTTGCTGATGGCGATGAACAGGCACATCGTGAGGACGACGAAGAGCGCGGGCGACCGTCTCGGCGAGCTTGCGAGCGTCATGGTGAACCTCCGACAAGGACAGAGCCGGTCCGGACCGAGGTCAGTCTACCTCGGTGGACACCCAAGAATCTGCGCCGGACGACCGCGATGGCGAAGGAGCCGCCCAACCGGGCCGATAGCGTCGCGACATCACGTGCGGGGACTGACGCTGGTCTGCGACCTATGGTGGCGCGGTCTCAGTCGTCGCCACGAAGGCCCCATTGGACGTCCTCCTTCATGAAGGCTTCGGTCAACTCGGACGTGCGGGACTCGAGGAAACGTCGCAGCGCTTCCGCCAGCAGCTCGTCGAGGTCGCTCGCACATCCCTCGGCGACGAACGCGCGCGCCTGCTCGGCCAGCGCCGCCGGCAGTTCCGCCTCGATTCGCACCCTCTCCATGTTGTCAAGGTACCACGTCCCGCGGATGGGGCACCCGTTCTCGGCGCCAAGGGCGCGCCGACCAGTCGCCGCCGGACTCTCACCGGCCGTCGCTCTCGGCGTTTGGTTGGCGACAACCTTGCATGAGTTGTCGCGCAGTACGAGCGGGAGCGAACGCGACGAGGCCTCCGTCATGCCCTACGATGTCGAGTACACGGACGAGTTCGAGACGTGGTGGAACGGGCTGACAGCCCGGGAACAGGAGGACGTTCGGCCCGTCGTGAGATTGCTCGAAGAGCGAGGGACGCGGCTGGGAGACCCGTACTCGTCGAAGGTCAGGGGGTCCAGGCACGGGCGCATGCGCGAGCTCCGAATCCAGAGCGGCGGCCGGCCAATCCGAATCTTCTACGCTTTCGATCCGCGGCGTACGGTGATTCTCCTGATTGGCGGCCACAAGCGGGAGCAGGACCGGTTCTACGAACACTACGTATGGCGTGCCGATGCGATTTATGATCGGTACCTGCAACAACTCCGGCGCGAGGGAATTCTCCAACCGGAGCGAGGACGGAAACGATGAACCACAGGCCTTTCAGGGAGCTGACGAAGGACTGGCCGCCGGAGCGTCTTGCAAGGAACGAGGCGAAGGTCGAGAAGATGCTCGCCGAGTTGGATCGGCGCGAACGTGAACGGACACGGGACGAGCGCACGTCCCGTGCCGCCACCGAGGAAGCTCAGAGCCGGTCACCGCGACCGACGCGCTGACCCGAGCGAGCGATTCGCAATCTCCGGGTCACGCGGGCTGCAATGCCCCCGGGAAACCCTGGTGGCGGTTGCCGCCGAGGCAGCTGACGCTGCCAACTTCGCCGTCAGGCCTGCCCGGGTCGAGGGCGACGGATCCCAAGTCAGCGACAGCGCCACCCCCGCGCGCGGGAAGCCTTCGGCCGTGTGAGCCAGCATGGTGCGGACCCGCACATCGACCGACAGCCCCATCGAAGAGTGCGACCGGACCCCTCAAGTCGACGGCCGCCCGACGCCTTACTCCGGCAGAGCGAACACGAAGAGCGCGTTCCCCCCCTCGGGCTGGTAGATCTCCGGGCTGAGCTTCGCCGTCAGGCTGCGGAACACCCCGCCCAGCGCGGCGGGGACGGCGATGAACTGGCGGCCGCCCGCCTCGTAGGTGACCGGGTAGCCGTGCGCCGACGAGGCGAGGCGGGTCTCCCAGAGCACCTCGCCGGTCTCGACGTCGAACGCGCGGTAGTAGCGCGCGCCGTCGCCGGCGAAGACGAGGCCGCCGGCGGTGGTGAGGGCCGAGGTCAGGAAGGGCGCGCGCTGCTCGTGGCTCCAGAGCTCTTCCATGGTGCGGACGTCGTAGGCGGCGAGCTTCCCGGTGTTGCCGTCGCTGCCGGGCATCTCGAGCAGCTCGTAGCGGCCGGCGGTGCCGCCGCCGCCCTCGATGAACTCGACCTCGCGGCCGGTCAGGTGCATGCACGCCTGGTGGAGGGGGATGACGAGGGCGCCGGCGCCGGGGTGGTAGGCCGACGCCTGCCAGTTGTGGCCGCCGAGGAGGCTCGGGCACGCGAAGACGCGCTCGCCGATGGCGATGTCCTGCAGGTCGTCGCGGTAGGTCAGCTCGCCGGTGTCGCGGTCGATGGACGCGAAGATGTCCTGGTGGACGGTCTCGCGCAGGTCGACGAACGCGCCGGTGCGCCGGTCGAGCTTCCAGAGGATGCCGTCCTTGCCGATGGTGAAGAGCCACCGCTCGTCGTCGGCGTCGACGAGCACGCGCTCGTAGACGATGTCGAGGTCGAGGGTCTCGCCCGGGGCATGCTGGAAGTACCACTCGACCTGCCCGGTCTGCGGGTTCAGGGCGAGGGTCGAGTTGGTGTAGAGGGCGTCCTGCCGCGTCGTCATGCCGCGGCTCGACGCCACCCACGGCTTGGCCTGGGCGGTGCCGATGAAGAAGAGGCCGAGGTCGGGGTCGTAGCTGCCCGGGATCCACGAGTCGCCGCCCGCGCGCAGGTACGGCGGCGTGTCGCCCCACGAGGCGTTGTTGGGGTCGCCGGGGAGGGCGATGGTCGACGTGCGCCACAGCTCTTCGCCGGTGTCGGGGTCGTGGCCGGTGATGAAGCAGGTCTGCTCGGTGTAGCGCTCGCAGCCGTTGGTGCCGGTGATGACGACGCCGTTGGCGATGACGGGGCCGGCGTTCTGGCGGAAGCCCTGCGTGTAGTCGTCCTTGACCGAGCGCCACACCTCGTCGCCGGTGCTCGCGTCGAGGGCGACGAGGACGGCGTCGGCCCGCGCGAGGTAGAGCTTGTCGCCGTAGAGGGCGAGGGTGCGGGTGGCGCCGGGGCGCGCGTCTTCGGGCAGCCGCGCGCGGTACACCCAGATGACGTCGCCGGTCACCGCGTCGATGGCGCGGACGACGTTGCCCGGACTGGCGAGGAACATGACGCCGTCGTGCACGAGCGGCGTCGTCTGGTGGTTGCCGGGCCGGACCGAGATCGACCACGCGAGCTGCAGGTCGCCGACGTTGTCGCGCGTGATCTGGTCGAGGGGGCTGTAGCCGTGGCCGTTGCGGGTGCGCCGCCAGCTCAGCCAGTCGCCGGGCGGCGGGTCGGCGAGGAGGGCGTCGGTCACCGGGGTCAGCTCGTGCGGCACGGTCTGGTTGACGAACCGCGACACCCGCCGCCGCGGCCGCTCGCCGGCCTGGGCGGCGCGCTGCGCCTCGGCGATGTCCGCCGCGTCGCCAATCGTCACCGCCTCGCCGACGGCCAGGGTGCGGTCGCCGGGCAGGGCGCCGTTCGCCTCGAGCATGTAGGCCACGAGGTCGATGTAGGACTGGTCGCTGAGCGCGCCCTCGGCCCCGGGGGGCATCGTGTCGCGCAGGTACTCGAACAGCTCGTCGGTGGTCTGACCCGCCCACGTGTTCAGGAACTCGACGCCGGACAGCGGCGGCGCAATCATGCCCTCGAGGCCGATGCCGTGGCACTCGCTGCACTGGACGCCGTAGGCCGACCAGCCGCTCGCCGCCTGGTCGGCGGTGAAGGCGCCGTCCGCGCCCGCGGGCTGCGCCGCCGCGAGGACGGCGCCCGGCCCGGCCGTCAAGCCGGCCGCCACGATCAGCCCGGCCGCCGCCCGGACCACGACCGCCGCGAGATCCGTTCCCCAACCCGATCCGCCGACCTCGACGCGTGCTCGCTTCGACATGATCCGCAACTCCTCGATGACCTCGGCCGGCGACAGCACACCGCGCGGCCGCCCGTGCCGCCCTTATACCACCAACGCGGTGGCGGCGCCACGTTCCCCGGCCGAACGGGCACGATACGATTCACCGAGGAGGGTCGCGACGTGACGGAGCTGCTGGAGGAGGCGTTCGCGAAGGCGGCCCGGCTGCCTGACCACGAACAGAATGCACTCGCGCGTTGGCTCATGGACGAGCTGGAGTCCGAGCGGCGCTGGTCCCGCGCTTTCGAGACTTCACAGGGTCTACTGGCAGAGTTGGCCCGGGAAGCGCTCGAAGACGATCCCGCCGGCCGCACCGAACCGCTCGACCCCGACCGGCTGTGACGTCACGCCTCACCCGTCGCTTCCGTGCGTGTTTCGACCGCCTGCCGCCCGACATCCAGAGCCAGGCCAGACGCGCCTACGCGCTGTTTCGCGACGATCGTCAGTCGAATCCCGGCACGTCCCGCACCCACGCGGTGGGGCCGTCCTCCCACTTGTTGTGGGTCAGCCGGACCACCGTGCGGTCCGAGAGGCGGACGGCGTGGAGCTCGCCGTAGGGCTGGGGCTGGAAGACCACCCGCAGCAGCGGCAGCTCGTCGCCGAGCTCGGCGCGCTGGGAGGTGAAGAGCACCCACTCGTCGTCGGGCGAGAACCGGGGGTGCATGTCGTGGCCGGGGCTCGTGGTGAGGCGCTCGGGCGGGCCCGCCCGGCCATCGGCGTCGATGGCGACGGTGTAGAGCTCGAAGTTGCCGTCCCGCAGCGACGTGAACGCGACGCGGTCGCCGCCCGACGAGAACGCGGGCATGGTGTCGGTGGCCTCGTGGTGCGTCAGGCGCCGCACGTCGCCGCCGTCGGCGTTCATCAGGTAGATGTCGGCGTTGCCGCCGCGCCGGCTGCGGAAGACGATGCGGCGGCCGTCGGGCGAGAAGTCGGGCAGGGCGTCGTTGGCGTCGGAGTCGGGCGTCAGGCTCACGAGGCCGGTGCCGTCGCTGCGGATCTTCCAGATGTCGACGTCCACCGCGTCGGAGGCGAACGGCGGCCCGACGATGAACGCCAGCCACTCGCCGTCCTTGGACCAGGAGGGCCCCCAGGCGGAGTCGGGGCCGCGGTAGCGGTCGGCCCCACCGGCGAGGTCGTGGATGACGCGCTTGCCGCTGCCGTCGGGCCGCGACGCCACGAGGCGGGCGAACGCCTCGCTGGTGGCGATCTCGCCCGACGTGGGATCGACGGCGGGCAGGTAGCCGCGGATGCCGACCAGGGACACCTGGCGGTCGGGCATGTCGACGGGGAGCGGCGGGTGGACGAGGAACTCCCCCGGGGCGTCGCTCTCGAACACCGACGCGTCCGCGACCGGTCCCGGCCCGTGGGCGAGGAGGCGGCCCGAGGCAGGATCGTAGGCCGGCGCCCAGTAGTCGCGGGCGGCGTCGCTCTCGACCCGCGGGTCGGTGCCGTCGGGCCGGGTGGACACCAGAGTCCACCGGCCGTCGCGGTTCGCGGTGTAGGCAAGGCGACCGTCCGGACTGAACGTCGGCGACAGCGCCGCCTCGTCCGGGGCGGAGATCGCGTCGGGGCCCGCGGCGGCCATCCTACCGACAGCGGCGCCATCGGACCCGGGGCCGGCGGCGCCATTGGGCCCTGGATCGGCGGCGCCATCGAGCCCGTGCCCGGCTGGGCCATCAGGCTCGTGGTCGGCCGCGCTGTCGACTCCGGTGCGGTAGATGCGCGACTCGCCGTCGCGCTGCGAGTAGAAGAAGACGCCCTGCCCGTCCGGCGTCCACGCCGGGGCGCCGTCCCAGCTCTCGTGCCGCGTCAGGCGCCGTACGCCAGTCCCGTCCGCCTCCATCACGTACAGCTCGCTGGCGAGGTAGGTCGGCCCCGGGCTCGCGCCGGTGCTCGTCGCCACCGCCGTGTCGCGGCTGCTGGAGAAGAGAATGCGCGCGCCGTCGGGCGAGAAGGCGGGGTTGTAGTCTCCCGCCGCGTGCCGCGTCAGGTTGCGCGCCTCGCCGGCCGAGGACGGGTCCTCGGGCCGGAACGGCATCTCGAAGACGTCGGCGTTGCCGTCCCGGGTGCTGACGAAGAGCAGCCGCCGGCCGTCCGGCGAGATGGCCGCCGCGTCCTCCATGGCGGGGCCCTCGACCAGTGGCCGCGGCGCGGCGTCGCGGTGCAGGTCGAGCACGTAGAGGTCGGGGCTGCCGGTCCGCTCGGAGGTGAACACGACCCAGCGCCCGTCGGGCGAGATGGCGGCGTTGTAGTCGAGGCCGGGGTCCGTCGTCAGCCGGCGGGGCTCCGAGCCGGGGCCGTCGAAGAGGTAGAGGTCCCAGTTGGCGGGCAGGATGCTGCTGTAGACGATGGTCTCCCGGGCCGGCTCGGGCTCCTGCCCGCCCCGCACGGGAACGGTCACGGCGACGGCGACGAGCAGCGCGCAAACCGCGACGAGCTTGACAGACCTCATCCTTCTCACCTCCATCGTCGAAATCCTGCCCGCATCACTCCGGCAGCGCGAAGACGTAGAGCGCGTTGCCCCCCTCCGGCTGGAAGATCTCCGGCGTGAGCGACGCGGTGAGGCTGCGGAATGCGCCGCCCAGCGCCGCCGGCACCGCGATGAACTGGCGCCCGCCCGCCTCGTAGGTGATGGGATAGCCGTGCGCCTTGGCCCCGAGGCGGGTCTCCCAGAGGACCTCGCCGGTCTCGATGTCGAACGCCCGGTAGTAGCGGTCGGCGTCGCCCGCGAAGACCAGCCCGCCCGCCGTCGTCAGCGTCGACGTCAGGAACGCGGCGCGCTGCTCGTGGCTCCACAGCTCGTCCATCGTCCGCACGTCGTAGGCGGCCAGCTTGCCCACGTTGCCGTTCGAGCCGGGCATCTCGGTGAACTCCGACCGGCCCGCCTCTCCCCCGCCGCCCTCGATGAACTCCACCGCGCGGCCGGTCAGGAACATGCAGGCCTGGTGGAGGGGAATGACGAGGGCGCCGGCGCCGGGGTGATAGGCCGACGCCTGCCAGTTGTGCCCGCCGAGCAGGCTGGGGCAGGCGGGCACGCGGTCGCCGATGCCGGCGTCGTGGATGTCCTGGCGGTACTCGAGCCGTCCCGTGGTGCGGTCGATCGACTCGAAGACGTCCTGGTACACCGTCTCGCGCAGGTCGACGAAGGCGCCCGTCCGCCGGTCGAGCTTCCAGAGGATGCCGTCCTTGCCGATGGTGAACAGCCACTGCTCGCCGTCGGCGTCGACGAGCACCCGCTCGTAGACGATGTCGAGGTCGAGGGTCTCGCCCGGCGCGTGCTGGAAGTACCACTCCACCTGCCCGGTGGTCGGGTTCAGGGCCAGCGTCGAGTTGGTGTAGAGGGCGTCCTGCCGCGTCGTCATGCCGCGGCTCGCGGCCACCCACGGCTTCGCCTGCGCGGTGCCGATGTAGAAGAGGCCGAGCTCCGCGTCGTAGCTGCCGGGAATCCACAGGTCGCCGCCGGCCCGCAGGTACGGCGGCGTGTCGCCCCACGAGGCGTCGTTGGGGTCGCCGGGCAGGGCGATGGTCGACGTCCGCCACAGCTCCTCCCCGGTGTCGGGGTCGTGCCCGGTGATGAAGCAGGTCTGCTCCTTGTAGCGCTCGCACCCGTTGATGCCGGACACGACGACGCCGTCGGCGACGACGGGGCCGCCGAGCTGCATGAACCCCTGCTGGTAGTCCGCCTTCACGGTGCGCCACACCTCGGCCCCGGTCCGCGCGTCGAGGGCGACGAGGGCGGCGTCGTAGGTGGCGAGGAAGACCTTGTCGCCGTAGAGGGCGAGGGTGCGGGTGGCGCCCCAGCGCACCGCGTCCTCGGGCAGCGGCGACCGGTACTGCCAGATGACCTCGCCGGTGACCGCGTCTATCGCCTGGACGACGTTCCCCGGGTTGGCGAGGAACATCACCCCGTCGTGCACGAGCGGCGTCGTCTGGTGGTTGCCCTCGCGGATCGCGAGCACCCAGGCGAGCTGCAGCTCGTCGACGTTGTCGCGCGTCACCTCGTCGAGGGGGCTGTAGCCGTGGCCGTCGCGGGTCCGCCGCCAGCTCAGCCAGTCGCCGGGGGGCGGGTCCGCGAGGAGGGCGTCGGTCACCGGGGCCAGGTCGTGGGGCACCTCCCGGTTGACGAACCGCGTCGACCGGCGCCGCGGCCGGTCGCCCTCGCGCGCCGCCCGCTCCGCCTCGGCGATGTCCGCGGCGTCGCCGATGGTGACCGCCGCGTCGGCCGTGAGCGGCGCGTCGCCGGGGCGGGCGCCGTTCATGTCGAGGATGTACGCGACGAGGCCCAGGTAGACCCCGTCGGCGAGCGAGCCCCCGAGGCCCGGGGGCATCTCGTCGCGCAGATACGTGAACAGCTCGTCCGTCGTCTGCCCCGCCCAGCCGTTCAGGAAGTCGACCCCGCGCAGGGCCGGCGCCTCCGCCCCGAACAGCCCCTGCCCGTGGCACTCGCCGCACTGCCGCCCGTACGCCGCCCACCCGGCCGCGGACTGGTCGGCCGTGAACCCTCCGTCCGCCGCCTGCGGCTGGGCCGTCGCGACGACCGCGCCCGGTCCGCCGGCCGAGCCGGCCAGCACGATCAGTCCGACGGCGGCCACCCGGAACACCGCTGCCGCCAGCCAACGCGATCCCCCGACTCCGACGCGAGCTCCTGTAGACATGATCCGCAACTCCTCGGCATCGTCCAACGGCGCCTCCACACGGCGCGGTCGACTACCCCGCCCTTCCAGGCACTCCGGCGGCGTCCCCGACGCGCCAGGGTCGTGTGGCCAGCGAATCCAGTCACCGGTCGCGCCGTGTCACCCGGGCGGCGAACCCTGTCGGCGGTCGCGCGCCGCGTCATCCCGGCCGGTGAACCCCGGCGCAACCCTGTCGCCGCGCCATCCCGGCGGGGCGAACCCGGCGAGGCGCGCGCCGCGTCATCGCGACCGGCGAACCCCGCCGCGGCCGTGTCGCGGCGCCATTCTGCCGGGGCGAACCCGGCGGCGACCGTGCGCCGCGTCACTCCGGCAGGGCAAAGACGTAGAGCGCGTTGCCCCCCTCCGGCTGGAAGATCTCCGGCGTGAGGGTCGCGGTGAGGCTGCGGAACGCGCCCCCCAGCGCCGCCGGCACCGCGATGAACTGCCGGCCGCCCGCCTCGTAGGTGATGGGATAGCCGTGCGCCTTGGCCCCGAGGCGGGCCTCCCACAGGACCTCGCCCGTCTCGATGTCGTGTGCGCGGTAGTAGCGGTCGGCGTCGCCCGCGAAGACCAGCCCGCCCGCCGTCGTCAGGGTCGACGTGAGGAACGCGGCCCGCTGCTCGCGGCTCCACAGCTCCTCCATCGTCCGCACGTCGTAGGCGGCCAGCTTGCCCACGTTGCCGTTCGAGCCGGGCATCTCGAGGTACTCGGACCGGCCGGCCGCGCCGCCGCCGCCCTCGACGAACTCCACCTCGCGGCCGGTCAGGTACATGCAGGCCTGGTGGAGGGGAATGACGAGGGCGCCGGCGCCGGGGTGATACGCCGACGCCTGCCAGTTGTGCCCGCCGAGCAGGCTGGGGCACGCGGGCACGCGGTCGCCGATGTCCGCGTCGCGGATGTCCGGCCGGTAGGTCAGCTCGCCGGTGGTCCGGTCGATGGACTCGAAGACGTCCTGGTACACCGTCTCGCGCAGGTCGACCAGCGCCCCGGTGCGCCGGTCGAGCTTCCAGAGGATGCCGTCCTTGCCGATGGTGAAGAGCCACTTCTCGCCGTCGGCGTCCACCAGCACCCGCTCGTAGACGATGTCGAGGTCGAGGGTCTCGCCCGGCGCGTGCTGGAAGTACCACTCCACCTGCCCCGTGCGCGGGTGCAGGGCCAGCGTCGAGTTGGTGTAGAGCGCGTCCTGCCGCGTCGTCATGCCGCGGCTCGCCGCCACCCACGGCTTCGCCTGGGCGGTGCCGATGTAGTAGAGGCCGAGCTCGGGGTCGTAGCTGCCGGGAATCCACTGGTCGCCGCCCGCGCGCAGGTACGGCGGCGTGTCGCCCCACGAGGCGTCGTTGGGGTCGCCGGGCAGGGCGATGGTCGACGTGCGCCAGAGCTCCTCGCCGGTCTCGGGATCGTGCCCGGTGATGAAGCAGGTCTGCGCCTTGTAGCGCTGGCACCCGTTGGTGCCGGTGACGACGACGCCGTCGGCGATGACCGGCCCGGCGTTCTGGCGGAAGCCCTGCGTGTAGTCGGCCTTGACGGTGCGCCACACCTCGGCGCCGGTCCGCGCGTCGAGGGCGACGAGGGCCGCGTCGGCGGTGGCGAGGAACACCCGGTCGCCGTAGAGGGCCAGGGTGCGCGTGGGCGCCCGCTGCGGCGCGTCCTCGGGCAACGGCGAGCGGTACTGCCAGATGACGTCGCCGGTGACCGCGTCTATCGCCTGCACGACGTCCCCGGGACTGGCCAGGAACATCACCCCGTCGTGCACGAGAGGCGCCGTCTGGTGGTTCCCCTCGCGAATCGCCAGCACCCAGGCCAGCCGGAGCTGATCCACGTTGTCGCGCGTGATCTGGTCCAGGGTGCTGTAGCCGTGGCCGTCGCGGGTCCGCCGCCAGCTCAGCCAGTCGCCCGGCGGCGGGTCCGCGAGCAGCGCGTCGGTGACCGGGGTCAGCGGCCCCTCGACGGCCCGGTTGACGAACCGCGTCGGCCGCCGCCGAGGCGCCTCGCCCGCCTCGGCCGCCCGCCGCGCCTCGGCGATGTCCGCGGCATCGCCGATCGTGACCGCCGCGTCGGCCGTCAGCGGCGCGTCGCCGGGCCGGGCCCCGTTCGCGTCGAGGAGGTACGCGACCAGCTCCAGATAGACCCGGTTGCCGAGCGAGCCCCCTAGCCCCGGCGGCATCTCGTCGCGCACGTACGTGAAAAGCTCGTCGGTCGTCCGCCCCGCCCAGCCGTTCAGGAAGTCGACCCCGCGCAAGGCCGGCGCCTCCGCCCCGTCCAGCCCCTCGCCGTGGCACTCGCCGCACTGCCGCGCGTACTCCGTCCACCCCGCCGCGGCCTGCTCGGCCGTGAAGCCCCCGTCCGACGCCGGGAGCTGCGCCGACGCGACGGCCACGCCCGGTCCGCCGACCGAGACGCCCACCGCGATCAGTCCGGCCGCCACCGTCCGCACCACCGCGGCCGCGACAATCGGTCCTCGCCAATGCGAACCGCCGACTCCGACGCGGGGTCTCTTCGTCATGATTCGCACTCCACGCTGCCGTCGGACGGCGCGGGTGCGCCGCCGCCCCTCGACGCCCTTATACCACCAACACGGTGGCGGTGCGACCCGGGCTCGCCCCCCGGCGACGACGCCCGCTCGGGCGAACTCGATGCGGGCCCGCATTCTCACCGCGTCGGGTGCCTGACCCGCGATCGTCGCCTGCGGCTCCGCTGGCGCCCGGCCGACCCGCGCCGTCTGCGGCGCAGACCTCCCGGCCAATCGTCCTGCAGGACGGCCGCCGCAACCGCGGGGTCACGCGCCGCGTCACACCGGTCAACGTGGAGAAGCCCGGCGCCAAGGTCGCCCGTCCCGGCCCACCCGCCGGCCGGCTCAGTCCAACAGGTCGAGCAGATGGCTGTACTTCACCGTCAGGCTGCGCCCGGCGCCGAGGGGCCGGAACCGGTCGAAGCCCTCGATGTCGTCGTAGACGATGAAGAGCCCGGTGTTGGCGTCCGCGAGCATGGCGAAGCGCACGTTCGAGGACCAGAGCCGCCGGCGGTCGTTGTACTGCACCAAGGCCTGCACGAATACCCGCGTGGTGAACGAGTAGTTGAGGCGGAGCCGCGCGAGGTTGGTCACGAACGCGCCGCCGGGCAGCTCGAGGTCGTTGCGTTCCAAGGAGACCTGGGTGTTGAAGCGCTCGCCGAGGCGCAGGCTCAGCCGCGGGCTGACGGTGGACCGCTGCCCGCCGAAGAGCCCACCGAAGACCGAGAAGAACTCGAGGCTGAGGGGGGCGCCCTGGTCGGTGCGGAACCGAAGCTGGGCCTCGGCGTGGTCGTAGCGGTCGGCGGGGACGAGGACGTCGGGGTAGATGGCGAACGGCTCGAGCACACCCTCCGTCGTCAGGTTGAGCGCGGTGCTCGCCCAGAACCCGTTGCGCCACTCCATCGTGTTGTCGAGGTGAATCCAGTCCGACTCGACCCGGCCGGTGTCGAAGTCGCGGATGAGGAAGACGGCGGCGTGCGGCGTCCACTCGTGGAACCCAACGGAGTTGTCGGGGCGGAACGCGGTGCGGAAGGCGCCGTCGAAGCGGCGGTATCCCCGCCGGGCGTAGAAGCCCGCCTCGGGGTTGAAGCCGGGCGCGACCTCGGTGAGGCCGCCGCCGTAGCGGTAGCGCTCGGACTCGTAGCTGGCCGCCACGTTCCACGCGTGGGCGTCCCCAGCCACCCCGGGCGTCTCCGTCCCCGCCCCGAACCCCGACAGGGTCACCGTCTCGCCGATGCCCCACCGCCCGTCCACCGCGTAGCTCCGGTTGAAGTCGCCGCCGCCGGCGAGCTCGCCGGCGGCGCGGCGGTCGACGACCATCGCGCCCACGTTCGACCGGTTCGGCAGGTCCTGCCGCACCCGCGCCACCGTGAAGTTGTTCGCGGGGGTCCCCGTCTCGTCGACCGCCGCCGTCCGCATGTTCAGCACGCCGACGTGGGTGTTGGCCCCGACCTGGCCGGTCAGCCGGCCGCCGCCCCGAATGGGAATGCGCTCGCCGTCGTCGCCGATGCCGACGCGCCGGCTGAAGAACAGCTCGAGCTCGCCCGGCTGCCCCACCGAGAAGAGCCCCGCGTTCTCAAGAAAGAAGGGCCGCTTCTCGGGGAAGAACAGGTTGAACCGGTCGAGGTTGATCTGCTGCTCGTCCACCTCGACCTGCGCGAAGTCGGTGTTGTACGTCAGGTCGAGGGTGAGGCTCGGGGTCACGCTGTACTTCAGGTCCGTCCCGACGTCTCCGAGCCGCGTGGCGCGGGCGTCGACATCGCGTCGCAGGGTCTTTCCGAGCACGTAGGGGTTCAGCTGGAGGTTCCGAGGCGGCGGCACCTCCAGGCCGCGCAGCTCGCCGGCCAGCGACAGCCGGTTGAGGTTGAACTGGCGGGGCAGCGGCGCCCAGTACGACTGCTCGTTCCGGTGGCGGATGTTGCGCTGGAAGTTGACGCCCCACGTCTGGACGGGGCCCGACGCGTAGCGCAGGGTGCGGAACGGGATGGCGAACTCCGCCGTCCACCCGACGTCGGTGACCTGCGTCGCCACCTGCCACACGCCGTCCCAGTTCAGGTTGAACCCGCCCCCCGAGCCGCCCTGCTGCTGGCTGCCGGACCGCTGGACGAGGCCCCGCCGATGCCTCCGCTGCCCTCGCCCTCGTTGGTGAGCTGCCCGTCGTACTCGAGCCCGGCCGGGTTCGTCCCGAACACGAACCCGTTCTGCTCGTCGCGGTAGGTGTCGAGGACGATCTGGAAGCTGTCGGTCTCGACCAGCGACGAGTCGCGCCGCGCGTCCGAGACGATGATCGTGGCGGGATCGCGGACGAAGCAGACCACCCCGAAGTGGATCGCCTCGTCGGTGTAGACGATGCGCACCTCGGTCCGCTCCGACGCCGGCTCGCCCTCGTCGGGGGTGTTCTGGCGGAACCCGGTCTGCGGGGTCGCGGCTGCCCAGACCGCCTCGCCCAGCACGTCGCCGTCGATGACGGGTGCGCGCTCGACCCGCCAGGCGCGCGCGACCGGGGGACCCGGGGCCGCCGATGCCTGCGCGCGCGCTTGCGCGGCCGGCAGAGGCTGCTGCCGCGGCGCAGGCTGGGCGGCGGTGGGAACGGCGGCAACGCTCGCGGCGGCCAGCGCAAGAGACAGGACTGCCCGGCCAGGAGCCCGTGGCGAAGCCGCGCGTCGCTTCGAGAGCGGCGACGTGTCCCGATCGAGGAAAGCGAACAGGAAGCGCAACGAACCGCAGGTGACCGAGAAGCGACGAAGCGCGAGATGCGCCGCGGGTCCGGCACGGCCGCGGCCCCGCCACTTCACGGCGCACCGCCACGAGCTTCGGCCACCGGCCCAGGAACGCCGAGGACTACCTTCGCCACGTGCCGAGCGCGCCATCCCGCACGAGTCGGGGTGCTCTTGGGCGCAGTTGGCAACCTCGAGTCGACCACTGTCCTACGGCTCGTCGGGAAGCGGGCCGAAGTCGGGCGGCGGCGTCCGGTGCCGGGTCGCCGCCTCGTAGGCCGACGCCGCCCTGAGCACCGCGGCCTCGTCGCCGGGACCGGCCCAGAACATCATGCTGATGGGCAGCGGCGTGTCCAGCCGCGACCGCTCGTAGCCGGGCACGGCGTCGTAGCTGTCGCCGGCCGGGTTCAGGACGTAGCGGGGCTCGTAGACGACGTCGTTGAAGCCGGCCGGCACGACGATCTCGGGGGCGCCGATGAGCGCGGTGATGGTCTGGGTCGACCCCGACGCGCCGCGCCCGTTGACGGTGGGCTCGCTGGGTCCGCCGACCTTCTGGTGGGGCAGGGTGTTCTCGGGGTTCACGAGCACGTCGAGGCGGTTCTCGCGCATCACCTTGGCGAGCACGAGCTGCATCACCGCGCGCATCTGCATGCGCTCGGTGTTGCCGGCCGAGCGGACGTCGTCGAGCGCGGCCCAGTTCGCCGACCCCGCCTCGGCCGCGGCCGAGAAGTACTTCGTGTTGGCGTCGAGGCTCGCCATGTCGGTGACCCGCTCGTCGCCGCGCCGGGCCAGGTACTGGTCGATGTGGAAGCCGAAGGCCCGCGTCGCGGGCGAGAGGGTCACGCGGCGCAGGTTCAGGTTGGCCGCGAGGGGCGCCCGGCCCTCCGCGAGATCGACGAGGTAGCGCTTCGACGCGACGTCGTGGCCCGGCACCGCGAACTCGAGGGCGCCGTCGCGGGTCTTGGAGAAGTACTCGGGCATGTGGATCGGCAGGATCTCGGCCAGCGCGTCCTGGAACGTGTAGTCCATGTCGGCAACGTCGGGGTCGTCGGGATGGAGTGCATCCCGCGACTCGACGAGCGCCGCCCCGAGCCGGTCGCGGAGGACGGTCTTGATCTCCTCGTCGATCCGGTCGCTGATCGCCGCGTCGTTCAGCGTGTGCTTGACCATGTACTCCCGGACGATGCCGATGCGCATGCCGGCCAGGGGCTGCTCTCCCCCGTCGCCGGGAACATCGCCGACGACGAAGCCGGCGTAGGGCTCGTCGGAGACCAGGGCACCGGGCACCGCCGTGTAGATGTCACGCGGATCGAAGTAGCCCAGCGCGGGGTCGACGAGGGCGTCGAGCACGAGGGCGGCGTCGCGGACGGTGCGGCAGTTGATGCCCGCGCGGTCCACCAGCGGGTTGGACCCGACGGCGCCGCCATAGGGGATCAGCCCCTTGGTCGTCAACAGGCTGACGGTGGCGTTGCGCGACGCCGGTCCCTTGCACGACCCTCCCGTCTGCTCGCAGAAGGCGCAGGTGACGAGGTTCGCGGACACCGCCACGCCCGACCCCGAGCTCGAGCCCCGCGGCGAGCGCTCGGTGTCGTAGGGGTTGCAGGCCTGGCCGCCCCACGTGCTCCGCTCGGCGTATCCCAGGTAACGGGCGGTCGCGGACGCCGGACCGCCGGGGTTGCCGATGCCGCCGTTGAACTCGGTCGCGTTGGCCTTGGCGTAGACGATGGCGCCCTTCGCGCGCAGCCGCTCGACGATGGTCGCGTCGGCCGGCGGCGCGTCCATCGCGAAGTCGATGTCCGCCGCCGTCGTCGTCCGCATGTCCCGGGTGTCGTAGACGTCCTTGAACCCCAGGGGGACGCAGTACATGGGCATCGCCGTCAGATCCGGATCCGAGCCGTATCGCGCATCGAGATCCGCCGCCCGCTCGAGGGCGTCGGGCTGCCTTCGGAAGGCGTCGCACGCGGCGGGGCAGTCGGCCGGAATCTCCCCCGTCTCGGGGTGCGCGTCGCACGCGCCCGGGCAGCTCACCGATCGCTCGCCGCGCAGGTTCAGCGTGCTCAGCGCGTTGACCTGACCCGCGTCGGGGACGCCCGCGACCATGCCGTACTGCGCCTGCACGGCGCGGTCCGACAGGGTGGGCTCCATCCGCCCCAGGTCGAGCGGCATGCCGCGATACCGGTCGAAGCCGGGAAGGATGCTCGAGACCGGAACGGTGGACGTGGGGAAGCGCACCGGCGCCCCCGCGCGAACCGGGCCGCTCGCCGGCGCCACCGGCGCCCCGTCGAGGGTGACAAGCCGAGTGCAGGCGCCGTTGTAGGCCCGGGCCCGGTCGACGTAGGCCTGCACCACGCCCTGACAGCTCGTCCGGCCGTCCCGGATGGCCCGGTGAATGTCCTCGATGGTCGCTTCCTCGACCTGGAAGCGGTCCGCCTGACCCGTCTGCGGCTGCGCGGCCGCGATCGCCGGCATCAGCAGCAACCAGGCCCCAACGGCCATCGCTCTCGCCGCAACCCGGCGCGATCGCTTCCGAGTCGTCGTCGATGCCTTCATGCCAACCTCCCGAAGGGCAGGAGCCAGGGTCAGGGCCCTGACGGGGCCATGGGTCTCGATGGTGTCGTCGGATTATACGGGGAGGCGGCGTCTTCGGCGGCCAGCGGCGACTACCGGTCGCGGCGACCGAGAAGCGGGCCCTGCGGGGGGATGCCCGCGGCCTTGCCGACCTCGCTAGTGTCGCAAGCGCCGGAGTGACCTGCCGGCCGGGCTCTATTGCCTCGGCCGGATCAGGGTGTGCGCGAGGCCGCTCCCATCGGGCGCCAGCTCACCGTCGCCGGCCGGCATTCGGCTCATCGAGAGCATGTAGGCGACGACATCGGCGTACTCCTGGTCGCTGAGCGACGCGGGGTTGTCCTCGGGCATCGTCAGCCGCGTGTACGCGAGCAGGGCGGCCAGCGACCGTCCCTCCCACACGCGCAGGAAGCGCGCCCGCGCCAGCGGGGGCGTGGACAACATGTCGGGGTCGTCGGGAGCGCCGTTCAGCCGCCGGCCGTGGCACAGGCCGCAGGCGCCGAAGTAGACCTGCCGGCCCCGCGCTGCCTGATCCTCGGTGAAGACGCCGTCCCAGACCGACGCCGCCGGTCCCGTATCGGCGAGCCGGGAGAGCACCGCCGAAGCCTCGTCGGCCGTGACCGCCCCGAGGTCGTTCGTCCAGGCGTTGCGGACGTAGCTCGCGACGGCGGCGGTCTCGGCCGCGCTCAGGGCGGGGAACGCCGGCATGTTCCCGATGCCCTCGCGGACGGCGCGCACGACGCGGGCCGCGTTGCCGAGGCGCTCGTTGCCGTTCAGGGCGGGGAACACGGTCGAGCGGCCCCCGCCCGAGTCGCCGTGGCACAGGGCGCAGTGCTGCTCGTAGAGCTGCCCTCCCTCGACCACCGCTTCATCGAGCTGCGCGGCGGCCGCGGCCGGGACCAGCAGGCACGCCAGAAGCCCGTGGAAGAAGCCCGGCCGCATTCGGCCGGCGCGGCGCGCGGCATCGCCGCAGACTCCCGGACCCGGACCACCAACCAGGATTTCTCTCATCTGCCGAGCCCCACATCGTGTCGGCCCCGTTCGCGCCGAGGAGGCCTGCTCGCGCACCGCGAGTCGGTCCTCCTCGCCGACTCAGGACCAGATATCCGCATCCGAGAGCTCGTGATCCTGCTCGAGCTCCGCCCGGATCCTCGTGTCGCCCTTCACCTCTCCGTCGAAGCGGAAGGGAATGCAGCCCTTCCCGGAGACGAAGAGCCGGTACTCGCCGGCCGGCACCCGCAACTCGGCCTTGCCGCGCGCGTCGGTGACGGTCCGGTACGGGTGCGCGACGACGCGCGCGCCCTCGACCGGGGCGCCGTGCTCCGCGTCCACCGCCACCACCGTCACGAGCCACTCGGGCGCGGACACCACCCGTACGCCGAAGCGCGCGCGGCCACCGGCGTGCGCGTCCGCCGCGCCGCCCGGCTGCGCCACAACGCCCGTCACGCCCGCATCGCCCGCCTCCGCCGAACCGCCCGCCTCCGCCACAACGCCCGTCGCGGCCGCATCGCCCGGCTGCGCCACAACGCCCGTCACGCCCGCATCGCCGCCCGCCTCCGCCAAACCGCCCACCTCCGCCACAACGCCCCTCACGGCCGCATCGCCGCCCGCCTCCGCCGCACCACCCGCCTCCGAGGCGCCCGTCTCCGAGATGGCGCCCGGCTCCGATCGGTCGCCCCCCGCCGGGGCGGCATTCGTCACCGCCACCGCCTCCCAGGCGTAGAGGCCCACGGCGTCCGGGGCGACGAGGGCGACCTCGGCATGGTACAGCGCATCGGTGCCGGGCCACGGCTCCCCGCTTAGGGGCGCCGTCGCCCGGCTTCCGCCCTGGTGGTCGCGCACCTCCACCCGCCAGCCGTCGGGCCGGCACCCGGCGGAACCGGCGACCCCCAGCCTGACCGCGAAGCGCCGGCCGCGCTCGACGGCCGGCGGCACGTCCCAGACGACGACGCGCGTGGCGTGCGGCGGCGGGGCCTCGGCGTCCACCGCGCGTGACGACGGCTCGGCGTCGGACACGGCAGTCGCCGGCTGCGGATCGTCGTGACGGTCCATGGTCGGTCAGCACCTCAGGCGGGATCGATCTCTTCGGGCGATCGTCTCCAGGCAGACGACCCGGCTCCGCGTGAACACTGGCGACGCGGCTTCGCCGGCGCCAGCCTCGAGTCACCTTCGCGCGCGCTCTCGGTTACGCGACGGGCGGCACCGGCCCGCGGGTCCGAATCGGCCGGGGACGCCCTCATCATACGACTTCCCGACGTTCCTCGCCCAAGTGCGTGCCCGGTCGTGCGCCGCGCCCCCAGCGAAGACCGCGGACGTTCCCGGCACTCGGCCAGCCCGCGCCGCGGGACGTCCCCGCGGCTTCCCGACGGCTTCCTCCGCGCCACGGGGCGCGACCGGCGCCCGCCGTGCCGGGGCGCCCCGAATCGCGGTGTTACGATTGCCGGGATGGCTTCCCGGCGGCTCGAACACCACGAGATCGAGGCGCTCCTGCGCGGATCGCCGGCGGACCGGCGGCGGCTGCTCGACTACTGGAACGAGCTGGTCGGCAGGCTCCCCCCCGAGCTGGAGCACCGGCGCCCGTGCCTTCTCGGCCCGCCCGAGGTGTTTCCCGACGAGCCGGCGCCGGCATCGTACTTCAGGCACTGGACCGACCACGACCCCGACCGCATGGGGCCGCGCAGCATCGCGGTCGCGCGGCGCCTCGCGACCAGTTGCGCCGGCTGGGCCCGCCGACCCACCGCCGGGGAGTTCTACGACGCCATCCACTGCGGCGAGGTCGATGCGAGGCAGCAATGCCTCATCAGCACCTGGGCCGAAGAGGCGAGCCGCCTCGACGTGCTCGACGCCTGGGGCGAGCACGTCTACACGATCCGGCAGCTCGTCGCCGCCTTCCACAAGGTGGAGGGACTGCGCACGTTCACGAGCTTCCGCTGGCTGAACAACATGGCGACGGCGCCCGAGGCCGACGGGATACCGCTGTGGAACTGCTGAGCCTGCCGTCGCCGGCGCGACGGCTGTGGCAGACGACGCGCGGTGTTCTCCACCGGGCCCTCTCGCAGATGGGCAGGCCCCAGTCGTGCTGGCACCTCGGAGGCGGCACGATCCTCGCTCAGCGCTGGGCCCACCGCGAGAGCACCGACATCGATCTGACGGTGCCCGAGGGCAGCCGAATACTCGAGCTCGACAAGCGCTTCGGCGGCACCCTGGAAGCCGACATGTACGCCCTCGGCGCCCGGGACGTCCTGATGGGCGCGACGCTCCACCGCATCGTCTTCGACGAAGGAGTCGTGGACATCGCCGAGCTGGACAGCCGGCCCGCGTCCGGCCACCGGCGGGTCCTGATCGACGGCCACGAGGTCGCGGTGAAGAGCACCGCCCAGATACTGCGCGGCAAGCTGGAGCGGGCGCTGAAGCGGGAGAGCCCGGCCAGAGACCTGTTCGACGTCGCGGTGGCGCACCACGCGGCCCCCCATGCCCTGGCCTCCGCCGTCAACATGCTCGATGCAGAGACGATCCGGGGCGTCGGGAACCACTGGAAGACGAACGCCTACCGGCTCGAACAGGAAGCGGGCACGAAGCTGCTGCGCATCGCCCCCGAGTACGAGCCGGAACGACGCCGACTCGTCGACCGCGCCGTGGAGCGGCTCGACGGCGCCGTCTACCGGCAGGTCACGATTCGAAAGGACGCGGGCAACGTCGCCGTCCTGACCCGGACCGGCGCGCACGTACGGAACACCATCCCGGTATCGAGAGACGACGCGGCCGAGACGCTCGACGCCGCCGGCATCGGGGCGTTTCTCGACCACGCCGTGCGGGGCGGCGCGGAGGCCGTTCTCGCCGACGTCCTGGCCGCCTTCGACGCCGGCCCGTCTTCCAGCCTGGTGATCTTCGACTGGAACGCGGGGGCGCCGGTCATCCGGTGACGCCCCCCGGGTCGCGTCGGCGCCGGCCGTCGAAGCTCGCGGCACGGTCGGCGGCCGCCTCGCCCGGCGCCGCTTCCCGCGCGGCTCGCGTCGACCGGGCGCGGCGCGCGGTCCTGCTCGGCCATGACCGAGCGCGGGCTAGCCCGCCCACCGTCGCCTTCGGCTCCGCTGGGCGCCCAACCAACCCTGCTAGTGCTGCGTCACGCCATAATCTTCGGGCACGGGCCTGACCTTATGGCCACATTGTCAACGACTTGTCAGCACCGCACACCCGAACTTTTGGCTATGGCGATGCACTAGGAGTCTGCACCGTTCTACGGCGGCAGACTCCTAGCCCTCGTCGGACGGCTTCCCGGCGGCGTGCGTGCCGGCGATGTAGCCATGCACGTGGCCCTTGCCGAGGCCGTGCTTGTTGAACCCGCCCACCGCCTCGCCGCCCGCGTAGAGGCCGGGGATGGCCTCGCCCTGCATATCCACGACCTGCTGGCGGCCGTTGACCCGCAGGCCGCCGTAGGAGTCGTGCCAGACGACCATGATCGACAGCGCGTAGAACGGCGGCCGGTCGATGCGGTACATGGGCGCGTCCGCCTCGCGCTCGAAGTCGGGATCGGCCCCGGCGTCCACGTGCTCGTTCCACTTGGCCACCGTCTCCGCGAGGTGGCGCAGCGGCACCCGCTGGAACTCGTGGCCGGCCTTGATCTTCTCGGCCAGCTCCTCGATGGTGTCGGCCTTGAAGAAGTAGCCGTTGTCGGCCACGTAGGGGAAGTAGAGCTCCCAGCCGGTGCGGTCGACCGCCTCCTCGTCGAAGATGGCCCACAGCGGCCCCGAGTAGTAGTCGGGAGCCTCCGACCCCTCGTTGATGGCCAGCGCGGCGTCGAGGCCGTGCTCGTAGCTGTACATCTCGCGCACCCACTTCGCCTGGCAGTTGCGCCAGTCGAGGGGCTTGTGGTCGAGCCCCCGGCCGGGGGTGGCGCCGTCGCCGGGGTACCGGCTGCCGGCGGGCCGGGAAGGCAGGCGGACCTCGTTGAAGAACCGCTTCCCGACCTGGTTCACCGCGATGAACTCCTCGAAGCCGGCGCTGCCGACGTTGACCCCGGCCGAGCCGCGGAAGCCGAACGTCGGGTGCCCCGGCATCATCGTCGTGTACGCGTCCCGCGTGCCGAGGCGGGTCGAGATGTGGAACGTCGTCGGGTACGACAGGTTCTGCTGCATCCCCGCGAGGTTGGCGCCCACCCGCAGGCCGGCGACGAGCGCGCTCGCGTCCTGGCCGTGGGGGCCCTGCAGAGCGAGGCCGCTCGTCGGGAACGCGGGCTCGCGCATGGCCGGGTAGAACATGCTCCGCACCTGGGGGTTGCCGGCGTGGCCGCCGCTGGCGAGGATGATGCCCCGTCGCGCGCGGATGGTCACCGTCTCGCGCCGCTCGTCGACGTTGCCGTTCTGCCAGTAGCTCTGCATGAGCTCGCCGGTCTCGGGGTGGTGGCGCGGCGAATAGTTGGCGCGGATGCCCACCACCCGGCCCGAGAACGGCTTCTCGCGGATCAGATCCGCGAAGGCGCGGTGCAGCATGAACTCGACGCCCTTCTCGCGCGCCGAGAACTCGAGCGGCCGCGCGAGGGCCGCGCCGTTGCTGACGGCCCCGGGCGCGACCGAGCGGCTGGCGTTGTTCATCTGCACCGGCGCGAACGCGCTCGTGCGCTCGGGGTCGGCGACGCCGGCGTCCTCGGCCGTGATCGTGCCCGCCTTGATGTCGGTCTTGTCGCCGAGCATGAGGAAGGCCCGCGCGCCCCGCGCGCGCGACAGGCCGCCGCCGCCGTGGGTGCCGCCGGCGCGCGCGAACCGGACGTAGTTGTCGATGAGGAGCTGCCGCGTGGCCGGGCAGTTCTCGGCCCACGACCGCGAGAGCTCGCGCTCGTTGTAGCGGTACGGGCTCTGGCCCTTGCGGTCGAGGACCGACCAGTCGGTGAGGTCGGTGAACAGGAGGTCGACGCTGTCGTCGAGCTCCTCGGGATCCTCGGTGGGCTCGACGGTGATGAACCCCTCCTTGTCCTTCTCGCCCTTCATGTCCCGCACCTGGACGGGGTCGCCGCCCCCGAGGGACACGAACGACCCGCTGTGCAGCATGCGGCCGCCGACGTCGTAGTTCGCGTCGACCACCAGCACGCTGGCCCCGAGGTCGCGCGCGCGGATGGCCGCGGTGAGGCCGGCGCACCCGCCGCCGGCGATGATGACGTCGACCTCGTAGTCCCAGGTAACGTCCTCGGCCGAGGCCGGGGCCTGCGCCTGCGCCGGATCCGGCGCCAGCAGCGCGCCCGCCCCCAGGCCGGCCGCGGCCCCCGTCTTGACGAAGTCCCGCCGGCTGACGCCCTGCTCGTTCTCGAGCCGCGGGTCGTCGTGGTCGTTGTCGCGCTTCTTCGCCATGTCCAATCTCCCCTCACGTCGCGTTCGCGAATCGTCTGCAACACTACACCGAAATGCCGAACAACGCGGCGGCGTTGCCCCCCAGGATCGCGGCGCGGTCGGCGTCGCTCAGCCCCGGGGTGTCGAGGACGTGGTCCACCACGTCGAAGCGCGGGACCCGGGCGTCGCCCGGGTTCGCCGTCCACGGAAACGGGTAGTCGGTCCCGATCACGATCTGGCTCGCACCGAGCACGGCCACCAAGTGACGCAGCGCGGTGCCCGAGAAGACGAGCGCATCGACGTAGAGCCGCCTCACGTAGTCCGTGGGAAGCTGCGCCAGCGGGCCGGTGCACTGCGCGGGGCGCGTGGCGCACCCGTAGTCGGACCGGTCCGCGTAGGACGGCAGGTAGCCCCCGCCGTGCGCCGCGCAGAGCCTCAGTCCCGGGAACCGGTCGAGCGTGCCCTCGAAGATCAGATGGGACAGGGCCAGGGTCGTCGCCAGCGGATTGCCGATGACGTTGCCCAGAAAGCCGTTTCCCGCCAGCCGCGACGCGAGCTCGGGAACGCCCTGCGGATGCAGGAAGATGGGCACGTCGAGCTCCTCGGCCTTGGCCCAGAACGGATCGAAGCGGCGCGAGGCCAGCTCCTCGCTCCCCACGAGCGCCCCGACCGAGCCGCCGCGCAGCCCCAGCTCGGTGACGCCTTCCTCGAGCTGCTCGGCCGCCAGCTCCGGATGCTGCAACGCCGACGTGGCGAGCGCCACGAAGCGATCCGGGTTGGCCGCGCAGATCTCGGCGAGGCCCTCGTTCTGCGCCCGGATCAGCCGGGGAGCCAGGTCGCGGTCGACCCCGTACCAGAACGGGTTGATGCTGAGGACCTCGACGTCGATGCCCGCCGCGTCCATCGCCCGCAGGCGGTCCGGCCCGATGTTTAGCAGCGCGTTCGGCCCCGGACCCGCCCCCATCATCTCGCGGATGCCGGGAATCTCGCAGTGAGCGTGCACGTCCACCGTGGTGACCCGGCGCCCGCCCACGACGACCTGCCGGCGCGCCCCGTCGCTCGCCGGCTGCACGGCGGCGCCGGCCGCGCCCCGCACGCCGGCCCCGGCCACCGCCATGCCGGCCAGCGCGCTCGCCGTCCGTCCGATGAAGTGCCTGCGGGTCGGCATCTGCTCCTCCCCCGCCCTGCGGGCGACCCGGCCCGTGACCGGGTCGAGATCGGTCAGGCCGATTATGCCACTCCGAGGGCCCAACGCGCGCCAACGCGCGATTCGGGCTACAACCGACTGGGTGGCGGCGACTCGATTCGACGGGAAGAAGCCGTCCGGCTCGGTTGGCCAGGTTGCTCTCGGCGATGCGGGCCTCGCGATCGGTCAGCGAAGCCGGCGGCGAGCACCCAGAGCTTCGAGTTCCCGTCGGGGCCCGACGAGGAAACGTCACCCGCCGATGAAGTCGAGATAGCGGGTGCGACCGAGCGCGCGAGGCGCCCGAGTTGGGCGCGCGGGATGCAACGGGCGACCATGAACTGACCGAAACAACGCGAATTCAGTCAGTTGCAGGGCCCGTATTCATGCTCCCCGGGAGTCGAACGACTCTACCGTCCATCACCTCGCTCTCGTCGCCACCGTCCATCACCTCGCTCTCGTCGCCGGCGCCAGAGGGAATGGCGCGTAGTCGATCGTCGGCGGACCGGGCAGTCGGGCGGCCGCATCAACGGCACGGGTCGACCCATCGCAGACTCGGAAAGCGCAGGAAGTCCGCGTCGGTCGTGTAGAGCACGTAGCCTCTCTGCATCGCGAGCGTCGCGAGGTGGGCGTCGGTGGTCATGTTGCCGGCGGTGCCGATTCGCTCCAGATTGGCCCGCAACCCGCCGAAATGCCGGTCCGAAGGCTGGGCGACGTGCACGTGGGGAAGCCGCAGCCAGCTCTCGATGCGGTCGAGCACGTCGCCGACGGGCAGCGGCCGGAGGAGGACGCGCGGGTGCGTGGTGATCCGGACGAACCCGAGCATCACGGCCCAGGCGAGGCCCACGCCCTCGGTTCCCGCAAGGCACCGGTCCCACCAGCGTCTGGCCGGCTCGTGGACGGCGGAATCGCTGTTGTGCGCGTGCACGAGGACGTTGACGTCCGGCAGAATCATCTCGTGCGCGCGAGGGACTCCGCGGCGGCCTCGGCTTCGAGGTCGTCCGCGAGCTGGTTCAGCTTGTCGAGATCGACGCCCGGCCGGAACCCGAAGGAGTGCGGGATCGTCGTGGGCGTCGGGACGTCGCGCGGCGCCATCTCGCGGGACAACCCGGCGCGCAACGCCCGGTTGACCATCTCCTTGAACGACACCCCGAGCGTGGCCGCCTGCTGCCGCAACAGCGCCGCCAGGTCATCGTCGAGCGTCAGCGTGGTCCGCATGGCGCAGCATCATAGATGCTCACCGATATGATGTCAAGGCATCACGCCGGCCGCCGGAGGAGAGCCTGTCGCTGGGGGCGACCGCCAATGGGTTCGCGGTCGAGCACCCGGACCGCCCGGTGACCGCCACGCTGCTTGGCGTCGGGCGGGAGCGAGACGACCTGGACGCCTTCACGTCGCAGATGCCGACGCTCGCGGGCGGAATTCGAGAACGAAGACCAGCGCCCTCATTCAGGGAGTGACCTCGTCCGGCAGGGCATTGCGGCCTTGACAATGCTCCTGCCATTCGCGCACACTTCCATCGTCAAACGATGGGAAGAAAAAGCGGCCCCGAGCTCCTGCCCGGCACCCTCGACCTGCTGATCCTGCGGACGCTCGCCGCCGGATCGCAGCACGGCTACGGCATCGCATCCCACCTGAAGACCGTCTCCGACGACGTGCTGCAGGTCGGCGAGAGCTCGCTCTATCCCGCCCTGCAGCGCCTGCTGCTGAACGGGTGGGTCGAGGCGGCCTGGGGCACGTCCGAGAACAACCGGCGCGCCCGGTTCTACTCGCTGACCGAGGCCGGCCGGCGGCAGTTGACGCAGAAGCGCGACGAGTTCGACCGCATCGTCTTCGCCATCCACCGCGTCCTCGACGCGACGTGAAGGAGGTGGGCATGACCCGGCTGCTGCGGCGCCTGCGCTACCTGCTCCGGCGCGACCACCACGAACGCGAGCTCGACGACGAGTTGCGGTTCCACCTGGACATGAAGCAGCAGGAGCTGGAGTCCCGCGGCGTGGAACGCGCGACGGCGGCGGCAAGCGCCCGGCGCGCGCTCGGCAACCTGCCGCTCACCCGCGACAACGTGCGCGACGTGTGGATCGCACCGTGGCTCCGGAGCGCAGCGCAGGATGTCCGCTTCGCGGGACGTCTCCTGCTGAGAGAACGCGGGTTCACGCTCGCCGTCGTCGTGGTGCTCGGCGTCGGGATGGCGTTGACCGGCGCCATGTACACCGTGGTGAACGCCATCATGTTCGGGTCCCTTCCCGGTGATGACGGCGAGCGCATCGTGTCGCTCGGCACGCGGGATGCACAGGGGCGTACGGCGGGCGTCTCGCTGGCCGACTTCGAGGACTGGCGAGACGGGAACGAGACCTTCGACGGGATGGCCTTGATGTTCGGGACCTCCCTCAACGTCAGCGACGACGAGATCGCCCCCGACATGGTCGTCGGGGGCTACGTCTCTCACGATGCGTTCCGGCTCCTCCGCACCCCCCCGCTCCTCGGGCGCGACTTCCTGCCGGCGGACGACGTCGACGGCGCCCCCGGCACGGCAATCCTCTCCCACGGCCTGTGGATGAGCCGCTACGGCGGCGACCCGGACGTGATCGGCCGGACGATTCGCGTGAACGATCGGCCCTCGGTGCTCATCGGCGTCATGCCCGAGGGATTCGCGTTTCCCTTTGCGACCGCGGTCTGGGCGCCCGTCGGACCGACGTTCGGCGGATCGGACCGAGGCCGCGACGCGCGGACCCACCAGGCGTTCGGCCGGCTCGCCGACGGGGTGTCCCTGCCGCGCGCGCAGGCCGACCTCGACGTCGTGGCGGCCCGGCTCGCCGAGCGATACCCGGAGACCAACGCGGGCATCCGGCCGACCGCCGTGCGGTTCGCGGAGCTCGTGTCGGACGACGAGAAGAGCCTCCTGCTCGCGCTGCTCGGGGGCGTCGTCTTCGTCCTGCTGATCGCGTGCGCGAACGTCGCCAATCTGCTGCTGTCGCGCTCGGCGCGCAGGGCGCGGGAGATGAGCCTCCGCGTGTCGCTCGGGGCGACGCGCTGGCGGCTCGTGCGGCAGTTGCTGGTGGAGAGCGTGCTGCTCGCGGGGATGGCGGGACTCGCCGGCGCCGCCCTGACCGGCCTCGCCATCCGGCTGGTGACGACGCAACTGGGCGGTCCGGGGGCCTACTGGATCGAGTACTCGATGGATGGGCGCGTGCTGGCGCTCGTCGCCGCCACCTGCCTGGCGGCCGGGCTCGCGTGCGGCGTCGCGCCCGCCCTGCACGCGTCGAGGACGAACGTGATCGACCGCCTGAAGGACGGCGGCCGGACCGGCAGCGGCGCCGCCGGCCTCCGCGCCCGCCGGTGGGCGACGGGGCTGCTGACCGCGGAGGTCGCGCTGACGCTGGTGCTGCTGGCGGGGACCGGGTTGATGGTGCGGAGCTTTCTCGCGCTCCACGAAGAGAGCCTCGCGGTCGATGCCGCGGGGCTCACCACCATGGGCGTCAGGCTGTCGTCGGCGAAGTACCCGACCCCCGGGGCGCGCAGGGCGTTCTACGAGGAGGTCGAGGCCCGACTCGGAACCGTGGGCGCCGTCGACGCGTTCACCATGGCGAGCGTCAATCCGCTCGGGTTCGGGTACGCCCGATCGCTCTCCATCGACGGGCGTCCGGCCGAGGCCGGCGTCGAACCGCCGCGCGTGACGTACGTGACGGTCGGGTCGGACTACTTCCGGACTCTCGGGCTTCCGGTCCTTCGCGGGCGCGCGTTCACGCGGCTCGACGGGACCGCGGGTCACGAGAACGCCGTCGTCAACGAGCGCTTCGCGACGATGTTCTTTCCCGACGGCGATCCCATCGGCCGGCGGATCCGGTTGACGAACCCGAACGTGATCGCCGAGGAGCTGCCGTGGCTGACGATCGTCGGCGTGTCGCCGACGGTGCGCCAGATGGCACGGACCGGGGGGCTTCCGGATCCCGTCGTCTACTACCCCTTTCGGGGCGACAGCGGGTTCTTCGCCCGGCTCATCGTGCGCAGCTCGCCGGGATCGGGCGTCGTGGCCGCGATTCGCGAGGAGATGCGCCGGCTCAGCCCCGACCTCCCGCTCTTCGCGGTGGGACCGCTCGAAGAGGCCATGGCGGGCTCGCGATGGAACCAGCGCTCGCTGGGCGCCCTGCTCGGGATGTTCGCGGTCGTGGGGCTTCTGCTCGCAGGGGTCGGCGTGTACGCCGTCGTCGCGTACTCGGTGGCGCAGCGGACCCACGAGATCGGGATACGCATCGCGCTCGGCGCGACCGCCGCGCAGGTCGTCCGGTCGGTCTGTCACCGAGCCGCCGCTCCGCTCGGCCTCGGCCTGCTCGCCGGCCTCGCCGGCGCCGGCGCCCTCGGCCGCACCCTGGAGGCGTTCCTCGTCGGAATCGAGCCCTTCGACGCGGCCACGTTGCTGGTCGTGGCGGCGCTGCTGGCCGGCGTCGTGCTCGTCGCGAGCCTGGTCCCCGCCCGCAGGGCGGCGGGGGTCGACCCGCTGACGGCGCTTCGGTGCGAGTAGCGCGCGGCGGGTGCAGTACCCCTGGAATCGGTGCGTGTCGGCGCAAGACGGACGCTTGGCACAGAGATCGACAGGAAGCTGCCAACCGTATTTGGGCGCAACCACGTTTCCTGCGCCCTGGTCGGCAAACACACTGCCGCCGCCAGCCGCGGCGAGCAGGCGCCCATAAGTATCTCTTATGTTATTGTCGAAACTATCAATTTGACTTTGGCTTGGCCTAGCCCCAGACTGGCGATCCAGGTGCGAGACGCCGTCTGGCCGAAGTGGGATTCTCGCACGTACCCGTACCTTGACCATACCTGTGGTTCCCCGTTCCTGGCGCCCATGAGAGCGACGGGCGGATGGCTCGATGAGAGGGAAGCCGCCGGAGCACTGGAACAGACCTCGCGTCCGGATGCCATGTGTCGGTATCGGTTGGCGGCCCCGGAAGGAAGTTGGATGAGAGCGTCATCGAGAATCGCCCTGCTCGCGTTCATCCTCGCTGCCGGCGCGGAAGCGCCGGCGCAGGACGGCTCCGTGTCCTTCGACGCCGATGGGGTGCCGATCCACTACGTCGACCGGGGCGCCGGCGAGCCGGTCGTGCTCCTTCACGGCTTCACCGGCTCCTACGCGCGGCACTGGGAGTCCCCGGGTGTCATCGAGGCGCTCACGCGGGCCGGGTATCGCGTGGTCGCGATGGACTGCCGCGGACACGGGCAGAGCGGAAAGCCGCGAAGCCCGAACGACTACGGGATGGAGATGGTCCGTGACGTCGTCCGCCTCCTCGACCACCTGAACGTCGACCGCGCCCACGTGGTCGGGTATTCGATGGGCGGGGCAATCGTCAATCGGCTCCTGGTCGAGTACCCGCACCGCCTGCTGACGGCCACGCTGCTCGGCGCCGGGTGGGAGGGAGACGACCTGGACGCCTTCACGTCGCAGATGCTGGCGCTCGCGGACGGATTCGAGAACGAAGACGCCAGCGCCCTCATTCGGGGAGTGACGGCATCCGGCGGGGACGGACCGACCGACGACGAGATAGCGGCCCTCAACGCCTCCCTGTTCGCGCGCAACGCTCCCCATGTGCTGGCCGCGGTCGCGCGGAGTCTGCCGGGGCTCTACCAGGTTCGGGGCGAGAGCCTGCGCGGCGTCGCGCTGCCGGTGCTGGCGATCATCGGCGAGCACGACCGCAATCGGGAAGCGGTCGACCGGATGGCGGGGGTGGTGGCGGATCTCGAGGTCGTCGAGCTGCCGGGGGCCAGCCACGCCTCCAGCGTCAGGCCGTCCGCCGATCCTCTTGTCCGGTTTCTCGACAAACACCGCGGTCGCTGATATGGCGACCTCGGGCGTCTCCTGCCCAACGCTGCCTTGACACTGCTGCTGCCATTCGGGCATACTTCCATCGTCAAACGATGGGAAGAAAAAGCGGTCCCGAGCTCCTGCCCGGCACCCTCGACCTGCTGATCCTGCGGACGCTCGCCTCCGGATCGCAGCACGGCTACGGCATCGCGTCGCACCTGAAGACCGTCTCCGACGACGTGCTGCAGGTCGGCGAGAGCTCGCTCTACCCCGCCCTGCAGCGCCTGCTGCTGAACGGCTGGGTCGAGGCCACCTGGGGCACGTCCGAGAACAACCGGCGCGCCCGGTTCTACTCCCTGACCGAGGCCGGCCGGCGACAGTTGACTCAGAAGCGCGACGAGTTCGACCGCATCGTCTTCGCCATCCACCGCGTCCTCGACGCGACGTAGGAGGCCGTGCATGACCAGGCTGCTGCAGCGCCTGCGCTACGTGCTCCAGCGTGACCGTTACGAACGGGAGCTCGACGACGAACTGCAGTTCCATCTGGAGATGAAACTCCGGGAGCTGGAGTCGCGGGGACTCGATCGGGCCGCGGCGACCCTGGCCGCCTGGCGCTCGCTGGGCAACCTGCCGCTCACCCGCGACCACGTGCGCGACGTGTGGATCGCGCCTTGGCTGCAGAGCGTGGCGCGCGAGCTCCGGCATGCGCTGCGAGAGCTTCGACGGTCCAAGCGCTTCACCGTCTTCGCCGGCCTGACGTTGGCGGTGGGCATGGGCGCCGCGGCCGCGGTCTTCGCGGTGCTCGACGTCATCGTGCTCCGCCCGCTGCCCTACGCGGAGCCTGACGGCCTGATGGCGTTCCGTTCGGTGGATCAGCGAGATGACCGGCCGTCGCAGTTGTCGTATCCCAACTTCGTCGATTTTCGCGAACGGAACCGGGTGTTCGACCATCTGGTGTCCTACCGCGACGCGCAGTTCACCCTTGGCGAGTCGGTGCCGCCGGCACCGGTCGCAGGGCAAGTCGTCTCCTGGGACCTGTTTCCCCTGCTCGGAATCCGGCCGGCGCTGGGCCGCGGGTTCCGGCCGGAAGAGGAACAGCCGGGAACGCACGTCGCCATTCTCAGCCATGGCCTGTGGACGAGTCAGTTCGGCGGAGACGAACGGATTCTGGGCGAGCCGATCTCCCTCGACGGGATACCGTTCACGGTCGTCGGCGTGACCCCCGAAGGCTTCCAGTTTCCCCTGGATGTTCTTGCGGTCGACTTGTGGGTCACCCTCGCCGAAGACGTCGAGGCGAGGCATCAGCGGGGAGCGCGGGTGCTGGACGTCATCGGCCGTCTGCGACCCGGCATCTCCGTCGAGCGGGCGCGTGCGGAGATGGACGCGGTCGCCGGCGCGCTGGCGGAAGAGTATCCGGACAGCAACGGCAGCATCGCGAGGACGTCGATCGGACCGGAAGCGGAGCGGGTGGCAGGACGGGGCCGGACGATCGTGTTCGGCCTGCTCGCCGCAGTCGTGCTCGTCCTCCTCATCGCGTGCGGGAACGTGGCGAGCCTGTTGCTGGCCCGCAGCACGGAGCGTGCCCGCGACTTCGGCTTGCGGATGGCGCTCGGCGCGTCACGGCTGTCGCTGACGCGGCAACTGATGATCGAGAGCGTGACGCTGGCCTTGCTCGGCTCGGCGGGCGGCGTGCTGGTGGCGACCGGAGCCTTGAACCTGATCGTGCCGCTGGCCGCCGACCGTCTGCCACGGCTGGCGGATGCGGTCATCGACAGTCGCGTGCTGGCCTTCTCGGCGGTCCTGGTCGTGATGACCAGCGTCCTGTTCGGTCTTGCTCCCGCCCTCCGGGCGGCATCCGCGGATCCGGCCGGCGCCGTCCGGGAAGGTGCTCGGACCGTGACGCTCGGCCGCGATCGATTCCGCAGCGTGCTGGTGGCCGGGCAGGTCGCGCTCGCCTTGATGCTGCTGGTCGGCGCCAACCTGCTGATGTCCGGGTTGGTGGCCCTGACCCGAACGGACCCGGGTTTCAGACCGGACCATCTGGTGGCCTTCGACATCACGACCGCCGAGCCTTACACGGACGAACAGGAAGTGGCATTGTCGGACCGTGTGCTCGGGCAAATGGCGGCGGTTCCCGGTGTCAGTGCGGCGGCCGCCGGAAGCCCGTTGCCGTTGCAGGGCCACGTGATGAGATTGGCGTTCGACATCGAGACCAGACCGATGGCGGCGTCGGCAAGACCGCGCTCCGACGCTGCGATCGTCACGCCCGGCTACTTTGCCGCGATGGGGATTCCGCTCCTCGCGGGCCGGGACTTCAACGCCGGAGACGATGCCGGGACGGCGCCTGTCCTGGTGGTCAATCGAGCCTTCCAGCGAAGGTTCTTTCCCGGCGAGGAGATCATCGGCAAGCGCATTCGGCCCGGCGCGGGACTCGACCCCGTGATGCGCGAGATCGTCGGTGTCGTCGACGATGCCAGGCAGGCGGTGGCGGGAACCGACGCCGACCCCATCTACTACTTCCCGTACAAGCAGTTGCCGTGGCGCATCGGCACGATCGTGCTGCGCACCTCGGTCCCGCCGTTGAGCACCGTGCCGGCAGTGCGCGAGGCGTTGGGGGCACTGAACCAGAACCTGACGATGCAGAGGCTTCGAACCGGGGAGCAACTGGCGGCCGCGGTCATTGCGCCGGCCCGGTTCCTGACTGCCCTGATGGGCACGTTCGCGGGCGTCGCGATGTTGCTGACGGTGGCCGGCCTGTACGGTGTGCTGTCGTACATGGTGGCGAGTCGGCGGCATGAGCTGGGGGTGCGGATGGCGCTCGGCGCCGGGCGCGCGGCCACTGTCCGCATCGTCTCGCGCCGGGCCGCGCTGTTGGTGCTTCCCGGTGTGATCGCGGGCGCGGCGGGCTCGTTCCTCCTGGGGCGGCTGCTGGGCAGCATGGTGTTCGGCGTTCCGGCCGACCTTGCCATGGTCGTGGCCGGCGCCGGTTCGGCGATGGCGGTGACCGGCTTGGCGGCGGCGGTCGTCCCGGCGGCGCGGGCCGCGTCCATCCACCCCGTGCAGGTCCTGCGCGCCGAGTAGGCTTGCCGCGCCCTCCGGACGTACCTGCCGGTGGTGGGGGGCCATCCCTTGACGGCTCCGCGGTCGGACTGGCGCGCCAATAGCGCGAGCCCAAGGGCGCCGCTTCGGGCACAAACGACCGGCGGTCCAGCCGAGATCGAGGAGGCTACGAGATGGGAACGTCAACCGAGACCGTACACAGCAGGCCGACCGGACGGCTGCTTCTCGTTCTGGCCTTGGTGGGCGCCTGCACGTCCGGTTCACCCGGTCTCGATGAAGACCTCCGTGCCATCGAGGCACTCAACCAGCACGACGTCGACGCCGTGCTGTCGGGCGACATCGATGCGCTGATCTCGCAGTGGACAGATGACTTCGTGGTGATCACGCAGGGCTCCATCGTGCGAGGCCGCGACGCCAACGCCGCGCTGATGGAGCCCGCCCGGGAAATGGCCGGCCAGCTCGAGCCGCTGGAGCACGTGCTCGACTTCGAGGAGACGATCGTCGCCGGCGACTACGCGATCCAGTGGGGCACCGTCCGATCGAGCTCCCGGGCGCGCGCGTCCGGGGAGGTGTTCTCCGGCGGCGGCAAGCTGATGCGCATCCTGCAGCGCCAGCCCGACGGGTCGTGGAAGATGCACCGGACGATGACGGTGGGCGACCCCGCCAGCGAGTAGGTGCGGCTCTCCCGAAACCAGAATGGCCGGGGCGCTGAAACCGCATAGCCCTTGCGCTCGTGGCGGCCTCACGGAAACGACACGTGGGTGAACGCCTCGAGCATCGCCGATTCCGATGGTGACGCCAGGACATGCTGGGTCGCGAAGTCGTCGGCTCGCGGATAGCCTGTCTCTCGCACCCGCGCCGCCGCCGCATCGAGGTCGAACTCCGTGTGGCGGAGCTCCACCCCCGGCCCGAGCAGGAGCCAATCCGCCCCGGTCCGCCCGAACGGCATTCCCACGCTCCCGGCGTTGACGACGCGAACGCGGCCGAGCCAGCGCTCGAACTGCATGTGGGTGTGACCGCAGACGACGAGCGGGGCCGTCACTCCTTCGAACGCCTCCAGCAGACCCTCCTCGGGCGTCAGGCGGGTGAAGCACTCGCACTCGCTTCGTGGCGTCCCGTGGCAGAACAGGACCCGCCCCACCCCGCCGACCTCGAGCTCCTGCGTCCCCGGCCATCCCTCGAGCAGCGCGAGGTGCTCGGCGGGCAGCTCGCCCGCGGTCCAGCGCAACACCTCCCGTTGCGGCTCCGCGAGCGGCTCGCCGGATGCGGTGCCCCAGTACGTCACGGCGTCGGGGTCGTCCGCCTCGGCCTGCGCCAGCACCGCCAGCTCTCCGTTCCCGCAGATGAAGTGGGTCGGCATGTCGAGCTCCAGAAGCAGCTCGAGGGTCTCGCGAGGCATCGGGCCGGGAACGACGTCGCCCCCGACCAGCACGCGGTCGACCCCCGCGTCTCGGACTTCCCCGAGCACCGCCTCGAGCGCCGGCAGGTTCGCGTGTATGTCGTAGAGTGCTGCTACTCGCATCGTGCGATGCCCTTGTTCATCCTGCTCTGGTCCGTCCGCCGACGGACGGCGTAGTCCGACCCGCTGGCCGCGCCTCGACGCGAGTCGCCGGGCCGTTGCGCCCCATCGATCGCTCACACCCGCGACGGACGTACGGTACTTCTTGCTTTCAGAGCCGCCCGAGGTAGATGAAGGACGCAAGGAAGCTCATCGACAGCAGAACCATGTTCCCGCCCGTCATCCACAACACCGTCCGGTTGAGCGACCATTCCGGAAAGGTCCACCACAAGGCCAGGTTGAAGCAGATCGACAGGACCGCGGCGGCAAGCATGAACCACCCTGCCGCCCGGTTGGCCGGATACCAGACCTCCTCGGACTCGAGGGTCTTCGGCGTCCTGAAGCCGTATGCGCCGTTGGGGGGGACCTTGTCCAGGATCATCGGTACGGACAGCGCCAGGAGAAATAGCGGAACGACGTAGCCGATCAATTGTTTGACCATGTCTGCTCCAGGCGAACGACCGCACGGCAGCCTCCACGTGCGCGGCGAGTCACTTCGCCACGTCGTCACTGTCGGCGATCGGCACGCCGCAAGGCGCCGTGAACTCGTTCGCCGGGAGATTCCCGGTGTTCACGGTCCCGGCCGGCTCGAAGCACAGCACGTAAGCGTCCTCTGCGGCAGAGGTGCGGTGCTCGACGCCGCGAGGAACCAGCACGCAGTCTCCCTGCTTCATGTCTACCCGCCGATCGCGGTACTCCACTGAGAACCGTCCCTTCCACACCAGGAAGAACTCGTCGGCGTCATCGTGACGGTGCCAGGGGAAGACGCCCTTCACCCTGATGAGCTTCACCTCCTGCCCGTTGAGGGCGGCGATGACGCGGGGGCGCCACGCCTCGTCGAGACGGTTGCAGCTCTCGTCTACGCTGATCTTCTCCCTCATCACCGTCCTCACGAGGACCGTCCCGCCGGCCCGTCCCATTCGGCGGCGGGGCTTCCCGACCACACCCAGATCACGTAGTCCACCAGGGGCGGGGTTCCGCCCAGTTCGCGGAGTCGCGTCATGACCTGCCCCCGATGGTGCGTCGTGTGCGCCACGACCTGAAGCACGGTGACGCCGAGGGTGACGTCGCCGCTCGGAGAGCCGAAACGCTGCTTCATGCGTTCGCCGAAGGCGTCCGACACGGGCTCCGCCAAGGCCCGCGCGCCCACCGATTCCAGGAACCCGCGCGCCGTCGCGTAGTACGGGCGCGCCCACTCGTATAGGCCGGCGACAGGGTCCGGGGCCTTCGTCGCCGTTCGAGGCTGGCCGGTCCACAGGCTCAGGAACGCCTGCTGCGTATCGTGCATGTGGAAGAGCTTGTCGCGGAGCCGCGGGTCGTCACGGGCGTCCGCCGTCCTCAGTACCTCGGACCAGACCCTGGCGTCGGCCCACTCCATGTGCGCGTAGAGCACGCGAAGCAGTTCGGGGGTGTACATGGCGGCGTCAGCAACGTCGGAGACCTACCTTGGCCGCGGTCAATCGGACGGCAGCAACTCTACACGCCGAAGAATCCGGCGCCGACCCGGCTCACCGCACTCGGTCAGGCCGATGTCGGCGCAATCGCGGACGACGGTCTCGACAGGGTTGTCCATGGCGGCTCGGACAATCCGACCGGATGCCAGGTCGACGATCAAAAGGCGTCCACGCGAGCGTTGATGACGAGGTCGATCCCCTGCACGGCGGCGGTCTCCCTGACCGTGGCAATCCGCTCGGCCTGCTCATCCACGGGCCGAAGGGGCCCGCCCTCCTCGCGACTGTCCTCGATGTTGAGCCCGACGGCTCCCGTGTCGAGCAGGCGCCGGGTGGTGTCTTCCAGCTCGGCGAGGGACGCCGCGTACCCGGATTCCATGTCGGCCGTCACCGGAACGGCAACGGCGCGACTGATCCCGGCGACGATCTCCAGCATCGTCTGCCGCCCGATCTTCTCGCCGTCCTCGAAGCCCAGCGCGGAGGAGATCGCCGCGCTGGCGGTCGCGACAGCCGGGTAGCCCTTGGATGCCAGCACGCGCGCCCCGATTGGATTCCAGACGTTCGGCAGCACGAGGACCGCGTGGTCCGAATGGAGCTCCCGCAGGGTGCGTGCCCTGAGGCGCTGTTCGGCGGTGGTCATCTGTCTCCTTTTCTCTCGATACCGTCCGTATGGCTGGACCCGGCGGGCGTCGAACCATGTTAGCAGGCGGCGGCCCGGCAGGAATCGGAACCCGCTCCCCGGCGGTTCACTCGAAATCCCGCAGCGCCGCCAGGGGGTCGATTCTCGTCGCGCGCCACGCCGCCAGCAGGCTCGCCGCCGCGCATACCGCGACGAGCAGGGCGGTGTCGCGCAGTGCGGCCTCGCCCAATGGTAGACGGCGGCGAGCGAATCGAGGTCGCCTGGAGTCCGCCGGGCCGCCCCGTCCAGAGGCTCAGGAGCGCCTGTTGCGTGTCGTGGATGTGGAACAGCGTGTCGCGGAGCCGCGAGTCGTCGGCGGCGCCTGCCGTACTCGGGACCTCTGACCAGACCCGGGCATCGGCCCACTCCTGGTAGGCGTAGAGCTGACGAAGCAGTTCGGTGGTGTACACGGCGCGGCCTCGAACTGTACCGGTCCCAACCGGGAAGGCCTGAAGTCTGCCGGCCGTGTCACAATCCCGCCATGGACATGATCCGACCGCCTCGCAGCCGATTGCGATCCGTCCTGCGCTGGACTCCGCCCGTCGGGCTCGCCCTGGTCCTCGTCGCGTCATGGGGCCTCTTCCTGTCGGGCGGCATGGCGGCCGTCGTCGGCTGGGTCTTGCTGATCGAAGGGGGACAGTTGGCGGCGCCGCTGTCCCTGCTCGTGCTGGCGGTCCATGCCGTTCGCACGCGCAGGTTCAGCCGCCCCATGCGGGCCACGCTGGCGCTCGCCCTGTTGGCGGTCTGGCCGGCGCTCTGGGGATTCGGCCTGCTGACCATCGCCTTCCCGTACAGTCTCGAAGGTTCGGAGCCGTCCGCCACCGTCCGCCTGCCTTCGAGCGAGTCGCTACGGGTAATCTGGGGCGGCGACCGTCTGGCGACGAACTACCACGCGGCAACACCGGACCAGCGCTGGGCCTATGACATGGTCGTCGAGCCGGCTGCGCATGGGTCGGAGAACCTCGAAGACTATGGCTGCTACGGGACGCCGATCGTCGCCCCCGCGTCCGGTCGCGTGCATCACGCCACGGACGGAGCGCCGGACCACACGCCGGGGCAAACCAGCAACGATCTGGAGAACGCGACCGGCAACACCGTCGTGCTCCGGCTCGAAACCGGCACGTATCTCGTCATCGCGCACCTGAAGAGCGGGAGTGTCCGGGTGGCGACGGGCGACGACGTTGCGGAGGGCGACCCGCTCGGCGCCTGCGGCAACTCGGGCAACACCAGCGAGCCGCACATCCACATCCACCACCAGCGGCAGGATCCACGGATCTTCCCGCTCAACTTCGCCGAAGGACTCCCCCTCTACTTCCGCGACCACGGCGGCCCCGCCATGCCCGAGGGGGGATTCGACGTGGACGCCAACGGCAACGTCATCCTGACCGGGGCCGTCGTGCAGCACGCGTCGGCGCCGTGACGGCGGCAGCGGGCCGCTGCTCGCCTTCCGCCTGCCAGGATGGCAGGATCTTCTCCTTCCTCGCCGTCCTCACGAGGACCGTCCCGCCGGCCGGTTCCATTCGGCGGCGGGCTTCCCGACCACACCCGGTTCACGCAGTCAGGAGCGGTCATGCGTTGCGGCGCGCGTCCTGCTCGATGCAGGTCAGCGCGGAGCGGGTCAAGAACTCCGATCGCGACGTACCGGCGCGCTTCGCCGCAAAGTCGATCAGCGCGAGGGCATGCTCCGTGCGAGTGGGCCGCTTCCGCGCGGCTCGCTCGGACTCCCGCAGCGCCGACAAGGGGTCGATTCTCGTCGCGCGCCACGCTGCCAGCAGGCTCGCCACCGCGACGAGCAGCCGTTGAGCGCGGCCAGGGTCCCCGCCTCTCGCGGAACCCGAAATCTACGATGGTCGGGCTTCGCCATCATCGCCGGCCTCACGAACGGCGGCTCTTCCGGCCCGGCCCCATCGTACCGGACCGCGGGGCCGGGAGCGCGAGGTTGCCGGCCGTGGCACAATGCACGGCCAAGCGCCGTCACCCGAAGCGCGGTCGGGATCGATCGGGACGGACCCGAGCGTCGGATGGCGACCCGGGAGCCTGGTCAACCCGTCCAGGGAGACTGGACACACCACTCGATTGGCAAGGCGCGGGCGTGAACCGAGAGACCGAATCGACCACCGATCCAGTCCGACGCGCGGTGCAGGAGCTGGAGCGGCGCCGGAGAACGGAGACGGTGCCGCGACGGTGCACGCTGAGCCCCCCCGAAGCCTTCAGCGCGGACCCGGCGCCGCCCGAGGCGCTCGAGAGGCTGTGCCCGGGGATCGACCGGGCCGAGACGGGACGGAAGGCGCGGGCCGTCGCGGGGCGAATCGGCTCGAGTTGCGCCGGCTGGGCGAGGCCACCGACGCCGGCGGAATTCTACGAAGCGGTGCGCGCGGAGCGGCCGAGCGAACGGCAGAAGGCCGTCGTGCTGATGTGGGTCACCGAAGCGACCACCCACGAGATCATGGCGGCGTGGGCGCAGCGCGCCTACACGTTCCGCCAGCTCGCCCGGGCAGCCGCGAGGGCCGGCCTCACCTACCCGGCGCCCATCCAGCAGTTGAACTACATCGCCGCGCCCTTCCCCAGCGGGACGGCCCGCGACCCGCATGACGCTACCGGAACCGGCCCGCCGGCTCTGGCTCCTCACGTACGGCGCCATCGAGCAACACGTCAACGCCCTGTCGAGAGGCCCGCACGAGATACGCCTCGGAGGCGGCACCGTGCTCTCCGCGCGCTGGCGGCACCGGACCAGCTTCGACATCGACCTGACGCTGCCCGGAGGCGAAGATCACACGGTTGACGGCGGAGAACACGGCCCTCGAAGCGGCGCTCCGGGCGCTGGGCGGAACGCCGGAACACGGCCGCCGAACTACAGCGAGACGGGGTGGATAGACATCGCGACCCTGGAGCCCCGACCTGCGAAGGGAGCGGCGGCCACCGCGGTCCACGGTAAGACGGTGCAGGTGCTGAGCACGACCCAGATCCTGCGCGGCAAGCTCGAGCGCGGGACGCGCAGCCCCGTCCGCGACGTCTTCGACTTCATCACCGCGGGGGCGATCGACCGCGGCGCGCTGGCGGCGGCCGTGAACTGCCTGGCGGCGCCGAGGATCCACGAGATCGCGTTCTGGTGGGATCAGGCCAACGAGAAGCTGAGGACCGAGGCCGGCGCGCAACTGTCGCACGTGCCCGAGCGCTTCCGGCGGGACCCTGCCGACCTCGGCGTCCAGGGCGCGGAAACGCTCCGCGGGGCGATCTACGAGCGGGCCGCCTCTACGCTGGAGCAGGCCGGGCGTATGCGGAGATCGCGACGCTGGACGGCTACGAGGCCACGTTCGACGTTGGCGGTAAAGAGCTGCTCAGCCGCGGTCTGTACGACCACATCGAAGCCCTGACCGGCGACGCCGAGGGCGTCAGGGAGAGCATCGAGACGGCCTGCGAGAGGCGGGGCGCTCCGACGAGAGTCTGGGCGAGCCGCCTCGGAAGAGCGGAGGGCGACTTCCAGAGCGGAGCCGAAGGCGACGGTGGGCGGGCTAGTCACCGACCGTGGCACAATGCCGTCACGAACGACCGCGCCGCCGCGCAGATGGCGGCTGGCGGGCCGCGTGGCAGGGAGGGCGATGATCCATGCGATACGGGTTCCTGGTCGAAACCTACGAGACGGAGCGCCTCAAGGTGCTCGGTGTCTGGAGCATGTTTCGCGATGAGGATCTCCCGGTTCGTCCGCATGCCACGAACCGGCGTGGTCGCAGCGTGCACGAACAGATGGTGCACCAGTGCGTCAGCGAGGACCTGTGGTTTCGCACGATGCTGGGTATCGGGACCAGCGTGTCCGCGCTTCCGGAGATCGAGAGCAGACTCGATTTCATCGAACGATATGCCGCGAGTTCAGCCGAGCGGCTGGACGCGCTGAGATCGCAGCCCGAGTCCCTGGTGGGAAGGCGAGATCCGCTTCTTCGATACGACCCGATCGCGGGCGTGGGTCGTTGTCCGACGCATCGCGCACACGTCTCATCACCGCGGTCAGCAGATGGCGATGCTTCGGATGCTCGACCGCGACCTGCACAGCAACTACGGGCCGACCTCCGATACCGGCGGACTGATGCGGAACCATGCACCCGTGGTCTACGCCTACCCGAGTGTCGAGGAGCTGCTGGCCGGCGAGCTCGCAGGCGGACGCAAGGCGCCGCTCCCGGGCCCTGGAGAACAGCCAACCACCGAGCGGCCCGGCAGTTGAGGCGCCAATCCGGCTTCGCCATGGCCTGACGCGAAGGGGCAGCTCGAGTCGCGCGGTATCGAGAACCGGACCCAACATCAGTCCGACTCCCGCAACGCCGCCAGGGGGTCGATTCTCGTCGCGCGCCACGCCGCCAGCAGGCTCGCCGCCGCGCACACTGCGACGAGCAGCCCGGTGAGCAGGGTCAGCGCCCCCGCATCTCGCGGGGCCACGCCGAACAGCAGCGGGCGAAGCAGCTCCGCGGCGGCGAGGGCCGCGCCGAGACCGACGGCGGCGCCGAGCAGGGTGAGCACGACGGCCTGCCCCCACACCAGCCGCAGCACGTCGGCCGCCTGCGCGCCGAGGGCGCGGCGCACGCCGATCTCCCGGGTCCTCTGGGCAACGCCGTAGGCGACGGTGCCGAAGAGGCCGACGGCGGCGAGGCCGAGAGCGAGGCCCGCGAGCAGCGTCGCCAGGGTCATGTTGAAGCGCCACGGGCGCATGGCGTCGTCGACGAGGCCGCGGAGCGGCGTGACGGACCGGACGACGAAGTTGGGGTCGACCCGAGGCACCTCGGCACGGAGCGCGGAGGCGAGCCGGGCGGCGTCGCCCTCCCCCCGGACCACCAGGTGGTTCAGGCCCATCGACACCTGCGTGAACGGCACGTAGAGGCCGAACCGCCCGCGCGCGATCTCCCGGTACCGGGCGTCCTCGACGACGCCGGCGACGGTCTGCCACGCCGGCGCGCCGTCGGAACCGGCCCGGGCCCCGATCGCGATCAGGCGCCGGCCCACGGCGCCGCCGGCCGGCCACAGATAGCGCGCGAGCGACTCGCTGACCACGACCGCGGCGGGCGCGTCCGCGGTGTCGCGGTCGGTGAACGTGCGGCCCGCAACGAGATCGAGCCCCATCGCCTCGAAGTAGCCCGGCGACACGGATTGCAGGGTGACCGGCGGCCGCTCCGGCCGGGCGGGTCCGTCGAGCGGCTCGCCCTCGAGCACCACGCCGCCGTCCACGCCGACGACCCCGTGCTCGAAGGGCAGCAAGCATCGTCCCGCCCGCCGCCTCGACCCCGCGCAGGGCCCGCACGCGGGCGAGGAGCTCCCGCCAGGCGGTCCGCCTCGGCGCGGCCTCCTCGTACGCGCCGTCCCTGGGGCCGAGGGTGAGCGCGAGCACGCCCGCGGGCCGGTAGCCGAGATCGACGCGCGCCAAGTTGACGTAGCTCGACGCGAGGAGGCCGGCCCCGACGGTGAGGACGAGGGCCATCGCGACCTGCGAGACGACGAGCGTGTTGCGCGCGCCGGCGCCCGCGCGCCCCGGGGTCGCGCCATGCGCGCCGTCGCGCAGCCACGCGACGAGCGGCACCCGGCCGGGGCGCGGAGACGCCGCCGCGGTCATCGCGAGCGCGAGCGCGACGGCGAGCGCCGCGGCGATGGCGACCGACGTTCCGTTCACCGCGGCCTGTTCCAGCCTCGGCATGTCGGCGGGGCCGAGGGCGACGAAGACCGGCAGCGCCGCCGACGCGAGGGCGATGCCGCCGGCCGCGGCGGCTCCCGTGACGAGCAGGGTCTCCAGCAGGTGGGCGCGGAACAGACGCCCGTAGCCGATGCCGAGCGCGCACCGCACCGCCGCGTCGCGCCGGCGCGCCTGCGCGCGCACGATCATCAGCCCGGTCACGTTGGCGCCGGCGATCAGCAGCAGGAGCGCCACCCCGCCGAGGAGAACGAACAGGGCCGCCTCGGCGTTGCCGAAGACGTAGTCGGTCAGGGGCGTGACGACCGCGCGCCGCGTGCCCAACCGCGAGAGGTGCGCCTCCCACAAGCCCGGCACGATGACGTCCATCTCCGCCCGCGCCTCGTCCAGGGTGCGGCCCGGGGCCAGGCGTCCGATGACGTAGAGGACCCCGAGGCCGCGCTGCGCGCCGGCGTCCATCCCGTTCTCGCGGAAGATGCCGGCGAGCTCGCGGCCGACCGGCGTCCACACCTCGGCGCCGGGCGGGAACTCGAACGCGGGCGGCATGACGCCGACCACCGTGAACGGCTCGCGCCGCGCGCCGACCGGCACCGTGGACCCGACGACGCCGGGGTCGCCGTCGAAGTACTGCCGCCACGCGGCGTGGCTCAGCACCATCACGCGCTCGGCCTCGAACCCGTCCTCGTCCGGCAGGAACGCCCGGCCGAGGAGCGGCTGCGCCCCCAGGGTGTCGAAGAACGACGCGGAGACCGCGCTGATGGTCAGCCGGACCGGCGGGTCCTCCTGCACCTCCACCTCGCCCCACGTCGTCGAGCCCATCGCGGCCATGCCGGCGAACGACCCCGCCTGCGCGCGCCAGTCCTCGAAGTTCGGCAGCGAGACCTCGATGTGGGGGTTGTCGCTGCTGTCGTCCTTCTCCCACAGGACGACGAGCTCGTCCTGGTCCGCGAACGGCAAGGGCTGCAGGAGGACGGCGTCGACCACCGCGAAGAGCCCGACGGCGAGCCCGAGGCCGAGGGCCAGGGTGAGGGTCGCGGCGAGCACGAAGCCGGGTTGCCCGGACAGGCCGCGGACGGCGTAGCGCAGATCCTGGCCACACTCGTCGGCGAGCCGGAGGCCGCGCGCCGGCCGGCGCGCATCGCCGGCGGCCGGCCGGGAGCGCCTAGTCGACCGGCTCAGTTGTTCTGGGCGCCCGCGTTTATCCACTGCTTGATGACGTCGATGTCCGCCTGTGAGAGGAACGGCCCCGCCGGCGGCATCCGGTCGCCGACGATGCCCGCGCGACCGTCGAGCTTGTGTATCAGGTAGCTGTTCTCGGCGTCGTTGGGCTCGACGAGGTCCAGCGCCACCTGGACGCTCTGGCGGTTCACGAGGTTGGAGAAGGCCTGGCCTTCCCGGAGATCGAGGTCGGCGTCGGTCGCGTGGTCGCCGTGATGACCGATGCAGGAGTCGTTGAACACCACGCTCTGGATGCTCGACAGGGTGGCGGTCAGGGCGCCCGGAGTCGGGGTCGTGGTCGGCGGGGTCGGCGCGGTGGGCGCCGTGGGCGAATCGCTCCCGCAGGCCGCGACGCCGATGGCGAGAAGCAGAAGCAGCGTGGAAGCGGAGATCGTCCTCATGGCGATAGCGTAGCCGACGGCGTGCGGCGGGTCCAGGGAGGGTCGCCTCGGAAACGCGGCATCGCCAGGCGCCGGACCGCCCGGGAGGGGCGCGGTTGCACCACGGCCTCCTACAGGTAGAGGTGCAGCTGCGCCAGCAGGGTCCGCACGCGCACGCCGGTGAGCGGCAGGTGGTCCCGGTAGTACGACACGTTGACGTGCCAGTGGGTCCGCGGGTAGAAGTCGAGGCCGTACACCATGCGGCGGACCTCTCCCCGCGGGTCGGTGTCGGTCCAGCGCCACTGCGGGGAGATGCGCAGCCACAGGCCGCGGAGCGCCTCGACCGACGTCTGGTTGGCGAGGATGTAGGCGCGGTCGCTCGCGGTCCGCGGCTGGAACCCCGCGTCCAGGTGGGTCCAGGTCGTCAGCCAGGAGACCGGCGCATACCCGAAGGACAACCCCGTGTTGAGGCTCCTGGCGTCGACCTCCGATGCCCCCCGGTGCAACACGGAAGCCGCGAGGACCATGCGCGGACCGACGTCGAGCTGAAACCGGCCGGCCGCCGTGAAGGCCTGCCGCCCGTCGTCGCCGACGAGAGACTCGGCGCGCCCGGGGCCGGCCGAGACCTGCAGGAGCGTCCGGTCCGTCGACAGGCCCACCTCCACGCCGTAGACCTGGCCGTCCTGCGCGAGGTCCAGCCCCTCGCGGGTGAACGACGTGTGGTCGGCGAACCGGACGCCGTAGGCGGGAAGAAAGCGCCCACCCCGGACGCTGATCGCGTCGGTGGCCTGATAGGCGACCCAGTGCTCGTAGGAGACCGGCCCGGCTCCGCCGAGCGCGGGCTCGCGCCCGATGGACCCGTACGCCGTCCACCGGTCCTGCCGCCAGGCGGCCTGGAGATCGAGGTTCATGAGGAAGTTGCGGTCCGCCAGGGCGCGGCCGGCCACGTCGACGCCGACGTGAGACGGCCTGACGTCGAGACCGAGCTGCAGTGGGCTCTCGCTGGAGAGCGCGCCGAAGAGGAAGCCCTCCTCGCCGCGGGCCCCGCCGGCCGGGGCCCCGCCCGCCCCCTGCCGGCCGAACGTCGAGATCTCCTCGCGCGACAGCGACCGCCCGTAGGGGGTCAGGAGTCCGCCTCCCGAGGCCGAGTAGTGGCAGGCGGTGCACCGCGGGTACTGCTTCGAGAGGAACGTGGGCTCGCCGTAAGCGGGGCCGGCTCCCCATCCCCCCAGGAGCAGCGCCGCCCAGATGCTCAGCCGGGCCGCCGCCCCTAGCCGTGCCCGTCGGGTCAGGAGCAACACCGTCCGGAAACCCGGCCTGGCCGCCGCGCCGAGCCGTGCCGTTCGGGTCATGATCGGCCATCCGGCGGCGTCTCGACGCCCTCCGCATCGAAACGCACCGTGACCTCGACGACGTCCCGCACGCCGATGCCCAGGTAGCGGGGAGGCGGAATGCCGAACGCCTCCAGGCTCAGCGGGAACACCGCCTCCACCTGAACCCGCCCGCCGCGCCGGCGCAGCTCGGCTTCGCCCTCGATCGCCCGCCGGACGCCGTGCAGGACCAGAAAGCCCGAGAACCGCGTGTCGCGCCGATCGCCCCCGGCCGGCGGCGGATCGTCGAGCACGATGCCGGAGAGGACGGCCTGTCGGAAGTCCGGGCCGCGCCCGACCTCCAGGTAGTCGTCCCGGAGGTGGCGGTTGCGCAGCTCGATGCCGGTATCCAGGGTCGCGAGATTCACCCGCAACTCACCCGAGAAGGCGGCCGCGTCGTTCGCGGAAGGCCGGAGGTCGCCGGACAGCGACGACGTGACCGCGTCGAACGAGCCGCCCACCGTCAGCCGGCAGCGGACGCGGACGTCGCCGGCCGCCACCGTCCACGACCCGGCCCCGCCGGGGGAGGTCTGGGCGCCGGCCGGGGCGGCGATGGCCGAGCCCAGGACGACCAGGAGGAGAACCGCGCCGGCCGTCCCGGGCCAGGCAGACGCGCCGGCCCGCCCACGCCCGCCAACCCGCGGTGAAGCCGCGCCCCGCCCCGAGCGCGGCAAGGCGCCTCCAGGGCCGGGCGCGCGGTCCGGCGGACAGGGACCAACGCGGGCCGGACCAGGTCCCGGGAACAACGCGGTCCACGCAGGATGCATCGCCGGTCGCCTTCAGCGGCAATCCTGCCGCGGAGCCTACTGTTCCAACTGCTCGAGCGCCGCCAGGAAGTCGCTCCAGGGCACCGGCTCGCCGTGCACCGGGGCCAGCGTCTCCACGTCGAGGTTCATGCGCTCCACCTGGGTGTGCAGGGCGCGCATCGACGGCAGCTGCCCCGGCCTCGGCGGCTCGTGGGTGTCGAACAGGGCCGACTGGAACGCGATGCGCTCCGCCGGCAGGTACGCCATCAGCATCCCCGCGACGTGCCGGAGCGGCTGCACGTAGTAGACGCGCAGGATCCGGGAGTTGTCGGTGATGACGTAGTTCTCCTGGACCGCCTCGTAGTTGTAGCCCTCGGCGAGCTCCGTCGGCGGCCACTTCGAGATTATGTCGGGCTTGATGGTCCGCGGCTCGTAGGTCAGCACGTCGTGGTTCAGGAACTCGAGGTTGATCATGTGGGTGACGATGGTCGACCCGACGTGCAGGTAGGTGCGCAGCCCCCCGATGTGGTCGAAGTGCGGATGTGACGCGACGACGAAGCGGATCGGCTTGTCGGGGGCCAGCTTGGTGATCTGGTCGATGACCTTCAGGCTCCACTCCTCGTCGCCGGGGGCCTCGAAGACGGCCACGAAGTCGCTGAACTCGATCATGTAGCTGGCGGCGGGATTGCCGCCGAGCCGGTAGACCCCGTCCGCGATCTCGTCGACGGTGACCTCGGTGGTCCAGTCCGCCTCGGCGACCGCCTCGGGGACCGGCACCGGGTCGCCGCAGTCGTTGGGCCGGATGTCCGGGAACGACCCGCCGTAGGAGTTGTGCCCGGTGCTCTGGCGGTAGAACTGCCAGTTGTCGTCCCAGCCCTGGTGCGAGTGCCAGTTGGTGGGCCACTTGACGTTGCCGAACGAGACGAAGTTGGTGGACTCGTGCTCGATGTTGAAGTCGCCGAGGGCGGGGATGTTCACCGTGGTCTTGAGCCGCTGGATCAGGTTCTGGGGGTTGATGGTGGCGTCCACGCGGTACTTCCCGAACATCTCTATCGCGACCACGTGCATCTTGACCGGCGCCACCACGTTGCCGTCGCGGCCCTTCTCGATCTGCTCCCAGCGCCAGAACGCCACCGGGTTGGCGCCGGGCATGCGGGCGGCCTTGAGGAACCCGTGGGGGTTCAGCCACATGTCGAGCTGGTAGACCTCGGCGATCTCGGGGTGCACCGCCACCGGCGCCCCGTCGCCGTCCATGTGCCACGAGAACTCGCCGTTGGTGACGTGGGTCTGGCGCGTGTGGGCCTGGGTGGGCGTGCCGCTGCGCCAGCCGAGGCCGTACTTCCAGGACGCGGGCGCGAGGCCCGGCTCGCGGTCGAACGTCTCCACGCTCGTGCCCGCCTCCCAGTTGATGGTGCGGGTGTAGTTGTCGAGCGAGCCGATGCGCGGCCAGTCGATGTTGACCGCGTTCTCGAACGTCTGGCCCACCGCGCCGGCGTAGCCGCCGCTGCCGGAGTACGAGAGGCAGCGCAGATCGGCCTCGCCGATCTCCTCCGCGACGGCGGCGAGAAGAGGCGCCGGGTCGACGAAGCCCGGGGGGAACTCCTGGGCGGCCAGGGGACTCCCGGCCAGCACGAGCACGACCACGCCGACAAGACGTTTCTTCATTTGCCTACCCTCGTCTCGGTCACTTGCCGTGCAGTCCCGGCGCATTGATATGAGCCACGGTCTCGCTCGTCGCCATCCAGCGCGGCGGCGATCTCCCGGCCGACCACGTCATCGCACGCCGCGACCGGCTCACCGCCCCACGGCGCCAATCAGAGCTGTGAACTCCGCGATGGGCCTCGCGCCGCTCGGACGCCGCGCCGCCGACTCCGCGCCCGTCCCAACACGCCCTCGCCCGACGATTCCCCCGACACGCCCGGCAGCACGCCGGGCCAGTCGAGACGACCTGGCTACAACAAACGCTCCACGTGAGGCGCCAGCTCCTCGTACGGGAGGTCGCCCGGGTTGTAGAGCTGCACGATGCCCTCGCGGTCGATGACGACGAGGGTCGGGGTGGTGCTGACGCCGAACTCCAGGAAGTTGCGCTGGCTGACCGGCGCGCTCATCCACGACGGAATGGGGAACCGCTCCTGGTAGGCGCCGCGCAGGTACGCGAGCTCCTGCTCGGGCGTCGCGTCCTCGCCGCGCTGCACGTACCCATAGAGCTGCGTCGGACCGAGGACGACCAGGCCCTGGTCGCCGTAGGCGTCGTGGAGCTGCTCGAGGACCGGGATCTGCCGCTTGCAGTCGGGGCACCAGTGGGCCCAGAAGAACGCCACGACCACGTTCCCCTTCAGGCTCTCGGCAGACGGCAGCGGCGTGCCGAGGTCGTGCTCGACGTCGAGCACCGGGAACGGCTCGCCCTCGAGGCTCAGCAGCAGCACGTTCTTCTGGATGCGGGTCTCGATGGACGTGCCGCGGTAGCGCTCGCGCTCGGCGGTCAGGAACTCGACGCCGCCCGCGCGGTCGCCGCGGGCGTCGTGGACCCGGCTCAGCACCTCGATGCCGGCCCCCAGGGCGAGGGGCAGCTCGTTGTCGGCGTCGAGATCGCGCTCGGCGAGCAGGGCGACGCTGCCGTCGCGCGCCTCGCTCGCGTACCGCTCGGCCACGTCCCAGCGCTCGGCGAAGCCGGCGCCCCGGCCGAGCCACGACGCCGCGAGCAGCCAGCGCGGCGACGCCGTGTCGTGGTGCGGCCGCTGCGCCTCGATGAGCGCCTGCGCGGCGTCGACCTCCTCGGCCCACGCCATGTCGCGCATCTCCATGACCAGCTCCGAGAGCTCGAGCGGACCCGCCGCCGGCTCCGCCTCGACGCCCACCTCGGCCGGCGCCGAGCCACAGGCGAGGCTGAACGCCAGCCCGGCCATACCTGCAAACACCGTCAGCTTGCTCGCTGTCATCTCGGACGCTCCCCCTGCCGTTCTCGGCACAGAATCTCCACCGCCCCATTCTACTCCCGCCGGGTGAAAGCGGCGCCCGCGCAAGCCGGCCTCCCGAGGCCCGTTCTCCGGCGACGCCCCGCCGCCGGCCCCCGTTCACGGAGCGATCAGGCGTACCGATGGGAAGTAGGTCCTTATCCTGCCGGTGTCGGCGGTAGCGAGAGCCCAGCCCATCACCTGCGCGTGCGCACCGATGAAGAAGTCGGGCAACGGCGTTCGCGGCGATGACCTGCCCGATTGCCGTCGCCTTCGGTCGCAGTAGCGCCGGTAGGCGACCGCACAGGACTCCGCCGCCGCGGCCGGCACGTCGAGCACCGCGACACCCCAGTCGCGAACGAGATCCGCGGCAGTCGCGGGATCCGACACGCCAACGCAGATCTCGGCCAGGCAGACGGCGTTGATGGCCGCACCCTCGGCCGCGACGGCGCCGGCCACCGTCCTTCGCGCCCACTCGTGATGGGCCGATCCGCTTTCCGAAACGTATATCAACACGTTGGTGTCGAGCAGCGTCATGGTTCGCGTGTGAGCTGCTTCAACTGGTCCCAGGAGAGGGTCATCCTCAGGGGCGACCGCGACATCGCCTCGAGACACTGCTCGCGGCTCACGCTCGGCAAGGGGGCGGGACGGTGGAGGCGCACCAGCACGTACCGTTCCTCTCCGAGCCGCTGAACGTCGAAGACGTCGCCGGGTTTGACTCCCGGCACGACGACGCGCCTCTTCCCGTCGGCTCGGACCGTGCCCATGGTGGGATTGTCCCACCTTCACGGGGGTCGGTCAACGTCCCGTGCGCGCGCGGCGGCCCGGGGAGGCCGGCTTCGCCGGCGCGAAGTCGGCGTATACTGCCGGGAAGATGTCTTCGATACGCGCGTGCGCGGCCCTCGGCGGCCTCGCGTTGCTCCTGGCCGCTTCCTGCAGCGGCGGAGGAGGCGGAGCGCCCGGCGCGGCTTCCAGCCCCGCCGCCGACAGCGTCCCCGAGGTGGCCGCCGCCGAGGCCCCCGAGCCCGACCCCGGACCGCAGCCGACGTTCATCAACCTCCTGCCATGGGGGAAGGTCGACTTCACACGGGGCGAGTTCCCCTCGCGGGACGAGTGCAACGCCTTCGTGACGCGCCCTCCCGAACTACTCGGGCTACACCACCCCCGAACGCTGCGAGCCGATCGACGACCCGGTGTACTGCACCGAGTGGCAGGACCCCGACGACCCGCTGGCCAGCCTCGACTGCTTCCGGGGCGTGGGGGCTGCGAGGTCGAGCTGCGCCGCCACGATCTGCTGGCGGAGAGCGGCGGCCGGACCATCGCCGCCCGGTGCGAGCCGACGTCGCTGGCCGACGCCTGGGCGCGGCACCAGGACATCAACCCCGACCCGGAGCCGTGAGCGAGCCGGACGGCAGCGTCCTCTACCGCCTCGGCCGCCTCGCCGGCCGCAAGGCCCGCAAGGCGACCTGGGTCTGGCATTCGCTGACCGGCGACGACGACAAGGCCATCGAGGCCGAGTACGGGGTCGGCGCGGACATGGCGGCGGTGGTGCGGGAGAAGAGCGGGGTCGAGGCCGACCCGGCCCTGCGGGCCCTGCTCGACGGCATCTCGCAGGCCCTGGCCGGGGTCGTCCGCAACCGGCTCCACCGGTTCGAGGTCGGCGTGGTGGGCGACGAGCCGCCGACCGCCTACGCCCTGCCCGGCGGCTTCATCTTCCTGACCGCCTCGCTCGCCGACCTGTGCGGGCGCGACCGTGACGAGCTCGCCTTCGTCGTGGCCCACGAGATGGCCCACGTCATCCGGCGGCACGCGGTCAACCGGCTCCTGCGCCAGACCGCCTACTCTGCCGCGTCCATCCTGACGCCGGGCCGGGGGGTCATCGCCCCGTGGCTGCACCGCATCGGGCTCGAGTGGCTGGAGCGCGCGCACTCGCGCGAGCAGGAGCTCGAGGCGGACGCCCTGGCGGTGCTGATGACCCGGGCCGGGGGGTTCGACCCGGAAGGCGCGTTGCGGCTGCTCGAGCGGCTCCGCGCGCTGGAGCCGGCCGGTGGCAAGGGCCTAGGGGCTTATCTGTCGACCCACCCCCCGGTCGACGAGCGCCTGGCGGCGTTGCGCCCGCACTTGGCTCCCCGTTCCAGCTCCGGCTGAGGCGGCGCGACCGCGCGACCTGACGGGCCGCGGCGGGAGTGCCGACGGCGTCGAACTCCGGTGCTCCGGTTCCTGCGGCACGGAACTCGTGGGGCTCGCTATCGAGCGGGCAGTGCCGGCAACCCGCGGTGGAACCCCTGGCGAACCGGCGCTCCCGTTCCTAGGAGTCTGCGCCGTAGAACGGTGCAGACTCCTAGCAGGGTTGGTTGGGCGCCCAGCGGAGCCGAAGGCGACGATGGGCGGGCTACGGGGTGGACTCGTGGGGCGGCCGGTCCCGCGACCCGGCGTCCAGCCGGGCCTGCAGGGCTGTCTTGATGCCGCCGATCTCCTCTCGCTGCCGCTTGTAGCGCCTGAGGTGGTGAGCCGCGGCGTCCAGGATCTCGGCCAGCTCGGTATTGCCGATCCACGCCCCCGCCCGGTTGCGCGCCGCGATGTCCTGGGCGGCGTGGGTCTGCTCGAGGACGAGCGCGGTGTCCTCCGCGATCAGCGCCACGACGGCGGAGACGAGGGCGACCTGGCGGGGATCGTCGAGGGTCTCGGCGAGCTCCCGAAGCGGCGCGAGGCGGTCGTCGTGCTGGTCGGTCATGGATCTTCCGGGCTACGGCCGGCCGATGCGTGCGCCGTGCCGTGCAACGTAGAATACAGTACGCGGACCGCTCGGATGCGCGAGCCCGGGAGCCGGAGCGAACGTCCGAAACGCGGTCACCGAGTCGGTCCTCACGGATTGCCCGGGGCCCGAGGGCCGCTGGACGCCGACCCGAGGCGACCCGGACCCGATTGTCCGCGCGCGGTACCAACCAAGCCGGGAGTGACGATTGGCCAGCGGTAACGGGACTTCCAGTCGCGGTGCACCACGCGGCCGAGCCCGGACGGCGGGGACGGCGATGGGCCTCCTCGCGGCCGGCGCGCTGTGGGCGGGTTGCTCCCCGGCTCCGGCCGGGGAGGGCGCGGCGGACCCACCCGACGCCGGTGGCGGCACGGAGACGGTCGTGCTGGCCGTCGGCCACGAGACGCGCTGGCGCCAGCTGCGCATCGAGGGCGAGACGGATCTGCCGGACGGGGCGGTGGTCACCTGGCAGGTCACGCACGCCCTCGCCAACGAGCTGCCGCGGGGCGAGTGGCCCGCGCAGAACCTGCTCGCCGACGGCGAAGCAGTGGTTCAGGACGGCGTGTACTGGACGCGCCTCAACACGACCTACTGGACGCCGGGCCGGGTCGACGTGCGGGTGCAGTTCCCGGTGGCCCCCCAGCCCGACCCCGTGCGGCTCCGCTACGGCGCGTTCGGCGAGCACCTGACCGGCGAGAACGTGACCTCTCTCGGCGGCTCCCGGATCGTCACCGTCGAGCACGCCTTCGACTGGACGCGCTGAGCGCGCCGCCTGACCACGCCGTGTCCTTGTTCCGCCCCGCCGTCGACACCCTCCAGCCCTACGTGCCCGGCCGGCAGCCGGCGGCCGGCGCGCGCGTCGTCAAGCTGAACACGAACGAGAACCCGTACCCCCCGAGCCCGCGCGCGCTGGCCGCGCTCGCCGCCCTCGACGGCGACGAGCTGCGCCGCTACCCGGACCCCTCCAGCCGGGCGTTCCGCGAGGCGGCGGCCGAGACCCTCGACGTCGACCCGGCGTGGATTCTCGCCGGCAACGGCAGCGACGACGTGCTCACGATGCTCGTCCGCTCGGTCGCCGGTCCCGGCCGCACCGTGGTCTACCCCGCCCCGACGTACGTGCTGTACCGCACCCTCGCGGGCATCCAGGAGGCCCCGGTGGTCGAGGTGCCCTTCGACGACGACTTCGTCCTGCCCGTCGCGGCCCTCGCCGGGGCGGGAGGCGCGCTGACGTTCGTGGCCAACCCCAACAGCCCGTCGGGAACCGCCGCGCCGACGTCCACCCTCGCCGATCTGGCCGACTCGCTCGACGGCCTGCTGGTGATCGACGAGGCGTACGTGGCCTTCGCCGAGGCCGACGCCCTCGACCTCGTCCGAAGGCGTTCCAACGTCGTCGTCCTGCGGACGCTGTCGAAGAGCCACGGGCTGGCCGGCCTTCGCCTCGGCTACGCCATCGCGCCGCCGGCAGTGCTGGAGGGGCTGGGGAAGGTGAAGGACAGCTACAACGTCGGCGCCGTGGCCGACCGGGTGGGGGCCGCGGCCATCCGCGACACCACCTACGCTCAGAGCATCGCCGGCCGAATCGTCCAGAGCCGCCACCGCCTGACCGGGCGCCTCCGGGAGCTGGGGTGCCGGGTGTGGCCCAGCCAGGCGAACTTCCTCCTCGTCCGGCCGCCGGACGGCAACGCCGCTCCCGTTCATCGCCGGCTCGAGGAGCTAGGCGTGCTCGTGCGCTACTTCGACGAGCCGGCGCTGGCCGAGGCCCTGCGCATCACCGTCGGGACCGACGAGGAGAACGCCGTGCTCCTCGACGCGCTCCGGCAGATCCTGTAGGGACCCGCCGCCACCCGCGTTTCGATCGCCGCCATGCCCATCGCCGTCGACGTCGCGATTCTGCTGTCCGGCGCCGCCCGGACCATCGTCGAGCGTCTGAACGCGGGGTTCGACCACGCGCCGAGGGCCGGGTTCCGGTTCGGTCCGACGTGCCATCCCCACGTCACCCTCAGCCAGCACTTCGTGCGCCGCGAGCGGCTGTCCGAGGTGCAACGGCTCGTCGGCGACGTGGTGGGCCGGCTCGACCGGTTCGAGCTGCGGGTGACCGGCACGCGCGCCGGCCGCACCGCGCAGGTCCTCGCCGTCGAGGCGACCGCGTCGCTGCGGCAGCTTCACGAGCGGCTGATGGACGCGCTTCGCGACGACGAGGTGGCGGGAGACGCGGCCGCGTTCCAGGCGAGCGGCGCGCCGGCCCGGCCCGCGGACGTCGCCTGGGTCGCGGGGTTCCGCGCGCGGTCGAGCTACGCCCGCTACGATCCGCACGTGACCGTCGGCATCGGGCCGCGGCCGCTCTCGACCGCGCCGTTCGACTTCCCGGTGCACGAGATTGCGCTCTGCCGGCTCGGACGTTTCTGCACCTGCCGCGACCGGCTCGCGAGCTGGACGCTGTGAATCGCGCGGGGCAGCGCCGTGCCGGCCGCGACCTGGACAGCCCGTGGCGAAAGTCCCCGCTGCATTCGAGCGGCGATGCATCCCGCCTGGCTGCGTTGTTCGTCGGTTACATATGCCCAATATGCGCCCTCCTCACGCCTTGTCAGGCGGGCGCCTCGCCGCTCTCGGTGCAACGCGGGGTTTCACCACGGGCTGTGGAGCCGGGCGGAGGAGACCGATGGAGCTCGAGTTCGTCCCGCTGTTGAGGGCTCAACGGGACATCTACCGGCTGCCGCGCGGCCGGGAGCGCTTCGAGGCGTATCTGCGCACGATGGTCGATTCGCGCACCGGCGACCTCGCGTTTCCCCTGGTCGACATGAACCCGATGGGGAAGGACCACCTGCCGCCCCTCCTCGATCGGCTGCTGGAGCTCGACGCCGAGACCGTGGGGGCCGCCGCGACGGCCGCGGCACAGCCCGCGACGGCGGACGTCGCCGGCGCGTTCCGGGTCGGACTGGTCGTGTCCGACGATGCCCGCGGCGGCTGGACCGACCGCCATTGCAACGAGCTGGGCCATCGGTTCGACGGCGGAGCGCTCTACAGGCGCGGCTGGATCGTGGGCCTGCTCTGGACCAGCGAGACTCCCTCGAGGACCGGTGTGCGCCTCGAGGTGCTGACCAGCATCCATCGCCTTGCGCACATTCGCCGCCGCGGGCCCGCGACGACCATCGCCGCGATGCTGAAGCAGGAAGGGGAGGCGATGGCCGCGGCCGGCTGCCGCGAGCCGGCGCTCGATCCGGACGACCTCGCCTATACGCGCGAGATCATCGAGCCCTATCTGGCCGCCGCCGACCGGCCGACCGTCGTCGCCTGCCTGTACGGCGACGAGGCCGCTCGGAAGCTGGGGTACCGACCGCTCGGGTTCAGCCCCCGGGCCGGGCTCGCCCTCGCCCTCGACGCCGCCCGCCGGCAGCGGGCGGCGCGATCCCGATGCCTCACCGGCGAGCTCGCCGAACCGCCGGGCGAGCGTCCGGAGGATCTCCGAGACGACGATGACGCCGGACCTCGGCGTTGACCGCTCACGCCACTCCCGGGCGAGCTTGCCACGGCGGGCCGTATCGGGAGAGCATACGGCCGGATCGGCGGGGAGAACCGGGCGAAGCGCGTCCGGGACATTCGACCCCTTGCGGCTTCCCGCGCCCCGACCGCGCCGCGGGCCCCGCGGCGCCTTCGATTCAGGAGGTCCCCAGATGTTGCGCAGACTCGTCGTCCTCGGCTCCGTCGCCCTCCTCGCGGCGGGCGGACTCTACATCGCCACCGGCACGCACGCTGCCGCCGGCGCCGGCGAGGCGGCCGGGCAGGAGGCGTTCACGCCCCGCGAGGTCACCCCGGCCGACATTCCCGCGGACATCCACGAGGACTCGTGGGCACGGCTGCCCACCATCCAGCGCGAGGACCTCGACGCGGAAGGCCAGCGCGTCTTCGACATCATCGTGAACCCGGACAGCCGCTACTCCACCGGGCTGCGCGGCCCCATCGGGATGTGGATGTACAGCCCGCCGATGGCCGAGCACCTGTTCCCGGCCAGCACCTATCTGCGCTTCGGGGCGGACGGCACCCGGGACCAGCGGCTGGCGGAGCTGGCCATCCTCACCGCGGCCCGGTCGCTCGACAGCCAGTACGAGTGGTCGGCCCACGAGGGGCTGGGCCGGGGGGCCGGCCTCGAGGACGGGATCATCGACCTCGTCCGCCACGACCGCCCGGTGGCGGAAGGCGAGGGGCTGCCAGGATTCGGCGAGATGGAGCGCACGATCGTCCAGGCCACCCGCGAGCTGATCCGGGAGCCGAAGCTCAGCCGGGAGACCTTCGAGGCCGCCCAGAGGCTGCTCGGCAACCAGGGAATCGTGGACCTCGCGGGCCTCATCGGCCACTACACGCTGGTGAACTACACGCTCAAGGCGTTCGACGTCCAGCGGCCGCCGGGCACTCGGTTGCTGCTGCCGCTGACGGATCAGCCCTGACGCGGCGCGGCGGTCCGACCGGTCCCGGCCAGCCCGCCAATCGTCGCCGAACGCGACCGCAGGGTCGCGTTGCGGCCTCCGCTTGGCGCCCGACAAACCGCCAGGAGTCCGCGTCGTCCCACGGCGCCGACTCCTGGCGGGAAAGCGCCGCCTTGCGATCCTCCCCCGCCTCCGGGCCACGGGCTCACGAGTCGGATAGCGGGAAGTCCTCCCGCCCCGGCTGCGTTCGGCCGGGCTCGGCCGGCCCATTGCGATGCTCGGAGGGCTCCCTGCTCCCGGCGAGACGCCGCCGCTCGGCGAGGATGAGACCGTACTCGGCCGCGCGCCTCCACACCCGGTTGGCCATCTCCGTCAGGTGGACCGCGCGCAGGCCGTAGTAGAGGAAGACGCCGCCGACGACGCCCAGCACCAGCGCCTGCAGGGCGTCGACGGCGGGCCCGCCGAGCTCCGGGGCGAGCCGGCCCAGGCCCTGGTAGACGACGAACCCCAACCCGGCCAGCAGCGGCCCGGTGACGGTCCGCACGCTCCACGACGCCACCCGCGACTGCTTCTCCATCGACGTCGCCACCGCCCGCAGCCGCTCGACCCCGCGGGCGATGCCGTCGAAGTCTGCCCCCAGCAGGACGTCGCGCAAGGTGACCTGGGCCCGGCACGCCCGCGCCACCCGGCGATCGCCGCGGAGCCAGGACACCCCATCGACCGACACCGTGAATTCGGGGAACCGCGTGCGCAGCCCGGCGACGAGCCGCCCCTGCCCCGCCTCGGTGTGCTCGTGCAGGGTCGAGGCGGGGTCGATGTCGATGCGGCGCCGGGACGGCGTCAGGACGAGCTCGTGCAGCTCGCCGCTCTCGGGGTTCTCGACGTAGGCGGCGGCGTGAGGCGCCAAGCCCTCGTGCAGCACCGCCTCGTGGTCCAGGCACGGCAGGCGCGGCACCGCGGCGGCGAGGTCGACCTGCAGTCGGTACAGCTTGACGGCCCGGAGGCGGACGAGCGACGCCAGCTCGGCGAAGAACCGGCTGCCGACCTCGCACGTCCCGGGCGCGGACCCGACGGGGACCGCGCCGATGCGCTTCACTGGGGTCGCTGTCTCCCGTTCCATCGCGCGATCGGGGGGAACTGCGGCGCCGCCTCTCGCGTATCCCCTGACGGTATCCACGCGCCGACGGTATCGGCGCACAGCCCCCCGACGGTGGGCTGCGCCCGCTTCCGACCGTATCGACGCGTTGGCACCGGGGGGAACGACGCCGAGCCTGCGAAGGTCTGCCAGAATAGCACGCGCCCGCGGCGCCGCCATCGAGCCGGAGGGGTGCCGCGCGGGAACGACGCCGTGACGACGAACGACAATGACGACGACGGTCGTTGTCGAACCGACCCGCGACCCGTCGCACCGGACCGCCCCCACTACGGCGTGGCGACGTCGAACCAACCTCCGACCCGCCGCGCCGGGTCGCGCCGTGACCGCGTGAGAAAGAGGAGAGAATCGATGTCGGACCAACAGTGGTACCGGGCCGAGGGCGGAAACCAGGTCGGCCCGATGTCGGAGGCGAAGCTGGCCACGGACATCCGGAACGGCGACGCCGACGCCTCGACCCTGGTCTACACCGCCGGCATGGCCAACTGGACCCCCCTCGGCGAGGTGCCGCGCCTGCGGACCCACCTGCCGGCGGAGACCCTCGCGGTGCTGCCGGTGCCGGCGGGCCGCATCGCCCACGAGATCGACTACCACGTCGAGGGCGTCGAGATGCAGTTCGTCGAGATCGAGCTCGACCCCGGCGAGAGCGCGGTCGCGGAAGCCGGCGGGATGATGTACATGCACAGCGGCATCGCCATGGAGACGGTGTTCGGCGACGGCAGCGAGCCGCAGCGGGGCGGGTTCATGAACAAGCTGCTGGGGGCCGGCAAGCGGCTGCTCACCGGCGAGAGCCTGTTCATGACGGTGTTCACCAACAACGCCCACGGGAAGGCGCGGGTGGCCTTCGCCGCGCCGTACGCCGGCAAGATCCTGCCGATGGACCTGAGCCAGCTCGGGGGCGAGCTGATCTGCCAGAAGGACGCCTTCCTCTGCGCGGCCAAGGGCGTCTCCATCGGCATCGCCTTCCAGAAGAAGATCGGGGTCGGCCTGTTCGGCGGCGAGGGCTTCATCATGCAGCGTCTCGAGGGCGACGGCCTCTCGTTCCTCCACGCGGGGGGCAGCGTCCACCAGCTGGACCTCGAGCCGGGCGAGACGCTGCGCGTCGACACCGGCTGCCTCGTGGCCCTGCAGCCTACCGTGAGCTACGACATCCAGTGGGTGGGGGGCATCAAGACCGCGCTGTTCGGCGGCGAGGGGCTGTTCTTCGCCAACCTCACCGGGCCGGGACAGGTGTGGCTGCAGTCGCTGCCCCTGAGCCGCCTCGCCGACCGCATCTACAAGGCGGCGCCCCAGACCGGCGGACGCCGGCAGGGCGAGGGCTCGGTGCTCGACCACGCGCTCGGCATCGGCAACCTCATCGACGGCAAGTAGCGGGCCGGGGCGGCCGGAGGAACCTCCCGCAACGACAGACTGCGGCAGCGCGGCCCGAAGTGCATGGGGCCGGACGGCGGGTGGCGGAGCGACGCCGTGGCCGCGCCGCCCTCCGCTCGTCGCGGCCCCGCTCTAGGTGTACCGGTGGGAGCCCGAGTGCGCCGGCCGCCGACCGGGCCGCCCGCTGTGGGGAACCGCAACGAGGATGATATAGTTCACCCTCGGATTCGGTCTCTTCGCCCGCCCGCGGCCGCGCGCCTGCGTCAGGCCGCGCCGGGCGCCCGAGGCCCCCGCGCAGGTGCGTACGGCGGCGCCTGCCGCGTGCACTCTTCGGCAACCGGCGTCAACCGGGCGGCGCGATGCCGCCTCTGACCGCCCCCAGACAGACGAGGTATGAGAGAAATGCGGAATCCGTCCCCCAACCCCGGTCGCCGCGTCCCCGCGGTGTGCCTGCTGGCAACGCTCTGCCTCGCGGCAGCCCTCACGACGACGACCGCCGCCCAGGACCAGACGATCTGGGACGGCGTGTACACCGAGGAGCAGGCGGCCCGCGGGCAGCGCACCTACGACCAGGAGTGCGCGGCGTGCCACCTCGACGACCTCATGGGTGACGGCATCGCGCCGTCGCTGATCGGCTCGGCCTTCTTCTTCCGGTGGAGCGAGCTGTCGATGGGCGACATGTACACCGCCATCCGCACCACCATGCCGCAGGGCGCCCCGGCGAGCCTGAGCCCCTCGGGCTACGCCGACATCTCGGCCTACATGCTGCAGAGGAACGACGTGCCGGCCGGAAGCATGGAGCTTCCCAGCGACACCGACGGTCTCGACGCCATCATGATCACCGAGGCGCAGTAGCCTCGGACGCCTTCCGCCGGGGCCGGCTGCCGGCCCCGGCGCCCCACCCTCAGCCTCGCCCGGGCCCGCCGCGCGGGACATCGCGCCGGGCGCTCATCCGGAAAGAGCCCGGTTCGCCGCCGCTTCCCCGCCGTCGAGCGCTTTCCGGCCGTGGCCGCAGCTTCCGAGAGACCTCCCCCGCGGCGGTGCTCGTCGCCCCGCGACCCGCCGGCGCCCTGCCCGGGCGCAGGCTTCGTCTCCCGTACTTCGGCCCCGCGGACCCATCCGAGGGCGGATTCTCGCCCGAGGTGACCGCGTGTTCGCCGCGCTTCGCTCGTTCGCCGGCCGGCCAAGCGGGCGGCGGCGCCGTCCTAACTCGACAGGGGCGTGGCGTGTCGGCGAACTGGCGTCACCGCCCGCCGATCCGGGGAGGGATCATCGACATGGCGACGACGACCTGCATGAGACGGAAGCGGTGGGGCATCGCGGTGCTGGCGGCGCTGGCCGCGCCGGCGTTGGCGTCGGGAGCGGAGGTAACCGCACAGGAGGAACGTGAGGAGACGGAGCGCACGGTGGTGAGGCGGTTCGAGATCGGCGGGTCGCGCCCCGAGATCGGCGTCTCGGTGCGTGACGTCGAGGAAGCCGCCGAAGGCGCCGAGGGCGCGGTGGTGACCGACGTGCGCGCCGACGGCCCGGCCGAGGCCGCCGGCATCGAGGCGGGGGACGTCATCGTCGAGTTCGACCGCGAGCGCGTGCGCAGTGCCCGCCAGCTGGCGCGGCTCGTCGAGGAGACCCCGGCCGGACGGTCCGCGCCGGTGCGCGTGCTCCGGGACGGATCGCCGGTGACGCTGAACGTCACGACGGCGGAGCGGTCCGGCTTGAGGGCCCGTTTGCCGCGGGCGTTCGCCGACCGCCTGCGCGTCGAAGTGGACGAGGTCGAGGAGGTGGAGGAGCGCACTCGGGAGCTCGCCGAATCGGTGCAGGAGCGCGCCAGGGAGCTCGCGGAATCGGAGGAGCTCACGGTGCTCCGCCGGTTGCCGGAGGTCTTCCGCGGCTTCGCCGCCCGGCGTCCGGGGCGCGTCCGACTGGGCATACGGGCCGAGTCGATCGGCGGACAGCTCGCCGAGTTCTTCGGGGCCGAGGCGGGCATCCTCGTCGAGCACGTCGACGACGACACGCGGGGAGCGGCCGCGGGTCTGCGCGCGGGCGACGTCATCACCGCGGTCGACGGGCAGGCGGTAGACGATCTCGCGGCGCTTCGCCGGCAGCTCGCGCGCCTCGAGCCGGGCGCGGCGTTCGACATGACCATCGTGCGCGACCGCACCGAGACGTCCCTGACGGTCGAGCCGGCCGAGGAGGAAGAGCAGAGCCCGCGCCCGCGGCGCCGCGGATCGGCGATCTGATGCGCCGGCGATTCCCAGGGGGGCCGGCCCCGGGACGGCGCGCTGTGCCGAGACCCGGCAAGGGGCGCCGGGCGGGGGCGCCCGCGAGCCGAACGCTGACGAGGGCGCCTGCCCGGGCGGTGCCATCCGGCGGCGCTCTCGCCCCCGGTTCGGGAAGTGAGCGCCGGTTCACTCCGCGCGCAACGTCCGGGCCGGCGCCACCCGGAACGCGCGGACGGCCGGCACCAGGCAGGCCCCCGCCCCGAGCCCGAGCACCGCGAGCGTCGCGCCCGCGATCACCACGGGGTCGATGGGGGCGACCCCGAAGAGCAGCGCTTCGATGAACCGCGCGGCTGCGAGCGATACGACGAGGCCGGCGGCCAGCCCGGCCACCACCGGCCTCATTCCCTCCGCGCACACCCGCCCCGCCAGGCTCCCCCGCGTGGCGCCGAGCGCGAGACGGATCGCGAACTCGCGCCGGAGGCGGACGGTCCGCTGAGACACCGTGCCGAAGACCCCCAGGCAGACGAGCGCCAGCCCGGCGAGAGCGAAGCCGGCGGTCGCCTGAAGCAGAAAGCGCCGAACCGCCACACTCGTCGCGAGCACGTCCTCGAGCACCCGCGCGTTGCTGAACGGAAGCCGGGCATCCAGCTCGCGCAGCTCCTCGCGCACCGATGCGACGAGCGCGCCGGTGTCGGCACCGCCGCGCGCGACAATCGTGACATCGCGCCGCGCGAGCGCCCAGTACGGGAGGTAGGCGACGAGTCCGGGATCGACGTCGAGCCCGAGAATCCGGGCGTCGCCGACGATTCCCACCACCTCCTGCTCGGGGCGGTCCGGGCTGCCCCAGACGAAGCGCCGGCCGATGGGATCCTGACCGGGCCAGAGCCGCGACGCGGTCTGCTCGGTGACGACGGCGACCGGACGGGTGCGATCCTGGCCGGTGAAGCGCCGACCGCGCGTCAGGACCATCCCGAGGGTCTCGAAGTAGTCCGGGCTGACGAAGCGGTAGTTCCCGACGAGGGCGGCGAGCTCGGCCGGGGCGGCGGGCGCCCGGCCCGTCGGCACGAGGATCTCGACGAACGCCTCTCCCTCCAGGGGCAGGCGCTGCGTCAGGCCGGCCGACGCCACGATCGGCGAGCCCGCCAGCCGCGCCAGGAGCTCGTCGTGGAAACGGGTGACGCGACCGGCGTCGTAGCGGGAGGCCGGCAGACTCACGTCGACGGCCACGACCGAGGTCGCATCGAACCCCCGGTCGACCTGCATCACCCGAACGAAGCTCGACAGCAGCAGGCCGCCCGCAACCACGAGCACGACGGTCAGCGTGACCTGTGCGCCCACCAGCAGATCGGCGAACCGGCGCCAGGAAGGGTCGCTTCCGGCCCGCGCATCGGCCTTGAGGACCGAGGCCGAGGCGGTTCGGCTCGCACGCCACGCCGGCGCAAGGCCGCAGCCGACCGCGCAGACGGCGGTCGCTCCCGCGGCCACCCACAGCGCGAGCCCGTCGATGGCCACGTCGTCGAGGCGGGGAACGTCCACCGGGGCCACCGCGACCGCGAGCCGAAGGAAGGCGTGGGCGGCGACCGCCCCCGCCGCACCGCCGAGCCCCGCGAGCAGCGCACTCTCGGCCAGGGAATGGCGCACCAGATCCCCGGTCCCACCGCCGAGCGCGCTCCGCACCGCGAGCTCGTGCCGCCGGCGCAGGCCGCGCGCCGACAGCAGGCTCGCCACGTTGACGCACGCCACGAGCAGCACCGCCGCGACCGCGGCCAGCAGCCAGCCCAGGGCGCCGCGCACGTCGCCGACGATCTGGAGGTCGAGGGGCCGCACGACCGGGGTGACGGTGAACGGGTACTCCCGGAACGCCTCGCGGGTCAGCGCCGTGAGCGCCGGGCGCGCCTGCTCCGCAGTGGTCCCGGGCGCGAGGAGCACGATGGCAGGATAGTCGAACTCGCCGAACCGGCGCGCCTGTTCGGGCGTGTAGCGCAGCGGCCGGAAGATCTCGGCGCGGCCGGCGTCGCCGGCCGGCGTCGGCATGAGGCGATCGAGGTCGGGCAGCCAGAACGACTCGGGCAGGACGCCGATCACCTCGACCCGCTCGTCGTCCAGCGTGAGCACCCGTCCGACCATGCGGGGGTCGCCGCCGAACGCCCCCTGCCACAGATCGTGCGCGAGAATCGCGACACCCGGCCCCCCTACGGTCGCGTCCTCGGCGCGGAAACCGCGGCCCATCGCCGGCGCCGCGCCGAGCAGGTCGAAGAAGTTGGCCGTCACCCGCGCGCCCCGGAGGCTCCGCGGCTCGCCCGCGCCCGTCAGGATCGACCTCGAGGGGCGAACCGCCGCCACCCCCGCGCAGACGTCCCGGCAATCGGCCCACGCCTCGAGCGCCCGAAGGTTGGCCGGGAACGCGGGGAACCTGTCCTCCATTTCGCGGATGTGGACCTGCACGGTGACGAGCCGGCCCGGATCGCGGAATGGCAGGGGCGACAGCAGCACGCCGTGGACGAGCGAGAAGACAGTCGTGGTCGAGCCGATGCCCAGCGTGAGCACCGCGACCACGATGGCGGTGAACCCCGGGCTCCGGCGCAGCCCGCGCGCCACGTGCCGCAGGTCCCGGGCGAGCGCGTCGAGCCGGCGCCATCCCCAGACGGACCGCGTATCCTCGCGAATCAGGGCCGGATTGCCGAGGCGGCGGCGGGCGGCGCGGCCGGCAGCCGCGGGGTCGAGGCCGGCGTCGATCAGTCGATCCCGCTCGAGCTCGATATGCAACCGCATCTCTTCCTCGAGGTCCGCGCCGGCCCGGCGGCGGCCCAGGTAGGGAACGATGCGACGAAGCCGGCTTGGCCACGACATCGGTCACTCCTCTTTCCGCGGGCGGCCCACTCGATCGAGCTCAGCCGTGATCGTGCCGCGGCATGGAGGCCAAAGACCCTGCCGCGGTCGAACTGCCTGCCGCCGTGCGGCGTCATCGCTTTCCAGTAGATTGGCTACCATTGGACCACTGCTTCAGGTAGAGTGTCAACTCTTGGCGCTCCGGCGTTGCGGCCCGCATACCTGCCTTCCCCCCTGACACGCGGACGAGGCCCTCCGTTCGTGTCACGTCCGGACGCGACGTCCGGTGCTGGACGTCCGCCCGTCCCCGCACCGCCCCTCGACCCACCGCCGCACGGCACCGCCGGGAGTGATACGATGGTCGACGGGTCCCCGTCGCAGCCTGCCGCCTCGGCGCGCCGCCACTCGCCAGGGCGGGCTTCGCTGTCGGACGCCCGGCACCGGCGCGGAGACCGCGAGAGACTCGTCCATGGACTCCTACTACCATCCCCCCGATCTGGCGAAGTTCGGGGACGTCGGCAAGGACGCGCCCGAGCTGTGGGAGAAGTTCTCGGCGTGGTACGACGCGGTGTTCGCCGAGGGCGCCCTGACCGAGCGCGAGAAGGCGCTGATCGCGCTGGCGGTGTCGCACGCGGTCCAGTGCCCCTACTGCATCGACGCGTACACGACGGCGTCGCTGGAGAAGGGCGCCGCCCCCGACCAGATGACCGAGGCGGTGCACGTCGCCGCCGCCATCCGCGGGGGAGCGTCGCTCGTCCACGGCGTGCAGATGCGCAACCGCCTCGACAAGCTGTCGATGTAGCCATGTCGCTGCCCACCCTGCTGAACACGCGCTCGCCGCTCGCGCCGCCCGCCGCCCAGCGCGCGCGCCTCGATGCGCTGCCCCTCGCCCGCACTTTTCCCGAGGCGGCCGCGTCGGCGGGCCACGACCCGTTGCGGCCGGCCGAGACGACGACGCTGCAGATCAACGTGGGCAAGCGCTGCAACCAGGTCTGCCGCCACTGCCACGTCGACGCCGGCCCCGACCGGCGCGAGGTGATGCCGGACGAGGTGGTCGAGGCCTGCTTCGCGCTGCTCGCGGCGACGAACATCCCCACCGTGGACATCACCGGCGGGGCGCCCGAGCTGCACCCGCGGTTCCGCGACATGGTGGCGCGGGCGGCGGGGCTCGGGCGGCGCGTGATGGACCGCTGCAACCTCACGATCCTGACCCTGCCGGCCTACGAGGACCTGGCGGGGTTCCTTGCCGATCACCGGGTGGAGATCGTGGCGTCGCTGCCGTCCTACGCCGGCGCGATGACGGACCGCCAGCGCGGCGACGGCGTCTTCGAGCAGTCCGTCGAGGCGTTGCGCCGGCTCAACGCCCTGGGCTACGGGGCCCCCGGCTCGGGCCTCGAGCTCCACTTGGTGACCAACCCCGTCGGGGCGTTCCTGCCGGCGGGGCAGGCCGCCCTCGAGCGCGACTGGAAGCGCGAGCTCGACCGGCGCCACGGCATCCGCTTCAACCGGCTGTTCACCATCACCAACATGCCCATCAGCCGGTACCTCGACTGGCTCGAGCAGTCGGGGAACCTGCAGGGGTACATGGACCGACTGGTGCAGGCGTTCAACCCCGCCACCGTCGACGGCCTGATGTGCCGCGACACGCTCAGCGTCGGCTGGGACGGCCGGCTCCACGACTGCGACTTCAACCAGATGCTCGACCTTCCCGTCGAGCCGTCCGCGCCACAGACCGTGATGGACCTCGCGCGCGGCCTGCCGGGGCCCGACGGCGGCCCGGCGTCACCCGCGCACGCCCTCGCCGCGCTCGAGCGCCGGCGCATCGCGACCGGCCCGCACTGCTTCGGCTGCACCGCCGGATCCGGAAGCTCGTGCGGCGGCGCGACCGCCACGGTGTGAACCGCCGTCGCCGCGCCACCGCCGTCTCCACGGCAAAAGTACTCATGAGCATTTTGGACTGAACTCAAGAATGAAGACGACTCCCCCACCGAGAGCGCCCTCCTCCTCATCGCGCCGATCGCCGGGGCCGACACCGTTGCGCTCGCCGAGGACTCGCCGCGTTGTCCACTACCCGCCCCAGCGGTAGCCGAGGCGCGCGTAGTAGTAGCCGCCGCTCATGCCCCACGGCGTGAACTGGCTGTAGGGCAGGCCGAACCGCGCCGCGAACAGGTCCATCCGGTCCGAGTAGGTGTCGAGGACGTTCTGGCCGCCGACGGAGAGGGTCGCGGCGGGGGTGAGGGGGACGCTGGCCTCGAGGTCGAGAATGAAACGGCCGCCGAGGACCGGGGCGAGAGCGCCGCGCGCCGACCGCGCATCGATGTGGTCGACCCACGACCCGTAGTAGTGGAGGCGGCCGAGGAGGCCGACCCGGCCCGCGCGCTGGTTGACGGCCACGTTCCAGCGCGTCTCCGGCACGCCCCGCTCGATGGCGAGCACGTCGCCGGGGCCGAGCAGGTCCGAGGGCCTCGTCACTTCCGTGTCGGTGTGGTTCATCGCGAAGCTGAAGACGGTGGCCCCTCCCAGCGCGGGGGGCGTCCAGGTGGAGACGACGTCGACACCCCGCGTCCGGGTCGAGAAGTCGTTGATGAAGAAGCGGAAGAAGGCCAGGGTGCGCGCCGACGCGATGCCCTCCGACAGGAGCTGCGCCCGCTCGTCGGCACCGAGGGTGAAGTTCTGCGACAGGGCGAGGCGGTTGCCGACGTCGACCTGGAAGTAGTCGGCGGTCAGGGTGAACGGCCCGGTGTCGACCACCACCCCCGCCGTCGCGTTGACCGAGGTCTCGGGGTCGAGGGCCCGGCCGCCCCGGAGCTGCGCGGCCCGGAAGGTCGACGGGACGGTGGCGCTGTCGACGAGGTCCAGCGTCGTGGGGTCGATGGTCGACTGCACGTTGAACGTGTTCTGCTGCCCCGGCGTCGGGGCGCGGAACCCGGTGCTGACGCCGCCGCGCACGGAGACGGCGCCGGCCAGCGCGTAGCGGGCCGACAGCTTGCCGTTCGTGGTGGCGCCGAATACGTCGAAGCGCTCGAGCCGGAGGGCGCCGCCGACCGTCCAGCGGCCTTCGTCCGGTTCCCGAAGCTCCAGGTCGCCGTAGACCGCGGCGTTGGCGCGCGTCCACGTGCCGGCCGTGTAGTCGGGGAACCCCGCGAAGCCGTTCGAGCCGGACACGAAGCCCTGCGCCGCGTAGGGACCCACCCGCCACGAGAGCGGCTCGCCCTCCCGGATCGTGAACCGCTCGTCCCGCCACTCGGCCCCGCCGGCGAGATGGACCATCTCGGTGGCCGCCCAGGACAGGTCGAGGTTCAGGTTGACCTCGGCCTGCCGGTACAGGCCCGGATCGAAGTCCCGCGGCGTGTCGGGCCCGAGCGAGGCGTTGACGGTGTTGTAGAGGAAGAAGTCGGCCTGGTGCGCGCCGTAGCCGGCGCTGGCGTCCCAGGTCAGGCCGTTGGCCGCGGTCCGGCGCAGGCCGGCGACGGCCGACACGTCGCTGATGACCCCGCTGAACGAGGGGGTGAACCCGCCCGGCGCGATCTCCTGGAAGTTGAAGCAGTCGGGGTCGGCGAAGACCTGCGCGAGGGCCGCGGGGTCCGGCCGGTCGTCGGTGATGGTCACCGTGGGGCAGCCCGCCGAGCCGTCGCGCACGCCGTCGCGGGCGTCGAGCACGTCGCCGACGAGGAGCGTCTGCCCGCCGTCGAGGCTGAAGATGTTGGCCCGGGTATTGGGGTTCCGGTAGTAGAACCCCTGCGTCGACGTCCGGCCCGCGTAGTTGGCGTGGCCGTAGAGCTCGAGGCCGTTCGCGGACCGGTGGCCGAAGTTGCCGAACAGCTTCAGGTCGTCCTCGCTCGTCGGGTCGCCCCACGGCTGCGCGGGGTCGGCCACCGCGGTGTTGCCGGCGGCGGCGAGGGCCGCCGCGTCGGCGCGCTGCACGCTGCGGTCGGTGGGGCCGGTGTTGCCGTACTCGAAGCTGAGGTTGGCGAAGCCCGTGTCGCCGAGGGGCAGCCCGACGTTGCCGGCGGCGCGGTAGGCGTCGCCGTCGCCCGCGCGGTAGGTACCGGTGTCGATCTCCAGGCTGCCTCCCGACCGGTCGTCCTTGAGCAGGAAGTTCATCACCCCGGCGATGGCGTCCGACCCGTACTGCGCCGACGCGCCGTCGCGCAGCACCTCGACCTGCCGCAGCGCGATGGCCGGAATGGTCGAGATGTCCGGGCCCTGCGTGCCGTCGGTCACCCCCCCGAACCAGACGAGGATGGCCGACCGGTGGCGGCGCTTGCCGTTGACGAGCACCAGCGTGTGGTCGTGGGCGAGGTTGCGCAGACTCGCCGGCCGCACCAGCGACGCCGCCCCGCTGATGGGGTGCGTGGCCACGTTGAACGACGGCACCAGCGTCCGCAACTGGTAGTCGAGCGAGTGCGCCCCCTGGCTGGCGACGTCGCGGAACGGGATGGCGTCGATGGGCACCGGCGACGCCGTCACCGACCGCGGCCGCGCCCGGCTGCCGACCACCACCACCTGCTCCTCGAGCTCGACCGCGAGCTCGACCAGCAGGGTGACAGCGGCGCCCGCCGCAGCCGCGACCCCTGCGCGCACCACCTCGTGGAAGCCGGGAAGGGTGAAGCGCACGTCGTAGATGCCCGGCCGCAGCCCCGCGATTGCGAAGGCGCCGGCGCCGTCGGTAACGGCGGTCGCGACCGACAGGCCGTCCGCCGCGGTGCGCACCTCCACCGTCACGCCGGGCAGCACCAAGCCCGTCGCATCGGTGACGGCGCCGTCAATGACCGCATCCTGAGCGTGGGCGACGCCCGCGCCCCCGAGCACGAAGATCAGGGCGAGAGCGGCCCAGGGCAGCAACCGTTGCGAGCGACGATTCATGGTCCTGTGCCGTGCATCTTCATCTGCAAACTGCTCCCCGCCTCCGGGTCCCGCCGAGGCGTCCCGGTCTTGAGAGCAGCCTGGGGGTCGCGCTGTCGAACGGCGCGGACTCCCAGAAAGTCGGTCGGGCAGCAGAGGCCAGGAATCCAGCCTCGCCCCCCACCACCTCGCCTCCTCGTCAGCGCCGCATCGAGGTTGCGGGTTCTTGCCGCCATGGTTGGGCGGGAGACGCCGGACTAGTCCACCCGACGCTCGAGCTCCTCCGCCGAGATCGTCGCTTCCTTTCGGCGCGCCTCGATGAGGTCCCAGAACGCGGGACTGGTTTCGAGAATCACCGTCTCCCAGTCCTTGCCCTCGACGCCGAGCAGGACCGCCGCGGGCGCTCCACGGCGCGTGACTACAACGCGGTCGCTCTGCGCGGAATCGACGACGTCCTTGATGTTCTTCTGCAGGTCTCGTACCGAGATCGTCTTCACAGTATCTGCTCCGTTGTCGTGTGCGGCGGCTTGCGTCGGACCGCGCGCACGAAAGACCACCCGGCCGACTTCTTCCGCCATCAGCGGCCCGCGCCGTCCGCCTCGGTGCGCAGGGCGGCCAGCGCGGCGTCCGCGGTCGGGCGGCAACCGCCGGTCAACGTCCGGGCGAGGGCGCCGGTGACGTTGGCCACCGCGAAGCTCATGCCCTTGAGGTTCCGCTCGGGGGGAACGCCCGGCGCCGGCCGGGGATAGCCGGACGCGCGGCAGACCGGCCGCTGCTCCGCATCCGATCCCACCTCCACCGAGAGTCGCGGGCAGGTCCAGTCGAGCTCTACCGCCACCACGCCGTCCAGCGTCCCCGGCAAGTACCGCACCTCTTCGTGACGCCCCGCGCTGACGATCAGCGCCCCCGCCGCCGCGGCCCGCTCCGCGGCCGCGCGCAACGCCGCGGCGTGCGCCGGGTTCGCGGTGCCGAGGCTCAGGTTGACGAGGTCCGCGCCGTGCCGCCACGCCGCGTCGATGCCGGCGATGAGGGTGTCGATGGACGCCGACAGCGTCCGGTCGAAGACCTTCACGATGAACAGGTCGGCCCCCGGCGCGCGCTCCTGGATGGCCGCGGTCACCGCGGTGCCGTGGCCTACGCGGTCGAGACAATCGCCGCCGCCCCCCGCGCCGGGTGCCACGCTCAGCCCCCCCGCGATGCTCCCGATGTGCGGATGAGACGGATTGACGCCGCTGTCTACCACGGCGACCCGCACCGGCCTCGACGGGCGCGGAGCAGTCACGACTCGCGATCCGCCGAGAAGAGCTCTGCGAACCGCCCTCCCCGCGCCATCAGCTCGTCGGGGGCGCCCTCTTCGACGACGCGCGCGCCGTCGAGGACCGCGACCCGATCCGCCCGCCGCGCGAGGGCCGCGCGGTGCGTGATGAGCACGGTGGTGCGCCCCCGCATGACCGCCGCGAACCCTTCCGCCACCTGCTGCTCCGACTCCGGATCGAGGGCCGCGGTGGGCTCGTCGAGAATCAGCACCGAGGGCGCGGCCAGGAGGGCCCGCGCCACCGCCAGCCGCTGCCGCTCGCCCGCCGACAGCGCCGCCCCGCGCTCCCCCACCACCGTCTCGTGGCGGTCCGGCAGGGTCGCCACGAACCGCGCCAGCCCCGCCCGGGCGGCCGCCGCCCGCACCTCCTCGTCGCTCGCGCCCGGCCGCGCGTAGCGGATGTTGTCGGCGATCGAGGCGTGGAACACCGCCGGCTCCTGCTCCACGAGCCCGACGTGCGCGCGCAGGTCGCGCAGCCTGAGCGCGCGGAGGTCGCGCCCGTCGAGCCGCACCGTCCCCGCGTCGGGGTCGAGGAACCGCAGCGCGAGGTCGGCGATGGTGCTCTTGCCGCCGCCGCTCGGGCCGACGATGGCGAGACAGGCGCCGGCCGGCGCCCGCAGGGTGACGCGCTCCAGCACCGGGCCGCCGCGATCGAACGACAGGGTGACGTCGTCCAGCTCCAGCTCGCCGCGCACCTCGGCGAGCGCCTCGGCCGACGGCGGCTCCACCACCTCGGGCTCGACGTCGAGGATCTCGTGCACCCGCCCCAGCGACACCCGCACCGTCGCGAAGCTGGCGTACAGCCCCATCAGCGCCTGCACCGGAGCGAACAGCCGGAGCTGGTAGGCCATGAACGCCACGAGGGTGCCCAGGGTCAGCGTCCCGTCTATGACGCGCTGACCCCCGTACAGGAACACCAGGGCGGTGCTGCCCGACAGCACCAGCCCGGGAGCCCGCCCGACAGATACGTCGTCCACTGCATCGCCATGAGCGCGTCGACGAACCGGCCGTTCCGGCGCCGGAAGCGCTGCACCTCGCGCTCCTGCGCGTTGGCGGCGACGACGAGCCGCACCCCCTGCAGGGTCTCGATGAGGAAGCTGCCGATGTCGGCGCTCCGCTCGCGCAGCACCGCGACCCGCTTCTCGAGGCGGCGCCGGTAGTGCACGAGGGCCCAGATGCTGACGGGGAGGGCGGCGGTGCCGAGCAGCAGCAGCCGCAGGTCGAGGTAGGCCAGCATGACGACCGCCCCGACGAGGAACAGCACGTTCCCCACCCACGCCAGAACCACCTCGGACGCGATGCGCTGGATCTCGCCGATGTCGTTGTTCAGCCGGGACATGACGTCGCCGAAACGGGTCCGCGCATGGAACCGCGGCGAGAGCCGCTGCAGGTGGCGGTAGAGGGCCAGGCGCATGTCGAAGAGGACGTCCGCCGACACCCGGGTGTAGCGCAGCCCGCTCCACACGTTGAGCCCGAACCCGGCCGCGGTGACGGCGACGAACACCAGCACGACCAGGCGCAGGGCGCCGGCGTCGCCGGCGAGGATCGCCCCGTCGACCAGCGTCCGGGACAGCAGCGGGACCACGAGCGAGAAGCCGGTCGAGACCAGGCTCAGCATCACCACCAGGGTCAGCTGCCACCGGTAGGGCCTGAGATAGGACAGGGCGCGGCGAAAGTGCGGGTCGAGCACGGGTGAAAGGATATGCCGAACCTGCGACACGACAGCCCCGATTCGGCCACAATGGCGGGATGAGTGCGGCGCCGGTCGAGGTCGTGGTCATCGGGGGCGGCCCCGCCGGCGCGGCGGCGGCCCGCCTGCTCGCCGCCTGGGGCCACGCCGTGCAGGTGCTGGCGAAGCCGGCGGACGACGCCCGCGCCCTGGGCGAGTCGCTGCCGCCGAGCTGCCGCAAGCTGTTCGACCTGATCGGGGTGACCGGGGACGTCGAGGCGGCGGGCTTTCTGCGCAGCACCGGGAACACGGTGTGGTGGGGCGGGCGGGACCCGCGCGCGGTGCGGTTCGCGGGAGACGGCGTCGGGTGGCAGGTGCGGCGGAACGAGCTCGACCGACTGCTGCTGCGCCTCGCGGCGCAGGCCGGCGCCGCGGTGGAGACCGGCGCCGTCGTGCGCCAGGTGGATCTGCCGTCCGCGTCCCGCTCCGCCGGCGCGGCGGAGTCCTCGACACGCTACCTGGCCGGCGGCGCCGTCCGGTCCCTGACCGCACGGTTCGTGCTGGACTGCTCGGGCCGCGCCGGGGTCGTCGCCCGACACGGGTTCCGACGGCACGCGGCCGGGCGCACCACGCTGGCCCTCACCGCGCTGTGGTCCCGGCGCGGCGGGTGGGGCCTCGACGACGAGTCGCACACCCTGGTCGAGAGCTACGGGGACGGCTGGGCGTGGTCGGTCCCGGTGACGGCCGAGCAGCGCTACTTCACCCTGATGGTCGACCCCCGGGTCACCCGCCTGGCGCGCGGCGGGCCCCTCGCGCCGTGTTACGAGGCGGAGCTCGCGAAGACCGCGGCGCTCGGCCCCCTGACCGCGGGGGCCTCGCTCGACGTCGAGCCCTGGGGCTGCGACGCCTCCGTCTACGACGCACGCACCTACAAGGCCCCCGGCATGCTGCTGGTCGGCGACGCCGGATCGTTCATCGACCCGCTGTCGTCCTACGGCGTCAAGAAGGCGCTGGCGTCGGGGTGGCTCGCCGCCGTCGCCGTGCACACCGCGCTGACCGACCCCGCGCTGGCCGGCGTGGCGCTCGACCTCTTCGACGAGCGGGAAAGAGAGATGCACGGCGCGCTCGAGCGGCAGTCGGCCGAGTTCTTCGCCGAGGCGGCGGGCCGGCACGACCACCCGTTCTGGACCGACCGGGCCGAGGCGGGCATGCCCGAGGCGGCCTCCCTCGCCCCCCCCGAACCGGGCGTCGAAGCCCTGCGCCGGGACCCCGGCGTCCTCGCCGCCTTCGAGGCCCTCCGGCGCGCCCCGGCCCTGCGGCTCCGGCGCGGCGACCGGCTCGGCGTCGTCCGCCGGCCCGCCATCACCGCCCGGCGGATCATCCTCGAGGACCGGCTCGTCGTCCCCGGCTGGCCGGACGCCGACGCCGACCGGGGCCTCCGGTTCCTGCGCGACATCGACCTCGTCCGGGTGGTGGAGCTGGCCCCGCTCCACCGGCAGGTCCCCGATCTGTACGAGGCCTACAACCGCGTCTGCCCTCCGGCCCCGCTGCCGGACTTCCTCGGCGTTCTGTCGGTCCTCATCGCCAAGGGCGCGCTGGAAGCGGGCGAACCGCCGTCAGGGTGAGAGGGCGTGGAAGGGCGACGACGCACCCGGGATGGCGATCGTCCTCACCGAGCCCTCCGGATCGTCGCCAGCACGTGGGAGAGCTCGAACGTGAACTCCGCCTCCGGGTTGCCGTTCCTGCGCAACGCCTCCTGCGCGCGAATGACGCCGCGCCCGAACGCATTGACGTACCCCAGCGTCGCCAGGGCCTCGGAAACGACCGGATTGCGGTAGTCCGTCTGACGCGGGAAGTTCTCGGGCGAGGCCATGCCGTACAGCCCGCCGGGATTCTGGATCTCGATCCGGTCGTCGTACCAGTAGAACCGGACCGGCGCGTTCGATTCGTACGAGCGGTGCATGATCGCGTTCAACAGCAACTCGCGAATCGCCGCCGGCGGGTAGTCCATCGCCGTCCTCTCGCGGAGGGCCGATTCCGCCACGGGACGCGCCCGGACGGGAAGGGAGACGAACGCCTCGACCTCCCTCAGAACCGTGATCAGGTCGCCGCTGAAGCGTCTCTCGGCGATCGGGTCGTCGGCCATCGTCGTCCCGTCCCACCGCACGAACTGAATCCACGCGCCGGCCACCCAGCGCAGGGGGTCTCTGGCGAACAACAGCGCCCCCGCGTTGGTCGGGCAGCCGGCGGCGAGGTCGTAGAACCGCAGGGAAGCCATCTGTTCCTCGTCGGAGCGACTGTTCTCGGCAATCACGGCCCGGTCCACGGCGGCGGGCAGGTAGCCGACCCGGAACAGATCGCGCACCAGGTCGTCGAGGGTGCAGCCGCGGCAGGGGCGAACGTCGAAGGTCCGCTGCAGAGCGGTGCGTTTCTCGATCAGGATCCGCTCTTCCTGCTGATTGGCGCCCCGACGCGAGGGCCCGACCCGAATCCAGACCCTCCCCTTGTATCGCACGGGGGGCAGATCCGACGGCAGGACCTCGATCACGGCCACGTCGCCCTCGGGCAACGCGTACTTCTGAACGGTCATGACCGGGAGCGGCTCGAGGTTGACGTTCGAGCGCAGCTCCCCGAGTCGACGGAGCAGCGGGTCGTCGACGGTCAGACCGGCGACGGAGCCGTCGTCGCCGGCCCCGACGATGAGATGCCCCGGCTGCCGGTGGTTGGGGAAGTCGTTGGCGAAGGCGCAGACGGCCTCGCCGAACTTGTCCGTGTTCGTCGTCGAGACCGTGAGCTCGACGCGGTCCGACTCCCGGGCCGCCATGAGCGCGCGCAACTGCTCCGTCGTCAGCATGACCCCGCTCCGGCTACAGCGTACATCAGGGGGCAGGCGGGAAATGACGGCCGACCGGTGCGCCGGCCGAGGAGGCGGGCGGCCCTTCGTGCCGGGTCTGCGCCGGGCCGGCTCCACCACGACGCGAGCGGTGTCGCGTCCCGGCACCGAACCGTTTCACGAGTCGACGGGACCCTCGTGCCCCCGCTCGACGACAGAGGTGTCGCCCGGGCATTCGTGCCGGTTCGGCGGAAGCCGCGAAGCTGACAGACGCCGCCGTATGTGCTACAAAGGTCCGTTCGCCGGAGTCGACCGATGCCCCAGCCCCGCCTGAAGCTCCTGTTCGGCGCCCCCCTCGTCGCGTTGCTCGCGGCGGCCGGCGCCGCCGCCCAACCGGCCGAGACCGACGGCCCCGGCATTCCCGTCCACGACGAGACGGTGCGCGGGCCTGCGGCTCGTGCCACCGGCCCGACGACGCGGGCCGGCTGTCGCGCATCTCGTTCCGGCGCACGACCCCCGAGGGGTGGCAGCAGACCATCCGCCGCATGGTCACCCTGAACGACGTGGCCCTGACGCCGGAGACGGCCCGCGCGGTGGTGCGCTACCTGTCGAACAACCTGGGCCTCGCCCCGGCCGAGGCGCTCGACGCGGCCTGGGAGGCGGAGCGCCGTAGCGACGACCAGCCTTACGACGACGCCGACGTCGAGGAGACCTGCATTCAGTGCCACTCGATGGGGCGCGTCATCAGCCAGCGGCGGACCGGCGAGGAGTGGTCGCTGCTGATGGCGATGCACCGGGGCTACTACCCGTTCACCGACTTCCAGGCGTTCCGCCGCGGCAACCCCGGCGACGGCGAGCCGCAGGCGGTCGACCGGGCGGTGGCCCACCTGTCTGAGCGGTTCCCGTTCGAGACGGCGGAGTGGGCGGCGTGGTCGGCGACGATGCGGCCGCCCCGCGTGGGCGGCTCGTGGCTGCTGCGCGGGCACGCGCCGGGCCGCGGCGCCGTCTACGGGCGGATGACGATCACCCCGGTGGCCGGCACCGAGGACGAGTTCACCACCGATGCGACGTACACCTTCGCGCACACCGGCCGGACGGTCGAGCGCACCGGCCGCGCCATCGTCTACACCGGCTTCCAGTGGCGGGGCCGGTCCATCCCCGGCGACCCGGACGACGACGAGCTGCGCGAGGTGATGTTCGTCGAGCGCGACTGGCGCACCATGAAGGGCCGGTGGTTCACCGGCGGCTACGACGAGACCGGCATCGACGTCACCCTGGAGCGCCTCGGCGACGCGCCGGCGGTGGCCGGGGTGCATCCGCCGTCTCTGCCGGCGGGAGCCACCGCGACGGTCCGGGTCCACGGTCAGAACCTCGGCGCGGCGTCGGCCGACGCCATCGACCTCGGCCCCGGCGTCTCGGTGCTCGACGTCACGGGGACGACCGGCGAGTGGCTCGACCTGCAGGTGCAGGTCGACGCGGACGCGGCCACCGGCGGTCGCGACCTGGTGCTCGACCGGACCGCGGTGACCGGCGCCCTCACCGTCTACGACCGGGTCGACCGCATCGCGGTGACCCCGCGGGCGGGCATGGCCCGCGTCGGCGGGGTCCGCTTCCCCAAGCAGTTCCAGCAGTTCGAGGCGCGGGCGTGGCACGACGGGCCGGACGGCGAGCCGGCGACCGACGACGACCTCGACCTGGGGATGGTCGACGCGCGGTGGTCCATCGAGGAGTACGCGGTGACCATCGGCGACGACGACATCCGCTATGTGGGCGACATCGCGGCCGACGGGCGGTTCGTCCCCGCCGTCGACGGGCCGAACGTGGAGCGCAGCGGCAGCCGGAACAACGTCGGCGACGTGTGGGTGGTGGCGACGTGGCCGCCGGACGCGGGCGACGGCGACGGGCTGACCGGCCGCGCCCACCTCCTCGTCACCGTACCGCTGTACCTGCGCTGGGACCCGACCGCCGTGGAGCAGCCATGAACAGCCTCGGCGCATCAGCATCCGCGCGCTCATCGTCCGCGCCGGAACCCCGCCGGGGTGGCGGAGCCATGAGCCCGGGTGCATCGAGACGGTCGCGCGCGCCCACCGTCGGCGCCGGCACCCCACCGCCGTGGAGCAGCCATGAGCGTGCTTGCCCAGGGAGAGTTCCATCCGTTCACCGCGGCCGGCCGCCGGTTCCTCTACCTGGTGCCGAGCGCCGCGGTGTTCGCGCTCGACGAGCCGGCGGCGGCGCTCATCGACGGCCTCGACGGCCGGCGGGTGCCGCGCGAGGACCTGCTCGCCGACGTCCGCGCCCGGTTCCCCGACACCGACCTCGGGCAGACGCTCGACGAGCTCGAGCAGGTGCACGCGGTGCGCACCGTCGCCGCCCCGGCGCCTCCGACACCCCGGCGCCGGCGATCATCCCGCTGACCCCGTTCCCGCTGACCACCGCGGTCCTCAACGTCACCAACCAGTGCAACCTGAGTTGCTCGTACTGCTACGAGTACAGCGAGGACAAGATCGTCGACACTACCAACGGGTCGCAGCCCAAGTTCATGAGCGAGGAGACCGCCCGCAAGAGCGTCGACCTGCTGATGAACGAGTCGGGCGACAACCGGGTGGTGCACGTGAGCTTCTTCGGCGGCGAGACGCTGATGAACTACCCGGTCCTGAGCCGCGTCGTGCCCTACGCCCGAGAGCAGGCGGCGGCCCGGGGCAAGCGGGTCGAGTTCAACCTGACGACGAACGCCACCCTGCTGACCGGCGAGATGATCGGGTTCCTGGCCGAGAACGACATCTCCGTCACCGTGTCGATGGACGGCCCCCGCGAGATGCAGAACCGCTTTCGCGTCTTCCACGACGGCCGCGGCAGCTACGACGAGCTGCTGCCGCGGGTGCGAGAGCTGCTGCGGCGCCACACGAGCCGGCCCATCGGGGCCCGGGTGACCCTGACGTCGCAGGTGAGCGACGTCGTGAGCATCTACCGGCACCTGACGGAGGAGATCGGGTTCCAGGAGGTGGGCTTCGCCCCGGTGACGACCTCGCCGGGCCGCGAGTACGCGCTCGGCGGGGAGGGGTTCGACCGGATGGTCGAGCAGTTCACGGCCCTCGCCGACGAGTTCCTCGAGGCGGCCCTGGCGGGGAAGCACCACGGGTTCTCGAACGTGAGCGAGACCCTCGAGGAGATCCACAAGGGCGCCAGCAAGGCCTATCCGTGCGGGGCCGGTCTGGGGCTGGTGGGGGTCGCGACCGGCGGCGACGTCGGCCTGTGCCACCGGTTCGCGGGCTCGGACGAGCACAAGCTGGGCACCGTCGACGACGGCCTCGACCGCGAGGCCCAGAACGCGTTCCTCGAACGCCACCACCTGGCGAACAAGACCGACTGTCACACCTGCTGGGCGCGCCCGCTGTGCTCGGGCGGGTGCTACCACGAGGCGCACACCCGCTACGGGACGAGCGAGCGACCGAACCTGCACTACTGCGAGTGGATCCGCGGGTGGACCGACGTCTGCCTGCGCGTCTACGGCGAGCTGGCGGCACGGAACCCCGAGTTCCTCCGCCGGTTCGAGTGAACGACGGCGAGACCGAGAGACAGGGGCGCCCCGCGGTTCTTCCCGCCGGGCGGCAATCTGTGCCGGTTAGAGTGAACGGCGGTGAGACCATGAGACACCTGAGAGCCATCAACCAGAAGGCCGCCCGCGTCGAGCGAACCGTCGTCGCGCCGCCGCCCGACGCGTCCCCCGACGGGGACGTCGTCGCGCTGCAGCAGCAGGGCTCGGGCCCGCCCCAGCAGCCCGAGGGGCCGCACATCCCGCTGGGCTGTTCGCTCGTGTTCCAGCCGGGCTGGGAGGCGGACCGCAACGGCGGCACGGCGGGGCTGTGCCAGCCGGTCGAGCGCGACCTCTTCGACTGCCACCGCGGCTGCTTCTGGCCCGCCCACGTCCCCGACCAGCTCAACCACACGCCGGACTGGACCGGCAAGTGCGCCGCCGCCCAGAAGGACTGGCGCAACATCGACCTGATCTTTCCGTAGGCGTGTGCCTGCCCCTCGTTCGGGAGCTCGATCCATGCGCGAACTGATCCGCACGCTGGCGATTCTCACCCTCCTGCCCCTCGCCGCGCCGGCCCAGCCCGCCGGCGGGCTGACGGGCGGCGACGGCACCTTCTACGTCGGCGCGTTCCCCAACCGCATCTACGTCATCGACGAGGCGACCGAGCAGGTCGTCGACACCATCGAGATGACCCTCGGGGGGCCGCCCAACGACATGCGGATGTCCGCCGACGGCTCCCGCATGTACATGCGGGACCGGACGTTCGAGCAGATCGAGGTGATCGACCTCGAGACGCGAAGCACCGTCGACGCCTTCACCCTCAGCGAGGGCTCCACGCAGGTGCGCATCCGCAGCCTGGTGGTGTCGCCCGACGACGCCTACGCCGTCCTCCTCGCCGACACCGCGATCAAGCACCTCGACCGGTACGAGATTGCCCCCCGCCGCCTCCTCCAGGTGGACCTCGCGTCGCACGAGATCATGCGGGAGATCCCCTGGCCGGACGGCGAGGAGCGGACCGGCGCGAGCATGATGTTCTCGCCCGACGGCGGCCTGCTCTACCTGTTCGGCGGCGAGATTCTCGCCCTCGACACCGACTCGTTCGAGGTGGTCGACCGCTGGGAGCTCTCGTCGATCGAGGCGCCCGACCTGGAGCGGTTCAGCTTCGGCTTCGGCGTCGACCGCAACGAGGAGCCCGGCTACTTCACGAACCTCTTCCGCGTGAGCGACCCCGTGCAGAACCGCCGCCTCATGGGCATCGCGCGCATCAACCTCGCCGAGCGCGACGTCGACTTCTACACCCTCGGGCCGGACGAGCCGCTGTCGTCGTTCTCGCTCGCGCCCGACCGGCGCAAGGCCTACGCGGTCCTCAAGCGCATCGGGCACTACGAGATCTGGACCTTCGATCTCGAAGGCCGCCGCGTCGAGCGGCGCGAGGTCTTCGAGGGGCGCCCGCGCATGTCGCTGGCCGTGAGCACCAACGGCCAACTCCTCTACGTCCACCAGGCCGGCGCCACCATCGACCTGCTCGAGGCGTCGACCTACCGCTACCTGCGCACCATCAGCCTCGACGGCGACATGACCAACCTGTTCCTGGTGCCGAACCGGGGACAGTGACGGGAATCGAACCTGCCCGGCGCAACCGACTCCTCGCGACCGTGAGGTCCGCCGTCGACGACTGCCTCGATCGGCTGGAGCGGGAGCACCGGGATGCGCTTCTGCACTTGACGGTCGAAGGCATCATCCCCGCCCCGACGCCCGAACCGCTCGAGGCGATTCGGCGAGGGGTCTGCGTACTCCGGCCTGCCTGGAAAAACACCGCGTCGAGCCGGCCCTTCTGATCCTGGACCCCAACCCGGCCGGCAACGCGAACCAGACGCGCGGTGCCGCGGCGAGCCGGGCCACTCGGTGGTCTTCGACCGCGACGACCGCCCGCCCCTGCGCGCCCCGCTGCCTTCCGGCCGAATGCGCTACGATGATGCGGTACGCAGTCCCGCGGGCGGGACCCTCCGATGGTTGAGCGCTTCTTCAACACCTCCGGGCCGGTGGTCGCCGAAGACCACTACTGCATTCCGCCGCTCGGGCGGCTCGACCTCGACGAGATCCTGCGCCTCATCGACGCGAAGCGCTACTTCGTGCTGCACGCGCCGCGGCAGACCGGCAAGACCTCGGCGCTCCTGGCGCTGCGCGACCTGCTGAACGAGCGTGGGGCCTACCGTTGCGTGTACACGAACGTCGAGACCGGACAGACGGCGAGGGGCGACGTGGCCGCCGGGATGCGGACCGTGCTGGCGGAGATCTCCGAACGCGCCCTGGTCGCCCTGGGCGACGGCTTCCTCGACGAGACGTGGGAGCGGACGCTGGACCGCGCCGGTCCGCACGGCGCCCTGCGCCAGGCGCTCGGCCGGTGGTCGCTGAACGACCCCAAGCCGCTGGTGCTCCTGCTCGACGAGATCGACACGCTGGTGGGCGACACGCTGATCTCCGTGCTGCGCCAGTTGCGCGCGGGGTACGACATGCGTCCCGCGGCGTTCCCGCAGAGCGTGATCCTGTGCGGCGTCCGCGACGTGCGCGACTACCGCATCCACTCCGAATCGGCGGGCGAGATCATCGCGGGCGGCAGTGCCTTCAACATCAAGGCGAAGTCGCTGCGGCTGGGCGACTTCGACGAGGCCGACATGCGCGCCCTGCTCGGCCAGCACACCGAGGAGACCGGACAGGCGTTCACGGAGGGCGCGCTCGCCGCGGTGTGGGACCAGTCCCGGGGCCAGCCGTGGCTGGTCAACGCGCTGGCCTACCAGGCGTGCTTCGAGAACAAGACCGGCCGGGACCGCTCGCGCGCCATCGACGGCGAGGCGGTCATGGACGCCCGGGAGGCGCTCGTCCTGGCCCGCCAGACGCACCTGCACAAGCTCGCCGACCAGCTTCAGGAGGAGCGGGTGCGGCGGGTGATCGAGCCGGTGCTGACAGGCGGCGCGGACGGGGCGGACAGAGTGAACCCCGACGATGTGGAGTACGTCCGCGATCTGGGCCTGCTGGCGCGTAGCGGCCCCCGCCGGATCGCCAACCCGATCTACCGGGAGGTGATTCCGCGCGAGCTCATGTACGCCGACGAGGACATGATCCTCCACGAGACGGAGTGGTACGTGAAGGAGGACGGCGACCTCGACATGGACGGCCTGCTGAAGGGGTTCCAGGGCTTCTTCCGGGAGCACTCGGAGCACTGGATCGAGCGCTTCCAGTACAAGGAGGCGGGCCCGCAACTGCTGCTGCAGGCGTTCCTGCAGCGGATTGTCAACGGCGGCGGCCGCATCGAGCGCGAGTACGCCCTGGGGCGCCGGCGCACCGACCTCCTGATCGTGTGGCCGCCGGCCCGCCCCGGAGGCGCCGCCGAGCCTGGACCGCCGGCGCGCCGCCACGTGGTGGAGTGCAAGATCCTGCGGGGAAGCCCCGAGGCGACGGTCCGCGAGGGCGTGGAGCAGACCCTGGCCTACGTGGACCGGTGCCGCGCCGAGTCGGGCCACCTGGTGGTCTTCGACCGCGCCGAGTCGACGCCGTGGGAGGAGAAGCTCTACCGGCGCCAGGAGTCCCTCGACGGACGCGCCGTGACCGTGTGGGGGGCGTGAGCGACGCTTCTTCCGCGACCTGCCTGATCAACGACAATTGTTTTTGCCGGTCGCCGAGGCGGCGATCGGCCGGCTGCTGGGGCGGCCGCGAAGCGTGTGACACTGCTCGCTATGCGGAGCTCCGCATAGGCGCCACACCCATCGATCGAGACATGGACACTTCGGAGAAGAACGAGGAACGAGCAACGGCCCCGCGCATGGAGCGCCGCCGGCGGCCGGCACGCTGTCGCCGCCAGCCGGCGCAGGACGCGCGGATCAGAACTCCCCCTCCCGAACCCGGGCGGCGCCCACCCGCCGGACGACGGCCGGGGTGACGGGGTCGTTGTCGGCGAGGATGCCCTCCCCCTGCTTCAGCTTTCTGGCCGCCACGCTATCGAGTCCCGCCAGCTTCTTACCGCCGTCGAGGGCGGTCAGGTCGCCGCCGTAGTGCTCGAACCACGGCAGCCCGGCCTCGGTGTAGTCCCGGGCCGTCGGCGGCTTCGCGGGCGGTGCGACGCCGGTCACCTGGAGGAACTGCAGGCTGTTGAGGATGTGTACGAAGCACCGGGAACGCGCGGATAGGTCCCAGGCGTCGAAGCCGTGGGGGTCCTCGTAGATCTTCTGCCGCATGAGGCCGCCGGGCGCCAGGCCCATCTCGGGCGCTGACTCGCATGGGGCCGGCGGGTGTGTCCCCATGCGGTAGACTCTCCCGGGGTACGCCTTCCGCTGCTGTCCCAGCCACTTCTCGTACTTCGCGGCAAGCATCGGGTACGCCGCGATCTGCAACCCGCCGTGCTCGGCCTCGCCGGTCAACTGCTCCTCGGCCGTGTAGCCGGCGCCGAGGGGCATGGCGACGAACTGGCGAATCAGCCCCTTCTCGACGCAGAAGCCGTCCAGCCACGGCTGCCCGGGCACTGCCATGTAGTTCCGGGGCCGCCGGGAGAGCTCGTTCGTCCACGCCTCGCCGGTCACGGCGTCGATCTTGCCGGCCGCCACCTTGATGGCCATCGGATACTCGGCGTCGAACCTCAGCCACATCGCCTCGGCCTGGTACATTGGCAGGAAGACGCCGCCGCGCCGGCCCCACGCCTCCGGCACCCGGTCGAGGTGGTCGTCCACGTGCCGGAGGGGAAACCGGCCGAGGCCGGGCGGCAGGGGGTAGTCGCGGTTGTCGTCGGGAATGCGCAGGGTGCGCTGGAACCCGACCCGGCACACGGCGTCCGCGTGCACCTCCGGGAATCGAAACACGAGTGCGTCGTCCCGCAGCTCAATCATTCAGCGTCCTCCCTCCAATGGAACCTCGTCGCCGGTCGGCTGGCGGTCGTCCCGCCGCTCAGTCGCTCCGGCGCCCTTCCTCTTTGAACCCCGCCTCGCCGCCGCCCGTCGGTCGTCCCGCGGCTCGGGTCGTTCAGCATCCTCGCCCTGGAACCTCGCCGCACCGCCGTCCGGCGACCGCTTCGACGCTCAATCACTCATCCGCCCTCCCTCTTGGAACCTCCCCTCACCGCCGCCCGACAGCTACCAGTCCCCGTCCCGGACCTCCCGCACCACGCGCAGAATCGCGTGGTCGGGGGCGTCCTTCAGCTCGCGCAGCAGGTCGGCGAACAGGCGCGGCCGGCGCAGGATGATGGCCTTGAGGTCGCTCGACACCTTGCCGGCCATCGCCAGCAGCAGGTCGGGGTCCTCGCCCAGCTCCGCCGCCAGCCGGCGGATGGCCGCCTCCGACGGCGGCGCCATCTGGTTCCGCTCGATCTTGCTCAGATAGGCGGGCTCGACGCCGATGCGCTGCGCGACCTGCCGCACCGAGAAGGCCCGGTCCCGACTGCGAATCCGTTCGCGGACGGCCCGGACGTACTCCCCGAATGTCACGTGTAATACATACTACACATCCTGCCCATCCGTCCAGCGAACCAGGAGTCCGCAGGAGACCGATCAGCCCTTCACTCCATATCCCGAGGCGTTAACATAACGAGGTGTGGAGCGATTCAGGGACAAGAACGCCGAGCGCATCTTCCGCGGCCTGCCGGTCAGGCGGCTGCCCGCGGACATCCGGCGTCGGGCGCGCATGCGGCTTCAACGGATCGTCGCCGCCGTCGCTCTCTCGGACCTTCGCGTCCCGCCGTCCCACCGCCTCGAGGCGCTGCGCGGCGACCGGGCAGGTCAACACAGCATCCGCATCAACGACCAATGGCGCATCTGCTTCGTCTGGACCGATCAGGGTGCGACGGAGATCGAGATCACCGACTATCACTGAGGGCAGGCACCATGACCCACACCACGCCCATCCACCCCGGTGAACACCTCGCCGAGATGCTGGCCGAGCTCGGAATCAGCCAGTACCGGCTGGCCCGGACCATCGGCGTGCCCCCGCGGCGCATCAACGAGATCGTCCACGGCCGCCGATCGGTCACGGCGGACACGGCCCTGCGCATCGGGCGGGCGCTTGGAACGACTCCCGAGTTCTGGTTGAACCTGCAGCGGATGCACGACCTCGACCTGGCGCGTACGGTCGCGGACGTCAGCCGCATCGAACCGCTGGTCGCGGCAGGCCCGGAGTCCGCTCCGCGGGGATGAAGCCCGCCGACGCTCTCGGGGTTCATCCGGTCGGTGGGAACGTCAGGACGCGTCGCAGTCGATCGGCAGCCTGCCGTGCTCGGCCTCGCCAGTCTACACCGCATTGACACGTATTGTGTGCGCACATACCATGTGGCGCATGAACGTGACGATGTCCATCGACGAGCGGGTGGTCGCCGAGGCCCGGCGTATCGCCGCCGCCCGGGGAACCAGCCTGAACCAGCTCGTGCGCGACTTCCTGAACGAGCTGACGCGGGTGGACGACGCGGAGTCGGTGATCGCGCGGCTCGACGCGCTGTGGGGCGAGGAGAGCTATCGCTCGCAGGGGTCGTGGACGCGCGAGGAGCTGCATGAGCGGACGTGAGTTTCTGGACACGAACGTCCTGATCTACGCGCACGACGCGCGGGATGAGCACAAGCGGGCCCGCGCCCGCGAGCTGATTCGGCGCCTCCTGCGCGAGCGCCGCGGCGTCCTGTCGCTGCAGGTCCTGCAGGAGTTCTTCGCCGCCGCCACGCGGAAGCTCGGGATGAGCAGCGAGGATGCCAGGACTCGCATCGTGCAGTACTCCCGTTTCGACGTCGTGACGCTCGGCGCCGCCGATCTGATCGCGGCGATCGATCTGCACCGGCTGCATCACCTGTCGATCTGGGACGCGCTCGTCGTGCGGGCGGCCCTGAACGGCGCCTGCACGACGCTGCACACCGAGGACATGCAGTCCGGCTACGTGGTCGAGTCGCTGACCCTCCGCAATCCGTTCCAGTCGCGACCGTGATGCGCCGACGCCCGAAGACCGGCGACGGGACGCGTCGACGGGCTACGATACGTCCTGGGGGGCGTCGCCGGGAACGGGCGCCTGGACGCGCCGACACGGCGCCGGAGCTCTCCGGCCGCTCCGGTCGGCGGCGGCGCCAGCGGGAACCGGATTGAGATCGACGCTCTGCATGACGGTGAGACACCGGGTGGCGGCCACGGCGCTGTGTCTCGCGGCCCCGGCCGCCTGGCCGGGGCCGGAACGGTTGGGAGCGCAGCGTCCCGAGCTCCAGCCGCCACCCTCGGTCGCCGTCATCGACCAGCGCCCGCTCGAGGCGGCGCAGGATCCGGGCCTCGACGACGCGGCGCGGGCGCGCGTCCGCGACTTTCCGCAGATGGACGTCCACGTCCGTTCGAGCGCCCCGGAGCAGGTCCGCGACCCCGCGCGACCGCTGCGTTTTCCGGGCGCCTCCACCCAATGACGCGGAGCACTCCGGCCGGCCTCCCCCGACGACGCGGTCCGCAAGCCGTCACCGAGCGCCCGCGGGCATCCGTCGCGGCCGGCCTCGCCACCGGGGTCCATCGGAGAGTCGAAGCATGAGAATCGCCGTGGTCTACAACCGCGGGACCGGCAACGTCATCAAACCTGTTCGGTATGCCGAACCGCGAGGAGATCGGGCTCGAGACCATCAAGCGCATCGTGACCGCACTGAAGGCCGGTGAATACGTGAACCTGCAGCGGATGTACGACCTCGACCCAGCGCCCACTGCCACGGACGTCAGCCGCATCGAACCACCGGCACCACCGGTCCCGGCAGGCCGCGAATCCACCTCGTAGAACGACGCTGCTGGAGCGGTCGAGCCGCCGAAACCCGGCCGGCTCCAGCCCCCCCTTCCGCTCGCGTGGCAACTCACACCAGCGGCCGGGTATCGACGGTCACCGTGAGCACGTCGAGGTCGAAGAACTGCTCGTGCTTCACCTCCTTCGCCACGTGGCGGAGGAGGCGCGGGCCGACGTCCCTCGCGATCTCGTGGTCCTCGTCGAGCTTGCCGAGGCGGTCCTCCAGGTTGACGTCGTCGGGACCGGCGACGAGCTCGATCTGGAGGACGTCGTCGACCGGCCGCACCGCGACGCGGACGGGCTGCGGCTTCGACTCTTCCTGGCGCTCCAGCAGGTACAGGAACGCCTCCTCGCCGGCGAGCTGCAGGCGGTTGACGGCCAGCTCGTCCCAGCCGGCGCGTTCCGCGGCGCGGTCGAGGGCGGCCCGCAGCGTCGGGAGCGACCGCACGCTCGGCTCCAGCAAGTCGCGCTGAGCGCGCTGCTTGAGGGACACCAGCAGGGTCAGGACCATCGCGACGATGCCCCCGGCAGCCATGCCGTTGTCGAGGATGCCGCGGGACCACTCGGGCAGGTGGTCGGGGAAGATGGCGCCGTACTGGAAGCCCAGGCCCACCCAGAACGAGATGCACACGATGAGGCCGCGCTCATAGCCCGCCGGTGGTGACCAGCCGCACGCCCTGGCGGAACAGCAGCACGACGAAGATGAAGATGTAGGCGCCGGCCACGGGGTCGGGCACGACCTGCAGGAGCGCGGGGAGCTTGGGCAGGAAGGCGGTGAGGACGATGATGACCCCGCCCCAGAGGGCCACCCGCCGCGCCGCGACCCCGGTCAGGTCGGCGATGGAGATGCTGCTCGAGTAGGTGGTGTTGGGCACCGTGCCGGCGAGGCCGGAGAGCAGGTTGCCGACGCCGTCCGCGTTCAGCGCCCGCTGAACGACCTTGAAGTCGACCGGCACCGCGGTGCGATGCGAGACCCGCTGTATCGCGATGGCGTCGCCGTAGGTCTCGATGGCGCCGATGACGGTGACGATGACGAACGGGACGAGGAGGCCGAAGAAGCGCCCGTCGAACGAGAGGTCCAGACCCGGCCAGCCGCTCCGGGGCAGGCCGAACCAAGCGGCGTCGACGAGCGGCGTCCAGTCGAGCATGCCGGTCGGGACGGCGACCGCGGTGCCCACCACGATGCCGAAGAGGGGGGCCCACAGGCGGGCCGCGCCGCGCGCGTAGAGCGACACCAGGAGGATGGTCACGAAGGACACGAGCGCGACCAGCGGCCCGCTCGGCGACGCGGGGTCGACGCCGGGGGGGACCTCCGACAACATGTCCGTGGTGATGGGGAACACATTGACCGCGAGCAGCATGATCACGGTACCGCCGACCGTGGGCGTGATCAGCCGGCGGAAGAACGAGAGCCGCGCCGAGAAGAAGAACTGCACCAGCGACGAGGCGGCGACGAGGGTCGCGAGCAGTGACAGGCCGCCCGCCGCCACCGCCGCCGCCGAGACGCCGATGAAGGCGCCCGACGTGCCCATGTAGAGGGGATAGCCGGCGCCGATCGGCCCCGCCGGACGGGCCTGCAGGATGGTGGCGAGGCCGCTGACCAGGAGGGCCGAGAACACCGCCCACTCCAGCCCCTCGGGGTAGTCGGCGGCGTTGAGGACGATGATGGGAATGAGGATGATGCCGGTCAGGACGAGCGTCACCACCTGCAGGCTGAGCCCCAGGGTCAGCCCGTCCGACGGCGTCTCGTCGACGGCGTAGCGCAGGCGGGAGCTCGCGGCCGATCCTGGAGTTTCGCTCATCGACGTCGCGATCAGCCGATGAAGCGCGTGGCGATCAGCAGCACCAGGGCGGGGACGACGGTGACCGCGATGAGGTCCATCAGCACGCCGTAGCGGATCATGTCGGTGATGCGGACCCGTCCCGAGGCGTAGACGATGGCGTTGGGCGGGGTCGACACCGGCAGGGCGTCGGCCACCGAGGCCGACAGCGCGGCCGCGACCGAGGGGATGATGGGGCTGACCCCCGCCGCCGCCGCGATCGAGATGACGATGGGCACCGCGATGTTCGTCGCCGCGGTGTTCGACATCGTCTCGGACAGGATGACCGTGAACAGGGCGGCCGCGAACGTCAGGGTGACGAGCTCGCTCGTCGGCACCAGCCCGGTGATGCCCTCGCCCACGACCCGCGCGAGGCCCGTCGAGGCGGCCAGCCCGCCGAGGGCGAGCCCGCCGCCGAACAGCAGGATGGTCCCCCAGTCGATCTGGGCCGCCTGCTTCCAGGTGATGGTGGTGGGCTCGTTCGGGCCGTTGGGCAGCAGGAACAGCAGCGCCACCCCCGCGAGCGCCGCCACCGCCTCGGGCACGCTGGCCAGCACCGTGCTCGCCACCGGATGATCGGCGCCGAGCACGAGGGCGAGGAGGCCGGGGCCCACCCACAGGCAGACGGTGACGCCGAACGCGATCACCGCGTTGATCTCGCCGCGGCGCCACGGGCCGAGGGCGGCCTTGCGCTCGGCGATGATGCGGTCGGTGCCCGGAATCTCCTTCATGCCGGTCTGCCCGACCCAGTTGAGGTAGACGAAGACGATCGCGATGAGCACGAGGACGATGGGCACCGAGAACAGCATCCACTGCACGAACGTGATCCGGTAGTCGAGCTGCTCGCTGAGCATCCCCACCGCGATGAGGTTCGGCGGGGTGCCGACCGGCGTCGCCATGCCGCCGCGCGAGCAGCAGTACGTCGTCATGAGCATCAGCGCCGTGCCGTACTTCTTCGGGATGTCCGCCGTCGACTCCATGAACCGGATCAGCGATACGCCGAGGGGGACGAGCATCGCCGCCGTCGCGGTGTTGCTCATCCACGCCGAGAGGGCGGCGGCGATGAGGCCGTAGGCGAACAGGATGCGGGTGGGCCGGGCCCCGATGATGGGCAGCGAGAGGACCCCGAACGCCACCCGCTCGTTCACCCGGTGCACGAAGAGGGCCCGGGCGAGGATGAAGCTGCCGATGAACAGGAAGATGGTGGTGCTGGCGAACGGCCGGAAGGTCTCGCCGGCCGGCGCCACCTGCAGGAAGATGGCGAGCGCCGGCCCGACGAGCGCGGTGACGGCCAGCGGCACCGCCTCGGTGACCCAGAACACGATGACGAGGGCCATGACCGCCGCGAGCCGGTGCCCCTCGGGCGTCAGCGACTCGAACGGCCACGCGAGGACCAGCAGGAACGCCAGCGGTCCGACCACGAGGCCGATCTTCCGCCGCTTCTCGTCGAACTGGGCTTCCGCCGCGGTCTTGGCGGGGCGTGGGTCTCTCGGCTCGGCGCCGGCGGTCGACGAGGGGGGCTCGGATGTCATAAGCTGGTCGATCTATCACACTTCGGGGCCGCGTCAAAGCCGCTCGGCCCGCCCGCTTCCGCACACGACGCCGGCGGCGGCTCGCGGCGGGGCGCTCCCGCCCCGTCCCACGGGAGCGCCCGACGGCCCGACGCCCGGAGAAGGCGGCGGCGTCGCCCGGCTCTGCGCGCCGCGCCCCGACGTGCTATTCTCTTGGTGGAGATTCCCGGCTTCGACGAGGAAGGTGCCCTGTGATGGACCATACGGTTTTCGCGCTCATCGGCACGCTCGGGGTTCCCGAGCTGATCATCATTTTCCTGATTCTGATGCTCATCTTCGGCGCCAACCGGCTGTCCGGGCTCGGCCGCGGCATGGGTCAGGCCATCCGCGGGTTCAAGGACGAGATGGGCGCGAAGGAGAAGCCGGCCGAGGCCGACCCGCCGCGCGACGCCTGACCCGGTCGCCGGCCGCGGCGTACGCCCGCTCGTAAACGCAGGGGCCGGCGCGCCCGGAAGGCACGCCGGCCCCTGTTGCCAATCCTCATCCCACCGCAAACCGGCAGGGGCCGGTTGCACCGCACCGGCCGCCCATCGTCGCCGAACGCGACCGCAAGATCGCGTTGCGGCCTCCGCTCGGCGCCCGGCCAACCCTGAAGGAGTCTGCGTCGTGCTACGGCGCAGGCGCTAGTCGAGGCCGAGGTCGCGCATGTGCGCCACCAGGTCACGCCCTGCCGTCGACGGGTTGACCCGCTTGTCGATGCGCAGGATGCGGCCGTCGCCGCCGATGATGAAGGTCCAGCGGGCGGGGAACCCGCGCCCGCCGGAAGGCACCACCCCGTAGGCCTCGGCGACCTCCCGCGTGGGATTGCTCAGGATGGGGAAGCCGGCGCCGAGCGACTCCGCGAACCGCCGGTTCGTGTCGGGGTCGTCGGTGCTGATCATGAAGTACGCCATGTCGATGGCGTTCAACGCGTCGCTGGACTCACGCAGCGACCGGCACTGCGCCGTTCAACCGCCGGTGAACGCCATGGGGAACCAGGCCAGCACCACGGGGGTGCCCGCGTAGTCGGAGAGGCTGTGGGTCCTGCCGTCGCTGCCCGGCAGGCTGAAGGCCGGCGCCGCGTCGCCGGCCTTCAACGGCTGGGCCGCCGCTCCCCTCACGCCCACCGCCGCCACGGCCGCCAGGACCACGACGCAGAGCGCAACGAGCATTCTCATCTCTCTCCTGCTCCTTCGATTCGACGACGCCTCCGTTGCCGGCGCCGGCCCGCAAGGGACGCGGCATCCTATCACGCCGGGTCCCGTCGGCGAGGCGGGGCCGCCGGCCCGTCGCCGGACGCGGGGTCGAGCACCCCGATGTAGGGCAGGTGCCGGTAGCGACCGGCATGGTCGAGGCCGTAGCCGACCACGAACCGGTCGGGGATGGTGAACCCCACGTGCTCGACGTCGACCTCGACCCGCCGGCGAGAGGGCTTGTCGAGCAGGGCCACGGTGCGGAGGGAACGGGGCCGCCGGGCGCTCACCGCGTCGATGAGCACGGCCAGGGTCCGCCCGGTGTCGACGATGTCCTCGACGATCAGCACGTCGCGGCCCGCGACGTCGTCCTCGAGGTCCTTCACCAGCCGCGGCGGGCCGGACGGACGCGTTCCCGACCCGTAGCTCTCCAGCCTGACGAAGTCGACGGTGGCCGGCCTCGCGAGCGCCCGCATCAGGTCCGCGAGGAAGACGACCCCGCCCTTGAGGACCGACACCAGGTGCACCTCGCACGCCGCCGGGTAGCCCGCGCATACCTCGGTTCCGAGCTGCCGGACGCGCTCGTGGATCCGATCGGGGGCGAACAGGACGGACGGGGCCGGTCCGTGGCTCATGCGCGAAGCGGGTTCGCCGATCGCACGGAAGGAGGTGCGGGCCGCCGGCGCCGACCCTGTCCGCCCGCGGCGGCGGCAGCACGGTCGACCGACGGGGCCCGCTGCGAAACGGGCTCTTCACCACCGGCCGCGAGCGTCGAGGAAGTGGTGGGCGCTAGTGGATTCGAACCACTGACCCCCGCCGTGTGAAGGCGATGCTCTACCACTGAGCCAAGCGCCCACTCCGCGGTCGGCGGCCCATTGTACCTCACGCCGGCGACCGGCGGCCAATCAGGGCACCGCCTCGAGCAGCGCCCGCAGCATGCGGGCGTAGCTCGCGTCGGCATCCGCGTGATCGTCCGTCGCCTCGTCGGTGAACGCGACGACGGTCCCGGCGACGTTCGCGCTGTCGCCCGGCGCCCCCGCCTGCAGGCCGTCGGCCCCGACGTCGGTCACCAGTACCTTGCTGGCCGCGATCGACGCCATGTTGAGGTCCATGTAGACGTCCCGATAGCTGCCGGCGGCCAGCTTCTGCTCGACGTAGATCGTGGGATCCATGCGGGCCGACACGACCATGAGCTGTCCCGGGAAGCGGAGGGCGGCCACGAACCGGTCGTCGCCCTGCGGGCCCTGCGGGTCACGGGCCGCGATGCTGTCGAGCTGCGCGCTCTCGAGGGCCGCGGCCAGCTGCCCCGCCAGCGGCGCCGACTCCTGGGCTTGCGCCCAGGACGCGGCACCCACGATGAGCACCGTGACCGCCGCAACCGCCGCGGATCTCGCTACGCACCGAACGCATCCCAACATGGTTCCCTCCTATGTCCTGAGCAGCTCTCGTCCTCCTCCGCGACTCCGTCGACCGCGACACGACGAGCCCGTGCGACACCGCGCACCGAACGTTTCAGTGCGGCGGACCCGCGCCGGGCTCGTGGGTTCACATTCTACACCCGGTCGACGCCCCCGCACCCCCAAAACGGGGACCGTCAGGACAGCGCGTAGCCGGGGCTGCGCAGCGCCTTGATCTTGTCGCGCAACGCCGCCGCGCGCTCGAACTCCAGGTTGGCCGCCGCCGCCCGCATCTCCGTCTCCAGCGACCGGAGATGCGCGTCGAGCTCGGCCTGCGTCCCGAACGTCTCCGCCGTCTCGCGGACCGCCGGCACCGTCACGTAGTCCCGCTCGTAGACCCCGGACAGGACGTCGTCGATGTCCTTCACGATCGACTCCGGGGTCAGCCCGTGCTCGCGGTTGAACGCCTCCTGCAGCGACCGGCGGCGCTGCATCTCGTCGAGGGCGGCGCGCATCGAGTCGGTGACGACGTCGGCGTACATGATGACCAGCCCGTTGACGTTGCGGGCGGCCCGGCCCGCGGTCTGGATGAGCGAGCCCGACGACCGCAGGAAGCCCTCCTTGTCGGCGTCGAGAATGGCCACGAGCGACACCTCGGGCAGGTCGAGCCCCTCCCGCAGGAGGTTGATGCCGACGAGCACGTCGAACACGCCCCGCCGCAGGTCCCGCAGAATCTGGACCCGCTCGAGGGTCTCGACCTCCGAGTGCAGGTAGCGCACCTTGACCCCGAGCTCCTGGTAGAACTGGGTCAGGTCCTCGGCCATCCGCTTCGTGAGGGTGGTGACGAGCACCCGCTCGCGCCGCTCCGCCCGCTGCCGGATCTCGTGCAGCAGGTCATCGACCTGCCCCTTCACGGGACGGACGTCGACCACCGGGTCTATCAACCCCGTGGGACGGATGATCTGCTCGACGACCACCCCCTGGCTCTGGTCGAGCTCGTACGGCCCGGGGGTGGCCGACACGAAGATCACCTGGCCCACCCGGCTCTTCCACTCGTCGAAGGTCAGAGGACGGTTGTCGAGGGCCGAGGGCAGGCGGAACCCGTGCTCCACCAGCATCTCCTTCCGCGACCGGTCCCCGTGGTACATGCCGCGCACCTGCGGCACCGTCTGGTGGCTCTCGTCCACGATGGTCAGCGCGTCCGGCGGCACGTAGTCGAGCAGGGTCGGCGGCGGCTCGCCGGCGGCGCGGCCCGACAGGTGCCGGGCATAGTTCTCGATGCCGTGGCAGTAGCCGATCTCGCGCATCATCTCGAGGTCGAACATGGTCCGCTGGTGCAGCCGCTGCGCCTCGAGCAGCTTGCCGATCGACTCGAGGTCGCCGCGGCGCTCGGCGAGCTCGGCCTTGATGGTCTCGACCGCCTCGAGGGTCCGCGCCTTGGGGGTCACGAAGTGCGACTTCGGATACACCGCGATCTTGTCGTGGCGCCGGAGGGTCCGGCCGGTGACGGGATCGAAGCTGATCAGCTCGTCGACCTCGTCGCCGAACAGCTCGATGCGCACGCCGACGTTCTCGTAGGACGGGTGCACCTCGACGACGTCGCCGCGCACGCGGAACGTGCCGCGGTCGAACTCGTGGTCGTTCCGCTCGTACTGGATCTCGACCAGCTTGCGCAGGATCCAGTCGCGCTCGACGCGCTGGCCCCGCTCGAGGGGCAGCATCAGCCCGTAGTACGCCTCGGGCGATCCGAGCCCGTAGATGCACGACACGCTCGCCACGATGACCACGTCCCGCCGCTCGAAGAGGGACCGCGTGGCGGACAGCCGCATGCGGTCGATCTCGTCGTTGATCGTCGCCTCCTTCTCGATGTACGAGTCGGTGGCGGGCACGTAGGCCTCGGGCTGGTAGTAGTCGTAGTAGCTGACGAAGTACTCGACCGCGTTCTCCGGGAAGAACCGCCGGAACTCGAGGAACAGCTGCGCGGCGAGGGTCTTGTTGTGCACCATCACGAGGGTGGGACGGTTCACCTCGGCGATGGTCCGGGCCATCGTGAACGTCTTGCCGGAACCGGTCACCCCCAGCAGGACCTGGTGGGGGTCGCCGCGCCGCAGGCCGTCGGTGAGCTCCTGCACCGCGCGCGGCTGATCGCCGCGCAGCTCGAAGTCGCTGACGAGCCTGAACCGATCGTAGGTGGAAGGCACGGGGGACCTCTGGATGGACCCCGGGCGCGCGCTAGCGCGGCGCGGACTGCTCGACGTAGGGCGCGAAGTAGCCCTCCCGGGTGCGGATCCGCGCGTCGTCGAGCTCCGGCCGATCTCCCCGCAGGCTCACCGTCACCCGGCGCCACGCCCCGTCGGTGGTCCGGTCCGTGGACACGTAGCCGAGCGAGTACCGCGCCTCCAGCTCCTCGCGAATCTCCCCGTAGATCTCGTCCAGATCGTTCCGCGAGATCGGAAAGTAGGCGCGCCCCCCGTCAGCTCCGCGATCTGCCGCAGCCGCTGGCGCTCCCGCATCTGCGCCATGGTCCGCCGCCGGGCCTGGAACCCGATGGCGTAGACGGTCACGTCCGAGGCCCGCAACAGGTCGCGCAGCTCGCCGTAGCGCAGCCGGCTCCGGGTGTCGGCGCCGTCGGTGTAGAGCAGCAGCAGCTTGCGTCCGTCCTGGGCGAAGGCGCCGTCGAGATAGACGCCGAGGGCGTCGTAGAGGGCGGTCATCCCCTCGGCCCGCTGACTGCGCAGCCGCTCCACGAGCCGGGGGAAGTCCACCTGCGTGAAGCGGCTCACCCGCACCTGGGTGTCGAACTCGACCAGGGTCATGTCGGCTGCGAAGTCCAGCCCCCGCAGGAACCGGATGGCCGCGGTCTTGGCGAACTCCGCGTCGACGGTCATGCTGCCGCTGACATCGAAGAGCACGCCGAGATGCAGCGGGATGCGATCGCTGTCGAGCTCGAGGCCGCGCGAGAAGTAGGCGATGCTCTGCTCCCGCCCTTCCTCGAGCACGCGGAAGTCGTCGGCCGTCAGCCCGGAGATCGGCTCGCCGTCGTCGTCGAGGACGGTGACCCCGAACCGGACCAGATCGACGCCGCTCCGGAACACCGGCTGCGCGGAGGCGACGACCATCCCCGCGAGGACCATGACCGCCGTCGCGTATCGGCGCATCGCACTCTCCTGCTGTCGGACGTCGGCGATCTTATCCGATTCCCCGTTCCGACCGACCGACCCGACCGACCCGCGCGAGCCGCCCCGACTATAATGGAGTCTCGGGCCGCTTCGTGGCGGCTCGACGGTCAGCAGAATGAAGTGCCTCGCCGTCTGCCAGGACGAGCTCCTCGTTCGGCTCCTGGCCCGAACGCTCAAGTCGCGCCTCGACGCCGAGTTCATCGTCGAAGACCGGCTCCTGGGGCGGCGTCTGGAAGACGCCGGCATCGCCGTCCACGTCGGCAACCCGCGCCGGGTCGACACCTGGCTCAAGGCCGACGTCGGCCCCGCCACCTGCGTCCTCGTCGAGGACTCCCCCCGCCGGAGCCCGCGCCGGACGATCGAGGCGATATGGGACGCGGGGGCGACGCTCGTGTATCTGCTCGACACCGAGCGCCCCCGGAGCCCCCGGCAGCAGGAACGGCAGCGGATGCTGACGGCGTCGGGCATCACCCGACTGGCCCTCTCCGAGCTGCTCCGGGGCGCCCTGGGCGCGGCGCTGGAGCGGTCCATCACCCGCGCGCGGGTCGAGCAGTACCAGCGTTACCTCGCCGACGCCGACCGCATCCTGATTCTGTTGCACAACGACCCCGACCCCGACGCGATGGCCAGCGGCCTCGCCCTCCGCACGCTGCTCCACCGCACCAAGGCGACCGCCATCATCGGGACGTTCCAGGCCGTCACCCGACCCGAGAACCTGCGGATGGCCAACCTGCTCGACATCCAGATCGAGCTCCTCAGCCGCCGCTCCCTCACCGAGTTCCCCCGCGTCGCCACCGTCGACGTGCAGCCGCACTACTTCGGGGGGCTGCTCAACCGCGTCGACCTGGTCATCGACCACCACCCCGCCCGCGCCGGGTACAGCGCCGCGTTCAAGGACATCCGGCCCGACTACGGCTCGACCTGCACCATCCTCACCGAGCACCTCCGCGCCGTCGACGCCAACATCTCCGAGCGCACCGCCACCGCGATGCTCTACGCCATCAAGTCCGACACCCTGTTCCTGTCGCGCCACACCGACGAGTCGGACCTCGACGCGTTCCGTTTCCTCTACCCTCTCGCCAACGCGGCCCTCGTCCGCAAGATGGAGGGGTCGGAGACGAACCTCGAACGGCTGGCGTGCCTGTCCGCCGCGATGCAGCGCAGCCGGGTCGACGGGGCGCTCTACACGTCGCACCTCGGCGAGGTCGAGCGCGAGGACCTGATCACGTTCGTCGCCGACTTCCTGCTCCAGGTCGACGAGATCTCGTGGTCGGTGGTGTCGGGGATAGTGCGGCAGAACGTGGTGATCTGCGCCCGCAACCTCGGCGAAGCTGGCGACGCCGGCAAGTTCGTGCGGCGCTCGTTCGGCGACATCGGCAGCGCCGGCGGCCATCGCGTCATGGCCAAGGCGGTCGCGCCGGTCGAGCGGTTCATCGAGAGGTTCGCATCGGTCGCGCCCGACCGCGTGCTCGCCGTCACGCACGCGCTGGCCGAGGAGTTCCTGCACGCGTCGCCGGCATCCGAGCGGCGCCGGGGCGCCGAGGCTTCCGCCGACGCCGGGCCGGCGGTCTGAGCCGGAAGGCCTGCTCGAACGGCGTCCGCCTCGCCCGGGGGCGCGGGGAACCTACGCCAGCGGCGAGACCGGGGTCGGGGGGCGGGGCCGCGGCGTCGGCTGCATCTCCTCCCCGCTGGGGGCGACGACGGGATTGACGAACTGCCGGTACCCGTCGTCGAAGCCGCGGTCGATGAGATCGGTGAGGGCCCACGCCCGATCCGAACGCTCGTCGTACGACCCCGCGAAGTCGAAGGGCCCCAGCGGATTGTGGGCGGGACGTATCTCGAAGAACGCCTGGAAGAGCCGGGCCCGGCTCGCGACGGCATCGCGCGCCGCCGCCGCCTCGAGCGACTGCAGCGACTCGCCGATGCGGCCGCGGCCGTCACGGCGCTGCGCCCCCAGGGCGTGCGGACCCGTCAACGGCGGCTGGGCGGACACGAAGATGACCTGCTGCACGCCGGCCAGGGCCACCTCGTCGAGCAGGCGCCCGACCGCGTCCGGGCGGTCGCACAGCCGATGCGTCTCGCCCCGCCAGCCGCTGCCGGCGGGAAACTGCACGAACCACGGCTCCGTCGCGACCGGCAGGCCGATGGAGGCAGCGAGGGCGTCGAACGCGTGCCGGGCCGCCCATCCGCTCAGGTCCAGGGCCTCCAGGGGCCGGTCGGGGCCCCCGCCGCGACGCCGAAAGAACGTCCCCCTGAACTTCTTCGTGAGCATGGCGAGGACGAGGTCGCGGGACCCGTCCAGGTCGTGCACGACGACCAGGAGCTCGCGGAACCCGGGCTGGCCGAGGCTGTCCGAGAGCAGGCGCGTGTACCGGAGCCCGAACTTCTCGGGGCTCGGGCGCGCCATCGCCGAGGCGCCCCGCACCGACTTCCACAGGCCCCTGCCGAACCACCGCTGGCCGTAGTCGGCGTCGAGCGGCGCGCCCGACAGCAGCCACCACAGCGCTCCGCGCCCCCGCCGCCCCGGCCGCGTGCGGTGCCACGTCAGCACCGCCGACCAGCCCAGCACGCCGAGCAGCAGGACGAGGGCGAACACCGTGACCCGCGGCAACCAGACCGGCAGCACGCCGGGGGCGAAGACCCAGTCGACGAGCCGCCCGAAGCCGCTCGTCAACCACGTCCCGTTCAACCCCGCGACCTGGACGAAGTAGGCGACCGCGTAGACCAGGGTGGCGACGACGACCACCCCGAGGGGAAGGAGCAGGGTGGCGAGCGCGGTCCCGAGGATGGCGGCGGCCGCGACCAGGGCCGGGCGCCAGCGATACAGGCGGGCCGCGCCGGGCGCCGCCCACAGCCCCGACCGCTCCCAGAGCTGGTCGGCGCCGTCCACCGCGCCGAAGAGCGCGCCCACGGTGCCGATGCCGCGCCCGGCCATCAGGTCGACCTTGACGCCGGCCTCGTGCAGCGCACGCAGGACCCCGGCATGGTAGGCGCCGGCGGTGCCGGTGCCGGTCAGCACCACGGCGGTGCGCCGGTGCGGAGAGTATGGAGCCCTGGCGCCGGCCGGCGGGGAAGCCGCGGCATTGCCCGACGGGGTCGGGGCGGGCGGTCTACTCGCCATGAATCGTGACGAGCTTGATCAGTTCGAACTCGCGAATCCCGCTCGGGGTCGGCACCGCCACCTCGTCCCCTTCTTCCTTGCCCATCAGGGCGCGCCCGATGGGCGACGCGGTGGATATCCAGCCCTTCTCGGGATCCGCGTCCTCGGGCATGACGAGCCGATAGACGATGCTGTCGCCGTCGACCTCGTGCAGGTGCACGGTCGAGCCGAAGCCGGCGCGGTCGGTGGGAATCCGGTCGAGGTTCAGCAGCGACAGCTCGGCCACCCGCTTGCGCAGCATGGCTAGGCGGGCCTGCACGAAGACCTGTCGCTCCTTCGCGGCCTGATACTCGGCGTTCTCGCGCAGATCGCCGAGCTCGCGGGCGCGCTTGATCTCCTGGGGCAGCTCGCTGTTCAGCTCCCGCTCGAGCTCGCGAATCTCTCCCTCGAATCGCTTGAGCAGTTCCGCCTTCATTCGGGCGTCGTCTCCACTGGCCGAAGCACCGCAGCCGCCCGGCCGACCCGTGACGAGAGCCGTCGCGCCCGACCGTAGCCGCGGACTGCGCCCTCCGCCCCCTGCGGGCGTGACGGCGTGTCCGCCAAAGGGTAACGATAGCACATCTGCTATGCTCGCCCGGAGACCCGTTGCGTCGCCCCGGGCCGCGTCGAAACCGGCCGGCGGCGGGCCGTGCCCGTGCCCCGCGCCGGATCGGCCGCCCGCCTCGCGGCCCCGGGCGCACCGGCGGCGAGGCAGGGCAGGGAGCCCACGAAACGGCGCGAGCCGCCGGGGAGCCGGCCGGGCGCTCCGCGAGGCCAGACCCCGATTCCCGGACCCGTGGAAGCGATTACCAGCCGGCGCAACCCGCTCGTGGCGCGCTTCCGGCGCGCCGCGCGCCGCGACGCGGCGGCCGGCTCGACCGTGCTCCTGGAGGGCCCCAGGCTCGTGGAGGACGCCCTGGCGGCCGGCGTGCGTGTGGACGTCGCGGCGGTGCCGACGACCCCTTCTCCCCGGGTCTCGGCGCTGGCCCGCCGTCTCGAACCGCCCGCCCGCGTCGTTCGGGTGACCTCGGCGGTGATGGACGCGCTGAGCCCGGCCTCGACGCCGAGCGGCCTCGTCGCCCTCGCCGCGTTCCGTCCCACCCCGGTGGAAGACACCATGCGGGACCCGCGGCCGCTGGTCGTCGGGCTGAGCGGAATCCAGGACCCCGGCAACACGGGAGCGGTCGTCCGCGCGGTCGAGGCGGGTGGCGCGTCCGGCGTGGTCACCGTCGGCGGCGCCGACCCGCTCGGGTGGAAGGCGCTGCGGGGCGCGATGGGCAGCACGTTCCGGCTCCCCATCGCCTGCGCCGAGGATCCGGCCTCGGTGGCACGGATCGCGTCGACGCACGGCCTGCGGGTGATCGCGGCGGTGCCGCGGGGAGGAGCACCGGCGGCCGAGATCGACCTGAGAGCCCCCTGCCTGGTCTGGCTCGGGACGGAAGGGGCCGGCCTCGACCGGGGTGCGGCCGCGACCGCCGACGAGACCGTGTCCATTCCCATGCGCGCTCCCGTCGAGTCCCTCAACATCGCGGTGGCGGCGGCGCTCATCGTCTACGAAGCGGCCCGGCAGCGGGGCGGTCGGGCGACGCCGCCCGCACCGGCAGCCGCGTGCAGTGCGCCAGGATCGGCATGACTTCGCGATCCCTCTTCGACGAGCCGTCCGGCGACCTCGACGCCCCCCCCGGCGGCAAGACCGGGACGCCGGACACCCCGCTGGCCGAGCGCATGCGCCCGCGGCGCTTCGACGAGCTGGTCGGCCAGGACGATCTCGTCGGCCGGGGCCGCCCGCTGCGGCAGGCGATAGAGCGCGACACGCTGCGGTCGATCATCCTGTGGGGACCGCCCGGCAGCGGCAAGACCACCCTGGCCCGGCTCATCGCCGACGTGACGACCTCGAGGTTCGTCGCGTTCAGTGCCGTCCTCTCCGGCATCAAGGAGATCCGCGGGGTGCTGGCGGGAGCGGCGGCGGCGCGGTCGCACGGGGGCCGGCGGACCATCCTGTTCGTCGACGAGATCCACCGCTTCAACAAGGCCCAGCAGGATGCCTTCCTCCCCCGGGTCGAGGCCGGCGACATCGTCCTCATCGGCGCCACCACCGAGAACCCCTCGTTCGAGGTCAACGCGGCCCTGCTCTCGCGCTCGCAGGTCTACGTGCTGAAGCCGCTGCCCCGCGACGCCGTCGCCACGCTGCTCGCCCGCGCCCTCGCCGACACCGGGCGCGGGCTGGGCGGCGACGGGTTGGGCGCCGATCCCGACGCCCTCGCCGCCATCGCCCGGCACGCCAACGGGGACGCCCGCGTCGCCCTGAACCTGCTCGAGCTCGGGGCGGCCGCGGCCCTCGCCCGGGCGGCCGAGAGCGGGGCGGCGGGCGAAGCCCGGCTCACCCTCGAGCTCGCCTCCGACGCCATGCAGCGGCGCGCGCTGCTCTACGACAAGAGCGGCGAGGAGCACTTCAACCTGATCTCGGCCCTGCACAAGTCGATGCGCAACAGCGACCCCGACGCCGCGGTGTACTGGCTCGCGCGCATGGTCGAGGCCGGCGAGGACCCCCTCTACGTCGCCCGCCGCCTCGTCCGCTTCGCGTCGGAGGACGTCGGCAACGCCGACCCGCAGGCCCTGACCGTGGCGGTGGCGGCCAAGGAGGCGGTACACTTCATCGGCATGCCGGAAGGCAACACCGCCCTCGCCCAGGCCGCCGTCTACCTGGCCACCGCCCCGAAGAGCAACGCCGTCTACCGGGCCTACGGGCAGGCCGCGGCCGACGCCCACCGCGAGGCCGCCGACCCCGTGCCGCTGCACCTGCGCAACGCGCCGACCCGCCTGATGAAGGACCTCGACTACGGCAGGGGCTACCGCTACGCGCACGACGAGCCCGAGGCGGTGGCCGCGATGAGCTGTCTGCCGCCCTCGCTCGAGGGTCGCCGCTACTACGCGCCGACCGCGCGCGGCTTCGAGAAGGAGATCGGCCGCCGCCTCGCGGCCTGGCGGCGCATCCGGGCCGAGCGCCGGGCCTCCGCCGACGCCGCCCTCGCCGGGGCCGGCCCCGCTCCCCCCCCGCCCGGCGCAGGGCCGTCCGACGCGGGGCCGGACGACGCGGGAGAGAAGGACTGAACCATGCCCGGCGCCCTCTACTACGTCGGCCGCGGACTCCAGCTCCTGGGGATGGCCGCGCTCCTCGAGTCGATTCTCATCGCCGGCCCCATGGGCCCGAGCCCCCGTATCTTCGGTTTCGGCGTCGCGGTCTTCCTCGTGGGGCACTTCATCGTCAAGCGCACCACCGGATAGGCGCGTGCTTCGCCGGCCGTCAGCTACGCCTCGCGATGAGGACCCAGATCTCGGCCTCGGGCGACCAGGCTTCGTCCCCGTAGCCGCCGAGCACGGCGTCGACGGCGAAGCCCGCCGCCTCGAGACGTTCGATCATCTCCGGGACGCTCAGCGTGCGGAACGCGATGGACACGGGGTAGCTCTTGCGCCGTCCCCGGCGCGTCTCCACGAACTCCTGGTCGAAGACGGTCAGCCCCTGCCGGGGCACCTGGCGCACCGACTCGATCAGGGTCACCCGGCGGCCGCCGCTCATCGGCCCGCGGAGGCCGACCCGCCGGGCGTACTCGCCCCACCGCGGCAGGCCGGGGGCGAGGTCGACGCCGAACGTGCCGCCGGGGGCGAGCACCCGCGCGACCCCGTCGAGGGTGGCCGCGAGATCGTCGTCGGAGAGAAGCGACTGCAGCATCCCGTAGGGGGCCATGACCAGGCGGCAACGCCAATCCGCGCGAAAGGGAAGCGCGCGGATGTCGCCGCGCACGATCGAGGCGCGGGCGGTCAGGCGCGCGCGCCGCAGCCGCGCGCGCAGCTTCCGCAGCATGGCGGCCGAGCGGTCGACGCCCACGAAGCGGAGCGCCTTGCGCGCGACCGGCACGGACAGCCGCCCCGTGCCGCAGCCCAGCTCGAGGACGGTGCCGTCCGCGCGGCCGGCCAGGTCGGCCCAGAACCGCACGTCGCGGCGGCCGACGGTCTGGGCGTTCTCCCAGTCGTAGAACCGCGCGTAGGCGTCCCAGCCGTGCCAGCCTTCGGTGGGCGTGCTCATGCGCTAGCCCGCCCATCGTCGCCTTCGGCTCCGCTGGGCGCCCAACCAACCCTGCCAGGAGTCTGCACCGTTCTACGGCGCAGACTCCTAGCCCGCCCATCGTCGCCTTCGGCTCCGCTGGGCGCCCAACCAACCCTGCCAGGAGTCTGCACCGTTCTACGGCGCAGACTCCTAGATGCGCTCGAACCGCCTCTCGATCTCGCGGCCCGAGAGGCGCAGGACGACGGGGCGGCCGTGGGGGCACACCGACGAGTGGGCGGTGCGGCGGAGCGCGTCGAGAATCCAGACCATCTTCTCGGGCGTCAGCCGGTCGTGGGCCTTGACGGCGGCGTGGCACGCGGTGGTGGCGGCGCTGCGCCGGAGCGCCTCGTCGACGGCGGCGCCGTGGTCGAGGCCGTCGAGGTCCTGGGCGAGGGCGCGCACCGCGGCCTCCGACGCGCCCAGGGCCACGACGGCGGGCACCGCGGCGATGCGGACGCTGTCGCCGCCGAACGCCTCCACCTCGAAACCCAGCCGATCCAGCACGTCCCCGTGAGCGGCGATCGCCTGCCGCTCGGCCGGCGGCAGGTCCAGCACGATGGGCTGCAGCAGCCGCTGGCTCTCGAGCCGGCCGGCGGTGAGCCGTTCCATCACCTGCTCGAACAGCACCCGCTCGTGGGCCACGTGCTGGTCGACGATGGCGATGCCGTCCGCGTCGACGGCGATGATGAAGGTGTCGCGGAACTGGCCGAGGGGCTGCATCGGCCGGTCGAGGACCCCGCCCGCCGGCACCGCCCGCGCGCCGGACGGCGCACTCACGGTCACGGCGGCGGGGCGCAGCTCGCGCACCGCGTCGGCCAGCGTGGGTCCGTCGGCGCCGGTGGAGCCCGCGCCGCCGGCGGGCGCGCCGGCGCCGAGCCGATCCGGCGCGGCGCCGCCCCACTCGGCCGCGGCCTCTGCAGCCGCCGGGTGCGAGACGGGTCGCCAGCCTTCGGGGCCTCCCGCCGCAGACGCCCGCGTCCCCCCCGGGACCGCCGACGTCTCGGACGCGGGACCGGCCGCCCCCGAAGGCACGGCCGGCGCGGCGCCGCCCTCGAGGGTCGCGGGCGGGGCGGCGGTGGCACCCTCGAGGGTCGCGGGCGGGGCGGCGGTGGCACCCTCGAGGGTCACGGCCGGGGCGGCGGTGGCGCCCAGGGCTTCGGCGATGGCCCGGCGCAGCACCTCGTGCACCAGGGACCGCTCGAGAAAGCGGACCTCGGCCTTGGTCGGATGCACGTTGACGTCGACCCGGTCGGGGGGCAGCTCGATGAAGAGATGCACCTCCGGCTGCCGCTCCTTGATCGTCGCGGTGTCGTAGGCGTGGCCGATCGCGTGGGCGATGGTGCGGTCCTTGACGGCGCGGCCGTTGACGAAGACGTTCTGCGGACCCCGGGCGCGCCCGCCGGCTCCCCCCGTGAGTCCCGCCACGAATCCCGTCACCGTGACGCCGGCCGCCTGCTTCCGGACCTCGACGAGGTCGCGGCGGTCCTTGTAGATCTGGAACAACCGGTCCGCGAGGCTCTCGACCGGCGGCCACCGCGCGAGCCGGCGGGTGCCGCTCGTCAGGGTGAAGCCGACCGAGTGCCGGCCGAGGGCGAGCTGGGTGACAGCCGCGAGATCTGGGCGGTCTCCGCGCTGTCCGACTTCAGGAACTTGCGTCGCGCCGGCACGTTGTAGAAGAGGTCGGTGACCTCGACGATGGTGCCTTCCGCGGCGCCGGCCTCGCGCGCGGCGTCGGCGACGCCGCCGGACACCCGCACCTCGACCCCGCGCGAGGCGCCGCGCGTCCGGGTGCGCAGCAGCAGGTGCGACACCGACGCGATGCTCGGCAGGGCCTCGCCGCGGAACCCCAGGGAGGTGATGGCGGCGAGGTCCTCGACCCGCCGGATCTTGCTGGTGGCGTGCCGCTCGAGGGCGAGCCGCGCCTCGTCCGCGGTCATCCCCTCGCCGTCGTCCTCCACCCGCACGAGGCGCTTGCCGCCCAGCTCGACGGCGACCGCGACCCGCGACGCCCCGGCGTCGAGGGCGTTCTCGACCAGCTCCTTGACCACCGAGGCGGGGCGCTCGACCACCTCGCCGGCCGCGATCTGGTTCGCGAGCTCGGCCGGCAGCCGCACGATGCGCGGCCGGCGGGGTTCCTGGATCGGGTGGGGCGTGGACGCGGGGGGGTGGGGGGTCACGGAGTCTTCAACAGGACGCCAATCAAGGACTGCAGGATTCTCCCGCGCTCGTCCACGCGCCCCGAGAGAACGTCGACCTTGCCGTCCAGATCATCGATCTTCCTGCTGTTCCGCATCCCGACCACGGCAGCGACGACCGCGCCGATGGCGCCCCCCATCGACACGACGAAACCCATCAGCTGCAGTCCTTCACTCATCGTCGACACGCTCTCCCGTCACCCAGGGGTCAGGTTATCACCCGAGCGGGGGCCCGCCAACCTCAGTCCGTGTCCTTCACCAGGGCGGAGACGTCGGCGAGCTGCAGGATGAGGTGCTCGAGCCGCTTCAGCAGGGCGAGGCGCCGGCGCCGCAGGCCGGGGTCGCCGGCCATGACGAGCACGTCGGTGAAGAAGCGGTCGACGGCGGGGCCGAACGCCGCCGCCTCCGCGAAGGCCGCGTGGTAGTCGGAACCCGCCGCCACCGCCGCCGCGATGGCCGGCCGGCGCCGTTCGAGCTCGGCCGCCAGGGCCGCCTCCGCCGGCTCGGGCGGCTCGTCCGACACCGCGGCCCGCCCCGCCTCGACGTCGGCGAGCTCGGCGTCGGGCAGCTCCCGGGCGATGTTGCGGACCCGCTTGAAGAGCGCCGCGAGCTGCTGGAAGTCGGCCGACCCCGTGAACCGGGGCAGCGCCTCAAGCTTGCGGCGCGCGTCGAGAGGGACGACGGCGCGCCAGGACGGCCACGGCTGCGTCACCGCCCGCACGTTGCGCACGTCGTGACCGCGCTGCTCCAGCACGAAGCGCAGCCGCTCGAGGAGAAACTGCTGCAGCCGGTCGAGCGCCTCGGGCTCCGTCGCCGATGCGCCCACGCCGCCGTCCGTCGCCACGCGCCCGGCGGCGCCCGCCTCCCCGTGCGCCGCACCGTCCGCCGCCCTGCTCGGCCTGGTCTGCCTCCCCACCTCGGCTGGCGGCAAGGCCGCTCCGCGCCCCGCGCCGTCCGCGTCCGCCCCCTGCGCCGACTCGTCCTCCACCCCGTGCGCTGCCTCCGCCGCCGCCACGAGGCCGCCCAGATCCGGCCGCGCGGTCAGCCCCGTCAACTCGGGCAGGCCGACGAGAATCGAGAAGACGCCGTGGGCCTGCCGCCGCAGCCCGAACGGGTCGCGCGCCCCCCGCGGCCGCTCCCCCGCCCGAAACAGCCCGACCAGCGTGTCCAGCTTGTCGGCGAGAGCGACGGCCGCCCAACTGGCCCCGGCCCGGCCCAGATCGTCCGGCCGCGGCGGGGCGTCGGCGGTGACCCCGATCGGCAGGTAGTGGTGGTAGACGGCGCGCCACACCTCTTCCGGCTCGCCGTCCTCGCGGGCGTAGATACCCCCCATGACGCCCTGCAGCTCGGGAAGCTCGCCGACCATGTCGGTGGTCAGGTCGGCCTTGGCGAGGCGGGCGGCACGGGCCGCGTGATCGACGGCGGCGGGCGCGCCGAACGCGTCGGCGGCGACGGCGGCGGCCAGCTTCTCGATGCGGCGGGCCTTGTCCAGATAGCTGCCGAGCTTCGCGTGGAACCGCAGGGTGTCGAGACGGTCGAGGCGCGAGTCGAGGGGCGCGCCGCGGTCCGCCTCCCAGAAGAACCGGGCGTCCCGCAGCCGCGCCACGAGCACCCGCTCGGAGTTGCGGGCGATCGCCGCCACGTTGTCCTTCGGGACGTTGGTCACCGCGAGAAAGTGCTCGGTGAGGCGGCCGTCGCCCGTCGCCACCGGGAAGTAGTGCTGGTGGTGGATCATCGTCGTCTTCAGCACTTGCTCGGGCAGGGCGAGGAACTCCTCGGGGAAGCGGCCGGCGACCACCGACGGGTACTCGACGAGATCGGGCACCTCATCGAGCAGCGACCCGGCGCCGCCGGCGCCACCGACCACGCCCCCCAGGCGCTTCGCCTGGGTCTCGAGCTTCTTCGCGATGCGGGCGCGGCGCTCCTCACGGGTCAGCAGCACGTAGTGCCGCTTCAGGGTCTTGCGGTACTCGGCGAACGAGCCCACCCGCACGGGGCGGCCGGGCCGGCCGTCGCGCGAGAAGAAGCGGTGACCGCGGGTGGCCGAGCCGGCGCGGATCGGGGCCACCCCCCGCGCCGCCGCCTCCGGCGTGCGCCCGATGACGAACGGCACGACCCGCCCCCCGAACAGGAACACCAGCCAGCGGATGGGGCGCCCGAACGGCAGGTCGCCGCGGCCGTCGTCGAGCCGGGCGTCCCAGTGCATCTGCTTCGGAAAGGCGAGGTCGCGCAGGGTCGCCGCGAGCACGCCGCCGAGGACCGAGCGAGCGGCCTGCCCCGGCTGCCGGCGCCGATGGGCGAGATAGGTCCCCTTGGGGGTGTCGATCCGGATCAGCCGGTCGACGGCAACCCCCTGCTTGCGGGCGAACCCGAGGGCGGCGCGAGTGGGCTCTCCCGCATCGGTGAAAGCCGCCCGGGCCGGCGGTCCCGTGACCGTCTCTTCGAGGTCCGGCTGCCGGTCCTCGACCCGGGGGGCGTGGACGGCGAGCCGGCGCGGCGTCGCGAACGCCGCCGGCTGGGCCGGACACGCGAGCCGGGCCGCCTCCAACTGGGCGCCCAGGGACTCCCCGAGCTGCCGGACCAGCGGCGGCATCCAGCTCGCGGGCAGCTCCTCGCACCCGATCTCGATCAGCAGCTCTCGATACATGACGTCCGCATCCCGATGTCTCCGCCCCGCAACGGGCGTCGTGTTCCTCGCCCGACCCGCCCCCGACCAGAGTTCCGGCGGCGGGGATCGTCGTCAGCGGGCCACGCGGGACGCCGACGAGAATGACCCTGCAACGTGCGCCGAACGCCTCGTCGCGCGGAGAACGGGCGGCCCCGGGGCGCAGCTGGCAACCCCGACGTCGACTACCGTCCTTGCCTGCCCGCGGCCCGGCGTCGCCCGCGAGCCCGCCACCGTTCACCCCGCGGCCGGCCGGGACGCAGACGGGCTGGAGACCGCCTGGTCACCGGCCGCCTCGCCGCCCCCGTCCGGGCCGCCCGCGTAGGCCCCGGCCACCGCCACCGCCAGCTCCCGAACCCTGAGGATGTACGCGGCCCGCTCGGTCACCCCGATGCCGCCGCTCGCGTCGAGGATGTTGAAGGCGTGCGAGCACTTGAGACAGGCGTCGAGGGCCGGCAGCACGAGGCCCGACTCGATCAGGGTCCGGGCCATGCGGTGATGCTGCTCGAACAGCTCCCGGTGGGCAGCGGCGAACTCGGCCTCCGGCATGTCGACCATGCCGAACGCGTACTTCGTCTGCTCCACCTCGTCCCGGTGCCGCACCGTCCGGTACGTCACCCCCGGCGCCCACTCGAGATCGTAGACGTCGTCGACCCCCTGCAGGTGCATCGCGATGCGCTCGAGCCCGTAGGTCAGCTCGACCGACACCGGCGACAGCTCGATGCCCCCGGCCTGCTGGAAGTAGGTGAACTGGGTGATCTCCATCCCGTCGAGGAGCACCTGCCACCCGATACCCCACGCGCCGAGGGTGGGCGACTCCCAGTTGTCCTCCTCGAAGCGCACGTCGTGCCGGACGGGGTCGATGCCGCACACCCGCAGGCTGTCGAGATAGAGGTCCTGCGCGGCGTCCGGCGACGGCTTCAGGATGACCTGGAACTGGTGGTGCTTGAACAGCCGGTTCGGGTTCTCGCCGAAGCGGCCGTCGGCGGGGCGCCGCGACGGCTGCACGTAGGCGACGCGCCACGGGCGCGGGCCGAGCACGCGCAGGAACGTCTCGGGGTGCATGGTGCCCGCCCCCACCTCGGTGTCGAGGGGCTGGTGGATCAGGCAGCCGCGCGACGACCAGAAGCGGGACAACGCGGCGATCAGGTCCTGGAGGGTCACGGCGCCACCACCCGGAACGAGGCTGCCGGCGGCGTGGCCGGGAGCGTCACGACACGGCGGACCGCCGCCGGCCCGACCCCGGGAACGCGCAGCGCCGCCCCGCGCGGCGCCGAGGCCGGCGAAGCGCTGGTCGAAGATGACACGACGGAGAGGCACGTGGTCGTCATGATGGCGTCACTCCGGGGCCGGTCCGGGCCATCGCCCGCAGCACCCTGGCCGCTCGCAGCTCCTTCTCGAGGTGCATCGCCAGCAGCCGCCCGTGCGCGCGGTCGAGCTCCCGGTCCGCGCGCGCCGGCAGTCCGACTTCGGACAGGGCATCGGGCGGCGTGGCGGCGGCGGCGCGGAGAAACCGCAACGCCTCGGCCGACAACGGGAGCCCCCGGTCGCCCGCGCACGCCCCGCACCGGAAGCCGCCGCGCGCCGCGTCGATGCGGCCACCCGAATCGGGGCGGCGGCCGCACCGCTCGCAGACGGTCAGCGACGGGTAGACCCCCTGCAGGCGCAGCACCCAGTACTCGAAGTAGCGCGCCAGCCGGGCGATCGGCGTCTCCCCCGCCAGCAGCGCCCCCATCGCCGACCCGAGGCGGAACAGCGCCGCGTTGGGCTCCGCCTCCTGCGCGCACTCGTCGAGGATCTCCGCGAAGTACTCGACGTAGCCGAGCCGCTCGCCGTCACGCGCGAGCATCGGCGAGCGTATCGGCTCGACGTAGCGCAGTCGGACGAGCTCGCGGTGCTCCCGCTCGTAGTACGCGAGCCGCACCGCCGTCAACGGCTCGAGCCCCCCCGCGAACCGCCGCGAGCGCGGACGGCGCGCGCCGTTGGCCACGCCCCGCTTCTTGCCCCGCCCGGGCGTCAGGAAAACGACGATGCGGTCCGCTTCACCAAGATGGTAGGTGCGCAGGATCAGCGCGTCGGTCGTCAGGACTGGCATCGCGAGCGCAGCCCACATTGTATCGCCCCCGCCGCCGGCCGGGCCATGGCGGGTCCGCCGCGGTCAACCCGCCGGTCCGGACGAAGGCGCCGCCGCCGCGGTCAGACCAGCCCGTCCAGGTACGGCAGGAAGACGGTGGCGAGACCGAGGAACGCGAAGAACCCGAAGACGTCCGTCAACGTCGTGATGAACACCGCCGACGCCAGCGCCGGGTCCACCTTCAGGGCCCGCAGGGCGATGGGAATCACGGTCGCGGCCACCGCCGCCACCAGGAGGTTGATGACCATCGCGAGGGCCAGGATCGCCCCCAGGTAGACGTTGCCGTACAGCAGCCACGCCACCAGCGCCCCCACCGTGCCGAGGACGAGGCCGTTGCCGAGGCCGACCAGCGCCTCCTTCAGGATCGCCCGGCGCGAGCTGCCCCAGGTGAGCTCGCCCAGGGCGATGGACCGCACGATCACGGTCAGGGTCTGGGTCGCGGCGTTGCCCCCCATGCTCGCGACGATGGTCATGAGGACGGCCAGCGCCACCGCCTGATCGATGGTCGCCTGGAACGCCCGCACCACGATCGCGGCGAGGGTCGCGGTGACGAGGTTCATGGCCAGCCACGGCAGCCGCTTCCGCGCCGACTCCCCCGCCGGGGTGAACACGTGCTCGTCGCCGCTCACCCCGGCCAGCCGGTAGAGGTCCTCGGTCGCCTCGTCCTTGATGATGTCGATGACGTCGTCGACGGTGATGATGCCGGCGAGCTTGTTCTCCTCGTCGACCACCGGAATCGCCAGCAGGTTGTAGTTGGCGACGTGCTGCGCCACCTCTTCCTGGTCGGTGTCGACCCGCGCGCTGATCAGGTCGGTGGTCATGATGCGCTGCAGCGGGGTCTCGGGGGCCACGAGCAGCAGGCGGCGCAGCGACACGACGCCCACGAGGTGCCGGCGCTCGTCGACCACGTAGAGGTAGAAGACCATCTCCACCTCGCGCGACCCCTGCAGGGCGTGAATCGCCTCGCCCGCCGTCTGCTCCTCCGACAGCGCGAACACCGTCGGGTTCATGATGCGGCCGGCGGTCTGCTCGGCGTACTCGAGCAGGTTCTCGACCTCGCCCGACTCGTGCGGGCGCATCCGCTCGAGCACCGCCGCCGACAGCTCCTCCGGCAGCTCGTCGATCAGCGCCGCCGCGTCGTCCGACGGCAGGTCGAGCAGCCACAGCGCGATGCGCTCCGGCGGCTGGTCGGCCAGCAGACCGGCGCCGGGCTCGACCCCGTACTCCATCAGCGCCTCCATCGCGAGGCGGCTGTCGCGGTCGAGCAGCAGGTTGAACGCGTCGTGGCGGTTCTTGTCGGTGAGCTCGCCGAGGACCTCGGCGAGGTCGGCGGGACGCTGTTTCTGGAGGAGATTGAGGAGGTTGGCGGACGCACCTATCCGCTGCAGTCGCTTGACCGAGTCGAGCACCACGTCGATGCGGCGCTGGAGAGGCATCTTCCCGTCGTTCGGGCGGTGGTCGCGGACGAATGCCGCGACAAGTCGGGTTCGTCTGGATGGTCCACAGTCAGCATCAGGATCATTTCAGTGTAGCACAGCGCCTGGGGGCATCCCGGCATGGTTCCTCTCGGCGATGCGGACGACGGCCATGGAGGTGGCGCGACTCTCGGCCGACCGGCACTTCGACCGACTGGAGATGGTGGAGCGCGTGGATCCCGCCGATCTGGGCGGGCCTGCATAGGTGCGGCGAATCAGCGCCATGGACGGGCCAAGACGCGGAGGGCGGGAGCGGCGGGCGAGGTTGCGGGGCGACCGCCGCCCGGCCGGGGGAACCCCGGGCCGGGCGGCCGGACAGGCTCACTCCGCGGGGGGCGTGCAGCGCGGGGTGGGCGGATCGTTGTAGCTGTCGCGGTAGACGCCGTGGCAGGCGGAGCAGGCCTCGCTGACCTCGCCGGTCATGATGATCGCCTCGAAGTCGTCGTACTCGCGGGCCACCGCCCACTCGTAGGCGGTCTGGCCCGCCGCCCGCAGCCCGGCGACGTACTGTTGCCAGTCGTCGCGCTCGACCGGCGCGGGCAGGCCGTTGCGCGCGGGATCGTCCTCGACGTTCTCGCACAGACGAGGGAGCTCGATCAGGTTGGCTGACTCTATCAGCGCGACGGCCGCGTTCTCGACCGCCTCCCACCCCGCGTACATGGTGCTGAAGCGCGCGGTGGCGGAATCGCCGGCCGACGCCTCGACCGGATCGTTGGGGTTGATCGTCTGCACGTCGAAGATGATGTTCGAGTTCGGGAACAGAATGCCGCGCATCACCTCGGCCAGATCGCCGAACACCTGCGGCTCCGCCTCCTGGGCCCGCGCCGTGCCCGCGACCAGCAGGACCGCCATGAAGACAACGCTCAATCTACGCATTCGCTCATCTCTCCGATTGGAAGGTGCCCGGAAACCAAGACGGGCAGTGTATCCCGTCGCCGACGAACGGGTCAACCGCGACAGGATTAGCCGGACGGAACCGACTCGCGGACCGATCGGAATCAGGGCCGGCGAGCGCAGTCACGGACGACGGGCGCGCACTCGGAACGCCGGTGAAGTCACGAACGCCGGTGCAGTCATGGACCGGGGCGCGGCATGAACGGCAGCGCGGTATAGACTCATGGAGAACTTCCACATCGAGGAGGATGAGTGACCCTAGCCCGGAAATCGTCGCCCGCGACTCGGATTGCCGCCCAACCAGCCCTACCGAGCGTCTGCACCCTTGGACGGCGCGGACTCCCGGCCCGCCCTGGCGGAATCGTCCCCGTCCTCGCCGCCGTCGCCTTCGCCCTGCTCGGGGCCGCCGGGTCGTCGCCGCTGATCGCGGCCGGCCCCGCGCAGGAGGCCGCCGCCGAGGTCCCGGAGAACCCGATCGAGGCGACCGAGGAATCGGTGAGGGCCGGCCTGCGGGTCTACGGCCGATTCTGCCGTGCGTGCCACGGCATCCGGGCCGACGGCCAGGGCATGACGGCGCCGCCGGGATCGAGGCCCGCGAACCTCATCGACGACGAGTGGGTGCACGGCGACACCGACGGCGACATCTTCCTGGTGATCCGCAACGGGGTGCCTCCGGCCTACGACATGGACGCGTGGGAGGGCCGCATCACCGACGAGGAGATGTGGCACATCGTCAACTTCCTGCGCAACATGGCCGAGCGGATGGCGGGCCGCTAGGAGTCTGCGCCGTAGAACGGTGCAGACTCCTAGCAGGGTTGGTTGGGCGCCCAGCGGAGCCGAAGGCGACGATGGGCGGGCTAGGAGTCTGCGCCGTAGAACGGTGCAGACTCCTAGCAGGGTTGGTTGGGCGCCCAGCGGAGCCGAAGGCGACGATGGGCGGGCTAGGGCAGCGACGCCGTGGAACGGTGCCGGCCCCCGAAGGGTCTGCGTTTGTCCGCGTCCTTCGAGAGACGGCGATGCGCGTCGTCCCTCATCCCTGTTCGGTCGGGGCCACGCCGGCCTGATCCAGGATCCGGTCGTCGTCGCGCCAGTCGGCCCGCACCTTCACGTGCAGATCGAGATACACCGGGGCGCCGAAGAACCGTTCGAGGTCCTGCCGCGCCTCGGTCCCGATCTGCCGGATGCGGGCCCCGCCGGGACCGATGACGATGGGCTTCTGGGTCTTCCGCTCCACCAGGATCGAGCAGAACAGGGCCAGGCGCCCCGGCTCGCTCTCGTCGTCGAAGCGGTCGACGACCACCGCGGTGACGAACGGCAGCTCGGCGTGGGTGTGGCGCAGAACCTTCTCGCGGACCGTCTCGGCCGCGAGCAGGCGCTCCGGCTGGTCGGTGAGGAAGTCGTCGGGATAGAGCGCCGGGCCGGCCGGGAGCCGCCCGACGATCTCCCGCTCGAGGATGTCGACCCCGTCGCCGGTCGCCGCCGACACCGGCACGAAGGCGGCGAAGTCGCGCTGGCGGCGATACCAGTCGATGAGCGGGAGCAGGCGCGCCTTGGCGATCAGGTCGATCTTGTTGAGGATGAGCATCACCGGGGCCGGGGCCCGCTCGAGGGCGTCGATGACGAACCGGTCGCCGGCCCCGACGCCGTCGGTGGCGTCCCGCACCAGCCCGATCAGGTCGACGTCGCCCATCGACTCGAGGGCCACGTCGACCATGCGCACGTTCATCCGGTGCAGCGGCCGGTGAATGCCCGGCGTGTCGACGAAGACCACCTGCGCGGGGGCCTCGCCCGCGTAGTTCCGAACCGCGAGGATGCGGTTCCGGGTGGTCTGCGGCTTGTCCGAGACGATGGCCAGCTTGGTGCCGACGATGCGGTTGAGGAGGGTGGACTTGCCCGCGTTGGGGCGCCCGACGAGCGACACGAAGCCGGCGCGCGGGGCCGGGGTCTGCGTTTCCGCCACGGCTATGCCCCGACCGCCTCCGCCGTCGCCCGGCGGCTCATCCGCACCTTGCGCACGCGCCGTCGCTCGGCGTCGAGCACCTCCACCACGAGATCGTCCACCTCGAAGGTCTCCCCGACCGCCGGCACCCGCCCGAGCCGGGCCAGCAGGTATCCCCCCACCGTCTCGAAGCCGTCCCGCTCGACCGACACGCCCAGGCGGTCGGCCAGCTCGCCGACCCCCACCGTGGCGAGGAACACGAAGCGCCCGCCGTCCTCCTCGACCACCGGCTCCGACTCGTCGCCGTCGTACTCGTCGCGTATCTCGCCCACGATCTCCTCGAGGAGGTCCTCGATGGTCACCAGCCCCGCCGTGCCTCCGTACTCGTCGACGACGATGGCGCTCTGCACGTGCCTGACCTGCAGCTCGCGCAGCAGGTCGGCCACCCGCTGGCCCTCGGGCACGACGCAGGCCGGCCGGAGCAGGCGGGGGACGATGGGCGAGTCGCCGGAGAGCCCGTCGGCCTTCACGAGGTCCTTGGCGAAGACGAAGCCCAGGATGTTGTCGAGCTCGTTCTCGAACACCGGGATGCGCGAGTACTCCTCCTCGGCGAAGAGGGCCCGGAGCTCGTCCACCGTCGCGTCGTGGGCGATGGCCACGATGTCCGGCCGCGGGGTCATCACCTCGCGCACCAGCGTCCCCCCGAAGTCCACCACCGATTGCAGGAGCCGCCGCTCCTCGGTGTCGGCGGCCTCCGCCCGCGTCTCGGCGTCCTCGCCCGGCGCGTCGTCCGCGCCGCCGTTGGCGCGGCCGTTGGTGCTCCGCCCGCGCCGCGGCCGCGCCAGAAGCATCAGCCAGCCCGTGACCGGCCCCAGGATCCGGAGCGCCAGGTCGAACGACGGCAGCAGCAGCTCGAGCACCTGGCCGGCGTTGCGCCGCGCGAGGGCCGACGGCACCACCTGCTCGCAGACGACCACGAAGGCGACGATGCTCAGCAGCAGCACCCCCACCGCCCGGGGCGTGGCCACGCCGATGAGCTGGGCCAGGATGACCGCGGCCAGGGCGAACAGCCCGCCCCGCAGCAGGCGGGTGACGACGTACAGGCGCAACGGGTCCTCGAGGTGGGCCACGAGCGACTCGTTGCGGGCGTCCCGCTCCGCCGTCAGCCGTTCCGGCAGGCGGACCATCGCCCCGAACGCCGACTCGATGGTCGCCACGTAGATCACGGCGCAGCCGAGCAGGAACAGCGCGAGGGGCATCATGAGGGGTCCACCGGCAGGCCGCCGCGCCGCTGGAGCCGCCGCTCCAGGCGCCGCATGCGTCCGTCGTCCCGCTCGTGGTCGTAGCCCAGCAGGTGCAGCAGGCCGTGGAGGGCGAGGCGGCGCCGCTCCTCCGTTTCGGTGAGCCCGGCCGCTCGCGCCTGCCGCGCCGCCCGGCCGGTGGCGATGACGATGTCGCCGAGCCACCGCCGGCCGCCGCCAGCCCCGGCGCGGGGCGCCCCCGGATCGGCCGGACCGGCCGGGAACGACAGCACGTCGGTAACCCGGTCGACGCCGCGGAAGCGGCGGTTGAGGTCGCGCATCTTGCGGTCGCAGACGAGGGCGACGACAGTCTGGCCGACCGCGAACCGGGGCGCCACCCCCGCCAGCCACGCCGGCAGGTCGCCGGCCGCCCTGGGCCGCCCGCGCCCGTCCGTCACCACCACCTCGAGTCGGGCGGACGGTGGGGCGGCGGGGCGAGGGTCGGGGTCGTCGGCGGTCATGGGCGATGGCGCAGGGTCGGGGTCGTCGGCGGTCATGGGCGATGGCGCAGGGTCGGGGTCGTCGGCGGTCATGGGCGATGGCGCAGGATCACGATGCGGTATCGAAGGGCCGTCGTCGCGCAGCGGGTCGTGGCGGTCGTCATCGTCCGGTCCGTCGAGCGGGTCACGGCGCCGGATCCAAGGCTCCGCTCCCGGCAGGAGCCGGCGCCGCCGCCGGCGCGTCGGGGCGCTCGGCCCAGGTCTCGTAGGCCCGGACGATCCGGCGCACGAGCGGGTGCCGCACCACGTCGCGGTCGTCGAAGCGGGTGAACGCGATGCCGTCCACGTGCTCCAGAATGCCCAGCACCTCCACGAGACCCGACACGCGTCCCGCCGGCAGGTCGATCTGGGTGATGTCGCCGGTGACGACCGCCTTCGACCCGAAACCCAGCCGGGTGAGGAACATCTTCATCTGCTCGGCGGTGGTGTTCTGGGCCTCGTCGAGAATCACGAACGCGTCGTTGAGGGTCCGCCCCCGCATGAACGCGAGGGGTGCGATCTCGATGGTCCGGCGGTCGAGCAGCCGATCGACCCGGTCGAGGTCGAGCATGTCGTAGAGCGCGTCGTAGAGGGGGCGGAGGTAGGGGTTCACCTTCTCCTGCATGTCGCCGGGCAGGAACCCGAGCCGCTCGCCGGCCTCGACGGCGGGGCGGGCGAGGATGATGCGGGTGACCTTCTTCGCGGTCAGGTAGGCGACGGCCTGGGCCATCGCCAGATAGGTCTTCCCCGTCCCCGCCGGTCCGACCCCGAACACGACGTCGTGCCGGTCGATGGCCTCGAGGTAACGCCGCTGGTTCAGGCTCTTGGGGGCGACCTGCCGCTTGCTCGACGCCTTGACGGTGGTCTTGACGAAGTAGTCGCGCAGCCGGACCGACGCGTCCTGCATGACGAGCTGCGCCGCCTGCCGCACGTCGTCGGCCGAGAGCCGGTAGCCGTCGCCGACCAGCGCCGACAACTGGCGTACCGTCCGCTCCACCCCCTCGACCGCCCGCGCCTCGCCGTCGACCAGAAGCTGGTTGCCGTCGGTGCGGACCCGCACCCCGAACAGCTCCTCGAACGCGGTGAGATGGGAGTCGTGGGCGCCGAACAGTTGCTCGATCCCGTCGTCGGGCACGGAGATCCGCGTGGCCGCGGCGGTGCCGGATGGGCTGGGTTCTTCGGACACGTGCGTCTGCGATCGTGCACCAATCGGCCGGCTACGGCAAGTGCCCGCCCGGAAGCGTGTGCCGGAGCCCGGACCGGCCGGTCGCGCGCGGCGCCGCCTCCGCCAGCCGCGCGCGGCGCCCGGGCCGGCCGTCGCTACCAGCCAATCCTGGCCTGCCCGAGAAACCCGTTGTCCGCTCCGCCCTGCAACAGGCTCTGCCGGCGCCGCGCGTCGACGCCCATCTCGAAGGTCAGAGTGTCGCGTTCGAACAGGGTCAGGCCGTAGCCCATCCGGTAGTCCCTCCCGTACTCCGTGGCCGCAAGGCCCACTCGCGGGGTGCCCACGAAGCGGCTCCCCACCGGCAGGCCGTAGCCCAGCTCCGTGTCGAGGCGGTTGCCCGAGGCGAAGCCGCCGTCAGCCAACCCCGCCATGGTCTCCCGGCCCCACAGCGCCTCGGCCCCGCCCGTCGCCTGACCGCCCCACGACGGCGCCACCCGCGCCCTGAAGCCCAGAGGCGTCGATGGCGTCGGGTCGTAGCTCAACGACACGGCCATGCCCTGCTCGCGGAACCCTTCCGCCTGATGCGCCACCAGCATCCGCACCCGGATGTCCACCGCCAGACCCGTCGACGAGTCGGCGAGGACCAGGCCTCCGCCCACGTCCATGCCGGCGCCCGTATCGGCGTCGCCGCCGTCGTGCCGCAGACCGACCTCGGCGCTCGGTCTGAGCGAGACCCTCCCGCCCAGCAGGAACTCGCGCGAGCCCTCCAGCCCGGTCCGGAACCGGGTCACCGCCGCCTCGGCAGCGGCCAGGCGACCGGCCGGGCCGTCCACACCCTCCACGCTCGTGCCGACCCACAGCGCATCGGCCTTGAACGCCAGACCGAAGCCGCCGGAACGTCCGGCGATCAGCTCGCCCCGCGTCCCGCCCGCCGCCATCGCCATCGACAAGCCGCTCTCCAGCGACGCCCCGCCGCCGGGCGTCAGCATCAGGCCCCCCGCCCCGTAGCCGGTCACGCCCCAGACCGTGACGCGGTCCGTCGCCCGGTAGCCCAGCCACGGATAGAAACCGGTCACCGACGTCGCGACCCGGCCGGCGTCGACCGCCGCGTACCGGCCCAGGCCCCGGCTGTTCGCCAGAGACAGACCCACCACGACCGGTCCCTTCGCGTAGTCGGCCCCGAACATCGTGGTCCGAACGTCGCCGTCGAGCTCGAGCGCGCCCTCCCGGCCCCTGAAGCTCGACTGCGCCCCGCGGCTCCAGAACGACAGCACCCCGCCCCGGTTCGTCTCGCGGTTGACCGCGAAGGCCGAGCCGGCCAGCAGGCCCCCGCCCCCGCCGACGAGGCCGCCGCCGATGCCCCCCCGGCCCCCGCCGCCCGCGGCCATCTGTCCGATCTCCGGCTCCATCAGACCGCCGAACCCGCCCCCGGCGGGCAGGCCGCCGCCCAGCCGCACGTCGCCCCGTCCACCCGGCGACATGCGTCCAGACCCCGGCGCGCCCACACCCCGCGGCGCGCCCGGGACGGAAGCCGCGTCCACCGGCCCGGCCGCCCCGCCGAGCAGGCTCAGCGCGAGGTCGCGCTCCATGCCCGGCCGCAGCTCCCGACCCGCGAACCGACCCTCGACCCCCGGCGCCCGCCGCGCCTGCAGCCGCTCCTCCACCTGCTCGACCACATGCACCGCCGCGGTCCGACCGAACCGGGCCAGCAGCGCCCGCGGCAACGAATCGTGGTTCTCGATCCGCCCCGTCGCCTGCCCGTCCGCGATGACCCCCCCGGAGGCGTTCGACAGGGCGAGCGTGAAGGTCTCCACGCCCTCGTCGTGGGCGTCGTCGAGCAGGTCCACCCGGATGGTCTTCGACCGCTCGCCGGCCAAGAGGGTCAACGTCCCGCTCGTGGCCGCGTAGTCCGCCCCCGCCCGGGCGCTGCCGTCCGCGGTGGCGTAGTCCACGCTGACCGCCGCGACCGCCGGCCGGTCGAGGGTCACCGTGAAATCGACCGTGTCGTCGACGTTCTCCCTTGCCTCGGCGTCCGCGACCGAGAGCCGCGCGAGATCGCCGGCCTCCGCCGCCGACTCTTCGCACGGCAGGGACACATCACCTCTCTGCGGATTGATCATGGTCTTGAACTTGCACAACGCCCTCGGTATCGACCCGGTCAACCGGTTCCCCAAGAGCCAGATCGCCGCGAGATTCGGCAAGCCGCCGAGCGAGGACGGAATCGAACCGCTCAACTCGTTGAACTGGGCTTCCAGGACCCGCAGATTCGCGAGGCTGCCGAGCGAGGACGGAATCGAACCGCTCAACTCGTTGAACTGCACAGTCAGGAATTTCAGATTCGCGAGGCTGCCGAGCGAGGACGGAATCGAACCACTCAACCGGTTGTTTTCGAGGTACAGCCACTCCAGTTTCGCGAGGTTGCCGAGCGAGGGCGGAATCGAACCGCTCAACTGGTTGTGATTGAGGAACAGGTTCCTGAGATTCGCCAGGTTGCCGAGCGAGGACGGAATCGAACCGCTCAACTGGTTGTCGTTCAAGAAAAGGGACTCGAGCTTCACCAGGCTGCCGAGCGAGGGCGGAATCGAACCGTTCAGCTGGTTGGAATCGAGGTACAAGGCCACTACTCGACCGTCCCTGTCCTCCCAGACACCGTCCCATCGATGGACTGGCTCGCTGCTGTTCCAGTTATTGTTGTGGGTCCAGTTGGGGCCGTCGGTGGCGTTGTAGAGCTCCATGAGCACGGCCCGTTCTCGTTCGAACGGGTCGATCGGCGCGCCGGTGCCGCTCGGCGACCAATCCCCCTTGCCGACGGCGTTTCCGGCACGAACCTGAACCTCGTAGGTCGTCCCGTTCTCCAGTCCCTCAATCGTCGCCCGCAGGTCGAGGAACTCCCCGGGGTGGTCCTCCCACGTCCCGCCCGACCGACGATGACGCAGGTCGTAGTCGTCGATCACCGCCCCGTTCGACGCCGGCGCGCTCCAAGTGACGTCCAGCAGACCGTCGCCCGCCGACACCGACGGCGCCGACGGTCGCGACGGCACCCTGGCTGGTGGGTCGGGCGCGGGCGCGTCGCCGCCACCGCCGGCGACTGCCAGGCTCACGCCCACCGCCCCGCCGGCGCCCGCAAGGCCCAGGATCGCTCCGGTCCCCAACCCGCCGCCCGCCGCCGCTGCCACCCCGCCGGCGCCCGCCACCGGTCCGCCGACGGCGTGCTCCGGGTCATCCACCGGCACCACCCCGGCCTCGGCGTCGGCCGCCGTCGCGAGGTTCGTCTGGACGATCGTGACCCCGACCGTCTCGCCCATGAACGTCGCAGCAACCGACAGCTCGACGACCCCGACCGCGACCGGGTTCACCATCACCGCCGCCTGCCCCAACGCATTCGTCGTCAGCGACACCTCACGCAGCCCCGCGTTCAGCGTGGCGGTACCGCCCTCCCCCAGCAGGAACAGCACCGACGCCCCGGCCACCGGCAATTCGTTCCGGTCGCGGACCTCCACCACCGTCGGGACCTGGGCCCCCTGCCCGATGACATTCTCGCCGTCCTGTCCCTGTAGCACGACAAGGCGCAGGCCCGGTCCCTGGGCGGCCGCCGACGTTTCCATCGTTGCCCACGCCACCAGCGCACACGCGCCAAGCACGACCACACCGAGGCTCTTGACTGCCGCCATTGCGTCCAAGCTCCCGAGCCTGCCGGTGAAGTAGTCATCCCGACCGTTGCCCGCTGTCGGCGTCAGGCGAGACCCCGCGCGGTCGACGACCCGCCCCGGAACCGATGCGCGCACCACCGTCGCCAGGCCGCCGACCCGCCGCGTCGTACGCCCGCGGCGCGCCATCGACGCCGTCGGTCCGGCGGCCCCGCCGCCGCTCCGGGAGTGCCGGGCTCTCTCGGAAGACTTGGCCATCACCCCTCCGGAAAGTAGAGAAACGAACAATCAGGAACTAATCGAGCATTCTGGCAACACGAAACGTTCGAGGAAGAACCGAAGGCCGGTGCGGTACGGGGAGATCGCGCCAGACCGCAGAATGTCTGCATGGTCGCGCCCTGGCGGACGCAACCCATTCCTTCTCCGGTCGGCAGCCACCAGGCGCTCCGCCTGTGGCACCGGTCAGCCGTGGTTGTACGGTGGCGAACCGGCGCGCGCCCGACATGGATTCATCATATCAACCGTTGGTGACCACTGAGTGACCAAACGTAGCATTTGAGTGAATTTTTCGTTGTTCTTGGCCTCGTGCGCATCCAGGCACGGAACGGAGCAGGTCCTTCGTCACTCTGACCTGCTTCCAGACCGGGCACGGACATCGTTCATCCCTTCGGCGGCAGGGGCTGCGAGGCAACGACGCCAGCCGGCAGGCAGAGCGGGCGGGGCGATGCGCGGGCGGGAATGAGTGTCGTTGAACGACCCGGGCGGGGCGTCCGGCGGCCCCTGGTCGAGGGCGAAACCCGCGGTATTCGACTACCGCGGCCGCTTCGGGGGCTTCTGCGCGCGCCCCCCCAGTTCTCGGGTGCACGACAGATTCGCGATCTGACCGTCAGGCCGCCTCATGCCGCTCGTCGTTCCCAGTCTGCCGCGCGTCGCCGGGTCGGAATCTGGCGAGCATTCTCCGGGCCCGGTGAAACGAAACGGGCCATGACAGCAGGAACTGGTGGACCGTCCTTGAAAAGGCTGCCCAGGTCGCAGTGCGTCTTCGCCGGCATTTGCCGGTGCGAGCCGGCGACAGGGCGGCACGGTGGGCTCCGGGACAGCCCACCAGTATTCCGTCACCATGGTTCGCGCAGTAGCTCCGGCGTGTCTCTCAGCCGGTTCTCACTGGGCTCACTTCGCCGTTTCCGGGATTCATGAACTTCGGGGGCGGGCCACTGGATGAATCGCAGGACGACGGCGATTCGACTGACAACGTCGAATAGGGGGAGGAAGTGGAGAACCCACCGGTCCTGATGGTCGCGAAGGGCGGCGCGACGTGGTGGCTTCATCCTGCTTGCGCCTGCCGCGCACCGGCACCTTCGCCGCCCGGTGCAACGCGGGACTCGACCACGGGCTCCTGACCATCAGCGCGGCGCACTCCGACAGGCGTCGCCTCGACATCTGAAGCGGATGGCGAGCCCTCTACTCAGCCGGGAACAGGGCTTCGTCGGCGGTTGAAACCGGCGCGGAGTGCGTCGCCTCCGGCTTCGCCCGCCGCCCGAACCCACCTTCAACGGAATCTGCAACGATGCACGGCGCAGACCCCTATCGCCCGGCCTGCAGATGCAGCTCGCGGAGCTGGTGGGGGCTGACCGTCGACGGGGCGCCGGTCATCAGGTCGACGGCGGCGGCGGTCTTGGGAAACGCCATCACGTCCCGGATGGATGCCTCGCCCGCGAGCAGGGCGACGATGCGGTCGACCCCGAAGGCGATGCCGCCGTGCGGCGGGGTCCCGTACTCCAGGGCGTCGAGGAAGAAGCCGAACCTCGAGCGGGCGTCCTCGTCGCTGATCTTCAGCAGCTCGAAGATGCGCCGCTGCAGCGGCTGCTCGTGGATCCGGATGCTGCCGCCGCCGATCTCCCAGCCGTTGAACACGAGGTCGTAGGCCTTGGCCCGGATGGCGCCGAGGTCGCCGCCGTCGAGGAGGTGGCGGTCGTCGTCGTGGGGAGACGTGAACGGGTGGTGGCGCGACACGTGGCGCCCCTCGGTGTCGTTCCACTCGAACATCGGGAAGTCGACCACCCACGCCAGGGCGGTGCGCGACTCGTCGACGAGCCCCTCGCGGCGGGCGAGCCCGAGCCGCATCTGCCCGAGGAGCCGCGACGGCTCCTCGCCCGACCCCGCCGCCACCAGCACGAGGTCGGCGTCGCCGGCGCCCGCCGCCTCGAGCAGCCTCCCCAGGGTGTCGGCCCCCGCCACCTTGAGGATCGAGCTCTGGACGTCGCCGTCCGGCCCGCGCCGCGCCCACACGAGGCCCGAGGCGCCCAGGGCGATGGCCTCGTCGACGAGCTTGTCGACCTGGCTGCGCGAGTACCGCCCCGCCCCCGGCACGACGAGGGCGCGGATGACGCCCCCCTCGGCCACGCATTCGCGGAACACCCGGAAGCTCGAGTCGGCGAAGACGTCGGAGACGTCGGCGATCTCCATCCCGATGCGCAGGTCGGGCTTGTCCGACCCGTACCTCGCCATCGCGTCGGCGTAGGTCAACCGGGGGAACGGCGTCTCGACGGTCAACCCCGCCGCGGCGCACACCGGCTCCATCAGGCGCTCGACGATGCCGAAGACGACGTCGGGGGTGGCGAACGACACCTCCATGTCGATCTGCGTGAACTCGGGCTGCCGGTCGGCGCGCAGGTCCTCGTCGCGGAAGCAGCGCGCGATCTGGAAGTAGCGGTCCATGCCCGAGATCATCAGGATCTGCTTGAAGATCTGCGGCGACTGCGGCAGCGCGAAGAACTCGCCCGCATGCACCCGGCTGGGCACCAGGTAGTCGCGCGCCCCCTCCGGCGTCGACTTCGCGAGGATCGGGGTCTCGATCTCCAGGAAGCCCTGCTCGTCGAGGGCGCGGCGAACGGCCAGCACCACCCGGTGCCGCAGCTGCATGTTCCGCTGCATCCGCTGCCGCCGCAGGTCGAGGTACCGGTACTTCAGCCGGAGGTCCTCCGAGACCGGGCTCTCCTCCGCGATGTGGAAGGGCGGGCGCTTCGACTCGTTCAGCACCTCGATGGACCGCACCGCGATCTCGACCTCGCCGGTGGCGATCTTCGGGTTGAGGGTGTCGTCGGACCGGCGCTCGACGACGCCGGCGACCGCCACCACGAACTCGGGCCGAAGCCGCTTCGCCTGCGCGAGCAGCCCCTCGTCGTCGCGGGCCACGACCTGGGTGACTCCGTAGCGGTCGCGCACGTCCACGAAGATGAGGGAGCCGAGGTCGCGCACCCGGTGCACCCACCCCGTCAGGGTCGCCTCCTGCCCCATGTCGCTCGGGCGCAACGCGCCGCATGTATGTGTCCGCACTGGTCTACACCCCGTCGCCGGCGCGCCTCGCCGCGAGCGCATCCGCGACCGCCTCGCGGGCCACGCGCCGCTGCTCGCCCGTCTCCATCTCCTTGACCGCCACCTCGCCCGCGGCCAGCTCGTCCTCGCCGAGAATGAGCATGTGCCGGGCCCCGCTGCGGTTGGCCCGCTTCATCTGCGACTTCGACGAACGGCCGCCGTAGTCGATCAGCACCCGCAGGCCGGCCAGGCGCAGGTCGCGGGCGAGGACCCGCGCCGAGCCCCATGTCGCGTCGCCGAGGGCCACCACGAACGCGTCGACCGGCGCCTCGTCGCCCGCGCCCTCGGGCAGCGCGAGCACGAGCCGCTCGAGCCCCGCCGCGAACCCGATGCCGGGGCGGTCGGGCCCGCCGAGCTGCCTCACGAGGCCGTCGTAACGGCCGCCCCCGAGCAGCGCGTTCTGCGCCCCGAGCCCCGACCCGAGAATCTCGAACGTGGTGCGCATGTAGTAGTCGAGGCCGCGGACCAGCCGGTGCGACACGCGGTACGGCAGCCCGTAGGCGTCGAGCTGGCCCCGCACCTCCGCGAAGTGGTCGCGGCAGGCCTCGCACAGGTAGTCTTCCGAGTGCGGCAGCGCGTCGATGATCGGCTGGTCGCCCGGCACCTTGCAGTCGAAGATGCGCAGGGGGTTGGTGTCGGCCCGGCGCCGGCAGTCGCCGCACAGGTCGGAGACCCGCTCCCCCAGCGCGGCCAGCAGCGCGGCGCTGAACGCGGGGCGGCACGCTCCGCACCCGACCGAGTTGATGACGAGCTCGGCCCCCTCGATGCCGAGCTCGGCCACGAAGGCCATGGCCATCTCGATGACCTCGGCGTCGACGGCCGGGTCGGCGATGCCGAACACCTCGACGTCGAGCTGGTGGAACTGGCGGTAGCGGCCCTTCTGGGGGCGCTCGTAGCGAAACATCGGCCCCAGGCTGTAGAGCTTGGCGAACGGCAGGGCCTGCTCGAGGCCGTGCTCGACGAAGGCGCGGACGAGGCTGGGGGTCGCCTCGGGCCGCAGGGTGACGCGCTCGCCGCCCTTGTCGGTGAAGGCGTACATCTCCTTCTGCACGATGTCCGTCGACTCGCCCGTCCCCTTCGCGAACAGCTCCTCGCGCTCGATGACCGGGGTCCGCACCTCGACGTACCCGTAGCGCTCGCACACCGCCACCGCCGCGCGCTCGACGCGCCGCCACCGTCCCACCTCGCCGGGCAGGATGTCCCGCGTGCCGCGAATGCCGGAAATCACCGTGAGGAGGGGTCCCTTCGTTCTGCCGCCGACCGCATCGTCGTCGCGGGCCCTGCGCGGACCCGGTCCTGCCGCATCGTCGTCGCGGGCCCTGTCATTCCCCGGAACTCTGCGGTCCCGCCTGGAACTCGCGCTGGTAGGCAACGTAGTTGTCGGCGTAGCGGCGAATCGACGCCGCCTCGTCGGCGCTGGTCGCCCGCCGCACCCGGCCGGGACTGCCCATGACCAGCGACCCTGGCGGAATGGCGGTCCCCTCGGCCACGAGAGTGCCCGCGGCGACGATCGAGCCGGACCCGACGACGGCCCCGTTCAGCACGATCGCCCCGATGCCGATCAGGCAGCGGTCCTCGACCACGCACCCGTGGAGAATCGCCCCGTGCCCCACCGTCACCTCGTCTCCGAGCCGCGTCGGGTGGGTCCCCCTCATCCCGTGGAGCACGCTCCCGTCCTGGATGTTCGTGCGGTCGCCGATGCGGATCCAGTTGACGTCGCCGCGCAGCACCACGTTCATCCAGACGCTGCTGTCGTCGCCGATCTCGACGTCGCCGATGACCTGCGCGCTTTCGTCTACGAACGCCGAGGGCGCGACCCGCGGGCAGCCGGCGCGGTGGGGCCGAAGCACGGCCCTGAATTATACGTCGAACCGGCGGGCGGCCGGGGGGGAGCGGCCGGCCCGCGCCCAGGCAACGGTCGCCGCCCGTCCCCCGTTGCCGGCCGGAAGAAGGGCCGTCGCCCTCGCCCCGACCCGCAAGCGCGTTTGCACATCTCGCCACGGCGCTTGGCACGGGACCGCCACCGCACCCACGACCGCGCGGCGACGCGGGCCGGACCGCGGACGCCATGCCGGCACAGGCGCCGAACCCGGGGCGCGGTGGCATAATGAAGGGCGATGGAGGTCCAGGACCGGCTCGGCCGGCCGCTCGCCAACCTGCGGGTGTCGGTGACCGACCGCTGCAACCTGCGGTGCCACTACTGCATGCCGGAGGCCGAGTACGTCTGGCTGCCCCGCAACGACATCCTGACCTTCGAGGAGATCGAGCGCCTGGTCGACGTGTTCGCGGCGCTGGGGACCGACAAGGTCCGCATCACCGGCGGCGAGCCGCTGCTGCGCACCGACCTGCCCGACCTCGTGGCGCTGCTCGCCGGCAAGGCCGCGTTGCGCGACCTCGCCCTGACCACCAACGGCATCCTGCTCGCCGAGCAGGTCCGGGCGTTGCGGGACGCCGGCCTGCCGCGCATCACCGTGAGCCTGGACACGCTGGACGCGGACCGCTTCGAGGCCCTCACGCGCTTCGACCGCCACCGGGACGTGCTGCGGGGGCTGGACGCGGCGGCCGGCGCCGGCTTCGAGAGCGTCAAGATCGACACCGTGGTGATCCGCGGGGTCAACGACGACGAGCTCGTGCCGATGGTGGAGTACGGCCGGCGCGTGAACGCCGAGGTCCGGTTCATCGAGTACATGGACGTGGGCGGCGCCACACGCTGGTCGATGGACGACGTCGTGCCGCGCCGCGAGATGCTCGACCGGCTGGCCGCCCACTACGGCCCGATAGAGGCCGTCGACGAGACCACCGCCGCCCCCGCCGACCGCTTCACCCTGCCCGACGGCCTCGTGTTCGGCATCATCTCGTCGACGACCGAGCCCTTCTGCCGGCAGTGCGACCGCAGCCGCCTCACCGCCGACGGGCTCTGGTACCGCTGCCTCTACGCGCGCACCGGCACCGACCTGCGGGGGCCCCTGCGGGCCGGCGCGAGCCGGGAGGCCCTCGAGGACCTCATCGCGGCCACCTGGCGGCAGCGCGACGACCGCGGCGCCGAGGAGCGCCTGGCCGCCGCCGACCGCGCCACCTTCATTCCCGTCGAGGCGCTGCAGCAGCAGCCGCACCTGGAGATGCACACGCGCGGCGGATGATCGCCGCCCCGGGCACCGGGCGAGGACGACATGAGAGGACATCGATTCGCTCGCGCCACGATGTGGAGTCGCCGCGAGGCGATGCGGATTCTCGGCCTCGGCGGAGCGGGACTAGCCGCCGCATGCGGGCGCGGGCCGGAGACCGCACCACCCGCGGAGCCGGCGGCGCCCGTCGCATCGTCCTTTCCGGACGGGGCGATCGTCCGCACGATCATCGAGGACCTGCGGCCGGAGCGGCTGGCGCACGGCGCGGTGCTCTTCCACGAGCACATGTCGCTCGACATCCCCTTCTGGGACCGGCTGCTGGGGCCGGAGAGCCCCGCGCGCGAGCGGTTCATCGGGCCGGCGGACTCTCCGTACTTCATGCAGGACGTCGAGGTCATGGCGTCCGAGCTGGAGGCGGCGGCCCGCGAGGGCGTCGCGGCGCTCGTGGACGGCGGCCACGACGACATGGGGCGCAGCGTGGCGTTCCTGCGCGAGGTCTCCGAACGCTCCGGCATGCCGATCGTGGCGAGCGGCGGCTACTACACCGACCCGTTCCATCCCCCGGAGCTGGCGGACCGGAGCGACGACGAGATCGCGGAAGCCCTGGCCGCGGCGGCCGCGGCCGAGCGGTGGGGGGCCTTCGGCGAGATCGGCAGCTCGGCCGAGATCACGCCGTCGGAGCGCAAGGCGTTCAGCGCCGTCGGCAAGGCCCACCTGCTCACCAACCTGCCGATCTTCACGCATACGGCCAACGGACAGGCGGCCGAGGAGCAGCTCGACATCTTCGAGTCGCTCGGTGTCGCGCCGGGACGCGTCGCCATCGGCCATCTCGGGGGGCTCGACGACCCCGAGGCAGCGGTCCACCGGCGCATCGCCGCGCGCGGCGCTTTCGTGGGCTTCGACCGGCTCGGCGGCGGGCCGGACGCCGACGGCCGCAAGGTGCCGATGATTCAGGCGCTGATGGCGGACGGCCACGCCGACCGCGTGCTGCTCGCGTCGGACTTCGCCGCCGCCCAGGACATCCAGCGCAACGGCGGGCCGGGTTACGCGAAGACGATCACGCGGTTCGTGCCGATGCTGCGCGAGGCGGGGGTGACCGACGCCGAGATCCACGCGATGACCGTCGACAACCCGTTGCGCTTCCTCGCCTTCGTTCCGCTGGCGTAGCCGGGTGGCGCGGCGTGCGCGGGAACCGGGTGTGTCCGCGGGCCCGGATTCGCGGAAAGCGGGCAAGTCGCCGTCGACCGCCAATCGCCGTCAATGAAGTGACCGTGGCCCGCCCACCCCTCCTCGGCCGATGTCCAGCGCAACCGTCAGGGCGTGGTCGAGTCGTTCGATCCGTTCGGCGCCGAGGCTGCCCACGAAGTGCGTCAACCGTGACTTGTGCAGGCTGAGCAGCTCGTCGCAATGGATGCTGCTGTCGTGCCTCAGCCCCTCCCTCGGTCCGACGTCGACCTGCGTCGCGAGGCCGTGCCGCGCCGTGTACACCGGCGCGCAGATCACGGTCGAGAATCGGGAGTCGATCGACGCCTGTCGGCTGACCACCACGAACACTCGAAACCGCTTCGGATCCCGGCCGTCGGGTCTCGCAACGCGATAGAGGTCGCCGCGCCTCACGATTCCGCCTGGTAGCCGAGAACGTCGACCGCCTCTTCGTTGAGCTCGTCGGCGCGGGCGTCGAGAATGGCCCGATCGCGCCGGTCGATCGCGGCCCGCTCCTGTTCGGCGAGGCTCTGCCGGAGCAGCCGCTCGATCGCCTGCGAGCGACTCTCGCCATCACGGGCGGCCCTCTCCACCGCGGCCACCACCGCTTCTTCGAGTGTGATCGACGTCTTCTGTTTCATACCTCAATCATACCCGCGCTGGCAGGCGCCAACGGCCGCTCCCCCGTCAGCGGCCCGGCCTCCGGCCTCGAGCAGGAGACGCGACCGGTCCTCGACGGGTCAGCGCCGTCGTGTCTTCCGACGGGAGAACAGCAGCCCCGACCAGTCGTCGTCGACGGCGCAGATCTTGTAGTCGACCAGCCCCTGGTGGAGACCCGCCGAGCGGACGTCCCGCTGCGAGACGTCGGAGGCGAGCGGCGAGGTCTTCTTGGGCCAGACGATCCACAGCCTGTCGGTGGTCACGGCGCCGGCCACGCGCTCGAGCCCCTCTTCCAGATCGCGGCGGCGCGGGACGAACCAGAGGGTGAGATCGCATCCCCCGCCGCGGAGCCGGGTGACTCTGGCCCCCTCCGGCAGCTTCCCGAGGGTCGTCTCGAAGCCCGCCGGCGCGTTCAACAGCCGGACCACGGTCCCCGGCTTGATGCCGAGCTTGCGCGGCAGCGGCGTGCCGGAGTAGCCGGCCAGCACGGACAGGGGTCGGGCCACCTCGGCCCGGGGAACGGCAATCGCCTCCCGTACAGCCCCGAGGACCCCGCTCCCGGGGGTGCAGACCGCCCCCGGAAGCAGGTGGCGAATCTGCGAGAACCGTTCCGGGCTGCCGTCGACGAACACCAGGGGAACCGCGCGCGACGACGCCTGCTGGCGAATCCCCAGCCCGAAGTCCCGTCCCTGGCTCGGCGCCCGCGACAGGTCGACGGCGACCGCGGCGGGCGGGTCCTCGCCGATCGCCTTCAGGTCGGCCGGGGTGCGGAGAGGCCGCACGTCGACCACGTAGCCACCCGCCCGCAACTGCTCGATCCAGACGGCGGCGGGGTGGTAGTTGAGAACGCGGACGGTTGGGGTGGACATCGTCGCGATCGGTGGACGCGTGATGGTAGCACCGGCCGGCATGGCCGATGCCCGCGCGCGGCCGGCCTGCGCCGGCGTCGGGCGCGGTGCGCCGCGGCTCCCGCCCGACCTGGACGGGATGCGCGACCGTGCCCGACGGATACAATCTTGCGGGTCCGGACGAGGTCCCGGCCTCGCCGGTCCGGGGCGAGGTCCCGGCGACGCCGGCCCCGGACGGTCCGCCGGCCAGACCCGCCACGCACCAGCATGGCCGCCGGGCGCCGGGACAGCTCATCAGGTTCGAGACGCGACATGGACGCCACTTCGCCGCCAACACCGGACGACTCGCTCACCGCCCTCCTCCACCCGCGCTCGATCGCGATCATCGGCGCCTCGGACGACCCCGCCCGCATCGGCGGCCGGCCGCTGGCGTACACGCGGGACGCCGGGTTCGCAGGACCCATCTTCCCCGTGAACCCGCGGCGCGCCACTGTCCAGGGTCTCCCGGCGTTCCCGACCATCGGCGACGTCCCCGGGCCCGTCGACACCGCGATCATCGCGGTGCCCGCCCCCGCCGTGGTCGAGACCGCGGAGGCCTGCGCGGGGGCCGGGGTGAAGGCCGTGGTCGTCTTCAGCGCGGGCTTCGCGGAGACCGGCGGCGAAGGCCGGCGGCGGCAGGACGCGATGACCGCCATCGCCCGCGCGTCGGGCATGCGCATCGTCGGCCCCAACTGCCTCGGCATCTACAACTCCGAGATCGGTTTCTACGCCACGTTCACGACGACCCTCGAGGCGGCGCACCCCGTGCCCGGCGGGGTCGGGCTGGTCACCCAGAGCGGAGCCTACGGCAGCCACCTGTCGCTGCTCGCCACCCGCCGCCGCATCGGCATCCGGTTCTTCGTCACCACCGGCAACGAGTGCGACGTCGACGTCGCCGAGACCATCGGGTGGCTCGCCCGACAGCCCGATATTTCCGTCATCGTGGCCTACATCGAGGGCATCGCCGACCGCGACCGCTTGCTCGAGTCGCTCGCCCTCGCCCGCGAGCGCGGCAAGCCCGTCGTCCTGCAGAAGGTGGGCCGCACCGAGATCGGCGCCGACGCGGTGCGGTCCCACACCGCGACCCTGGCGGGCAGCGACGCGGTGTACGACGGCGTGTTCCGCCAGTTCGGCGTCCACCGCGCCCGCGACGCCGAGGAAATGCTCGACGTCGCCTACGCCGCGACCTTCGGCGCGTTCCCGGCGAGCCGGCGGGTCGCCCTGATGAGCATCTCCGGCGGCGTCGGCGTCCAGATGGCGGACGAGGCGGTCGCCTGCGGGCTCGACGTCGCCCCGATGAGCGACCGCGCCCAGGCCCGACTGAAGGCGCAGCTCCCCTACGCCTCGCCGCGCAACCCCGTCGACATCACCGCCCAGGCGTTCAACGACCTCGGCCTGATCCGGTCGAACCTCGACGTCGTCCTCGAGGAGGACGCCTACGACGCCGTCGTCGCCTTCTTCACGTTCGTCGCCGCCGCCGAGGCGATGGTCGAGCCCGTTCGCGAGATCCTGCAGGACGCGCGGCGCCGGCACCCCGACCGCCTGCTCGTCCTGTCGATCGTCGGCCCGCCCGACGTCGTGCAGCACTACGAGGCAGCGGGGTGCCCGGTGTTCGAGGACCCCTCGCGCGCGGTCCGCGCCGTCGCCGCTCTCGCCCGGCTGGCGGAGAGCTTCGACCGGCCGACGTCCGCGCCGGCCGTTACCCCGGCTGCCGCGCCGCTGCCGCCGACCCCGACCGGCGAGGCGGCGGCCAGACGCGCCTTCGCCGATGCCGGCATTCCCATGGTCGAATCGCGGCTGTGCGCCGGCCCTCGCGAGGCGGCGCGGGCCGCGGCGCAACTGGGATTCCCGGCAGCCGTCAAGATCGCGTCGCCTGACATTGCGCACAAGAGCGACATCGGCGGCGTCGCGCTCGACCTCGACGCCGCGGACGACGTGGCCCAGGCCGCCGCCACCATCCTCCGCAAGGCGCGCTCGGCGCGCCCCGATGCCCGGATCGACGGGGTCCTCGTCTCCCCGATGGTCCGGGACGGCGTCGAGATGATCCTCGGCGTGCAGCACGACCCGACGTTCGGCCCGGTGGTCATGTGCGGGCTCGGCGGCGTGTTCGTCGAGGTGCTCGCGGACGTTGCCTTCCGGCCCGCCCCTTTCGACGCCGCCGAGGCGCACCGCATGCTGCGCGAGCTGCGGGGATTTCCGCTTCTCGCCGGCGCGAGGGGTCGGCCGCCGGGCGACGTCGACGCCCTCGCCGCCGCCATCGCGGCCCTGTCCCGCTTCGCGGCCGCCCACGCCGGAGAGCTGGAAAGCGCGGAGTTGAACCCGGTCGTGGTGCGACCCGCGGGCCAGGGCGTCGTCGCCCTCGACGCGCTGATCGTGACGACGACGGGGGCGGGGTGACGGCCCTCCACGGCGCTGCCGATGCTCCCCGTCGCGGCGCACCGGTCCGGGGCCCCGTCGGTGTCCGCGCGCCTTCCGCACCCGTGCCGGTTGACACGATCAGGGAGAATGGAATCGGAACTCGCCGCGGTGACGGTTCCCGGCGCGGCATCGCCGCTCCGGCGCCGATGAGAAGCCGGAGGTCCGATGTCGGCGTCGACGAGTCGGATCGGCGCCCTGGAATCGGCGACATGAAGGTCGTGTCGAAACGTGCGCCCGGCGTGCGGGTCGTCGAGGACGCGGCGCGTCTGCAACGCACGCTCAACCGGCTGCGGGGACCTGCACTCGTACCGCGCGGGCTGTACCGATTCTCCTCTTTCGAAGAGGCGGACAGATGGATGATGAGTCAGATCGTGCGTTCAGCCGCGCACCTGAACTCGAAGACCTCCTCGCCCTCTGCCGCGCGCTCCGCGCCGAAGGAGTCCGCTACCTCCTGATCGGCGGATTCGCGGTCATCCTCCACGGGTTCGTGCGCACGACGAAGGACATCGATCTGCTCGTGGATCCTTCGGACGAGAACGTCGCGGCCATCAAGAGAGCCTTGGGGACGCTTCCCGACAACGCGGTCTCGCAGATCGAGAACGACGACGTGCGGAGCCACACCGTGGTTCGAATCGCGGACGAGATCGTGGTGGATCTCATGGCCTCGGCGTGCGGCATAACCTACGATGACGCGACCTCGCAGGACGTCGAGGAACGCCTTGTCGAGGATGTGGTCATTCCGCTCGCCGGGAAGCGACTGCTGATTCGAATGAAGGACACGGTCCGGGACTCCGACAGGATGGATGTGGGGTTCCTCCGGTGGCGGATCGAAGACGAAAAGAAGTAGGCGGGCCTGGGGCGGCGGTGTCGACCCGGCTCGCGTTCGAGGCGGCTCGCAACCATCGCAGGCGCTACTTTTCGGCGTCCTGGGCGTCGTCGCCGGACTCTCCTTCGAGGTCGGCGTTCTCTCGGTAGGCGTGGCGGAATTCGCCGCCTACCGTCTCGGGACGTGAATCGGGGTAGATCCGCAGCAGGTCCCACGCGTTGATGGCGGCCCTGACCTTGTAGCGCATCCGCGCCTGGATGCCGACGCCGCGGGCGCCGGTCTCCAGCCGGGGCGCCTCCCATTCGTAGGCTTCGCTGTAGAGCACCCGCAGCGTCTCGAGGGTGTCGCGCACGTCGTCGGCGGTGGGCGCGGACAGGCGGATGCACTTGCGTTCGAGCAGGCGCATGCCCGCCTCGGCCGCTCGCACCCGGTCCGCGTGGCGGCTGTCCGCCAGCCGCCGGCCCGCGCCCTCTCGGTCGTGCTTGCCGTCGGGGCCGATGATGGCGGTTGCGAAGTCGGCGGTCACCGTCCCGACCGCGATCAGGCCCGCACCGGGGCCGCCGGCGGCCTGCCCCAGCCACCGGGCCAGCTCGGCGTACGATCGACCGCGCTGCAGGAGCGAGTAGGAGCCGACGAGCTCCATCTCGTCCAGCAGGACCACCCAGCCCTTGTAGCCGGCGCCGCGCATCAGCTCGACCGCGAATCGCAGACGCTGCGGGGGCAGCTCGGCGACCCTCGGCGCCCGGAAGGCGCGCCGCTGCCCGAGCAGCCGGAGCCCCCGCTTGATCTCGGACACCCGTATCCGGTCGCCCGCCCAGAACGACTCGATCCGGGCGCCGAGCTCGGGGTCTCGCGCGCCCTCGTAGACGGCCAGGGCGGCCGGGAAGATTTCGTGCAGGACCCCGTTCGATGCCGCGGTCTCGACCCACTCCGCGAACGCGGCGAAGTGCGCCGAGCCGCGGTCGGCGGCGGCGCCCAGCTCTTCGAACAGGCGTCCGCCCCGATCCGGCATCCGGGCATTGTCGACGCCGGAGCTGAACACCTTGCCGAGGTCGTAGAGCGGCGTCTCCTTGCTGACGGCCACCGTGCTGCACACGAAACCTTGCGCCAGGGCCAGGCGCTCCAGGTGGACCAGCAGGTGCGACTTGCCCGCGCCGAAGTCTCCGGACACGAGCATGCCCTGCGCGCGACCGGCGCCGGCGTGCGCATCCCCGGCCCTGGCCAGCAGCTCGGTGAACGCCGCCTCCGCCTTCGGCTGGCGGCAACCCAGCATCTCCACCGCCGCCCGGCTGGGCACCCCGTTGCGCAGCGCCTCCACGGCGCGCCGCGCCGTCAGCTTCCGTTCGTCCCGAACCATCTTGCCGCCCGTCGCGCTGCCCCGACCGCGCCGGCGAGGCCTCCGGACGACGCGGGCGGTCCTGCGCGTCGTTCGTCACCGGGGTCTTCGGCGCCGCCTGCCGGTTTCCGTTCCTCACCGTCGTCCTGCCGTGCGCCGTCCTGCGACAACCGCACCAGCGCGGCCACCGGGTTGACCAGGCGTCGGTCGCGCACGTCGTTCATCACCCGGGTCTTCAGCGCCTCGTAGATGCCGAAGCCGCGCGAGCCGCGGCCCGCCTCGTCGTCGAGGAAGCCGTCGCCGGTCGCCACCACCAGCAGGGCGCCGGCCAGCCGGTCGACGCCGTCGATGAACTCGCGCAGCAACTCGTAGTGATCGACCGTCATGGCGCGGGTGTAGTACCGCAGGCCGTCCCTGGGGTTGCGCGCCACCAGGACGCGGCGGTTGTCCAGCAGCACCACGGTTCCCGCGAGGCCGGCCTCGCGCACCCAGTGCAGCGCCGACTCGATGAAGTGACGGGCGGTGGCGCGGTTGACGGCGGTGTGGATGAGAAAGGGCCGCACGGGGCTCAGGCGCGTGTCCGCTCCCGTCAACCAGTCCAGCACGGGCTGGCCGTCGTAACTCCCGTCCGGCCGGTCGCCGGTCTGCTCGCACAGCCAAGTCATGGCCGCGCGGAAATCGCGGGCCATCGCGGCGTGCTTGTAGACGCGCGCCTCGATGTCCGGCCTGAGACGCATGAGCACGGTCCGCGGTTCGAGATCGTTGGCGTCGGCGATGGCGTCGAACACGTCGCCGCCGCCCGAGGCGTCGATGGTATCGACGCGATACCGCCTGTCCGCGGCCAGCCGCAGCACCCGGCGGCGCGCCAGACCCCGCCAGTCGATGCCGCGCGCCAGTCCGAAGAAGACGTCCTGGGGCATGTGGGCCCGCAACTCGGCCGCGTCGAGGGCGACGAAGAGGTAGCCCGACTCGCGGCAGCGACGTTCCAGCGCCTCGCGCAACGCGGGCCGCGCCTCGTCCGGGGTCACCGCGAACTTCACCGCCGCGCCCCCGTCCCGAACGAATCCGGACAGGTACTCGTCGTCGATCCGGCGCAGCCAGTCGTCGAGCGGGATGGCGTCGGTCATCACCCGTTCGCGGTGAAGCTGATGCCGTAGTACCGCGCCTCCTGGCCGTCCGGACCAACGAACGTGAAGAGGCCGGATCGCCGCGTGCCGGTGGAGGCCGGAAAGGAGACGGCGGCGCCCTTCCGCGTCCGTCGGGGCCCCTCGGCTTCGAGGATGAACAGGTCGCGGGCGAAGTCCGTTCGGTCGTACTCGCGACTCGCGCCCGGCAGCGACGTGAGAAGCTTGTAGATCCGGGTCAGGGGCACCACGGGCCCATCGCCGGCCACGCGGCCCCCGGCGTCCTCGCGCACCACCTCGGCGTAGACCGTGTAGAGAGCCTCGAGGAGGCGGTCGGACCGGTGGCGGGCCGGCTTCTTCTGGCTCTTCAGGAGCAGGCCGGCGAGATGGGACGGGCGGATCGCGGCGACCTTCTTCCCGTCCACCCGGACCGCCCGGTCGCCGGGCAGGATGCGCACGATGGACGGGTACGAGATCAGCTTGCCGTCCCGCTCGTAGACGCTCAGACCCCGCTCCTCCGCGGCCGCGCAGAGCTCGGCCGCGTAGCCGTCTTCGAGATACCGCTGCTCGTCGTCGTCGGGCAGCGGCCACGACGCGACGGCCTCCGCGGCCGCCTGACGCACCTCGCGAAGGGCCGCGTCGAAGTCGCCCTGCGCACGCTTGACCGCCGCGATGTTGCCTTCGCGGGCCGCCTTCTGCATCTTCTTCGCGAGGGACACGAGCCCCTGCCCCGACGCGATCGCGGCGTCCGCCGCGCGTTCGACGTCCCCGAAGGCCTGTTCGAAACTCACCGCCCGCCGTCCCTCCCCGCGACCGACCCCGGCCGACATCGCTCGAGAACCGTTGCTCCGATTGCGGCGAGTCTACTACACGCCCCGGGCGGGGTACGTCAGGCACGCCGGTTCACGCGACCCGGGCCGGTCGGCGGACCTCAGAGCCGCCGCTCCCTGTCCACCCGATGGCGGTTCGGCACGCAGCCGTCGCGGACGAGCGCGCCGTCGAAGTCGGGTCGCGGCGGACAACCACGCGGGTCACGGCCACTCCTGGCTGGTGCCGACAACGATCCCGCAGGAAACGCGAAGGGTCCCGTCAGGCGGCTATGGTAATCTCCTGCCATGCAGATTACCATCGATGCCGCCGGGCGCGTGGTGATTCCGAAGTCGATGCGTGAGAGCCTGGGGCTGACGGGCGGGCGCACCATCGAAATCCGCGAACGGGAAGGCGTCATCGAGATCGAGCCGGCAGCCACGGGCATGCGTCTGGAAGAACGGAACGGGCACCTCGTGGCGGTTCCGGACCGCGAGCTTCCGCCGCTGACCGATGACCTCGTTCGCGCCACCCTCGAGAAGACACGGCGGTGATGCAGGCCGTCGATACGAGTGTCGTCATCGCCGGCTTCGCGACGTGGCACGACGGCCACGACGCGGCTCTCGCCGTGCTCGACCGGCGTCCCCGGGTTCCTGCTCACGTGTTGATCGAGAGCTATTCGGTGTTGACGCGGTTCCCGCCGCCGCACAGGACACCCCCTGCGACCGCGAAGTCCTTCCTGCAGAGGAGATTCGTCGATCCGCCGCTCGGCCTGCAGCCCGGCGACCACGTGCGTCTGGTCGAACTGGTCGGGAAGCGCGGACTGGCCGGCGGATCGATATACGATGCGCTGATCGCGTGGACCGCGAAGCTGGCCGGCGCCACGCTGCTCACGCGCGACAGTCGAGCGATCCGCGTGTACGAGGCGATCGACGTTGCGTTCGACCTTGTCGTCTGAGGCCAAGTGCGTCCTTCCCGACCGTGACAACCCGCTTGCGGCGGCACTCGCGACGGGGAAGCGGGTCGGCGGCAAGCGTCGGTCACGCGGGGCGAGGACCAGCCGCTTGGCCGCCGGGGCGACCGGCCGGGACACCAAATCCGGGACATGAGCGGCCACGAGTGCTACCACTGCAAGCAGTGGGTCGACGAAGGCGAGGCGCACGACTGCTGGACGACGACCGAGGCGGCGCTGACCGCGGAGCTATCTGAGGATCTGCAGGAAGCCTGGGAGCGGCTGCGCGAGACCGCGACCGCGTTCGGCGACCAGCGCATCTACGCCTCGCACCGGTCGATCATGTTCTCGCGGGGGTCCTGCTACTTCTTCGTCCGCCCGAAGCGGACCTTCCTCGAGGTGTGCGTCTTCCTCGGCCGCGCGGTGGACGCCCCTCAGGTGCGCCGCGTCGACCGGGTCTCGAGGTCCAAGCTGCGCCACACCATTCCCGTCCGGCACCGCGACGAGGTGGAGCCCCCCATCACCGACTGGCTCGCGGAAGCCTGGGAGTTCGCCGGCGCGCCCGTCGCCGGCGGACCGGCTCCGCGAGCCGCCGCGCGTGCGAAACGGAAGCCGGCGCGTCTCCCGACGACCGCGGAGGAAGCGCGGACGACGAGCGCCGCACGCGCGAACCGGCGGTGACCCGCGCGCCGACGCACGGACTTGCCCCCAAGATGCCGGCTGAGCTATCCTGAGATAAATTAGACACAGGTCGCCACACATGCCGCACGCCACGACGACACCTCCGGTCCACCCCGAACGCAATCGCGCCCGACGAGTCCTCCCGACAGGGGGTACCGAGCCGCCCCGGGCAATGGAGTTCCCCGGCTGCGACCCCGTGTCGCTGCCGACCTGGGACGACGTGTGGGCCTACGAAGGCCGCATCGAATACTGGTTGCGCGAGACGGGGACAGCCTGGGTGCTGCGCGACGCCGGCCCCGTCCACGAGACCGCCCCGACCCTGCTGAGCGAGCTGCTGACCCGCCTCGGCCAGGAGCGGGGGTCGCGCATCCGGTGCGCCGGGGCGGTCTACCTGATGGAGCGGGACGAAGACGGCAGGCCGCGGCAGGTGCTGGTGGCCGACCAGACCATCTACCTGGACCGAAGCGCCTGGCGGCCGCGCGACCCTGCCATCGTGCTGGGGGTGGACCCCCTGCCGGACGTCATCCTCGAGGTGGACCACACCACCGACATCCGGCGCAACAAGCTGCCGGTGTACGAGGCATGGGGGTTCCCCGAGGTGTGGGTGGACACCCCCGACGAGCCGTCGCGGAACCGGCCCCGGCGCGTGCGGCCCGGCCTGACCATCTACGTGCTCGAGGCCGGACGCTTCCGCATCGTGGACGAGAGCCGCGCGTTCCCCACCTGGACGGCCCTGCAGATTCACGCCGCCCTCAACGAGAGCCGCCTCGGCTCGCGCACCCTGGCCGATCTGACCCGCGTGGGCCGGCGGCTCGGCGAGCGGGAGGGCACCACCCCCGACGACGACCTCCAGATTCGGCGCCACCGCCGGCGGGCCCACGCCGCCGGGCGTGCGAGCGGGCTCGCCGAGGGTTTCGCCCGCGAGCGGGCGCGCCTCGCCCGCCAGGCCTCGCGGAAGTTCGGTCCGCGCACCGCCGAACGCCTCGTCGGCCTGATCGCCGGAGTCGGCGATCCGGAACATCTCGCCGGCGTTGGCGACCTCATCATCGACTGCGACGACGGCGACGACCTGCTCTCGCGCCTGCGCTCGGCGTGAACCGGCGCGAGACCGCGACCGAGTGGAAACGCTGACCACCGGCAGGACGATGGGATCGCGGGTCGCCTTCGTGAGTGCAAAGAAAAAGGCCGCAAGGCATCCGCCCTGCGGCCTTTCGGTGTTCGTCGAGGAGCACCGCCATCCCGACGACGGCGCGCCTAGCCCTAGCCGACGCCGACGGGCTGCCGCTCCTCCGCCTTCGCCTTGTCGCCGCCGAGGCCCTGGATCTGGATGAGGCCCTCCGCGGGCGCCTCCTCCTTCAGGATGTGCTGGCGGTAGAGCTCGGCCATCCGCTTGTTCTCGGCCTCCTGCTTCATCCGCTCGCGGGCCTCGATCTTCTCCTGGCGGGCGTTCTTGGCGATGCCCTTCTCGTCGAGGTCGGTCTGCTGGCCCGCCGCCACCGCCTCGGGGTCGAGCACGAGGTGGTGCTCGGCGCTCGGCATGGCGACGCTCTTGCCGCCGGCGAAGATCTCGTGACGGCCGTGCTCGTCGTACCACTTGGTGAGAGTGGCCGTCATGTGCATCTTCTCGATGATGTTGCGCCAGCCGATACCGGTGTTGTAGGCGCAGAACGAGATCTCCCCCTCCTGGGTGGCGTAGGGGATGATGCAGCGCTCGGTGCGGCGGAAGTCGTAGTTGAAGAGGTCCTGGAACCACATGCCGGCGATGAACAGGAAGTTCCAGCGGTCGGAGCGCCGCCTGGCGATGTCGGCCCGGGTCCGGTCGCCGGTCACGCTGCCGTAGTCCTTCTTCGACGCGCCGAACGTCTTGTCGAACTTCTGCAGCAGGTCCCAGAGCTTGAAGTGGGTCGGCGCCTTGAACGGGTCGTAGTTCCGCATCAGGGCCAGCGCCATGCCGAGGACGGAGGTCCGGCGGCCGCGGCCGCCGTCGTTCACCCGGCCGAGGTCCTTGGCCAGCCGCTCCGCCTTGAGGAACGCGGTGACCGGCACCGACTCCTTCGTCTCCTTGTCGATCATCACCGCCATGCCGACCCCGCAGTTGGGGTGGCAGCCGCAGTTGAGCTGGCCCCAGTCGGCCGACGGGCCGTGGACGTAGTCGGCCGAGTCGGTGAACGTGCCCATGAACGAGATGGGGAACCAGTCGCGGACCGGCTCGCCGATGCCGGTCTGGTCCTTCACGTCGTGGGCGAGGTGCGAGAGGGTGTAGCGCTGGGCGTGGCGCCGCTCGTCGGTGATCTCCTCGTCGCGGCCCGTGAACGACACCGGCTGGAACGACAGGAAGTTGATCTTCTTCGGGTTGTCGAGCGCGAACTGGACGACCCGGCCAACCTGCTCGTTGTTGATGCCGTTGAGGATGGTGATGACGGGGACGATGTCGACGCCGGCGTTGTGCAGGTTCTCGATGGCCCGCAGCTTGACGTCGAACAGGTTGCCGACGAGCCGGTGCGAGTTGGCGGCGTTGCCGATGCCGTCGAACTGCAGGTAGGCGTAGCGCAGGCCGGCGTCGGCCGCGGCCTGGGCAAAGTCGGCGCTCTTGGCGAACTCGATGCCGTTGGTGGCCGCCTGCACGCTGTTGTAGCCGACCTTGCGGGCGTAGCGCACGGCGTCGAGGAAGTACGGCGAGATGGTGGGCTCGCCGCCCGAGAACTGCACCGACATCTGCCGCTTCGGCTTGATGGAGATGGCGTTGTCGAGCAGGGTCTTGATGTCGTCCCACCCGAGCTCGTGCACGAACCCGACCTGGTTCGCGTCCATGAAGCAGGGGTCGCACATCATGTTGCAGCGGTTCGTCAGGTCGATGGTCAGGACCGAGCCGCGGCCGTACTTGATGGTGCTGCTGCCGTGGTTGTGCAGCTTCTCGTCGTTGTGGGCCCGCATGTCGCTGCCCGGGAACGACTCTTCGAGGTGCTTGAAGAACTCGGTGTCGATGGCCATCACGTCCTCGAAGCGGCCATGGATCGGACAGTCCTTCACCATCATGATCTTGCCGTCGCGCTCGATGATGGTCGCCTTGATCTCGCCCACCTTCTCGTTCAGCAGGATCCGGTAGTCCTTCTTGCCGTCGAGAATCTCCTGCCGCGCCTCGCGGACGCACTTGGGGCAGAGCGAGTCGGTCTCGCGGGGCCACCCCAGGGGCGGCTTCACCTTCTCGTGCGACTTCAGCAGCGGCTTGTCGGCCCACGCCGGCGTGAACGACGGCCGCTGGTTGAACCGGTTGACGAAATCGAACACCCGGAAGCCGGCGTCGGCCGCCAGCGTCAGCCCCTTCTCGGCGTACTTGATCGGCTTGTGCATCTTCAGCTCCTGCAAATCGGCGACGTTGCCGAGCGCGACGCCGCCAGCCGGTCGCACCCGCGTCCGAGACGCGGCGGCGAGCCCAGGTTGGCGTGCATCGACGTGCGACCGTACCCTAGCCCGGGCTGGCGGTGAACCCCGCGACTTTGCCCCGGGATGGCGCATCCGCGCGTTGAACGGGCAGGAGGCGCGCTGATTGGCGCGCTCCGCCGTCCGAGCCGGGCCACCGGCGGCCCGGCCGGCGGCGGTGTCAGCAGCCCGTGGTGAAACCCCGCGTTGCACCGCGCCCGAAGGGCACCAGCGACCAGCCGAGACGCCCGCCTGACAAGGCGCGACGAGGGAGAGTATTGGGCATATTTGACCGAGGAGCAACGCAGTCAGGCGGGATGGATCGCCGCTCGAATGCAGCGGGGACTTTCGCCACGGGCTGTCAGGCCGCACCCTGACGAAACGTGAGGTTGAAGCGCCCGGCGAAGCCGAGCCCCGCACGGCCCCGTGCCCGGTAGGATCGACGCCACGCCGTGATAGCGCAGCCGGCTGCGGCCGCCGAAGACGAACCCGTCTCCCGACGCCAGCGGGGTGCTGTCGACAGCGACACGATGGGCACTCCCGCGTCGAGCGTCTCGGGACGCTCGTCCTTGTCCTGATGCAGCCCCATCCGTCCCCCGGCCTCGTAGTAGTTGAGGATGCAGACGTCGGGCACGAGCCGCATGCCGGCGACTGCCGCCACCCGCGACGCCAGATCCGCGAGGTCGGCGGGCAGGGGAAGGACGGCCCGGCCGTCGTGGTCGCTACGCACCCCCTCGTAGCGATAGGTGCGCGCGTTCCAGTGCCGGCCCAGACAGACCATCCGCACCCGCATCAGGCCCCCGCCCCGCACGCGGGGGACGTACCAGCCGGCCGGCCCGCGGCCGATGGCGAGGCACCGCGCGGCAAGGCCGCGCTGCTCGTCCGGGGCCAGCACGCCGGGCAGGTGCACTGCGTCGGGGCGGATCTCGATACAACGGGGCGCCATCAATGCTATTTTAGGGGTTCGGAACCCCGCCGGACCGACCCTTCCGGCACTCGAGGGGACCCATCGAGGTCGGCGAACTTGACCACTGCCTGGAAAACGCGACACACGGCCGACATCGCCGTCATCGGCGCCGGCGTGTTCGGCGCCTGGACCGCCCTGAAGCTCCGGAGCACCGGCCGCTCCGTCGTGCTCGTCGACGCTTTCGGCACGGGCAACACCCGGTCGAGCTCGAGCGGGGAGTCGCGGCTCATTCGCTTCGGCTACGGCCGGCACGGGCTGTACACGCGCTGGGCCCAGTACTCGGCCCACGCGTGGCAGGAGCTCCTGCGCGACTGGCGCGAGGACCTCTTCGTCCGCACCGGCGTGCTGTGGATGGCCCGGGGGAACGACGCCGCCCTCGACGACAGCGCCGGCAACCTGGGGTCGCTGCACGTCCCGTTCGAGATGCTCGATCGCGCCGAGCTGGAGCGACGGTACCCGCAGTTCACGCTGGGTCCCGTCACGCGCGGCCTGCTCGAGCCGACGGCCGGGGTCATCCTCGCGCGGCGGGCGGTGCAGGCGGTCGTCCGCCAGGCCGTCAAGCGGAGCGTCGACTACCTGATCGCGCGGGTGCTGCCCCCGCCCGCGAACGGCGAACGCCTCGAGTCGCTGCAGACCAACACCGGCGACCACATCGTGGCCGACAGCTACGTCTTCGCCTGCGGCGCATGGCTCCCCCAGATCTTCCCCGGCCTCCTCGGCGGCCGCATCCATCCCACGCGGCAGGAGGTCTACTTCTTCGGACCGGACCCGGGCGACCGGCGGTTCACGCCCCCGTCGATGCCGGCCTGGATCGACCCCTCGGGAGGAGTCTACGGCGTCCCCGACATCGAAGGCCGGGGGTTCAAGATCGGCCTCGACCACCACGGCTCGGACTTCGACCCGACCACCCGCGACGATCGGATCATCTCGGAAGAGGGCCTGCAGGTCGCCCGCATGATCCTGGCCCGGCGCATGCCCGCCCTGCGCGACGCCCCGTTGCTCGACGCGCGGGTCTGCGCCTATTCGAACAGCTGGAACGGCGACTTCCTGATCGACCGCCACCCGGACATCGCCAACGTCTGGCTGGTCGGCGCCGGCTCGGGCCACGGCTTCAAGCACGGCCCCGCCGTGGGCAACTACGTGGCCTCGCAGATCGCCGGGCTCGACGAGCCCGAACCGTGCCTCACCCTCGCCGCGCACCGGCCGCAACGGTCGCGCCAGATCTTCTGAGATCGCAAGTACGGGAAAACCCGCACGGGAGAGCCGTGGCGCTCCGTCCGGGTCGCCGGCCGCCCCCGGGGTCCGCGACCCAGTTGGGGCCGACGATGCGCATGCCGGCCGTGCTCGGCCGAGCTGCCGATCTCGCCGAAGGCCCCCCACCGCTCGGGTCGCGCTCCCGTCTTCCGGACGGCTCGGCCGCACACCGGAATGAAGCCGCAGACCGACGGTCGGCGGGGCGGGGCTACGAGGCGACGCGCGGCCGCACCCCGCCGCGGCCGGCCTCGGCCGCCGCGAGCCGGGGACGGAGCCGGAACCAGAGACGCACGCCGAGAAGCAGGGCCAGCACCGCCGCGTAGGCGAGCGGCGGCCGGACGTCGATCTTCACCAGCCACAGATAGTGCACGACCCCGGCGACGGCGGCCACGTAGGCCAGCCGGTGCAACCGCCGCCACCGCTCGCCCCCGAGACGCCGGATCATCGCGTTCGTCGAGGTGACCGCGAGGGGCACGAGCAGGACGAACCCCGCGAATCCCGCCGTCACGTAGCGGCGTTCGACGATGTCGTCGAGGATGAGGTCGAACGCGAAGAAGAAGTCGAGCACCAGGTAGGTGCTGAAATGGAGCAGGGCGTAGAAGAACGCGAAGAGCCCGAACATGCGGCGGAAGCCGGCCGCCCACGACCACCCGAAGAGCCGCCGGGCCGGCGTCACGGCCAGCGCGATCAGCAGGAACCGCAGGGTCCAGTCACCGGTGCGATGGGTGATGAACTCGATGGGGTTGGCGGACAGATCTCCCGTGAACGCACGCCAGACGAGCATGCCCAGGGGAATCAGGCAGGCGGCGAACACCCACGGCTTGACGCGGCGCACCGACATCTTCAGTAGTACCGGCGCAGGTCCATCCCGTCGTAGAGGCTCGCCACCTGGTCGGCGTAGCCGTTGAACATCTGGGTCCGGATGCGGAAGAAGCTGCCGATGCGGCGCTCGCTCGCCTGGCTCCACCGCGGGTGGTTCACCTCGGGGTTCACGTTCGAGTAGAAGCCGTACTCGTTGGGGATGGCCACGTTCCAGGAGTTCCGCGGCTGGTCCTCGACGAACTGTATCCTGACGATGGACTTGATGCTCTTGAAGCCGTACTTCCAGGGCACGACCAGACGCAACGGGGCGCCCTGCTGGTTCAGCAGGGTCTTGCCGTAGACGCCGACCGCGAGGATCGTCAGGGGGTGCATGGCCTCGTCCATCCGCAGGCCCTCGACGTAGGGCCAGTCGAGCGAACGCCCGCGCTGGCCGCGCATCTCGGACGGACGGTAGAGGGTCTCGAACCGCACGTACCTCGCCCTCGAGGTCGGCTCGAACCGCTTGATGAGGTCGCCGAGCGGGAACCCCACCCACGGCACCACCATCGACCACGCCTCGACGCAGCGCAGCCGGTAGATGCGCTCCTCGAGGGGATGCGGACGCAGCAACGTCTCCAGGGGCACGTCGGCGGCCGGCTTGTTCATCTCCCCTTCGACCCGGACCGACCAGGGGTCGATGGTCATCTCGTGCGCGTAGCGCGCCGGATCGCCCTTGTCGAGCCCGAACTCGTAGAAGTTGTTGTAGGTCGTGATGTCCTCGAACGAGTTCAGCGCCTCGTCGGTGCTGAACGGGGACTTCAGCAGGTCCGGGATGGGCTCCTGCCCCTCGACGCGGCCGGCCTCCGCTCCGAACGCGGCCCCCGCCACCGCCCCGGCCACCGCGCCGGACGCGGTGCGGATGAACTCTCGCCGGTTGCGGTACACGCGCTCGGGGGTGATCTCCGACGATCGGATATCCGGTGCCTGCTTGATCAACATGCTCGTGCTCCACTCGAGTGACGACGGGCGCCCATGTCTCCCAACCGTCATGTTCGCTCCAGCACGGTTGACTTGTCAAACCGCGTCCTCGCCCGAGTCCCGCCATGCGGGGTACATCGCGGCGAGGCGATCCGGAGACCGGCCGGCGAGATGCAGCACGAGGATGCGGAGGTTGGCGGCGGTGCGACGCCACCAGCCGTCCCGTTCCCAGCGCCGCGCCGACACCGTCACCCCGACCGTGGACCGCCAGAACCGCCCGCGCGCGCGGACCCGCGCCACGAGGTCGGCGTCCTCCATCACGGGTATCGGCCGGTACCCCCCCAGCCCCCGGAAGAGGTCCCGCCGCACGAAGATGGCCTGATCGCCGTACACGACCCCGAGCCAGCGGACCCGCCAGCGGACCCCCGCCTCGATGACCCGCGCCTGCCAGCGGCGGGCGTCGATGCGCAGCCGGAAGCAGCCCCCGACCGCGCCGGCCGCGCCGGCCCTCTGGATCTCGTCGGCCCATCCCGCGTCGGGCAGCGCGTCGGCGTGCAGGAACAACAGCCACTCCCCTTCCGCCCGCGCCGCGCCCGCGTTCATCTGCCGTCCCCGCCCCGCCTCGCTCTCGACCCACACGACGTCTCGCCGCGTCCCGCGCATGCGGCGGACGGCCGCGTCGCCGGCATCGCCGTTGGCGACGATGACCTCGCACCGGGACCGGCCCGGCAGCCGCGACAGCAGCACCTCGAGCCGCGCCGCGTCGTGCAGCACGGGAACGATCACGGATACCGAAGGCGCGACGGGCGCCGGAGGATCGAACGCGGCCATTGACCACCACCCGGAGAACCCGGGGCCGCCCTAACCTACCATCCCTTCCGGTGGCGCGGGCGCACCCCGTACGCACCCGGCGCGCCGAACCGCGCCGGCGGCGCATCGCCGGCCGTCCCTTCCGGGCACCCCGGCGCGCCTCTATAATCCCGTGCCGTGACCCACCCGTGCCGCGAGCCGGCGCCCCCGATGCTGCGGCGCGGCATCGAGCAGTTCAACGCCGGCGAGTTCTTCGAGCAGCACGAGACCCTCGAGGACCTCTGGCGGGAAGAGACCCGGCCGGTCCGCCGCCTCTACCAGGGCATCCTGCAGATCGGGGTCGCGATGCACCACCTGCGACGCGGCAACCACCACGGGGTGACGGTCATGCTGACGCGCGGCACCGACCACCTGCGCCCGTTCGCGCCGGCCTGTCAGGGCGTCGACGTGGCCGACCTCATCGCCGGGGCGGCGCGGGTGCGGCGGGCGGTGGACGCCCTCGGCCCGCACCGGCTCGACGCCTTCGACTGGTCGCTCGCGCCGACCGTCAAGTGGTCCGGCGCAACCCCGGTTCCGGCGAGTCGGCGCCGTATCGGTCCGCGGTGAACTCCCGTCGCACCTCGAGCGGCGCCCGCCGACGAGCGGCCGGGGCTTGCTCGGCGCGACCGGCGCGAGGCGTCGCGCCGAGAGCGGATGGCGGCCGCCGCTCGGGTACGGCAGGGACTCCGCCGGGACCGGCACGACGGCGGCGGCCGGCGCGGACCTGGCCCGCCCATCGTCGCCTTCGGCTCCGCTGGGCGCCCAACCAACCCTGCCAGGAGTCTGCACCGTTCTACGGCGCAGACTCCTAGCGGTCGGGGACCGCTGCTATACTCTGCCGCCGATGAGCACCGCCGACCTCCGGTTCACGGAGCGGACCGTCGCGTTTCTCGAGGCCCTGAAGCGGAACAACGACCGGGAGTGGTTCAACGCCCACAAGCCCGACTACGAGGCCCACGTGCGCGCCCCGATGCTGGCGATCATCGAGCGGCTCTCGCAGGACTTTCCGCGCATCGCCCCCGACCTCGCCGCCACGCCGCGGTCCATGTACCGGATCTACCGGGATACGCGGTTCTCGCCCGACAAGACCCCGTACAAGACCCACGTGGCCGCCGCCTTCACGCACCGCACTCTGCCCAAGAGCGAGAGCGCGGCCCTCTACTTCCACTTCGCGCCCGGCCAGCTGTGGATCGGCGCCGGCCTGTACGCCCCCGGGACACCCCGACTGCACCGCATCCGCCAGCACATCGCGGACGACCCCGACCGCTTCATCCGGCTCGCGGAGTCGCCGGGGCTCAAGCGCCTCGGGGGCGTGCACGGCGCGAGACTGAAGCGGATGCCCCGCGGCTTTCCCGCCGACCACGAGCTGGGCGAGTACCTGAAGCTGAAGCAGTTCCTGGCCGGCGGCGAGGAGCGAGACCCGGACATCGCGCTCGGGCCCCGGTTCTACCGCACTCTGCTGCGGCGCTTCGAGACCCTGGCGCCCTTCGTCGAGCTCCTCAACGCGCCTCTCGTCGCCGCGCCGGGGCCGACCCGCTGAGGCTCGCGGCCCGACGTCCCCCGCAGACGCATCAACGTCGGCGACGTCGCCCCGGACGCTGCGCGTCGAGGGCCGCGCGGAGAGCCGACCCGTCGGGCCCGCGGCACGACCCGCGGCGGCGGGGACCGTCGCCGGGAGGTCCGGAGCCCGGGCCACCGAGAACACGGCCGCGACCCACGGGCGCAGTTCCCGCGGACGCGCACGGCGCCGACGGTGTTACCATGCCCGTCGAAGGCAGGGTGCAGGTTGTTCTTCGAGATCCTCGACATCCTCGGCCGCGGCGCCAAGCTGCGATGTCCGTGCTGCGGGCACGGGCGGCTCTTCCGGACCCGGTTCCGCATGCACGACCACTGCCTGGCGTGCGGCGAGCGCTTCGAGCGCGAGCCCGGACAGTGGTTCGGGGTCGTCTACGTCAACCTCGGGCTGTCCGGCATCCTCCCGGCCTGCGGCTACCTGGTCATCGACGCCTTCACCGCGTTGCCCGCGTCGCAGGTGCTCGGGCTGCTGCTCCCCCTCGCCGCCCTCGGACCGTTTCTCTTCTTCCGACTCGCCACGGGCCTCTGGACGAGCATCATCTTCCTGGGCGAAGGACTCTACATTCAGTGGCCGAACCGGTAGCCGACGCCTCCCGCGACGCATCCCGCCCCGACCCCGCCCCCGCGCAGACCGGTCCAGCGCCCTTGCTGCGGCTGATCGCGGCGTTCACGTTCCCGAAGTTCCGGAACATGTGGCTGGCCGCCTTCACGTCGGCCATCGGGACGTGGGTGCAGCGCATCGCCCAGCAGTGGCTGATTCTGAGCCTGACCGGCTCCGCCTTCTATCTCGGGCTCGACACGTTCCTCGCCGAGCTGCCGCTGCTGCTCTTCACCCTGATCGGCGGCGTCGTCGCCGACCGCTACGACCGCCGGCACCTCCTGATGGGCTCCCAGGGCCTGCAGATGGCCAGCGCCGTCACCCTGACCGCGCTGGTGCTCTTCGACGTCGTGGAGGTGTGGCACATCCTCGTGCTGTCGTTCGTGGCGGGCCTCGCCCAGGCCTTCGGCGGACCCGCCTTCCAGTCGCTGGTCCCGTCCCTCGTGCCCCGGCAGCACCTGCCGAACGCCGTCGCCCTCAACTCGATTCAGTTCAACCTGGCGCAGATGATCGGGCCCGCCATCGGCGGGGTGGTCATGGTGGGGCTGGGCATGGCCGCCTGCTTCGGCCTCAACAGCCTGTCGTTCCTGGTGGTCATCGTGGTGCTCGGGCTGATGCGGGTCCCGCCGCCGGCCCCGGCCACCCGCCAGCGGATCCTGACCGAGCTGGGGAGCGGCCTCGCCTACGTGCGGCGCAGCCGCGCCCTCCTCGGGCTGACGGCGCTGGCGTTCGCGACCACCTCGCTGGCCCTGCCGATCCGGGCCTTCCTGCCGGTGTTCGCCGAGGACGACGTGCTCCTGCTGAGCCGCATGATGACGACGTTCGGGGCCGGCGCGGTCGTCGGCGCCCTGGTCGTGGCCTGGCTGGGCCGGTTCGACCACATGGGCCGGGCGCTCCTGCTGACCCAGATCGTCTTCGGCGGCATCGTCGCCGCGTTCGCCCTCCTGCCGATCGGCGGCGCCAGCTACGTGCTGCTGTTCCTCGGCGGCACCGCCCTCCTGATGATCTTCTCGCTGACCAACTCGCTGGTGCAGCTCACCGTCCCCGACGAGCTGCGCGGCCGGGTCATCAGCATCTACCTGGTGGCGTTCCGCGGGGGGATGCCGCTGGGCAGCCTGGTGAGCGGCGCCCTCATCGCGCAGTACTCGGCGCCCGCCGTCATCGCCGTCAACGGGTGCCTGCTGTCGCTGGTGGCGGCCCTGTTCCTGCTGGGCCACCGGCAGGTGCGGGAGCTCTAGCCGCCCGCACCCCGGCGTTTCCGCGCTGGCGAGACTCCCCGGCGCGCCGCGGCCGCCGTGCCGCCGGAGCTTCGCGCCGGCAAAGCTCCCAACGCGACCCGCAGGGTCGCGCAGCCTCTTGATTTCTCGTCACGCTGCGCGACAATGATGGCGACCGCAAGAGCGAGGGCGACCATGGCCAAGACTCCCGCATCAGCCGCGCCCGGATCTCGCCGCAAGACGCCCGCCGGCAGGAAGAGGAAACTGCCGATGGTCATTCTCACCATGGCCGTCGGCGGCGGCATCGGGCTGCTGGCGAGCTGGGTGATCGACCACGTCGACGGGTTGAACGACGCGATCGCCACGCTGCAGATCGCCGAGCAGCGGGCGGCCGACGAGGCCCGCGAACAGTCGTCGCGGGCCGACGCGGCGGAACGGGCGGCCCGCGAGGCGCGCGCCGCCGAGGAGCAGGCCCTGACCGATGCCGACGCGGCGCGGGAGGAGGCGGCCGACGCCGACCAGCGGGCCGCCACCGCCATCTCGCGGGCCGCCGACGTCGAGGCCACGTCGCTCGCGGCGCAGGCCGAGGCGCGCCGGGCCCTGGAGGAGGCCGAGGCCGCCCGCCAGGCGGCGGAAGCGGAGATGAACCGCCTGAACGATGCGCTGGGCACGATCGCCGAGACCCGGCGCACCAGGCTCGGTCTCGTGATGAACCTCGACGAGGGCTCCCTCAAGTTCGACTTCAACCGGGCGGATCTCCGACCGGAGAGCCGGGAGACCCTGGCCCTGATCGCCGGCATCCTCTTCACGTCGGAGGACTTCGCCATCACCATCACCGGCCACACCGACGCCCGCGGCACCGAGCAGTACAACGAACGCCTCTCGGAACGTCGGGCCCGGGCCGTCGCCGACTACCTGATCGAGGCGGGGCTCGCGGCCGAGCGCTTCACGGTGGAGGGCCTGGGCGAGGCCTATCTCCTGGATACGGGCAACAGCGACGCGGCGCACGCCAGGAACCGGCGGGTCGAGCTGGGCATCGTGAACGCCCGCATCGTCGATCCCCGGCAGCTCGACCCCTGACCGCGCGTGGCGGCGGCCGCGGGTTTCTCGCCCCGAGCCCGAACGCGACGCGCCCGCGAGGCAGCCACCCGGCCGCGCAGGATAGAATCCCCGCGTGACGACGCACGGCGCCATCGGCGAGCTGGCCGGCCTGTTCCTGCGCCTCGGGGTGACCGCCTTCGGCGGCCCCGCCGCCCACATCGCGATGATGCGGGACGAGGTCGTCGAGCGCAGGCGATGGCTGACCGACGCCGACTTCCTCGATCTGCTCGCCGCGACGCACCTGATTCCGGGTCCCAACTCGACCGAGATGGCGATCCATCTCGGGCTGAAGCGCGGGGGCGCTTCCGGGCTGCTCCTCGCCGGCACCTGCTTCATCCTGCCCGCCGCCCTCATCGTGGGCGCCATCGCCTGGGCCTACGTGCGCTTCGGCGACGCTCCGCAGCTCGGCTGGGTGATGTACGGCATCGGCCCGGTCATCATCGCCATCGTCGCCCAGGCCCTGTGGAAGCTCGGGACGGCCGCGGTCAAGGGACCGCTGACCCTGCTGCTCGGCGTGGCCGCGACGGGACTGGCCCTCCAGGGCTGGAACGAGCTGGGCCTGCTCGCCCTGGGCGGCATCGTCATGGCCGGGGCGCGGCTCGGCCGTCCCGGCGTCGCCGCCCTGGCCGGGGCGTGCCTCCCGGCGACGGCGGCGCTGGCCGCCGGCCCGGGGCTCGCGGCGCCCGTCACCCTCGCCCGCCTGACCCTCTTCTTCCTCAAGGTGGGGTCGGTCCTGTTCGGCAGCGGCTACGTCCTGCTCGCCTTCCTCCGCGCCGACCTCGTCGACCGCTGGGGCTGGCTGAGCGACGCGCAGCTCATCGACGCCATCACCATCGGCCAGGTGACCCCGGGCCCCGTCTTCACCACCGCCACCTTCATCGGCTACGTGCTGCACGGGTGGAGCGGCGCGTTGCTCGCCACCCTCGGCATCTTCGCGCCGGGGTTCCTGTTCGTGGCCTGCTCGCAGCCTCTCATCCCCCGCCTGCGGGCCTCGGCCGTCACCAGCGCCGTCCTCGACGGCGTCGTCGTGGCGTCGCTGGGGCTGATGGCGGCGGTCACCTGGAGCCTGTTCCGCTCGACGATCGTGGACCCCACGACGGGGGCGCTCCTGGTGGCGGCGGCCGCCCTGCTGTTCGCCACTCGCCTCAACTCGACGTGGCTGGTGCTGGGGGGCGGCGTCGCGGGGGCGATCCTGCAGGGCGCGGGCTGACCGGCGGCGGCCGCGGGGCCGCGGCGCTCCGAGCACGCTCGACTCGGTCTCCCGCTTCCCCGTTTTCGGGACCTGGGAGTCTGCGCCGTAGAACGGTGCAGACTCCCAGCAGGGTTGGTTGGGCGCCCAGCGGAGCCGAAGGCGACGATGGGCGGGCTGGGCGTCTTCCGGGAGAATCATGTGGCGCGGGCCGGGACTCCGGCACTAGAATTGTCCGGGCTCGTCGGACCGTGCGCCGCCGAACGGCATCGTGGAACCAGGGAATGGGGCAGATCTGCGTCTACTGCCGGGAGCGGGCCGTGGTTCGCGAATGGGCGCCATTCTGCAGCGAGCGGTGCAAGCTGCTGGATCTCCGGAACTGGGTGGACGGACGGTACCGGATCCCGGGAGAAGACGCGGCGGCGGCGGGCGGGGACGACCCCGACCGACAGCCCTGACGGCCACCCCGGAGCGAGCCCGAGCACGCCCCGCCCGCACGATCCGATCCTCGATGACGGAACGACCTCGAACAGACATGGCTGACACCCTCACGATTACCGACAACCGCACCGGCCGGCAGTACGAGATCCCGGTGGTCGACGACACCATCCGCGCCCTCGATCTCCGACAGATCAAGGTCGACCCGGGCGACTTCGGGATGATGTCGTACGACCCGGCGTTCCTGAACACCGCCTCGTGCCGGAGCGCGGTCACGTTCATCGACGGGGAGAAGGGCATCCTCCGGTATCGGGGCTATCCGATCGAGCAGCTCGCGGAGCAGAGCACCTTCGTCGAGACCGCCTACCTGCTCGTGAACGGCGAGCTGCCGACCGCCGCTGGGCTCGCGGACTGGCAGGACGAGCTGTCGCAGCACGTCATGCTGCACGAGAGCGTCAAGAAGTTCGTGGAGGGCTTCCGGTACGACGCCCACCCCATGGGCATCTTCCTCAGCACCGTCGGCGCCCTCTCCACGTTCTATCCCCTCGCCAAGGACGTCGACGACCCCGCGTCGAGGCGGCTCCAGACCCTCCGGCTGATCGCCAAGGCGCCGAGCATCGCCGCCTACGCCTACCGCCACAGCGTCGGCAAGCCGTACGTCTATCCCGACGACGATCTCAGCTACACCGGCAACTTCCTGAGCCAGCTCTTCAAGCGGACCGAGCCGGTCTACCGGCCCGACCCGGTGCTCGAGCGGGCCCTCGACGTGCTCTTCATCCTGCACGCCGACCACGAGCAGAACTGCAGCACGAGCGCCATGCGCGGCATCGGCAGCTCGCACGCCGATCCCTACGCGGCGATGGCCGGCGCCGCCGCCGCCCTCTACGGCCCCCTCCACGGCGGGGCCAACGAGGCGGTCCTGCGCATGCTGGCGAAGATCGGCAGCGTCGACAACGTGCCCGCCTTCGTCGAGAGCGTGAAGAGCGGCGAGGGCCGGCTCATGGGCTTCGGCCACCGCGTGTACAAGTCGTACGACCCCCGCGCCAGGGTCATCAAGGCCACCGCCGACCAGGTCTTCGAGGTGACCGGCCGCAATCCCCTCCTCGACGTCGCCCTCGAGCTCGAGCGGATCGCGCTCGAGGACGAGTACTTCATCGAGCGCAAGCTCTACCCCAACGTCGACTTCTACTCGGGGCTCATCTACCAGGCGATGGGCTTCGAGCCGGCGATGTTCACGGTGCTCTTCGCCATCGGCCGCACCGCCGGCTGGATCGCCCAGTGGGAAGAGCTGCTGTCGGACGAGACCCGGAAGATCGCCCGCCCCCGGCAGATCTACGTCGGCGAGGACCAGCGCGACTACGTCCCGATGGCCGGCCGCTGAAGCGCGCGGCCGCGTCGTCAATCACGTCGGGCCGCGTGGAGATGAGGGGATCTCATTCCAACGCTGCTACTGCAGCACGCAGCTCCATCAGGTGCACGGCCCGGATGGCACATATCGGACCGTCGTGGCGGCAGCGAGACAGTGAACGAGAACATTATGCTTTACGTTCATAATGCTCTACGAGCACAATAGGTCCGTGCGGCTTCCCTTCCTCGACCGCGTTCGTGAGCTCGCCCGCCTGCGCCGAGCACTGTCCCGGCCGGACGGCGGGCTGATCGTCGTCTACGGGCGGCGGCGGTGCGGCAAGTCGCGGCTTCTGCAGGAAGCACTGCGCGGCCACCGGCACGCGTACTACCTCGCCGACCTCAGCGACGCCGGCATGCAGCGCCGGGCCCTCTCGGTCGAGGCGCAACGCGTCGTGCCCGCGTTCGCCTCCGCCTCGTACGACGACTGGGCCGCGGTGCTGGAGACCTGGCGCGTGAGGGCCCCCCGGGACGCGTGGCTGGTGCTGGACGAGTTGCCCTACCTGGTGCAGGTGTCCCCGGCGCTGCCGAGCATCATTCAGAGAATCGTCGACAGACCCGGCGAACGGCCGCTGCGGCTGGTGGTGTGCGGGTCGTCGCAGCGCATGATGCAGGGTCTGGTCCTGGAAGAGACCGCGCCGCTGTACGGCCGCGCCGCGGAAATCGTCAAGGTCGCGCCGATGCCCCCGGAGGCGCTGCCCGCCGCGCTGCCGCTCGACGCGGAGGGCGGTGTCGTCGCGTACTCGGTCTGGGGCGGACTGCCCCGGAACTGGGAGCTGGCCGCGGACTACCCGTCGACGACCGAGGCGCTGGCCGCGCTCGTCCTCGACCGCAACGGCGTGCTGCACGCCGAGCCGCAGCGCCTCCTGCTCGACGACATGCGCAGCGCGGTCCAGGCCAACTCGCTGCTCGGCCTGATCGGCGCCGGGTGCCACCGGCTGAGCGAGCTCGCGAGCCGGGTCGGACAGTCGGCCACCAACCTGAGCCGTCCCCTGAGCCGCCTGATTGACCTGGGCTACGTGCGGCGGGAGGTCCCCTTCGGCGAGAGCGTTCGATCGACGCGCCGCAGTCTGTACCGGCTGGACGACCCGTTCCTGCTGTTCTGGTACAGGTTCGTCGCGCCGAACCGATCCCGGCTCGAGCTCGATCTGATCGACGCGGTCCAGGCCGACGTGTCGGCCAGGCTCCCGGGCCATGTGGCCGAGGTGTGGGAAGGGCTGGCCCGCCGCTCGGCGCCGCACCTGGCGATCGACGGCCTGCGCTGGAACCCGGCATCGCGCTGGTGGGGACGGGGCGTGGGCGGCGACCCGATCGAGCTCGACGTCGTGGCCGAGTCCGCCGACCGGCGGCACCTCCTGCTCGGGGAAGTGAAGTGGTCGGACCGCGCCAATCCGACCGCCCTGCTGGAAGAGCTGGCCCGAAAGGCGCGACGCGTCCCCTTCCGACACGGCCGGCGATTGCACTACGCGCTGTGGCTGAAGCGCGGCGCGCGAGACCGGGTCGACGGGGCGCCAATCATCCTGCCGGACACGGTGATGGCGGCGTCGCCGGGAGAGTGACCCCGGAAACGCACGGTCATCCTCCACCCCGGGCGGCATGACGAAACCGCCGGAGGACGGACCTGCGGGCGCGACCGGTGAAGCGAAGGCCCGGCCGGCCCGGACCGACAACCGGAGGCCCGGCGGCGTCCCCGGCTCAATACCGGAACAGGTACTGGAACTTCGTGAAGAACGCCCGGTTGGTGCGCTGCAGGGCGGCGACCGACGGGAAGAGATAGTCCGGGACTCCATCCCCGTCGAGGTCGTCCCCGACGATCAGGTCGCCCTGCCGGTAGCGGTCGTCGTAGCCGATGTAGAAGACGGTCCCCGCGTTGACCCGGTAGCTCGCCAGCACGTTGAGGCCGACGGTGCCCTGCAGTGTGTTGAACTCCGCGATGTTCCGCAACGCGAGACGGTCGCTCACCTGGTAGGTGCTCAGGGCGCGCATGATGGTCACGTCGAAGACCAGCCGGTCGTCGCGCGGGTCGATGAGCCGGCTCGTGTTCAGGTCGATCTGCGACTGGAACCGCGGCACCGGCCGGATGGTGGCGAACATCCCGCCGCTGCCGCCGCGGCCGAGGAACGGGTCCGCCTGGTAGCGCACCTCGTCGCCGTACTGGAAGAACCCGCCGACGGAGAACTTGCGGCTGCTGCTGACGCGGCCGAAGGCGCGGTAGCTCTCCTTGTGGAAGTTCACGCCGAGGTAGCGCTCCATGTCGCGGTTGACGCTCACGCTCGCGCTGATGTTGTTGGCGAACGTCGCGTTGAGGCTGGCCCGGAGGCTCTCGTCCTCGAGCACGTCGTCGTAGTTCCAGTTGCGGCCGTAGGTGACGCTCGGCCCCCAGTTGATCAACCAGCTCTCCGGCCAGAACCGGTAGCCGAGGGTCGTGACGTTCCGGCGCTGGTCGGTCCGCCGCACGAAGCCGACGTCGGTCCGGAAGTCGGGCGAGAGCATGTAGGTGCCGTTGAAGATGCTCCAGTGACGGCCGGTCAGCCGGTAGTTGACGTCGAACAGCCGGCCGCGGGAGTCGACGCCGTCGAGATCGCGGTTGTCGGTCTGGACCGCGCTGAACCCCAGCGACTGGGTCTGACCCAGCCGGAAGGCCCCGTCGGCCAGGACCATGCGGCTGGCGCTGCCCAGGAAGTCGCGGTTCGTCACCATCGCCCCGAGGTGCGATTCCGCGTAGAGGTCGTAGCGCGCCCGCCCTATCATCACGTTCGCGCCGGCGCCGGCGTCGGCCCCGGCGAGGCCCGCGACCGACCCCGCCGCCGCGTCGTTCGCGGCGAGGAACCCGACCGATGTGCGCCCGACCTTGCCGGTGATCTTCGCGCCCCAGTCCGGATCCCGGATGGTCCGGGTGTGCACGAAGTTGATCGGCCCGAACACGTTGAAGATCTCCGCGCCCTCGAGGAAGAACGGCCGAAGCTCGGGGTAGAAGAGGGCGAACCGCTGGTTGATCTCGATCTGGGGCCGGTCGGACTCGATCTGCGAGAAGTCGGGATTGAAGGTGAAGTCGGCGGTCAGGTTCGACGTGATCCCGTACTTGACGTTGACGCCCCCCTCCGGCTCCGCCCGCCCGCCGACGAAGTCGCCGCTCGCGGGGTCGAGGGAGCCGAGCTGGATCGCCGTCGCGACCGGCATGATCTCGAGGTTGCGGCTCAGCGAGAGGTCCGTCATCCCCTCGAGCAGCCCCATCTGCGGCAGGAAGCCGGCCACGCCGCGCGAGATCGGCGCCCACACGACGTTCTCGTCCTTGCCCCGGATCTCGCGGACGATCTGGAACCCCCACCGATGCGGGACGTCCCGGTCGCGCCGGGGATAGCGCAGGCTCTTGAAGGGAATGGCCATCTCCGCCGTGAAGCCGTCGCCGACGATCTGCGCCCCGCTGTCGAACAGCGCGTCCCACGAGTCGTCGCCCCACGGAATGCCCCGGCCGCCGAACCCGCCTCCACCCCCGCCGCCGCGGCGGCCCCCGCCGCCCCGCCCGCGCGCGCTGATGATCTCGTCGCCCTGCACGCCGTAGCCGTTGACCGAGAAGGCGTAGGCCCGCTGCTGGTCGAGGAACGGGTCGAAGTAGACCGTGATGTTGTCGTCGCGGAACGCCTGATCGCGATCGACCCGGTTCGCCCGCATGATGCCCGGATCCGAGTAGTGGGCGTGGAACGCGAGGTAGAGGTTCTGGCTGTCGTAGCTGATCCAGGCCTCGGTGTCCTCGGTGGGGGGCGCCCCGTCGAGCGGCTGCTGCTGGACGAAATCGGTCACGCGCACCGCGCTCCGCCAGACCAGGTCGTCGAGGCGGCCGTCGATGTCGGGCCGGACGTCCGTGCGCGTCGGACGCAGCGCGGGGCGTCCGGCCAGGATGCCGGCGGCGGCGAACCCCGCGGCAGGCGGCTCTCCGCGGCCCGGTTCCGCCGACGGCCCGATCTCCAGGCCGCCGGCCACCGCGGCCATGGGCAGCGGCGACGGGCGCCCGCGGGGCGGCGCGAAGCGGCCGCCGGCCGGTCCGGAGGGTTGGCCGCCGGGCCCGCCCCGCCCAGGGTCGGGCGGGACGCCCGCGATACCGGGGGAGGCACGGCCACCCCCGAAGCTCCCGACAGGCTCCGGCGTTCTCCACTCGGGCGGCGGGGCGCCGCCGAACGCGCCGCTTCCCTCGCCGGCACCGCTGCCGCTCCCGATCCCGTCTCCGAGACCGCGCGCCGCCCGCCCGCCGCCGGCGCCCGCCCTCGCGGACGCGATGGCCGGCCCGAGCCCGTCCGCCACCCGATCCTGAAGCGCGAAGAGATCCCCGACCGCACCGTCGACCTTGACCCCGGCCGCGACGGCGCCGGTCGCGGTGTCGACCACGCGCGCGGTGATGCGCATCCGATCGCCCAGCCGCTGGTAGCCGCCGGCGACGAGCCACCCCGCGCCCAGCCGGCGGCTCGCGGCGCGCGCCGCCCGCTCCGCATCGTCGTTGCGCGGGTCGAAGGCGGCCCCCGCCATCTCGCCGCCCAGCGCTTCGCGCGCGACGACCCACACCCCGTCGAGCCGCTCGAGGTCGGCCGACACCGTCTCCGCGATGCCCGTGCCCATCCAGTCGTCGGCGGGCTCGGCCGAGATGTTGAGGAAGGGAGCGACCGCGACTCCCCCGGGCGGCGCGCTTCGATCCGGAGCCGCAGCGGCGGGGGGCGCCGCCGGCTGCGCGCGCGAGACGCCGGGCGCTCCGACCAGGAGCCACCCGATCAGGACGACCAGCACCCGCGGCGCGGCGCGACGGACGACAATCCCGATGAGGCGCGTCTGCAAGGAGTTCCCCCGGGCCTACATCCGGAGAGACGCCCGATTCCGAGCACCCGTTTACGCGGGCGCGTGACGTCGATTCCGGCCACCCGGCGCCGACGCGGCCCCATGGCCGAGGCCCGGGGGGGACTCGGCCAGCCCGCCAATCGTCGCCCGCGGCGCCGCTTGGCGCCCAGCCAACCCTGCCGGAGTCTGCACCGTTCTACGGCGCAGACTCCCGGCTCTCGGACGGACGGCCCCGGTACGCGACCACCAGCACCGTCACGTCGTCGTTCTGGGGCGCTCCCGCCGTGAACTTCTTCACGCTCGAGAGCAGGTGCGCCATCTGCGCCGGCGCCTCCCGGGCGGGGGCGCCGGCGATGCTCTCGAGGATGCGGGCGTCCTCGAACTCGTTGTCGTCCGGGTCGAGGGCCTCGGACACGCCGTCGGAGAACAGCACCAGGAAGTCGCCCGGCTCCATCCTCACCGACTCCTCGGCGAACGGCAGGCCGTCGAACAGCCCCATCGGCATGCCGCCGGCCTCCAGACGGCGCACCCCGCCGCGCCCGTCCACCAGGAACGGCGGGTTGTGACCGCCGTTGCAGAACGTCAGGGTGCCGTCGGGGTCGAGCTGGGCATAGAACAGCGTGACGAAACGGCCCTCGATGGCCCGCCCGACGAGGGCGGTGTTGAGACGGGTCAGGGCATCGGCCGGCCCGGACGCCACGGCAGTCTGCGCGGCCAGGCTGCCCTGGGTCAGCGCGCCGAGCAGCGCGGCCGGCGGTCCCTTGCCGGAGACGTCGCCGAGGGCGAACCCGAACCGGCCGTCGGGCAGGTCGATGTACTCGAAGAAGTCCCCGCCGATCGAGAGGCACGGCAGCATCTCGGCCGCGGCGTCGAAGAAGGCCCCGTGCCGGCTGCGCATGGGAAGCAGCGCCTGCTGTATCTGGGCCGCGGTGGCCATCTCCTGATCGAGCCGCGCCTTCTCGACCGCGGCCCGGTAGAGCCTCGCGTTGTCGATGGCCACCGCCGCCTCGGCGGCGAGGGCGTCGAGGGTCGCGCCGGTCTCGGGCGACAGCAGGGCGCCCTTCGTGCGGCTGTCGAGATAGAGGACGCCGATGCGCCGATCGTCGGGGACCGCGTCCTTCGACTCCACGTATCGCACCAGCCGCAGGGGCACGCACAGGACGTTGCGTATCCCGAGCGCGACGGTGCCCACGTGCTGGTCGGCGAGGTCGCCGTCGAGGAGGTCGGTCTCGATGCGCGATCGGCCGGCGCGGAAGACCTCCTCCGGAATCTTCCGGCTGGTCTGGAAGGTGTCTCCGGGCAGCGTGACCTGGTCGCGGGAGCGCCCCAGCTTGAACTCGAGCCGGTCGTCTTCGCCGGCGAGCATGATGAACCCGCGCTCGGCCCGACTGACGGCGATCGCCGAGTCCACGACCATCGCCAGCACGTCGTCCAGCACCTTTCCGGAGCTCAGCGCCCTGAGCCCCTCCAGCAGCACCGCCACCTGGTGCAGCTCGCCGACGGCGGTGCTCTCCGGCGACGCGGTCGTGGGAGGGTCCTCATCCGACAGGAAGACGAACTCGGCCCCCTCGCGGTGGCCGAGCCTGACCCGATCGCCGTGGACGAGCCGATGCTCGGTGACGGGGTCGCCGTTGACGAAGGTGCCATGGCGGGATCCGCGATCGCAGAGCCGGAAGCCCCCGTCGGCGGCGGTGATCTCGGCGTGAACGCGCGACACGTCGCCGTTCGTCAAGTGCAGGTCGCTGCCGATTCGCCGGCCGATGGTGAACGGGTCCTGGTCCAGCGGGACGACGCGCCGGCCGTGCTCGTCACTGACCTCGAGTCTGGGCGATGCCATGGAGCTCCTCGAATGCGGGGACCGCGGCGCGGCCCGCGGCGTCATGCCGCACCCGCCCGGCGGGGGCCGGGGCCGGCTCCCGGAACCGCTCCAGCCACGGGTCGCCGAACATCATCCAGCCGATCAGACCCAGGACCGCGAGCCCGAGCAGCACGACCCAGGGCCACCGCCGGCGCCGGCCGATCCGCGCCGGCTCGCGGCGGCGCCGGGCCGTCGCGGCGCCGCACCGGAAGCAGATCAGGGCCTTCTCCGCGATCTCGGTGCCGCAGGTTGCACAACGCATGGAGAACGACAATCCTGACCTATTCCAGACGGCGGATCTGCCGGGAGACCTGCGCCAGCTCGATCAGCGTGCGCTCGAGCTCCTCGAGGTACGAGGCCGCCGACATGCGCGACCGGACTGCTTTCAACTCGTGGACCGTCTCCTCGAGGGCCGCCCGCCGTGCCATCAGCGACGCCACCGCCGGATCCGTCGACGGGGGGAGCGCGGCCCCGGGACCCGCGCCGACGTGGAGCCGGGCCGCCGCCTGCCCGTCCGGGCCCGGCTGCCCGGCCTCCCGGCCGACGCCGTCGCCGTCGTCGTCGATCAGCGGGCGCTCGGTCGCCAGCCGTCCCCGTTGGCGATACCACTCCCGCACGCCGAAGCTGGCGAACTCGAAGGCCTCGAGCACCGATACGCGGCCGTCCTTGTCCCCGTCGGCGGCGTCATCGGTCAACGAGCCGACGAAGAGCTCCGGGAACACCGTGTCGTAGCGCTGCGCCGCGGACTCGGTCGCGGTGACGACGGTGCGGCCCGGCCCCGACAGCCGCCGGAGGAAGGGGAAGCTGGAGCTGCTGGTGTTGACGAAGACGAGCCGCCCCGGCAGCTCCCGCAGCCACCCGTCCCACTCGCGCGCCTCGAGGTCCGGGCCGACGAGGTTGAACTTCGCGTCCACGCCGTCGAACGAGCCGTGGCCGATCAGGACGACGTAGAGCACGGCGTCTTCGCCCATGCGGCCGGCCAGGCGGTCCAGGGCCTGCCGCACGCCGGCGCGCGACGCGCGTCCCACGCCGGGGCCGGGGGTCTCGGCGAGCACGATCAGGTGGTCCTCGTCGAACCGCGGGCCGCTGCGCAGGGCGGTGACGAGGGCGTTGCGCCACTGCGCGTGCTTCTCCTGGAACGCGGCCCCGCCCGAGGCGCCGCTGACCACCAGGGCGTACCGATCCTGCGCGGAGAGGGCGATCGGTACCGCGCCGGCCAGGATGACCGCGAGCAGCCCCGCGGCGCCGCGCCGCCGGACCCGGCTCATCGCAGCCCCCACCGGCGCCGCAGGCCCCATTCCGTGGCGAGCAGGCCGACGATCGGAAGGAAGCCCCACACGGTGTCCCAGGCGTCGCGCAGGACCGGGGCGGGCGGCGGGCCGAGGCCGGCCCGCACCGCGCCCGCGAGCCGACCGGCGCCGCCGAGATCGAACGACCGTCCGCCGGTGGTCTCGGCAAGCCCCCGCAGCAGCCGCTCGTGGCGGCGGGGCTCGCTCAGCTCCGGGTCCGTCCCTCCCACCAGCACCGCGGCGGCGGCCGGCTCGAGGATGCCGCCGGCGTGCTCGACGACCGCCGTCACCCGATGCCGGCCGCGTCCCGCCGGAGCGACCTCCACCACGTAGCGACCCGGCTCTCCTGGCCGGGGCGGCGCGGCATGCTCCCGTTCCTCGCCGTGCGGATCGCGAACACGGACCCGCACGCGGGCATCGGTCAGCGGCACGAACCGTTCGTCGGCCGCCGCGACCTCGATGCGCAGGGCCTCGCCCGCGAACCGCCCGCCGCCGACCCGCAGCGTGGCACGATCGGGCGCGCCGCCCCCCAGCCAGCGCGCGGTCTGGCGCCAGAACCGCTCGTAGGTGGTGTCGGTCGAGGGGGCCAGCATCTGCCACCGCCAGGATGCCTCGCCCGCGAAGACCATGGTGCGGCCGCGCCCGAAGCGCTGCACCGCGACGACGGGCCGGGTTGTCGATTCGCCGGCCGCGGCCGCCAGCACCGCCGCGCCGGGGCGGGTCGGCCCCAGGGGAACCACGCTTCCCAGCGCCGGCATCGCCGCCCAGCCCTCGACCGTCTCCTCGACCGCGTCGCCGAGGCGCATGACGGGATGACGCGCCCCGTTCGGGGTCGGGGCGATGCGCGCCGGCGCGCCGGCGGCCGCGCCGGTGTCGAGGACCCCCGCCCGCCCCTCCTCTCGCAGGGCCAGCGGCAGCAGGGGCTCGAGCGGCGTGGCCTGGAACCCGCGCCCCTCGAACGAGCGGGCGCCCATGACGAGCAGGCCGCCCCCCCGTTCGGACACGAACGCGGCGGTGTCCTCGAGCTGGGCCGGGCGCAGCCGCGCCGGCTCGACGTTGCCCAGGATGACCGCGTCGTAGCGGAACAACGCCTCGCGCGTCGACGGGAACCCCCCGGCCAGCGCCTCGGCCCGGCCCGCCGCGCCCTGCACGTAGAACGTCCGCTCGCCGAGATCGTTGCGGCCCTTGTCGATCACCGCGTCGACGACCACCCCGGGGTCGCCGCGCAGGACGCGCTTCAGGAAGCTGTGCTCGTAGCCGGGCCCCCCTTCGACCAGCAGCACGCGTCGGGGCCGGGCGGGTGGCGGCACCAGCACGCTCCGGACGTTGTTCGCGGCCACGAGCTCGCTCTCGTCGACGGGAATCTCGACCGTGTACAGGGTCGCGCTCTCCCGCCTGGGCGACACCGGGACGACGGTCCGGGCGACGGCCCCGTCCCTTGGCGGGGTCACCGTCACCACCCGGACGACCCGGCCGTCCTCCAGCACCCGGACGTCGAACGAGTCCGCACCGAACCCGTGGCCGACGGTGGAGAACGCGAGGTCGATGGCCGACCCCGCCGCGGCCGGGCGGCCCGCCGTCAGGTCGAGCACCTCGCGGTCCCGGGCGGGCTCGCGGGCGCCCACGGCCACCGTGAAGACGGAAGGCGCGTCCGCGGGGTCGGCAACGGCAGCCCCGGTGTCGGCGCCGTCGGACACGAGCACGACGCCGGCCAGCCGCCCCTCCGCGTAGCGATCCCCGATCTCGCCGAGGGCGCCCGTCAGGTCGCTCCACCGCGCCTCGGGCCGCACCGTCTCGAGATCGAGGGGCTCGAGCCGTTCGCCGACTCCCCACAGGTCGATCTGCACGTGGCCGGCGAGCGCCGGCATCACCTCGCCGCGGAGCGCCGCCACCGCCGCATCGAGGCGGCGCGCGCCGTCGACGTCGGCGATGCCCATGCTGCGCGACCGATCGAGCAGGATCGCGAGCACCGGGCGATCCGCGGTCGCGGGCTCTTCCCGCACCGGGCGGGCGAGCAGGAGGAGAATCAGCAGGAAGACCGCGAACCGGAGCCCGGTCAACGATGCCCGGCGCCACCGCGACAGGGTCGCGACCGGCCGCAGGTAGCCCCAGCCGGCGGCGACGGCGAAGGCCGCGACCAGCCCCAGGGTCACCCACCACGGCCAGGAGGCGGCGAGTCGCATCACGGGACCGCCCGCGGGTCGGCGAGCGACCGGTAGTACTGCTCCACGAGGCGGCGGTAGCGCTCCGGCACCGCATCGTCCGTTTCCGCCGCGTAGCGGTCCCGGAGCGCACGGTCCGACAGCTCGCGCGCGCGGTCCCTCTCGAAGCGTTGCAGGCCGGTGATCAGATCGCGGCGAAGCGACGTCCACTGCGCGAAGTCGAGCCTCGCGGGGTCGGTGCCGGGCGCGGACCGGCTGCGCCACTGCCGCGCCCAGCGCTCGAGGTCGGCGCCGAGGCCGGGATTCGCCTCGCCGAGGGCCCGGAGCAACCCGGGATGCTCGGCCAGCTCGGCCGCCGCCTCCTGCCCCGCCCCCCGCGACGCGCCGGCGTCCCGGGCGGACCGCTCCGACCGTTCGGCGGCGCGGCGTGCCGACCCGCTCCCGTCCCCGCCCGAGCGCTCGCCCGCCGGACCGGCTTCGTTCCCGGGCCGGGAGGCCGGCGACGGCTCCCCGCCGGACGGGCGGTCACCCGAGGGCTCGCCGGCATCCGCGGGGCGACCCGCGCCGTCCCCCGCCGCCGAAGCCCGCAGGCGATCGAGCAGCCGCCGGGCGGTCTCCAGCTCGGCCGCCAACCGCTGCCCGGCCTCGTCCTCCCGCGAGCCGGGCGCTCCCGTCCCCTCGCCCGGGCCCGCGCCCCGCAGGCGTTCCGCGAGCCGTCGCAACGCATCCGCGGCCCGGTCCCCGTGCCCGCGCCCGGCGTCCGCGTCCTGCCGGCGCAAGCTGCCGGTGGCGCGCTGCATCTCCTCCGACGCCCGGCGCAGCTCCTCGCCGGCGGCGCCTCGCGACCCGGACGGCGCCGCGCCGGGCCGGCCGCCGAGGCGTTGCGCGAGGGCCTCGAGCTCCGCCCGCAGCTCCTGCTGCTCCCGTCTCAGCCGCTCGAGCATCCGCCGCCGCTCGTCCTCCGTCTCCGCTTCCGCCGCCTCTCCGAGGTCGCGATTGATCCGCTCCTGCCGGCGGGCGAGCTCCCGCAGGCGGGCGAGCGCCTCGTCCTCCTCGCCGTCCTCCGGCTCGCCGGGCTGCCGGCCGGTCTCGTAGCTGGTCTCCTGCTCGCGCCGCAGCTCCCGATCGAACAGCTGCGAGAGGTCGAGCTGCGCCTGCCGGCCGGCCGACCCGCCACCCCGCTGCATCGAGACCTGACGGCGCCGGACCGCCGCCTGCGCGGTCAACAGCTGGTTCAGCGCCTCGGTCTCGTGGGGCATCGCCGACGCGGTGTCCAGCGCCTCGAGCGCCGCCTCGGCCGCGGTCATCGCCTCGACGGCGGCGCGCATGGCCCGGCGCTGCACGGCGGTACCGTCGTCGCCGGCGGCGCCGCGGCGCCCGCCCCGCCCGGGCGCCCGCCCCATCGCGCCCACCGCTCCCGCCGCCGTGTCGCGCACGTCGCCCTGCACCTCCGCCACCGCCCGCACGTCGTCGTCGCTCCTGCCCTCCGCCTCCTGGTCGAGCCGCCACGTGGCCACCACGATCTGCTTCTGCAGCGCCACCAGCCTGCCGATCTCGGCCGCCTCCGGCCCCAGGCCGCCCTGGCTCAGCGCCTCCTCGAACTCGTTGTCGAACGGCCGGACCTCCAGGAAGTAGAGGTCGGAGCGCGCCTCGGCCGCGACGCCGCCGAGGCCGGCGTCGCGCGCCCGCGCGAAGTAGGTGACGACGTCGCCGGGCTCGACGGAGAGGTCCTCGACGAAGAACGTGCGGACCCCCGTCACCGCCGAGGCCCCCGCGGGGACGTCGAACGGCAGCGTCCGCGCGGGCCGCCCGACGACCGTGTAGACCAGGTCCAGGCGCTCGACCCCGTGGTCGTCGTCGGCCCGCGCCTCGATGGTCACCTCCTCGAGCGGCGTGACCTCCCGATCGCCGCCCGGTCGCAGCACCCGCACCGCCGGGGGGCGGTCGACGGTGGCGCGGACGAGGTAGTCGGCCGCGTCCCGGTTCGACAGCCCGTGGGCGTCGACGACCCGCACCCGGTACCGGCCGTCGCCCTCGACGACGAGGGTCGCGGCGCGGCGGGCGGCGCCGGCGCCGGCCAGGGCCACCCGACGGCCGTCGGACAGCACCAGCGCGCCTTCCACGACCGGCTTGTCGGTGTGGACGACGAGCCTGGCGGCGGTGCCGGCAGGGGCGAACAGGTCGCCTCCGTCCTCCTCGGACCGCGGCGCGAGACCGGTGAAGGACGGGTAGACGTAGTCGACGTCGATGCGCACGACCCGGGGCGGCGACAGCGCCTCGACGAAGTAGTCCGGCGAGGTGAACGCGGCGGCCCCCACCCGGTACCGGAAGCTGCGGGTCACCGACGGGAACTCCGCGAGGTAGCCGTCGCCGGACGGCCGCATGCGGACGTCGCGCGGGGCCATGCCGTCGAGCACCGACAGGACGGGCGGGGTCCGGGCCGCCGCGCCTCGGCCGTCCTCGAACCGGGCGCGGACCCGGAGGGGCTGGCCGGCCACGAGGCGGAAGTCGCCGGGCTCCACCGCGAGCTCGGCGCCGGCCGGCGAGGCGTGCAGCCAGGCGGTGCGGGCGATCCGGCCGAGGGGGGTGGACCCGAGGGCGACGACCGCGGCGAGCGCGGCCAGGGCGAGCAGGCCCCGCGTGCCGGCGCGACGCAGCCGCGCCGGCGTGACGACCCGGGCGAGGTCGATTCGACGAAGCCGCTCGGCCGCATCGGCGACCACCAGCTCCTCGAAGCCGGTGGCGGGGCGGGCCGCGGCGAGGGCGGCGGCGCTGGCCACGCGATCCTCCAGCTCGGGGCACCGCTCCTCGACGAGCCGCGCGACCCGCTCGTCCGACGGCGGGCGGCCGAGCCGCCACAGCACGAGGGCCGAGAACGCGAGCGCCGCCGCGAGCGCGGCGGCCGCCGTCGCCAGCAACGGGACGTCCGGCGGCGCGAGGAGCAGCTCGATCGCGACGACCGCGAGCAGGCAGACGCAGACGCCTCCGGCGGCGCGGGCCAGACCCTGCAGCCACCGGGCGGCCAGCCAACGGCGCCGGACCCGTGTCAAGGCGGTACGGAGCTCTGTCCCGTGTCCGTCAGCCATGGCGCCAATTGTCTCACCCGTCCCCGGCGGCGGCAACCGGCCGGGCCGGCGGCGGGACCGCGGCCGCGCGGGCAGTCTCCACCGTCGCGCCTCGCCCGGCCGTCGCGCGAGGGTGCCTTGAAACAGTGATCGATATGACCTTGCCAACGACGTTCAGGACCGTCCCGCCTGCCCGCAGCTCCCGTGCGCGGCACGTGGCAAGGTAGTTCCCGTCACCGTCCTTGCCAGCCCGGGGGCGCTTGCCGCCCACGCCCGCTCGCCGCTCGGTGCAAAAGCAGTCGTCCGCGAGAAGCTATGGGGTCCGGGCGGCCAGCAGGCCCTCGGCGACGAGCACGAGGGCCATCGCAATCAGGAGGTAACGCCAGAGACCCTGCGCCGCCTCTTCCCGGGGCGCTTCCCCCTCGGGAGGCGGCGCCTCGTCGCTCCCGGCCCCCGCCTCCCGGGGGAGCCGGCCGACGGACGCCTGGAACGCCTCGTCGGTGAGGGGCTCGAACGTCGACTCCCGGGTATCGACGTTCAGCACGACGGGGCCGGCCTCGCCCGGCAGTCGCGCCGGTCCGGGCTCGCCCGGGACGCCAGGCGGGGCCGCGCCCACGACGAGCTCCCGCGGCCGCGCCGGTCGGGCCGCCAGGTAGTCGACCATTTCGTGCACGAACGGCACGAACTCGGGCTGCCGGGGCAGGTCGTTGCCCTCGTTGCGCAGGTCGGCGGCGAAGACGAGGACGCGCCCGGCGCCGGCCGCATGCTCCACCAGCGCAGGGGCGCCGTCGGTGAACGAGAGGACCACCCCGCCGGCAGGGGCATCGAGCCGCGCCGTCCGCGTGAACCGGGACCGGCCGAGCCGGCCGGCCAGCCCCCCGAGGGCGCGGACCAGGGGGTGGCGGCGATCCGTGGGCACCAGGGCCACGGGCTCGGCGTGCGCGCGGACCGCGGCGGGCCCCGGGTCGGCACCGCCGCCGAGCAACCCCGCCCTCGCCGCCGCGGCGGCGGCCGGGCCGTCGACCGCGAGCAGCCCGCCCCCGCCCCGCACGAACCCCGCGAGCCCCTCGCGCCCGGCGAGGTCGAGGCCTCGGACCCCGGCCAGCACCGCCACCGCCGCCGACGCCAGCACATCCGGCCGCCCGAGGTCGGCCGCGGGCGCCGTGGCGACGGTGAACCCGTCCGCCCCGTCTCCGGGGGCGAGCGCCCGCTCCAGGTAGAGCTCGGGGCGCCCCCCGCCGTCGGTGATCAGGAGCACCGCGGCGGCTGCCGCCGGCTCCAGCCGACGGTAGCGGCGATCGTCGGCGGGATACCCCCGCGGGTCGGAGACCGCGGCGGTCACCACGCCCGACGCGGGCAGGACGACGGGGCGCCGGATGACCGATTCGCCCGACCCCACCCGGTGGACGCTCTCGTCGACCACCTCGCCGTCGACCTCGAGGGTGAGCCGGGTGCTCTCCCCGCCGTCCCCCCATCGCGACAGCCGGACCGCCGTGCCCGACGGCTCCCGTTCGACGCCCACGACCGCGAGGTTCCCGGCGGGCGCGGCCACGCGCCGCACCTCCACCTCGATCTGCGGCGAGAGGCGGCCGCCCCCCGCCTCCCACCCCCCCGCCTGCAGGTCCGTCACCACCACCACCCGCCCGGGCCGGTCTCCGATCAGGGCCGAGGCGGCGGCCAGCCCGTCACGGTAGCGGGTGGCGCGCGGGCGCGGCGACAGCCCGTCGACGGCGGCGTGGGCCGCGGCGCGCGCGAGGGCCGGCGGGGCGACGACCCGCGCGGCGTCGTCGAACGCCACCACCCCGACGAGCTGCCCGTCGGGGACTGCGTCGACGGCCGCGTGGGCCAGCGCCCGCGCCTCGGCCGACTGGCCGGGGGCGGAGAGGCTGAAGGACGTGTCGACCAGCACCACCGTCGCGCCCTCCCCGGTCCCGCCGGGGTCGGGGACGAACGGCCGCGCGAACGCCAGCGCGAGCAGCAGCAGGGCGGCGACACGGAGAGCGAGAAGCAGGAGCTCGCGCAGGCGCTGCCGGCGGGTCTGCTCGAGCCGCGCGCCCCGCAAGAGGCGCACGTCGCTGAACGGCACGCGCGGGAGCCGCTCGCGCCGCAGGAAGTGCAGGACGACAGGGATCGCGACGGCCAGGGCCCCGAGCAGGAACGCCGGCGTGAGGAACGACATTCACCGCCTCCGCCCGCGCGCCGCGAGGAACGCGAGGAGGGCCGCGTCGAGGGAACGGTCGGTGCGCAGCAGGTGGTGGTCGACGTCGGCGGGGCGGAGGGCGTCGCGGTAGCGCGCGACGAGCCCCTCGATCTCCGCGAGATAGCGACGGCGCGCCCGGGCCGGCACCACCGGCACCTCGTCGGCCGACTCCAGATCCTGGAACCTCGCCGCCTCCTCGAACGGGAACGTCAGCTCGGCCGGATCGAGGACCTGGAACACGAGGACGTCCGATCCCCGGAACCGCAGGTGCTTCAGCCCCTCGATGATGCCCGCGGGTTCGTCGAGGAGGTCCGAGACCAGCACCACGAGGCCGCGGCGCCGCATGCGGGCGGCGAGGCGGTGGAGGGGCATGGCCACGTCCGATCGCGCCCCCGCCTCGGCCCGGCTCAGCCGCGCCAGGATCCGCCGGAGATGGCCGCTCCGGGCGCCGGCGGGCACCGCGTCGACCACCTCGTGGTCGAAGAGGGTCAGGGCCACCGCGTCCCGCTGCCGATGCATGAGGTAGGCGAGCGCGGCGAGCACGAAGCACCCGTACCGGAGCTTGCTGACGGCGTGGGAGCCGTAGGCCATCGAGGCGCTGACGTCGAGAAGCAGGTGGCACTCGAGGTTGGTCTCCTCCTCGAACTTCTTGACGTAGTAACGGTCGCGGCGCGCCGCCAGCTTCCAGTCGATGGTGGTCGGGTCGTCGCCCGGCAGGTACGGGCGAAACTCGCTGAACTCGACGCTGAACCCCTTGAACGGGCTCCGGTGGAGGCCGACCAGGAACCCCTCGACCACGGCCCGGGCAATCATCTCGAGCGACCCGATGCGGGCCACGACGGCGGGGTCGAGCAGCGACAGCTCGCGGGGCGTCGCGCCGGGAGTCTGCGCCGCGGGCACGGCGCGGGCTCCTGCAGGACCGGTCGGGCGCCGAGCGGAGCCGGAGGCGGCGATTGGCGGGCCGGGCATGGCCGCGTTCACATCCCGCTGGCCGGTGCGGGCACGGTCTCGAGCAGACGGTCGACGACGTCGTCGGCGTCGACGCCGTCCGACTCGGCGTAGAAATTGGTGACGATGCGGTGCCTGAGGATGGGAGGGGCGAGGGCCCGCACGTCGGCCACCGAGACGTGGTAGCGCCCGCGCACCAGGGCCCGGGCCTTGCCGCCGAGGACGAGGGCCTGCGACGCCCGCAGGCTCGCCCCCCACCGGACCCACTTCTCGACGAAGGGCGGCGCGTTGGGCTGCCCCGGACGCGACGCGTCGACGAGCCGGACCGCGTAGCGCGCCACCTCCTCGGCCACCGGCACCCGCCTCACGAGATGCTGCACGGCGAGGATGTCGTCCCCGTTCAGCACCCGCTCGAGCCGGGGCTCCTCGTCGCCGGTGGTCGCGGTGACCACGCTCACCTCGTCGTCCTCCGACAGGTAGCGGATGACCACGTTGAACATGAAGCGATCGAGCTGCGCCTCGGGGAGCGGATAGGTGCCCTCGAGCTCGATGGGGTTCTGGGTGGCGAGCACGAAGAACGGGCGCTGCAGCGGATAGCTGTGCCCGGCCACCGTCACGTGGTGCTCCTGCATCGCTTCGAGCAGCGCCGCCTGCGTCTTGGGCGGCGTGCGGTTGATCTCGTCGGCGAGGATGATCTGCGCGAAGATGGGCCCCTCGCTGAAGGTCAGGGTGCGGTGGCCGCCCGACTCGTCGAGAATCTCGGTGCCGGTGATGTCGGCCGGCATCAGGTCCGGCGTGAACTGGATGCGCTTGAAGGGCAGGTCGAGGATGTCGGCGAGGGCCTTGATGAGCCGGGTCTTGGCGAGCCCCGGCACGCCGGTGATCAGGCAGTGCCCCCCCGTGAACAGCGCCGTCAGCACGAGGTCGATCGCCTCGTCCTGGCCGACGATCACGCGGCGGAGCTCTCCCAGGATGCGCTCGCGGCTGCGGGCGAGGTCCCGCGCGCCGGCCGCCGCCGCCTCGGCCGCGGCGGAGAGGCCGGCCGGCGGAGCGGGAGCGGTCCCCACGGCGTCGACGCTCTCGCCCGGTACGTCAGCCATGCGCCCCGACCGGGGTGTCAGTGGGTGAGCGCATAGACGACCTCGTTGATCATCATGCGGTAGGCCTGGGCGGTGTACTGGATGTAGCCGGGGTAGTCCTCGGCGTTCGACCACTCCCAGCCGTCGCCCATGTCGGTGTTGAAGTTGAGGAGGACCATGGCGCGGCCGTCGTCGTCGAGAATCGCGTGCAGCCCCGCCTCGACACCGCCCTTCTCCCACGTGACCCCGTTGAAGAACGACCCCAGCCCGGGGATCTGCGGATACTCGGTCACGCGGTAGAAGGCGCTGAACACGGGGTGGTCGAGCGGGAGCTTCACGATCTCCCGCTCCGGGAACACCCGCCCGAGCTCCTTCTGCACCGTGGCGAACTCGACGGGCCCGTGGAAGTCGTCGAAGGTCGCGGTGCCGCCCCGCAGCAGGAACTCCCGCAGGATCTCGACCTCGTCGGGCTTCAGCCGCAGGTTCCGGGCTCGACGAAGTAGATCCAGGGGTACTCCCACAGCCGCTCGTCCGCGAGGGTGAGCACCACCGGGTCCTTGACCCGGATCGAGGTGACCCGCCCGAGCCGGCGCGACAGGTTCTGCTCGGCCGCGGGGCCGTCGATGGCCCAGGGGTCGCTCCAGTACCGCGCCCGGAAGGCCCGAAGCTGCTCTTCCCACGAGCTGTAGCGGATGCGCACGAACGTCCACTCCAGACCGTCGAGCTGGGGCGTGGGCGGGGCCGCGTCGATGTCGGTGATGACCGCGCCCGGCGGCTGGGCGGCGGCCGGAGCCCCGCCTGCGAGGATCAGGCCGGCCGCGAGCAGCAGCGCGAGCACGACCGGCAGCCGGCGACGAAGCCGCCCGCCGCGGCCCGATCTCGGGTCGAGCGCGGCACCGCCCTCGTTGCGTGCTCCCGGCACCGCGCCCGCCGCGGCCCCGCGGGGCCCCGCACCCCGGCGCGGCGCAGAGACACGCCGGGCGGTCCGCCGCGCCGCGGGGGCGGCCGGCGTCGCCACCGCCCGCAGCCGGGCCCGCGGCCGCGCGGGCGTGGCGGTGGCTCGGCCCGCCGTGGAGGCCGTCGTCACAGGCCGGCCTCCACGATATCCAGCAACATCTCCTGGGCGCGCTCGTAGGTGGGGGCGATCTCGAGGGCGGCGATGACCTGCCGCCTCGCGGCGTCGGTGTCGCCGGCGGCCAGGTGGCTGTCCGCGAGGTCGACGTGGGCCGACACCCGATCGATGGGCCCCGCCGCCAGCGCGATGGAGAACTCCCGCACCGCCGTCGCGGTGTCGCCGGCGGCCAGCGCGAGGCGGCCGAGCGACTGGTGGGGCTCGGCGTCGAACGGATCCAGCGCCGTGACGAGCTCGTAGGCGCGGCGACGCCGCCGGTCGTCGCCCGCCTCCTCGGCGAGGACGGCGAGCTGCCGGGCCGCCCCAAGGGCGCGATGGTCGTGCTCGAGATGGGCCTCGAAGTGCCCCATCGCCCGCTCCCGGTCGTCCTGCTCCAGGGCGATGGCGGCCAGCGGCAGGTGGGCGCTGCCGTCGCCGGTGGCCATCGGCGCGAGCGCCGCCGCCCGCTCGAACGCGGACCGCGCCGCTTCGAGGTCGCCGTCCGCCCACAGGGCATGGCCCAGCGACATCTGGACGGGATAGCTCCCCGGATGCTCCTCGCCCAGCTCCCGCAGGTGGTCGAGTCGGGCCTCGCCCTCCAGCTCCCGGCCCGGCTGCTCCGGGCTCGCGGGCTGGTCGGGGTCGCCCAGCCGCCGCACGAGCGCGCCCGCCACGCCGGGACTCGGCCGCTCCGGGTTCTCCATGGCCCGGCGCAATGCGCCGAACCGGACCTCGAGAAAGGCGTCGAACGACGCCTGCAGCGTGTCGAAGTCGAGCCCGACGCGGTCGAGGGCGGCCTCGGTGTCGAGGCCCTCCCCGTAGGCCCGCAGGAGGTCGTAGATGGTCGGCTCGCCGTAGGCGTCGATCATGTGCTCGACGAGCACCGAGGCCTGGAAGTAGGCGATGGAGATGGTCTCGGGCCGCGAGAAGCCGGCGTTCAGGTCGCGCAGCGACAGCACGTCGCCCCGGTTGAGGTTGGTCGCGAACTCGAGGTCCTGGTCGCGCGCCCAGTCGGCGCGCGCCCGCTTCTCCTCGTAGGTCGACAGCCCCTCGGTCAGCCACCGCGGGACCCGCTGGTTCGACATCTGGAGGGCGATGACGTGGGCCATCTCGTGCCACAGCGTCGACTCCCAGTTGAAATCGCCGGGGCTCCGCGCGCGGGGCGAGTCGAGGGTCACCACCCTGCCGAAGCAGGCCCCGAGCGCCCCGATCATGCCGGGCAGGCCCAGCGTCCGCACCGCGAAGTGGTCGTGCTGCGGGAACATCTCGATGAGGATCGGCACCTCCGGCTCCATGCCGTAGCGGACCGAGAGCTCGTCGAGGGCGCGCTGGCCGATCTCGATCACGTAGTCCTTCAGCACCGGCGCCTCGTCGGGATGGAGCCGGACGATGAGGTCGCCCTCCTCGAACGTCTCGAACCCGTCGAGGGTGTCGAGCATCTCCAGCAGGTTGAACGTGATGACGTCGTAGGGGTCTTCCCCGAACGACCGCTCGAGGGCCTGCCGCGCCCCCGCCTCGTCCCCGGTACGGAGCAGGTGCATGCCCAGCTCGGCGTAGGCGCGCGTGTTGGCCGGATCGATGGCCAGCCCGCGGCGCACCAGCGCCGCCGCCTCTTCGAAGCGGTAGTTGCGGGCGGTGAGGTTGCCGGCGACCCGGTACACCTCGCCGTAGGTCGGGTTGAACTCGAGAACGCCTTGCACCTCGGCCTCGAAGTCGTCCAGCCGGTCCTCGACGTAGGCGACGGCGGCCAGCAGCGACCGCGCCTCGAGGCTCCGGTCGTTGATGGCGAGGGCGCGCTCGAGCGACGCGCGGCCCGCCTCGTGGTCGCGATCCTCGAAGCCGCGCTGGGCGAGGAACAGGTGGGCGTCCAGGTAGTCGGGGTCGATCTCGATGGCCCGGCTCGCCGAGGCGCTCGCGGCCGGGGGGTTGGTGTCGGCGAGGGCGCGGGCCATCCCCAGGAGGGCGGGCGCCCACTCCTCGTCGATCTCCAGCGCCGCGATGTACGACTGCGAGGCCTCCGCCTGGTCGTACTTCTCTCCGAACAGGTCGCCCCAGAGGGTCTCTATCGCGGGGTCGTCGGGGGCTGCGGCGGCCGCGTTCCGCAGCAGGGCGTTGGCCTGCCGGTAGCGGCCGAGGGCCCGGGCCGCCCGGGCCGCCCGGTACAGGTCGACGGCGTCGGGCGAGCGCTGCAGCCGGTCGACGAGGACCCGCAGCCGGGCCGCCGCCTCGTCGCGCCGGCCCAGGTACTGTTGCAGCAGCGCCAGCTCGAGCCCCGCCGCGCTGACGGGGTTCCTTCCGCGACCGGGGCGAGCCGCGCCTCGGCCGCCTCGTACTCGCCGCGCAGGACGTCGAGGCGCGCCAGCAGCGCCGCCGCCGACGGGTCGGCGGCGTCCCGCTCCCCGGCCAGGGCCCGCGCCTCGTCGTACTCGCCGTGGGCCAGCGCGCGGGTGGCGGCACGGTGGAACTCGTCCTCCTCCGCCCGGGTGAACCGCTCCTGGGCCGTCACCGCGGCCGGCCACGCGCACGCAAGGCCGAGCGCGACCACGGCGCAGAGCACACCGAAGCCGGGACGTCTGTTCGTCACTCTGCCTCTCCCCTGTGCATCGAGCCCTCGAAGGTCTTGATTATATCCAGGTCGGTCACACGAGGGCCGGACGCCCGGGCCGGTTCAGCCTCCGAAGCACCGGTCTGCGCCGTAGAACGGGGCCGACTCCTGCAGGGCTGGTTGAGCGCCAAGCGGAGCCGTGAGGCGACGATGGGCGGGCCAAGTCCGGGCCATCTCGATGCGCGCCCTGCGGGTGGCACGTGAAGGGGTCGCAGGACCGCTCGACATGGGCCTCGGGAGACCGCGTCCGGTCAGTCCGGGCCGCCCGCCTCCGCGGGCGATCACAGGAAGGCGATCGACTGGTGCGAGGGAATCTCGAACCGGCGGCGGCACCGGGGGCAGGAGAGCATGTCGTCGACGCGCACCATGTAGTCGCGGAGCTTGCGGTGCATCTCGCGGTCCTCGGCGTCGGCCCCCCGCGGCGGGCGGTCCTTCTTGAGCCGCCGAATCCAGCGCACCTGGTACTCGGCCCGGTGCCCGCACTTCGGGCAGGTGAACGTGGCCGGCTTCCGCTCCTCGCGTTCGTTGAAGAAGTCGCGCTCGTGGCGTGCCATGGTGACGATAGCCGGGGCCGGACCGGGAACACCGGCGCCCGCGGTTCCGCGCGCCCCGCCGACGCCGGCCGGCCGGTCAGGCGTCCTTGATGCAGGTGACGAGAGACCAGATGCGGGGAATGTTGACCTTCTCGATCGACACCGGATCGAGGCCGGCCTGGGCCAGGAACGCCGGCAGGTCCAGATCCGCCTTGAAGCCGAGATGCACGGTGACGGGAGAGATCCACCGTTCGATCTTCGCCCCGAGCCGGCTCCTGCTCATGAAGTGATTGAGGAACACGAACCGGCCGCCGGGCCGGCAGACGCGCCGCATCTCGTGCACGGTCTTGATGGGATCGGAGACGACGCTGATGGTGTACGGCGCGTAGACGACGTCGAACGAGTCGTCGGGGAACGTCAGGGCCTCGGCGTCCATCTGCAGCAGCCTGACGTTGGTCCGGCGGCGCCGGGCGATGCGCCGCTCCGCCTTCTCGAGCATCGACGCCGACAGGTCGATGCCGGTGACGTGGCAGTCGCGCGGATAGAGCACCGCGTTGATGCCGGTGCCGACCCCGACCTCGAGCACCCGGTCGCCGGGCGAGATGCCGAGCCGCCCAATCGACTCCAGCCGTCCCGCGTGCAGGGTCGGACCGAAGGTGAAGTCGTACACCGAGGCGATCTTCTCGTAGACCTCCTCGACGAAGTCGGTCTCCACGGATGCGACGGAGAGCGTGCGCGTCGCGGCGTCCGGAGGCGCAACCGCTTTCTTGGGCTCCGGCTCCTGAAGCTGTAGGGACATGCAATCGCGCTCCGCGTGGCGGTCGGACGGACAGCCTCGAAGGGCGGCCGTGCGGCGTGGACCCGCCGTCGCCCCGAGACGACAACCGTGCGACTATACCGTTTCGCCGACGTAACGGCAAGGAGAGAAACGGGGCAGGACCGGCCGGAGACCGGGGCGCGGCGGCGCCCGGCCGGTCGCTAACTCATTTGCTGCCAAGACTTTGGCCGTCATCTTGCGGATTGACAGGCGCTGGGCGGCGCCGGTATAGTGGCGCGAGCCGGTCGTTGCGGCGCCCGTGGCGCGGGCCGGCTCCCCCGCCTGACCATGCCCGAGGAAGTCAGGTTCCTCACGCCCGAGCGGGCGCTGCTGACCACCCTGGTGGTCAAGATCGCAGTGGCGGCGACGCTCGCCACCATGCTGGTCCGGTTCGGCCAGTTCCGCCGGATTCTCCTCACCGAGAAGCGCGCGTGGCGCGAGCGGCTGACGTTCGCGTTCGCGTTCGGCATCCCCGTCAGCATCGGGGTCATCTCGCGGCTGCTGCTCGACTACGCGGCGGCCGACCTCTCCCTCGCCGGCTCGTTCCTCGCGGGGCTCATCGCCGGCCCCTACGCGGGAGCGATCGTCGGGGGTCTCGTCGGTTTCCCGGCCCTGATGGCCGGCGAGTGGATCGCGATCATCGTCATGGTCGGCTGCGGATTCGCCGGCGGCGGGCTGCGCGAGCTGTGCCCCAAGGAGGCGATCTGGCACGTGAGCCCGCTGCTCGTCACGGCGCTGCGGCGGCACACGTGGCGGCTCGCGGGGCGGTTCCGCGTCGACTGGCAGTTCACCCTGATGGCGGGGCCGGTCTCTCTCGAGCTGCTCCGGCAGGCGCTCACGGACCGGTTCGGCGCGCAGCGGCTCTTCGCCCTCGAGGCGACGAACGTCTGGCTGATGGCCGTCATCGTGCTGACGACGGTCCTGTCGGTCGCCATTCCCATCAAGATCTGGAACACCGCGCGCATCGAGCACCGGCTGCAGGAGCAGGAGAAGCTGCTCATGCAGGCCCGGGTCGAGGCCCTCGCGAGCCAGATCAACCCCCACTTCCTGTTCAACACGCTGACGTCCATCTCGTACCTGATCCGCTCCCAGCCCGAGACCGCCCGCATGCTGATCGGCAAGCTCTCCGGGCTGTTGCGCCGGCTGCTGCGGAGCCAGGAGCACTTCGTCACCCTGCGGGAGGAGATGGAGTCGATCGACGAGTACCTCGACATCGAGACGGTCCGCTTCGGCGAGGCGCTGGTCGTCGAGAAGCGCATCGCCCCCGAGACCCTCGACCAGCTGGTGCCCAGCATGCTGCTGCAGCCCCTGGTGGAGAACTCCATCAAGCACGGCATCTCGCGCAAGGTCGGCGGCGGCCGCATCACCATCTCGAGCGGGCGCGTCCGGGGCCACACCGTGATCGAGGTCATCGACGACGGCCTGGGCATGGTGACCGAGGCCCCCGACCCCGGCGGGCGGCGCGGCATCGGCCTGAAGAACGTGGACGAGCGCCTCCGGGTCATCTACGGCGCCAACCATCATCTGAAGCTGCACAGCGCGCCGGGAGAGGGGACCCGCGCCCGCATCGAGATTCCCGAGCTGGCGATGCCGCGGGCCGCCACGGCCCGGGAATCCGCCTCGTCGAACGGCGGGGACTCCTCCCGGGTCGGTTGGGCGCCCGGCGGAGCCGAAGGCGACGATGGGCGGGTCGGCGCGGTGGTCGGCGATCCGCGGTCCTGATAGAATGCCCCTTCGAGTTCTGGTCGCCGACGACGAGCAGCCCGCGCGCAACGAGCTCTGCTTTCAGCTCGGTCAGCTCGACGACGTCGAGGTGGTCGAGCAGGCGGCGGACGGGCCGCAGGCGGTGTCGCTCGCCGAGTCGCTCGATCCCGACCTGGTGCTGCTCGACATCCAGATGCCGGGCATGACCGGGTTCGAGGTGGCCCGCCGGCTGCTGGAGCGCGGCGTCAGGAGCCGGGTCGTCTTCGTGACCGCCTACGATCAGTACGCGATCGAGGCGTTCGAGGTGAGCGCGGTCGACTACCTCCTGAAGCCGGTCGAGTCGTCGCGGCTGGCCCGGTCGATCGAGCGCGTCCGGCGGCTGCTGGCGACGCCGGCCGGGCCGACGGAGGACACGGCGGCGAACCGTGAGCTCGAACGGATCGTCCAGTACGTAGCGGAACGGCAGCACCGGCGAGAACGCCTGGCCATCAGGGCGGGCGACCGCTTCCTGCTCGTTCGGTCCGACGACATCGTCTACGCCTCGCTGGCCGACGACGTCATCACGATCGTGACCGGCACCGTGTCCGGCACGTCGAACTATCGGACGCTCGATGAGCTGCATTCGCATCTCGACCCCGCCGTGTTCTGGCGCGTGCATCGGTCGCACGTCGTCAACATCAACAAGATCAAGGAGATAGTCCCCTGGTTCAGCCGCAACTACATCCTGAGGATGAAGGACGGGAAAGGCACGGAGATTCCGGTCAGCCGCACCCAGACCAAGCGGCTCCGGGAGTACCTGAGCCTGTAGCCCCGAGCAGGTGGGAGGACGGACTCTCCCCCAGCGAGGCCTACGAGGCCGAGCGGAGGGCCCATCGGTCGGCGCTGGCGGCGCGGGCCCGCGAGGAGATCGTGGCGTGGATCAAGACCTTTGCGTCCGCCGCGGTCTACGCGACGCTCATCGTCACGTTCGGGTTCCAGGTGGCCCGGGTCGAGGGCCGCAGCATGGAGCCGACGCTGGAGGACCAGGACCGGTTGATCGTCAACAAGGCGCTGTACAGGTTCTTCGGCCGGCCCGAGCCCGGCGACATCGTGATGCTCTACTACCCGCGCGACCCCGACAAGTCCTTCGTCAAGCGGGTCATCGCCGAGGCCGGCGACGAAGTGCGGATCGAGGACGGGAAGGTCTACGTGAACGACGCCCTCCTGCCCGACGAGTACGTGCCGCCGAGATTCCGAAGCCGCGAGAACCTCGGCCCCGAGCGGGTCCAGGACGCCCACTACTTCGTCATGGGCGACCACCGGAACAGTAGCTCCGACAGCCGCCACTGGGGCCAGGTGCCGGAGAAGTACGTCATCGGCAAGGTCCAGCTCCGCTGGTGGCCCCTCTCCAACGCCACCATCTTCTGACACGTTCGGGCTCCCTCGCGGCACGCCGCCGCAAGGGAGCCTCCGCGCTCCCCCGCGCCGCTAGAAGAACCGCACCGAGTAGCCCACCTTGACGCCGCGGCCCATCTCGGGAGCCAGGTCCTTGATGAAGGACGTGTGGTTCCGGTAGAGGGCGTTGGTCAGGTTGTATCCCGTGAAGCTCAGGACGTGCGCCGCGTGCTGGCGCGGCCAGACGTAGGACGCGCGCAGGTTGACGACCGAGTAGCCCTCGGTCTCGGTCTCGTCGTGGAAGACGCGGTCCTGGGCGCCCGCGAACTCCAGCTCCGGGCTCACCGTGAACCCGCCGTACGGCAGGTCGAGGCTCAGCGTCCCCCGCAGGGGCGGAATGCGCGGCAGCGGCTCGTTGGTGGCGGTGAGCCTGGCATCGACGTAGCCGATGCCGAGGGTCGTCCAGGCGCGTCCCCCCAGCCGGAAGCTCGCGCGGGCGTCCCAGCCCCGGAACCGGCTGTCTCCCTGGTGGAAGTCGAGGACCGCGAGGCCGTCGGCCTCCTCGCCGGTGCGCTCGCCGAAGATGAAGTTGTCGATCCCGTAGACGTAGAAGTTCATGCTGGCCCGGGCGCTCTCGGACTGGTGCCGCAGGCTCAGGTCGAGGCCGAGCGTCGTCTCGGCGTCGAGATTGGGGTTGCCGACCTCGAAGGCGAGGTTCCCGACGTGGGGGCCGAAGTTGAACAGCTCCTCGAGGGCGGGGGCGCGGTGCGACGACGTGACGTTGGCCACGAACGCGCTGCCCGCGCCGAGATCCGTATGGAGGCCGAACGACGCCGAGCTCCCCAGGAACTGCCGGTCCCGCGGGTCGGGCGCCACTAGGTCGCCGTGGTCGTGGCCGTCGTCGTCGTCATGGTCGTCGCCGTCGTCGTCATGGTCGTGGTCATGGTCGTGGTCATGGTCATGGTCGTCGTCGCCGTCGTCATGATCGTCTTCGTCGTGCCCCCCCGGCCGCTCGTCGGGCCGGTAATCGTTCCGCTCGACGCGGCCGCCGAACTGCAGCCGGTAGCGTCCGAAATCGAGCTCCTCGTAGGCGAACGCGGCGAACGAGGTCTGGTCCGTCCGCGGCGCCAGCGCCTCGACCCCGACCGCCTCGAACTCGCGCATCTGGGCCCAGGCCCCGAACCGGCCTGACAGCCGCGCCGTCTGCTGCTGGTCGACCTCGGCGCGCAGGATGGTGGTCCGGTTGGTGAACCGCGTGCCGATGCTCTCGACGCCCTCGTCGATCTCCAGCTCGTCGTGGCCCCAGTCGATGACGTTGGCGGTGAGGCGGACGCCCTCGATGGCCCGGTTGGCGAGGTTGCGCAGGCCGACGTCGAAACGGCCGACGCGCCGCCGCGAGGCGAGGTCAATCGCGGCCTCGTGTCCTTCCTCTTCCTCGTGGTCGTCCTCTTCCTCGTGGTCGTGGTCGTGATCGTGGTCGTGGTCGTGGTCGTCGTTATCCTCGGCTTCGTCCTCGTGGCCGTGCGCCGCGTGGAACTCGCCGGCGAACGGCACGCCGTAGCGGCCGTCCTCCGCCCTGAACCCGCCGCTGACGAACGCCCGGTCGCCGAACCAGCCGACCCCGGCCTGCGCGTTGGTCAGCTCCGTCGCGGAGTTCTCGACGACACCGTCCGGCGTGCTGTAATCGTCCGTCCGCCGCAGGCTGCCGCCGCCCCAGAAGAGAACGTTGCCCTGCGCGTGCTGGAAGCTGGCCGCGGTGCCCGCCTGGGCGTTGGCGCTCCCCGCGTCGACGGTGAACTGCCCCCGCGTGCCCTGGAAGGCCGAGTCGCGGTAGCTCTCGTGGGGCGTGATGACGTTGACGAGGCCGCCGACGGCGTTCGAGCCGTAGAGCAGCGTCGCCGGGCCGCGGACGATCTCGATGCGCTCGGCCCCGTTGGGGTCGACGGTGACGCCGTGGTCGCCCGACTGGCTCGAGAGGTCGCCGGTGCGGATGCCGTCCTCGAGAATGAGCACCCGATCGCCGTCGAAGCCGCGGATGATCGGCCGGTCCGAGCCCGGGCCGAAGCTGCGGCTCGCGATGCCCGGCTCGTTCCGCAGCGCCTCGCCGATGGTGTTGGCGCCCTGCGCGGCGACGTCGAACGAGTCGAGGGTGGTGACCGCGTTGAACGCCTCGAGCGACGTCTCCGCCCCGCCGGCCGAGGCGGTGACGGTCAGCTCCTCGTGGACCGCCGACAGGCCGAGCATGAAGTCCACCATCGCCGTCTCCCCCGGGGCCACGGTGACGGCCTGGCGGCCGGCGGTGAGGTGCTCGCGCTGGGCGAGCACCTCGTAAGTCCCGGCGGGGACCCCGTCGATCTCGAACGCGCCGTCCTCGTCGGTCAGTCCGACCGCGCCGGCGCCGACGACCACGATCACCGCGCCGTGGACGGGCCCGCCCCCTTCCTCCAACGTGACCCGGCCCCCGACGGCGCCGCCGGTCTCCTGCGCTCGAGCCGGCAGCGCCAGCAGCGCCGCCGCGGCCAGGGCGGCCGACAAACGTGTTGCAGTCAATCGATACATCGAGACTCTCCTCGCCTTCGTGCCTGCTCCAGCAGACTGTTCTGTATGCGGCGGGCAGCCGGCCGCGCGGCCGGGGTTGCGCGCCCCGGGACGGGACCCGGCACCGACGCCCGCGACGCGGCACAATCGGGCCGTACGCTACGGGCACGCGAAAAGGACAACGGCGACCGCTACGCGATCGACGAGCGCAGCGAGTGACGAGCCAGGAGTCTGCGCCGTAGAACGGTGCAGACTCCTGGCAGGGTTGGTTGGGCGCCCAGCGGAGCCGAAGGCGACGGTGGGCGGGCTAGGCGGGGGGAGCGCGGGCGGGGACACGGGAGGGTCGATCGGACGCGGTCCAGCTGCCGCTGGGAAGCGGTTCCAGCCGCTCCGTGACGTCGGGTCCGATCTCGAGATCGCCGGGCAGCTCGGCCACGGGGTGGTGACGCAGCTGGCAGACCGCGCAGTGCTGGTCGCCGGCGTGGTCCCCGTGCCAAGCGGTTGCGGCGGACGCGGCACCGACCAGCGCAATCGCCAGGACGGCGATCCGGACGCGCCAGCCGGGGCTACGCCGGGCGAGCCCCGTGTGCATGGGTCCTCCTGGGAAGCACCATCGTGGATGTGTCAGCTTAACCGGGTTTCTGCGGCCGGGCAAGCGGCGCCCTAGGCGGGCGCGGGGCGTAAACGCCCCCGTGCCAGCGGGAAGCCGTCGACCCGGTCGGCCCTCCGGAAGGGCTCCGCGCGCCCGGAAACCGGCCGGGTCCGGGCGGGGCGCGCGTCAGGCGTCCTGGTAGATCCCCTCGATGGCGTCCTGCCAGCGCTCCATGACCACGCGGCGCTTGAGCTTCAGCGTGGGGGTCAGCTCGCCGGTGTCGATCGAGAACTGCGTCGGCAGGAGCGCGAAGCGCTTGACCTGCTCGAAGCTGGCGAGCTCGGCGTTGGCCTCGTCGACGATGGACTGGAACAACGCCCGTACGTCCGCGCGGCCGACGAGGTCGCCGAGGCTGCCGGACGCGATGCCCGACGCGGCGAGACGCTGCTCCAGGGTCGCCGCGTCCGGCACCAGCACCGCGGACACGTAGGGCCGCCGGTCGCCGACGAGCATCGCCTCGGCGACGATCGGGTCGCGCTTGAGGAGGGCCTCGATCGGCTGCGGCGCGACGTTCTTGCCGCCCGCGGTGACGAGGATCTCCTTCTTGCGATCGGTGATGGTCAGGTACCCGTCGTCGTCCAGTCGCCCGATGTCGCCGGTGTGGAACCACCCCTCGCGGATGCACTCGGCCGTGGCCTCGGGGTTCTGGTAGTACCCCATCATGATGTTCGGCCCGCGCGCCAGCACCTCGCCGTCGTCGGCGATGCGCAGCTCCACCCGGGGCAGGGCCGGCCCGACGGTGCCGATGCGGGCCGCCCCCTGCGGATTGACGGTCAGCACCGGCGCGGTCTCGGTCAGGCCGTAACCCTCGAGCACCGGCAACCCCACCGCGTAGAGGAACTCGGCCACCTCCCGGCTCAGGGGGGCGCTGCCGGAGCACACGAACCGGAGGCGCCCGCCGGTCCGCGCCCGGATCTTAGAGAGCACGAGGCGGTCGGCAATCGGCGCCCGGAGGCGGGTCCAGAGGCCCGGCTTCCTTCCCCCCGTCTGGGCGCCGGCCATGGCGTGGCCCACGCCGGTGGCCCACGCGAACAGCGCCTGCCGCACCCGCGGCGCTTCGGCGACGGCCGCCACCACCCGCGCCCGGACCTTCTCGAAGACCCGCGGCACGCCGGTCATCACCGTCGGGCGGACCTGCTGCATGTCCCGGCCGATCGTCTCGAGGGACTCGGCGAAGATGAACGTCGCGCCGTTGTACAGGTACATGTAGACGGTGGTGCGCTCGAACGCGTGGCTCAGCGGCAGGAACGACAACGCGGTGTCGTCCTCGGAGATGCCGATGACCTGGTTGACGTCGGCGACGTTGGCGAGGAAGTTGCGGTGCGAGAGCATCACCCCCTTGGGGTGCCCGGTCGTGCCCGACGTGTAGATGATGGTGGCCAGCGCGTCCGGCTCGATCGCGTGGGCCCGTTCCTTGAAGATGCGGCCGAGGCCGTTCTCGGTCATCAGCCGCTGGTGCCCGCGCTCCCTGATCTCGGCCAGCGAGTACTCGCGCAGCGGCGTCTCGGCCTCCGCCTCGCCGGCGCCCGACCCGGCCGCACCGGCGTCGACGGCATCGGCCGGAGCGGCGGGGTCGGCCGCTCCCGCCGCGGGCGCGGCCCCGTCGAAGACCACGATGGCCTCGACCGCCGGCGCGTCCTTTCGCGCCGCGCGCACCTTCGCGGCCTGCTCCTCGTCGGCGACCGCCACCACCCGGGCCCCGCTGTGGGCCAGGATGTAGCCGACCTGGTTGGCGGGCAGGGTCGGGTAGACGGGCACCGTCACCGCCCCCGCGGTCAGGATCGCGAGGTCGCTGACGACCCACTCCGGGCGGCTGTCCGACAGGATCGCGACGCGGTCGCGCGGCCCGACGCCCAGCGCCCCCAGCCCCAGGCTGAGATCGCGCACCTCGTCGAAGAGCTGCCGGCTCGACCACTCGCGAACCCGGTCGCCCTCGCAGCGCCCCGTGAGCACCGGCTTGGAGAAGCGCCCGGACACGCGGAACGGCAGCTCCGCCAGGGTCCGGATGTCGGAATCGGTCATGTGCTCTCTCCTGTCCGTCATGGCTCCCGGCGGTACTCGCCGCTGCGGCCGCCCGCCTTCCGCATCAGGCGAATCTCGCCGATCACCATCGTCTTGTCGACCGCCTTCACCATGTCGTAGACGGTCAGCGCCGCCGCCGCCACCGCGGTCAGGGCCTCCATCTCGACGCCCGTCTGCGCCGTCGTCCGCGCCACCGCCTCGATGTCGTAGCCGTCCGGCCGCTCCTGCAGATCGACCTCCACGTGAGAGAGCGGCAAGGGATGGCACAGGGGAATGAGGTCCGCGGTCCGTTTCGCGGCCATGATCCCGGCGATCCGCGCCGCCTGCAACGGGTCGCCCTTGGCGACCCGCCCCTCGCGAATCAGGGCCAGCGCATCCGCGGCGATGGTGATGGCGCCGCGGGCCACCGCCTCGCGGCGCGTGGCGGCCTTGGCGCCCACGTCGACCATGCGAACGCGTCCCTCGGCATCCACGTGCGACAGGGGCGTCCCCGCATCGCCGGCCGACGTGCGCGACCTGGGCTCGGGCATGGGGCTAGGAGCGGTGCGGCCGGTCGACGCCGCGGGCGAGATGAAAGGAGAGGCTCTCGAGCGACACCGTCAGGTCGACGCTCTTCAGCTTGACGTCCGACGGTACCCGGAACGCGCCCGGAGAGAAGTTCAGCAATGCCTTGATGCCCGCCTCGACGACGGTGTTCACGACGACCTGGGCCGACTCCGCGGGCACCGCGACCACCGCGATGCTGATGTTCTCCTGCCGCGCCACCCGCTTCAGGTCGCGGATGTCGTGGATGGGCACGCCGCTCCGCGACCGGCGGCCCACCTTCTCGGGAAGGGTATCGAACAGCGCGACGATTCGGAACCCCTCCTTGCGGAAGCCGGGATAGTCGGCGAGGGCGAACCCCAGGTTGCCGGCGCCGATGATGGTCACGTTCAGGCACCGGTCGAGCCCGAGTATCTGCCGCAGGCGCTGCCGCAGGTCCGCGACCACGTAGCCCACGCCCCGGACCCCGAGGTCGCCGAAGTGCGACAGGTCCTTGCGAATGAGGGCCGCGTTCAGGTCGAACTGCGCCGCGAGCACCTTGGACGACACCGTGCGCACGCCGCCCGCCTCGAGCTCGTTCAGGAACCGAAGATACAGCGACAACCGATTGGTGGTCTGTTCGGAAACCTGCTCTGCCATGACACCCGGCCGGCCCGCCGCCGGCGCTTGATCGCCGCAACTGCCGGACAGAGTATATGTTAGGATACCCGCGTGCGGAGCACGACAACCGCCGGCCGGCGCCTCGTCTCCACGCCGGCGCGGCCGGCGCCTCGTCTCCCCCGGTTGTGGCTCGCGGCCACCGCCGCGCTTCTCCTCGCCGGCGTGCTGCGCCCCGCGGTCCCCGTCGCCCAGCCGCTCCGCTACATGCCGACGACCCTGGCCGCCCTCGACGCCTATCCCAGCTTCTTCCACCGCCAGCCGGTGGTCGTGCGGGCCGCGCCGGAGGGCGACCTGCGGGACGTGTTCGTCAGCGACGGGGAACGGCGCCTCCGCGCGCTCTACGTCGCCCCGCCGGTCGCCGACGAGCGCGACGTCCTCGAGATCGAGGGTACGTTCTGGGACGTGGGCCGCCTCCAGCCGGACGACCCCCGCGTGGGCGACCACGGCATCGCCGCCATGTCCGACCGGCTGCTCGGCAAGCCGTGGCCGTCGGCCGGCGAGCTGCCGCTCCTCATCGCGGACGACACGGAGCGGGCGGACGCGCCCGACGCGGCCACCATCCGGACCATCTCGCTCGAGCCGGCCCGCTACCGCGACCGCACCGTCACCGTGACCGGCCGGTTCCGCGCCCGCAACCTGTTCGGCGACCTCCCGGAGGCGCCGGGCAACACCCGCGACGACTTCGTGCTCCGGTCCGGCGACGCCGCCATCTGGATCGTGGGCATGGAGCCGAAGGGGGACGGCTTCGACTTCGACGTGATGGCCAGGCTCGACACCAACCGCTGGCTGCAGGTCACCGGCGTGGTCGGCGGCGGCAACCATCTCGCCACCATCGAGGCCGAGAGCCTCGCCATGGTCGACCGGCCCGCCCCCGCCGCCGACCGCCGGGAAGCGCCCCGGCCCGAGCAGCGGCTCCCGGCCGAGGTCATCTTCTCGGCCCCGACCCAGGACGACACCGGCGTGGCGGTCGACGCGCTCGTCCGTTTCCAGTTCTCGCGCGACATGAACCCGGAATCGTTCGCCGGGAACGTGCGGGCGGCCTACGTGGGCGCCGAGGGCGCGCTCGACCTCACGACCGAGTATCGCCCCCGCAACCGCGTCCTGAACGTGCAGCTCGTCGAGCCCCTGCTCCCCTACCGACCGGTCGCGGTGACTCTCGGCGGCGGGATCGAGGCCGTCGACGGCGCCGCGCTGATCCCCTACACGCTGCGCTTCGCCACCGGCGGCTCCTGAGGGCCCGCGCCCGTGGCCCGGGCCGCGGACGCCAAGTCCCCCTTCGACGGGGCTTGATCTCCGATCCCCCGCGATCCGTGCGACCGACCGGGCCGATCTCAGGGAATGGGCCCTTGCGCACCCGGCGGCCGTACTTGTCGCGGGCGAGTGCGACCGACCGGGCCGATCTCAGGGAATGGGCCCTGCCGCCAGCAGCCCTTCCATCGCCGACCGCGTGGCCCCGATCAGCTCGTCGCGCTGCGCGAACCCGAAACGCCGCGACTCGATGGGCGGCCCGATCCGCACGCTGACGGTGACCGGCCGGATGATGGGGCTGCCCCGGCGCATCGCCTCGCCGGCGCCCAGGATGGTCAGCGGCACGACGGCGGCGCCTCCCCGGATCGCCATCACGAATCCGCCCTTCTTGAACGGCAGGAGCTCGCCGCTCCGGCTCCGCGTGCCCTCGGGGAAGACGAGGAACGAGAAGCCGTCCCGGAGCGCCGCGGCCGCGGTGTCGATGGCGGCCCGGCTCTGCTCGCGGTTGCGGCGCTCGATCGGCACGAACCCGGCCACCCCGAACGCCACGGGCAGCAGCGGCAGCCGCTGAAGCTCGGCCTTGTACAGGATGCGCAGCCTCGGGTGCACGGCGCGAAGCGCCATGTAGACGATGGGGGGCTCCAGGTTGCTGGTGTGGTTGACGCAGTACACGGTGGGGCGGTCGCCCCGGACGTGCTCGACCCCGGCGACCCGGTACCGGATGCCGACGGCGGCGAGCCCGATGCGCACCCCCTGGCGGCCGAGCCGGTAGAGCACGCCGGGATGGCGTACCGCGAGGGCAATCGCCATCCCCACGGGGGCCGTCACCAGGACATAGAGCGAGACGATGACGTAGGCGGCGAGGGACCTCGCGGCGGCGACGACGGTGGACCACGGGAGACGCATGATGGGATGGGCCGGCGCATGCGAAAAGAGCCCGACCCGGCGCAAGCCGGATCGGGCTCCCCGAGGACACCGATCAGCCTTCAGGACGCACGGGCTTCCTGCGCCCGCGCCGCAGGGGTCTTCGTCGCCTTGGCGACGGCCGCCTTCGTTCCGGTCTTCGCCGCCTTGGCCCGGGCCATGGCCCGATCCCGGTTGACGAAGCAGCGATCGAGGGCCTTGTTCACCTTCTCGTCGATGGCCTCGGCGCTGACACCCACGACCTCGGATATCTCGGAGACGACCAGGAACTTCGCCCGGTCGAGCATCCGCTTCTCGCGGAACGACAGGTTCTTCGACTTGGCGAGGAACGTGAGGTTCTTCAGCACGTCCACCACGTCGTAGATCGAGCCGGTGCGCATCTTGTCCGAGTTGTCCTTGAAGCGCCCCTTCCAGTTCTGGTGATTGTCGATCTTGCCGTTCCCGAGCAGCGTGAACAGCTTCTTGACCTCCCTGTCCCCGATCGCCCGACGCAGTCCCACCCCGTCGACGTTGTCGAGGGGAACGAGCACGGTGGTGTCACTGTCGGCCATACGCAACGAATAGAACCCGCAGGTCGTCCCCATGATGGTCCGGGTCTCGATGCACTGCACGACCCCCAGACCGTGGTTCGGGTAGATGACCTTGTCTCCAACTTCGAACTTCACTTAACCCCCCAGTTGGAATCCGGCTATCGCGCGCTCAAGATCCGTCAATTGTAGCGCATTCGGCCCCTTGGATCAACGGCAAACCCAACATTTCTAGACGGTTACGGAATTCGCGGCCCCGCCCGGCCGCGCCTCTCGGCCGACCTCGCCGGGCCGCCGACCCCGGCCGATGGTCCTCGGGTGGTGCTGCCGCCGCGCATTGCGGGCCGGCGGCCGTCGAAGCGGGAGAAGGCCGGGACCCGAACCGAAAGTACTGTAGAGTAGGGGCTGGCGCGAACGAACGTGGAACGCCCGGGAGACTGTCATGCGTAGACGGGTCGCAGTGCTTGCAGCCGTGCTGGCGGTCGCCGTTGCGGCGCAGATCGCCCCGCCGGCGGTGACCGCCCGCCAGCAGCCGGAGAGCCTGGCGCCCTACGTTCCCACGCCGTACGACGTGGTGAACCGGATGCTGGAGCTGGCCGAGGTGACCCGCGACGACGTCGTCTACGACCTCGGCTGCGGGGACGGCCGCATCGTCATCACCGCGGCCGAGCGCTTCGGCGCCCGCGGCGTCGGCATCGACTACGACCCGGAGCGGATCGCCGAGGCGAACGCCAACGCGGCGCGCCGGGGCGTGCAGGACCTCGTGACCTTCATCCAGCAGGACGCGATGCAGGCCGACGTGTCCGAGGCCACCGTCGTCACCCTCTACCTGCTCTCGTCGTCGAACCGGCGGCTGCGCCCGATCCTGACGAGACAGCTCAGGCCCGGCGCGCGCATCGTGTCGCACGCCTTTCGCATGGGCGACTGGCGGCCGGACGTGACGCACGAGTTCGAGGACGAGCGCGGCACCATGCGCAGCCTGCACCTGTGGCGCGCCGACGGCGTCGTGCGGCCGTAGACGCACGCGCCTCCTGGACCCTCCGTGCCGGAGTGGTGAAACTGGCAGACGCGCGGGACTCAAAATCCCGTGGGCCTTACGGCCCGTGTGGGTTCGACCCCCACCTCCGGCACCAGCACCTGTAGACGGCGAGGATCCCGGCACCCGGTGGAGATCAGTGCACCGCAGACGCCTGGGCGCTCGACGAGATGACCCGGGCGATCATCTGGGTCAGCTCGTCGGCGGGCAGGTCGAAGGGGCCGGCGGCGATGGCGCCGCTCGGGATCTCGATGGCGACCGCCACCCCGGCGCCGGCCGCGGTGACGATCCAGCTCAGGCCGCGCAGGGAGACATCGCCGGGCTCCGCCTCCTCCTTGCGGTTCACCCGGTCGAACACCCGCAGTATCGACAGCAGCACCTCGCGGACGTCCGCGTCGGTCCAGCCCGGCGGCTCGGGACCGGCGTAGTTCACGGTCTCGGCGACCACCTCGTCGGTCCCCTTCAGCAGCACCTCGACGTCGAAGGTCATGCGGTGGCTCCTCCCTCCGCCGTCAGGACCGCGCGGCCTGCGCCCGGTGGGCGGTCAGGGCCGCGAGCCGGGCGCGGAACGCCTCGGCGTCGTTCACGGGCCGCTCGCAGGCGCCGTCCCGGCAGAGGTAGGCGCTGGGCCGGCCGTCGAGCATCTCCATCGACGCGACCCACGGGAGCCGCGCCGCGACCTCGCGCTGGTGCGCCCCCGGCTCGACCACGAGGCTGACCGCCCCGGGCAGGAAGCACGCGGCGAACGCCCGGTGCAGGGCCGCGGTCTCCGCCGCGTCGCGCGGACCGAGCAGCACCACCTGCGGCACGCCGGCCTCCGCGGCCGACGCGGCCGCCATCATCATGGGCACCACCCGCGTGAGCTGCGGCGACGCGGGAACCCGGCGGAGGGTCTCGTCGAGCTGCTCCCGGTACGCGCCGGCCTCCCCGGCGCCGGACAGGTGCGCGAGGCTCAGGAGGTTCCACGCGGTGACCGACGCGGCCGACGGCTCGGCCCCGTCGTAGTCCTCCTTCAGCCGGAGGAGGACGCTGGCGTCGTCGCCGCTGGTGCTGAACCACCCGCCGTCCGCGGCATCCCGGAACAGGTGGCTCTGCGTCGCGTGGAGCTGCTTCGCCCAGTCGAGCCACGCCGGATCGCCGCCGGCCTGGAACAGCTCGAGCAGTCCCCACACCACGCAGGCGTAGTCCTCGGCGTAGCCGTCGATGCCCGCGCGCCCGTCGCGGAACCGCCGCAGCAGCACGCCCCGTTGCCCGTCCCACAGGTGGTCGCGCAGGAAGCGGGCCGCGCCGGCCGCGGCCTCGAGCGGGTCGGGCGACGGCGACTCGCCCATCGGGGCGAGCCGCGCGGCCCGCGCGAACGCCGCGATCATCAGGCCGTTCCAGCCGGCCAGGACCTTGTCGTCGAGGGACGGACGGGGACGCCGCCCGCGCACCTCGAACAGGCGCGGCCTCGCCCCGTCGAGCACCGACATGACCGATTCGAGCGACCGGCCGCTCAGCCGCGCGACGTCGTCGACCCCGCGCGCCACGTAGAGCAGGTTCTTCCCCGTGAACTCGCCGTGCGGGTCCTGGGGGGCGTTGCCGTCCGGCTCGATCCCGTAGCGGAACCGGACGACGTCGGCGTCGTCCCCGAAGAGCGCCTCGACCTCCGGCTGGTCCCAGACGTAGAACGCCCCCTCGCGCTTCGCCGCGGCGGAACCGCCGGCCGGGGCCGGGCCGCCGTCCGGCGGGAGGCTGTCGGCGTCCTCGGCCGAGAAGAACCCGCCGCCGGGGTGACGCAGGTCGCGGTGGACGTAGGCCAGCGTGTCGCGGGCGACGTCGGCGAACGACGGCTCGCTCCCCGCCTGCGCCGTCTCCAGGAACGCGATGGCGAGCTGCGCCTGGTCGTAGAGCATCTTCTCGAAGTGGGGCACGCGCCACATGGCGTCGACCGAGTAGCGGTGGAACCCGCCGCCCACGTGGTCGCGCATGCCGCCGAGGGCCATCGCCCGCAGGGTCTCGAGCACCATGTGGCGGGCCTCGACGTCCCCGGTGCGCGCGTGCTCGCGCAGCAGGAAGAGCAGCTCGGCCGGCCGCGGGAACTTGGGCGCCCCGCCGAACCCGCCGTTGCGGGCGTCGAACGCGCCCGCGTACTCGCGCACCCCGCCCGCCAGCAGCTCCCCGTCCGGCATCCGCCCCCCGGCCGGCCGCCGGTTGTGCTGCACCTCGCGCAGCCGCTCGATCACCCCGTCGGCCGACGCCGCCAGCTCGCCCCGCGACTCGCGCCAGCGCTTGGCGATCTCGGCCAGGATCTCCGCGAATCCCGGGCGTCCCCAGCGCGAGGAGGGCGGGAAGTAGGTGCCGCCGTAGAACGGCTTCAGCTCCGGGGTGAGCCAGACGCTCATCGGCCAGCCCCCCGAGCCGGTCGTCGCCTGCACGAACGCCATGTAGACGCGGTCGACGTCGGGGCGCTCCTCGCGGTCGACCTTGACGGGGACGAAGCTCGCGTTCAACACCCGCGCGATGTCCTCGTTCTCGAAGGACTCGTGCTCCATGACGTGACACCAGTGGCACGTCGAGTAGCCGACGGAGAGGAAGATGGGCAGGTCCTCGGCGCGGGCGCGGGCGAACGCCTCCTCCCCCCACGGATACCAGTCGACGGGGTTCTCGCAGTGCTGGAGGAGGTAGGGACTGGGCTCGTCGGCGAGACGGTTCGGCATCTATTCGGCCCCGGACTCTTCCCAGCGCGGATACGACCCCAGCGTCCTCAGCAGGGGGGCGAACTCGGCCAGGTGCATGAGGGCGCGCGCGCAGGGCAGATCGTCGCGCGACGCGGTGAGGTCGGCGTAGAACAGGAACTCGAAGGGGCGCTCGGGGATCGGCCGGGACTCGAGCTTCGTCAGATCGATGTCGCGGAGCGCGAACACGCTCAGCGCCTTGAACAGCGCGCCGGCGTCGTTGGTCACGGTGAAGACGATGGTCGTCTTGTTGGCGGGTCCGAGCGGGGTCTGGTCGCGCCCCACGAGCAGGAACCGGGTGGTGTTGTCGGCGAAGTCCTGCACCCCCGCGGCCAGTATCGACAGCCCGAACACGTCGGCCGCGCGCTCCGAGGCGATGGCCCCGGTGTCGCGGAGCCCGCCGTCCCGAATCAGCTTGGCGCTGCCCGCGGTGTCGTAGGTGGGCACGAGCTCCACGTCGAGGGTGCGGAGAAACCGCTGGCACTGCCCCAGGCCCTGCGGGTGCGAGAACACCCGCCTCAACCGCTCGCGGGTCGTCCCGTCGAGCGCGAGCAGGTTGTGCACGATGGGCTGCTTCACCTCGCCGACGATCGGCAGCTCGTGCTTCAGCAGCAGGTCGTAGTTGCCGTGAATCGTGCCGTGGCTCGAGTTCTCGATGGGCAGGATGCCGTGCGTCGCCCTTCCCTGCTCGACCGCCGCGAACACCGCCTCGAAGGTCTCGCACGGCAGGAGGTCGGCCGACGGCCGGAAGCGCAGGGCGGCGGCCTCGGAGTAGGCGCCGGGCTCACCCTGGTAGGCGATACGCATCCGTAAAGGATAACAGCAGCGCCGGCAGCCGCCGGCAGCCGCCGGCAGCCGCAGGCCGGCCCGGCCGGTGCTCGCGCGCGGAGCTATAATCCACGAGTCGGCGGCCCGAGCCCGCCGACGTTCGCCCCATGCGTGTCCTGCCCACCAGCATCGATACCGGCAGCGAGGAGTTCCGGGCCAACCAGCGCGCGACGGAGGCGCTCGAGCGCGACCTCGCGGCGCGGCGGGCGCGGGCCCGGGAGGGCGGCGGCGAGGCGGCGGCGAGGCGGCATGCCGGGCAGGGCAAGCTGCCGGTGCGCGAACGGCTCGACCGTCTCCTCGACCCCGACACCCCCTTTCTCGAGCTGTCGGCGCTGGCCGCGGGAGGCATGTACGACGACGAGGCGCCGGGGGCGGGGCTCGTCACCGGGGTCGGGCGGGTGAGCGGCCGCGAGGTGATGGTGGTGGCCAACGACGCCACCGTGAAGGGCGGCACGTACTTCCCCGTCACCGTCAAGAAGCACCTGCGGGCGCAGCAGATCGCGCTCGAGAACCGCCTGCCGTGCGTCTATCTCGTCGATTCCGGGGGCGCCTACCTCCCGATGCAGGCGGAGGTGTTCCCCGACCGCGAGCACTTCGGGCGCATCTTCTACAACCAGGCCCGGCTGTCGGCGGCGGGCATCGCGCAGATCGCGGTGGTCATGGGCTCGTGCACGGCCGGCGGCGCCTACGTGCCGGCGATGGCCGACGAGACGATCATCGTCGAGGGAACCGGCACCATCTTCCTCGGGGGGCCGCCCCTCGTGAAGGCGGCGACCGGCGAGGACGTCCCGGCCGAGGAGCTCGGGGGCGCCGACGTCCACACGCGGCTGTCCGGCGTCGCCGACTACCACGCCCGCGACGACGCCGAGGCGATCGAGATGACCCGCACCGTCGTCTCGACCCTGCACGCGGTCGAGCCGCCGCCCGGCGACGTCACCACGCCGGAGGACCCGCGGTACGATCCGGGCGAGATCGGCGGCATCGTCGGCGCCGATCTCCGGCGCCAGTACGACGTGCGCGAGGTCATCGCGCGGCTCGTCGACGGCTCCCGCTTCGACGAGTTCAAGGCGCGCTACGGTCCCACCCTCGTCACCGGGTTCGCGCGCCTCCACGGCTTCCTCGTCGGCGTCATCGCCAACAACGGCGTCCTCTTCTCCGAATCGGCCCTCAAGGCGACGCACTTCATCCAGCTGTGCAACCTGCGGGGGGTGCCGCTGGTCTTCCTGCAGAACATCACCGGGTTCATGGTCGGCCGGGAGTACGAGCGGGCGGGCATCGCCAAGGACGGGGCCAAGATGGTGCACGCGGTGGCGAACGCCGTCGTCCCCCGCTTCAGCGTCATCATCGGGGGGTCGTTCGGGGCCGGCAACTACGGCATGTGCGGCCGCGCCTACGACCCGCGCCTGCTGTGGATGTGGCCCAACGCGCGCATCTCGGTGATGGGCGGGCCGCAGGCGGCGAGCGTCCTCGCGACCGTGAAGCGGGACCAGCAGGCGCGCCGGGGCCGCGAGCTCGCGCCGGACGACGAGGCGGCCATCCGCGACCCCATCCTCGCCCGCTACGACCACGAGGGGTCTCCCTGGTACGCGACGGCCCGGCTTTGGGACGACGGCGTGATCACCGCGGCCGAGACCCGGCCCGCCCTCGCCCTCGGCCTGTCGATGGCGGCCGGCGCCCCCCTCGCCGACCCGAAGTTCGGCGTCTTCCGCATGTAGGCGCGACATGGACACACTCCGGGCGTGGATCGACGGCCGGCAGGGCGCGCCCGCCACCGGACACCGACGGCCGACGGCCCGCGACGCGACGCGCGAGGGCCGCAGACCGTGACCATCACCCGCCTGCTCGTCGCCAACCGCGGCGAGATCGCCCTGCGCATCGTCCGCGCGTGCCGCGAGCTGGGCGTCGAGTCGGTGGCGGTGTGCTCCACCGCCGACGCCGGCGCCCCGCACGTGCGCGCGGCCGACCGGTCCGTCACCATCGGGCCGCCGCATCCGCGCGACAGCTACCTGAACATCGGCGCGATCGTCGACGCCGCCCGCGAGACGGGGGCCGGCGCCGTCCACCCCGGCTACGGCTTCCTGTCCGAGTCCCCGGAGATGGCCGCGGCCTGCGCCGACGCCGGCCTGACCTGGGTTGGCCCCCCCGCCGACGTCATCGCGCGCCTCGGCTCGAAGATCGAGGCCCGTCGAATGATGCAGGAGGCGGGGGTGCCGATCGTCCCCGGCGAGACGCCTGCCGACCAGACCGACGCCGGTCTCGCCGCCGCGGCCGGGCGCGTCGGCTATCCGCTCCTCCTGAAGGCATCCGCAGGGGGCGGCGGGCGCGGCATGCGCACGGTCAGGACGCCCGACCGCCTGCGGGAGGCGATCGACGAGGCGCGCCGCGAGTCGTCCTCCGCCTTCGGTGACGGCACGCTGTACGTCGAGCGGCTGCTCGTCCGCCCCCGGCACGTCGAGGTCCAGATCGTGGCCGACGACGCGGGGCGCGTCGTGCACCTCCACGAGCGGGACTGCTCGGTCCAGCGGCGCCACCAGAAGGTCGTCGAGGAGGCCCCCGCCCCCGGCCTGACGCCGGCGGTACGGGCGCGGCTGACGGCGGCCGCGGTCGCCGCCGCCCGCGCCGCCGGCTACCGCAACGCGGGAACGGTGGAGTTCCTCGTCGACGGCGCCGGCGACGAGGCCACCGTCGCGTTCCTGGAGATGAACACCCGGCTGCAGGTCGAGCACCCGGTCACCGAGCTGGTGACGGGCCGCGACCTCGTGCACGCCCAGCTCGCGGTGGCCGGCGGGGCGGGCCTGCCGTGGTCGCAGGACGAGATCACGGTGCGCGGCCACGCCCTCGAGTGCCGCGTCTACGCCGAGCGGCCGGCGGAGGGCTTCCTGCCCGACGCCGGCACCCTGCTCCGCTACCGGGAGCCGGCCGGACCCGGCATCCGCGTCGACACCGGGGTCGTCGAGGGCAGCGTGGTGTCCCCCGCCTACGACGCCCTGCTCGCCAAGCTCGTCGTCCACGGCGAGACCCGGGCGCAGGCCCTGGCGCGGGCGCGGGCCGCCCTCGCGCGGTACGTCGTGCTCGGGGTGCGCACCAACATCGATCTCCTGTCGCGCATCCTGCGCCACCCGCGGGTGGGCGAGGGACCGGTCGACACCGGGTTCCTGGACGAGGAGCTCGACGGCCTGCTGACCGACGACGACGAGGGTCCGGCCATCGCCCTCGCGGCGGCGCTGGCCGTCGACGCCCGGCTCTCGACGGACGCCCCGGAAGCAGGTCGGCGCCCCTCGGCCGAGAACGACCCCTGGACCACCTTGCGGGGCTGGCGGCTCTCATGACCGCCCACCTCCGGCCGGTGATCGAGGAGAGCACCGCCCGCGACGCGGACGCCGCGCCCGGCCGCGTGCGAGATTCCGGCATCGACGAGCCGGCCGAAAAGGACTGAACTCTCCCATGACCCCTGCCCGCCGACCGGTGACGGTCGAGGCGATCGCCCGCAACGCGGACGCGGCAACCGGTCGAGTGCGCATCCCGGGCGTCGACGAGCCGGCGGAGGTGGAGCGGATCGACGAAGGCAGCTACCGGGTCCGGCTGGGTGAACGGCAGCTCGAGGTGGTCATCGCCCGCGAACCGGGCGTCGAGTGGGGTTGGGTGGACGGCCGCGCCTTCCGCTGGCCGCGCGCCCCGGACACGGGCGGCCGGGAGCCCGAGCCGGCCGGCGACACCGGAACCGTCCGCGCCCCCATGCCCGCCGTCGTCACCGTCGTCGCGGTCGCCCCGGGCCAGGCCGTGGCACGGGGCGACACCCTGGTCACGCTCGAAGCGATGAAGATGGAGCTTCCGCTGAAGGCGCCGCGCGCCGGCGTGGTCACGGCCGTCCGGTGCGAGACGGGAGACCGGGTGGATGCGGATGCGCTCCTGCTAGAGCTGGACACCCGCGATTCCGTGGACGAGTGAAAGTCGCGCTCCGCTGATACCCGCGTCCGGGCCGTACCACTCCTGGTGGTCAGGCGTTTCGCTCAGCCATGATGCGACCGCTGCCACTCGGGGGTTGACCCCGCCCGAGGCGAGCACCGTCACCACCGCCTGCAGCGTGGACTCCATCGAGTCGACGCGCGATGGCGCCGGCGACGAGATGACGGCGGCCGGGGGCCGCCGCCTCGGCGACGCCGCGGATGGCGAGGTTGTGCCCGTCAGAAGCTCGACGCGGCCCGACAGGCGCGAGATCTGCCACGCGTTGAACAACGCCCCGCCCGACGCGATCACCGACAGCACCGTCTCTACGGTCACGGTTCTGCGGTCACGGTCACTTCTCAAGCCGTCGCCGGCTCGGCTTCGGCCGGCGCGTCAGGCCCCACTTCGGACTCGACGGCCGCGACCACGTCCCCATACTCGACCATGTCGATCGCGTCGTAGTCGGCCGGGCACCCGAAGTCCCGCTTGCCGGGCGCGGTGGGGTTGCCGATGGTCACGCACAGCCCGCAGCCGATGCACTTGTCGATGCGCACCGCGCAGACCCAGCGGTCGTTGGCGTCCTTCTCCTCGACGATGCAGTCTTCGACGGGACAGGCGGCCTGGCAGATCGAGCAGGCGAACGCGCCGAAGCAGCGGTCCGGGTCGACCACCGCGACCTTCCGGGGCGCCCGCTTGCGGGGGGTGTTCTGAAGCTTCGTCCACATGGGTGGTGATTATACCGCAGCCGCCGGCCGACCCCGGCCGGACGGGCCGGACGGGGCCATCGTTCGGGTTCCGCCAGCGTCGCGTCTCGTTCCTCGAATCTCTCGATCGGGTCTACCGCAGGTTGGGTACGGTCGTTGATCCGTCACCGGTCAGGCGCAGGATCGCTGCGTCGGCTCCACGGTCGAGTGCATTGTTGGCTTCGTTTCGGATGTCTCCCGGGTTCCAGCCCCGGCCGTGCAACGCGGCGTTGATGCCGAGCTCCTCGAAGCCGGTGCGTGCGTCCCGGATCGTTCGATACACGTATTGCTGTCGGGTCGTCTCGTTCGCGGTTCGGACGATGATGGCCTTCCCGGCCACGCGGATGTCGATCGTGTGGTAGCGGGCCGCCTTCAGGGCGCTCGCCGCATGCGCCGCCGGGTCGGACCGGATGGCCTCGTACTCCCGGGGAACCCCGACGAGCTCCTCGCGGGCGTCGCGTTGGTACAGCGGCTTCCGCGCCAGCCATCGGGCCTGGGTCGCGCTGAGCTCCCGTTCGTCCAGGCTGTTGACGGCGACCGCGGTCTCCGCCGGCTCCGTTCTCGCGCTGACCGCGATGTCGTAGAGATCGCGAACGGGCGCGAACAGCCGCCGGTGCTTCAGCTTGGCCGCGAGCACTTGCGCCGTGCCCAGCACCTTCGCGACGCCGCTCTCGAATCGGGCGTATCTCGGTCGCCGGGTTGGTGTGGGCCGAGTCCTGAGCAGCTCGATCCGGCCCTCGGGGAAGTGGATCGTCGGCGGGCTCTCGAGATCGATCCGCGTGGCTCCCGCCGCTCTCATCTTGCGCCACAGCTCCGGGTTGCGCTCCTGCTGCAGCAGCGCGAGTCCTGTGTCCGGATGGACGTGGAGGTCGAGATCGGTGCTTCGCCGGTGCTTCCAACGAGCGCTGAGGAGTGTTCCGCCGCCCAGAGCCCAGCCGTCCCGCCCTGGTGTGTGGGGCGTCACGTGCTCGTCGAGGATGGCGTGCGTTCGGGCGAGGATCCCGGCTGCCGGTTCAGGAAGCGACAGCTCCTCCGTCATCGCTCGGACAGCCTGTTCAGGTCCCGGTTGCGTTCCGGGTAGCTGTTTTCGGCGCCGCTTCTGTGGATGGCATGCGCGAGTTGTCTGAACGTGTAGGCCTCCTCGGCCCACGCGAGGATCAGGTCGTCGTCGGTCGCCTCGCGCAACCACATCGTGACGATGACGGCTTGCCGCGGTGACGGCATCTCCGACCGAACCGCGTCGAAGAACTCCCGGGAGGTCGGCGGCGTCCTCCACCCGGCGCAGGCACTCGCGATGCGTCGCGCAACCGTGCGGCTGTTGGGCCCGATCTCGTCCGCCGGGACCACGATGCCGCAGTCCGCCCGGACCCGGGCGCTTCCCCGGCGGTCGATGAACGTCTCGGGCGGCGCCAGCTTCGTGTCGTCTGCGAGGTGGGTCATCGCACTGCCGTGTCGAGCAACCGCAGCATTATGGCGCGCAGGCTGCATTCGACGCGAGGAACGCACACCGAACCGGAGGCCTGCCGGCAGCTCCTGCGGGACCGGGAGGAGCCTGATGGCCGGCGAACCCGTTGGGGCCTGATCGTCGGACGCTGGGTGGACGCGGCCCGCCGCCGACCGCCGCGTCGACCCGCGCTACAATGGGAATCTCATGAACTGGAAGGACCACATCGGCCCCATCGTCACCACCGTCGTCGGCGGCATCCTGATCGTCACGCTCACCGTCATGATCGGCGGCGTCAACCGCCGCATCGACGCCCTCGGCGACGGACTGCAACGCACCAACGAGCGCATCGACGCCATCGGCGCCGAGCTCCGAACCGAGATCCGACAAACGAACGAGCGCATCGACGCCATCGGCGCCGAGCTCCGAGCCGAGATCCGGCGCACCAACGAGCGCCTCGACCGCACCAACGATCGCATCGACCGGACCAACGATCGCATCGACCGCGTGCTGGAGTTCCTCCAGGCGCCCGCCGGCGCGGACGCCCGGTAGCCCCGCCGGCGCGGACGCCCGGCAGCCCCGCCGGCGCAAACGCCCGGCAGCCCCGCCGGCGCGGATGCCCGGTAAGCCCCGCCGCGCCCGGTAGCCCCGCCGCAAACGCCCGGTGGCACGCCGACGCGAACCCGCCCCGCCGGCGCAAACGCCCGGTGGCACGCCGACGCCGGCGCAACGCCCGGTGGCCCGCCGGCGCAAACGCCCGGCAGCCCCGCCGGCGCAGACGCCCGGCAGCCCCGCCGGCGCAAACGCCCGGCAGCCCCGCCGGCGCAAACGCCCGGTAGCCCCGCCGACGCGGACGCCCGGTAGCCCCGGGGGCGGCCGACTCGGCGATCGTCGTGCCGCCTCAGACGGACATGCCCCGCCCCGCGATGGGCCACACCACCTCGACGCGGTCGCCCCGGACGCCGTAGAGCTGGTCGTAGAGGTTCACCACCGGGTCGCAGTGCGACACGATCAGCTCGAGCTTGTCGCCGACGCGGTAGGTGCGGCTGGCGTTCTCCTCGTAGCGGATCGTCCCGAACTCGTCCGACCCCGAGGTGTAGCTCATGCCGGTCTCGCCGGCGACGATCGGCCACGGGCGGTTGATGGTGTTGGCCTTGGCGCCGGCGTCGGTGGTGGCGCGGCCCTCGTACTGGTCGTTCAGCACCGTGGTCAGCACCGTCAGGGCGGGGGCGAAGTCGCTGTAGACCTCGTCGTCCTCCTCGCCCCCGATGCCCAGGTACTGCGCGTCCATGAACACGTAGCTGCCGACCTGCACGTCGGTCATGCCCGGCGTCTCGTGGTCGATGTTGTAGGTGCCGGTGCCGCCTCCGCTGAAGATGCCGGTGTCGAGCCCCGACCGCTTCATGCGGTCCGCGGTGTCGGCGGCCGCCTCGAGGTTGGCGAGGGTGCGCCGGCGCCGCTCGGCGAACCCCGTCACGTGCTGCGAGCCGCCGTCGTAGCACAGCATGCCCCGCAGGCGCAGCCCCGGCAGCGTGTCCACGAGCTGGGCGAGCTCGAGGGCGGGGGCGCCCGGCGTGATGCCGGTGCGGTGCCCGCCGGGGTCGACGTCGACGGTGACGTCGGCCACGACCCCCGCCTCCACCGCCGCCTCGGAGAGATCGCGGGCGTTGGCGGCGGTGTCGATGGTCTGGACGAAGCCGTCGCACCACTTCCTGAGGTACATCGCGCGGCGGATCTTGCGCGGGCTCACGTTGACCGTGGTCAGCAGGATCTGCTCGACGCCGTGCTCGAACATCACCTCCGCCTCGGAGATCTTGGCGGTGCAGATGCCCACCGACCCCGTCGCGATCTGCAGGCGCGCGATGGCCGGGCACTTGTGGGTCTTGGCGTGGGGACGGCTGGCAATGCCGTTGCGGGTGACGGTGGTCTGCATGCGGTCGAGGTTGCCCTCGAGGCGGTCGAGGTCGACACAGAGGCACGGCGTGTCGAGGTCCCACTTGGAGATGCCCGCCTCGAGGCGGCCGCCCGGCGCCTGCTCTCGCATCTCGGCCGCGCTGTAGCCCTTGACCGGCTTGGGAATCCAGACCGACGCGGCGCCGGCGCCGGCCGCGTGCAGGAAGTGACGACGAGACAGGGGATGGGTCATCGAAACAAGCTCCTCTCGCCGGTGGTTATACCGCAAAGCCGGCCCGATTGGGAGCCGGCGCCGTCAGAAGCGGAACAGCCGGTTCACCTTCACCACCAGCCCGCGGTTGCGCAGCCCCCCCGTGTAGCGGTCCGGCCTCAGGGGGTCGCTGTCGCGGTCCTCGGTGTAGACGACGAACAGCTCGCTGCCGGGGCTGTACTCCCACCGCAGCCGGAGGTTGTTGCTGACGGTGCGGGTGCTCGAGTTGTACTGGACGAGGCCGCTGAAGAACATGCGCGGCGAGAGGGTCCACGTGATGCGCGAGACGAGCAGGTCGGCGCGGAAGGCGCCCTGCGGCGTGTCGATCCAGTTGACCGACACCGTCGGCTCGACGGCGAGCTGCGGGATGAGGACGAAGCGGGCGCGCCGGAAGCCGACGGACCGGATGGTGCCGCCGAAGTACTCGCCGGTCCTGACGGTGAAGATGCCGCTCAGGCGGCGCTGCCCGCCGAGGGTGTAGGTCGTCTCGAGGTCGCGGAAGCGGTAGCCGCCGACCGGCAGCACCACACCCCGCCCCGGCTCGAACGGCTCGACGAGGAACTCGTAGTTGTCGGCGGCCGAGAAGCCGATGCGGTCGCTGTTCTCGAACTCGGTCAGGAACGCGAGCTGCGTCTGCCGCGTCTCGACGACGCCGGTGTCCGCGGCCTCGACGTAGTCGAAGCTGCCCTCGAGGCGGAACTGGCGGATCGCCTCGATCGAGGCGGGCCGGGGGCTGAACCGGCCGGCCCCGAACGAGCGCCGGAAGTTCTCGCGCCGCCAGAACCCGACCTCGGGCCGGAAGTTGTCCTCGACCGCCAGGTGCTCGGCCCGCAACCCGTAGCGGTCGCCGTCCCAGCTCACCTTCCCCTGGTAGCTGAGGTCGCGGCCGGTCCGGCCCGGCGCCCGCGTCCGGGCCACGTAGGCGACGGCGTTGACGTTCTCGTAGAACGAGAAGGTGCCGTCGGCCCCGTAGGTCTGGCTGGCCCCGTCGCCGCCGAGCGACAGCGAGCGGTTGGTGAACAGAACGCCGAGGGCGCTGCGACGCAGGATGTCGCGCTTGATGCGGGCGACGCTGAAGTTGGTCGCCTCGACCCCGGCGCGCACCTCGTCGGCGGCGCGGGCCCCGGCATGCATGTTCAGCGCCCCGACGTCGAAGGCCCCCACCTTGCCGGTGACCCTCGCCCCGCCGGTGATGGGCACCACGGCGCCTTCCTGCAGCCCGATGCGGCGCGAATAGAACAGCGTGGGCGCGAGGTTCTCCTCGCTGGACCTGCCGCTGCCGATCAGCCGCAGGGCGCCGTCCCGAAGGCTGGGCCCGCCCCCCCGGGCGAACTCGAAGATGCCCCGGCCCTCGAGGAAGAACTCGCGTTTCTCGGGAAAGAACAGGTTGAACCGGGTCAGGTTGACCTGCTGCTCGTCCACCTCGACCTGGGCGAAGTCGGTGTTCCAGGTCAGGTCGGCGGTCAGGTTCCGGGTGATGCCGTACTTGACGTCCACGCCGTAGTCGGCGTCGCCGTCGTTCCGGCGCGGCGTGTCGAGGGTGAGGTCGGTGGTGACGCCGGAGATGCCGTAGGGCTTGATCTCGAGGTTGGTGCCGCTGTCGGGCACGTCGAGGCCCGTGAGCAGGGCCGCGTCGGACATGCGGAAGAAGCCCCGGCGGCCGGCCGCGATCGGCACCGACGTGACGTAGGTCTGCTCGTTCTTCCGGCGCACGAGGCGTCGAATCTGCACCCCCCACTGCTGGAGCGGACCCGGCCGGTAGCGCAGCGACTTGAACGGAATCGCCATCTCCACCGTCCAGCCCCCCTCGAACCGGCCGGTGCGCACGTCCCACACCGGGTTCCAGTCGCCGTTGGGGTTGCCCTCGTTGGTGATGCCGAAGTCGCCGATCGCCCCCAGCGGGTTGGTGTAGAACGCGACGCCGTTCCGGCGGTCGTTGAAGGTGTCGAACGCGACCCAGAACGAGTCGTTCTCGCGGAGCTGCGGCGTGTCGCGCCGCATCTCGTTCGCCACCCACTCGGTCGGCGGCGCCGAGTCCCAGACGCGCCCGCTGACGTAGACGTTCGTCTCGTCGAACAGAATCCACGCCTCGGTCTTCTCGGTCGCCGGCGCGCCCTCCACCGGCATCTGCTGGATGAAGTCGCCGATGGCGGGCACGGTCTCGTACACCGGCTCGTCGAGCCGCCCGTCGACCCGGAGGCCGGTGGCGAGTCGGACGGCCCGGACCGACGCCCGGCCCTGCGCGTCGCGCGCCACCACCGCCGGCGGGCTCGGCGGCGTCGGCCGGTCCGGCACCCCGGCCAGCGCGAACCCGCCGACGCCGGTAGAGTCACTCCCGGCCTCGGTTTGCCGATCCTGTGCCCGCGCAACCACGGCGGGGGTCCCCGGCACCGCCGCCGCCCCGGCCGGAGCCTGGCTCGGGGCTGCGCCCTGCGCCGCGGCCGACATGGAGGCACCCGCGAGAAACAGCGTGCACAAGATCGTCGGGAGGGCCGGGCTCGAGAGACGGCACCTGACCACCGACGGGTTGCGTGCGGACAGATGCAAGGTCAACACCCGCGAGGGACCGGAAAGGCGATCACACATCAAAGGAGCGGTTGCACCTCCGCGATCGAGGAAGCCCCGGCATCCAGCACGAGTCCTGCCGGCGTCACGCCTTCCAGCCAGATGCCCGTCGAGTCCTGATGCGCCACGAGCCGGCCGGTGACCTCGACGCCGGCGATGAAGCCTCGCCCGACGGTAACACCTCGATGGGCCAGCCACAGCGGCCACGTTCGCATCGCCATCTGCCCTTCCTGGAGCAACACGCCTCCCGCCATTCTATCGAAACACCTCGCTCATCGGTCGCCCGGAGTACCCGGTCATCTCCAGGTAGCCCCGCCCCCGGACCTCCCGGCCGCCGACCCGGCCGTTCACGGTGACCGCGCCCTCCCAGTAGGTCACGCCGGTCGAGGCCGCGGTGTCCAGCTCCTGAGCGTCGAGGGCGGCGGCGATATCGAGGATCGCCCCCCGACCCGGCACCTCGACGCGCCACTCCACCGGGTAGGCGGCACCGCTGCCCGGCGACGTCCACCGGCGTCCTGGCACCAGCCGCACGTCGCTCGCGTCCAAGGGGGCCGCGATCCCGTCGGCGCCGACCCAGGTGCCGGCGGAGTGCCGGTCGGGCCGCCCGTCGGCGCGGCGCAACTGGAAGACCATGATGTCTGCACCGTCGTCGAGCTGCAGCGAGAACCAGTCCCAGCCCACCTGGCCCGGCTCCAGGAACGTCGTGCCGAACTCGTGATCCATCCAGCTCGCGCCGGCGACGTCGATCCACTCGCCATCGAGCCGCACCCGACCCGTGGTCGGCATCCGGGTCATCGAATAGTACCGCGAGGCGTTGCCGGCCGACGGCCCCTTCCGGCTGAGGCCGTCCTCCCCGTGGAGGACGGGCCCCTTCCCCGGCTCGAGGCGGAGGTCGACCCCGAACGACCGGTCGACCACCTCGAGCCGGTGCAGGCCGCCGTCGAGGGACGCCCGCCAGTCGCCGTTCCAGACGTCGAGGGTCCCCGCTCGTGCGCCCGCCCATCCGAGCCCGCCCCGGTCGAGCCGCTCCCCGAACAGATGGCGGCCGCTCTCGAGATCGGTCAGCGCCAGATGAGCCATGTAGAGGTCGCGGACCGTCCACCGCGACGGGTTCTCGGGGGCCGGGTCGACGCCGACGCGGAAGAAGGTCACCTGGTAGCCGAACCGGCGGCCTCGGTCCGAGGCGAGGTTGCCGGTGTAGTACCACCACTCGATGCGGTACTCCGGGTGGCTGCCGTGATCGCGGGGAAAGTGCCAGGCGTAGCCGGGCCCGGCCTGACGCCAGCCCTCCGGCTGCGCCGCGCTTCCCGTGATCCAGGCTCCGAACATCAGGAACACGGCGGCGGCTCGCATTGCGTAAGCGCGGGTCCGGGCGCCCGGGCCGATTCGGACCGCCGAGCCGCCCGGTTCGCTCGGATCCGGGCGGACGCCGGTCATCGCTCCGCCCCCGCCGCCACCCGCGAGGCCACCCGGGCCGGATACAGGCCGGCCAGCGCCGTCGTCACCGCGATGAGGACCGTCGACTGCGCGAGGAAGCCGACCGGCAGGTGGAACTGGATGGTCCAGCCGAAGCTCTGCACGTTGATGACGTAGATGAGGATCAGAGACAGCGCGACGCCCACGGCCAGCCCGACCCCCTGGCTGAGAAGGCCGATCATCGCGGCCTCGATGACCACCATGCGCCGAATCAGCGGGCGGCCGGCCCCGACCAGCCGCAGCATCGCGAGCTCGCGCCGCCGCTCGAGCACCAGGGTCAGCAGGGTGGCGGCCACTCCCAGGATCGCGACGACGATGGCGATGGCCTGGAGCGCGTAGGTGATGGCGAAGGTGGCGTCGAAGATGCGCAGCACTTCCGCGCGGAGGGTCCGGTTGGTCCGGATGAAGAGGCGGTGGTCGGCGCCGGCCGCGGCGAGCAGCTCGTCGCGCACCGTCTCCGGGTCGGCGCCCGGCGCCAGGTAGAGCGTGAGGCCGCCCGGCCGCCGGGGGCCGTAGTGGGCGGCGAAGGTCGTCTCGTCCATCACCACGAGGCCCCGGTCGCTCGAGTAGTCGTAGTAGACCGCGGCGACCCGGAACGGTCGCGGCCCCCGCGGCGTATCGAGCTCGATGCGGTCGCCCACCGCCGCCCGGTGCTTGATGGCGAAGCTCTCCGACACCACCACCGCGTCCGCGGCCGCCGCCTCCCCCGTGGCCGCCGGGCCGTCCGCCGGGGGCTTCACCGCGCCCGCCCCCATCGCCTCCCGCATCGCCGCCGGCCCGTCGGCCGGGGACTTGAACAGCAGCGCCCCGTGCTGGAGCAGCACGTCGAAGCGGCCCGCGCCCAGGATGATCAGATCGCGGTCGGGCCCATAGGGCAGATCGACGCTGCGGAACCCGTCCACCGCGACCACCGCGGGGTGCGACGCGATGCGCCGCTCCGCCGCTGCCGAGATGCCCGCGAACGCGCCGACCCGCCCGCCGTCGGCGACGGCCACGAAGAGATCGGCCTGCAGGGTCTGCCCGACCCAGTAGGCGACGGTCTCGCGAAAGCTGCCGACCATGATCGCGATGGCCGCGAGCATCGCGAGGCTGACGACGAGCGCCGCGACGGAGACCGCGAGTCGCGAGACGGCCGCCGACAGGTTGGCGTGGGCCAGCAGCCCCTCGATGCCGAACCGGCCCGCGAGCAGCGGGCGGCCTCGCCGGCGCAGCCACGCCAGCAGCACCGGCACCAGCGCCGCCGCCCCGAAGACGACGGCGAGGGCCGCCCCCAGGCCGAACACCGGGAGCCCGCCGACCGCGTCGAGCGTCGACAGCCATCCCCCGGCGCCGAAGAGCGCCGTCGCGGCGAGGGCAGCCCGCCGCGGGAACCGCCCACCGCCGGTCCCGCCGTCGGACGGGCGCACGGCATCGAGGGGAGTGATCCCGGCCGCCTCGGCCGCCGGCATCGCCGCCGCGACGAGGGCGAGGGGAATCGCGACGGCCCCGGCGAGCGCGAGGTCCGCCGCCCCCAACGGCGGCACCACCGCCTGCGAGGTCACGTAGAGCGTGTTGACGGTGGTCGAGGTCAGGGCCACCGCGGCGCGGGCCAGCCCCCATCCCGCCGGCGCGCCCAGCCCCGCCGCCACGATCGCGAGGACCGCCGCCTCGCCGAGGAACAGGCCGAGCACGAGTCGGCGGGTCGCCCCGAGGGCGCGCAGCACCCCGATCTCCGTCCGGCGCGAGATCACCGAGACCGCCACCGTGTTGTAGACCAGGAAGAGGCCGACGACCAGGGCGATCCACGACAGCGCGGACAGGTTGAAGTGGAAGGCGGCGAGCATGCGCTCGACCTGCCGCCCCCGCTGCGCGGGCCGCTGCACCCGGAGGCCGTCCGGCAGCCGCGCCGCGATGGCGCGCTCCGCGGCGTCGACGGCGGACGCGTCGAAGAGCTGGATCTCGACGCGGTCGACCCACCCGAGGCCGTCGAAGCGCCACTGCGCGGCCGCGATGTCGAGCAGGGCGAGCCGGCCGTCCACGACCCGCGCCGGCCCCTCGTCGAGCAGCAGGCCGCGCACCACCATCTCGTGCACGGCGTCGCCGACGACGAGCCGGACCGGGGCGCCGACGTCGATGCCCTGACGCCGCGCGAACCGCTCCGTCAGCACGATCGAGGAGGAGTCGAGCAGGACGTCGAGCAGCTCCTGGGGCCGCGGGGGCCGCCCCTCCCGCGAGAACCGCAGCAGCTGGTACTCCCGGAACGGCCGGTCCCGCAGCACGTCCACCCCCAGCACCCGCAGCCGGTGGCCAACGCCGTCGGCGGTCTCCAGCCGGGCGTTGCGATCGATGACGGGGCTGACGCGTCCGTACTCGCGCAACCATCCCATGCCCGCGAGCTGGTCCTCGGGCACGCCGACCCCCGCCCCCAGGATCTCGAGCGAGGTCTGCCCGGCGACGACGTCGAGCGCGGCCTCGAAGCCGCCCACCGAAGCGGCGTTGGCGAGGCGGATGGCCACCACCACGGCCACTCCGAGGGTCAGCCCCGCCACGGTGACGAGGCCCCGCACGGGGTCGCGCCGCATGCCGCGCACGATGAACTGGCCGAAGAGCGTCAATCGTATGATTCCTTGCGGAAGGCTGATGCGTCACGTCGCGATCCGCGCGACGCGCGGGTCGACCACGTCCTCCTCTTCAACGCCGTCGCGCAGGCGAAGCACGCGGTCGGCGGCGGCCGCGAGGGTCGGGTCGTGGGTGGCGAGCAGTAGCGCGACGCCCGTCTCGCGGTTCAGCTCGCGCAGCAGCGAGAGCACCCGCCGGCCGTTGTCGCTGTCGAGGTTGCCGGTGGGCTCGTCGGCGATGACGAGGGCGGGGCGATGGACGACGGCCCGCGCGACCGCCGCCCGCTGCAGCTCTCCCCCCGAGACGCCCCCCGGATAGTGCCCCAGGCGATGCGCGAGGCCCACCCTTCGGGCCGCGTCCCCGGCGCGCGCCAGGCCCGTCCGGCTCGGCGCGCCGGCGAGGAGCATCGGCAGTGCGATGTTCTCCGCCAGGGTGAGGGTCGGGAGGAGATTGAAGAACTGGAAGACGAAGCCGATCCGGTCGCGCCGGAGCGCCGTCAGTGCCTCGTCGTTCAGGCCCGCGAGGTCGACGCCGTCGACGGACACCGTGCCCGCCGTCGGCCGGTCCATGCCGCCGCACAGGTGCAGCAGCGTCGACTTGCCGCATCCGGACGGCCCCACCACCGCCACGAACTCGCCGGCCACGAGCTCCAGGCCGACGCCCCGCAGGGCGTCCACCGCGCTCTCGCCATCCCCGTAGCGCTTGTGCAGGTCCCGGGCCTCCAGCACCGGCATGGGCTCCCGGTGGCCGGGCGCGCCGGACATCACCATGTCGCCCATCCCGGCGTGACCGATCCGGCGACCGGGCGGATCTGGCGGGGCGCCCCGGACATCACCAGCGGGCGGACTCGGCCCAGTGCGAGCAGAACGGCTCCGGCAGCCAGTGGAGCCCCGGATCGCCGATGGGGCTGCCGGGGGGAGCCGACGGCGGCTCCCACGCCTCGACGCCGTCGGCCGGGGCCTCGAGAAAACGGTCGATGTCGCGGCGCAGGGCGTTCACGTGCGCGGTGTGAGCCATCCGGTCGAACCCGTCGAGCCGCGCGACCGACTCGAGCACGCTCACCGACTGCTCCCGGTTCCGCTCCAGCCGGTAGGCGGCGACCGCGCGCACCTGGTCCATCGGCGCCACCGATGCCAGGCGAATCAGGCGATCGACGACGACCCGCTTCACCGCCCGCTGCACCTCGACCTCATGGCCGTCGTCGGGGATCACGCCGAAGGCCGATTCCCAGAGCGTCTCGACGACCTCGGCGAGCCCCGGCAGCCGGCTGTCCGCCGCGTGCTGCTCGACGAGCCGGGCCGCCCGGTCGGGGCGGAGCAGCGCCGACACCGTGAGATCGGCGGCGACCACGGCGGGGGTGATGCGGTCGAACACCGGACCCGTATAGCGCGGGAACAGCTCGCGGTGGCGTCCGTAGCCGGCGGGGCGGGGCGGTATGAGGTCGGCGACGTCGGCGGGAACCGTGAGCTCGTCGGCCCGCAGGGTCCGCATCAGCGCGTCGAGCGCCGCCCGCTGGTCGGCGGCCGGAACCACCCGCAGCGGCTCGCGCCCATCGCCCCGGAACGCGTAGTTGTAGTCCACCCCGCCGAGGGCCGACGCCGCCGCCTCGACCTGATAGCGGTGGTGCAGGAACAGGGGCACCAGCGCCTCCTCGAGCAGGGCCAGCGGCGTGCCGTTCCGCACCGCGGTCTCCCCGAACCGGTCCAGCGCGGCCCGCCGCACGTCGAGCATGCGATGCAGCTCGGCCGCCGGATCGGTGCCGTTGGCCCAGATGTGCACGCGGGGGTTGGCGCCCGTGTCCTGCCCGGTCAGGAAGCGGAGGTCGGCGTCCCACGCGTCGTCGAGCACCGCGTCGAGGGCCGCCGGCTCGTCGGTCCCGGCCGGGAAGTCCTGATAGCCGTAGCGAATCGCCACCTCGTCCCACGCCCCGATGCCGACGTCGTAGGCGTCCGACAGGTCGATGCGCCCGTCCCGGTTGACGGTCACCAGGGGGTGCGGATAGTCCATCACCGAGATGCGCCCCTGCGTGCTCGCGTAGTAGTTGTGGCTGAGCCCGATCGTGTGCCCGACCTCGTGGGCCGAGAGCTGCCGGATGCGGGCCAGGGCCATCTCCGACAGCTCGGCCGGCTCCTCGTCGCCGTCGACGTAGGGCGACAGCAGCCCCTCGGCGAGCAGGTAGTCCTGGCGGACGCGGAGCGAGCCGAGAGTCACGTGGCCCTTGATGATCTCGCCGGTGCGGGGGTCGGTGACCGACGAGCCGTAGCTCCAGCCCCGGGTAGACCGGTGCACCCACTGGATGACGTTGTAGCGGACGTCGAGGCTGTCGGCCCCCTCGGGCATCATCTCCACCCGGAACGCGTCGCGGTACCCGGCCGCCTCGAACGCCTGGCTCCACCACCGGGCGCCGTCGAGCAGCGCGGAACGGACCGGCTCGGGCGTCCCCCGGTCGAGGTAGTACACGATGGGCTCGACGGGCTCGCTCACCGCGGCCGCGGGGTCCCGCTTCTCGAGACGGTGGCGCCGGAGGAACCGCCGCGTCATCGGCTGTCCCAGCGGGGCGCCGTAGTCCTCCCAGGTCAGCGCCCCGAAGCCGGCCCGCGGGTCCCAGGGACGCGGCGTGTAGCCGTCGTCGGGCAGCTCGACGAACGAGTGGTGCTGGCGCACCGTCACCGCCCGCGCGGTGGGCGCCACCGCCCCGAGCGAGCCGCGCCCGAACCCCGGCCCGCCGCCCGGGTCGCCGGTGAACGTCAGCCGCGCCTCGAGCTCGGTGTTCCGGGGGAACCCCCGGGTGCGCGGCAGGTGGACGGCGCTGCGGCTCTCGTCGAGCCGGTAGGTCCCGGGCAGCCGGTCGGCCACCCCGTGCGCGTCGCGGAGGACGAACGGCGTCACGTCGACGAGCACCGTCCCGTCCGTCTCCGCCTCGACCGCGAACCCCCACAGCACCGACGTGGCGAACGCCTCCTCGAGTGCCCGCGCCTCGTCGGGGTTGTCGGTCTCGACCCGGTAGCGCTGGTTGGGCTGCACCATCAGCACCTTGGGGCCGATGCGCTCGAACCGGACGATGGCGGTCGCCCCGAGCTGGCCGCGGTCGAGCCCGATGTCGTTCGATCCCACCCCCGCCGCGAGCGAGCGCACGTAGAGCAGGTCGTGGTCGAAACGGGCGATCTCCATCCACAGCGTGCCGGTCCCCGCATCCCAGTGCAGCGGGAGCAGCCCGGGCCGCCGCTCCATGCCGACCGTGCGTTCGGCGATGGACGGCAGGTCCTGGGCCGAGCCGGGAACCGGCCAGACGGCCGAGGCCGCGAGCAGTGCGGGCAGCAATCGTCTCAGGAGTCCAGGCATGTTTCCTCGCGAAACCGAACGGGAATCAACCGACCTCCGGGAGTCCGCACCGTTTCCGCGCGCAGGCTCCCGCATCGCCGAATCGTCGCCTGCGGCTCCGCTTGGCGCCCAACCCACCGTCGAGCACTCCGCGCCGTTCCACGGTGCACGCTCCTGACCGTGCGCGAGGCGGGAACCCCGGCGGGCCGCGCCGGGGGAGCACTCGGCAGCTTCCCGTCAACCACCGTACCTGGCGGTGTCGACGAGCCCGCATCAATTGCGGCGGCGGGGGTCGGCCACGTAGCCGCGGCGGGTCCGGACCGTGTGGTCGCTCCCCTTGATGCGGACCCGGATCGACCGGTAGCTGCCGTCGGCCGCCTGCGTGGGCCGGTAGCCGAGCATGTACTGGTGGTTCAGCTCTTCGGCGATGCGCGCCGTCGCCGGTCCCAGCTCGGGGCTGTCGTGCACGACCTCGGTGTAGCCGCCGCTCTCGGTGGTCATCTCGCGCAACGCGTGCGGATTGACGCGGTCGTTGATGGCCCGGGTGTCGGGGGCGTCGATGGCGATGGCGTAGACGAAGGCGGAGTTGCGGCGCAGCTGGCGGCGGACGTCGCGCACGCTGGCGAGGCTGCCGGTGTCGGAGCCGTCGGAGATCAGGACCACCGCGGCGCGAGGATGCTTGCGATCCTCGAACAGCGGCAGAGCGTTCATCATGGCGTCGTAGATGCTCGTGCCGCCCCACGGGCGCACGTCGTCGAGCCGGCTGCGGAGCTCGCGCGGTCCCACCGTCCACGGCACGGCGATGCTCGGCTCGTGATTGAAGACGCTGATGAAGACCTCGTCGCCTTCGTCGAGCCGATCCGCCAGGAACTGGTCGAGGGCGAGCCGCGCGTCGTCGATGCGCTGGCCGTACATGCTCTGGCTGACGTCGAGCACCACGCCCACGCTGAGGGGCACGCGGTCGCGTGTGAAGTGGGTGAGGGGCTGCAGCCGGCCGTTCTCGTAGATCTCGAAGTCGTCCCGGCCGAGGTCGCCCACGAGACGGCCGTCGGCGTCGACGACGGTGGCCGCCATGACGACGATCTCGACGCCGGTGCGGAAGAAGTCGTCGCCGCGGTCGGCCTGTTGGCCGGAGACGGCAATCGACACCGCGGCCGCGGCAAACGGCGCGAGGAGCAGCGCGGGACAAGCCTGCCGAGACATGATGGCGACTTCATTCTATGCGAGCCGCGGGGCGGTTTCCAGACGGGGCGGCCGCCGGTCCCGCGGGTCGCGATTCGTGAAGAGTATCCCACCACAACCGCACCCGCGACTTCAAGGTGCGGCGCGCGCCTCCACCCGACGCGCCGCGCAACCTCGCCGGCCGCGGCGAGACCGCCGAGGCCCATCGGGCCTCCACGCGATGCGCGGCGAAACCCGCAACCCCGCCCGGTACACACGAAAGGGCCCGAGTGCCGAGGCACCCGAGCCCTTCCGAGGCTGTCTTGCAGCGTACCGCCTATTCGGGCTCGGTGGGGTCGCGGCCGTCGCGCGGGGCGCCCGTGCCGGACGAACCCATGAACAGCTTGCGGCCGTCCCGGAAGGTCAGGTCGCGGCCGTTGCCCTTGTTCGAGCCGTCCTTGGCCTGGTAGCCGTCCACGATGATGAAGGTGCCCGGAAGCAGCGACTCCCTGTTGAAGCCCCGGCGCAGCAGGGTGTTCGGGGTGCCGCCTTCGACCATCCAGCTCGTGACCGAGCCGTCCTCGTTCTCGACGTCCAGGTGGACCCACGCATGCGGGTTGATCCACTCCATCCTCGTCACCACCCCTTCGAGATGGATCGGACGATTGGCGTCGAACTCAGCCGAGAACGCGTGATGAGCATCCCCGGGGACGGTGGTCAGGCCCACGAAGGCCACGGCCGCCACGACAAACAGTACTCTTCGCATCTCCTACGCCTCCTCGCTGTGTAAGCTCACACTCCGGTGATTATCGGAATTCTTCTGCCCCGTGTCAATACCGCGGTTCACGCGGCCGATCGGCCCCGCTATTGGGGCGGCTCGAGCACGATCTGACGGTCGGAGCCCACGCCCGAGGCCCGGAAGACCGGGGTCAGGTCGGGGTCCTTCCGCAGGTGCCCGTACATCAGCTCCTCGGCGAACTCGACGCACTTGAACTCGAGCAGCTGCATGTTCTCGTCGATGCGGCGGTAGAGCGGCAGCCGGATCGTCCACGGCCGCGTGAAGGTCTCCGGGTCGGTGATGGTCGCCTCGTACATGAGGTGGTTGGGGCTGATGGCGGTGTACCGCTCCTCGACGTGCATCTGGTTGCTGTGGTGGTTGCCCGAGCTGTCGAACCAGGTGTCGGGCACCTGGGCGGTCACGTCGATGACGAGGGTCTCGCCCTCCCAGCGGCCGATGTTGTGGCCCATCCAGGCGTCGACCGGCGCCGCGAAGTCGGGACGGTCCATGTAGACGATGCGGCTCGCGCTCGCGAACTCGTAGGCGAGCAGCACGTACTCGGGCGTCTGCACGAGCTGGAACGGATAGGGCATGTAGGTCGCGCGCGGCACGCCCGGCATGTAGCACTTCACCGCGGGGTCGCGCTCGAGCCAGTACTGCAGGTTCTCCTGCTGCTGGGCCCGCGCCTCCTCCGTGTAGGGGATCTCGCCGCCCTCGACGATGCCGAGGCCGCCGGGAATCGCGCCCAGGGACGCCAGCTCGACGACGGGGCCGAACCGCGCCGCGTGCGGCTCGATGTCATGGTGCGCGGAGCCGAGGGCCTGCCAGATGCCGTTCAGGTCCGGGTTGCCGGCGGCGGTGCGCGGCGCCATGTACTCGTCCTGCGCCTGGGCCGGCTGGACGGCCACCGTCAGGCCGAAGACCATCACGGCCGCCGTCAGTCCGGCAATCGTTGTTGTGCTGAGCCGATTTCGCATTTCTCTGTGTCTCCCTCACACGCTCCAGCGTGTCTGACGGGCGGGAACCCGCACGACCGCGGGGGTCCGCGCCTCCTCGAGCTTGCCCTATGACGACATGAGTCTACCCTACGACAACAGTCCGATGAGGCGCGCGCCGATCGTGACGCTCGTCCAGAGCGCAATCGACGTGATCCCCACCACCTTCGGCCAGACCGGCCCGAAATGCCCCTCCTCCTTCGATGCGATGATTCGACGAATCACGAACGTCACCACGACGCCCACGAACAGCGCCTCCATCTTCCACCAGAAGAAGGGGCTGTAGTACTGCTTCAGCGCCGTCGACGACATCTGCGGAATGCCGGTCACCACCAGCACCACGAAGCTCCACACGAGCCACGGCTGGGCGGTCCGCGCCAGCTCGGGAATCGACGCCCAGGTCAGCCCGCGGCCGAGGAGCCGCAGGTCGACGACGAGCACCGCGCCCGCGAACACCGCCACCGCCAGCAGGTGAATGCACTGGACGATGGGCGTGGGCCAGACCGAGTTGAGGAAGTAGGCGCTGAACTCCAGACTCAGCATCCACTCGAAGAACGGTAGCAGCATCGCGTTACCCCAGTCCCATGTCGGCCCACCACTGGGGCACGAGACCGCTGTAGGCGGTCATGCGCCCGGTCACGATGACTCCGGCCCAGAACGCCAGGGACACGTAGCCGGCCACCCGGGCCTTGAGCGGCGCCACCGGATCGTTCTCCCACTGCTCGACGTTCTTCTCGACGTTGTAGTGGAAGTAGGCGGCGTTCGCGGCCAGGATGATCAGCATCCCCATCTTGAACCAGAACCAGAAGTTCGGATAGTACCGCATCGGCTGGCTGTAGAGCATGACGAAGCCGGTGCCCGCGTTGATGAGCACGCCGGCGTACAGCCAGGGAAACAGCCCCGACTTCACCTTCGTCACCGGGACCCACCTGAGGGCGATGCCCGTCAGCCGCATGTCCCAGTAGGCGATGACCCCCGCCACCAGCCCCATGCTGACGACGTGCGCCGTCAGCAGGTAGACGTAGCCGTTCAGGGACTCCCGCAGCGCGATACTGCTCGGCATCGCGTCGACCCATTCGAAGAGGGGCCGCATCAACTCGAGCACGCTGGCAATCATCCGCTGCCTCTCTCCCTCGGCCGTCTCGCCGCCCGCTCCGTCCGCACCCCGACGGCCGCCGGGAAGGGTGGAAGCGCGGACCCCGATCCGGGGTCGCGGCCGGTGCAGCGGTCGCGTCGGGATGCCGCGACCGTCTCCGCCGGCTCGCACCGGCGCCCGCGCACCCGAGCTGCACCGCCGCCGCATCCGTCCCGGTCACCGCCTCGGTGCGGCCGACACGAACCGCCACGGCAGGCGCGGAGTTTACCTCGCGGGTCTGCCAAGGTCAAGAAAGCAACGAGGCCGGATGGGCGAACCCGCGTCAGGAGTCGGGGCCCGGAACGCGCGGGCTCCCCGCGGGTCGGCCGGGCGCCGGGCAGAGCCGAAGACGACGAATCGGTCGCGCGGCGAGCGGAGCCGGGTGCGGCGACCGGCGGTCCAGGAAGGCTGGCCGGGACTAGGCGGACTAGGCGGGCGGCCGCAGGCGGCGGGCATGGCGGCGCAGGCGGCGCCAGCCCTGGGCGGCCGAGGTCACGCTCACGAGGATGCCGCCGAGGCTCAACCCGATCACGATCGCGTCCCACAGCGGACGCTGCGAGTAGAGGAACGGAAAGTCCAGCCCGTGCAGGCCCCGGTACAGCCAGCGGTTCAGCCGGGTCAGGCGTTCCTCCTTGCGGGCGACGGCGCCGCGGTAGGGGTCGAGGTAGAGCCACGTGGCGCCGGGGTCGTCGTACCGGACCCGCAGCACCGGCAGCGGCAGGCGCCGGCTCCGATCGTAGTAGTAGTCGTCGTAGGCCCGGATCCACGCGGCGTCCTCTATCGAGGCGCCGGGCATGGCGGCGGCCGCCATCGCCTCCATCCGATCGTCGCCGAACCGGATGAAGGCGCCGCCCTCGGGGTGCAGCATCGAGACGAGCCGCTGCTCGGGGACCTGCGACCGCAGGGTGGCCAGGGTCGTGGGCAGCGCCAGGTCTTCGGGGACCGTCGCGGCGGGGTCGAGGGCCAACACGTGGGGCTCGTTCGCGAGCTGCACGACCTCGAGCTCCCTCGGCTCGAACCACTCGCCGATGGCGGCCGCCCCGGCGCGGAGCCCGTCGGCGGTGAGGGGGCCGAGGCGCGGCGGCCCCCCGGCCAGGGCCTGGCGCTGCGCCGGCGTCGCCCCGGTCCCCGGGTGCCAGCTCCAGGGGTCCATCGACAGCCCGCCGCTGAAGACCCACGTGAAGGCGAAGACACCGAAGACGAGGCCGGCGTAGTGGTGCCAGCGCATCAGTCCGGCGTAGGGCGAGCGCGAAGGACGGCCGCGCAACCGGTACGCGGTCGAGACCGACAACCGCCACAGCCCCCAGACGATCCCGGACAGCGCGAGAAGACAGCCCAGTATCGACAGCCAGATCACCAGGTCGGACCAGAACGCCGCCCGCGACCGGAGCGGCGTGAAGTACAGCCAATGCGGAACCGCCCCCAGCCGGGCCCACAGTCGGCCGCGGCGGGTGGTCTCGAGGATCGGCTCGACGGTGCGGTCGGAGATGTAGAGAACGGTCGCGGCGTCGTCGCCGAGGGCCACGCGATGGAGGGGAAAGAAGGCGCCGCTCTGCAGCGTCCACTGATCGGGCGCCGTCAGCCGCAGGTCGTACCGGGCGGCGCCCGCGCGCTCCGGCGCGAACCGGCGCGCGATCTCCACGGCCTCGTCCGGCCCCAGCCCGCCCGCCGTCTCGCCCGTGTCGGCGTAGATCGTGGTCCAGCCGCCTCCGCCCGCGAACCGGTAGACGGGCCGGTCGCCGTGCATTCCGACGAGGATGCGCGCGGGTGTGAACCCCGCCCGGACCGCCGCCTCGCCGACGTCGAGACGGGCCGCGGAGAGATCGAGGGCGGGCGCGCGGGCGAGCCGCTCGGCGGGGTCGAGGGCCGGCATGCCCGCGTACATCAGGACGATGCCCGAGGCGAACCAGACGACGAAGAGCAGGCTCCCGGCGATGCCCAGCCAGCGATGCGTGTAGATGAGGACCCGGCGCAAGACGATGGATGGGCTCGACACCGATCCCCCCCGTTCCAGCCCGGCGAGCCCCGCGCCTTCGCGGTCCACGGGCGCCCCGGAGTCGACGCCCGGACGCGGGAGGCGCGACGCCGCCGCGAGACGGAGCCCGCGGCCAGCGCGGCCGGCGATGCGCGGGCCAGCCAGGCCAGCCGGCCGGCTAGGTCCCCGGCTCGATGGCCCGGCCCCGGTCAGCGTCGTCCACCCAGTACAGGGTGTGACAGTTGTTGCACGTCTCGTAGACGACCTCGCCGAGATCGAATATCCGCTGAGGGTCCTCGGCCGCGGCCGCGTCGAACGCGAGCATGGCGGCGTCGGCCATCGCTTCGGACATGCGGATCCACTGGTCCTGGTCGCGGGCGCGCCCTTCCATGATGAGCAGGTTCGCCGACTCGGCGAGGGCCACCGCCCCCAGCTTGACCTGCAGCCAGTCCTCCTCGGTCTCCGGCTCCCAGTAGGTCTCGCCGTTCTCGTCGAGAATCGTCCCGACGGCGTCCCACAGGAGGTCGGCGGCCGGGTCGAGCATGTTCGCCATCAGCATCTGGACGGTGTTGTCCGTCCGGAACGGCGGCCCGGCCGGCGGCTCTCCGCCGCACGACCCCGCCAGCAGCACGGCGGCGGCGACTATCGCGGTCCTCGTTCGCATCTCGTCTCCTCGCGTTCCCGATCGGCGGCGGGCACGGCCGGGGGGCCGACCGCCGGCCTGACGGCAGCCCACGCGTTTCCGCCGGGGACGTCCCCGGAAGCCCGCGGACGATGTCCCCGCTGGGCAGGCCATGCACGACGCGGCTGTCCGGCGCTACGGGCATGCCCGGCCCGCGCCCTCGTCACCCCCGGCCACGCGGGCGCCGCGGCGTCGCCTGACGCGGCGCAACGCGGGGTCTCGCCCCCGGCTCGCGACGCCGCACTCATCCGTTCCTTCGACTGCGGCAGAGATTATAGCTTGGCGGCCCCGGCCCGGCCCCACGCGGCGGCGCCGGCCCTATAATGGCCGAGTTCGCGCGGGGCCCGCCGCCGCCCGGCCCACGCGTTGCACCGCCGGGTATGAACGGAACCAGAGGGAGGTCGACCGATGACTGCACTTCGCCGCCTGTCGCTGCCGCTGGGAGTCGCCGCCTGCGCGGCGGTTCTCTCGACCGGACCCCGGGCGCAGGAACCGGAAATGCCCCCCCTCGTGAGCGCCGAGCAGTTCGAGCGCTGGCTCACCGAGCTCTCGAACTGGGGCCGCTTCGGCCCCGACGACGAGCTGGGCATGGCCAACCTCATCACCCCCGCGAAGCGGGCCCAGGCGGCCGCCCTCGTCACCGAGGGCCACACCGTCTCGCTCGCCTCAGACGCGCAGAACTACCGCACGGCCGACGTGCCGTGCCCGGTCGAGTGGTCGATGTCGCGGGCGACGCGCACGGGGGCCAGCGACACCATCGCCTACCCGTGCATCCACGGCCCCGGCACCACCCACCTCGATGCCTTCGCGCACGTGTTCTTCGACGGCAAGATGTGGAACGGCTACGACGTGGACGGCCTCGTGACGATGGAGGACGGCGCCCTGAAGAACTCGATCATGGTCGTGAAGGACGGCCTCGTGACGCGGGGGGTGCTCTACGACATTCCCAGGCTCAAGGGCGTGCCGTGGCTCGAGCCGGGGACCCGCATCACCGTGGAGGACCTCGAGGCGTGGGAGGCACAGACCGGGGTGCGGGTCGGCCCCGGCGACGCGTTCCTCATCCGCTGGGGCCGGTGGGCGCGGCAGGACGCCCTGGGCCCCTTCGACACCGGCGCCGAGGCGGCGGGGCTCGACAACAACGTCATCCCGTGGCTGAAGGAGCGGGACGTGGCCATCGCGGGCTGGGAGACGCCCGGCTACGTGCCGCAGCCCGAGGGCGACCTGCCCCGGACCGCCCTCCACAACTTCGCGCTGACCATCCTCGGCATCCAGGTCCTCGACCGGGCCGACTTCCAGGACCTGGCCGAGGCCGCGGCCGAGCGCGGCCGATGGGAGTTCATGGTGACCATCGCCCCCCTGCGCATTCCCAACGGCACGGGGTCGCCGGTCAATCCCATCGCGATGTTCTAGTCGAAGGGGGGAATCCCGCGTGAAGGTCAGCGCCGTCGAAGCGACCACCTGCGTCGTGCCGCTCGAGCGCGGCATCGCGTTCGCCACCCGGGCGGTGTCCGAGCGCCACTACACCCTGGTGCGGGTGCGGACCGACACCGGGGCCGAGGGCATCGGCTTCTGCTACGGCGGCACGCGGGGCGGCCGGCTCGCCACCCTGGCGGTGCGCGAGCTGCTGCGCGACCTGATAGTGGGACGCGACCCCCACGACGTCGAGGCAATCTGGGAGGCGATGTACCGCGAGGCCCTGCTGCAGGGCCGGCGGGGCGCGGTGGTGCGGGCCGTCAGCGCCGTCGACCAGGCGCTGTGGGACGCCGTGTCGCGCGAGGCCGAGCTGCCCCTGCACCGTTACCTGGGCGGCTACCGGACGGAGATGGCGCCGGCCTACGCGAGCGGCGGGTACTACGCCGAGGGCAAGACCCCCGACGACCTCGCCGACGAGGTGCGCGGCTACGTCGACATGGGCTTCACCGCCGTCAAGATCAAGGTCGGCGGCGTGTCGACGGCGGAGGACGCGGACAGGATTGCGGCCGCCCGGGAGGCCGTCGGGCCCGGCGTCGAGCTCTTCCTCGACGCCAACAACGCGTGGCGCGACGCGGCGAGCGCGATCCGGGCGGTGCGCGCCTGGGAGGAATGGGACCCCGGCTGGATCGAGGAGCCCCTGATGCCCGACGACGTCGACGGCCACGCGCGGGTCGCGGAGTCGGTGGCGACGCCGGTCGCCACCGGCGAGATCCACGCGACGCGCTGGGACTTCCTCCAGCTCGTCGACCGCGGGGCCGCCGACGTCCTCCAGCCCGACGCCGGGGTCTGCGGCGGCATCACCGAGTGGCGCCGCATCGCGGGGCTGGCCGCCGCCCACGACCTCGCCGTCGCCCCCCACTGGCTCGCCGACCTGCACGTGCACCTCGTGGCGGCGACCCCCAACGCGGCGTGGGTGGAGTACTTCACCGACTTCAAGGTCCTCAACCTCGGCCGGCTGTTCTCGACCGCCCTCGAGGTCGTTCCCGGCGGCGTGGCCCTGCCGTCCGGCCCCGGCCTCGGGATCGCCCTGGACGCCGACGCGGTGTCCCGGTACTCGATCGACGGCTGGAGCTGAATCCGGCCTTGAATCCGCGGCGGACAGGCGGCTAGACTGTTGGTGTCCACACTTACAGATGCAGACACGAGTCATCGTCCTCACCGCCGGCTTGTGCGTCCTCTTCGCAGGTGGCCCGTCGAAGTCCGCCACCGCCCAGACCGCGCCGGGGGGCAGCGCCCCCGAGCGCGTGGTGCGCGGCACCTGCGTCACCTGTCACAACGACCGCACGCTGCGCGGCAACCTGTCGCTCGAGCGCTTCGACGTCGCCGCCGCGGCCGACCACCCCGAGGTCGCCGAGGCGATGATCCGCAAGCTGCGCGCGGGCATGATGCCGCCGCCGACGCCGCGCCGGCCCGACGCCGCCGACCTCCGGGCCCTCGCGGAGACCCTCGAGGACCAGCTCGACGCGGCCGCCGGCATCGCCCCCGACCCCGGCGGGCGGCCCTTCCAGCGCCTCAACCGGGCCGAGTACGCCCGGGCCATCCGCGACCTGCTGGGTCTGGAGGTCGACGCCGGCGACTGGCTGCCGCTCGACCAGATGAGCGCCAACTTCGACAACATCGCCGACGCGCAGACGCTGTCGGCAACCCTGCTCGAGGCCTATCTCAACGCCGCCGGCGCCATCGCCCGGCTCGCGGTCGGCGAGCCCGGCCGCCGGGCCGTCGACCACACCTACTCGAACTCCGAGTACGTGTCGCAGCATCCCTGGGACCACGTCGAGGGCGCGCCCTGGGGTACCCGGGGCGGCATCGTCGTCGACCACGTGTTCCCCGCCGACGCCGAGTACGTCTTCGGGTTGACGTTCACCTCGGGGGCGAACACGCGCATCGAGGACGTCGACGTCTCGATCGACGGCGAACGGGTGGCCCTGCTGCACTACAACACCGACCGCCGCGTCGACGCCGACGGGCGGGGCGGCGTGGGCACGCAGACGCCGCCGATCTCCGTGCGGGCGGGGCCCCGCCGGGTGGCGGCGGCGTTCGTCCGCCGGTCGGACGGCCCCTACGAGGACCTGATACGCCCCCACGACTGGTCGTTCGCGGGCGGCGGCTCGGGCGGGGCGGGCGTCACCACCCTGCCCCACGTGCGCGACCTCGTCATCACCGGGCCCCACGGGGTCACGGGCCTGTCCGAGACGCCGAGCCGGCAGCGCGTCTTCACGTGCCGGCCCACCACCCCGGACGAGGCCCGGCCCTGCGCGCGCCGCATCATCGAACGCCTGGGCCGCGAGGCGTACCGCCGCGCTCTCACCCCGCGCGACGTCGACGGGCTGCTGTCGTTCTTCGACGAGGGGGCGGCGGCCGGCGGCTTCGAGATCGGGGTGCGGACCGCCCTCGAGGCGATGCTGGCGAGCCCGCACTTCGTGCTGCGGCTGGAGCGGGCGCCGGTCGACGCGCCGCGGCGGGGCTACCGCCTCGGCGACGCCGCCCTCGCCTCGCGCCTGTCCTTCTTCTTGTGGGGCACGCCGCCCGACGAGGAGCTGAGGACGCTGGCCGAGGCGGGCCGACTGACCCCGGAGGAGCTCGAGCGGCAGGCCCTGCGCATGCTCGCCGACCCCCGCGCCGAGGCGCTCGGCACCCGCTTCGCGGCCCAGTGGTTCCGCCTGCAGGACATGGACAAGGTCCGGCCCGACCCCAACTTCTTCCCGAACTACGACGAGAACCTCGCCCGCGCGATGCGGCGCGAGACCGAGCTGTTCTTCGCGAACCTCGTGCAGGAGAACCGCAGCCTGCTCGACCTCTACCGGGCCGACTACACGTTCGTCGACGAGCGGCTCGCGCGGCACTACGGCATCCCCGGGGTCGCCGGGCGCCACTTCCGGCGCGTGGCCTACCCCGACGACACCCGCCGCGGGGTGCTCGGACACGGCAGCATCCTCGTGCTGACGTCGCTCGCGAACCGCACCTCGCCGGTGCTGCGCGGCAAGTGGGTGATGGAGGTGCTGCTCGGCACGCCGCCGCCCCCGCCGCCGCCGGACATCCCGGCCCTCGAAGAGACCGACGAGGTCCGCGACGGCCGGCGCCTGACGACCCGGGAGCGGATGGAGCAGCACCGGTCGAACCCGGCGTGCAGCTCGTGCCACCGGCTGATCGACCCCATCGGGCTGGCGCTGGACAACTTCGACGTCACCGCGAAGTGGCGGGTGCGCGAGCACGGCGTGCCCCTCGACACGCGGGGCGACTACTACGACGGCACCCCGGTGTCGACCCCGAGCGAGCTCGTCGACGCCCTGATGGCGCGGCCGACGCCGCTCGTCCGCACCTTCACCGAGAACCTGCTCGCGTTCGCCATCGGCCGGCGGGTCGAGCACTTCGATCAGCCGACGGTGCGCGCCATCGCGCGCGCGGCCGAGGCGAACGACCACCGCATGGCGTCGTTCGTGCTCGGCGTGGTCGGCAGCGACGCGTTTCAGCGCAGTCGGGAACCCCGGGTGCCCGAACCGTAGGACGGCGCAGACGCCTGCCGGGTTCGGTTGGGCGGCAATCGGCTGCCGCAGTGCGACCTGACGGTCGCGTAGACGCGACGATTTCCGGGCGAAGGGCTCGGCCCCGGCCGGGCTCGGCCGATGCGGATCGGGCTCGGCCGAAGTAGATGTAGAGGAGACCTCATGGCGTTCATCACCGGAAAGCACCTGCCCCGGCGTACGTTCCTGCGCGGCATGGGCGCCACGGTGGCGCTGCCCTTCCTCGATGCGATGGCCCCGGCGGGGCGCTTCGGACGGACCGCCCTGGCCGCGGTCAACGACGTGACCCGTCTCGTCTGCATCGAGGAGGTGCACGGGCTGCCCGGCTGCAACGAGTGGGGCGCAACGCAGCACCTGTTCGCGCCGGCGACGGTGGGGCGCGACTTCGAGCTGCTGCCCGACAACGCCCTCAAGTCGCTCGAGCCGTTCCGCGACTACCTGACCATCGTCAGCAACACCGACGTCCGGATGGCCGAGGCGTTCAGCCCGCCGGAGATCGGCGGCGACCACTTCCGCTCGTCCGCCGTCTTCCTGACCCAGTCCCACCCCAAGCAGACCCAGGGGTCGGACCTCTTCGTCGGCACGTCGCTCGACCAGCTCTACGCGCAGCGGTTCGGGCAGTCGACGCCGATGCCGTCGATGCAGTTCTGCATCGAGAACCTCGACCAGGCCGGCGGGTGCACCTACAACTACTCGTGCGCGTACACCGACTCCATCAGCTGGTCGTCGCCGAGCGAGCCGCTGCCGATGATTCGCGACCCGCGCGTCGCCTTCGAGATGCTGTTCGGGGCCGGCGGCAGCCCCGAGGAGCGGGCCGAGCGCCGGGCGACGCGGCGGAGCATCCTCGACTGGATCCTGAACGACGTGGCCGAGGTGCGGAACGAGCTCGGCACCGCCGACCGCCGGCGCATGGACCGCTACCTCGACGACGTGCGCGAGGTCGAGCGCCGCATCCAGATGGTGGAGGGCCGCAACGACGGCTCGGCCGAGCCGCGCGAGCTGCCCGACGCCCCGCCCGGGGTGCCCGACTCGTTCACGGAGCACATGCAGCTGCTGTTCGATCTCCAGGTGCTGGCGATGGAGACGGACATGACGCGGGTGATCTCGTTCAAGACGGGCCGCGACGCCCAGAACCGGGTATTCCCCGAGAGCGGCAGCAACCGGCCGTTCCACCCCGCGTCGCACCACGGGAACAACGAGGGGCGGATCATGGACTTCAACACGATCTGCCAGTACCGCGTGGGGCAGCTCCCGTACTTCCTCGAGAAGATGCAGCAGGCGACGGAGGGGGATGCGTCGCTGCTGGAGAAGACGGCCATCATCTGGGGCTCGCCGATGGCCGACGCCAACATCCACAACCACCGGCGGTGCCCGCTGGTGCTGCTCGGCCACGCCAACGGTCATCTCCGGGGCAACCTGCACCTCGAGGCGGCCGACGGGACCCCCATGGCGAACGCGATGCTGACGCTCATGCAGTCGCTGGGGCTCGAGATGGACCACTTCGGCGACAGCAGCGGGACGTTCGCTCTGTCGGGGCCGACGGCGCCGGAGACCACCGAGGCGGGCGGGTAGCGCCGTCGTTGCGCCACGCACGCAACGGTCGGCTCGCGACGGCCGTCGCGGGGCGTCGCAACCGGGCCGGCGGACGCGGAACCGGACGGAGGTGGGAGGACAAGCGCAGTGGATGTGTCACGCACGAGAGGTCGACTCGCGCAGGCCGTCGGCGGGGCGTTTCTCGTCGCGGCGATGGCCGCCGGGACGTCCGGCGTCAGCGAGCTCGCGGCGGCGCCGGGAGACGCGCCGGTCGCAGACGCGGCGCGCATCGGGGATCTGCCGTCGGTCCGCGCCCTGCTGCAGAAGGGCTCGGACGTCAACGCCGCCCACGGGGACGGCATGTCGGCGCTGCACTGGGCGGCCGAGCGGGGCGACACGGAGATGGTCGAGGCCCTGGTCCAGGCCGGCGCCGCCGTCGACGCGGTGACCCGCATCGGGCACTACACGCCGCTGCACGTGGCGAGCACCGGAGGACACGCCGAGGTCATCGAGCGGCTCGCCGAGGCGGGCGCCGACGTCTCGGCGACCACCAGCAACTCCGGCGCGACCCCGCTGCACCTCGCGGCCGCCGCGGGGAGCGCGCCCGCGGTGGCGGCCCTCCTCGACCACGGCGCCGACGCCGACGCGCGGGAGGCGGCGTGGGGGCAGACACCGCTGATCTTCGCGGCGGCGCGCGACCGCGTCGAGGCCATCCGCGTGCTGCTCGAACGCGGTGCCGACCCCGGCATCACCTCGAAGACCGTCGATCTCGTCGCGGACGGCCGCCTCGCCGGCGAGGCAAGGCGGCGGCAGCGCGCGGTGATGGACGCGTTCGAGGCGGGCGACGCGCGGGCGACGCCCAGCCAGGTCCAGGCCGCGGTGCTCGCCGGCCGGGCCCGCTACCTGTCCGGCGAGATGCCCCCGGCCGAGGACAACCCGAACGCGCGGCCGCCGGCCATCGAGACCAAGGGCGGGCTGACGGCCCTGCTCCACGCGGTGCGGCAGGGACACGTCGGGGCGGCGACGGCGCTGCTCGACGGCGGGGCCGACGTCAACCAGGTCGGCGACGGCGACGGCACGAGCCCCCTGCTGATGGCCGCCATCAACGCCCACTTCGATCTGGCCCTGATGCTCGTCGACGGCGGCGCCGACCCCAACGTCGCGTCCAGCCTCAACGAGGTGACGCCGCTTTGGGCGACGGTGAACGCGGAGTGGCAGCCGAGGACCCGTTATCCTCAGCCGCAGCAGCACGGCCTGCAGCAGGCGACCTATCTGGACGTGATGGCGGCGCTGCTCGAGGCCGGCGCCGACCCGAACGCGCGCATCACCCGGCATCCGTGGTACATGGTCTACAGCGGCTGCGGCAACCGGAACTGCGGCCTCGTGGACACCCAGGGCTCTACCGCGTTCTGGCGCGCGGCCTACGCCACCGACGTGCCGGCCATGCGCCTGCTCGTCGAGCACGGCGCCGACCCGCACGCCCCCACCCTGGCCCCGCCGTTTCGGCGGGCTCGCGGAGGCACCACGGCGGAGAACGACGAGGAGCAGGACGTGCCGGCGGTGCTGCCCGCCGCCCCCGGACTGTGGGTGGCGACCGACCTGACGAGGATGGGCCCCGACCCGTCGGGCCTGCCCCCCTACAAGGAAGGCGACCCGGGGGTGTATCCGATTCACGCCGCGTCCGGCGTGGGCTACGGCGAGGGCTTCGCCGGCAACGCCCACCGCCACGCGCCCGACGCCTGGCTCGACACCGTCCGCTATCTGGTCGACCTCGGCGCCGACGTGAACCAGCGGGACCACAACGGCTACAACGCCATCCACCACGCCGCCGCGCGGGGCGACGACGAGCTCATCCTCTACCTCGTCGACCAGGGCGGCGACGTCACCGCGGTGAGCCGGCGGGGACAGACCACGGCGGACATGGCCAACGGCCCCGTGCAGCGGGTGTCGCCGATCCCCCGGACGGTGGCCCTGCTCGAGAGCCTCGGCTCGAAGAACAACAACAACTGCGTGACGTGCTGACCCTCCGATTTCCGCCTCGCTTCTTCGCCCTGCTCCTGCCGGCGCTGCTCGCGGCGCCGGCGTGGGCGCAGGAGCCGCCGCCTTGGCTCGAGATGACCATCGTGCAGGTCGACCCCGCCCGCGTCGGCGAGTTCCTGGCCGCACAGCGGGAGATTTCGGCCCTCGACGAGGAGGCGGGCGGGCCGTGGCGCAGCGTGGGGCGGACCGCCGTCTTCGGCGACACCTACCGGTTCGTCATCACCACCCCGCTCGCGAGCTTCGCCCAGCTCGATCGGGCCGGCGACGACGGTGCCCGCGCCGGCATCGTAGACCGCATCCGGAACGTCATCACGAGCCGCGCCACCTACGCGGTGCGGACGGCGCCGACCCTCGACAACCCCCTCCCGGAGGGCGAGACGCCGGCCCTCATGCTCGTCCAGATCGTCTCCATCGCGCCCGGCCGCGAGCAGGAGTACCTGCGGGTGATGGCCGAGGACGTCCTCCCCCACTTCGACGAGGCGGAGATGCACCACACCACCGGCGCCCTGACGTTCGGGGGCGAGGGCGGGTACGTCCACGTCTTCCACGTCGAGAACTTCGCGGCCCTCGACCAGGGGTCGCCGCTGGCCCGCGCCCTCGGCGCCCCGGCGGCGCTGGAGGTGATGGCGAAGCTGGCGGGCATCGTGACTCGCAGCGAGCAGTGGCTCGTCCGCTACCTGCCCGACGTGAGCTTCCGGCCCGAGCCCGAGGCGGAGGAACGACCATAGGCACCGACGCGCACCACGACTTCGGCGGCTCCGACAGGGTGTGACGGAAATCGCTCGGCACGTGCTATCCTTGGATAGCCATGACAGAGTCCAGTTCAGTCGTCGCGGCCGGTCGAGAGGCCACGATGCACTCCGGGCCGCTCGGATCGACCATCCACGTCCTGCGCGCCGACGCCGCGACTATCGCCGAGCTCGCGGCCGTCGACTGGAACCGTGCGTTCCGGCGCGTCTGCCTCGACCCGGTCAGCGGGCTCATCGTCCTGATGACCCCGTCGCGCCTTCACGACGAGCTGGCGACGGTTCTGGACCACGTCGTGGACATCGCCGCCAGTACCCTCAGCGGCGCGGTCACCGGGCTGCGCACCGCCCGCCTTCGCGAACCGGGCGCCCCTCCCGGCACCGGCATGGAGCCCGACTGCGCGTTCTACGTCGGCGACAACGCACGGGCCTATCGCGAGGCCCTCGCGAAAGGCGAGGACGCGGCCGACGCGTTCTTCGAGAAGACGGCGCCGGACCTGGTCGTGGAGGTCGAGATCACGAATGCCGACGCGGGCAAGATCGAGCGCTACGCCGGCATGGGGGTGCGGGAGTTGTGGTTGCTCCGTCATCGCGGAGGCCGGGACCTGCCGGAGGCAGAGTTCCTCGCCCTGCGTCCCCGGATGAAACCCCGCCGGCTCACCGCCTCGAACCTGGTCAGCCCACTCACCCCGGCCGACATCCGCGAGGCCGTGACCGGCATGCGGCTCAGCGTGACCCACGACGAGCGCGCGGAGGCCGTGGCTCGCATCGTGCGCCGCCGCCAGCACAGCAGCGTGCGCGTTCGCGAAGAGGACGAGCCGTACGCCCCCGACCGCGGCTAGACGGCCACCGGCGGATCACCCCCGCCCTTCGTGGAACAGGCTCCTGAGCACGAACAGCACGTTGGCCGGCCGCTCCCCCAGCCGGCGCATGAAGTAGGGGAACCACTCGCTGCCGAACGGTACGTAGACCCGCACTCGGTGCCCCTCGTCGACCAGCCGGGCCTGCAGGTCGCGCCGCACGCCGAACAACATCTGGAACTCGAACCGGTCGGCGTCGAGGTCGAGGGCGCGCGCGTGGGCGCGGGTGGCCGCGATCATCTCCGGGTCGTGGGTGGCGAACGCGGGGTCGACCCCGTTCTCGAGGAGCGACCGCATCAGCCGCACGAACGACGCGTTCACGTCCGTCTTCCGGGGCCAGGCGATGCTCGGGGGCTCCTGGTAGGCGCCCTTGCAGAGGCGCACGCGGGCACCGAGGGCGTTCACCCGGGCGAGGTCGTCGGCCGTCCGGTAGAGATAGGCCTGCAGCACCACGCCCACGTTGCGGCGGCCGTCGCGCCAGACGCGCTCGAACACGTCGAGGGTGGGGTCGACCCACCGCGACTGCTCCATGTCGATGCGCACGAAGCACCCGTCGCCGGCGGCGTCGAGCACCCGGCGCAGGTTGGCCTCGCAGGCGGCGGGGTCGACGCCGAGGCCGAGCTGGGTGAGCTTGACGGAGATCTGGCACGCGAGACCGGCTTCGCGTGCGTCCTCCACCACGCGGGCGTAGGCGTCGGCCGCGGCCCGCGCCGCCGGCGCCGCGGTGACGGCCTCTCCGAGGTGGTTCAGGGTGCAGCCGATGCCCCGGTCGGCCAGCGCGCGGGCGGCGGCCAGCGCATCGCCGACCCGTTCTCCGGCGATGAACCGCCGGGCGAACCGGCCCTCGCGCATCCCGTAGCGCGAGGCGAGCCGCTTCACCGTCGCGCTCGCCGCGAGGGTGTGGAACAGCGCGCGCGACAGGGGCTCGATCACGCCGAACCGTCCTCGCCCGAGCCGAGCGTCTCACTACTCGTCCGGCGGCTCCGGGGCCGGCAGGAGGATGCGCTCGAGGGTGAGAAGTCTCTGGTCGACCTTGGCGAAGGCGATCTCGACGTTGCGCAGCCGCTCGTCGAAGCCGTCGAGGCGCGCCTCCATGCGGTCCATCCGCGCGTTCATGTCATCGAACCGCGTGTTCATGTCGTCGAACCGCGCGTTCACGCCGTCGAAACGCGCGTTCATGTCGGCCCGCAGCTCGTCGATGCGGGCGTTCACGTCGCCGATGCGGGCGTTCACGTCGCCGATGCGGGCGTTCAAGCCGGCGAACTGCGCCGACATGAGGCCGGCGAGCAGCACCAGCGTGCCGATGATCCACTTCGTGTCGTTGGTCACTGTGAGCAGGGTAGCACGCTTGGGCTACCGGCGACAACGGCCCCGCGTGGTCGCCTCGTTCGGCGGGTCGCTCGATGTCCTCGCCCGCGGGCGGCGGGCCGGCTCACGCGCCCGGCGACCTCGCCAGCGAGTGACGGGCGGGCTCACGCGCCCGGCGACCTCGTCCGCGAGCACCGGGCCGGCTCGCGCCCGGCGACCTCGCCGGCGAGCACCGGGCCGGCTCGCTCGCCGGCTGATCCGGCGGCCGACCCCGTCGGACCGGCCGCCGGAACGCTCACGCCAGGATCTCGTGCACCACCCGGGCCGGCTCGACGCCCGTCAGCCGGGCGTCCAGCCCCCGGTGCCTGAACGTGAACCGCTCGTGGTCGATGCCGAACAGGTGCAGGATGGTCGCCTGGAAATCGTGGATGTGCACCGGGTCCTTGACGATGTTGTACGAGAAGTCGTCGGTCTCGCCGTACACCGTCCCGCCCTGCACGCCGCCGCCCGCCATCCACAGGCTGTAGCAGCGCGGATGGTGGTCGCGGCCGTAGTCGGTGGGGGTGAGCCGGCCCTGCGAGTAGATGGTGCGGCCGAACTCGCCGCCCCAGATGACGAGGGTCTCGTCGAAGAGCCCGCGCTCCTTCAGGTCCTGGACGAGGGCCCACGCGGCGCGGTCGACGTCGCGCGCCTGCGCGGGCAGCACCTGGGGCGCGAACGAGTGCACGTCCCAGCCGCGGTGGTAGATCTGCACGAAGCGCACGCCCCGCTCGACGAGCCGCCGCGCCATCAGGGCCGCGTTCTGGAACTTGCCGGCCTGCTTGGCCTCCTCGCCCCAGCGCTCGAACGTGCTGTCGGGCTCGCTCGAGAGGTCGGCCATCTCGGGCACCGACGACTGCATGCGGAACGCCATCTCGTACTGCTCGATGCGGGCGAGGGTCTCGGGGTCGCCGACCTGCTCGTGGCGCAGCCGGTTCAGCGCGCCGAGCCCGTCGAGCATCTCGCGCCGCACGCCGGGCGACACGCCGTCGGGGTCGCGCAGGTAGAGCACGGGGTCGGCCCCGGTGCGCAGCCCCACCCCCGCGTACTCGGGCGACAGGAACCCGGCGCTCCACAGCTTGGCCGAGATCGCCTGCACGCCGGCGCGGGGATGGCTGCGCTCGGCGTTCATGACCACGAACGTCGGCAGGTCCTCGTTCATGCTGCCGAGGCCGTAGGCGAACCACGCCCCGATGCACGGCCGGCCGGGAATCTGCTGGCCGGTCTGGATGAACGTGATGCCCGGCTCGTGGTTGATGGCGTCGGTGTGCATCGACCGGATGACCGCGATGTCGTTGGCCATGCTCGCGGTGTGGGGCAGGATCTCCGAGAACCACGCCCCGCCGTCGCCGTGCTGCGAGAACTCGAACACCGAGGGGGCGATGGGGAAGCGCGACTGCCCCGACGTCATCGTCGTCAGCCGCTGGCCCTGGCGGATCGACTCGGGCAGGTCCTTGTCGTACCAGTCCCGCATCTTCGGCTTGTAGTCGAGCAGGTCCATCTGGGGCGGCGCGCCCATCATGTGGAGGTAGATGCAGCGCTTGGCCTTGGGCGCGAAGTGGGGCAGCGCCGGCAGCCCCGCCGCCGCGGCCGGCGCCTGCCCCGGCAGCGCGAACGCGTCGTCGGCCATCAGGTTGGCGAGGGCCAGCCCCCCGATGCCGCGGGCGGTGCGGCCGAAGAACTGACGCCGGGTCTCCGCGCGAACGGCTTCCTTGAATGGGTGCATCGCTTCCTCTCCGCGCCCTACTTGTTGAGGACCTCGTCCAGGTTCATGAGCTGGCTCGCCAGCATCGTCCACGCCGCCGACTCCGTCAGCGGCAGCGCCGCGTCGTGGGCCGACTCGCCCACCGCCAGCAGCTCCCGCGCCCCGTCGGCGTCGTCGCCGTAGAGATCGGCGAAGCGGTCCCAGGTCCGCCGCGCCACCGCCCGCTCGGGGGCGGTGAAGCTGCGAGCCAGCAGCCGCGTCGTCAGGTAGTCGAGCCGCTGGTCGAAGTCGTACCCGCCCTCGCGCATCGCCCGCTGGGCGAGGTGCCGCGACGCCTCGACGAACTGCGTGTCGTTCATCGTCACCAGGGCCTGGAGCGGCGTGTTGGTCCGCTCGCGGCGCACCGTCGAGTGCTCGCGCGTCGGCGCGTTGAAGATGTCCATGGACGCGGGCGGCGCCGACCGCTTCCAGAACGTGTAGAGGCTGCGCCGGTAGAGGGCGTCGCCGCTGTCCCGCTCGTAGACCCGGGTGTTGCTCTGCGGCATCGCCACCGTCGACCACACTCCCTCGGGCTGGTACGGCCTCACGCTCGGCCCGCCGATGGTGCGCACGAGCAGTCCGCTCGCGGCGAGGGCCTGGTCGCGCACCATCTCGGCGTCCATGCGGAACCGGGGCCCCCGCGACAGCAGCCGGTTCTGCGGGTCGCGCTCGAGCTTCTCGGGGGTCACCGCCGCGGCCTGCCGGTAGGTCGCCGACGTCACGAGATTGCGGTAGAAGCGCTTGACGTCCCATCCCGACTCGCGGAAGTCGTGGGCCAGGTAGTCGAGCAGCTCGGGGTGCGAGGGGGTCTCGCCCTGCGCCCCGAAGTCCTCGCTGGTCGCCACGAGCCCGGTGCCGAACACCTGCTGCCAGAACCGGTTCACGGTCACCCGGGCGGTCAGGGGGTTGGCGTCGTCGACGAGCCACCGCGCGAGGCCGAGCCGGTTGCGGGGCAGCGACTCCTCCATCGGGGGCAGGGCTGCCGGGGTGCCCGCGAGGACGCGCTCGCGGCGCTGGTCGTACACCCCGCGCTCGAGCACCCAGGCCGCCGCCTCGCTGTCCGTGCGCTCCTGCATCACGTGGGTGATGCTGCCGCGCCGCCGCACCTCGCGCCACTCGTCGTCCACCGCCCGGCGCCGGGCCTCGAGCCGGCGATACGGCTCGTCGTCGATGCTCAGGTAGCGCAGCCGCAGGACATCGCGCTCGGGCCTGGTCAGGCCCTGGGGCGACTTGACGGTCGCGCCCCGCAGGGTCCGCCACTCCGACACCACCCTGGCTTCCTGCACCGTCAGGGCCCGGTCGAACACGCGGAGGTCCGCGATGCCCCCGCCGGCGAAGTGCCGGCTCTCGAGCACGCCCCGGTTCACGGCTCCGCCGCGGCCCAGGTAGAACGGCTGGTCGGTGACGATGCTGCCCTCCGCCTTCGCGAAGAACTCGCTGCCCTGCTCCTCCACCCGCTCGCCGTTCTGGTAGACGTGAAGACCGCCGCGCTCGCCCGACCCGTCGTGGGTGAGCACGACGTGGGTCCACTCGCCGGCCGGCATCCGCTTCGTGTTGATGGGTCCGACGCGGGCGGTGGTGGCCGCGCCGCGCTCGTTCCGCTCGCCGGTCAGCCGGAAGTTGAGCTGCCGCGAGCCGAGGGTCACCGCCCAGCCGCGCGCGCCGTCCTCCTGGTCGTACTGGCCGGCCACGACGAAGTTGCCTTCGCCCTCGGGCTGGAAGATCCACATCGCGATGGAGAACGGCGTGTCGGCGTCGAGATCCAGCGACGGCAGCTCGACCCACGACTCGCCGTCGAAGCGCAGGGCGGGATGGCCGTCGGGGCCGTCCTCGATGGTCACGCCGGGCTCGAGGGCGACGGGACGCCGCGCGCCCTCGTGGACGACGGCGGGGCCGGCGGGGTCGTCGAGGACCAGCGTCAGCAGCTCGGCCTCGGGCTCGAGCGGGGTCACGAGGTCGCGGTGCTCCCCGCGGGTCACCCACTCGATGAAGTCGGGGCTCACCGACGCCGCGCGCTCGTCGAGCTTCGCGTCGAGCTCGACCGCCTCGTCGCGCAGCGCGTGCCAGAGCTGGCGGTCGGCGGCGGCGGGCACCACGAGGATGGGCGGCGGGTCGGAGACGTTGCCGTCCATCACGTACTGGGTGGTGTTCCGGAAGAACGCGGTCATCGCGTAGAACTCGCTCTGCGCGATGGGATCGAACTTGTGGTCGTGGCAGGTGGCGCAGCCGACGGTCAGCCCGAGGAAGACGTTGCCGATGGTCTCGGCCCGGTCCTTTGCGTAGATCGCCTCGTACTCCTCGGGCACCACCCCGCCCTCGTTGGTGGTGATGTTGTTGCGCTGGAAGCCGGTGGCCACGAGCTGGTCGAGGCTCGGCTCGGGCAGGAGGTCGCCGGCCACCTGCTCGACCACGAAGTCGTCGAAGGGCTTGTTCTCGTTGAACGCCCGGATCGCCCAGTCGCGCCACGCGAACATCTCGCGGTAGTTGTCGATGTGGATGCCGTGGGTGTCGCCGTAGCGCGCCGCGTCGAGCCAGTAGCGGGCGCGGTGCTCGCCCCAGTGCCGCGACTCGAGCAGCCGGTCGACGAGGGTCTCCCAGGCGTCGTCCGACGTGTCGTTCAGGTAGGACGCGAGGAGGCCCGGGTCGGGGGGCAGACCCGTCAGGTCGAGGGCCACCCGGCGGGCCAAGGTGCGCCTGTCGGCCTCGGCCGCCGGCGTCAGCCCCTCGGCCTCGAGCCGCGCGCGCACGAACCGGTCGATCGGGTTGCGCGCCCACGCCTCGTCGGCCACGGCCGGCGGCGCATGCTCGGCCACGGCCTCGAACGACCAGTGCTGGTCCCAGGACGCGCCCTCGTCGATCCAGCGCGTCAGCACGTCGATCTGCCCGGCCGACAGGCGCTTGTTGGACAGCGCCGGGGGCGGCATGCGCAGGCGCTCGTCGGCGTGGGTGATGCGCTGATGGAGCATGCTCGCCCCGGCGTCGCCGGGCACGACGGCGGCGCCGCGCGGGCGCGCCCCGAACGCGCCCTCCTGCGTGTCGAGGCGCAGCCTCGCCTGGCGCGTGCCCTCGTCCGGACCGTGGCACGAGAAGCAGTTGTCGGCCAGGATGGGCCGCACGTCGCGCTGGAAGTCGACGGCGGCGGCCGGCGCGGGCGGCGGCCCCTGGGCGGCGAGGCCGGCGGGGGCCGTGGGAAGCAGAATCGAGGCGCCAGCGGCCGCGGTCAAGGCAAGAGCCAAGCGACGAATGGACATGGTGTGTGCACTCCGCATGCGAAGTATCGCCGACTGCGAATGAACGACCGTCGCGTCCGCCGGCCGGACCGACACCGCCGCGGGTTGCGGCCGCCCGGTTCGCGCGGAGCACGGGCCATCCCGCCCCACGCCGGCCGCCCCGACCCGCGCGAGCCGTCGGACCCGCGCCGGTCGGCGCGAGTCGGAGCGACTGCCCGTCAGAAGCGGAACAGTCTGGTGAACTTTACAACGAAAGCGCGGTTCTGGAGCATCGGAAACCGCTGGTCCGGCACCAGCACGGTGTCGCGCTGGTCGTTGTAGACGACGAACAGCTCGCTGCCGGGGCGGTACTCCCACCGCAGGCGCAGGTTGGTGCTCACCACTTCCTGGGTCGGGTTGAACTGCACCAGCCCGCTGAAGAAGACGCGCGGGTTGAAGGTGTAGGTCACGCGCGTGATGGCGAGGGGCGCCGTGAACTCCGCGTCCGGGAGCCTGACGCGGTTGACGGAGATGCTGGGCTCGAACGAGAACTGGGGGGTGACCTCGATGCGGCCCCGCGAGTAGCCCATCGACGTGATCTCGCCGTTGTAGAACTCGCCGTGCTGCAGCGACAGGTTGCCCGAGAGGCGGCGCTGCGCACCCATGGAGTAGGACACGTAGTAGTCCCGGAACACGTACTCGCCGGCCGGAATCATGTAGTCGGTGCCGAGCACCCGCTCCCACGGCACGTCGAGGAACTCGTAGGCCCGCTGCACGTCGGCGCTGAAACGGTCGCTGTTCTCGAACTCGATCTGGAAGTTGGCCTGGGCGAGCTCCGTCTCGGGCACGCCGGCCACCGTCTCGAAGTAGTCGTAGCTGCCCCCGAACGTGAACTGCCGCACCGCCTCGATGCCGGCCGGACGGGGCGCGTACTTCGCCTGCACGTAGGTGCGCCGGAAGTCGTCGCGGCGCATGAAGCCCACCTCGGGGTTGAAGTGGTCGCCGACCAGCAGGTGGTCGACGCTGACCGCGTAGAGGTCGCCGTTGTAGGTGAACGCGGCCTGGTAGCTCTCGTCCTCGCCGACCAGGCCCGGCGTCTGCGTCTTGGCGTAGTACCCGTTGAAGTTCACGTTGTCGTAGAACGAGAAGACGCCGTCGACCCCGAACGCCTCGTTCGTGCCCTCGCCGTTGAGCGAGACCGACCGGCCCGTGAACAGGGCGCCGATGGCGCTGCGCCGCAGGATGTCGCGCTTCAGCCGGAGAACCGTGAAGTTGGTGGGGTCCGCGACGTCCAAGACGTCGTCGGTCTGGATGTTCAGGGCCCCCAGCGTGAAGTCGCCGACCTTGCCGGTGAGCCGCCCGCCGGCCTGAATGGGCACCGTGGTTCCCGACTCCAACCCGATCCGCCGGCTGAAGAAGACCGTGGGCACGTCGCCGCCCCCGAAGAAGCCGCCCGAGCCCGGTCTGCCGCCGCCCCCGGGCCCGCCGCCGCCCCCGAAGTTCACGCCGCGGCCGAAGTCGAAGATGCCGCGCCCCTCCAGGAAGAACTCGCGCTTCTCGGGGAAGAACAGGCTGAACCGGGTCAGGTTGATCTGCGCCTCGTCCACCTCGACCTGCGCGAAGTCGGTGTTCACGGTGAAGTCCGCGGTGAGGTTCTCGGTGACGCCGTACTTGACGTCGACGCCGCCGTTGTAGTCACCCTGGTTGTAGACGTCCGTGGCGACGTTGGTGGCCGACGACCCGATGCCGTAGGGCTTGATCTCGAACGTCCGGTTGCCCGACGGCACCTGCAGCCCGGTCAGGGTGCCCGCCGCCGAGAGACGGAACATTCCCGGACCGGCGGAGATGGCGACGGGAGTGATGTAGTTCCACTCGTTCTTCCACCGGACGTTGCGGCCGAGCTGGATGCCCCACATCTGCGACTCGCCGCCGGGGAACCGGATCGACTTGAAGGGAATCTCCATCTCGACCGTCCAGCCCCCGGCGAAGCGCCCCGTCCGGACGTCCCATATCGGGTTCCAGTCGCTGTTGGGGTTGCCCTCGTCGGTGATCTGGTAGTCGAAGAACCCCCCGATGGGGTTGACCATGAACGCGAACCCGTTGCGGCGGTCGTAGAAGGTGTCGAGGGCGACGCTGAACGTGTCGTTGTTGATGATCTGGAACGAGTCGCGCTGCATCTCGTTGGCGACCCAGCGCGACTCGGGGGCCGAGTCCCAGGCGCGGGCCGAGATGTAGATGCTGCTGTCGTCGTAGAACACCCAGGCCTCGGTGCGCTCGGTCGCCGGCGCCCCCTCGTCGGGCTGCTGCTGCACGAAGCCGGTCAGCGGCTCGACGATCTCGTAGACGCCCTCGTCGAGGGTGCCGTCGATGTCGAGGGGCTGGCCGAGGGGCACCGCACGGATTGTCACCCGCCCCGCCGCATCGCGCGCGAGGGTCGCGGGAGCGAGGGGCGGCGGCGGGCCGTCAATGATGCGGGGGGCCGCCGCGCCGAAGCCGGCGGCAGGAGCCGCGCCCGTCGCCGCGCCCCCGCCGGCACCGCCGAAGGGAGGACGACGTCCCGTACCCGCCTCCGCGCCGCCACCCGGGCCGCCGAAGGGAGGACGACGTCCCGCACCCGCGTCCGCGCCGCCACCCGGGCCGCCGAAGGGAGGACGACGTCCCGCACCCGCGTCCGCGCCGCCACCCGGGCCGCCGAAGGGAGGACGACGTCCCGCGCCCGCCCCAGTACCCGGATCGCCGAGCGGAGAGCGGCCTCCCGCGCCCGCGTCACCGCCCGGCGGAACGAACGGACCGCGGCGTCCCGCACCGCCGCCCGGCGGTACGAAGGGGGGCCGGCGACCCTCCGCCACCGGAACGTCGCCGCCCGGCGGGTCGCTCGGCATCCCCGGCCGACCCATCGGGGAAGGCGGCGCGAGGCCGGGGGACGGCAGGTTCGCGGCCATCGCCGGCGAAGGCGCCGAGAGCCCGCTGCGCAGGTCGGCCGACAGCCGGTCCTGCAGATCGAAGAGCTCCCCGAGCATTCCGTCGACGGTGGTCGCGTGCCGCACCGCCGCCGTCGCCACGTCGACGATGCGCGCGGTCAGCCGCACCTGCTGTCCGAGCCGCTGGAAGCCGCCGCTGATCACCCAACGCGCGCCCAGGGTCCGCCCCGCCTGCACGGCCGGGGTGTCGCTCAGGTCCACGGCCCCGGGATCGACGCGCGCCTGCCGCAACGCCGCGTTCACCGCGTCGTTCCCCACCACCGACACCGTGCCGGAACCGGCCAGGTCGGCGGTAATCGTCTCGGCAATGCCGAACCCGATCCAGTCGTCCTCGGCGGCGCCGGTGATGTTCGCGAACGCGACGACGGCGACGGTGTCGCCCGAGGCGGGAGCCTGCCCGGCCGGCGCCGCGACCGGAGCGAGCAGGAGCAGCACGGCCGGGAGCCAGCGTAGAATCCCCGTGCCGCCGCCGGACGCGCGGCCGGGGCGGACTCTCCGTTCCGCCGCCCTCCTCCGCGAGGAGCAACCGGACGCGGGCACCACCCTGGAGAACCGGGGCATCATCGTACCGACTCCCTGTACGCCATCGCGCAATTGTCGCATACCCGTACAGGACGTTCGAGACCCCGGTTCCGTTGACAGACCGCCGGCCGGCGACCCCGGCGGGTCGCGTCCCGATTCGAGCGCCCGGCCCGGCGCCGGCGGACCTGCGGTGCGCCGGCCGGCGCGTTCGCGTCATAATGCCGGGGCGGAAGCGCACCGGCCCTGAAGCGCGAACCACGGGAACATCACAGGCAGGAGAGAAACGCATGGCGAGACTTCCGATACGACTGGTTGCCGCGGGCGCCGCGATCATCGCGCTCGCGCTGGCGATGCCGCCGCGAGCGGCGGCCCAGGAGCCCACCTACACCCCGGTGACCGACGAGCGGCTGCAATCGCCCGCCGACGGCGACTGGCTGATGTACCGGCGCACCTACGACAGCTGGGGCTACAGCCCCCTCGACCAGATCACCACCGCGAACGTCGCCGACCTCGAGCCGGTGTGGCTGCTGTCGACGGGCGTCACCTCGGGCCACGAGTCGCCGCCGGTCGTCAACGACGGCATCATGTTCATCACCACCCCCGAGGACCGGGTCATCGCGGTGGACGCCCGCACCGGGGAGCAGCTCTGGCTGTACACCCGGCAGTTCCCCGACGACATGGCCCATCCCCACCGCACCAACCGCGGGGTCGCCCTCTACGGCGACAAGGTCTACTACACGGCGCACGACGCGTTCGTGGTCGCCCTCGACGCCATGACCGGCGAGCTGGTCTGGGAGACCGCCGTCGCCGACTACCGCACCGGCTACTACATGACCATCGCGCCCCTCATCGCCAATGGCAAGGTCCTCGTCGGCCCCTCGGGAGGCGAGCGCGGCATCCGCGGCTTCGTGGCCGCCCTCGACGCCGAGACCGGCGAGGAGGTGTGGCGCACGCACACCATTCCCGGCCCCGGCGACCCCGGCATCGAGACGTGGCCGGGCGAGACCTGGCGCACCGGCGGCGCCTCGATCTGGATCACCGGCTCGTTCGACCCCGAGCTGAACCTCACCTACTGGGGCACGGGCAACCCCGGCCCGTGGATCGGCGACCAGCGGCCCGGCGACAACCTCTACACCAACTCGGTCGTCGCCTTCGACGCCGACACCGGCGAGCTCAAGGGTTACCACCAGTACCACTGGAACGGCTCGTGGGACTGGGACGAGGTATCCGCCCCCCTGCTCATCGACGTCCCCCGCGACGGCCGCACCATCCCCACCCTGGTGCACCCCGCCCGCAACGGCTACCTGTGGATGCTCGAGCGCGGGCCCGACGCCATCACCTTCGTCGACGCCCAGCCCTACGTGGACCAGAACGTGTTCACGGCCATCGACCCGGTGACCGGCCGGCCCGAGTACGACGCGGAGCGCAAGCCCGGCACCAACCGGCCGGCCACCTTCTGTCCCTCGCTGTGGGGCGGCAAGGACTGGCCCCCGGCCGCCTACAGCCCGCAGACCGGCTATCTCTACATCCCCGCCAACGAGAACCTCTGCTCGACCATCGTCGGCCGCGAGGTCGAGTACGTCCCCGGCCGGGCGTTCACCGGCGCCTCGTCCCAGGTCTTCGTGGTGGACAACGCCGAACACCTCGGCGAGCTCCAGGCGTGGGACCTCTCGACCGGCGAGCAGGTCTGGACCCACGAGTTCGCCGAGTCGCAGAACTGGGGCCCGATCATGACCACCGGGGGCGGCCTCGTCTTCGCCGGCGGCACCAACGACCGCTACTTCCGGGCCTTCGACGCGACGACCGGCGAGGTGCTGTGGGAGCAGCGCACGAACTCGGGGGTCATCGGCGTCCCCTCGTCGTACGAGGTCGACGGCGTCCAGTACATCGCCGTGCAGTCGGGCTGGGGAGTCGACGCCCAGGGGATGCAGCGGGCCGTCAACGCGCACTTCGAGCGCAACGTCCAGGTGCCCCAGGGCGGCGTCCTCTGGGTGTTCGCGCTGGGCGAAGAGTAGCCCTGCCCCGACGCGGATTCGCGGCCGCGGACGGGGCTCCGACCGAGGGTTCCCGTCCGCCGCCGACTCCGTGAGGCGCCCGCCCGTGGGCGGTTTCCCGCCCCCGAACAGCGTTCCCGGCTTCCGACATCCCGCGTCGCGGCGCATGCAGGGAGCCGCATGCCGCCCGTGCCCTGGTCGGCGAATCGAGCCGTACGCCAGCAACGGCCCTCCGGATCCCCTACGTCATGGTGCCGCCTCACCTCCGCCCAACGCGCGGCATGTCCGTGGCACCGCGACCTGTGGCCGGCGCGGTACCGAACCGGCACAATTCGTCCAAGGTCTTCGCGCCTGTCCGCGCCCACCATAACGGCATTCGACGAATATAGGGGTTGACGTGTTCGGGACAACACGTTCATACTGATTGTCTTCCTCGAGCCGAAGCGAAGAGGGTTATCAGTCTCCAACGCAGTGGGTTCGACACCCCACGCCGAGGCGCACGTACTGGTCGAGCGCCACGGAACCTCCCTTTTCCGATCCCTTGTTCGAGGCGCAGTCAAGCGCTGCGGCGACGGCGGTACGCCGGAGCGCGGTAGGCGGGAACGGGTACATGGCGATGCAGGTTCTCAAGAGCGTTCACGGGGTCCCGGCGCGGCAGTCCGAGCCGATGGTCGGCCGCGAGGCCGAGATGGTGCGCAACGCCGCCGGCGGGTACGTCTTCCCCGTCACCGACTGGACCCGGCTCGAGCGTTTCCTGATTCTCGGGACCGACGCCGGCACCTACTACACCGGCGCGCGCGCCCTGACCCTGGACAACGCCGCCGCCGTCCGCCGCTGCCTCGCCGCGGACGGGCCGCGCACCCTCCGGACTCTCGTGGACGTCAGCACGCACGGCCGGGCGCCGAAGAACGACCCGGCGCTGTTCGCGCTGGCGATGGCCGCGAGCTTCGGCGATGAGGAGACGCGGCGCGCCGCCGCCGCCGCGCTGCCGAGGGTCGCGCGCACCGGGACGCACCTGCTGCACTTCGTCTCCTTCGTCAACGACATGCGCGGCTGGGGCCGGTCGCTCAAGCGCGCGGTCGGACGCTGGTACACCGACCAGGAGGTCGACCGGCTGACGCACCAGGTGCTCAAGTACCGCCGGCGCGACGGATGGAGCCACCGCGACGTGTTGCGGCTGACGCATCCGAAGGCCCCCGCGGGCGGGCGCCTGAGCCATCTCCTGCAGTGGGTCACGCATCCCGACACCGCGGAGGTCGACGCCGAGCAGCTGCCGCAGGTCGATGCGTTCAGGCGTCTGCAGCGCACGGAGACGCCGGCCGAGGCCGCCGGTCTGCTGAAGGCACATGCGCGCGCCCTCTCTCGCGAGATGGTGCCGACCGACCACCTGGGCGACCCCGCCGTCTGGCGGGCGCTGCTGTTCAACCTGCCCCTGACCGCGCTCGTGCGCAACCTGCCGGTGCTGACACGGCTCGGTGTCCTGCGGCCGCTGGCCGACGAGACGCGCGCGGTGACCGCGCGCCTGATCGACGGCGAGGCGCTGCGCGGCGCGCGCGTGCACCCGCTGTCCCTCCTGGTCGCGCTGCGCACGTACGGCCAGGGCCGCTCGGAGCGCGGATCGAGCACGTGGACGCCGACGCCGGAGGTCGTGGACGCGCTGGAGCGCGCGTGCGTGGTCGCGTTCGGCCAACTGGAGCCGATTCGGCAGCGGGTCTACCTGGCGGTGGACGTGTCGGCCTCGATGGGCTGGGCGCACGTCGCGGGGCTGTCGAACCTGACGGCGCGTGAAGCGGCGGCGGCGATGGCCACGGTCATCGCGCGTCAGGCAGAGCGTCACGTCATCAAGGGCTTCTCCGCCGGCCGGACCGCGGGCTGGTCGTTCGCCGACACGCGGATGCACCCGCTGCCCATCACGCGGTCCAGCACGCTGAGCGAGGCGGTCCGGGTCACGAGCGATCTGCCGTTCGGCGCCACCGACTGCGCGCTGCCGATGCTCGACGCGCTGGAGCAGGGGATCGAGGCGGACGCGTTCATCGTGCTCACCGACAACGAGACGTGGGCGGGCGACGTGCATCCGAGCGAGGCCCTGCGCCGGTACCGGCGCCGAGACGGGCATTCCGGCGAAGCTGGTGGTGGCGGCGATGACCGCGACCGAGTGCAGCATCGCCGATCCCGAGGACGCCGGCATGCTCGACGTGGTCGGCTTCGACACCGCCGCGCCGAACGTGATCCACGACTTCCTCGGCCGCGCCGCCGCGTGACGGCGCCGAGCCGCGCGGCGACCCACGTTTGGTCGGGGCTCTGCGCTGAGCCGAAGCGGGAGGGTTATCTACTTCAAATGGACCCCCTCCCGCGCCCCTCGTTCAGCGCGCTCCGTCGACCCCGCCGTCGCGCGGTCGGCGTTCGGCCGACCGCGAGCCGGTCGCGTTCCGTGCCGAAGCAAGGCTCCTGCGCTGAGCCGAAGCGGAAGGGTCATCTGCTGGAAACAGACTACTCCCCCTTCCGCGCTCCCCGTTCAGCGCATTCCGTCGACCCGGCATCGCGCGGCGCGGTCGGGCAGCGTTCCCGCCACGCGTCGCAGGGTCACCCTGCCGACGCCGCACCGCCCCGGAGGTCCACGGGAGGAGCTCGGCGCCCCCGGCGACCCTTGGCACCCGTCCCCCCGCGGCGGACCTCACATGCCCGATACCCGGCCGGCGATGCGGTAGCAGTGGAAGATGATGTGCCACCCCAGCACCACCGCCGCGAGCCACGCCACCCAGTAGTAGTCGCCGGGAATCCCCAGGTTGCCGCCGAAGAACGGGGTCGCGTGCTCGTTGGCCATCGCCCACAGCAGCGGCAGCGACATGTAGGTGTTGTGCTTCGAGCGCAGCCCGGCGAGGGCCGGGTCGGCGGGGTCGGGAGCCTTGCCGGCCTTCACCGCCGCGATGATGCGCTGCTGCGCCGGCCAGATGCGGAACCACACGTTGAAGGCCATCATCGTCCCGAACATCGCGCCGGTGTGGATGAGGACCGAGCGGGGCGGGAACCCGCCGACCTCCACGAACAGGAAGACGACGACCGCCAGCAGCACGAACGAGACGATGGTGGCGGCGCGGACGTTCGACTTGAGCCCGCTCTTCCAGAGCGCGTCGTAGCCGAAGACGGCCAGGAACGTCACCGCGATCATCGAGATCGCGCCCGCCCCCCAGCTCGCGTCGACCTCGATCGCAAGGCGGCCGTGGTAGAAGATCAGCAGCAGCAGGAGGACCCCGGTGATCCAGGTCCAGGCCGCGCCCCAACGGAACCAGAACAGGGCGCGGGGCATCAGCTCCGGCACCACCTTCTGCTTCGTGGGCCCGTCGAGCTTCGCGGCCAACTGGACGTTGACGAAGTTGAAGAAGTAGAGGTGCCCGATCCAGATGATCCCCGCGAACACGTGGAGCCATCGGAAGAGGAACTGCAGACTGTCCATCATGGTCGTTTCCCCCCTCGTTGCGGAGCCGGAGACTTCCCCGATTCAGTTGCAGACTACCCCGATTGTATGCCCTCCCGGCCGCGCCGCGGCTACTCGATCGCCTCGTAGACGAGGGTCTGGAACTCGCGCTCGAGGTCGTACGCCGCGAACGGCATGAACTGGGTCCACACCATGCCGACGAGCTCGGCCTCGGGGTCGATCCAGAAGAACGTGTTGGCGGCGCCGGCCCAGCGGAAGACGCCGTCGTGGTCGGGCTCGGGCGAGGCGTCGGCGTCGACCATGACCGCGAACCCGAGCCCGAAGCCGTAGCCGGGGCTGAGGAACGCGCCCAGCTCGATGGGGACCATCGCGTCGGGGAGGTGGTTCGAGCGCATCTTCTCGACGGTCTCGGGCGCGAGGATGCGGACGCCGTCGAGGCTGCCGCCCTCGAGCAGCATCTGGGCGAAGCGGATGTAGTCGGACGCGGTCGAGGTGAGGCCGCCGCCGCCCGAGGGGAACGCCGGCGGGCGCGTGTACTGACCGTCGACCGGCGAGTCGGCGACGACGAGGTTGTCGCCCAGCTTCGCGTAGTTGGCCATGAAGCGGGCGCGCTTCTCCTCGGGCACCCAGAACGCGGTGTCGTCCATGCCGAGGGGGTCGAGGATGCGTTCCTCGACGAACGCGTCGAACGCCTGGCCCGAGGCCACCTCGACGACGCGGCCCAGGACGTCGGTCGACACGCTGTAGTTCCAGCGCGCGCCGGGGCTCGCGATGAGCGGCAGCTCGGCGACGCGGCGGCCGAAGTCCTCCAGGTCCTCCGGCGAGGGTGAGGGGGTTGGCCTGGTTGTAGAGGCGGTCGACGGCGGAGTCGCCGAAGAACCCGTAGGTGAGCCCCGAGGTGTGGGTCAGCAGGTGCTCGACGGTCATGGGCCCGTCCGCCGCGACGCGCTCGCCGCCGTCGCCCAGCACCTCGACGTCGGCGAACTCGGGCACGAACTTCGAGACGGGGTCGTCGAGCGCGACCTTGCCTTCCTCGACGAGCATCATCACCGCGACGCTCGTCACCGGCTTCGTCATCGAGTAGATGCGGAAGATGTCGTCCCGCTCCACCGGGTCGCCGGCCGCGGTGTCGCGCGTTCCCACCGCCTCCCAGTGGACGACCTGCCCCCGGCGGGCCACCATCGTCACGACCGCCGCGAGCCGGCCGTCGTCGACGTAGGCCTGCATGGCCGGCCCGATGCGGGCCAGCCCCTCGGCGGACATCCCCACCGAGCCGGGGCTCGCCGTCGGCAGGCCGGCGTCTTCAGACGCGGACGACTGCGCGAGCGCGGCGGGCGCGAACGCCGCCAGCGCGAACGCCGCGACCGCGGCGAGCCCCACGAACGCGGCCGTGTCGGCCGAATACTCACGAATCATGACTGTCTGCCTCCTTTGGCGGTCGATATCGACTCTCCGAACCGATGCCGGGCTCGGCGCGCGGACCGAGCGATGGCTTCATGCATGGGTCCTACCGCACCCCGAGCAGGATCTCCGTGGTCAACTGGTCCAGCCGCTCGTAGGCCAGCTCCCGGCCCCCCAGCGCGGCACGGTCGAAGCGGTGGCCCTTCAGCGCCGCCGCGGCGTCGGGGCTGAAACCCCCGAACCCCGGCGCGGCCTGGGTGGCCTCGGCGAGGCCGGCGAGGAGGGCGCCGACGTCGGGGTCGGCGTTCCACCGCGCCGCCTTCTCCTTCAGGATGAGGTAGGTGCGCATGCAGCCGCGCGCGAAGTCCTTGACGCCCTCGACGCCCTCGGTGCGATAGGCGTGGGCGTCGAAGTGGCGCGGGCCCGCGTAGCCGACGTCCTCGAGGAACTTCACCAGCCAGAACGCCGCCTTCGGGTTCGCGGCCCCGAAGCGGAAGTCCTGGTCGTAGCGGCCGATGACCTGGTCGTTGAGGTCGATGTGGAAGAGCTTGCCCGCCTCCCACGCCTGGGCCACCGCGTGGGTCATGTTCAGGCCGGCCATGTGCTCGTGGGCGACCTCGGGGTTCACCCCCACCAGCTCGGGATGGTCGAGGGTCGGGATGAACCCGAGATAGGCGCCGGTGGTCGCGAAGTAGATGTCGCTGCGCGGCTCGTTCGGCTTCGCCTCGAGCGCGAAGCGGTAGTCGTAGCCGTTGGCGATGGAGTACTCGCAGAGGAAGTTCAGGGCCTCGCGGAACCGCTGGACGGCGGCGTCGGGGCGCCGGCAGCCGTCGGTCTCGGTCCCCTCGCGCCCGCCCCACATGACGAAGATCTTCGCGCCGAGCTCGGCCCCGAGGTCCATCGCCCCCATCGCCTTCTGCACCGAGAGGGCCCGCACCGCGGGGTCGTTGGCGGTGAACGCGCCGTCCTTGAAGGCGGGGTCGGTGAACAGGTTGGTGGTGACCATGGGCACGACGAGGCCGTGGTCCCGGCACGCCTGCCGGAACTCCCGCACGATGCGGTCGCGCTCGGCCGCGGTCGCGTCGATGGGCACGAGGTCGTTGTCGTGCAGGTTCACGCCCCAGGCCCCCACCTCGCCGAGCAGGGCGACGAGCTCGACCGGGGTCAGCCGCGGCCGGACGGGCTCGCCGAAGGGGTCGCGGCCGGGGTTGCCGACCGTCCACAGACCGAACGAGAACTTGTGCTCCGGGCGCGGAGCGTAGGCGTCGTCAGACATGGCTCATCTCGCCGCCGTCACTAGCTCGTCGCTGCCCTCACCCCGCGGCCTGCGGGTGCAGCGCCCCGTACAGGGTGCGGAACCGGCGGTACTGCCGTTCGAGCGTCTCCATCGCGCCGGGCTCGGGCGCCACCGTCCCCGCCACCCGGACCGGCGGCCGCGCAGGCCTCGTCCACCGAGCCCCACACCCCCGCCCCGACCCCCGCGAGGAGCGCCGCGCCGTAGGCGGCGCCCTCCTCCGCCGCCAGCACGTCGACGGGCTGGCGGTACGCGTCGGCCTGTATCTGTCGCCACAGCGGCGACCGCGCCCCGCCGCCGCCGAGCCGGATGCGGGTTGCCGGAACCCCCATCTCGTCGAAGATGGTCAGGCTGTCGCGCAGGCTGAACGCGACGCCCTCGAGCACCGCGCGGATCACGTGCGCCCGGCCGTGCGCGGCGGACAGGCCCACCAGCGCGGCCCGCGCCTCCGGGTCGAGGTGCGGCGTGCGCTCGCCCATCAGGTAGGGCGCCCACAGGACCCCGTCGGCCCCCGGCGGGGCCTCCGCCGCCTCGGCGCACAGGCGGTCGTAGGGATCGCCCGGCGCTTCGGCGCCGTCGTCGTTCACGCCGAGCGTGTCGCGCAGCCAGCGCAGCGACAGCCCCGCGCCCTGGGTCACCCCCATGACGTGCCAGCGGCCCGGTACCGCGTGGCAGAACGTGTGCACACGGCCGCCGGGGTCGAGGGCCGGCCGGTCGGTGGCCGCGAACACCACGCCGGAGGTCCCGATGGTCGCGCTGACGGCGCCGGGCCGCACGATGCCCATGCCCACCGCCCCCGCCGCCTGGTCTCCCCCGCCCGCCACGACCGGCGTCCCCTCGGCGAGGCCGGTGGCCTCGGCCCCGGCGCGGGCGAGGCGGCCGGTGACCTCGGGCCCCTCGTGCACGACGGGTAGGGCGGCCGCGTCCATCCCCGCGTGCGCGAGCAGCTCCGACGACCAGCGCCGGCCGGCCACGTCGAAGAGCAGGGTCCCCGAGGCGTCGGCCGCGTCGGTGGCGCGCTCTCCCGTGAGCCGCCACCGCACGTAGTCCTTGGGCAGCAGCACCGTCCGCACCCGCTCCCAGTGCGCCGGCTCCTCGTCGCGCACCCAGAGCAGCTTGGGCAGGGTGAAGCCGGTGAGGGCGGGATTGGCGACGAGCTCGATCAGGCGCGCGGCCCCGACCTCGTCGGTGAGCCGCCGGCACTGGGCGCCGGTCCGCTGGTCGCACCAGATCAGGGCGGGCCGGACGACCTCTCCCGCCGCGTCGAGCAGCACCGCGCCGTGCATCTGGCCGGACAGCCCGACGGCCCGGATGTCCCCGGGGGCCGTTTCGCCGGCAGCCAGAGCCGCCCGGATGGCCGCCTGCGACGCGCGCCACCAGTCCGTGGGGTCCTGCTCGGCCCAGCCGGTACGGGGCGAGTCGAACGCCGCGTGCGCCTCCGTGGCCGTCGCCGTCACCGCCCCGTCGGCATCGACGATCACCGCGCGCGAACCGCCGGTTCCGACATCGAGCCCCAGCAACGCCATCGGCCTCATAGGATACTCCGGCGGCCTGTGTCGTCCCCCGGGAGAAACACGGTACCATGAGGGCGCGGCATGATGCCGACCGCCGAAAGGATGTGACGACGTGCGACAGACAGCTTTCTTCGCCGTAGTAGCGGCTCTCTCGCTCCTCTCCGGTCCGCCGCCGGCCTCGGCGGAGACCGCGAAGGTCCTCTACCTCACGCAGTCGGCCGCGTTCGCGCATCCCGTCCTGCCGCACTCCGAGGCGGTCTTCACCCGCATCGCGAAGGAGACGGGGCAGCTCGAGGTGACCGTCTCCCGCGACGCCTCGACCCTGACCGCCGAGACCCTCGCCGACTACGACGCGGTGGTCTTCTTCACGACCGGCGAGCTGCCCATGGACGACGCCCAGAAGGCGGCCCTGCTCGCGTGGGTGCGGGGCGGCGGGGCGTTCGTCGGCGTGCACAGCGCCACCGACACCTTCTACGAGTGGCCGGGCTATCTCGCCCTCATCGGCGGCTACTTCGACGGCCATCCCTGGCACCAGGAGGTCACGGTGCGGGTCGAGAATCCCGAGCACCCCGCAACGCGGCATCTCGGCGAGTCGTTCCGCATCCACGACGAGATCTACCAGCACCGCGAGTGGTCGCGCGGCAACGTCGACGTGCTGCTGAGCCTCGAAACCGGCTCGGTCGACATGAACGCGCGCAACATCCGGCGCGACGACGGCGACTTCGCTCTCGCGTGGACGCGCGAGGAGGGCGACGGCCGCGTCTTCTACACCGCGCTCGGCCACCGTCCCGAGGTGTGGGACGACGCGCGCTTCCAGACCCACCTGCTGCAGGGCATCGCGTGGGCCATCGGCGCCCCGGCGACCGGCGCCGACGAGGCCGCCGCCAACACCCTGACGGCCGAGGAGAAGACTGACGGCTGGGAGCTGCTCTTCGACGGCGAGAGCCTCGCCGCCTGGCGCGGCTACCGGCGCGACGGCGTGCCCGACGGCTGGCAGGCCGTCGACGGCGCCATGGCCCGGGTCGGCCGCGGCGGCGACATCATCACCGTCGAGCAGTTCGCCGACTTCGACCTGCGCTTCGACTGGCGGGTGGAGGAGGGCGGCAACAGCGGCGTGATGTTCCGGGTCGCGGAGGGCGACGGCCCCACGTGGCACACCGGGCCCGAGTTCCAGATCCTGCACAACGCCGGCCACCGCGACGGGCAGGCCCCCATCACCTCGGCCGCCAGCAACTACGCCGTCCACGCCCCCGCCCGCGACGTCACCCGGCCCGTCGGCGAGTGGAACAGCGCCCGCCTCGTCGTCCGCGGCGCCCGCGTCGAGCACTGGATGAACGGCGAGAAGCTGCTCGATTACGAGCTCGGCAGCCCCGACTGGCAGGCACGCATGATGGCCAGCAAGTTCGCGTCGATTCCCCGCTACGGCCGCGAGCCCCGCGGGCACATCGCCATCCAGGACCACGGCGACCCCGTCGCCTTCCGCAACGTCAGGATCCGCCGACTCGACGCGAACTGACCATGGGCATCGCTCCGACGCTCGGGCGCGGGCGGTGCGCGGCCATGTCGGGCTCGCCCGCCCGGGAACACCGCACGACGAGCCTTCCGTGGGCGAAGGCATGATCTCGTCCGGGAGCCGGGGTGCGGACCGGACCTTGCGTACGGTTTCCGGACGAGCGACTCTCGAAGGAACACCCCCGCCCCGGCAAGCCCCGCGCACGCAGCGCGAACGGGGGCCCCATCTCAAGGGCCCATCCGGCCATGCGTGAGGTACGCCTGACGCTCCGCGTCCCGGACTGGATGTGCGGAGGGTCGCTCCCGGCCGGCGCCGGCATCGCGGCCGGGTTCGCGGCGCTCAATCTGTTGCTGTTCGTGCCGCTCTATCTGATCGTCTCGCGCGAGACCGATTTCTGGCCTTTCTTTCCGTCGGAACATCCTCGCGGCCCGTACGACTGGGGATGGTCCGGACTCGGGCGCAGCACGTACGAGTACGCGATGCAGCTGCTCGTCCGACGTGGCAACCGCGACATCTTTCGGGTCAGCGCGGACTGGGTCTTCATCTTCTCGTCGTTGGTTCTGGCCAGCCGATTCGCCCGCCAGTGGCGGCCGGCCGCGGTGCCGCTCGCGTGGTTCGCCTACGTCGCGCTTTTCGCGTTCATGGCCTACAGCGGCTTCGTTCACGCACTCTTCGACCGACCGGGCACGCTGCTCGACGACGTTCTCATGCTCGACAGCGCGTGGATCTTCGCGCGCGACACCTGGGGATTGACGGCTGTCCCGTACGCCGTCGCCTTCCTGGGCGCGGCCGCCGGATTGGGGATGCTGGTGGCGCGGTATCTCGGGGCCGCCTGGCGCTGGGGCGCCCGCCTCGACCCTCGGCACGCGGCCGCCGGGTGGGTGTTGGTGAACGCCTACTGCGCCCTGTCGCTGTCGTGGTTCGGCGTGGTGCGGGACGACCCGCTCATACAACTGCAGGCAAAGCACGCGTACTTCAACTGGCAACGATCACAGGACGTGCTGGCCACCGTCGAGGCGCTGAACGGCTCGGCCGTGCAGGCGGCGGCCGGTCTGGCCGGGACGGCGCCCCGGCGCCGTCCGGACGTCTTTCTCTTCTCCGTAGAGTCGTATGGGGCGGCGCTGTGGGCCGACGACGACTACCTCGTGGCGCGACAGGGGCTGATGGCCCGGGTGCAGAGCGAGCTGGACGCGCTGCGACTGCCCCTGTTCACGCGCTTCGCGGCCGCGCCGGTGAACGGCGGGGGGTCGTGGATGAGCACGGCGTCGGCGCTGAGCGGGATACGAATCGGCAGCCATTCGGCGTACTGGGCCTGGAAGCGCATGGCTCGTCGCTATCCTCACCTCGTCTCGTACCTGAAGAGCCACGGCTACTACACGCTGGCCGTGCAGCCCGGCGCCACGTGGAGAGAGGACCTGTACGACTACGACGACGTGATCGTTCGGCAGGATTTCTCGTACGACGGCTTCCTGTACGGGTTCGGCCACGTGCCGGACCAGTGGGCCCTGGAGTACGCGTTCACAAACCGGTGGAGCCGCCACCCGCCCCCGCGCTTCTTTCACTTTTCGTCCGTGTCCACCCACTTCGCCTGGGAGCCTCCGCCCCGGATTACGGAGGACGTCGCCGACCTCGAAGCGCCGCAACCCTCGTTCATCGAGACCCGGCCCGACTACGTGGAGCTGGCGCTGACCGTCCCCCAGGGTTGGAAGCGCGACTACTTCGTGACCGTCGCCTATGAGTGGGAGCTCTTGCTCGCGGCGTTCCGACACCGCGTGGAACCGGGATTCGTCGCACTGATTCTCGGCGACCACCAACCGCCGTTCATCGCGGACGGACACGGTGACAGCGACGTCGCCTTCCACGTGGTGACCGACCTTCCCGCCCTCTCGGGACCGCTTGCGGCGGCGGGCTTCGCAGTCGGCGGGGACGTCGCCTGGGAGCCCTCCGCGTCGACGAAGTTCCGAATGGAGGCCGTCTATCCGTTCCTGTCGAGTCTGCTGTCGGCGGAAGTCGGGAAGCCGCTGGAGTACAGCCCGACGGGCATCGCCGTCCCGCAGCTTCCCGCCTGGTAGCGCGACGCGCAACCGGAGCCCGACTGGAAGCGGCGAATGACGGCCGCGGGTTCGCGTCGATCGTGCGCATGACGAGCGCCGGCCCGCGTCATGACAGGCGGGAGAGCAGGTCGTCGGCGTCGTCGCACGCGATGATCAGGTGGCCGGCCTCGGTGAGGCGCTCGGGGTCCTCGATGCCGGCCAGGAGCGCGGCAATCCGATCCGCCGTGAGCGGCCCGAACCTCTGTGCGGCCAGCCGCCCGAGGAAGGTCCGTTGGCGGGCGATGCCCTCGGCCCGCCCCTGCGTGAGCCCCTCGGCCCGTCCCTGAGTGAGTCCCTCGGTGCGACCCTGCGTGAGTCCCTCCGCCCGCCCCTGCGTGAGCCCTTCCGCGCGGCCGGCCCGAAGTCCGGCGTCGTGGGCCTGCCGGCGGTGGCGTCCGAGCTGGGGGTCGTCGTCGGGGGTGGTGCCCTCCCGCTCGCCGAGCCGCCGGCCCACCCGGGTCAGGTCGGCGAGGGTGCGCGGGCCGAGGCGGCTCTCGTTCAGCGCGGCGTGGAGCTGCGCGGCCGTCCAGGTCGGAAACGCGCGGCTCTCGTCCGCGATGCGGAAACAGCCCTCCTGCAGCACGTAGATCGTCAGGCCCGGCCGGAGGCGCCGGGGCCGGTTCGGCGACGGCTCGTCGGGGGTGTCCACCCAGACCTCGGGGAATCCCCACGCCGCATACACCGGCAGCTTGTTGCGCCGGACGTCCGTGGTGTGGTCCACCTCGAGGATCACGTCCGGCAGGGGATCCACCCCCAGCACGATGGCGGGGTCGCGCGGCCGCCAGACGCTCCGGTCCAGGTAGATGGTCTGGTCGGCCACGAGCACCTGCCGCGGCCGGCCGTCCTCGTCCCGCTCCATCAGGTAGACCGCTCCGGCGCACCGGATGCGCGAACCCCGCTCCTGGCCGAGGCGGGTCAGCAGCTCGCTCAGCAGGGTCGGGGCGGTCTCGTGAACGGGGCCGGCGTCGCGCAGCACCCAGGCTGTCCCCGTCTCGCGCAACCAGTACTCGATGCGCCCCTCGTAGGCCCACACGTCGTCCCAGGTCGGCAGCGAGACGGGGTCGCAGCCGGGAAAGTCCGGCTCGGCGGTCGGCGTCGGCGTGTTCGGCCTGACGACGGGTTCGGTGCGCTGGATTGCCGGGGGAATCGATGCCATTCACCCATTGTGTCATATTCAACCCATGATCGCCCGCGGGTGCAGCACCTGGCACGGACGCTCCTCCCCCTGCGGATCCCATGAACACTCGTCCGTAGCGTGTCATCTTCCGATCACGGGATGGCGGAGCCGTCGGCGCGGCTCCGCCGCTCGACTCCCCGACCCGCCTCTGCATCGCCGGACCGTCAGACGGCCGAAGGGTCGGCGGCGGCTCCAATCGACTCGCTATGCCAGCGGAGCGTAGCAGCCCGCCACGGCCTCGCGGGCCTTCTCGGAGAGCTCCCGGTAGTCGGCCCCGGCGATGGGCGGCGAGACGACGACGTCGACCTCGATGCGGCGGTGGCGAAGCAGCCGCCAGACGTGGGGGAGGAACGCCATGCCCCCGTACCAGCAGACGTCGTCCCGGTTCCCGGGGCCGACGGGAACCGAGTCGAGGGCCCGGTAGTTCAGGGTCAGGGGCAGCACCGGCGTCCCCGACGCCGCACCCGCCTTGAACAGCGGGCTCTTGAAGGGCTGGACCGCGGCTCCGTCGCTCGCCGCGCCTTCCGGGAACAGGGTCACGGAGACGCCGCTCCCGAGGAGGGCGGCGACGCCCCGTATCTCCTGCGCGAGCCGCCTCCGGCTGATGCGGTCCACGAAGAAGCACTGTGCGAACCGGCAGATGTGCCCCAGAAAGGGGGTCCCGTGCATCTCCCGCGACGTGACGAAGGTGGAGGGAAAGAGCGCCCCGTGGACCAGGATGTCGAGGTAGGACAGGTGGTTGACGGCGTAGAGATACGTCCGGCCGGGCGCGACGTGACGCGCGTTCCTGATGGTGACGGTGATTCCCCAGTGGCGCAGGAACGCCCGGCATCCGAGGGCCGTGACCCGGTTGGCGTAGCGCCGGGCGGCCAGCGGAAACCAGCGCCTGAGGCAGATCCCGAAGGTCTGCCAGAACGCGAAGGCGAGGACGATGATGCCCCCGCCGGTCAGCTTGAGCAGGGCCCTGAAGGACGTCACGTCAGGACAACTCGTTGCCAACTGCACCCGGGCGTGGCCCGTCTTCGTCGGTTTCCCGCGCTCGGCCCGGCAGGGGTGATTGCCGTCGGCGCCCCGACCGCCCACCGGTGTCGGAAGGCGGCGCCGTGGAAGGGCCCGACCGCCCGGACGGGTTGATCGGGGCGGCCGCGCCGCGGGGTGCCGACGCGGCCGCCGGGCGCCGCTCCGTCGGGCTACGGCAGCGCGAAGACGAAGATGTTGTTGCCGTTGCTCGGCCGCAGCTCCGGGGTCAGGCGCATGTTGTCGCGCGAGCTGAGCGACGACCCCGTGCTCGCCACCACGTACTGCTTGCCGTCGACCGCGTAGGTGATGGGAAAGCCGGTGACCGACGTCCCGAGGTTGATCTCCCACAGCGACTCGCCGGTCTCCTGGTCGAGGGCCCGGAACCGCCCGTTGCCGTCGCCCCCGAAGACGAGCCCGCCGCCGGTGGCGATGAGCGAGGTGGTGCCGGCCCGCTGCTCGTAGACCCACGCGGTGTTGCCGGTCTCGGCCGAGATGGCGTAGACGGCGCCGACCTGGTCGGTGCCCGGCGCGATCTGCTGGCGCTGGGCGAGGTTGTAGAGGGTCAGCCCGCCCTCGGTCGTCGCCATCATGCGGGCGCACACGTTGCGCAGGGGGTAGTACATCAGGCCCGTCAGGGGGCTGTAGGCGCCGGCCTCGTGGTCCTTGCCGCCGGTCACGAAGCTCGGGCAGATCAGCATGTCCTGCCCCTCGCGCTCGAAGACGAGCTCGGCGTTCTCGGTGACCGCCCCGGTCGCGCCGTCGATGCCGCTGACCACGTTCTGGGCGGTGGTGGGCATGGCCCAGAGGAACTCGCCGGTGGCCCGGTCGAGGGTGTAGACGATGCCGGTCTTGCCGGGAATGCCGGTCATGACCCTCCGCACCTCGCCCGGCTGCAGCCCGGGGTTGATCCAGGGCACGACGGACGGGTCCGGGGCCACCGCGGTGTCGAGGAGCAGCCGCTCGAACGGGTGGTCGAGGTCCCAGTGGTCGTTCAGGTGCTGGTAGTACCAGACGATCTCGCCGGTGTCGGCGTCGAGGGCGAGGGTCGAGTTGTGGTACAGGTGCTTGAGGTCGGTCCCGCCGATCATGAACTTGGGCGCCGGCGAGGTGACCGACGTGCCGACGTAGACGAGGTTCAGCTCGGGGTCGTAGCTCGGGACCATCCACGAGCCCACGTGCTTCCGCTCCTCGAAGGGGACGGCGCCCCAGCTCTCGTCGCCGGGCTCGCCGGGGCCGGGGATGAGCCGGCGGCGCCACAGCTCCTCGCCCGTCATGGCGTCGTGGGCCACGATGACGCAGGCGTGGGGGCCGCCCTTCGGGGCGCAGCTCCGGCCCGACACCACCTTGCCGTCGGCGACGATGGGGCCCGAGGTCTGGTTGGCGGGATGCACCCGGTAGTCGAGGACCTCGGTCTCCCACACCAGCTCGCCGGTCTTCGCGTCGAGGGCGAAGATGTAGTCGTCGCCGCTCGTGTCGATGATGAGCTCGCCCCAGATCGCGATGTTGCGGTTGGTGTCGGTGAGGCTGCCGATCATGTACTCGGCGAGGTCGTCGGGCCGGTCGCGGCGGTACTCCCAGATGAGGTCGCCGGTCACCGCGTCGAGGGCCTGGATGACGTCGCGCGGGTTCGGCATGTACATCACCCCGTCGTAGACCACCGGGGTCCCCTGCTGCAGCCCCGGCCCCAGCGCCCGGGTCCACACCATGCGGATGTCGCCGACGTTGCCGCGGTCGATCTGGTCGAGGGGGCTGTAGCCCAGGGTGTCGAGGGTGCGCCGCCACATCAGCCAGTCGTCGGGATCGGGGTCCTGCAGCATGGCGTCGGTGACGGGGACGAACTCGCCGGAGTCCTGGGCGTGAACGGCGGCGGGCAGGCCGGGCGCCAGCAGCCCGAGGACGACGAGGAAAGACGTGACGAAGCGGCGGCGTGCGTGCATGACTGCTCCTTGACGAGGTTCGTGCCGGACACGGTCACTCCGACAGCGCGAAGACGTAGAGCGCGTTGCCGGTCCGGGCCTGGTGGATCTCCGGGTTCAACGTGGCGGTCAGCCCCCTGAAGATGCCGAGCCCGGTCGGCACCGCGAGGTACTGCCGGCCGCCGGCCGCATAGGTGATGGGGAAGCCGTGCGCGGCGTGGCCGAGGCGAGTCTCCCACAGCACCTCGCCGGTCCGGACGTCGTGGGCGCGGAACCAGCGATCGGCGCCGCCCGCGAAGACGAGGCCGCCGGCCGTCGTCAGGGCCGACGTCAGGAACGGCGCGCGCTGCTCGCGGCTCCACAGCTCGTCCATGGTGCGCACGTCGTAGGCCGCGAGCCGGCCGACGTTGCCGCCGGTGCCCGGCATCTCGAGGAGCTGGGGCAGCCCCGCCTCGCCGCCCCCGCCGTCCACCATCTCCACCGGCATGCCGGTCATCGTCATGCACATCTGGTGCAGGGGGATGACGAGGGCCCCGGTCTCCGGGTGATAGGCCGTCGCCTGCCAGTTGTGCCCGCCGTAGAGCCCCGGGCACGCCTGCACGGTGTCGCCTACGCCGGCGTCGCGGATGTCCCGCCGGTAGGTCACCCGCCCCGTGTCGCGGTCGATCGACTCGAAGATGTCCTGGAACAGCGTCTCCCGCAGGTCGACGAAGGCGCCGGTGCGGCGGTCGAGCTTCCAGAGGATGGCGTCCTTCCCGATGGTGAAGAGCAGCTCCCGGCCGTCGACGTCGACGAGCACCCGCTCGTAGACGCTGTCCATGTCGAGCGTCTCGCCCGGCACGTGCTGGAAGTACCACTCGACCTGCCCGCTCCGCGGGTCGAGGGCGAGGGTCGAGTTGGTGTAGAGCGCGTCGTTCCGGGTCGACATGCCCCGGCTCGCGGCCACCCACGGCTTCGCCTGGGCGGTGCCTATGAAGAAGAGGTCGAGGCCCGGGTCGTAGCTGCCGGGGATCCAGGTGTCGCCGCCGGCCCGCAGGTGCGGCGGCACGTCGCCCCACGAGCCGCTGTTCGGGTCGCCGGGCAGGGCGATGGTCGAGGTGCGCCACCGCTCGCGGCCGGTGTCGGGGTCGTGGCCGGTGATGAAGCAGGTCTCGTCCTTGTAGCGCTGGCAGCCGTTGATGCCGCTCACCACCACGCCGTTCGCGACGACGGGGCCGCCGAAGTGCATGAAGCCCTGGGTGTAGTCGGCCTTGACGGTCTCCCACGCCAGGTCGCCGGTGCCGGCGTCGAGGGCCACCAGCCGCGCGTCGTAGGTGGCCAGGAACACCCTGTCGCCGTAGAGGGCGAGGGTGCGGGTCGCGCCCCAGCGCGCGGCGTCCTCGGGCAGGGGATGGCGATACTCCCACAACACGTCGCCGGTGGCCGCGTCGAGGGCCTGGACCACGTTGCCGGGATGGGCCAGGAACATCACCCCGTCGTGCACCAGGGGCGTGGTCTGGCTGTTCCCGTCCTCGATCGCGACGGCCCAGGCGAGCTGCAGGTCGCCGACGGTGTCGCGGTCGATCCGGTCGAGGGGGCTGTAGCCGTGGTTGTCGAGGGTCCGACGCCAGCTCGGCCAGTCGGCGGGCGGGGGGTCCTGCAGCAGCGCGTCGGTGACCGGTGTCAGGTCCGGCGCGCGGGGAGGACCGTAGCGTGTCGTCCGCTCGCCGGCGTCGGCCTCCCCGCCGAGGCCCGGCGCTGCCGCGATCGCCGCCTCCGGATCTGCCCGGGGCTCGGCCTCGACCGCGGTCAGCGGCACGCCACCCGCCGCCCGTCCGTTCGACTGGATCACGAGGGCCACGAGGCCGTGATAGGCGTCCTCGCTCAGCGTGCCGCCGAGCCCCGGGGGCATCTCTTCGCGGAGGTACTCGAACAGCTCGGCCGCGGTCCGCCCGCCCCACCGGCTCTCGAAGCCGGCGCCGGTCAGCGCCGGTCCGTGCGACCCGCCCTCCAGGGCCGTTCCGTGGCACTCGGCGCACGCACCCGCGTAGACCGCGCGGCCCAGCGCGATCTGCGCCTCGGTGAACCCGGCCGCTTCGGTGGCCTGCTCCGCGCCGACGGCGGCGGGACCGAGCCCCCCGGCCGCGGCCGCCGTCACCAGCGCCCCGGCGAGACGAACCTGCAACGGTTTCCGCATGGAGCTCCTTCGCGACCTGGGGAACGAGCGCCGCCGGATGTGCCGGAGGAACGGAAGCGCCGCCTCACCGCCGACCCAGGGGCGGGGGATCGACGACGACGCTCGCCGTGCCCAGCAGCGGCGTGGCGTACTCGCGGCGGGCCGCCCGCGGCGGGGGCACCGGCCCCACCTCGAGGCCGGCCGCGATACGCACCGGCGAGAACCGATCCCGCGGCACCACCTCGGCCACCTCGCTCCAGTGGTCCTCGACCACGATGGAGACGGCGGGCGGTCCCGGGAGGAAGCCGGGACAACCGGTCGGGGCAGCGTGGAACATGGCTCACGGCCCCTCGTGGGTGTGGATGTAGCGCTCGCCCCGCGCCACCGCCTGCCGGCCCGCGGCCAACCGGTGCTCGTTGGTGACGCCCTCCGAGCACGCCTCCTCGAAGAACTCGTACTCCCCGTCCCGGCCGATGCGCCCCATGTCGAACCGCAGCGTCCACGGCCTCGTGAACACGGTGGGGTCCTCCAGGGTCGCCTCGTAGCGCAGGGTGTCGTCGTCGACGAGCGTGTAACGCTCGACCACCCGCAGGTTCTCGCTGTAGAAGCTGCCGTGAGAGTCGAGCCACGGCTCGTCGTTGAAGTTGGTCACCTCGACCACGAGCGTGTCGCCCTCCCAGCGGCCGCGGGAGTCGCCGTTGTACATCCGGATGGCGCCGCCCACGTGCGGGCGCCCGTCGGTCGGGATGATCCGATAGGCGTGGGCCCACTCGTACTGAATCACCACGTGGCCGTCGTTCTGGCGGATCTCCAGGTCGCCGCGGTAGTTGCTGCGCGGGGCGCCGAGGAGCAGGCAGCGGTCCTCGGGATCGATGTGGGCCAGCTCGGTCGGGGTCTCCATGTCGTAGAGCAGCTCGGTGCGCCGCTCCTGCGCCCACGCCTGGTAGGGGATGCGCCCGTCCGGCGGGTCGACGATCAGCTGGAAGGGCAGGCCGAGGCGCTCGGGGCCGCGGCTCTGCATGCGCGCGTGGACCGGATCGCAGCAGCCGTCCTCGATGCTGTGCGAGGCGTTGGCCGGCCCCCCGTCCCAGTAGCCCTGCATGTCGGGATGGCCGGCGGCCGTGCGCCTCGGCGACCACGCCGACTCCGCCTCCTGGCCGGCCTCGGCCGACACGGGTGCGGCTTCCGGCTCGGCTTCCGCCCCCGGCGTCGAATGCCCGAGCGCGGGGGACGCCAGCAGACCGCCGGCGATCAGGCCCGCGGCGGCCGCGATACTCCAGACCGAATATCTGCTCTTCATCGTCGAAGCCTCTCTCCGGGCCCCGTCCGGCCCGCCTGCCGTCGCCTTCGGCTCCGCTTGGCAACCAACTCTCAGGGCCGCGCTTCCACGCGGCCGACCTCCAGGGCTCCGCGCCGTTCCCCCGCGCAGACTCCCGGTCCGCCTCCGCGGTCCGTCCGGTCCGCGACACGCGAATAGACTAGCGGACGCAGTCGTCCGCCGGTCCGACGGCCGCTCGCCCTCCCGACAACGCACGAAGGCCTGCGGCCGTCACCGCGCCTCGTCCGGCCGCGCCCCGACCGCCAGGTCCTCCTCCGCGTAGGCGTAGCACTCGTACTCCAGAAGCTGGACGTCCGCCTCCTGCCGCCGGTAGAGCGGCATGCGTATCGTCCAGGGCCGCGTGAAGACCTCAGGGTCCTCGATAGTCGCCTCGTACAGCAGGTGGTCGGGACCCGTCGGCGTGTAACGCTCCACCACGTGCAGGGCCGTGCTGTGGAAGTTGCCGGCCCGGTCGAACCACGTCTCGTCGTTGAAGTGGATCACGTCGACCACCAGCGTGTCGCCTTCCCAGCGGCCGCGGGAGTCGCCCATCCAGAAGTCGATGTGCCCCTCCGGATGCGGCGTGCCGTCCATGTACACCGTCCGGGTGGCGTGGACGTACTCGTAGAGGATGAGCACCCGGTTGGAGAACTGCAGGATCTGGAACGGGTAGGGCATGTAGGTGATGCGCGGCACACCGGGCATGGCGCACCGCGTCTCGGGGTCCGCCGTCGCCCGGTTCTCGAAGTTCCGCTGCTTCTGCTCCAGGGCCCACGGCTGGTAGGGGATCTCGCCGCCCACCACGACCCCCTGCCCGGCGGGAATGCCGAGGCTGCCCCCGTGATCCTGGAGGTCCCAGGCCGCGGTGTTCAACGCCTGCCAGATGCCCTGCAGGTCGGGGTGACCGTCGCTCGTCCTCGGCGGCGCATAGGCCTCGTCCGCCGACGCCCGAGTCTGGCCGGCGGCGGCCGGGGCAACGAACAGGCTCAGTAACAGGACCGCCTCACCGCACCTTCGCACGCACCGGCCGAAAGTAGTCATCAGCAACTCCGCCACGGTTTGGTCGACGCCTCGGCTCCACCTACCGACGGGGCTCGGGCGCACCCGTCCCCGACGAGCCCGCGAACACGTTGCGGCCGTCGGGGAAGGTGATGGTGATGCCGTTGGCGGTCGGGGTCGCGTCCTTGGCCTTGTAGCCCTCGACCACGATCTCCATGCCCGGCGGGAAGTCGCTCCTCCGCAGGCCGCGCCGCAGCAGCGCGGTGGGGTTGCCCATCTCCACCGCCCAGTTCACCACCGCCCCGTCGGGGCCGGCGACGTTCATGTGGATCCACCCGTGCGGGTTCACCCACTCCAGCTCCGTCAACGTGCCCTTCAGGGTGACGGGCTGGTCGATGTCGAACTCGGCCGAGAACGAGTGGTGCGCCGTTACCACCCCTCCCGCCAGCAGCACGCCGAGAGCCGCGACGCCGACAGACAGCATTCTCATGCCCTGACCTCCTGCCGTCTCCAACGAACCCATGCGTGTATCGCAGGGTACACCCGCGCCGGCCGAGACGCAATCGGGCTCGCCGCCCCCGGCCATGGGAAGGCGGGCTCGGCTGCACGGCCGGGGTAGACTGGCGCCGAGACGCAGCGTCGTCGGCAGAACCGCGCACCCGGAAGCGCGGGCCGGACCGAAGGGAACGCGACCGTGACCGGCACACCCGGCGGGCGGGGCCCGGAGCCTCGGAACTCGGAGGTCGCGAGAGGCGAGCGCGCGGGCGGAAGCGCGAGCCGGCCTCGGGGCTCCGGATGCCGGTGAACCGGGCGCAGATGGGATCGAGGATGACCAAGCCACTCCGGAACGCCCTGACGATTGCGGCGGGCGCGCTGATCGCGCTGCAGGCGGCCTCCGCGGTCGGCGGCCAGGCGCCGGCCGCCGCATCCCCGCCGAACATCGTCGTCATCGTCGTCGACGACCTCGGCCGGCGCGACGTCGGCTTCAACGGCGGCGACCTCGCCACCCCCAACATCGACCGGCTCGCGCACGAGGGCGTGTCGCTCGGCCGCTTCTACGCCGCCCCGGTCTGCTCGCCCACGCGGGCCGGGCTGATGACCGGACGCTACCCCATTCGGTTCGGCCTGATGCGGGCGGTCATTCCGCCGTGGCGCGACTTCGGGATGGACCTCGCGGAGACGACCCTGCCCGAGCTGCTGGCCGAGGCGGGCTACCGGCACCGCGCCATCTTCGGCAAGTGGCACCTCGGCCACACCTCGGTGCGCTACCACCCGCTGCGGCGCGGCTTCACCCGGTTCGTGGGCCACTACAACGGCGCCATCGACTACTTCACCCACGAGCGCGAGGGCGAGCGCGACTGGCAGCACGGCTACGAGTCGGTCGCCGAGCCGGGCTACGCCACCGACCTCGTCGCCGAGCACGCGGTCCGGTTCATCGACGAGCGCGCCGGCGACTCGGAGCCGTTCCTGCTCTACGTCCCGTTCGGGGCCGTGCACTCGCCGTTCCAGGCCAAGGAGCCCGATCTCGCCCTCTTCGGCGACCTGCCCGGCATCGCTCTGCCGCGCGACTGGCGGGTGGCGACGGCGGCCGGGCGCGAGCCGCCGACGGAGCGACGGACCCGGAACCGGCGCATCACCGCCGCCATGAACCGGGCCCTCGATGACGGAATCGGCCGCATTCTCGATCGCCTCGACCGCCACGGCATCGCGGACGACACGTTCGTGCTGTTCTTCTCGGACAACGGCGGCGTGGTCGGGGTCGGCGACAATCGTCCGTTCCGAGGCTCGAAGGGGACGGTGTTCGAGGGCGGCACCCGGGTCGCCGCGGCGGCCCGGTGGCCGGCCGGCGGCGTCGCGGGCGGACGCGCGGTCGACGTGCCCGTCGCCTACATCGACGTCCTCCCGACGCTGCTGGCCATGGCGGGCCTGGATCCGCCCGAGGATCGCTTGCTGGACGGCGTCGACGTCGGTCCCGTGCTCAGGGGCGAGCAGCCGCGGCTCGACCGCGATCTCTACTCGTTCATCGCGCAGCTCGATCCCGCCGTCGAGCAGGTCAGCGTCACCGAGCCGCGGTGGAAGCTCGTCGTCATCGGGCCCGCCCTCACCGAGCCGGGCGCCGCGGCGGCGTCCCGGGTCGAGCTGTTCGACATCGTCGCCGACCCCCACGAGACGGCGAACGTGGCCGACGGCCACCCGCAGGCGGCGGCGCGGCTGCTCGACAAGGCCCGGGCGTTCCGCGCGCTGCAGCCGGACGTCCACGTGCCGCCGTTCCCGGCGGGCCGGCAGGGGTTCGTCCCGCCGCCGCGCTGGCGTCCGGCCGACCTTCCTCCGGCCGCCTCCCGCTGACGACGCCCTGCGCGAGACGGAGCGGCGCCAACGCACCGCGAACCCCGAGGGGGCGCCCCGCTCGCGACGGGGGCCGTCTGCCCGTCCCGCGCGCGCGGGCGTCCGCCGCCCGACGGTGCCCCCAGGCGCCCGCACGCACCGACGGACCGCGTGCGGTCACGGGCGAACAAACCCGGCACGCCGGCGTATCTTTCCCTGAGGCGACGGGGCGCCCGGGCTGCGGTGCCGGTTCGCGCCGACCGTCCCGGGTGACCGTCGCAGCCATGGAGACACGCACATGCCCAGCCTGATGCCGAGACGCGACCACTTCGCCGCCACCGTCGGCCCGTTCTTCTTCATCGTGCAGCAGCAGACCGTTTCCGTCGTGCAGCGCCTCGGCAAGTTCGACCGCCTCGCCGAGGCGGGCCTTCACATCAGGGTCCCGTTCATCGAGAAGGTCGCCGGCACCGTCAACCTGCGGGTGCAGCAGCTCGACGTCGAGGTCGAGACGAAGACCCGCGACAACGTCTTCGTCCGCGTCATCGTCTCCGTGCAGTACTACGTGCTCGCCGAGAAGGTGTACGACGCGTTCTACAAGCTCGACGACCCCGTCAACCAGATCAAGGCGTTCGTCTTCGACGTCGTGCGGGCGCGGGTGCCCAAGATCAAGCTCGACGACGTCTTCGAGAAGAAGGACGAGATCGCCGGCGCGGTCAAGGCCGAGCTGTCGCAGGTGATGGACGACTTCGGCTACGGCATCGTCAAGACCCTGGTCACCGACATCGACCCCGACGCCAAGGTCAAGGAGGCCATGAACGAGATCAACGCCGCCCAGCGCATGCGCGCGGCGGCCACCGAGAAGGGCGAGGCCGAGAAGATCATGCAGGTGAAGGCGGCCGAGGCCGACGCCGAGGCGAAGGCCCTGTCGGGCAAGGGCGTGGCCGATCAGCGGCAGGCCATCGTCGAGGGACTGCGCGAGTCGGTGGACGAGTTCCAGCGGACCGTCCCCGGCACGTCGGCGCAGGACGTGATGAACCTGATCCTGATGACGCAGTACTTCGACATGCTCAAGGACATCGGCCAGTCCTCGAAGGCCAACACCATCCTGCTGCCCCACTCGCCGGGCCACGTGGGGGACATCTCCTCGCAGTTGCGCGACGCCATCATCACGGGGAACGAGGCCGCCTCCCGCAGATAGACGCCGGCGGCGGCTGAATCACGGGAGCCTGCTCGACGCTCGTGCGGAGTGCCCCGACCGCGCTCGATGCCAGCACGGAGCGAGAGTCGCGAGATCGCGCCCTCGCTCTCGCGCGAATCACGGGCCGACCAGCGGCACCCGGCCCCGCGGCGGCGTTGGTACAATGGGTAGCCTGCCGGAGCGACGGGCCCGGCACGTCGTCTTAACGTCAATCGGCACTCGCTGCATCGCCACCGCCGTCGCCACCGGATCACTCGGCGCACTGCGCCCATCGTGCCGGCAGGGTCGGCGGCACGACCTTCAGGAGCACCTCATGTCCCGAGTACAGCTCGCCATCAACGTGACCGACCTCGACAAGGCGATAGCCTTCTACTCCCGCCTGTTCGACACGCCGCCCGCGAAGGTGAAGCCCGGCTACGCGAACTTCGCCATCGCCGATCCGCCGCTGAAGCTGGTCCTCTTCGAGGGTCCGGAAGGCGCGACCCTCAACCACCTGGGCGTCGAGGTCGAGACGGCCGAGGAGGTCGCGTCGGCGGAACGGCGCCTGACCGGGGCCGGGCTCGAGACGACCGGTGTCGAGGACACCGTCTGCTGCTACGCCGAGAAGACCGAGACATGGCTCGCCGACCCCGACGGTGCGCGCTGGGAGTGGTACGTCAAGTCGGGAGACGCCGGCCAGCTCGACAAGAAGGTCACCGGCCTCAATCGGTCCCGCGCCGCCGTCGACGGCGGGGCCGCGACCTGCTGCTCGTGAGCGGCGCGCCGGCGCGAGCCCGCGACGACTCGACGACATCCGGGACGGGCTCGCCGAGCCGGCGGCGGCGGACGTAGTATCCTGCTGGAACCGACTCGAGGCGTCGGGAGGCGCGATGACTACCGCCGAACGCGAGTCGGCTACGCGACCCATGACGCTCAAGCGCATCCTGCTCCCGACCGACTTCAGCGACACCGCCCGGCACGCGCTCGGCTATGCCCGCGAGATGGCGGAACGGTTCGGCGCCGAGGTCCACGTGCTGTACGTGGTGCCCGACCCGACGCCGCAGGACTGGGCGGTGGGTGCGGCAGCGCCCATCGTCTCCGACCTGCTCGAGAAGTGGCAGGCCGACGCCGAACGGCATCTCGATCAGGTCTCGCTGGGCGGCGTCGAGACGGTGCGGGCGCTTCGCATCGGCCACGCGTTCGTCGAGATCGTGCGCTACGCCAGCGACAACGCCATCGACATGATCGTGATGGGCACGCACGGGCGCGGCGCGGTCCGGCACCTGCTGCTCGGCAGCGTGGCCGAGAAGGTGGTGCGCAAGGCGCCCTGCCCCGTGCTCACGGTGCGACAGCCGGGGCATGCGTTCGAGATGCCGGCGGGACCGGACGCCGACTGAGCGGCCTGCACCCCGCATGCAGCCCTCGCTTCTCGCGCCGGGCTGCCCGGTGCGGCCACCGCGTGGTTTGACCACGGGAGAAACCCATGGTGTTGCTGGTTCGGAATCGCGTGCAGGACGCCGACCGGTGGAAGCGCGTGTTCGACGCCCAGGCCGCCGCGGGCACGGCGGCGGGTCTGACCGTCCTCCAGGTGTGGCGCTCGGTCGACGCGCCGGATCAGGTCTTCTTCCTCCTGGACGTCGAGGACCGGGAGCGGGCTGAGGCGTACATGGCCTCCCCGGAGGCGGCGGCGGTGGGCGTCGAGGCCGGCGCGCTCGACGGCGAGGTCCACTTTCTCGAGGCGTTTCCGGACTAGCCGGGAGAGGGCTGCCGGCGATTCCGCTCGCCGCCCGACCGACTCTCCTCGGGTCAGCGCGTCCCGCGGGGAGGCGGCATCGTGCTACGGCGCAGACTCCTGCCGGAACACCGAGACGAGAATGTCGTCGGCCTCGGCGTCGTGCCGTTCCGCCAGCTGCCCGACCGACATCCCGGGGTCGTCGACGACGAGGCCCTCGGCGCCGAGGCGATCGACGAGCTCGCTCATGTCGAGGCCGGCGACCGAGGCGAGCAGCTCGAGGGAAACGGCGTCCATTCTCTCGACGATCAGCTCCTCGGCGTCTCCCGCGCCCAGGAGCATCGACGCCGCAACGAGGCCGGCGCCCATCGACCACGCGAGCGCGAGGACGCGGACGGCGCCGCGCTGGAAGAAATAGTTGCTGAACGAGCGCCAGTGGCTCAGCACGTGGAGGGCGACGGCGGCGGAGAACCCGATGCCGACCAGCTCGTGCGCGAACTTGAAGGGCCGCTCCGCCACGAAGAACATGAGCAGGCCGGTAATCACGACGAAGAGGCCCGCGCCCATCGTCAAGGGCGTCGACCATCGCCGCGTGTTCAGGTTCCTCATCGTCGCCCGTCCCCTCTCGCAGGGCAGTCAGCCCACGTGGTCCGCTCCATCACCGCGGAGAGCTCCAGGGTCTTCGGCTGTGCCCAGTGTCGCTGTGGAGCAATACGGATCGGGGCTGCCGGCGGTTCGATCACGACCTGCACGGCTCCAGCACGCACCGGTAGCGGCAAACAGCCGATTGGGCCGAGACGAGGGATCCTTGAAGTCTCGGCGGTTGGCGGGAACGGACGGCGAATCAGCCGTTCACGGCTTGGCGACGTTCCAGTACACCCCCGCGCCGCCGTAGGTGTCGCCGAGCTCGGCGAGCCAGACGGCGCGCTCGATGTCGTCGGGGCCGCCGTCCGGCTTCGCGAAGCTGTAGGTGGCCTGCCCCCGGTTCTGGCCCGGCGCCTCGTCGTCGGCGTAGGTGTAGAGGGCGTAGCCCTTGTAGGCCCACTGGCGGGTCCCGTCGCCGCGCTCGACGACCTCCCAGAAGCCCGTCGACCGGGCGTCGGCAGACGCGTGGAACGGGCGCCAGAGCGCGAGGCAGTCCTCGTCCGCGCACGCGTCGCCGCCCAGTCGCTTGCCCCGGTGCCAGGCGTTCTTGAAGCTGTCGCGCAGGTTGCGGCCACCCCAATACTTCTGGAACGCGGAGCCCGAGTACAGCGTCATGCCCGCGAGCGACAGGGCGTCGCCGTAGCCCTCGAGCGCGGTCACCGCCACCCGCGGCGGCCGGAAGCCCTCGGTCAGCACCGCCATGCGCCAGCGCGCGTCGGCGTCGCGGCCGTGCGCGTCGCCGGGCAGCAGGTCGCCGCGGTAGCGATAGAGGGGCCGTCCCCGGTGGGCCCACTGCCGGGACCCGTCCGCGCGGCCCACCACCGAGAAGTCGCCCACGTCGAGGGCGAGGGCCGGCGCCGTGACCGGCAGCCATTGCCGGTCGCATCCGCTATCGGAGCAGCCCTGGTCGTCGCTCGCGGCGTCGCCGGCGAACGCGTAGAGCGTGAACCCGGCGTAGTCGGTGAGGACCACGGCCTGCGCCGACAGCACCAGCCTCGCCTCGATGCCGTCGGGCGCCGCGATGGCCCGGTGCGGCTCGAAGCGGGCGACCCGCCAACCCGGGGGCGGCAACAGCGCCCCCGCCGCCTCCGGCCGCTCGGCGAGCTTCAGGTTCGCGGTCTCGGCGAGGCCGACGTTGGTCGCGACCGCGCCCGGCTCCTCCTCCCGCGACCAGGTGTGGAGCGGGCGCAGCTGGTAGGCCCACTGCAGCCGTCCGTCCGCGCGGCGCAGCAGCGACCAGTCGGCGAAGGGCTCGGCGCCGTCGGGCGCCAGCAGGGGCGGGAACTCGCCGGCGCAGGCGGCCACGCAGGCGGCGCCGCCGGTGCGGCCGTCCTCCGCGAACAGGAGGGTGCGGCCCTCCTCGTCCCCCAGCCGCGTCCAGAGCATCTGGGCGGCCGACGCCGACAGCTCCCGCACCACCTCGACCAGGGTCACCCCGGCGGGCACCGTCGGCGGCGCCTCGCTCTCTTCCGCCAAGGCCGGTAACGGCCCGCCCAGGGCGAGCGCCGTCACGGCAGCCGCCACGCACCGAACCACCGGCCCATCCCATCGCAAACGCATCATGGCAACTCTCCAGCCCGAGAGCCCTCGGCAACCGGCCCCCGCCGCGTTTCCCGGCGGCCCATCCTGCCCATCACCACTCCCCCGGGGTCCGACGGTGTGGTCCCATCACGAGCCCCGAGAGCGCGGTTCCCGGCTTCTCCTCGTCGGCGGGCCAGCGCAACGGAACGCCGCGGCCCTCGCCCCGACCGCCGGCGCGACTCAGGCCAGCACCTCGCTGAACGGCCGCGACACCTGGTTCGACTCGGTGCCCCAACTGCCGCTCACCAGCCCCAGCGCCTGCTGGATGGTGAACCCGACGCGGGTGGCCGCGTCGCCCTCCGCCGCGACGTGCAGCCCCGTCTTCATGCGGCCGCCGCCGCTGCCGGCGGTCAGGATGGGGTAGCGCTTCATCGAGTGCATGCGCGCCTCGCCGTGGTCGGTGAACGCGAAGACCACGGTGCGGTCGAGCAGGGTGCCCTCGCCCTCCTGGATCCCGTCCAGGGTCTGGACGAACTCCCGGAAGAAGTCCATCATCCGCTCGGCCAGCCACTTGCAGCCGGGCTGGTATCCGAGCTCGGGGTGGATCGGCTCCTCGTGGGTCAGCGCATGGTAGGCGTTCACCTCGCCGGGCAGGCGCAGCCGGGAGAACGCCGAGCCCATCGTCAGGTTGAAGATGCGCGTCTGGCCGCACGCCATCGCGTGGGCGAGAAGCCGCGCGAACTGCCGGTGGGTGCGCTCGACCTGCTCGACGAGGGCGCCGATCTCCTCCGTTCCCGCCTCCGGCACCCGGCACGCGGGGAGCGGCGCCGGCCGGTCGAGCTCGAACGCCAGCTTCTGCTCGAGGTCGCGCACCGACGAGAAGTACTCGTCGAGGCGCGCCCGGTCCGTCGCCGACACCGACGACATCAGCTTCCGGCGCTGCTCGGACACGGCCGAGAGCACGCTGTGCCGCACCATCACCGCCGGGTCGGGCTGGAACTCGGCGAGGTTCGGGTCGCGGAAGCCGTCGCCGAAGATGCGGGCGTAGAGGGCGAGGGGCGACGTCTCGGACGGGTTCAGGCCGCTCGACCCGCGCGCGCTCCAGCTCGCGCTGGCGTCGCCGTCGCAGGTCACCTCGAGCGAGCGGAACCGCGTGCCCCGCCCGATGTGGTCGCCGACGAGGGTGTCGATGCTCGTCGAGTAGTCGCCGCCGTTGCGCGACACCATGCCGGTGGCCTGGCCCTGGGCTCCCGAGTAGTGGTTCTGGTTGACCTTGCCGTCCAGGAACACCTGCATGCCGCTGAACAGGTTCATCTTGGACCGGATGGGCTGCAGCCCGGCGAGGTGCTCGGGCAGCTCGTAGTCGGGGCCGGCGACCGCGGGCTCCCAGTGGTTGGGGATGAGCCCGAGCCCCCAGAACCACGTGCCGAAGCAGGGCGGCAGCGGCGCACCGGTTGCGGCATAGGCCGTTCCGTTGGCGTTCAGGAACGACTCGAGCACCGGCAGCCCGACGGTGACCGCGGCGCCGCCCCTCAACATGCCCCGCAACACCGTGCGGCGGCCGATCTCTCGTGTTGCATTCATGTCGCTTGCCTTTCGGACGGAGTCAACTCTCGACCCGCTTCTCCTCCCGCCTCTCGACTGCTTCGCGCGCCATACCGACCGGCACGCCGACGAGGGCGAACACATAACCGGAAAGATCGGCCGCGAGCCCCGCCAGGACGAAGGTCGAGCATGCGATGGTGTAACGGACGCGCCACCCGCGCCGCCACCGGGGGTCGCCCCACATCTTCGCGACCGCCAGGCAGACACAATAGACCGCCACGACGACCTTGAAGAAACCAACGTCAACCGCAAGCGCCACGACCGCCGCAACGGCGACCATCCCGAGGAGGCACCACTCACGCCACCCCGGCGCCCACCGCCACTCGGCGCGCTCCGCCTCGATCACCATCCGGGTATCGCCAGTCCCGTCTCTATCCGCCGGGACGCCAAGCGTCAGCCTGCCGACCCCCGGCTACGCTCCCGGAACCACCGTGTAGAAGTCCGGACTCCGGGCGATGCGGCGCATCAACGCGCGCCACTTCAAGCCGCTGTCCGCCAACTCCGTCCGCACATCTGCGAGCCAGGCCCGCTCGTCGTCCGTCGGCGGCCGCGCCGCACCGTAGGAGAACGCCCGCTCGATGAAGCAGGAGGTCGCCCGCGGGTCGTCCTTCAACGCCTCCGCCAGCCCCGCCGGGCCGGCATAGGTCCGGCCGTTCAGCTCGCCGCTGGCGTCGATGGGCGCGCCGTTCTCCATCGTCCGATAGCCGCCGGCCGCGTCGAACACCTCGAGGGTGAGCCCGATGGGATCCGTCAGGTTGTGGCAGCTCGCGCACGCGGGGTTCCGCCGGTGCTCGGCCAAACGGTCGCGCGTGGTCCGGTAGTCGGGGTTGTAGGTGTCCTGCAACAGGCTGAAGTCGACGTCCGGGGGCGGCGGCGGCACCGTGCGGCACAGGAAGATCTGCTGCACCGCCTGTCCCCGCAGGGTCGGGGACGAGCGCCCCGGATGCGAGTGCAGGGCGAGGAAGCTCACCTGCCCGAGCAGCCCCACGTGGCTGCTGTGCTCGGGGAACCGGTACGGCACCCACGGCACCGCCCCGCCCAGCTCCTGCGAGCGGGCCAGCGGCACGCCGTAGATAGCGGCGAGGGGCGGCGTGAGGAAGGTGTCGCGGGTGACGAAGAGGTCGCGGTAGTCGCGGTTCCGGTTGAGCAGGTGGTCGGCGACGGTCCGCAGGGTCTGCTCGCGCGCGTCGTCCTCGACGTTCTTCGTGAACCGCGGGAAGAGGCTCGAGTCGATCGACAGCGTGGCGAAGCGGTCGAGCTCGAGCATGTCGGAGAAGAACGCGCGCACGCCCTGCTCGGCCCGCGGCGACGCCAGCAGCCGCTCGACCTGACGCTCGATCCCTTCGGGTGAGAGCAGCTCGCCGGACTCGGCGGCGTCGAGCAGCAGGTGGTCCGGCGCGCTGTCCCACAGGAAGAAGCTGAGGCGCGACGCCCGCGACCAGGCGTCGAGCCGCAGGCGGCCGGGGTCGGCGGGGTCCGGCTCGCTGCGCTCGACGCGGAACAGGAACTCCGGCGCCACCAGCATCCCCGCCAGCGCCGAGCGGAGCCCCGCGTAGTAGTCGCCGAGGGTCTCGGCCGCAGTGCGCGCCACCGCGACGTAGAGGTCGGTCTCGCCGCCGGTCAGGGGCCGGCGGAACAGGAACCGCCCCGCCCGCTCGACGAACCGGGCGGTGCACGCGTCGTCCGGGGCGTCGTCCGCCGCCGGCCGACACCCGATGAGGGTGGCCCGGCGCGACGGCTCCGTCACCTGCGCGGCAATCTGCTGAGCGAGGGCCTCGTAGCGCTCCACCTCGGCCGCGGTCAGCGTCGCCCTCCGGGCGCCGACGGCGAGCAGGCCGCGGTCGCGCACGCCGAGGACGCCGGCGCTCTCGTCGACCCGGATGCTCGGTCCGAAGACGTCGTGGATGGCGCGCTGATACTGGGCCGGCGTGAGCCGTACGAACGTCAGCTCCTCCGCCGAGGCCGGCGCCGCCGGGGCCGCCACCACCACCAGCCCCACGATCGGACCCGCGAGGCGCCGCAACCGCCGCATCCAGAGGTTCACGTTCATGTCCTCACTCACGATCCAGGGCGGGGTCCGGCGGGCAGAAGCGCGGGACACCGCGGTCGGCCGAATCTGCCAAGCTCACGCCCCCCGTCCTCACTCCGGATCCAGCGTCACGTTCTCGTGCACCGCCGGGCCGCTCAGCTCCGGGCCGAGGCCGACCGCCTCTGCCACGACCTCGCCGGCGAGGGTGGCGTGGAAGGCGGGCACCGCCTCCAGGAAGTAGGCGGCCGAGATCGCGGTGTTCTCCCCCGTCTCGGGATCGGGCACGCCGTCGGCCAGCCGCTTCATGGCGTAGTACACCCCCGGCAGGTCGACCTGGGCGTTCTCCTCGCCGCGGATGGCCAGGTAGTGGAAGTAGTCGCGCCACGGCTGATAGCCGCCGATGATGCCCGACGCGCCGCCGTGGTCGGCCATCTCCAGGCGGAGGCGCGTTCCGGTGAACCGCAGGATCGCGTAGAACTGCGACTCGCCCTGAATGGAGAAGTCGCCGGGCTCGATGGTGAGGACGCCGTCCTCGATGCGGCCCGCGAACACGCTGTGCGAGCGCGGGTCGGGGTCGACGACGTAGGTGGCGCCCGACAGCACGCCGACGCGCGCGTCGCGCATGGCCACGTTCAGCGACCGGTCGAAGGTGACCGTCACCTCCCCGTCGGCGTCCAGATCGTCACCGGAGATCGACATCAGCCACGCCGGCATCGCGTCGAGCGCCGTGTCCCAGGCGATGTCCTCGTTGTAGGGCCGCACCGGCCGGCGGACCTGGTAGACCTCGAAGCAGCCCAGGGCGCGCCACATCCGGTTGTCGACGCCCAGCTCGCCGCTGACCGGATCTTCGAACGAGTCGGGCTCCACCACGCCGTTCAGATTGAAGCCGTGGGCGAAGCGGCCCTCCGCGGTGCGGATCTGCGGGTCGGCGACGAGCACGGGCACGTTGCCGGGGTTGACCGCCCGCCCGTTCAGGCGCGGCAGCTCGTTGACCGGCACGCGGTTGCCGTCCGCGTCGACGCCGGTGGCGAGGATGGTCCTGGCCTCCTCTTCGCTGAAGCCCCGGCCGACGAGCCGCCGCAGCTTCAGGGCGGTGAGCCCGCCGTTGTCCCCCTGCGGGCACGTGTCCGTGTTCGCCCAGGTCGCGGTGTGGACCATGGAGATCACGTAGCCGCGCGTCTCGGCGAGCGCGTCGGGCACGGCAATCCCGCCGAGGGCCAGCGCCAGGACGGCGAGCCCGCAGATCGACTTCCCCCGAAACGGCTTTGGACGACGCACGCCTGCGGCAGTCATCGCTCCTCCCGTCGTCTCCACCGCGCACTTGCCGGGTCGCCGGGCCGAGGGACGGCACCGGCCGTCACGGACACGCTGCCCGCAACCATGCCGCTACCGGAACCGGTTGTCAAGTCGGCCGCAACCGTGATCGACGACGGGAGCCGCGCGTCGACGACTACCAGCCAGGGGAATGCTCGACGACGGCCGGGTTGCCACCGCCATCCTCGTGCACGTCGGTCAGGGCAGGGCCATGGCCACCCACTCGGCCGGCCGGTCACGGCCGCCGACGGGGACGACGATGTACTGACGCCCCTCGTGCAGGTAGGTCATCGGCCCGCCGGTGGTCCCCGCCGGCAGCTCCGTCTCCCAGACCACCGCGCCCGTCGCCTTGTCGTAGGCGCGGAAGGCCGTTCCCCACATGTTGGCCTGGATCCCGCCGAAGACGTTGCCGCCCTCGCCGATGAAGAGCAGGGTGGCCGTCACCAGCGCCACCGGGCGGCTGGCGATGCCGAGGCGCGGCAGGTCGAGGCCGCGGAGGGCGGGATGGTCGCGCAGCCCCCGGCCGTTGGCGACCCGCCACGCCAGCTCGCCGCGGTCGAGGTCGATGGCGGTGATGCGGCCCCACGGCGGCTTGACGAGGGGGATGCCGTCCGGGTACGGCGCGTCGCGGTTCGGGCTGTAGTACGTCATCTCCGCGTTCTCCTCGCCCGAGGCGTCGGCGAGGCGGTAGACCCGCGGCACGACGTGGGAGAACGCGTAGTAGAGGCCGGTCTCGGGGTCGAACGCGCCGGTGTTCCAGTTGCCCGACCCCCACGAGCCGGGGAGGGCGAGGGTGCCGTCGGTGCCGCCGGGCTCGTCGCTGACGAGGGAGGGCGGCGTGAACAGGGGCCCGAGGACGAAGCCGGCGGCGATCTCGCGGGCTCGCTCCTCCAGGTCGGCCGTGAAGTCGATGAGGTCGTCCACGCCGACGCCCTGGTGCGCGAACGGCGGCGGCCGCGTCGGGAACGGCTGGGTCGGCGACGCCTGCTCGCCCGGCACCGTCGACGGCGGCACCGGCCGCTCCTCGATGGGCCACACCGGCTCGCCCGTCACCCGGTCGAAGACGTAGAGGAACCCGGTCTTGCTCGGCTGCATGACGGCGCGGATGCGGCGCCCGTCCACCGTGATCTCCCCCAGCGTCGGCGGCCCCACGGTGTCGTACTCCCACAGGTCGTGGTGCACCATCTGGAAGTGCCACACCCGCTCGCCGGTGGCCGCGTCGAGGGCGACGAGGCTGTTCGAGAACAGGTTGTCGCCGGGCCGATGCCCGCCGTAGTAGGCGGCGGTGGGGGCGGTCAGGGGCACGTAGACGTAGCCCAGCTCCGGGTCGGCGCTCAGGCAGCACCACGACCCGAGGTCGCCCGACGCCTCGAGGGAGCCGGCGCCCCAGGTGTCGGCCCCGAACTCGCCCGGCCGCGGCACGACGTGGAAGGTCCACCGCAACGCGCCGGTCCGCGCGTCGTAGCCCCGCACGTTCTCCGGGGCGCTGTCGCGCCATCGCACCCCGCTGTCCCCGGCCCCGTCCACGGTACCCGCGGCCACGACCACGTCGCCGACCACGATGGGGCTCGCCCCGCCGTGGGCGCTCCGGGCGCCCGGCGGCGTCAGGTCGACGCGGCCGTCGTCGCCGAACCCCGCGATGCGGTCGCCCGTCGCGGCGTCGAGGGCGTACAGGAACCGGTTGCGGAACGCGAAGATGCGCCGGTCGGCCCCGTCGGACCAGAACGCCACGCCGTGGGCGCCGCGGCCCGCAACCCCCTCCAGGGTCGGCACGGGCGGCCGCTGCAGCCACAGTGTTTCGCCCGTGCCGGGATCGAACGCCTCGACGAGCCCCACCGCGTTCGACGCGTAGAGGACGCCGTCGACCAGAATCGGGGTGGACCGCAGATAGCCTGACGGCTCCAGCTCGGGAAACGGGCCGGTGAACGACTCGTCGACGGCCGGCCGCCGCCACTCCACCAGCAGGCCCGCGACGTTGGACCGGTCGATCTGATCCACCGGCGAGTAGCGAGTGAACGCGCGCGTGCCCCCGAAGTACGGCCACGCGCTCGACGCGGGGCCGGTCTGGGCCGTGACGTCGGAAGCCATCGAACCGGCCATTCCCAAAGCCACCAGCCATCGAGTGAGACAGGGCATCGCGGCTCTAATCAATGCCTGGACGCCGCGGTAGTCGGCGTGAAAGTGGGGTGGACCATGCTCGCGGAAGTGCATGCGAATGACGATCCCGTAGAACCTGCTGAGCTCAGGCATCGACCGGCCGGTTCCCCAGCGCCGGAAACAGCTCTTGCGCGGACTTGCCGGTGAGCTCCATGTAGAGTGCATCCGGACACAACTCGATGTCGTCGCTCCACGCGATCGAACCATGTTCAGACAAGTGCACTCCCTCGAAACAGGTGCGGTCCAACCAGACCTCGAAGACCCCGCGTCCGGCCATGTCGGACAGGTCCACCTCGCCCGACGCCCCGTCCGAATACCGGAGCCAGATCCGGTAGCCGTCCCGCGGCTCCACCTGTACCGCCTCGATCATGTTCCGTTCCTCCAGCCCGTCCGCCGTGTAGACCCGGTGCAGGACTCCTTCATTCGTCACGCAGGGCTACGAGCGGATCGACGCCCATCGCCCGGCGCGCCGGCAGGTAGCACGCCGCGAGCCCGGTCACGACGAACACGACCATCACGGCCGTAAAGACGCCGGGGTCGGCGGGCCGGGTCTCGTAGAGGAAGCTCGACAGCGTCCGCGCCAGCGCCGCCGCGGCGGCGGTGCCGACCGCGAGCCCCGCCAGCACCAGGACCAGCCCCTGCCGCAGCACCATGGCCAGGATGGACCGGCGCTCGGCCCCCAGGGCCAGCCGGAGGCCGAACTCGCGGGTGCGGTGGCTGACCGAGGTGGCGATGACGGCGGCGATGCCGCTGACGGTGATGACGAAGGCCAGCCCCGCGAACAGGCTCAGCAGCATGACCGAGAGCCGCCGCGTCGCGGTGGTGCCGGCGCGGGTCTCGGCCAGGGTGCGGAAGTTCTCGACCGGCTGCTCGGGGTCGACGGCGTGCACCGCGTCCCGCACCCGGGCGCTCAGGGCCCGGGGGTCGCCCTGCGCCCGCACGAGGACGCGGGTCGGCGAGCCCGCCCCCTGCAGGAACGGCCGGTAGAGCTGGTCGGGCGGCTCGCGGTCGAGCCCGTGGTCGCGCACGTCGCCGACGACACCGACGATGGTCACCCACGTCTCGCCGTCGTCGAGGGTGACGCGCTGCTCGAGCGGCGTCTCGCCGTCGCGCCAGTGCCGCTCGGCCAGCGACCGGCTGACCACCGCGACCGGCGTCGTCTCCGCGTCGTCGAGCCGGGTGAAGGCGCGGCCGGCGAGCAGGGGCACGCCGACGGCGCGAAGTAGTCGGGGCTGACGACCCGCGTCTCCAGCTCGGGGCGCAGGTCGGGGTCCTCGTAGGTGCGGCCCTCGATGGCGAATTGTTGCTGCTGCCCCACCTCGCTCGCCATGGGGAAGCCGTTGGCGACGGCCGCCGCGGCCAGCCCTGACCGGCCCTCGAGGCGCGCGAGGACGTCGGCGAAGAGCTGGCGGCGGCTCTCCTGGGTCGTGTACTTCGACCAGTTGGGGAAGACCTCGGCCGTCAGCACGCGCTCGGCGTCGAACCCCGCGTCGACCTGCTGCAGCCGGTAGAAGCTGGTCAGCAGCAGCCCGGTGGCGATGAGGAGCACGAACGCGGCGGCGACCTGCGACGCCGTGAGCAGCCCGCGGGCGCGGTGCCGCGCCGGCGTGTCGGTGGTGTGGGCGCCGGCGTCCTTGAGGGCCGCCGACACGTCGCGCCGCCCCCCCACGGCGGGCGCCGCCCCGAACGCGACGCCGGTCGCCAGCGACAGCCCGAGGGTGAACGCGAGCACCCGGCCGTCGACCGCCACCTCCGTCGTGCGGGTCGTGAACAGGGCCGCGAACGCCACGAGCAGGTCGAGGCTCAGCCACGCGACGAGCAGACCGAAGGCGCCGGCCGCGAGGGCGAGGAGGCTCGACTCGGTCACGAGCTGCCGCAGCAGGCGGCCGCGTCCCGCCCCGAGCGCCGACCGGAGGGCGAGCTCGCGCTCGCGCCGGCTCATCCGCGCCATGGTGAGGTTGGCGACGTTGGCGCACGCGATGAGCAGCACGAGGGCGGTGGTGGCGAGCAGGACCAGCAGCGTGGGGCGGGCCTCTCGGGTCAGCTCGTCGGCGAGCGGCAGCGGGGTCGCCGTATAGCCCGAGTCGTCCGGGTAGGTGTCGGGATGGGCGCGCTGCAGCCGGCCCGCCACCGTGGCCAGCTCCGCCCCGAAGCGGTCGACGTCGACGCCGGGGGCGAGCCGGCCGAAGGCGGTCATGCCGCGGAACGCGGTGCGGTCCTCCTCCATCCGGGCCTCGGCGCGGGCGCGGAAGGGGCAGGCCGACGTGGGCATGTAGACGTCGTTCTCGCGCGGGTACTGCGGGACCGGCGGCAGGACCCCGACCACGGTGTGGGGCCGGTCGTTCATCTCGAAGACCTGCCCGACGATGTCCGGGTCGGCGCCGAAGCGCTGCTGCCAGTAGGGGTAGCTGAGGACGAGGACGGCCTCGGCCCCGAGGTCGTCGTCGGCGTCGCGGAACGTCCGGCCGTGCAGGGGCCGCACGCCGAGCACGTCGAAGAAGTTCGCCGACACCACCCCGGTCAGCACGCGGTCCGGCTCGCCCCGGTTGAGCAGCGTGAACGACATGCCGTGATACTCGACGAAGCCGTCCACGGTCGCGAGCTGCTCCCGGTAGTCGCTTATCTCCTTGACCGAGAAGGGGATGTTGGCCGAGCCGGCCCGCTGCGCCTGCTGCCGGGCGAGCACCAGCTCGTGCCCGTCGGCGTAGGGCAGCGGCCGCAGCAGCACCCCGTCGACGAGGCTGAAGATGGCGGTGTTGGCGCCGATGCCGAGGCCGAGGGTCAGCACCACCGTCAGGGCGTAGCCCGGCGACCCGAGCAACGAGCGCAGGCCGTAGCGGATGTCCCGCGTCAGCGTGTCCAGCATGGGTTCCCTTCGAGGTCTCGGGCGCCCGCGCAGCGGGGGCCGGCACGGCCCCTCTGCGCGCCGGCCACGTCTGCCTGCGAGCGCCGGGCGGCCGAGAACGGCGCGCGAGGTCGCGATACCTGTCGCGGTCGGAACCTCCGCCAAGCCTCTCGGAGGGCGGACACGCAGAGTCGCGGATCCCGTTGCCGGACCTTACCCGTCGGCGGCAGCGGCACGCACAACCGCTTGGCCGTCGCCCGACCCTATTCGTAGTCAGCGGCGTCGAGCGACAGCCGCACCACCTCGGCGTCGTTGCGGGCCACCACGTGCCGGTTCGCGAACGCGGGGTGGGCCCAGAGGACCGCCCGGTCTCCCCACCGGCCGGTGGCCCCGCCCTGGGTGCGGGTGGTCGGCTCGAGCAGCCGCGTCCGGTCGATCTCCCGGTAGCCCTCGGGCGCGAACCACGCGATGATCAGGTCGCCCGAGTCGTTGGTCACGAAGTAGCGGTCGCCGTTGCGCACGAAGTACGCGGTGGCCCAGCGGTCCTGGGCGTTCATGCGGTCGCTCTGCCACAGCCGCTCGCCGGTGGTGGCGTCGATGCCCCGCAGCTCGCCGTAGCTCCCGACCCCGTAGAGGTGGTCGCCGACCACGATGGGGGTCGAGATGATGGCGTGCAGCGTGTCGGTCTGCTCGGGCAGCTCGCCGCGGTTGCGCCCCCGCCACAGCACCCGCGCGGCCGGCCGATCGGAGTTCAGCGCCAGCATCATCGCCCCGTTGAAGAACTGGCTGACCACGAGGTAGCGCCCGCTGCGCACCGGCGTCGTGATCGACAGCCCGCCGCCGATGGCGAAGGGCTGCTCCCAGTAGACCTCGCCGGTCGCCGGGTCGAGCGACGTGATCGCGGTCGCGTGCCAGACGATGAGCTGCCGCGCCCCGCCCGCCTCGATGACGATCGGCGACGAGTAGCCGGTCTCGGAGGTGTTCTCCAGCGCCCGCCACACCTCCTCGCCGGTGGCCTTGTCGAAGGCCGCGATCTTCGCGTCGGGCTCGCCCCCGAGCACCACGATCAGCAGGTCGCCCTCGACGAGCGGCGACTGCGACACGCCGTAGACGGGGACGGTGACGCCGTACTCGGCCGGGGTGTCGATGCGCCAGACGAGGTCGCCGGTCGCGGTGTCGAAGCACGACAGCATGCCCGCCGCCCCGAGGATGTAGACGCGGTCGCCGTCGACGGTGGGCGTCGCCCGCGGGCCGGTCGCGAACTTGAAGTGGATGTTGCGGTAGGTGGCCGGCCACTCCCGCGTCCACAGCCGCTCGCCGGTCTCCTCGTCGAGGACCACGAGCCGCTCGTGGCCGTCCATGGTGCGGCTGTCCGGGGTCTCCGCGTAGTCGAGTACGTAGACGCGGCCGCCGGCCACCGCCGGCCCCGCGAAGCCCCCGCGCACGGGAACCCGCCACTTCACGGCGAGACCGCCGTCGGGGAACCGCTCGACGAGGCCGGTGTCGCGCCACACCGCGTCGCGGTCGACGCCGCGCCACTGCGGCCAGTCCTCGGCGCCGAGCGAAACGGCGGCCAGGCAGACGACGATCAGGGCGAGCGCGGAGGTCTTGGCGGCCATGAAGCGCATCATGCCCCTGAGCGCGCGCGAACGTCAACCGCGCGGCGCACGCCTGCCGGGTCCGCTGGCCCACGGTACAAGGATGAATATGCCTGAATTTATCCGTATTGAAAGGATAAAATACCCCCGATGGCACAGGCGGAGCTTCCACGGCTGAGACGGGTCTTCGGCGAGCAGCTCGCCGACTCGGTGCGGAAGCCCCTGCCCGCGCTCACCCCGCGACGCGTCTTCGGCAGGGTGCGGTTCCCCGGCAAGGTCACCGTCGTGACGGGCATGCGCCGCGCCGGCAAGACGACCTTCCTGCACCAGCTTCGCAAGAAGCGCCTGGCCGAGGGCGCCCCCCGCGAGCGACTGCCCTACGTCTCGTTCGAGGACGAGCGCCTCGCGGACCTCGACGCGACCCACCTCGGCCTGCTGCTGTCCGAGTACGACCGCCGGTTTCCCGACGCGGACGACGGCGCGCCGGTGACCTGGCACTTCGACGAGATCCAGGTCGTGCCGGGGTGGGAGCGGTTCGTCCGGCGCCTCCTCGATGCCGAGCGCACCGAGGTGCTCATCACCGGATCGTCGGCGGCCCTCCTGTCGCGCGAGATCGCGACCGCGCTCCGAGGCCGGGCGTGGCAGGTGCCGATGCATCCCTTCGGGTTCGACGAGGCGTTGCGCCATCAGGGGCGGGGCCGCCCCGACGATCCCGCCGCCCTGACCGGCCGCGAGCGCGCGCGCCTCGAACGCGCCCTTCTGGACTGGCTCGACACCGGGGGCTTTCCCGAGGCGCAGGGGCTGGACCCGTCCTCGCGACACCAGCTCCTTCGCGACTACGTCGACGTGGCGATACTGCGCGACGTCGTCGAACGCCACGCGGTGCGCAACGTCGCCGGCCTGCGATGGCTCGTGCGGCATCTGCTGGGCAACGCGGGTGGTCTGTTCAGCATCGAGAAGTTCCGGGCGGCGTTGAAGTCGCAGGGCCTCCCCATCGCCAAGGACACCCTGCATCAGTTGCTCGGCTATCTGGAGGACTGCTTTCTCGTGCGCATCGTCTGGATGGAATCGACGTCGGAACGCCAGCGCATGGTGAATCCGCGCAAGGCCTATCCGGTCGATCCGGGGCTGATCCCCGTCTTCGACCGCACGGGGCGGGCCAACCTGGGACACGCGCTGGAGACGGCGGTCCTGGTGGAGCTGGAGCGCCGGCGATTCGAGGTCACCTACGTGCGGACTCCCGAAGGCTACGAGGTCGACTTCCTCGCCCGGGATGCGGCCGGCGGGATGGAGCTGATGCAGGTCTGCGCCGACCTGTCGGACCCTTCCACGGCGGCGCGCGAGGGCCGCGCCCTCTCGGCCGCGGGAGAGCTGTTTCCGCGCGCCCGCAAGCGATTGCTGACGTTGACGGACGACCGCCTGCCGGCCGAGCTGCCGGCCGGCACGGAGGTGCAGACCGCCTGCGACTGGTTCCTGGAAGACGCGTGGTGAGTCCGCCGGCCGCGCGTTGGCGGAGACCGCCGGGAGGCCGGTTGCCCGGAAAACCGCACGAGCCCGCCGCCGGGCGGCTTCGGCTACTCGTAGTCCTCGGCCGCGAGCGACAGGCGCACGACCTCGGCGTCGTTCCGCGCCACCACGTGCCGGTTCGCGAACGCGGGGTGCGACCACAGGACCGCCCGGTCGTCCCAGCGCCCGGAAGCGCCGCCGCGGGTGCGCGTGGTCGGCGTCAGCAGGTGCGTCCGGTCGATCTCCTCGTAGCCGGCCGGCGTGAAGCGGGCGAGGACGAGCTCGCCGGTCTCGTTGACGACGAACCAGCGGTCGCCGTTCCGCACCAGATACGAGTTGGCCCACCGCTCGTGGGGCGTCAGCCGGTCGGTCGACCAGAGCCGCTCGCCGGTCGCGGCGTCGAGGCCGCGGAACTCGCCGTAGCTGCTCAGGCCGTACAGGGCGTCGCCCGCGACCACCGGGGTCGACAGCGTCGCCCCCTGCGGCGGCCGGTCGGTGCGGTTGGGGTTCTCGCCGCTCCAGAGGGGCCGCGCGTCCGGCCGGTCGGAGTTGAGGGCCATCATCAGGCCGCCGTTCTCCACCTGGGTCACGAGCAGGTAGCGGCCGCTCCGCACCGGCGTCCCGATCGTCAGCCCGCTCGGGACCACGAAGTCGTGCTGCCACCAGACGTCGCCGGTGGCGGGGTCGAGCGAGGTCACCGCCGCCGCGTGCCAGACGATGAGCTGGCGCACGCCGCCCGCGGTGATCACGATGGGCGACGAGTAGCCCGGCTCGGACGTCGTCTCGATGGCCCGCCACGCCTCTTCCCCGTTCGTCTTGTCGAACGCCACCACCATCGCGTCGGGCTCGCCGCCGAGCAGCGCGATGAGGTGGTCGCCCTCGACGAGCGGCGACTGCGAGACGCCGAACACGGGGACCGTCACGCCGTAGTCGATGGCCGTCTCGACCCGCCAGACGAGGTCGCCGGTCGCGATCTCGAAGCACGACAGCGTCCCCGCCGCCCCGAGGATGTAGACGTGGTCCCCGTCGACCGTGGGGGTCGCGCGCGGACCGATCGCGAACTTGAAGTGGATGTTGCGGTAGGCGGCCGGCCACTCCCGCGTCCAGAGGACCTCGCCGGTCTCCTCGTCGAGGACCAGCAGCCGCTCGTGGCCGTCCATGGTGCGGCTGCCCGGCGTCTCCTGGTAGTCGAGGACGAAGACGCGGCCGCCGGCCACCGCCGGCCCCGCGAAGCCGCCGCGGATCGGGGTGCGCCACTTCACGACGAGCCCGTCGTCGGCGAACCGCTCGACGATGCCGGTGTCTCGCCACACCCCGTCGCGGTCGACGCCGCGCCACTGCGGCCAGTCCTCGGCGCCCAGGGAAACCGCGGCCAGACAAACGAGAGTACAGCCAATCGCAGCCCTCATCCGGCTGCGCGCACATTGATCTGACATCGACTGCTCCACGGCGAGTCCGGGCGGTCTCGGTCTCTTCCCCTCACTCGTAGTCGGCGGCGGCGAGCGACACGCGCACCACCTCGGCGTCGTTGCGCGCGAGCACGTGGCGGTTCGCGTAGGCCGGGTGCGCCCACAGCACGGCGCGATCGACGCCTCTCCAGCGGCCGGAGCCGCCGCCGCGGGTGCGGGTGGTGGGGGTCAGCAGGAGCGTCCGGTCGACCTCCTCGTAGCCGGCCGGCGAGAAGCGCGCGATGACGAGGTCGCCGGTCTCGACCGAGATGAACCAGCGGTCGCGGTGCCGCACGAGGTGCGAGCTCGCCCAGCGGATCTGGGGCGCGAGCCCGTCGCTCGACCACAGCCGCTCGCCCGTCGCCGCGTCGACGCCGCGCAGCTCGCCATAGCTGTTGAGCCCGTAGATCGCATCGCCCACCACGATCGGCGTCGACGTCATGGAGTTCTGCGCCGGGCGGTCGGTGCGGTTGGGGTTGGCGCCCGTCCAGACCACGCGGGCGGCCGGACGGTCGGGGTTGAGGGCCAGCATCAGGCCGCCGTTCTCGACCTGCGAGATGAGCAGGTAGCGCCCACTGCGGACCGGGGTGCCGATGGTCAGGCCGCTCGCGATCCGAAAGTCGTGCTGCCACCAGACGCCGCCGGTCGCCGGGTCGAGCGACGTGACCGCGGCCGGGTGCCAGACGATCAGCTGCCGCACGCCCCCGGCGGTGGTGACGATGGGCGAGGAGTAGCCCGCCTCGGAGACCGTGTCGATCGCCCGCCACGCCTCGGCCCCCGTCGTCTTGTCGAACGCCACGACCATGGCGTCGGGCTCGCCGCCGAGCAGCGTGATCAGGAGATCGCCCTCCACCAGCGGCGAGTGCGCGACGCCGTACACCGGCACGGTGACGCCGTAGTCGGCCACGGTGTCGATCTGCCAGAGCAGGTCGCCGGTGGCGGTGTCGAAGCACGACAGCATGCCGGCGGCGCCCAGGACGTGCACGCGGTCGCCGTCGACGGTCGGCGTGGCCCGGGGCCCGGTGGCGAACACCGGCACGATGTTGCGGTAGGTGGCCGGCCAATCCCGCGTCCAGAGGACCTCGCCGGTCTCCTCGTCGAGGGCCAGGAGCCGCTCGCGGCCGTCCATCGTGCGAGTGCCCGGCGTCTCCTGGTAGTCGAGGACGAAGACGCGTCCGTCGGCGACGGCCGGCCCCGCGAAGCCGGCGCGCACCGGCGTGCGCCACTTCACGACCAGCCCGTCGTCGGGAAACCGCTCGACGATGCCGGTCTCGCGCCACACCGCGTCCCGGTCGGCGCCCCGCCACTGGGGCCAGTCCTCGGCGTCGAGCGGGACCGCCGCGAGGCAGGCGAACGTGCAGGCAATCGCGATGGCCTTCGCGATCGGGAAACGATGGTCAGTCATCGGTCACTCCACGACTGGCGCAGAACTCACGTCCGACGCAGCGTCGATGCGGGTTCGGGCTGGACGTCACCGGCAGGCGTCAGGATAGACGATTCCAGGCGGGACGGCTACGGGTCATGCCGGGTCGTGCCCCCAGCCGCCGAATGCGCCTGATCCCCTGTGCAAGCTCGGCCGGCCGTCGAGACGCGATGGCAAGAGCCGGCGGCGAACGCGCCCGAGCGCTCGCTCGCCCTCACGCGACCCCGCCTCCGTTGCGCCCCGGGGCCCGAACCGACCTGTCGTTCCGTCTTCGGGCGGTCGACGGTCGGGGGAATGCTGCTACGGAGTCACGACCACGATGCCCGCCGGCCGAAGCCGCTCGAAGTCCGACACGTTGCAGGTCAGGATGCGATCCACGGGAATCCTCTCCGCGCAGCCGACGTGCAACGCGTCGTAGACGACGCCGTTCGCGAATCCGCCGCGGCCGACGCGGCGAATGGCATCGACGTAGTCGTCGCGGGTCAGCGGCACCGCGGTCAGCCGTCCCAGGAGGCTCTCCTCCACGAGCTGCCGGGCCTCGCCCGGCAGAATACGTCGCCGCAAGGGCAGGGCGGTCAGCGTGGCGTAGCACTCGGCCAGCGCATGTGTCGAGCAGTATCCCGAGTGCTCGCCGGCCGTGTAGGCCAGGAGCGCGTCGAGCGCCGCCTCGTGGTTGGGGAGTTGTTCGGCGACCGCCGGCACCAGGACCGACGTATCGAAGAGAATGCGCACTACTCCGGACCCTCGGGGAGCATTCGACGGCTCCTCGAATCGCGCTCCGCCCGGATGAACGCCGCGACGTCCAGGTCCGTGCGACCGCCGCCGCGATGCACCAGAATCCCCTTCTTTCTGACCAGGGCAGGTTCCGCGTCGACCCTGCGGAGTTGCAGGCGGTCAGCCCCGGCCTCGATCTCCAGCTCGGTGCCGGCGACCAGGTTGAACCGCTCCCGCAGGCTCTTCGGAACGACGATGCGCCCGGCCCGGTCGATGGTAGTGATCATGACACGATGGTATTGGCGGTGGAACCAGGAGTCAACGGGGCCTCCGGTCGGTGCAGGTCGATGTGCGCGCCCCGGCGGCGGTCGCGAATCGGTCATAATGGTTGGTTCCACCTGTCACGGAGAACCGTCATGGCGACCTTCGAATCCCGAATCCACGCCCTGCGCATCGAGCCGCACCCGAACGCCGACCGGCTGGAGCTGGCCGCGGTAGGCGGCTTCCGCTGCGTCGTGGGAAAGGGCTCGTTCACCGACGGCGACCTCGCCGCGTACATCCCCGAGGGCGCCGTCTGCCCCGACTGGCTCATCGCCGAGCTCGGCCTCGAAGGCAAGCTCGCGGGGAGCAGGAAGAACCGCGTCAAGGCGGTGAAGCTGCGCGGCGCGCTGTCGCAGGGGCTCGTCTACCCGGTGCGCGACGGCATGATCCGCGGCCGGCCGGTGGCCGAGGGCGACGAGGTGACCGACCTGCTCGAGCTCGTGAAGTACGAGCCGCCCATTCCCATCGCCATGCAGGGCGAGGTGCGGCCGGCGCACGGCGCGACGCTCCGCTACGACATCGAGAACGTCAAGAAGTACCCGGACGAGCTGCGCGACGGCGAGCCCGTCGTCATCACCGAGAAGCTGCACGGCACGTGGTGCTGTCTGGGCTGGCATCCCGACCACGGACCCATCGTCACGTCGAAGGGGATGTCCGACCGCGGCATGGCCCTGATCCTGAACGAGGCGAACCGGACCAACCTCTACGTGCGCACGTGGCGCGCCTTCGAGGCCCCGTTCGAGACCGCGCGCGCCCGCCTCGCCGGGGACGGGCAGCCGTTCTACGTCCTCGGCGAGGTGTTCGGCCGGGGCGTGCAGGACCTCCACTACGGCGAGCCGAACCCCGCGTTCCGGGTGTTCGACGCCTACGTCGGCGCGCCGGGCCGGGGCCGCTACCTGCCGCCGGACGAGATCGAGTCGTCGCTCGGCGACCTGTTCCCGCTGGTGCCGGTGCTGTACCGCGGGCCCTTCAGCGCGGCGGTGATGCTGGAGCACACCGGCGGCGCGACCGCGCTCGGCGGCAAGCACGTGCGCGAGGGCGTGGTCGTCAAGCCGGCCGCGGAACGAGAGTCGGCCGAGCTCGGGCGGGTCATCCTGAAGAGCGTCTCGGGCGACTACCTGACCCGCAAGGGCGGCACCGACTACAACTGACGCGGGCGGCGTTACCATGAAACTGGACGCATGACGTCCAATTTTCATGGTTCGAGATCAAGCGCACGAGCGCGCCCACCCCTCACCCGCCTCGGCCACCGCGCGGGACGCCCACGAAGCCGCTCTTGCCCCATCTCCGGCTTGCGTCGCACGCCCTCAAGAAATACCTTGATCTTCTACACATCTGTCTGCTACATGTAGAAGACAGAGGCATCAAGCAATGAACGAACCCAAGACCGAACTGCCCCAGGGCACGCTGGACCTGCTGGTGCTGCAGGTGGCCGCGAACGGTCCGATTCACGGCTACGGCATCGCCCAGCGGATCAAGCAGATCTCGCGCGACGTGCTCCAGGTGCCGCAGGGATCGCTCTATCCGGCCCTCCACCGTCTGGAGAACCGCAAGCTCCTCGTGGCCGAGTGGAAGCCGTCCGACACGGGCCGAGACGCCAGGTTCTACCGGCTGACGCCGAAGGGCCGGGCCCGGCTGCAGGAGCAGACCGAGAGCTGGGCCCGGCTCGCCGAGGCCGTCGGCCTGATTCTCGGGACCGCGAGCGGAGGCGCGCGGTGAGCTGGTGGCGGCGCCTCCGGCACCGTGACCGGCTGGAAGGCGAGATGGACCGCGAGCTGCGCGACCACGTCGAGCGGCAGGTGGCCGAGCATCTTCGGGCGGGCTTGCCGGCGGGCGAGGCGCGGCGCCGCGCGCGCCTCGAGTTCGGCGGCCTCGACCAGATCAAGGAGCTGTGCCGCGACACGCGCGGCGCGCGGTGGCTCGACGACCTCGGACGCGACCTGCGGTACGCGTTGCGACGGCAGTTCGCGGGCCGCCGCGCGGGCGTATCCGTGTTCGCCGTCGCCGCCCTCGCCCTGGGCATCGGCGCCGGCACCGCGATGTTCAGCGTGCTGGATGCGGTCGTGCTCCAGCCCCTGCCGTTTCCGGGGGAGGACCGCCTCGTCGTCGGTTGGAAGACGAGCCGGACCGACCCGGGGCGCCTCGTCGAGCTCTCCTATCCCGAGTTCCTCGAGTGGCGGGCGCAGTCGACGAGCTTCGACAGCCTCGCCGCCCTGCCGACCACCGTCTACGGGTACAGCTACGTCCTGACCGGCCGCGGCGACCCCGTCTCCATCGAGAGCGCACGCGTCACCGGCGAGTTCTTCGACGCCCTCGCGGTGCGGCCCCCCCTCGGCCGCACCTTCCTGGCGGCGGACGACCGGGAGGGAGCCCCGCCGACGGTCGTCCTCACCCACGCGTTCTGGACGAACGTCCTCGGCGCGGACCCCGGCGTCGTGGGGTCGGGTCTGACCCTGACCGGCGTCGACTTCACGGTCATCGGCGTGCTCCCGGCCGGGTTCGTCTTTCCCCGGGGCGTGGACGTCTTCACGGCGCTCGGTACGCGGCCCGGACTGGCGAACAACCGCACCGTGTTCCTGAAGGTGGTCGGGCGCCTGCGCCCGGGCGTGTCGCGGGAGCAGGCGGCCTCCGAGCTCGACGGGATCGTATCGAGACTGGAGATGCAGCAGCCGGGGGTGGTCGCTGGAGAGCAGGCCGCGGTGCTCACGCCGCTGCGCGACCACGTCCTGGGAGGCAGCCGGCTCGTCGCGTCGCTGCTGTTCACCGGGGCGGTCGTGCTGCTGCTGGTCGCCGGCGTCAACCTCGGCGGACTGCTGGCGACGCGGGCGGCCCGGCGCGGCGGAGAGGTGGCGCTGCGTCTCGGCCTGGGCGCCTCGACCCGGCATCTCGTCCGCCAGTTCGTCGCCGAGGGGCTGATTCTGGCGACCGTCGGCACCATCGCGGGGATCGGTCTCGCCGTGGTGATGCTGGACGCGGTGGTCGCGCTTGCGCCGGACGGCATCGCGCGGATGGCGTCGGCCTCGATCGACGGCGGGTCGCTCCTGTTCGCCGCCGCGTGTCTCGTCGTGCTGACCCTCGGGATGGGCTGCGTCCCCCTGTTGCTGGTTCGCGCCCCGTCCATCGACACGCTCCTGCGCCGGAGCGCCGCGGGCGCGGGAGGCTCGACCCGCGCCGCGCGCGTCGGCGGCGCGCTGGTCGTCGTCGAGGTGACGGGAACGGTGGCGCTGCTCGTCGTCGCCTGCGCCCTCGCCGTGAGCTTCGCCAACCTGCGCGGCGCGAACGTGGGCTTCGACCGCGACGGCGTCCTGACCGCATTCGTGAACCCGAGCCGCGCGCGCTACCCCGATGCGGCGGCGCGGCGTCGGTTCTTCCGGGACGTGCTGGCGCGACTCGAGGCGAACGCCGAGGTCGACGCGGCCGGCGCGGCACTGCTGAGGCCCCTGGAAGGCGTGATCGGGTGGGACCTGCCCTACGCGCTCCCCGGCCAGGACCCCGAGGACGCGGCGGCCAACTCCATCCTGAACCTGGAGGTGGTGACGCCCGCCTACTTCGACGCCATCGGCACCCCGTTGCTGGCCGGACGCGCCTTCGCCGAGACGGACGGCCCGCGCATCGCCGGCGGCGAACCGGACGCCGCTGCGCAGCCCACCGACGCGCCCGCGGCCGGGCCCCGGCCGCCGGCGGCCGTCGAGTCCACGGTCGACCCCCGGCCGCTGGTGGCCATCGTCAGCGAGAGCACGGCCCGCGAGATGTACGGGGCCCCGCCGGACGCCGTCGGCAGGCGGTTCGTCGGCGGCCGCAACGCACCGCGCGCCTATCGCATCGTCGGCGTCGTGGCCGACGGCCGCTACCGCCGCGTGCACGAGGTCAGCCGCGACGTGTTCCTGCCCCATACGCAGACCGCCATCCCGCTGCGGTACGTCGTGGTCCGCACGTCCGCGGGCCCCGCCGCCGCGCGCGCCATGCTGCGCCGCGCCCTCGCCGAGACGGACCCGGAGCAGCCGATGAGCGCCGACCTCACGACGACGGAGCTCGTCGAGCGGGCGCTGTCGCGGGAGCGGTTCCAGAGCGCGCTGCTGCTCCCGTTCGGGCTGGGCTCCGCCCTGCTGGCAGCAATCGGCGTGCTCGGCATGGTGAGCGATGCCGCGAACCGGCGGCGGCGCGAGCTCGCGCTCCGCCGGGCCCTCGGCGCGACCCGAATCCAGGTGGTGTCGTGGCTGCTCCGCTCGACCCTGGCGTGCGTGCTGGCCGGCCTGGGCGCCGGCGTGCTCGTGGCCGTCGCGGCGGGACGCATGCTGAACCTGGCCCTGTTCGAGACCGCCCTCGCGAGCCCGTGGATCATCGCCACCGTCTGCTCCCTGATTCTCGCCGTCTCCCTCGTCGCCTGCGCGGGGCCGGCGGCGCGCGTGGTGCGGCTGGATATCGGCGCGGAGCTGCAACAGTGAGAGAGCTGCTTCCGATTCGCGGGGCCGCCGGTAGAGGTGTGCAATCGCGTCCGTCCCGTTCCCGGCGTCGCCGGCGGCGCTACGTCAATCGCGGCGCCGCCGGTAGAGGTGTGCAATGAGCTGGTGGAACCGCCTCCGGAACCGCGGCCGCATGGAGGACGAGCTCGACCACGAGCTGCGCGACCACGTCGAGCGGCAGGCGGCCGAGCACGTGCGGGCCGGCCTGCCCGAGGACGAGGCGCGCCGGCGCGCGCGGCTCGAGTTCGGCGGCCTCGACCACATCAAGGAGCAGTGCCGCGACGCGCGCGGCACGCGGTGGGTCGACGAGACCTGGCAGGACCTGCGGTTCGCGGCGCGATTGCTGGCCAACCAGCGGTCGTTCACCGTCGTCACCGTCATGGTGCTGGGAATCGGGATTGCCGTCACCACGCAGTTCTTCACACTGTTCGACGCGCTCACGTCGAGGAGCCTGCCGATCGACGATCCGGAACGGGTGGTCCACATCTCGACCCGGGACGGCCGCGCGCGTCCCGGGGGCGTCTCGTACGCCGACTTCGAGGACATTCGCGGCGCCGCGACGTCGTTCAGCGCCCTGGCCGCCTACGAGGCGACGCCGGCCGCCGTCGCCGAGGACGACCGGGCGCCGGCGCGATTCCAGCGCGTCTTCATTTCCGCGGGCGGCTTGCGCCTGCTCGGCGAGGCGCCCGTCCTCGGCCGGGACTTCCGCGCCGCGGACGAGCAACCCGGCGCGCCGCCGGTCGTCATGCTCGCGGGGCACGTCTGGCGAGACCGTTACGGCGCCGACCCGACCGTGGTCGGCCGGCCGATCCGGATCGACGGCGAGCCGGCGGAAGTGATTGGCGTCATGCCCGACGGCTTCCGCTTCCCACGGCTCGCCGACCTGTGGCAACCCGTCTCCCAGGTCGTGGACCTCGCGGAGCAGCCCCGGGACCGGCGCGCTTTCGGGGTCATCGGCCGGCTCGCCGACGGCGCGTCCGTCGCGAGCACGCGCGCCGAGATGGAGACGGTCACCGCAACCCTCGCCCAGGACCATCCGGAAGCTCATGACGACGTCCGGCACGTCACGGTGCCGGTCGCCGAGCGGTTCGTCGCCAGCGACCCGACCCATCCGGCGTGGTTCGCATTCCTTTCCGCCGGGGTCGTCGTCCTCCTCATCGCCTGCGCGAACGCCGCCAACCTGATGTTGATGCAGGGGGTACGGCGCCGCCGCGAGATTGCGGTCCGGCGCACCCTGGGAGCCGGCCGGTGGCGCGTCGTTCGGCAGGTGCTGATCGAGTGCGCGGTGCTGGCTTTCCTGGGCGTGCTCGTCGGCGGCGTCCTCGCCATGCTCGGCCTCCGGGCGCTCGACAACGCCATTCCCGACGGCGTGCTGGGCTACTGGATCACGTTCGACTTCGACGCGCGGGTCTTCGCGGTGATGGTCGGGCTCGGCAGCGCGTCCGTCATGCTCTTCGGTCTCGTTCCCGCCCTCTCGGTGTCCAACCGCAGCAGTGGGGTGCTCCGCGACGATGCGCGGGCCGGCGCGGGCCGGAGCACCAGTCGTCTGACGAGCGCGTTCCTGGCCGCCGAGTTCGGCCTGACGCTCATACTGCTGACGGCTCTCTCCACTTCGGTGCTCACGTTCGTCGAGGATCGGAGGACCTTCACCATGGTCGATTCGGCGGGCGTGCTGACGGCGGAGGTCGCGCTGACCGCGGACCGGTACGAGCCGCCCGAGGCGCGCACCGCGTTCTTCGAGGACATGCGCGCCCGGCTCGGCGCCCTGAGCACGACGGCGGCGATCGTCAATACGCTCCCGGGCGGCGGAGCGGGCCGCACGTCCGGGGTCCGGATCGACGGGCGACCGGAGACGCCGGCCGAGCTGCTCCCCGACGTCCTGACCTTGACGACGGGGCCGGGCTACTTCGACGCGATCGGCGCGCCGCTGCTGCGGGGACGGCCGTTCTCCGACCGCGACGGCGCGCCGGGCGCCGAGGCCGCGATCGTCAACGCCCGCTTCGTCGAGATTCACTTCCCGGAGGAGGAGCCTCTCGGCCGCAGGATCGGGCTCGTCCCGACCGCGACGGACCCGCCGGCTACCTGGCTGACCATCGTCGGGGTGGCGCCGACGCTGCGACAGCGCCCGGCGCGCCGAGAGCCCGACCCGCTGGTCTATCTGCCGTCTCGCGCCGACCCGCCCCGCGTCGCGACCCTCCTGGCCCGCGGCCCCGCCGACCCGGGCTCCGCCGCGGCCGTGGTTCGCGAGACGGTCCGCCGAATCGACCCGGGTCTGCCGCTGTTCCGCGTCCGCACGCTGGAGCGGGCGCTCCGCGACGCCTCGTGGAACGGCCGGATGAGCGAGGCGATACTCTGGACCATCGCGCTGATCGCGCTCGTCCTCGCGACGGCCGGCCTCTTCGCCGTGACCTCCCACGCCGTCGAACGGCGGATGCGCGACCTCGGCATCCGAATCGCGCTGGGCGCGCAACCGCCGCACGTGGGCTGGATGGTGCTCCGGAACGTGGTCCGTCACCTCGTCCTGGGCACCGTCGTCGGGGTCGTCGGCGTCTACGTCTGGAGCACGTGGATCGAGGGCGGGAACGCCGGCGGCGGCGAGGGGCTCCTCGTTCGACTGCTGGCCTTCGCGCCGGGACCCGCCATCGTCACCCTCGTGGGCCTGATGGCCAGCCTCGGCCCGGTGCGGCGCGCGGTCCGGCTCGATCCGATGAACGTGCTGCGAAGGGAGTGACGGTCATGAGCTGGTGGCGGCGCATGCGGAATCGCGAGCGCGGGGAGAACGAGCTGGACGCCCCGGCTCGATCCGGTGACCGTGCTGCGAAGGGAGTGACGGTCATGAGCTGGTGGCGGCGCATGCGGAACCGCGAGCGTGTCGAGAACGAGCTGGACGCCGAGCTGCGCGACCACGTCGAGCGTCAGGTCGCCGAGCACGTCCGGTCCGGCCTGTCGGAGCCGGAGGCGCGCCGCCGCGCGCGCCTCGAGTTCGGCGGCCTCGACCAGGTCAAGGAAACGTGCCGCGACGTGGGCGGGACGCGCTGGATCGACGAGACGTGGCAGGACCTGCGGTTCGCGGTGCGGCTGCTGCTCAAGGAACGCTGGTTCACGACGGCGGCGGTGCTCGCCCTCGGGCTCGGCATCGGTCTCACGAGCACGGGGTTCACGGTGTACAACGCCATGCTCGTCCGCGGCCTGCCCGTCGACGACCAGGACCGCATCATGGCGCTGGCGATGCGCGACGCCGACGGCCGGGAGCACCGGATGTCGTACCTCGACTTCCGGGACTGGCGGGCGGAGGCGACCGGCTTCAGCGGCATCGCCGCCTACGGCGAGCCCGCGATGACCGTCGGCGACCCCGGCCTGGCGACCGAGCGGTTCCCGGGCGCGCGCGTCACCGCGAACACGTTCCGTCTGCTCGGCGTCGAGCCGCTGCTCGGCCGCGACTTTCGGCCGGAGGACGACCGCGCGGGCGCGGCCCCCGTCGTGATGCTCGGGCACGGCGTCTGGACGAGACGCTACGGCGGCGACCCCGAGGTGCTCGGCCGCGTCATCCGCGTCGACGGCGCGCCGGCCACGGTAGTCGGCGTCATGCCCGAGGGCTTCGAGTTCCCCATGTGGGCGGAGCTGTGGCAGCCGCTGGGGCTCACGCCCGACCTCGCGGGACAGCCGCGCGACCGGCGGGTCTTCCGGGCCGTGGGACGCCTCGCCGACGGCGTGACGGTCGCGCGGGCCCAGTCGGACCTCGACGCCGTCGCGGCGCGCCTCGCCGCCGCCTACCCCGACACCAACCAGGGGTTCCGGCCGTGGGTCGACCCGTTCAACGAACACTACAACGGGACGTTGCGGCCCGCCCTGACGGCGCTGCTCATCGCCGCCGTCATCGTGCTGCTCATCGCCTGCGCCAATGCCGCCAACCTGTTGCTGGCGCGCGCCGCGCGCCGCTCCCGCGAGGTCGGCATGCGGGTGTCGCTGGGGGCGACGCGCGCGCGCATCGTGCGGCAGCTCCTGGCCGAGTGCGTGGTGATCGCGGGCGCGGCCGGGGTGCTCGGCCTGGGTCTCGCCAACCTGTGCGCGCGACTGCTCACCCTGAGCATCGAGCCGCTGATGGCTCCCTTCTGGATCGAGTTCGCCATCGACGGCCGCGTGCTGGCGTTCCTCACCATGACCTGTCTGTCGGCCGCCCTGGTCTTCGGGCTGGCGCCGGCGCTGCACACGTCGAGAGCGAACGTGCGCGATCTCGCCACCGCGGCCGGGCCGGCCGGCGCGGCCGGACGGCCGGCCCGCCGCTGGATGGGATGGCTCGTGACGGCCGAGCTGGCCCTGACGCTGGTCCTGCTCGCCGGGGCCGGCCTGATGGCGCGCAGCCTGCTGACGCTCGCCCGCGCCGACCGGGTCATCGACACCGCCGGCGTGGCGACCATGCAGATCGGCCTCCCGGACGCCCGCTACCCGACGGCGCCGCAGCGCATCGCCTTCTTCCGCACGCTTCACGAGCAGGTCGCGGCGAGCCCGTCGATCGCGTCGGTGACGCGGGCGAGCGCGATTCCCTTCGCCCCCGGCGGGGCGGCGCGGCGGGCCGTGGCCATCGACGGCCAACCGGCACCAGACCGCGACTCTGCGCCCACCGCGCGCGTCGTCGCCATCGCGAACGACTACTTCGAGGCGCTCGGCCTCCGCCTCCAGCGCGGCCGATCGTTCACCGACCGCGACGGGACCGCGGGCAACGACAGCGTCATCGTCAATCGACGCTTCGCCGACCTGTTCCTGACCGACGACGATCCGCTGGCCCAATCGTCGCCTGACGGCTCCGCTTCGCGCCCGACCGACCCTGCAGGAGTCCGCGCCGCTCCACGACGCGGGCCACTCGGCCGGCGGATTCGCCTGACGCCCGCCGGCGAGGCCGGCCAACCGGGGCCGTGGCTGACGATCGTCGGCGTCTCGCCGACGGTGCGGCAGAGCATGGCGGAGGCGCCCGGTCCCGTCGCGTATCTCCCGTACCGCGCGGAAGCGCTGCCGTTCGTCGAGCTCCTGGTGCGCAGCGAGCAGGGCGCGGACGCGGCGGCCCGCGCCGTCGGGCAGATCGTGCGCGGGCTCGACCCGGAGGTGCCCGTCGGGCGCATCTGGACGCTGGACGGCGTGCTCGGGCAGACGCTCTTCATCCCGCGCCTGATCGGGTCGCTGCTGGGCGCGTTCGCCTGGATCGCCCTGGTGCTGTCCGCCGTCGGCCTCTACGGCGTCACCGCCTATGCCGTCACGCAACGGACGCAGGAGATCGGGGTCCGAATGGCCCTCGGCGCCCGGGCCGGCCAGGTCCGATGGATGGTGCTGCGGCGCGGCCTCGCGCAGCTCGGCGCCGGGCTCGGCCTCGGCCTCTGGGGCGCGCTGACCGTCGGCCGGCTGTTCGAAGCCTGGCTCGTCGACACCCCGCCCACCGATCCGGCCACGCAGGTCGCGGTCGCCGTCCTCCTCGGGGGCGTGTCGGTGGCGGCGTGCGTCCGGCCCGCGCGGCGCGCGGCCCGGCTCGACCCGGCGGCCGCGCTGCGTCACGAATGAGGGGCGTCGCGGCGACGTCGACGACGCCGACCGGAGGAGCCGAATGCTCGAAGTCCTCAACGTCTCCAAGTACTACGGCGGGCTCGCCGCGGTGCGCGGCGTCAGCTTCACGGCGCGCCGCGGGGAGGTCCTCGGCTATCTCGGGCCGAACGGCTCGGGCAAGTCGACGACCGTCAACATGATCGCCGGGCTCCTCGATCCGACGAGCGGCCGCATCCGCGTCGACGGCCAGGACATCGGCCGCGACCTCCTCGCCCACCGGCGCCGCATCGGCTACGTGCCGGAGACGCCCGACGTCTACTCGTACCTGACCGGCCCCGAGTACCTCACGCTGGTCGGACGGCTCCGCCGCATCGCCCCCGACGTCCTCGAGGAGAAGATCGAGCGTTTCCTGCGGCTGTTCGGCATCTACGACGACCGCCATGCCCGGCTCTCGGGCTACTCGAAGGGCATGCGGCAGAAGATCCTGATCGCGGCGGGGCTGCTGCACGACCCCGAGATCGTCATTCTCGACGAGCCCTCCTCGGGGCTCGACGTCGGCGCCACCCTCGTCCTGAAGCAGCTCATTCGCGCCCTCGCCGACGCCGGCAAGATTGTCCTCTACAGCTCCCACGTCCTCGAGATCGTCGAGCAGGTCTGCTCGTCGGTCGTCATCCTGCGAGACGGGCAGGTGGCCGCCTCGGACCGCATCGAACGCCTGGAGGAGCTGATGAACCAGCCGTCCCTCGAGCAGGTGTTCACGCAGCTCGCGGTACAGGACGACGCCGGCGAGGTCGCGCGCGGAATGATGGAGGCGATGAGGCTGTGACGGGCGACCGCGTCGGCCGCGCCGGCCTCGAAGAGGAGAGAGAGCAGTTCCGGGTGCTGTTCCGCACGTTCCTGCAGCGGCTCTTCCACAGCGACCTCGTCCCCGAGACCGTCGACCTGCGCCAGTCGGCGATCGTGCTCGCGGCGGTGCTCACCGTCCCCCCTTCCCTCTACGCCGTCGCGCTGGCGGTGAACTACGGGTCGTGGATGAGCGACATGCAGCTCGCGACGCGGGCGGTGCCGCAGAAGCTCTACTTCATCGGCTACTCGATGGCCGCGGTCGGCCTGGTGACGGTGCTGGTGTGGGACGCCCTGTTTCCCGACCGCCGCGACGCGATGGTGCTCGGCGGACTGCCGGTCCGCGCGCGCACCGTCGCCCTCGCCAAGCTCGCGGCGCTGGCCGCCTTCGTCGGCGGCTTCGCGATGGCCGTCAACGCGCCGGGCACGGTCGTCTTCTCGTTCGTCGCCGGCGGCTACCTGCCGCTCGGCACGTTCCTGCGCTACCCCGCCGCGCACCTCGCGGCGACGGTGTCGGCCGGCCTGCTCGTGTTCCTCGCCCTCGTCGCGGTGCAGGCGGGCCTCGCCCTCGTGTGTCCGCCACGCCTCCATCGGCGGCTGACGATGCTGGCGCAGCTGCTGTTCGTGATCGTACTGATCGAGTGGTTTGCCTTCGGGCCGGGCCTGCTCTACAGCTTCGCCGGCATCGACTCCGCCGTGACGAACGAGCAGCTGATCGCGGCCGGGGGGCCGTACCGGTTCATCGGGCTGACCGCGAGCGGCGCCGGCACGTGGCTGCCGCCGGTCTGGTTCCTGGGGCTCTACGAGGTCGCCTGGGGCTTCGACCCCGACGTCTACCGCGGCCTCGCCGCCACCGCCGTCAGGGTGTTCGCGGCCACGCTCTCCATCGCCGCCGTCACCTGCGCGCTCGGCTTTCGGCGCATGGTGAAGCGTACGCTGGAAACGCCGCCCGACACGGCGGGCCGCGCCGGCGGGCTGCCGCGCGCCGCCGCGCGCCTCGCCACCGCGGCCCTCGCGCGCCATCCCGTGGCGCGCGCCGTCGCGGCGTTCGCCACCGCGAGCACGGTGCGCAGCCGCCGTCACCAGCTCGTCATCGCCGCCTACGTCGGCCTCGGGCTCGCGTTCGTCATCGGCTCGTTCCTCAGCCCGTTCACCGGCCTCGCCGACGACGCGCTCACCGCATCGCTCTCCGCCCCGTCGGTGCGGCTGCTCTCGATCCCCTTCGTGCTCTCGTTCTTCGTTCTCGCCGCGCTCCGCGTCATGTTCACGGTGCCGACGGAGATCCGCGCGAACTGGGTCTTCCGCATCACCGAGATCGACGACCGCGGGGCGTACCTGAGCGGGGCGCGGACCGCCCTGTGGATGCTCGGCGTCGCACCCGTGGCCCTGGTGACGTCTCCGCTCTACCTCGCGCTGTGGGAACCCGGCCTCGCCCTCGCGCACACCGTGTTCTGGGTCCTCATGGCGGCCGCGCTCACCGAGGTGCTGCTGTGCCGGTTCGACAAGGTGCCGTTCGCGTGCAGCTACGTGCCCGGCAAGGCGAACCTGAAGCTCCTCTGGCCCGCGTACGCGCTCGCGCTGACCGCGTACGCCTCCTGGACCGCGCAACTGGAGCTCTGGCTCCTCGCCAGACCGGTCTGGTGGAGCGCCGCCTGCGCAACGCTGCTCGCGTGCCTGACGGCCGTTGTCGCCAGGCGCCGGCGCGCCCTCGCGTCCGCCTCCCCGCTACGGTACGAGGAGGCCGTCGACCCGGCCGTCCAGGTGCTGGGCGTGATGCGGACCTGAGGTGGCGAGGAACCCGGGCCGCCGCGAACGGCTCGGCCCGCGCTCCGGCTCACGCTGAGGAAGAAGATCCGTCGAACAAGCTGCTGGACGTCGAGACGCAGCTCGTCTGGCTCAGCGCAATCGGATTCGCTGACGTCGACTGCCACTGGAAGTGGCGCGAGCTCGCCCTGCTGGCCGCCGCGAAACCGGGCGACTCGTGAGCGCTACCGCGCGACCGGAGGTCACCACGCGCGAGCACTGACGTTACTGGACCAGAGCGCCGTCCCACAGTTCCTGCAGGAACTCATGGACCGGCACGATCTCGACCCCGTGGTCGTCCCGTCGGCGGCGCGAGTTGCCGATCCGCGGCCGGCGCCAGCCGCTCGGGCTCACCGGTCAGGCTCGATTTGGAACCCGCGCCGGGTCTCCGGCGTCCACGTGCCGGGCATCACGTAGTCGTCGCGGCGCGGCATCCGCACCTGCGGCAGCGTCTCGGCGTCCATGACCGCCTCCTCGGAGATGATGTCGTTCCGATAGAGGAGGTACGCGGTCACCGCGTAGGCCTCGTCGTCGGTCAGGATGCCCGGCCGGTCGTAGGGCATGACGCGGCGGACGTAGTCCCAGATGCCCGGCGCGAACGGCCAGTGGCGGATGGGCCAGTAGTTGGTGCGCGTGGTGACGTCGCCGCCGACCAGCGCGATGGAGGGGCCCTCCTCCCCGGTCGGGCCGTGGCAGGTCGAGCAGCCGCGGCGCGTGAACACCAGCGCGCCCTCGGCCGCGTTGCCGCTGCCCTCGGGCAGGTCCGCGCCGTCGGGCCCGATGATGCGGTCGGCGAGCTCGGCCGCGGTGGGGGCGCGGCCCAGGCCGGACGGAGATCCCGCCTCCTGCGCCTGGACCGCCGCGCTCAGCGGGCCGGCCGCAACGAACAGGCCGGCCGCGACGAGCGCGCCCGCGATGCGCAGGCCCGCCTCGCGCCGGCCGCCGGTCACGGGAGAGTCGGAGGGGGCGCCGCCGCCCGGCGGCGCGTCCGCCCCGACCGACCCTTCAGAGCGCCGGCGCCACGCCGGCCGCACCGTTCGACGGCGCAGACTGCTACGCGTGCACGTCGACCACGACGTCGACGGGCTCCAGACCGTTCGTGACCTTGCCATCGGAACCCACCTTCCACGGCTGAATCCAGTTGCAGTGCCCGAGCTGGCTCTGGATCGTCCCGTACAGCTGCCCCCGCGTGAGGCCCCAGTACTGCGCGTACTCGGCCTCGGTCGGCTGGAGCTGCCCCCGCTCGTCGAGGCAGCGCGACTGCAGCACCGCCTCGTCGCCGTTCCAGCGCCACGGCAGGCAGAAGCGGGTGTGGGCCTTCGACAGCACCGGCCCCACGAGCTCCGCCTCCCGGTAGGTCGCGCCGCCGTCGGTCGACACCTCGACCCGGCTCACCTTGCCGCTGCCCGACCACGCCAGCCCGCTGATGACGTGGGCGCCGTGCGCCTCCAGCCGCTGGTCGCCGGACGGCCGGGTGATGACCGAGTTCGGCCCGAAGTCGTAGCTGTCGCGCTGCGTCTTGGGGTCGGGGGTCAGGAAGCGCGAGTGCTCCTGGAACGACAGGTACGGCTGGTCGACGACCTTGATGCGCTTGAGCCACTTGACGTTGTAGATGCCCTCGAAGCCGGGCACGAGGAGCCGCAGCGGGTAGCCGTGGTCGGGCCGCACCGGCTCGCCGTTCTGCCCGTAGGCGACGAGCACGTCGTCGAGGGCCTTGGCGAGGGGCACGCTCTTGGTGTGCCGCCCGCCGTCGGCCGCCTCGGCGATGATCCACGACGCGCCGTCGCGCACGCCGACCTCGCCGAGCAGGACCGACAGCGGCACCCCGGTCCACTCGCTGCACCCCATGCGGCCGTGCGTCGCGGTCACCGTCGCCCCGCGGGGGTTGGGCCGGTTGCCGACACACTCCAGGAAGTGCACGCGCGAGACGAACGGCAGCCGGTGCAGCTCGTCCATCGTGAACACCAGGGGCCGGTCGACCATGCCCTCGATCATCAGGGTGTGCTCGGCCGGATTGATGTCGGGAATGCCGTAGTAGTGCTGCGTCGTGAAGTGCAGCGACGTGGGGGTGATGGTGCCGGTCAGCTCGGCCAGCGGGGTCTTGGCGCTCGGCCGCTGCGGGTTCGGCCGGATGCGAGGCACCTGGTAGTGGCTGCGCCCCTCGATCTCGCGCGTCGTCGTGACGAACCGCGACCGCCGGCCGTAGAGCACGCTCTCGATGGCGTTGTTGTCGGCCACCGCCGGCACCTGCGCGGCGGCCGTGGACGAGCCGCCGGTAAGCTCCAGCGCCGCCGGCGGCGCCGCGACGAGGCCGGCCGCCACCGCGCCCTTCTTCAGAAACCGCCGCCGGCTCGGGTGTGTGCCGCTCATCGTCTTCCTCCTCGCGGTCCTTCTCTCCGATTCAGATCCGCCGAGAGCTCGCCGGAAGCCCCTCGCGCCGTCCCGGCACTTCGCCATGGGCCGCCCGTCCGACACGGCGACGACCGCCAACGCCGGCACCGACGCGAACCGGCCGCGACAGCCGGTGACGACGGCCCGCTGCATCAGCCGCTGCGGCGCTCCGACGGGCCGACGCCGCACCGATGCCGGCGCCACCGGACGAGTCGCCAGGAGCCCGCTGCATCGGCTGGTGCGACCCCCCGGGGGCCGTCAATCAGAATATCGCCAGCGCGTTCACCGGCGACCCCGTGCCGTTCTCCACCGCCAGCGGCCCCGCGACCAGCGTGAACTCCCACCGGTTCAGCGACGCCGCGGTCTCGGCCAGCGCCTCCAGGTCCTGGTTGTCGAACAGGTCGACCCCCATCGCCACGATCGTCAGCAGGTGCACCGGCAGGCGGACGTCCTCGACCAGCGACGGCACGACGTCGAGGGCCGCGTCGCTCCCCATGAACGAGACGTCGCGCGACTTGAACCACGGCATCGTCGACGCGTGCAGCCCCGCCGCGTTCTGCGAGATGTTCCACGGGCCCACCTCGGCGCGCCGTGCCCACCGCCCCGTACGGATGAAGACGGCGTCGCCCGGTTGGATGGTGACCCCCGCCATCTCCTCCCAGGCGTCGAGGTCCTCCACGTAGATCGGCGTCCCCGGCTCGAGATACGGCACGCCCTTCAGGCGCGGGACGTCGACGAGCACGCCGCGGGTGACGATGCCGCCCTGCAGGTTGACGATCGACGCGTGGGAGCACCCCTCCTCGGTGATCGTGTCCTGCGACACGCCGTTGTACATCCGCCCCTTGTGGAGGATGTGGCACAGCGAGTCGATGTGGCTGTGCGAGTAGCCGTGGTAGCTGATCTCGTAGCGGTCGCTGACGCCGCCGAAGAACGCCGAGGCGGCCTCCTCGTCGGGCACCCCCAGCATGCTGTGCCCGAACGGCAGCGGCACGTCGTCGGCCTCGTCCTTCAGGAGACGGTGAGCGAGAGAGACGGTGATGCCCTCGGTGGCGAGGGCCAGCGCCGCGAGCCGCTTCTCGGGCGTGATCAGGTTCGCGGCCCCGAGCTGGTCGTCGGGTCCCCAGCGCCCCCAGTTCGACAGCTCCTCCACCAGGCGCTCGATGTCGGCCTGGCCGAGATCGCGCGATTCCGGGGTGAAGGAGGGCGGCACGTAGGCGGGAGGCGCAACGGCCGTCGCCTCGGAGGCGCTGCCGCCCTCCGGCGCGCCCGTGCTCAGGAAGAAAGCCACCAGCGCACCCACCAAGAAGCTCGCCGCCAGCGGTCCGTACTTCATCGCATTGCCTCCACGGGCCTCGCCGGCGCGAACGCCGGGGCGGTTGATGGACGGTCCACACGTCCCCTCGTCTTCATCGAGTGTCGACAACCTTATCAGCCATGAGCGCCAAACGGAAAACCGCCGCCCATCACCGGGTGCACGACAGGAAAGTTGTCCGCCGCCACGCAAGACGGGGTGCCACTTCTCATGTGCAGGCACGGGCCCATGGATCCGGCGGTCTTGGCCCAAGCCGTTCCCGTGAATCGAGAACCCGACAGCGCCAGGGACCGCCATCCAACAATGATGTCGTGCACCTCCCGTCACCCCGCGCCACGCGCTTGCGACTCGCCGCCACGCCGGCTTCCGACAGGTTCCGCGTGAATCCGGGGGCTCCCCGGGCGTAGGTCCGGAACGAACCAGCTCGACCATCTGCTCTCGGAACGCCGCCGGGTACGGGCGGTCCAGTCGTCGAAGGGGCTCGCCCTCGATGTCCCGAGCAGCCCAATCAACCGGCAGAGGCAATCCGACATGTGCCCCGCTTCCCAGGCGACGACGGTCCCTCGCCGTCACGTATCCGCCGACCCACCACTTCGTCCGTGAGGTCGGCGAGGACGAGGGGCATCAGCATGTTGGTGGTGGAAAGGCAGCTTGCTCCGGATTCGAGCGTCGCGAACATTCGTCGATTTCTCCATCGGGGCGCATGTCGGCGTCATGCGGCGGCGATGCGCCGCGCCGGCCGTGGGGCGCGAGAACGTCGGGTTATTCCAGGCGCAGCGCTGCCGCCGGCTCGACGCGCGCCGCCCGCCGCGCCGGCAGCCAGACGCCGGCCAGGGCGACGCCGCTCGCCAGGAGCGGCACCGTGACGAAGACCATCGGATCGCGGGGCGCGACCTCGAAGAGGAAGCTGGCCACGAGGCGGCTGAGGCCGTAGGCCGAGGCAACGCCGAGCGCGACGCCGACCAGCGCGACCGCCATGCCCTGGCGGACCACCATGTTGCGCACGCGGCCCGCGTCGGCCCCCATCGCGAGGCGGATGCCGATCTCCTGCGTCCGCTGCTCGACCGAGTAGGCGGTCAGTCCGTAGATGCCGATGGCGGCCAGCACCAGCGCCGCGCCGGCGAAGACGGTCAGCAGGAGCATGAGGAAGTCCGAGCGCGCCGTCGACCGCGACACGACGGCCTCCATGCCCAGGAGCCCCGCCACGGGAATGCCGCCGCTCGCGACCCGCAGCTCGTCCCGAATCGTCTCACCGAGCGCCTGCGGCGCGCCGCGGGTGCGCACGATCCACGAGAGGGGGAACATGCTCACGAGGTTGGCGTTGTGCGCATCGGGGACCTGCGCCCAGGGAACGTACACGGTGGGGCGGGGCTCGACGTCGAGGCGCCCGTCCCGCACGTCGCCCACGATGCCGACGATCTGCCGGGTCGGGCCTCCGACCACCGGCCTCCCCTTCGCGATCGTGATGCGATCGGCGAGCGGGTCGCCGTCGGGCCAGAACTGCCGCGCCATCGCCTCGTTGATGACGACCACCGGCGCAGCGCCGCCGTCGTCCCGATCGGTCAGCGCGCGGCCGCGCACGAGGGGGATGCCGAGGGCCTCGAAGTAGCCGGCCGAGATCGGCGTGAACGACCCGCCGCCGTGGAACGGCCCCTCGAGGGGACGGCCCTCGATGACGAACGGCAGGCCGAGCCCGCCCCGTAGCGGGATGCAGCATGCGGCGGCGGCCGCCTCGACGCCGGGCAGCGCCGTCAGGCGCTCGCGTCCCGCCCGCATCACGTCGCCGATCGCCGCCGAGGTATCGAACCGGCCGCCGCCGAGCGACATGTTCATCGTCAGCACCCGCCGCGCGTCGAACCCCGGGTCGACGGCGCGCAGGTTGACGAACGTCCGGATGAAGAGGGCCGCGCCAACCAGCAGCACCAGCGCGAGACCGACCTCGCTGACGACGAGCAGGGCGCGGGCCCGTTGCTGGCCGAAACCGCTGCCGGTGCGGCTGCCCCTCTCCTTGAGCGTCTGCGTCAGGTCCGTCCGCGAGGCGCGCAGGGCGGGGAGCATGCCGAACACCAGGCTCGTCGCCAGCGACAGCGCGGCAGTGAAGGCGAGCACGCGCCAGTCGAGGCCGACCGCGGCGCCGCCGGGACCGATGCGGGGGATGTTGCCGGGGTTGACGGCGAGAAGCAGGCGGATGCCGAGCATGCCGACGCCCAGCCCGAGCACGCCTCCCGCGGCAGACAGCACCAGCCCCTCGGTGAGAAGCTGCCGGACGAGGCGGAACCGCCCGCCGCGGTCAACGCCGTCACCGTCGCGCCTGGGCCTGACGATTTCCTGACGGGTGCGCTCGGTGGGACCGTCGGCCCGGCCGCTCCCCGCCGAACGCCGCCCTCCTGCGCCGCCGCCCCGACCGAAACCTCCAGGGAGGTGCCGCCTCCCGGCGGAGGCGGCACCGTTCGCGCGCAGACTACCGGTCCCCCAAGTGCCGACGGAGGAACGCCAGCGTGCGCGGCCACGCGTCCTCCGTCGCGCGGCGATTGGCGTCAAGGCCTTCCTGGGCCTTCAGGAAGACGGTCGCGCCATCGTAGACGAACGTCTCGAGAGACTTCCCGGCGGCGGCCATCGCCGCCGTCGCCCGCGGCAGCGTCGCTGCGCTCCGGAGGTCGCCGCCATACAGGCCGAGCACCGGCGCGTCGATCCGGGCGTAGTCGGATTCCGTTTCCGGCGTCTCGCCGTAGAAGACGACCAGTGCCTCGAGCTCCGGCCGGTCGACCGCGTAGGCGAAGCCGGCCGATCCGCCCCAACCGAACCCGACCATGCCGAGCCGCCCGCCGGCGGTCGGCAGGTCGAGGGTCCAGGCCCTGACGGCATCGAGCCAGCTCGTCCGTTCGTGCGGCCTGATGCCGGGTTCCGTGGGGACGAGCCCGCGCGGCGTCACGCCCGCGAAGAGATCCGGCGCGACCACGATGAACCCCTCCGCGGCGAGTGCGTCGGCGACGCTCCGCACCCAGTTCGACAGCGCGTAGAGATCGTGAACCACCACCACGACCGGCGCGGGCGTCCGTTCGGGGTAGACGACCCAGGTGCGGACGGGCGCCGCGCTTCCGGGAAGCGGCACGTCGACGAATTCGGCGCGCCGCGGAGATGCCGCGAGGTCGCCTCGCGCCGTCGCCCCGCTCGGCGGCAGGTGCGGAGCGGAGACGGCGGCGGGGGCGTCGGCGCGAACCAGCACGGCGGCAACCGCGCCGAACACCCCGAGCTGCGCCAGGGCGACCGCGACGAGGACGATGGGACCGAAGACGGCGGGACCGACCGCGATGATCGACGGATTCCTGTTCATGGCTTCCCTCCGGACCCGTCTTGCGGCTCGTCCGCAACAGGCCCTCATGCTCTGCCTCCAGAACCACCCGACCGACCGGCCGCGCCGCCACTCTTCGTACAGATCGCCCACGAGCGGATCGCACGAAGCGTCCAGCCGGTCGAGCAGCCACGACGCAAGCCTGGGCGGGCTCCTCATGCGCGTCCCCGTTCCAACTGGGGCAGTCCCTGCCCGGGCAGGGACTGCGTCTCCCGTGTGGAACGCGCTTCGCGCACCCCGTCGGGCGTCGCCCGGAAGTACCGCTTCGCGCGTCCGCCGCGTTCCGCCGTCGGATCTCCGAGCCGGGAGCCGACGAGGCCCTTGGCCTTGAGCCGCTCCAGGGCCGCGTAGACGCTGCCGGCGCCGACCTCGCGGCCGGTACCGGCTTCCAGCGCAGGCAGCATGGCGATCCCGCGGGCGGCGTCGTCCAGCCGGATGACCGCCAGCAGCACCATCAGCTCGAAGCTCCCGAGGAACGACTTGCCCGTCATTTGTTCCACTATAGAGAATAAATTTGGACTACGCAAGGTCCCGACCTCGGGGACGGACACGAGCCGCCGCCGGGTGAAGAGGTGTTCCGCGCCGACCGGGCGATCATCGGCGGGCAATTCTTCGAGGCCGCCGGCATCCGGCTCCTCGCGGGGCGGACGGTGCGGGTCGCGGCGCTGCTAGACTTGAGGCATGATCGTCGCGGCACGCAGACCAGCGCGCCGGCTGTGGCTTCCGGTCCTCGCGGCCGCCCTTGCCGCCTGCTGCTCGGCGACGCCGGCCCCGCCCGACCCCGCCGACTTTCCGGGGCCGTTCACCGGCTCGGCCGCCTGCCGCGACTGCCACCTCGAGATCCACGACCGGTGGCGGGAGACCCTGATGGCGAACGTCCTCCTCGACCCGCGCGAGCGGCCCGAAGCCATCCTCGGCGACTTCGAGACGCCGAACCCCCTCGTCACCTTCCGGCCCGAGGACGTCACGTTCACCTACGGCCGCAAGTGGAAGCAGCGCTACTTCACGCGGCGGGGCGACGACCTCTTCGTCTTCCCCGCGCAGTGGGACGTCCAGAACCGGGAATGGCGCCGCTACGGCGCCCGCGCCGGCACCGAGTGGTGGGTCGAGCACTACCCGGAGGACCAGATGCGGCGGCCGACCGGACCGCTGTGCGACGGCTGCCACTCGGTGAACTACGACGTCCGCACGAAGACGGTCACCGAGTGGAACGTGGGTTGCGAGGCGTGCCACGGGGCGGGCCGAGCGCACGTGCTCGATCCGGTGGCCGGGACCATCGTGAACCCCGCGCGGCTCGACCCGGTGCGCGCCACCGACGTCTGCATCCAGTGCCACTCGCAGGGCATGCCCCTCGACAACCCCATCGAGGGCCGCCACTTCGACTGGCCCGTCGGCTACGCGCCCGGCGACCGCCTGAGCGACGTCTGGGAGCTCGACGCCCCGCATCTCGGCGAGGAGACGTTCACGCACTGGCCCGAGGGCTCAGCCCACAAGAACCGCATGCAGGGCAACGACTACGTGCAGAGCCTGATGTACGTGAAGGGCGTCACCTGCTCGGGCTGCCACGACGTCCACGGCACCGCGCACGAAGCCGACCTCATCGAGCCAGGCAACGCGGTCTGCACGTCGTGCCACCAGCCGCAGCTCCAGCCCGGGCCGCCGGGGTCGATCGAGCACCACACCCGGCACGCGCCGGACAGCGAGGGCAGCGCGTGCGTCGCCTGCCACATGCCGCGCATTGCCCGCACCATCGGCGACGTCAACGTGCGCAGCCACACGTTCCGTTTCGTCTCGCCGGCCGACACGGAGCGCTACGGGGTCCCCAACCCGTGCACCTCGTGCCACGCCGACGAGACCGACGAGTGGGCGCTCGACGAGCTGCGGCGCTGGCCGCAGTTCTCGCCGTGGCGCGTCGCCCCTTGATGGCGCCCGGGAGCCACTCACCCCGGTCGCCACGACGCCAGTCACCCGCGTCATCGCTCGACGATCGGCTCGTGTCGACCCGGCGCGACGCCGCGCGTCGCCGGCCGGCGACGCCACGGGCGACCGCGCGCAACGGCGGTACAATTGGGTCATGGGACCCGAGGCTCCGCGAGACAAGGCGCGGGCCGCGGCGACCAGGGCCTCGGAGGCAACGAGAGTGTCCGAAGAGCAGCAGGTATACGATTCCATCGCCAACGAGTACCGCGAATCGAAGTGGCTCTTGTTCCGCCACTTCATCGAACGCTACTCCCTCATGGAGCTCCTCGGCGACCTGCGGGGCCGGACGGTCGCGGACCTCGCCTGCGGCGAAGGCGTCTATGCGCGCCAGTTCAAGCGGTGCGGCGCCGCCGCGGTGACCGGCGTCGACATCTCCGAGGAAATGATCGCCCTCGCGCAGGCGGAAGAGCGCAGGGAGCCGCTCGGCTGCCGCTACGTCCAGTCGGACGCGGCCGCGTTCGCGCCGGAGGAGCCCGTCGACGTCGTCGCCGCAATCTACCTGTTCAACTATGCCCGGACCCGGGAGGAGCTCGACGGTCTCTTCCGCGCCTGCCACCGCGCGCTGCGGCCGGGAGGCCGGCTCGTCGGCTTCAACGACAACGTCCGCCGTCCCCCCCGTCCGGGGGAATCCCTGGCGAAGTACGGACTCGGCAGGACCTGCCCGCACCCTCCCCGCGAAGGCGACCCCGTCCTGTGGAAGATCACCAACCACGACGGCACGACCTTCCAGTTCGAGAACTACTACCTGGAGCCGGCCACCTACGCGGCGGCGGCGCGGGGCGCGGGGTTCGAGGACTTTCGCTGGGTCGACGCCATGCTCGAGCCGACGGAGCACGGCGATTCCTACTGGGACGACTTCATGGCCCAGGCGCCCCTGGCCGGCTTCACGGCATCGAGACGATAGAACGGCGGTGCGGAAGAGGGCCCAGCAGCCCGTGGTGAAACCCCGCGTTGCACCGAGAGCGGCGAGACGCCCGCCTGACAAGGCGCGACGAGGGAGAATATTGGGCATATTTGACCGAGGAGCAACGCAGTCAGGCGGGATGGATCGCCGCTCGAATGCAGCGGGGACTTTCGCCACGGGCTGCCAGGCCCCCTGGCGGGCTTCACGGCATCGCGACGACAGGACGGCGGCGCGCAAGGGGGCCGCGCCTTCACCACCGGACTGCGACCGCGGCCGGCGAGCTCAACCCGCGAGGATCTTTCCCATCTCTCTTCGGGCCGGCGCGGTCAGGGCGTAGCTGCCCGCGCGCGGCTCGTGGAGCTGCCGTTCCTTGATCAGGTTCCTCAGGTACCTGCTCAGGTTCTTGCCATAGACCGGCTTGTAGTACTTTCCCGCGCTCTTCATTTCCCCGAGCAGCGCGGCTCGCGAGAAGGACCGTTGCCCCGCCCCGAGATTCAGTTGCGCCGACGCCGCGAGCACCAGGTCGGTGCCGTGCTTGCAGCCGATCCTGTCGGCGATGTCGGCGGTCGGGGAGACCGCCGGCGTCGTCGCTTCCGGGCCCGCGGAGGCCGTCCCGGCGGGCTCGGCGGCCGCGGAGGTCTTTCTCGTGGAGCCCTTCTTTCGTCCGGCGCCTCCGCCGGACGTCTTTCTCGAGGAGGCCCTCCCGGGCGACGCGGGGCCGGCCGCCGCCGGCCGAGACCGGCCGACGGGACCCGCAGGGAACGTCGAGGCGGCCTGAAGCAGGCTCGCGAGCTCGGTCTTGAGGAACTGCTCGCTTCCTTCGTACTCGACCTCGGTATCTCCCTTGCGGACTCGAATCCTGGTGGCCATTCAGGCTCCTCCTGCCGAGCGGCGTTGGGTCGCTGCTCGGCACCTCGCGCCGAGCCGGCGCCTCGCCGAGCTCGCGGCGGCGCCGAGCTGCACTTTGGGCGCTGGACTCCTGGAGATGCGGACGCGAACGGGACCCGCGCCGGTCGCGAGACACATCGTCTCCGCCAGACCCACGCGCGGAATCCTAGTGAACACCGGAAGGCAATGCAAGTAGCGGTCGGGCGGTTCCTCAGGCCGGTCCCGGCTCCCGCGGCTCGGCCCCCGTCCACAGCAGGACGCCGGCCGCGGCGAGCCACAACGTGAACGCCGTGCCGGTTACCCCATGCAGGACGGTCGCGGCATCGATCCAGATCAGTTGCATCGCAATCCCGAGAACCGCCGACGCCGACGCGAGCCGTTTCCAGCCGCTCCCCAGGCGCCGTTGGCAGGGCGTCGCGGCGATCAACGCCCATCCCGCCAGCATGAACCCGCCCGCGCCCAACACCTCCCGGCTGCGGGCAGTCCCTTCCAACGCAACGGCAGCGGCGGCGAGCGCGCCGGGATCGGCGACGTCGCGAACGGCGACCGCCATCACCACCGCACAGGCGCCGGAAACGGCCGTGACACCTCCCGACACCGCGAGCAGTACCACGGCCAGGGGCGTCACGGGGCGCGGAGGCCCGGTGCCGATACGCGCGAGGTACAGGGCCGCCCCCATCAAGGTGACACCGGAGCCCCACCGGCCGGCGCCCCCCAGACCATAGCGCCACGCGTTGTCGGCGATGGCAGTCAGCGAATCGACGAGCGCCGGCTGATCGGCGCCGGCGGAGAGCCGCCCGATGACGCCGACCACGGTCGCAACGGCGGTGAGCACGAGCAGCGCGCCCGCCCGGCGGGCCGCGCGGACCGACGCTCGGGGAACGGAGCGCCCGTCCGGAATCGCGGAAACCGACTGATTCACGTCATCGTCTCCGGGTGTCGTGGACGCGGTATGGCAGCGGAACACACCATGACGAACCGCACCGCGCGCCGCAGACGGCCGGAGCCGTCATCCGAACAGCCTGGTTCCGTGCTCCACGAGGGTTCGGCCGAGACCCTGGACGCGCCGATTCTGCTCCGGGTCGACGAGCCGACCGTCGCCGTCGAACGCCTCGCGGGCCTTCGGCACCGCCACCTGGTCGGGCAGCACCACGCATCCGAGGTTGCCGAGGATGGCGCGCACATGCACGAGCCCCCGCAGCCCGCCCAGCACGCCGGGCGAGGCGCTCATCAGCACGACGAGCTTGCCGCGGAACGCCACCAGCGGACCGGCGTCCCCGGGGTCGGGCCGCGACGCCCAGTCGATGCCGTTCTTGAGCACCCCGGTGATCGAGCTGTTGTACTCGGGGGCGGCGACGAGCCACGCATCGTGGTCGATGAGCTGCCGCTTCAGCCGCCGGGCCGGCTCCGGCTTGCCCTGCTCCGACTCGTCGTCCTGATCGAAGACCGGGAGGCGGTAGTCGCGCAGGTCGATCTCGGTGACCTCGGCGCCCGCCTCGCGGGCGCCGTCCGCGGCAATGCCGACGAGGGCCCGGTTGAACGACGCCCGGCGGGTGCTGCCCGCGAAGGCGAGGACTCGCAAGGGTTCCTGCATGGGGAATCTCCTCGATGCCGGGGGAACCGCGGACCGGCGGGCCCGCGCGAGGCCCCGCTCCACTCGGCCAGCCAAGGGGCCGGCCCCTCGCGGGGCGCGGCTCCGCGCTCGACCCCCGCTATAATCCGGCTACTCGTCCGACCTCGAACGGCGACCGGTGTCTGCCGCGGCCCGTCTGCGCCGCCGCGGCGGCGCCGGCCGGCAGCGTTGATTGGATGGCAGGCGTAGCCGAAGCGACGATGGCGGGCCAACGCCGGCGAGAGTGCCGAGGGCGGGGCTCGAACCCGCACGACCCGAAGGGTCACGAGATTTTAAGTCTCGTGCGTCTGCCAGTTTCGCCACCTCGGCATGGCCGTCTCGTCGAATGGGCCTGCAACGGCGCCGCGGCGCCGCAGACCGTCTCAGAACCCGGGGAACGATGCCTGAGATCATAGCGCGCCGAATCCTGACCCGGCTCCGTCGGATCTGCGGAGACGGCGGCGAGACCGCCTTCCGCCACCGCTGCCTCGTGGGCGCGGCCGTGGCCTGCCTGGCCCTTGCCTCCGCCCGCGGCGCGGAGGCCCAGCCGGCGGTCGCCGGCGACGGCGCGCACCACGGCTACCTCGCCGCCCGAATGACCGACGGCGGAGAGCTCGAGGTGCTCGACGAGCTGAATGCGGGCCGCTTCTTCGTGCCCGCGTCGGTGCTCAAGGTGGTGACGGCGGCGGCCGCCCTCGATCACCTCGGGAGCGAATACCGCTGGCGCACCCGCCTGACGTCCGCGGCCGAGGTCGCCGGCGGCATCCTCGACGGCGACCTCGTCATCGAGCCGGGCGCCGACCCGACCTGGGGGCGGGGCCGGTCTCCCGGCGGCGCAGCCGAGCCGCCGGCGGCGCTGGCGGAGCAGGTCCGCGCGCGCGGGATCGCCCGCGTCAGCGGCGACCTCGTGGTCGACGCGAGCCGGTTTCCCGGCCGCCCGCACCCGCTCGATCGCGGCTTCGGCGATCTGCCGTACCGTCACGGCACCCCGCCCGCACCGCTCTCCGTCGACGAGGCGACGATCACGGTGCGGGTGGCGCCGGGCCCCTCGATCGGCGCGCCGGCCCGGGTGGAGGCGCCCGACGGCCTGACCGTGATCAACCTGACGACGACCGTGGGCCGCGACCGGCACGGGGCCGGCACCCTCGACTTCCTGCCGGTGTGGGGCACCGACACGCTCCTGCTCCGCGGCGAGTACCCGCTCAGCGAGCCCCCGTTCACGGTGCCCGTCAGCGATCCCGCGCCGTCGCTGCGCGCGGCGCGCCGACTGCGGGCGGCCCTCGGCGAGGCCGGGGTGGTCGTTGACGGCGAGGTGCGGGTGGAGAGGACGCGGCCGGCCTCGGCGGGTCCGCGTTCGGTGCTGGCCGAGCTTCCGTCCCCCCCGCTGGACGATCTGCTGGACCCGCTCCTCACCAACAGCCACAACTGGTACGCCGACACCCTCGCCCTGACCCTGGGGAAGGAGGTGGCGGGAACCGGCCGCTTCGACGACGGGGTCGAGGTCATCGCCGACTTCGCCCTCGGCCTCCGCGACGCTCCCGCGGCCGCGCCCGACGATCTGTCGATCCGCGACGGCTCCGGGCTCTCCGCCGCCAACCTCGTGACGCCGGCCGCCGTCGTCCGGGTGCTCGCGTACGCGGCCCGGCAGCCCTGGGGCGACAGGTTGATCGAGGCGCTGCCGCGACCCGGGCGAGGCACGCTGCGCGCGTGGCCGCGGCTGCCCGCCGTCGCGGCCAAGACCGGCACGTTGCGGCACACCGTCGCGCTGGCCGGGTTCCTCTATCCGGAATCGGAGCCCCCGGTCGTCTTCTGCTACTTCGTCAATCATCACCAGGGCAGGGCCGCGGCGCGCCGCGCGATTGCCGCCGCGCTCCGGTCCTGGCGCGCCGGGGAGGGCGCCGCCCGCCGGTAGCCCGCCCATCGTCGCCTCTCGGCTCTGCCCGGCGCCCGACCAACCCGCCACCAGCCCGCGCCGTTACGCGGCGCAGACTCCTGCCCCGCCCAATCGTCGCCTGCGGCTCCGCGGGCGCCCAACCACCCGCCGGCGGCCCGCCCCGTTCCGCGGCGCAGACTCCCGGCCGGCCGCGGCACGAGGCGGCATGACGGCCGGCCGCGTGTGGTAAGGTTCCGGCGTTGCGGAAACGTCGCCGCGCCGAGTGCCGGGCTGGAGGAAACCCATGACACCTGTTCTCATGACGTTGAGCCTGTTCGTGGCCACCGCGCTGGCCCAGCTCGTCTACGGCTCGACTCTCTACTTCGCCTGCACCTCGATGGAGGCCGGGCACGTGACGTTCAGGCACGCCTTCACGAACGCCATGGGCGTGCTCATCCTGAGCCTCTTCGTCGTTCTCACGACGGTCGCGGTCCTCGACCACGGGTCGTGGATCTTCCTGTTCCTGCCGGCGTGGATGGCGATCACCGTCATCTCGTACGTCAGCAACCTCTTCGAGGTGTCGTTCAGCCGTTCCCTGGCCATCCTCCTGCTCGCGGGCATGTTCTTCGGGGTCACGGCCCTCGTCATCGGCCGGGTCGGCGAGCTGCTCCTGGCGCAGATGGCCGCGGCGTAACCGTCCGCGCCGCCGCGCGCCGCGGGGTCGCGGCGCGGTCGGGCCGGCGGCTCACGGGCCGACAGAGGATCGGGCGCGCAGCGGCGCCTTCACGATTCAGGGCCGGGAGCCGGCGCCGAGGAACGGCGCCTGTCCGCGCACGGTCGTGCCGCGGACAACGGCGGGAAGCGACGACATCAGGCCCGGGAGTCAGCCATGCGATCGAACACGCCATGCCGGAACGAGTCGACGACCGGGCGCCGCGGCCCGCGGGCGGTTGCCCCATGGGTCGTCGCCGCCCTGTGCCTCGCCCTGCCGGCGGACGCCGCCGCCCAACCGGAGGTTCCCCTGCACGTGCTCGACGTGACGTGGCCCAACGTGCCCCTGCCGGACCGCATGCTGACGGGCGGACTCGGCGGGATGTGCGTGGACGGCCGCGGCCACGTCTTCGCCCTCAACCGGCAGAACGTCGTCCCCGAGGACCTCGACGGCGCGACGCTGGCCCCGCCCATCGTCGAGTTCGACCCCGACGGCAACGTCGTGGGAGCGTGGGGCGACCCCGAGGCCCTGGGCGGCCGCCTCCACGACTGCCATGCCGACGCCGACGGCAACCTCTGGATCATCGCCGCCGCCACCGGGGTGGTGCAGAAGTACTCGCGCGACGGCGAGCTCCTGCTCCGCATCGGCGAGGCGGGGCGCTACGACTCGTCCGACGGCACCCGCGGCGGACGCCCCCTGAACTCGGACCGCGCGCAGTTCTTCCTGCCCGCCGCCATCGACGTCGACGCCGGGACCGGCGAGATCTACGTCGCGGACGGCGAGCTACCGGGCGGGAACCAGCGCATCGCGGTGCTGTCGCCCGACGGCGAGTTCCTGCGCCAGTGGCCGCTGCACCGCACCGACGAGGAACGCGACGTCACCCCGGTGCCGCACTGCCTGCGGGTGTCCGGCGACGGGCTCGTCTACGTCTGCGACCGCGAAGCGGACCGCATTCAGGTGTTCGACCGCGAGGGGACCTTCGTCCGGAACATCGACGTGCCGTGGGAGCCGCTCACGCCGTCCGAGGGACGCCCCAGCGGCACGCGGGGGACGGCGGTGGTCGTGGCGTTCTCGCCCGACCCCGAGCAGCGCTGGCTGTACGTCGTGAACCAGAACCGCGTCATGGTCGACGTGCTCGACCGCCGCAGCGGGGAGGTCGTCTCCAGCTTCGGCGGCGGCCCGGGACGCTACCGCGGCCAGTTCACGCTGCCCCACGGCATCGGCGTCGACTCGAACGGACACGTCTACGTGGCCGAGCAGGAGGGCCGGCGCATCCAGAAGTTCCGCCGCGTGTCCCCTTGAGTCGAGACCGACCGCCGCGGACGCCGGGTCAGCTCCCGCCCTCCGGCGCCTCGACCTGGTAGTGCCTGATGCGCACCCGGGAGGCGCCCGCCCGATCGATCGCGGTCGCCACGACGTGGTCCGCCCCGACACGGTCGAGCGAGAACTGCCAACGCGCCGGGTCGTCGTCGACGGCCGGGGTGAAGCGGATGCCGATGCCGTCCCGCGACCGCGCGGGCAGGTCGAAGCAGAAGCCCGACAGCGGCAGGGTCAGGCCGCGCCCGCGCGCCTTGACGTAGGACTCCTTCAGGGTCCAGTACTCGAGGAATCGCAACGCCCGCCGGGCCGCGGGGACCTCGCGCAGCGCGCGCACCTCGGCCGGCGCGAAGAAGCGCTCCGCGAGGTCGAGCCAGCGGCGGTCGTGGTCGAGGCACTCCGCGTCGACCCCGAGCTCTCTCTCCCGCCCCACCAGGCAGACGACGAGCCCCCGGGTGTGCGACACGTTGAACCGGAGCGGGGAAACCGGCGCGGCGATCTCGGGCCGGCCGTGACGGTTCGTGCGGAACCGCCATCGCGCCGGCGGCACGTCGCAGTACCGCGACAGCGTGATGCGCACCAGCGCGCGGGCCAGGAGGCTGATACGGCGGTCGCGCGCAAGGCGGAAACAGTCGGTGCGCGCACGTTCCCCGTCGGTCAGCATCGCCCGCAAGCGCGCGAGATGCGCCGCATCGGCGAACGCGGCGGGCTGCGCCGACCACAGGTGCGCCTCGGCCGCCGGGAGCGGCATGACCGCGGCGGGTCCCGCCGTCACCGACGCCCCGGACGAGCCCGCACCGCCGCTCGCGGGCGCCTCGCGGTTCGTGCTCATCGGTGATGCGCCGGCCGGTGTCGCCATGTGAATACCTCGGTCTGCTCCTCCCCCGATGCAGACCGTCCTCATCGGTGATGCACCGGCCCCTCCCGCCACCGGACCTCCCGCGGCCCCGGCAGGATCTCGCGCAGGTAGCCGTCGACGCCCCGCTCGCGGCGCCAGTGCCGCGGGTAGCCCAGCGACACCTCCTCGAACCGCACCCCGTCGATCCAGTCGGTGGTCCGCACGTGCAGGTGCCCGGCCACGACCACCCTGGCGCGATACCGCCGATGCCACGACTCGGTGCGCCGGGTGCCGCACCAGACGCGGAACCGCGGAATGCGGGGCAGTCGCACGAGGTCGCGGCGCAGGGGATAGTGGTTGACGAGCACGAGGGGATGGCGGGCCGCCGCCTCGGCCAGCCTCGGCATGGTCTCGCGGATGCGCGCGCGGCACCAGGCGGCCCGCGAGGGATACGGATCGGGGGCGAGATAGTGCTCGTCGGCGCACCTTATCCCCGTCTCCGCCGCCCACGCCGCCGCCCCCTCCGGCGGCACCGAATCGGGCCCGAAGCTGTAGTCGTAGAGCAGAAAAAGGGGGGCGATGACGCACCGGGGCTCCTCGGGCCAGACGACGTAGGGATCCTCCGGGGTCACCACGCCGAGACGGCGGCAGGCCTCGACCACCGCCTCGTACTTGGCCACGCCGCGCGGAGCATCCGCACCGTGACTCCAGAGCTCGTGGTTCCCGGGCACCCAGAAGACCCTCGCGAACCGCTCGGCCGCGGCGCGCAGACCGAGCTCGATGAGGGCCATCGACTCGGCGACGTCGCCGGCGAGAATCAGCCAGTCATGGGGCCGCGCGCGCCAGTCCGCGAGGGCCTCGCGGTTGGCGCGGTGGCCGAGATGCAGATCGCCGAGGGCGTAGAGCTTCATCGTTCGGCCGGGAGCCTCGGAACGAATGTACCACCGGCAGCGTCGTAGTACTCTGCGAACGGCGGGCCCGGCGGGACCGGCCCGCGCGACCGCTGCCGTCCACCCCCGAATCGAGGTGACGATGCCGACCCCCGCTCTACGCTGTCAGGACCTGGTCAAGACCTTCGCGGGAACCACGGCGGTCGGCGGCCTGAACCTCAGCGTGCCGGCCGGCACGATCTTCGGGCTGCTCGGGCCCAACGGCTCCGGCAAGACCTCGACCATCCGGACCAGCCTGGGCCTGTACGTCCCCGACGGCGGACACGTCGAGCTGCTCGGCTCGCGCGACCCGCTGGCGGTGCGGCACCGGGTCGGGTACCTGCCGGAGGAGCGCGGCCTCTACGCCAAGATGAAGGTGGCCGAGCAGTTGACGTTCCTCGCCGCCATTCGCGGGCTCGACCAGGCCGAGGCGGCGCGGCGCGCGCACGCGTGGCTCGAACGCGTCGGCCTCGCCGCCAACGCGAAGTCCGACACCGGCGACCTGTCGAAGGGCATGCAGCAGAAGGTGCAGTTCGCGGCGGCGGTCATCCACGAGCCCGACCTCATCGTCCTCGACGAGCCCTTCACCGGCCTCGACCCCATCAACACCCGCCTCCTGAAGGACCTCATCCTCGAGCAGCGCGAGCGCGGCGCGACGGTGGTCCTCTCGACGCACCTCATGGAGCAGGTCGAGGCCCTCTGCGAGTCGATCTGCCTGATACACCGCGGCCGGCCGGTCCTCGACGGCGTCGTCGCCGACATCCGGGCCGGCTACGGGCGGAACACCGTGGCGGTCGAGTACGAGGGCGACGGCGCGGCGCCGCTGACCCAGCTGCCGGGGGTGCGCCGCGGCGAGGACACGGGACAGGAGGCGCGGCTCGAGCTCGATCCCGGGACCGACCCCCAGGCGGTCATCCGGGCGGTGGTCGACCGGGTGGCGATACGGTCGGTGCGCCTCGAGCACCCGAGCCTCGAGGACATCTATCTCGAACGGGTCGGGGCGTCGCCGTCTCCGGCCACGGAGGACGCGTCGTGAATCCGAGCCAGATCGCCAAGGTCGCGCGCCGCGAGTACCTCACCCGCGTGCGCAGCAAGGCCTTCATCCTGATGACGGTGATGATCCCCATCCTCATGGGCGGCTACATCTTCGTCATGCCGGTGCTGTTCACGTCGTCGGGAACCGACGAGCTGCGCATCGCGGTGGTGGACGCGAACACCGGCCTCGCGGCCGACCTCGGCGAGCACCTCGCGGCCATCGAGCGCCCCCGGGTCGAGGTCGCCGAGCAGGCCACGGTGCCGGAGGACTCGGAGAGCGTGCGGCGGCCGTTCACCGAGGCGGTCCTCGACGGACGCCTCGACGGCTACCTGGTGCTCACGCCCGACCCCGTCATCGGGGCGCGCAGCCGCTACTACGCGCGGGAGACCGGAAACCCCGTGATGCTGCGCGACATCGAGCGGGCCATCGAGGCCACCCTGCTCGACCGCCTCGTCGCCGGCACCGGCGTCGACACCGAGCGCGTCCGCGCCTGGCAGCGCTTCGATCTCGAGGCGGTGACGGTGTCGGACGAGGGCGAGACGGAGGGCGGCTTCGAGGCCGCGTTCTTCAGCACGTTCGCCCTCGCGATGCTGCTGTACATGGCGGTGCTCATCAACGGCCAGGGCATGGCGATGGCCATCGTCGAGGAGAAGTCGTCGCGCCTCATCGAGGTGATCCTGGGGGCGGTCACCGCCACCGAGTTCATGACCGGCAAGATTCTCGGCGTGCTCGGCTCGGGCCTGACCCAGCTGGGCATCTGGGTCGGCGCGCTGCTGCTCGGCGTGCTCTACGCGGCGCCGATGCTGGCGATGGGCCCCGGCCTCGCCGACTTCGACCTGGGCGCCATCCTCAGCGTCGAGCTGATCCTCTACTTCTCGATCTTCTTCGCCCTCGGCTACTTCCTCTACTCGGTCTTCTTCGCGGCCATCGCCGCCACCTGCACGAGCACCGAGGAGCTGAGCCAGACGATGTTCGCGGCGGTCCTGCCGATGGTCGTCGCGCTGATGTCGAGCTTCTACGTCATCGCCAACCCCGGCACCGTCGCGACCCGGGTGCTGAGCCTGCTGCCGCCCTTCACCCCCTTGTCATGCTGGCCCGCGTGAACGTGCTCACGCCGCCCCTCTGGGAGATCTGGCTGGGCATCGCCCTGCTCGCGCTCGGCATCGTCGCCTCCGGCTGGCTGGCCGCGAAGATCTTCCGCTATGCCCTGCTGATGCACGGCAAGCGGCCGACGCTGCCCGAGCTGATGAGCGTCATCCGGGCGGGCTGACCGGCGGCGTGGTCACTGGCGACGGGCGGTGCCGAGCGCCGGCGTACGTCTTGCGGCTGCCGGATCGTCGCTGCCGCCGCCCGCGCCGCCCCGATTTTCGCTATCATTCCTGTGCACGCATCGACTACGGCCGACGAGCGGCGGTGTCCCGACGGACACGCCGTGACGCGCGGCGACGATAGACGAAGAGGGACGATTCATGACCACGAGATCGATGTCCATCGCGGCCGCCGCGATCGCGCTGCTGTCCGTTTCGGGAGTCGCGGCGGCCCAGGAGCCGTCGACGGCCAACGGCGAGTGGCCGTCCTACGGCGGCAACCTCTCGCACGACCGCTACTCCCCCCTCGACCAGATCACGGCCGAGAACTTCAGCGAGATGGAGCTCGCCTGGCAGTTCAACACCGACAGCTTCGGCCCCCGGCCCGAGACGAACTACCAGTCGACGCCGCTGATGGTCAACGGCATCCTCTACGTCACCGCGGGGTCGCGCCGCGCCGTGGTCGCGCTCGACCCGGCGACGGGCGAGCTGCTGTGGATGCACCGCGTCGACGAGGGCGAGCGCGGCGAGACGGCGCCGCGCCGGCTGTCGGGCCGCGGGCTCGCGTACTGGGACGACGGCGGCGACGGAGTCATCCTCTACGTCACCCCCGGCTACCAGCTCGTGGCCGTCGACGCCCGCACCGGCTACGAGGAAGAGGGCTTCGGCGACAACGGCATCGTCGACCTGAAGCAGAACATCGACCAGGACCTCGAGCCGACCTCCGAGATCGGGCTGCACGCCGCGCCCATCGTGGCCGGCGACACCATTCTCATCGGGGCCGCCCACCGGCCCGGCGGCGCCCCCCCGTCGCGCACCAACGTCAAGGGCTACGTGCGCGGCTTCGACGCCCGCAGCGGCGAGCGCAAGTGGATCTTCCACACCATTCCCGGCGGCGACGAGTTCGGCAACGCCACCTGGCTGAACGACTCGTGGCGCTACACCGGCAACACCGGGGTGTGGGCGCAGTGGAGCGTCGACCCCGAGCTGAACATGGCGTACTTCGCGGTCGAGGCGCCCACCGGCGACTACTACGGCGGCCACCGGCCCGGCGACAACCTGTACTCGGGCAGCGTCGTCGCCGTCGACCTCGACACCGGCGAGCGGGAGTGGCACTACCAGACGGTGCACCACGACATCTGGGACTGGGACCTGCCGGCGGCGCCGGTGCTGCTCGACATCACCGTCGACGGCCGGGACGTCAAGGCCCTGATCCTGCCCACCAAGCAGTCCTACATGTTCGTCCTCGACCGCGAGACCGGCGAGCCGGTGTGGCCGATTCCCGAGGTCCCGGTGCGGGCCGGGAACGTGCCGGGCGAGTGGTACGCCCCGACCCAGCCGATCCCGATGAAGCCGCCCAACGTCGACGACGTCGACCTCAGCATCGATGACCTCGTCGACTACACGCCCGAGCTCTTCACCCGGGCCATGGAGATCTACAACCGCCACACCATCGGCTGGCTCTACGACCCGCCGACGGTGGCCGAGCCGGGCATGCTCGGCACCCTGCAGCTCCCCAACTCGACGGGGGGGGTGAACTGGCCCGGCGGGTCGGCCGACCCCGAGACCGGCTTCTTCTACATCTACACCAAGACCCAGGTCGGCGTCCTCGGCCTCGTCAACGACCCCGAACGGTCGGACATGGACTTCATCCGCGGCCGGCCCCCGGGCGTGGGCTTCCGCGAGGCGTCGACGAGCATCGACGGGTTCCCGATGATCAAGCCGCCGTGGGGGCGCATCACCGCCATCGACATGAACGCCGGCGACATCGCCTGGCAGGTCCCCCACGGCGAGGCGCCGGACAACATCCGGAACCACCCCCTGCTCGAGGGCCGGGACATCGGCCGCACCGGCTGGCCGGGTCGGGTGGGGGTGCTGGTGACGAAGAACCTGATCGTCGCCGGCGAGTCGGGCTTCTACACCACGGAGACCGGCGAGGCCGGGGCGATGCTGCGCGCCTACGACAAGGCCACCGGCGAGGAGGTGGGCGCGGTGTACATGACCGCCCCGCAGAGCGGCTCGCCGATGACCTACGAGGTCGACGGCCGGCAGTTCATCGTGCTGGCGACGAGCGGCGGCGGCCGGTCGGCCACCCTGCTGGCCTACGCGCTGCCGTAGGCCGGCAATCGTCGGCGGCGGCCTTCCGATTGCCGCTCAGCCGGCCCTGCCGGGAGCACGCACGGTTCCACGGCGCCGATTCCCGGCCGGGAGAGCACGGCCGGGGGTTGGCTCTGTGGCCTTGCGGTCCCGCCCGAACCTCTGGACGCCCGTGCCGCTGGACGCGGACGCCCGGACTTGTTCGACGGTCGAACGCCCCGCGCGGCCCGACACGCCGCGCGGGGCGTCCACCGATACCCGCGATGACCAGGCGCCACCGGTTCTTCTCCGACCTGTCGAGCATCTTCGACCGTGCGGCGGCCTTCAGCGCTCACCCGGCCGGCCTGCTCGACCAGATCAAGCGCTGCAACGCCGTCTTCCGCTTCGACTTCCCGGTGCGGCAGTCCGACGGGGGCATCCAGGTCGTCCGGGCGTGGCGGGTCGAGCACAGCCACCACCGGCTGCCCCTGAAGGGCGGCATCCGCTACAGCGCGCAGGTCGACGAGGACGAGGTCATGGCCCTCGCGGCCCTCATGACGTTCAAGTGCGCCATCGTCGACGTCCCCTTCGGCGGCGCCAAGGGCGCAGTGCAGATAGACACACGCGACTATACGGTCGACCAGCTCGAGCGCATCACCCGGCGCTACACCCACGAGCTGGTGCGCAAGAACTTCATCGGCCCCGCCGTCGACGTGCCGGCGCCCGACTACGGCACCAGCAGCCGCGAGATGGCGTGGATAGCCGACACCTACGCCGCCCTCCGCCCCGACCAGATCGACGCCCTCGGCTGCGTGACCGGCAAGCCCGTCGAGCTGAGCGGCATCCGGGGACGCACCGAGGCGACAGGACGCGGACTGTACTACGTGCTGCGCGAGGCGTGCGACGACGCCGACGACATGCGCCGCATCGGCCTCGGCCCCGGCGTCGCGGGCAAGCGCATCGTCGTGCAGGGGCTCGGGAAGGTCGGCTACTGGGCGGCGAAGACGTGCCACGAGGCGGGCGCGGTCATCGTCGGAATCGCCGAGCACGACGGCGCCGTGGCCGATCCGCGCGGCCTCGATCCCGACGCCGTCCAGCGCCACCGCACCGCCACCGGCTCGGTTCTCGACTTCCCCGGCGCCGCCACCCTGGCCGACACCCGCGCGGCGCTCGAGCTGCCGTGCGACGTCCTGATTCCCGCCGCCCTCGAGCACCAGATCACCGACGAGAACGCCCCCCGCATCCAGGCCCGCATCCTGCTGGAAGGGGCCAACGGACCGACCACGCCGGAGGCCGACGCCATCCTCGCCGACAAGGGGTTCCTCGTCATCCCCGACATCTACGCCAACGCCGGCGGGGTCATCGTCTCCTACTTCGAGTGGCTCAAGAACCTGTCCCACATCGGGTTCGGCCGCATCGAGAAGCGGCACCAGGAAAGCACCTACAGCCGCATCCTCGGCGCCATCGAGACCGCCACCGGCGACCGTTTCACCCCGGACCAGCGCGCCGCCGTCATCCGGGGACCGGACGAGCTGACCGTGGTCAACTCGGGGCTCGAGGAGATCATGGCCGTCGCCTACCGCGAGATCCGCGAGACCCTCGCGCGACGCCCCGAGATGGGCTCGCTGCGCATCGCGGCCATGGCCAACGCCATAGAGAAGGTCGCCCGGTCCTACCTGTCGCTGGGCGTGTTTCCCTGATCGCCCGGTCCGGCCGGCGGGACGGCTGTGCAGTCGCCTTCAGGCTGGTCGTCCGGGCCGGGCACAGTCGCTTCAGCCGCATCCGGCGAACCGCCATCTTCATCCGCCAGGAAGGCCACGCCCGGCTGGACCTTCAATGCTTGGCATCTGTCCAGCCGACATACCGGCAGGCCCGGCGGTGGGCGGCCGGCACCCTCGTCAGTCAGGCGAGGCCGCGTCGTCCGACGGGAGGGTCAGGAGGTCGACACCGGCGACCCGCCGCGCAGTCTCTCGAGCAGCTCGGTGTCGACGTGCTGCTTCACGGTCCGACGGTCGAGGCCGAGCCGGCGCGCGGTCTCCTGGTAGCTGCCGGTGCGGGCGTAGACGGTCGTGCAGTAGCGGCCGAGCAGCTCGCGGGCGGTGAGCCCACCGTCCTGGAGAGAAGCCGCCCAGTCGTCATCGGCCGCCTGCGCCGGCGCCGCTGGCGGCCGGTAGTGCTTGCGAACCAGGACGTTGCGGACGCACTGCTCGAGCTCGCGGACGTTCCCCGGCCAGGGGTAGTCGGGGCCGAGGTCGCGGTCGATGCACGCCATGACTTCGTCGGCGAGCTCGGGCGCGTCTGCCTCGCCGACCACGCGCTCACTGACGAAGAGCACGAGGTTGCGCAGCTCGTCGGGGGCGTCGCGAAGCTGGTCGCGGAGCGAAGGCGTCACGACGAGGTCGGAGCAGAGCCGGTAGTACAGGTCCTCGCGGAACCGCCCGGCGCGCATCTCCGCCGCGAGGTCGCGGTTGGTCGCGGCGATGAGCCTCCCCCTGAACTCGCGCGGCGTGGTCTCGCCGATGCGCTGGAACTCGCGCGTCTGGAGCACCCGCAGCAGCTTGACCTGGATCGACGCGTCGATCTCCCCGACCTCGTCCAGGAGCACGGTGCCCGTGGCGGGACACGACTCGAGCCAGCCCACCCGGTCCTGGACCGCCCCGGTGAAGGCGCCCTTCCGGTGGCCGAACAGCTCGGACTCGATGAGGGTGGGAGACAGGGCCGAGAGGTTGAGGGTGTGGAACGCGCCGCCGAGGGTCGCGGCGAACGCCTCGCGCGCCGCGTCGAACGGCACGTAGCGCGACAGCCCGATCGCGCGCGCCACCAGCTCCTTGCCGGTGCCCGAGGGGCCGGTGATCAGGGTGGTGATGTCGTGCATCCGGTCGTAGAGCGAGCGCCAGTAGCGGCGCATGTCGTGGGTGAAGATCGACTGCCACACCGCCGCGCGCAGGTGCGCGGCGGGACGCGACGCGCCGATGATGTGGCGATAGATGAGGTGGAAGGCGCGGCCCACCTGGTGGAAGCAGGCGAACAGGTGCGCGGGGTCGGCGCGCCCCGGCAGCCGCAGCCCGGGCAGGGCGAGGAAGTGATCGTGGTCCCGGCGGAACTGCCGGTAGCAGGCTACCCGGCCGGGCGCGCGCGCGGTGTCCAGATCGACCTGCTGCAGGGCCTCGGCGTGGCGCTGGAACAGGGTGTAGGTGACGACCTGCCCGTAGAGGATCAGCTCGTCGCGGGTCGCGGCCGGGCGCTTGCGCAGCCGCTCGCGGGCGCCGCGCGCCGCCCGCTCGGCGATGACGCCCACCAGGGCGAGGGCCCGGTTCTCCGCCTCCGGTTGCGCGCGCAGGTTCCACACGGAGCGGTCCGCGGCGTGGTCCGGCCCCAGGAGCGCGCGCTCCCATTCCACGAACTCGGGCACGAACGGATTGCACGCGGCGAACTGCGCGACCGACTCGACGGTGCGCCGTTCGTCCGCCGGGAACAGAGGCATCAGGTCTGCGGAATCGGTGGTCGGACGTGGACGTACATCCAATGTACGTCCATGAACACTCAACGTCAATCCCCGGCGGCGGGTGGTGCAGGACTGTCAGAGTGAGGGATTCCGCCGCCGGGGCATGCGAGCGACCGATTGCCGGACCGGCGGGACGAGTTGGACGCCAAGCGGACCGCTGCCAGCCGGACCGCCCCGCGCGCCCGAAGCGAGGCCGGCGAGAAGGCCGACGCGATCATCGCCCTGCAGTGCGGCATGGCTCAGCGGCCGCTTCGAGGACTTCCGGGAACGACAAGCCGCGAGGGGCCGCCCGCGATCCGGCCCCTCGGCGTTGCTCGACTGCGATGCTGCGACTTTCTGATACGATGGTCGACACTCTCTGGAAACCGGGCGTGACCGTCGGCTCCTGTCCCCGTCCGCCCTGCAGCACGTGCCGACGGGTGCCGAGAGCCCGGCAGACGTGATGCAATCCGTGCCTTTGGAGGAAACCGAAATGAAGCGTTGGATTCTCTTGACCGTCGTGCTTGCCGCGGGCATCGGCCTCTTTCAGGCGTCGGTCTCGGCATCGGGCTCCATCGGACCCGGGCCCGGCAAGGTGAGCCCCCGCGCCGCCTACTCGCAGGGCAAGGCGCTCACGTTCAGGGAGCTCGTCTGCGACACGTGCCCGCTCCAGCAGGACGACCTCGACCAGGACCGGGCGCGCAGCCTGACGGCCAGCCTCGAGGCCGCCTACGAGGGCGGCGAGACCGGCTCGCCGGACGACGCAGCGGTCCAGGTCCTGTGCGCCGGCACCGACGACTGCCAGCTCAAGATGGAGCTGGTGCACTACTTCCTCACGCGCCGCTACAAGCTGTAGGCGGTGCGTGCCCTGACATCGACCCCATCGCCCCCAAGAATACGGAGAAAGCCGATGAAGAACCCGCGCTGGCTGCTCTTGTCCACCCTCGTCGGCTCGGCGCTCCTGTCGGGCCTCGCCGCGCAATCCGCATCCGCCCAGGGCTCGCCCTGGATCGCCGAGCCGGGAACCGGCTCCGTCAACCTGTCGTTCGTCAACCAGGACGCGGCCGAGTTCTACCGCCAGACCACGAAGACGACGGGACCCCTGGGGCCGACCGGCGCCCACCTGTCGCAGAACACGCTGTGGTTCGGCGTCAACTACGCGTTCACGGACGCGGTGGCCTTCGACGTGCAGTCGGCCTGGGCGGCGAGCTCCTTGCCTGGTGCGGTCGGGCCGTCAGGCGGCGAGGAAGGGTACAGCGGCCTCTTCGACTCGAACGTCGCGGTGACGTGGCGCTTCGTCGACGAGCTGGTCACCGACGCGCCGAGCGTCGCGCTCCGCGTCGGCGCGATCATCGCCGGCGCCTACGACACCGGGTACATCAACTCGGTGGGCGACGGGGGCAACGGCATCGAGACGTCGCTCATCATCGGCAGGTTCGGCAGCGCCGCCGGGTTCTCGGGCGAGATCGGCTTCCGCGCCCGCACGAGCACCGAGGTCAACCCCAATGCGGTCGGGGCCATGGCCGGGGAGCAGGTCGACATTCCCAACGACATGTTCGTCAACCTCGGCCTCTTCATCCCGGCCGGGAACGTCGTCACCATCGGCGTCGACTACCGGATGGTCAATGCCTTCTCCGGCATCGACATCGGCGGGGAGGGCTTCTCGCCGAGCCGGTTCCCCGGCCTGCACGAGGACAGCCACATCGTCGGGGGGCGGCTCATCGCGAACGTCACCGACCTCGTCAGCGTGAACGCGTTCTTCGGCCAGGTGGTGAGGGGGCGCAACGTCGCGGCGGCGCGCATCTTCGGCGCCGGCCTGAGCTTCGGCTTCGGCGGCTCGTTCTGACGCCGTTCCGCCGGCCGCCACGTCGGAAGTGCCCCGTCGTCACGCGTCGACTTCCTGAGCCAGCGTCGAGTCCCGCCGCATTCGAGCGGCGCGGGGCCGCTGCTGTGGTCAGGGCTCGTTCGTGGTTTCCGGGACAGCGGGAGGCGCGTTGAGGCTCCAGTCGTACTCGAACTCCATGATGCCGTCGAAGCCCCGAAGCTGCTCGGCCAGCTCGGGCTCGGCGTACTGAAGGAAGTGCGCGATGACGTCGGCGTCGGTCTCGCCGAAGTCCTCGCGGTACCAGTCGGGCGCGTAGATGCTGGAGGCGACGGCGAACGCCTCGTCGAGAACCTCGATCCCGCGAGGGTGGTTCACGAAGTCGTGCGCGCCCTGCTCCAACAGCTCCTCCAGGTTGTCGCGGGTGAAGGCCCGCGCCAGGAGATGCGGGCACCCGTAGGCGGCGCAGTTCACGGCATAGTGAATCCGCGCGTCCTGCCAGATGGGCCGCAGGATGCGATGCTCGATGTCGTCCAGGGTCAGCGGCTGCCCGGCGACGGAGGCACGGACGTCGCCCCACGGCCCCACCAGGGGAATCACGCCCTCGTGAATCTCCCGGATGGAATCGACCGGATAGTCGCCCAGCACCACCTGCACGGTCAGGGCGTTGTACAGGTTGATCCAGTACGCCATCTGCTCGTCCGCCGCGAGGCGCCGCGGGTCGATGGCCTGGAGATCGTCCAGATAGGCCGTCAGCCTCTCGCGGTCCGCGGCGTTCGCCTGGAGGGCCGCGTAGTCGACGAGGTTGACGCCGGTCTCGTCCGGGGTCACATGAGCGTCGAGAATCGCCTGCCAGCGGGCGTGGTCGATCCGCTCGGGGTTGGCGTCGTCGCGCTGGTCCCAGAAGGGAACGGATTCGGGCCGCGGCGCCCGGCAGGCCAAGCCGGCAAGCAGCGACAGGGCGACGAGGCCGGCGAGCGCCGGCCGCAGGGCGCTTCCCCGCGATGCGTGGGTGTTTCTTGTCATTGTTCCGTGTTCTCCCTCTCTTGCCGCAGTCCGGGGTCTTCTCCCCGTGGCCGCAGTCGGGAATCTCCTCCCCGTTGCGGTTCGCGGTCTTCGCCCCGTGCGGCGCCGCCGCGAACCGCCGGCGCCTGCCGCCACCGGAGCCGCGCGATCATCGACAGGATGCCGATGCTCGCGCCGATGACGCCGCGGACGGTCCCGCCCACCTTCGAGACGCCGAAGCGCCGCCGCACCGTGTCCACCGGCACCTCGACCATCCACAGCCGGTGCCGGATCGCCTTGACCTGCATCTCGACCGTCCAGCCGTAGGCGCGGTCCTGCATGTCGAGGCGCCGCAGCGCCCCGGCGCGGATGGCGCGGTAGGGCCCGAGGTCGGTCACGCGCACTCCCCAAAGCAGCCGAATCAGGAACCCGGCGACGCGGTTCCCCATGATCTGCGGCGGCGACAGCGCCCCCGGCTCGCGCAGGCCCAGCGCGCGCGACCCCACCGCGAAGTCGGCGCCGTCCGCGATCGCGTCGAGGAGCCGGACGCACTGCCCGGCCACGAACGACCGGTCGCCGTCGGTGAACAGCACCACGTGGACGGAGCGGAGCGCGCGGAGGGCGGTCAGGCAGGCGATGCCGTAGCCCGGCGTTTCCTCGCGCACCACCCGCGCCCCGGCCTCGCGTGCGCGCTGCGCGGTGGCGTCGCTCGAGCCGTTGTCGCAGACGACGAAGTCGTCGACGAGCGGGCCTCCCCCGTCGCCGCGCAGCGCCGTCAGGTCGCGGACCACCGCGCCGACGTTGCGTTCCTCGTCGCGCGCCGGCACGACGACGCCGACCGTCAGCCCCCTGTACACCGCGCCCTGTCTTTCCGGCTGGCAGGGCCGCGCACGCCCCGTGCCTTCCCTCGGCCGATCATGGCACGGCACCCCGGCGGCGTCGCGCCTCGTCGCAGGGGCGTCTCACGGCCCGCGGCCGCACTCGCCGGTCCCGGTGCGCATCGCGCCCGCCCGCGCCAGGCCCTGCCGTCGCGTCTCACGGCCCGCGGCCGCACCCGCCGGTCCCGGGCGCACCGCGCCCGCCCGCGCCAGGCCCTGCCGTCACGTGTCACGACCCGCGGCCCCACCCGCCGGTCCCGGTGCGCATCGCGCCCGCCCGCGCCAGGCCCTGCCGTCACGTGTCACGACCCGCGGCCCCACCGCCGGTCCCGGTGCGCATCGAACCCGCCCGCGCCAGGCCCTGCCGTCGCGTCTCACGGCCGGCTGCCGCCCCGGTCGGGCCGGGTGCGCGCGCGGTGCCCGGCCACCGCCCGATAGCCGATCGCCGCGGCGATCAGGCCGTACTCCACCGAGCGCACCCACACCGGATGGTCGAAGGGATGCAGGGTCAGGTCGTTCAGGTTGAGCCCGGTCACGTAGGCGAGCAGCACCGCGACCGAGGCCGTCCACGCCCACGCGCTCGGCCGGATCGCCGCGAACGGCAGCAGCCACAGCAGGTACCAGGGGTTGACGACCGGCGACAGGGCGAGGAAACCGCCGTAGACCCAGTCGCCGCGGGGAACGGCGCCGTCCGCGCCGCGCCGGTGACGGAGATAGTACCAGATCCACCCGCCGGCCACCGCCAGCCCGCACGCGAGCCGCGCCGCCCCGCCGGGCATCCACGGCGTCAGCAACCCGTACACCGCGGCGTTGAACTGCCACTCGCGCGCGAACACCGCCAACGTCGGCAGGTCGGTGCCGCCCTGCCAGACGAACGGCAGGTACAGCAACGCCAGCACCCCGCCGAAGACCGCCCAGTGGGCCGGGCCGGCCCGCACCAGGACGAGCGGGACCATCAGCAACGCCAGCACCTTGGCCCCGGCCCCCAGGGCGAGGCACGCGGCGGCGGCCTTCAGGCGCCCGTCCCGCGCGAGCAGCACAGCGGCCAGCACCAGGCACACCGCGACCCCGTCGGGATGGGCGGTGAACGCGATCTCCTTGACCACGAGCGGGCACCAGGCGTAGAGCAGGACGCCGCGGGCCGGCGCCATCCGCAGGAGCAGCCCGATGGCGAGCAGGTCGACGACGACGAGGACCCCCTGCAGGGCCGCCACGCTGGCCGGGCGCAGCCCGTACGCCGCGAGGAACACGAGCTGCGTCACCGGTCCGTAGATCGTCGGCAGCTCGGGGTAGTTGACCTGGTCGAGAACGTCCTGGAACGCCGCCGGCACCGCGGGGTCGGCGAAGAACGCCTCGGGCGCCACCCCGTAGGGCGTGCCGTCATTCGCAAAGCGGTACCCGTCCCAGAGGTAGCGGTAGAAGTCGTCCTCGAAGAACGGGCCGCCGACCAGGCCGCAGGCGCGGAACACGACCGCCCAGAGGAGCAGCCGGCCCACCGGAAACGGCGCGTCCCCCCACCGGAGCCAGGCGGCGTACAGACCGAAGGTCAGCAGCGAGATCCACCCGGCGATGGCCAGGAAGAGGACCAGCGACGGCTCCCCCGGCTGCCGGGCCGCCCACGCGAGGGCGCCGTACCCCAGGGCGCAGCCGAGACCCGCTACGTCGACGAGTCCGGTCCGGCGGCGCGTCGACGCGAACGCGGCGGCGGCATCCATGCCGTCATGATCTCACGCCGATCGGAGGGAGGGCGGGCCGATGGTTGACGCCGTGCACGTCGTACGGGCATGTTCATGGGCATGCAGACGACGCTCGACCTCGACGACGACCTGCTCCGGGAGGCCGCGCGACTGACCCGCATCGAGGATGAGGCGACCCTCGTGAACCGGGGGCTGGAAGCGTTGATCGCGCGCGAGAGCGCGCGCCGCCTCGCGGCCCTCGGCGACAGCGAGAAGGGGCTGCGACCCGTCCCGAGGCGCCGACCGCGACAGGCCCGATGACGATGAGCGACAGACTGATTCGGATACGCGCCGGCGCGGTGTCCGTGACCGCGGCCCTGAACGCCTCGACCACCGCGGACGCGGTATGGGACGCGCTTCCCATCACCGGCCGCGTCGAGACCTGGGGCGACGAGATCTACTTTCCGATCCCCGTCGACGCGGCGGAGGCGCCCGACGCGGCGGAGACGGTCGACAAGGGAGCGGTGGCCTACTGGCCGCCGGGCAGCGCGCTCTGTCTCTTCTGGGGACCGACGCCCATGAGCCGCGGAGACGAGATCCGGCCGGCAAGCGCGGTCAACGTCATCGGCGCCATCGACGGCGACCCGACCGTTCTCGGGGCGGTCCCGAGCGGCACCGAGATCGTCGTCGAGCGGCAGTGACGCGAGGCGCGGCCGTCAGTCGACCGACCGGGTTCGGCTCGCTCGCGTCACCGCCCGGCGCGATTCGTCAGTCCGCACTCGGCTGCTCCGCCAACAAGAAAGGTCGCTCCCGCTTCAGGCGGGCGCGGTCCATCCTCAGCAGCAGGCGCTCCTCCTCGGGATCGCGCGGTCGTCGCCCGGGCACGCGGCCCGGTGGTTCGGCGGCGAGGATCTTCTCGTTCGGGAGCGCCAAGAAAGTCAAGGCCGAATGGAGGTGGATGCTGGATACCGTGTTCGTGGTGAAGGACTCCAGCGCTCGCGCTTCAGTCGCCGCACCTCCGCCTGGAACTCGTCGTAGCCGATCATCGCCGGCGCGCCTCCCGCTCGAGCCGCTGCCGGGCGTCGGGCTCCCTCGGCAACGTCCTTCGCCCGCGCCCGCAGAGCCCCAGCACAAACGGCCGCTGGAAGCGACGGCTCGTTGTTGGTCACCGGCATCCCCGACCCGAGTATAGTGGACGCGGGAGGTGACCATGCCCTGCACGCGGCGCCGCGCGACGGCTATCGTTCCCGTACTGCTCCTGGCCTGGTGCGCGGCCACGCTCGGCCCGGCCGAGGCGCGCGCCCAGTACGGCGCAGTCGGCGGTGAATGGCGGAGCTACGGCGGCGACGCCGGCAGCACCAAGTACTCGCCGCTCGACCAGATCGACGCCGGCAACTTCGGCGATCTCGAGGTGGCCTGGCGCTGGCAGTCGGCCGACGGGTCGCTCGATCTCGACGCGTTGCGCGAGCGGGTCCCCCGCATCGGCATCCGGATGTTCCAGGCGACGCCGCTCATGGCGGGCGGCGTCCTCTTCATCTCGACCGCGCTGCACCAGGTGGCGGCCGTCGACGCCGCGACCGGCGAGACCGTCTGGGTCCACGACCCGCAGGTCTATCTGCGCGGGCGGCCGACCCACTTCTACAACTCGCGCGGGGTCGCGTGGTGGAGCGATGGCGACGACGCCCGCATCTTCTTCGGGACCCACGAGGGGTACCTGATCGCGCTCGACGCCGAGTCGGGCGCGCCGGTCCTCGACTGGGGCGACAACGGCCGCGTCGACCTGATGGAGGGCATCCCGCGCGCCGACCGCGGGCGCTCGAACCGGCGCGGCCGCAACCTGATGGGGGTGGCGTCGCCGCCCATCGTCGCCCGCGACGTGGTGGTCACGCCCAACGTCATCTCCGACGGGGTCATCGCCAAGGAGGCGCCGCCCGGCTGGATCAAGGGCGTCGACGCCCGCACCGGCGACGTGCGCTGGGTCTTCCGCACCGTGCCGACCGGCGACGACTTCGGCGCCGACACGTGGGGCAACGAGTCGTGGCGCTACTCGGGCAACACCAACGTGTGGCCGCCGATGAGCGCCGACGAGGAGCTGGGCTACGTGTACCTGCCGACGGGCACCCCGACCGGCGACTACTACGGCGGCCATCGGCCCGGCGACAACCTGTTCGCGGAGAGCGTGGTGGCGCTCGACATCGAGACCGGCCAGCGGATGTGGCACTTCCAGGCGGTGCACCACGGCGTCTGGGACTACGACTTCCCCGCCGCCCCCAGCCTCGTCGACGTCGCCGTCGAGGGCCGGCCCGGACCCGTCAGGGCGATCGCGCAGGTGAGCAAGCAGGGGTTCACCTACGTCTTCGACCGCGTGACGGGCGAGCCGGTGTGGCCCATCGAGGAGCGCCCGGTCGAGACCGACAGCGACATGGAGGGCGAGGTGCTGTCGCCCACCCAGCCGTTCCCGACGAAGCCGCCGCCGTTCGAGTACCAGGGGGTGAGCATCGACGATCTGATCGACTTCACCCCCGAGATCCGGGCCATGGCCGTCGAGGCGGTGCGCGACTTCCGCCTCGGGCCGCTCTTCTCGCCCCCGACCCTGAGCCACGACGGCGGCCGGCAGGGCACGATTCAGCGCCCCCACGTCGGGAGGCGGCGCGGGCTGGGCGGGCTCGGGGGTCGACCCCGAGACGGGGCTGCTCTACGTGCCGTCGGTCAACCGGTTCTCGGTCATCAAGTACTACACGCCGGACCCCGCCGACGGCGGGAACCTCCGCTACACGATGCGGGGGCTCGCCGCCGGCGTCCAGCCGCGGATGCCGAACGGGCTGCCGCTGCTGAAGCCGCCCTACTCGCGGATGACCGCGATAGACCTGAAACGGGGCGAGCACGCGTGGATGCAGCCCAACGGCGACGGCGACCGCGTGCGCCGGCATCCGGCCCTTCGCGACCTCGACCTGCCGCCGCTCGGCGGCGACGGCCGCGGCGGCGTGGTGATCACCAGGACGCTGCTCGTCAGCGGCCTCACCGCGGGCGGGACCGACGACGGCCCCCGGCTCGTGGCGCGCGACAAGGCGACCGGCGCCGTCGTCGGCTCGGTCGACCTGCCGGGCGGTCCCATCGGCACGCCGATGACCTACATGCACGAGGGACGGCAGTACATCGCGCTGACGGTGGGCGGCGAGGTGCCGGAGCTGGTGGCGCTGGCGCTGCCGGAGTAGCGGGAAGCGCCGGTGAGCCTGGTGTTGGGCCACGGGGCGGGGCGCTATGATAGAGGGTGCCGGAGTTCCGCGCCGGGCGGATCCCGGAGCGGCATGCGGACTCCGCGTGACCATGGACCTGAGCCGGAGCAACTGCGGGCGACGAGCGGCTGGCCAACTCGTCGGACGATGACGGCCCCCTCGAGCGCGCTCCCGGCCGGGGCACTCACCCCGCCGGGGCGGACAACACGACAAAGATCGGAGACTGGAATCGATGAGAATCACGCGCACTCTGACCCTGACCTGCGCGCTCGCGCTGGGGGTGGCCACCGCCGCGCCCGCGCAGGCGCCGTTGCCCGACGTCGACGGGGTGGGCCCCCAGGTCGGCGACGTCGTGCCGTCCTTCTCGCTCCCGGACCAGACCGGCGCGGCGCGGGACATCGACTCGCTGATGGGGCCGAACGGGCTGATGCTGGTGTTCAGCCGCTCGGCCGACTGGTGACCGTACTGCAAGACGCAGCTCGTGGAGCTGCAAAGCCGCTATGACGACCTCCAGGACCAGGGCCTCGGCGTCGCCGTCGTCACCTACGATCCCGTCGCGACCCTCGCCGGGTTCGCGGACGCGCGCGGCATCGAGATACCGCTGCTGTCCGACGAGGGCTCGGCGACCATCCGGGAGTACGGCCTGCTGAATCACGAGATGGACCCGGCCCGCGCGCCCGAGGAGCGGCGCGAGATGATGCGCCGGCTCTACGGCATCCCCTATCCCGGCACGTTCATGCTGGACACGGCGGGCCGCGTGACCTCGCGCTTCTTCGAGGCGGCGTACCAGGAGCGCTCCACGGTGTCGAGCATCGCCGTCCGCCTCGGGGACGCGATAGCCGGTGCCGACGACCGGGCCGCGACCCGCGTCGCCACCGACCACCTCGAGGCCCTCGTCTGGGCCACCGACGACGTGGTCGCGCCCGGCAACCGCCTGTCGTTCGTGGTCGACGTCACCCCGAAGACCGACATGCACGTCTACGCGCCGGGCGACCACGGCTACCAGGTGATCCGCCTGCGCCTGACCGCGCCGGACTTCCTGCGGGGCCACGACGTGGCCTACCCGCCGTCGGAGATGTATCACTTCGAGCCCCTCGACGAGACGGTGGAGGTCTACGAGGAGCCGTTCCGGCTCGTGCAGGACGTGACGATCCCGATGCGCCGCGACATCGACGCGCTCGCGTCGGAGCCCGGCGCCACCCTGCGGGTCGAGGGGGTGCTGGAGTACCAGGCGTGCGACCACGAGATCTGCTACCTGCCGGAGGAGGCGCCGCTGAGCTGGGAGCTCGCCTGGCGCCCGCTGGTGCGGGACTAGGAGTCTGCGCCGTAGAACGGTGCAGACTCCTAGCAGGGTTGGTTGGGCGCCCAGCGGAGCCGAAGGCGACGATGGGCGGGCTAGGACCGCCCCGGAGAAGGGCTGCCCAGGTCGCGGGACGTTCCGCAGCATTGCTGTCGCCAGTTCCAGCGGGGCGACGGCAACGTCAGCTCTCCGGGGCGGTCGACTGGCAGCCCGCCCCAACCGGGCGGCGCTCATGAGCCAAGAGTAGTTCGGTGCAGCGGCCACGCGGCGACGATTCAGGGAATCAGGAGCTGAGATGAAAAGGGTTCTGCTCGGATGCACCATCGGGCTCGCCGCCGCCGTGCTGGCCGCGGTACCAGCGGCCGGCCAGGTCACGACCGCGACGGACGTGACGGTGGCGGAGTACATGGCGGTCAGGAACGCCCCCGAGGGCGGGGTCGACCGTCAGGTGAAGGTGGTCGACATCGGCAAGTCGAACGTCGCCGTCGGCATCCTCCACCGCGACGCCCTGGCGTCGACCGGGACGACGGCGCGCGGCATCGTCCACACCCTGGTGACCGAGGTCTACTACATCGTCTCCGGCAGCGGGACCCTGATGACCGGGGGCACGATCACCGAGCGCCTGGACATCCCCGAAGACAGCCACATCGTGCAGGTGCTGGTGGGCGAGAGCTACCGCGCAACGGCGGAGGGCGGCGAGATCCGCGACGTGTCGGAGGGCGACGTCGTGGTCATTCCGGGCGGGGTGTTCCACGGGTGGACCGCCATTCCCGACCACGTCACCTACCTGAGCATCCGCCCCGACCCCGACAAGGTGCTGCCGGCCGGCTGGGTGAACCCGGTCATCCAGTAACCCGGACGGGGTGCTTCGGCCGGGCCGCCTCGGTCAGGGCTGCTCCTCGATGCGGTAGAGGTGGGTGTCGGTGCGCAGGAACAGCGCGCCGTCCGAGACCGCCATCGAGGCCAGGGTCGAGCCGTCGAGCCGGTTCCGGGCGAGCACGTCGAACTCGGTGCCGGGCGCGAGCACCGTGGTCACGCCCCTCTCGTTCTGAAAGTAGATGCGCCCCCCCGCGAACACCGGCGACGCCGAGTGGTTGCCCCCGAGCCTCTCCTGCCAGTGGACCTCGCCGGTGCGAGCGTCGACGCAGGTCGCGATGCCGAAGTCGGTGACGATGTAGAGCTCGTCGCCGACGAGAATCGGCGAGGGCGTCAGCGGGGCGCCCCGCCGCAACTGCCACGCGACGTGCGACCGGGTGACGTCGCCGGCGCCGTCCGCACGTACCGCCAGCAGGGTCGGCTGCTGGAAGCCCGTCGACAGGTAGACGAGCCCGTGGCCGTAGACCGGCCGCGGGACGTTCGAGAAACCCCGGGGATAGACGACCTCCCAGATCTGCCTCCCCGACGACGGATCGTGCCCCGAGGTCCGGAACGCGCTGACGTTGACGATCTGCTCGCGGCCGCCGGCGTCGATGACGATGGGCGTGGAGTAGGCCTGCGACACCGGATCGGGCCGCACCGAGCGCCAGCGCTCGTCGCCCGTCCGGGCGTCGACGGCCACGAGGTAGGCGACGTCGTAGCCGTCGATGCTGACGACGAGCTTGCCGTCGACGAGGATGGGCGAGCCCCCGTTGCCGTGCTGCGAGATGTAGGGGAAACGCGTGCGCCACAGGATGTCGCCGCCGGTGCTCACGGCGGCGGTCCCGGTGGCCCCGAAGTGGACGTAGACGCGCTCGCCGTCCGGGTCGAGGACCGGTGTCGGCGAAGCGAGGCTGTTCTTCGGGTTGAGGGGATAGACCTCGCTGCTGTCGAAGACCTCCACGTCGACGGCGGGGCTGCCCGTCTCGGCGTCGAAGGCGAGCAGCCGCAGCGAGCTGCCGGCGGCGGGGTCGATCAGCGCCGTCGTGAGCCACAGGCGCCCGTCCGCCACCACCGGCGACGACCACCCGCTGCCCGGCACCGGCGTCTTCCAGGTGACGTTCTCGCTCTCGCTCCATGCCAGCGGGACCGCCTCGTCCGGCGCATGCCCCTGCCCCGTCGGGCCGCGGAACTGCGGCCAGTCGGCCGCGTGCAAGACGGGGCCGGCAAGCAGTGCGATGGCCGCGCCGGTCGCCGACGCCACTCTACGGACGATGGACCTGTCGATGATCATCCCTGTCTCCCATGAGCATTCTATCCGGGTCCTCCTCGCGTGACGGCCGCCGCCGCGACCCAGCCCCCCCGACCGCCAATCGGGGCCTCGACGGCTCCGCCCGGCGCCCGACCACCCCGCCGGCAGTCCGTGTCGCCTGCGGCGCAGGCACGCGCCCTGCCGACCGGCCTTGTGTTATGCTGCTCACAGACGATGCCCCCTTCAACGCCTCCGCCGGCAGCGCCCGCCACGCGGACGAGCACGCCGACCGCCGACCCGGACTTTCCCGGCTGCGACCCCGTCTCGCTGCCGACCTGGGACGACGTGTGGGCCTACGAAGGCCGCATCGAGTACTGGTTGCGCGAGACGGGGACGGCCTGGGTGCTGCGCGACGCCGGCCCCGTCCACGAGAACGCCCCGAACCTGCTGAGCGAGCTGCTGACCCGCATGTGCCTGGAGCGCGGGTCGCGCTTCCTGTTGGCCGGGGCCGTCTACCTGATGGAGCGGGACGAGGGCGGCGAGCCGCGGCAGGTGCTGGTGGCCGACCAGACCGTCTACCTGGACCGGAGCGTCTGGCAGCCGCGCGACCCCGCCGTCGTGCTGGGGGTGGACCCGCTGCCGGACGTGCTCCTCGAGGTGGACCACACCACCGACATCCGACGCAACAAGCTGCCGGTGTACGAAGCGTGGGGGTTTCCCGAGGTGTGGGTGGACACGCCCGACGAGTCGTCGCCGAACCGCCCCCGCGGGGTGCGGCCGGGCCTGACCATCTACCTGCTCGAGGAGGGCCGCTACCGGACGGCGGACGAGAGCCGCGCGTTCCCTACGTGGACGGCCCTGCAAATCCACGCCGCCCTCAACGAGAGCCGCCTCGGCTCGCAGACATTGGCCGATCTGACGCGGGTGGGCCGGCGGCTCGGCGAGCGCGAGGGCACCACCCCCGACGACGACCCGCAGCTCGGCCGCCACCGCCGGCAGGCCCGCGACGCCGGGCTTCGGGCGGGGCTGGAGCGGGGCCTCCAGCGGGGTCTCCAGCAGGGCATCGCCAAGGGACTCGAACGGGGCCGCGCCGAGGGCATCGCCCGTGAACGAGCCGTCCTCGTTCGTCTCGCCGCCCGCAAGTTCGGAGCGCCCACCGCAGAACGAATGGCCGCGTTCCTCGCCGAACTCGAGGACCCCGACCGCCTCACCGAAGCCGGCGACCTGCTCTTCGAGTGCGACGACGCCGACGACCTGCTCTCCCGTCTGTCCTGACGGGCATCGATGCCTTGACGGCACGATCTGCCCAGGGAGAACGAGCCTTCGGTCAAGCCCCCGTCTGTCCTGACGGGCATCGATGCCTTGACGGCACGATCTGCCCAGGGAGAACGAGCCTTCGGTCAAGCCCCCGTCTGTCCTGACGGGCATCGATGCCTTGACGGCACGATCTGCCCAGGGAGAACGAGCCTTCGGTCAGGCCCCCGTCTGTCCTGACGGGCATCGATGCCTTGACGGCGAGGTCCGGGCGCGCCGTGACAGGCGGTCATCGCGTGGTATACCGTTCGCGATCGAGAACCGCCGGAAGTCGGGTACGCTGGATCTCGTCCGGCAGCTCGCAGCCGCCCTCGACGAGCTGGCCGGCGGCAGAGATGCGGAAGACCGGCTCCTGACGCGAACCCGCGAGCAACGGCGGGGAGAAGGCAGACGGTGGAGGAGAGTAGCGACATGCGCAGCGTATCCGGAGCGGTCCTGGCGGCAGGGTTCGCGGCGGTTCTCTCGACCGCGGCGCCCGCCACCCACGCCCAGGACGTGGAGTGGCGGTCGTACGGGTCGGACGCGGCCGGCACGAAGTACTCGCCGCTGGACCAGATCGACGCGGAGACCATCGGCGACCTCGAGATCGTCTGGCGGCAGTCGGTGCTGCCCGACGCGATGCGGGCGGGGCGCGAGGACTTCACCCCGTCGATCGCCTCGCAGAACACGCCGCTGATGGCCGACGGCCGGCTCTACATCAGCTCGGCCCTCGGCACGGTGGCGGCCCTCGACGCGACGACCGGCGAGGTGCTCTGGTTCGACACCCCGCCCGACCGCGACGGCGAGCCGTTCACCCGCGTGCGCCAGACCCGCGGCGTCGCCTGGTGGGAGGACGCCGAGAGCGACGACGCCCGGGTGCTCGCGGTGGTCGGCTCGTACCTGGTGGCCCTCGACGCCCGCACCGGCGAGCGCTACCCCGACTTCGGCGACGGCGGCGAGGTGGACCTGACGCAGGGGTTCGACGAGCCGGTGGAGACCTTCAGTTGGGGCTCTCCGCCCCTCGTGGTGGGTGACGTCGTGGTCATCGGCTCGGCCATGAGCGACGTCACCAACCCGAACATGCCGGCGATGAAGGAGATGCCGCCGGGCGACGTGCGCGGCTTCGACGTCAGGACCGGCGAGCAGATCTGGATCTTCCACACCGTCCCCCAGGAGGGAGAGTTCGGCAACGAGACGTGGCTGACCGCCATCAACGAGGACCGGCCCTCGTGGGAGTACACCGGCAACACCAACATGTGGGCGTGGCCGAGCGCGGACGAGGAGCTCGGCCTGGTCTACGTGCCGCTGTCCACCCCCACCAACGACTACTACGGCGGCTACCGCCCCGGCGACAACCTGTTCGCCGAGAGCATCGTGTGCCTCGACGCCCGCACCGGCGAGCGCATCTGGCACTTCCAGGCGGTGCACCACGGCATCTGGGACTACGACTTCGCCGCCGCCCCCAACGTCCTCGACCTCCAGGTCGAGGGGCGCGACGAGCCGGTGAAGGCGGTCGCGGCGGTGAGCAAGCAGGCGTTCACCTACGTCTTCAACCGGGTGACGGGCGAGCCGCTGTGGCCCATCGAGGAGCGGCCGGTGCCGCCGGGCGACGTGCCGGGCGAGTGGTACGCGCCGACCCAGCCGTTCCCGACGAAGCCGCCGCCGTTCGACCAGCAGGGGACGACGGTCGACGACCTCATCGACTTCACCCCCGAGCTGCGGCAGGACGCGCTCGAGGTCTTCGAGCAATACGTGACCGGCCCCCTCTTCACCGCCCCGTCGATGGTCGACGACTCGCCGGGGGGCACGAAGGGCACGCTGCAGATGCCGGGGGTGGTCGGCGGGGCCGACTGGGGCGGCTCGGCCGTCGATCCCGAGACCGGCATCCTCTACGTGCCGTCGGTCCACAGCGAGTCGGTCATCGGCATCGTGCCGTCCGAGCACCCCCGCTCGGACATGCGGCTCGTGGTCGAGACGCTGGCCCTCCTCGAGGGCCCCAACGAGCTGCCCATCTTCAAGCCGCCGTACGGACGGCTGGTCGCCATCGACCTGAAGAAGGGCGAGATCCTGTGGTCGAAGGCGAACGGCGACGGGCCGCGCGACCACCCGATGCTGAAGGACCTCGACCTGCCCCCGCTCGGCCAGCCGGGCCGGGTGTCGCCCCTCGTCACGAAGTCGCTCGTCTTCCTCGGCGAGGGCGGCAACGCCGGCGTCGTGGTGCTGCAGCCGATCTGGGGCGGGGCCGGCGGCAAGATGTTCCGCGCCTACGACAAGCTGACCGGCGACGTGGTCTGGGAGATGGAGCTGCCCGGGGGCACGACGGCGGCGCCGATGACCTACATGGTCGACGGCCGGCAGTACATCGTCGTGACCGTGGGCTGGGAGGACATGCCCAGCGAGTACGTGGCGCTGGCCCTGCCGGAGTGAGCGGCCCCTCGCGGCTCGTGGGTGGACAAGACGCGGCGAGGACGCATATCGGGCATACTGACCGGGGAGCAAAGCGGCCGGCAGTCTGAGCGGGCCACGGCGCAGACTGCCGGCAAGCGTGGCTGGGCCGAGAATCGGAGCCGAAGGCGACGCTTGCCGGGTGCAGGCAGGATGCATCGCCCGCTGAACGCGACGGGGCATCGTGCCACGGATCGTTGCGGCTCGCAGGAGGACAGTTCCATGCCAAGTGGGAGTTTCGGGCCACGGTGGGTCGTCGGGGCGGCGGTCTGTCTGGCCGTTTCGTGCATCGCCGCGCGCGCGCAGGACCACGTCGAGCACGACCCCGCCGACATCGAGTACGGCTTGGCGGTGTACCTGTCGCAGTGCGCGAGCTGCCACGGCGAGGCGGGGGACGCAACCGCCGGCGTCGACCTGCGCAACGGCCCCCTGCGCCGCGCCGCCACCGACCGGGACCTGATCGGGGTCATCCGGAACGGCATCCCCGGCACCGGCATGCTGGCGTTCGAGCTCGACGCGGCGGAGATGGCCGGCATCGTCGCCTATCTCCGGAACATGACCTGGGAGGCCGACGCGGTGACGCTGGGCGACGCCGCGCGCGGCCGGGCGCTCTTCGAGGGCCGGGGCGCGTGCCTCGACTGCCACCGCGTCGGAGGGCGCGGCCCCCGGGCGGCGACGGACCTGACCTCGGTCGGCGCCGAGCGGGCCCCGAGCGCCCTCCGGCGCTCGCTCCTCGACCCGACGGGCACCATGCGGCCCATCGACCGCCCCGTCGAGCTGGTGACGGCCGACGGCGAGCGGGTCACCGGGCGGCGGCTCAACGAGGACACCTACACCGTGCAGATTCTCGACGGCGACGCGCGCCTGCGGTCGTTCGACAAGGCGGACCTGCGCGAGCTCCGGGTCCTCACGACGTCGCCAATGCCGGCCTACGGCGACCGGCTCGATGCAAACGAGCTGGCCGACCTGCTGGCGTACCTCGTGTCCCTGAAAGGCTGAGGCGGACGATGCGAACCAACCAGACGATGCAGCGGATCGGGCTCGCGATGATCCTGGGCGCACTGGCCGCGGGCGCGGCCTCGGCGCAGGTGCCGTTCGAGCGCCTCCGCGACGCGGCGCAGGCGCCGGCCGACTGGCTGACCTACTCGGGCACCTACTTCAGCCAGCGCTACAGCGAGCTCGACGACGTGACCGCGGCCAACGTCGGCGACCTGCAGCTCCAGTGGGTCTACCAGACCCCGGTCTTCGGGCCGTGGCAGGCGACGCCGCTGGTCGTCGACGGCGTCATGTACCTGACGCAGCGGCCCAACGACGTCGTCGCCCTCGACGCCCGCACCGGGCGCGTGTTCTGGGTGTACAGCTATGCGACGCCGCCGGACCACCGCGCGTGCTGCGGCTCGAACAACCGCGGCGTCGCCATCCTCGGCGACCGGCTGTTCATGGCCACGCTCGACGCGCATGTCGTGGCCATCGACGCCGCGACCGGGACCGAGCTCTGGGACGTCGAGCTGGCCGACAAGGAGCTCGCGTACTCGTTCACCCTCGCGCCGCTGGTGGTCGAGGACAAGGTGATCGTGGGCTCGGCCGGCGGCGACCGGGGCATCCGCGGCTTCATCGCGGCCCTCGACGCGGCCACCGGCGAGGAGGTGTGGCGCTTCCACACCATCCCCGGGCCGGGCGAGCCCGGGCACGAGACGTGGGAGCCGTGCCCCCCGGACCCCGAGACCTACTGCGATCCCGAGGCCTGGATGCACGGCGGCGCCGCGGCGTGGCTGACCGGGTCGTACGACCCCGAGCTGAACCTGATGTACTGGGGCCTCGGCAACCCCGGCCCCGACTTCAACCGCGAGCAGCGGCCCGGCGACAACCTCTACTCCGACTCGGTGGTCGCCCTCGACGCCGACACCGGCGAGCTGCGCTGGCACTTCCAGTTCACGCCGAACGACCCCTACGACTACGACTCGGTGCAGATACCGGTGCTGGCCGACTTCGAGCGCGGCGGCGTCACCCTGAAGGCGATGCTCTGGGCCAACCGCAACGGCTTCTACTACGTGCTCGACCGGACGACGGGCCGGTTCCTCAACGGGCTGCCGTTCGTGACCGTCAACTGGGCGGAGGGGCTCGACGACAGCGGCCGCCCCGTCGAGACGCCCCAGCCGCCGGGGGCGCCGACCTTCCCCGGCGTGCAGGGCGGCACGAACTGGTACTCGCCGTCCTTCAGCCCCCGCACGGGGCTGTTCTACGTCCCGGCGTGGGAGGACTACGCGTCGGTCTTCGACGCACAGCCGCAGGAGTACGAGCCGGGGCGCTCGTTCATCGGCGGACGGCCGAGGACGGCGGCGCCGGTGCCCGACGCCCCGACGGTGCCGGGCCTGACACGCGGCCCCATCAACACGTGGACCGACGCGGCCGGCTCCGGGGCGGTGGTCGCCCTCGACGCGCTGACCGGCGAGCAGCGGTGGAAGTTCGAGATGACGGACGTCACCAGCAGCGGCGTCCTCACCACCGCCTCGGACCTGCTGTTCACGGGGACGCGCTCGGGCTACTTCCAGGCCCTCGACGCCCGCACGGGCAATCTCCTCTGGCGGACGAGCCTGGGCGGGCAGATCACCAACGGCCCGATGACCTACGAGGTGGCCGGCCGTCAGTACGTGGCGGTCATCGCCGGGCACAGCCTCTCGACCTTCGCCCTGCGGGAGTGAGTTGTCCGGCGGCGCCGGAGCAGAGATCGTCGGTGTCGGTCTGCCGGTCCCGGCTCTACTGGAGGAGCTGACGGCCGACGCCGGAGAGACGCCGTGGCGCGACCGCCTGACGACACTCATCGATGACTCGTTCGGGAGTCCTGGTGCTGTGGAAGCTCCCACGGTGGCCACTTCGGCGTAACCGGCAGGACCTGCGCGAGAGCCGAAGGCATCTGGCGGTTCAGTTGCGATCGGCAGACGAACGGAGCTCTTAACATGAAAATCTTAAACACCATTTAAGATTTTCATGTACAGTATCCGAGTGATCCCCCGCGCCGGCCACGCCGCCTCGGTCCGCGACCTGCTGCGGCAGTTTCCCGTCGTGGGCCTCATCGGTGCGCGACAGGTCGGGAAGACGACGCTCGCCCGGAGCGTGGTAGAGGACTCGGCACAGCCGGTCACGTTCTTCGATCTCGAAGATCCCACGGACGAAGCACGGCTCTCGGACCCGAAGCTGGCGCTCGAGCCGCTTCGGGGCCTGGTCGTCATCGACGAGGTGCAACGCCTGGCACGGCTCTTCGAGCTGCTGCGCGTCCTCGTCGACCGGCCGGGAAACACGACGCGCTTCCTGGTGCTCGGCAGCGCCGGGCCGGATCTCCTGCGCCAGTCGTCGGAGACGCTGGCGGGGCGAATCGCGTACCACGAGCTGACCCCGTTTCGGGTCGACGAGACGGGCGTCGGCGCCCTCGAACGGCTCTGGGTGCGGGGCGGCTTCCCGTCGTCGTTCCTGGCGCCGGACGACGCAGGCAGCGTGCGCTGGCGGAACGCGTTCATCCGGACGTTCCTCGAGCGCGACCTGCCGCAGCTCGGCGTGTCGGTGCCGGCGGCGACGATGCGGCGGTTCTGGACGATGGTGGCCCACTACCACGGCAGTCACTGGAAGAGCGCCGAGGTCGGCCGCGCGCTCGGGGTGTCGAGCCCGACCATCGACACGTACCTCGACACGCTCACCGACGCGCTGGTGGTGCGCCGCCTCGCTCCGTGGTACGAGAACCTCAAGAAGCGGCAGGTCAAGGCCCCCCGGGTCTACGTGGCGGACACCGGGCTGTTGCACGCGCTACTCGCGCTCGATTCCGAGACCGCTCTCCTCGGACACCCGAAGGCCGGGGCGTCGTGGGAGGGATTCGCCATGCAGGAGGTGGTCCGCATCCTCGGCGTGGATTGGGACCGGTGCTACTACTGGGCCACGCACCAGGGAGCGGAGCTCGATCTGCTGGTGTTCGAGGGGGGCCGCCGGATCGGGCTCGAGTTCAAGCGGACGAGCGCGCCGCGGATGACCCGGTCGATGCACTCGGCGTTGACCGACCTCGCGCTCGACCGCCTGTTCGTGGTGTTTCCCGGCGATTCCCGGTTCGCCCTGCGGGAACGAGTGGAAGCGGTGGGACTCGCGCACGCCTGCGCGGAGGGGCTCTGAGGGGGGGCGCCTGCCGACGGTATCTGCTACCATGCGTGCAAGGACTGACACGTTTCCCTGCAACGGGCGGGTGCGTTCCGACGCACCGGGCCCTCGCGGGTCTCGGTGCGACGCGGCGCTTCGACACGGGCTTCCTGGAGGACCGCAGCATCCCGCGGCGCCGACTCCCGGGTTGCAGCAGCATCCGAGCCGAGGAGCGGCGATGGCGAACCGGGGACGGCGCGGAATCGCCTCCTGTTTCGGCGACGCGGATCCCGCACCGTCATGCCCCCGCCACGCGGAAGGAGGCAGCAATGAGCAAGAGAGTCCGTTCTTCCTGCGCGGCCACGACGGGCGCGGTATTCGCGGCCGCGCTCCTCCTGGGCGCATCCGCCGCCGCCCAGGTCGACCTCGGCCGGATCGACGTCACCGTCGAGGACGCCACCGGCGCCGTGCTGCCGGGTGCGGCGGTGTCGGTGACGGGACCCGAGAACCGGTTCGACGTCTTCGCCGACGTCCAGGGCGAGGCGCGCCTCCTGCGGCTGCCCGTGGGCACCTATGAGCTGAGCGTCGCGTTGCCGGGGTTCCGCACCTTCGTGGACACCGCGGTCCAGGTGCGGGCGGCCTCGTCCACCCCGGTGGTCGCGGCGCTGGAGGTGGGCGGGCTCGACGAGACGGTGACCGTCTCCGGCACCGCCCCCATCATCGACCCGCGCCGCCAGAGCACCGACACCCACATCACGGTCGAGGAGCTGCAGGAGATTCCCTCCTCCCGCGACCCGTGGGTGCTGCTGCAGACCATTCCGGGCGTCGTCGTCGACCGCGTCAACGTGGGCGGGGCCGAATCGGGCCAGCAGTCGCTCTACATGGCCAAGGGAGCGAGTACCGAGGAGAACACCTGGACCCTCGACGGCGTCGTGGTCACCGACATGGCGTCGCTCTCGTCGCCGACCTACTGGGACTTCGACCAGTTCCAGGAGGTGCGCATCAACACCGGCGGGGCCGACGTGCGCAACCAGACGCCGGGCGCCGCGGTGGACGTCGTGCTCAAGAGCGGCACCAACCAGCTCAGCGGCAGCACGCGCGGCTACTTCGCCAACGAAGGGCTGCAGCGCAACAACCTGTCGCCGGCCCTGGCCGAGGCCATCGGCGGGCAGACCGGGAAGGGCAACCGCATGGAGCAGTACGCCGACTACGGCTTCGAGCTCGGGGGCCCCATCGTCAGGGACCGGCTGTGGGGCTGGGGCTCGCTCGGCGAGACCGACATCCGGCTGCGCACCCTCATCGACACCCCCGACCGCACCACCCTGACCAACCGGGCCTTCAAGGTGCAGGGGCAGGTGAGCGACGGCCTGCGCGTCGGCCTCAACCACTTCAACGGCGCCAAGATCAAGCTGGGGCGGAACGCGGGACCGACGCGGCCCGACGAGACCACCTGGAACCAGGGCGGCAGCGGCGCGGGCCTGTTCACGGGGACCGCCAACTGGGTGGGCAACAACGACCTCGTCGTCACCGCCAAGGCGACGCAGTTCAACTGGGGCTTCTTCCTGACCCCGCGGGGCGGCCTCGACACCGACGTGTACCGCGACGTCAACCGCGTCTTCCACAACTCGTTCGCCGACTTCCGGTCGTGGCGGCCCCAGTCGGTGGCGGACGTCGACGCCAACTACTTCCGCGGCGACCACGAGATCCGGTTCGGCGTGAACTGGCGGAGGAACATCCAGCAGGAAGAGTTCATCTGGCCCGGCAACGGAACGCTCTCGCTGCACCAGCCGAGCTATCCCGACGACGGACTGATGCTGGCCGTCATCTACGGCGACGAGGTGCTGAACGCCGAGGGCCGCTACCTGAGCCTCTACGCCAGCGATCGGATATCGCTGGATCGGCTGACCGTCGACGTCGGCGTCCGCTTCGACCGATCGGCCTCGTCGCTGCTCGAGGCGCAGCGACCCGCGAACCCCCTGATCCCGGACCTGCTGCCGGCCCTGTCGTCTCCGGCCCTGAGCAACACGCACGTGTTCGACATCGTGGCGCCGCGCATCGGCGTCAGCTACGCCCTCGGGACGGAGGCGGACACGCTCGTCCGGACCAGCTACGGGCAGTTCGCCTCGCAGCTGCCGGTGGGCGCCGCCAGCATTCTGGCCGCGGGGACCAGCTATTCGGCCGCCTACTTCCTGGCCGCCGATGCGAACGGGGACGGCGTGACGCAGGCCGACGAGCTGGGCCCGATGCTGTTCGCGGACGGCTTCGATCTCGCCAACCCCACGTCGGCCGAGAGCGTCAACCGCGTGGCGTCGGACCTGTCGTCGCCGAGGACCCACGAGCTCATCTTCGGCCTCGACCGCGAGCTGCCGATCCCCAACTCGGCCCTGACCACGTCGGTGACGTGGCGCCGGTTCACCAACTTCACGTGGGCCCCGCTGATCGGGATCACCTCGGCCGACTACGGCGTGGTCGACACCCTCACCGCGACGCTGCCCGGGGCCGGCGGGGGCGCGACGGTCAGCCAGGACGTCTACGCGCCGCTGCCGGGCGTCGTGCTGCCGCCCGGTGGAGGCGCGGAGGAGCGCAACCGCGACGGCTATCACCAGAACTACTGGGGCTGGGAGACCAGCTTCATCAAGCGGCTGGCCAACCGCTGGCAGGCCCGCATCGCCTACTCGTTCAACGATCACCGCGAGTACTTCACGGACCGGGCGGCGGCCATCATCGACCCGACGCCGTCGCCCGTCAGTCCACTGCGTGACGGGGGCCTGGTCATCACCCGCACCGGGGGCAGCGGCAAGTCGGACATCTACTTCGTGAGCCCCCGGTACCAGTTCGTCGCCAACGGGCTCTACGAGGCGCCGTTCGGCATCAACATCGCCGGCAACCTGCTGATCAGACAGGGTTTCGGACAGCCCTGGTTCCAGGAGATACAGGCCCACGCACGGGATGCGGGGGCGTTGAAGGACGTGCTCTTCGCGCCCGACGTCGGGGCCGACCGGCTGCCGACCATCAGGAGCTTCGACGTGCGGATCGGCAAGCAGTTCCGGGGCGACGGCTACACGGTGAACGTGGACCTCGACTGGTTCAACATCCTCAACGCCGGCACCGTGCTCGGGCGTCAGTACGACGTCGGAACCGCCGAGGGCCCCACGGGGCCGGGCCGGACGCTCGAGATCATGAACCCGAGCCTGCTGCGGTTCGGATTCCGGCTCGGGTTCTAGCGCCTCCCGCTCGGTCCCGGCCATCGTGACCGCGCCCCCGACGAACGAGGGCCGAAGCCCCGGCCGCCCGCCTCCGATCACCGAAGGTCGACGGCGACCATCGTGTCGGTGTTCCTCGCGTAGAGGCGGCCGTCGGCCAGAGCGGGATACGCGCGCACCACCCCCGGCAGGATGCGGGAGCGGGCGAGGGGCCGGAGCGCCTCGGGGGTCGCCTCGGCCAGCATCAGCTCGCCGCTCTCGCGCAGGACTACGAGGCGGTCGCCGGCGAGGGTGACGGTGCCGGCGCCGAAGCGGTCCTCGCTCCAGCGGACCGCGCCCGAGCGCAGATCGACGGCACGCAGGCTGGGGCTGTACTCCTGTCGGCCGTGGTAGCCGTAGAGGACGCCGTCGTGGATTACCGCGGTCGCATAGTGGTTGGTCATGCTGTCGTCGCCGGACCACTCCTCGGCCAGCGTCCCGCCGTCGACCCGCAGCAGCGCGGCCCCGGTGCCGTAGCTGGCGGAGATGAACACGCGGTCGCCCTCGACGAGCGGGGTGGCCGCGTTCACCGACGCCCCGATGCGCGAGCGCCACCGAAGCTCGAACCGGACCTCGCCCGAGGCGGGGTCGAGCCCCACGAGCCCGGTGCGGGTGAAGACGAGGGCGAGCCGCCGCCCCCCGAAGGTGCCGGCGGCCGGCGACGAGTAGCTCGCCTCGTGGGTGGTCGCGGTCCACAGCTCGTCGCCGGTGGCCGCGTCAAAGGCGACGATGCCGCCGCGCCGGCCGCCGACGTTGGCGATGACCCGGCCGTCCTCGACGAGGGGCGAGCCGGCGGCCCCGAAGAACCCCTTGCGCACGCCGTAGCGGGCGTGGGTGTCGACCTGCCAGATGCCGGCGCCGGTCTCGAGATCGACGGCGTGGAGCTGGCCCTGCGCGCCGAACGTGTACACCCGGCCGTCGTGCACGACGGGCACCGACCGCGGCCCCTCGTCGAACCCGAAGTCGTCGCGGTAGCTGGTCGCGTAGTCGTAGCGCCAGACGGTGTCTCCGGTGCCGGCGTCGAGGGCCTCGACCACCTCGCGCCCTCCGAGACGGTGGAACAGGATGACGCGGCCGCCGGCCACCGCGGGGCCCGCGAAGCCCGCCCCCACCGGCCTCGACCACAACCGCGGCGGGCCGCCGCCCGGCCAGCTCTCCGCCAGCGGCGGACCGGTGTAGCGGCCGTCCCGCCCCGGCCCGAGAAACTGCGGCCAGTCCTGCGCGGCCGCGTGGCCCGCCGCCGCCGCGACGATCACCGCGAGGGCGGCCCCCTGCATCAGGCGTCTTGTCGGTGTCATGGTCCGTCCTGACCGCGTGTCGGCACGATGTCCACGTTTGCCGGGGCGCTCGTGCGCCCGGCGGGGCCGATCGTCCGGTCGACAATCCAGACCATCACGACCCCGGGGGCCCGGTCACCCCGCCATCACGAAACGCGGGCGATGCCCCACAGGGCAATGATGCCGGAGGCCGGGGCGATGTCAAGGTACATGACGCAACGGATGCGGGTCGTCGATCGGCGCCGGCGGGTCGGGTCCCCACCGGCATGCGCTACTGTCCGCCGCCGCCCCGTGGTATAAGGGGCGGGTCGGGCCGCTGGCGGCCCCGACGAGGACCCACGCGGAGGAGGAGCGCAGATGAGACTCGCGCGGCGCCGTCTCCCGACGGGAATCGCCCTGCTGCTCGCGGTCGGCTTGGCGGCCTCCCTCGCAGCCGGCGCGGGCGCCCAGCGTTTCTTCGGCGAGGGCAACATGCCCCCCCGCTACCCGCCCCCCTCGATGCCGGACCGTGACTTCGCGTTCTGCAAGCTGATGTACCGCAGCGTCCGCTACGAGGCGCTCGGCATGGGGTGGATCACCGACTATCCGTACGCGGGCATCAACCTGATGTTCCGGTTCTCGGAGCTGACGACGGCCCAGGTGAGCCGCGACCGCCGGGGCGAGCCGAACCACTGGGTGGTCTCGCTCACCGACCGCGAGCTGTTCAACTGCCCGTTCATCATGGCCGCCGACGCGGGCACCATCGGCCTGAGCGGGTCGGAGATCACCCAGCTCCGCAACTACCTGCTCAAGGGCGGGTTCCTCTGGGTCGACGACTTCTGGGGCACCGCGGCCTGGCAGCACTGGCAGTCGGAGATCAGCCGGGTGCTGCCGCCGGCCGAGTACCCCATCCGCGACCTGCCCCTCGACCACCCGGTGTTCCGGGCGCTGATGTACGTCGAGGAGGTCCCGCAGATCACCGCCATCCAGTTCTGGTGGCGCAGCGGCGGCACCACGTCGGAGCGCGGCCGCGACAGCGAGACCGCCCACCTGCGCGCGATCACCGACGAGCACGGGCGCATCCTCGTGCTGATGTCGCACAACACCGACGTCGCCGACGCCTGGGAGCGGGAGGGCGAGGACCCGCGGTTCTTCCGGCAGTTCTCGCCCAACGGCTACGGGCTCGGCATCAACGTCCTGCTCTACGCGATGAGCCACTAGTGGTGTGTCACGCACTAATCTTCCGGTACGGACCTGACTCCAATGGTCGCATCGTCAACAACGGAAGGGATGCACCGTCGGTCGAAAGGACAGTCCACCGGGAACACCAGGAGCTAGCACCGTGAAACGGAGCAACCCAGGCCCCCGCCGCCTCGCCGCACTCGTCCTCGCTCTCGGCATGCTGGCCGCCCTCGCGCCCCCGGCCGCCGCCCAGGACTCGGCCGGCGTCCGCATGGTCCCGCCGGAGGGCGACGGCGCCCGCTGGTGGTCGCGCTGGCGGGGCCCGTCGGGGCAGGGCGTGGTCGAGGGCACGGGGTACCCCGACCGCTGGTCGGACACGGAGAACGTCCTCTGGAAGGTCCCGGTGCCCGGCCGCGGCCATTCCTCGCCCATCGTCTGGGAAGACCGCATCTTCCTGACCACCGCGCGCGACCGCGGCCGGCGGGTCTCGATTCTCGCCTTCCGCCGGTCCGACGGCAGGCTGCTGTGGCAGGCCGACGCCCCCAACGGCCCCGCCGAACGCACCCACGGCAAGAACAGCCCGGCGTCGGCGACGGTGACCACCGACGGGGAACGGGTGTACGCCTCGTTCGGGAGCCGCGGCCTGCTCGCCGTCGACTTCGACGGCGACATCGTGTGGCACCGCGAGCTGGGCCGCATCGACAACTACCACGGCCCCGCCGGATCGCCGCTGCTCTACCGCGACAGCATCATCATCTACCAGGACCAGAACCGGAACGCGTTCGTCATCGCCCTCGACGCGCGCACCGGCGAGACGCGGTGGCGGACCCCGCGGGCGGCGCGGGTGGGCTGGGGCACCCCCATCGCCATCACCGTCGGGGACCACGACGAGCTGATCGTCAGCAGCCAGCGGTACGTCCAGTCCTACGATCCCTCGACCGGCGAGGAGCTGTGGCGCTGCGAGGGCATGCTGCGCGAGGTCATCCCCACCCCCGCGGTCGGGCACGGGCTCGTCTACTGCGCCTCGGGCCGGGCGGGGCCGACGCTGGCCATCCGTCCGGGAGGCCGCGGCGACGTCACCCGCACCCACGTCGAGTGGAGCATCACCCGCGGCTCGCCGTTCGTCCCGTCGCCGACGGTGTACGGCGACTACCTGTACCAGATCAACGACATGTCGAGCATCCTCACCAACCTGAACGCGCGGACCGGCGAGACGGTGTGGCAGGAGCGCCTCGGCCGACCGCGGCGCGAGGGCATCTCGGCGTCGCCGATCGTCGTCGACGACAAGCTGTTCGTCACCAACGACGAGGGCCAGACCTTCGTGCTGAAGACGGGTCCGGAGTTCGAGATCCTGCACGTCAACGACATCGGGGCTCCCACCCTCGCCTCGCCGGCGCTGGTCGACGGCATCTGGTACATCCGGACCGCGGACGAGCTGTTCGCCATCGGGAGCTGACCGGGCCGGAGGAGATCGAACCGCTCGTCCGATCGCACGGCAGCGCCAGCCACCGACGGCAAGAGGTCTGCCACCCGGCAGCCGGGCGACGCCCCGGAGTCTGTGCGGTCCGCCGCGCGGACCGGCGCGGACAGCGCGGATTGTCCCGGACCTCCGGCTACTGCTATACTCAGTAGCTCACCCCGTTCTGCCGAAGCCGACAGTCAACGGAGTCGACCCCGAAGACATCTCGGGGATGTCGGTACTCCAGCGGCTCAGGCAGGGCGTATCCCTCCTCGGCGGCCTCCTACAAGAATGTAGATTCAGGCGGACGAGCGCGGACAGCGGTGTCGATCGAGCGTCTCCCCGTCATCGCGAACCGCCGCCATTCCAAGCGGGCGGTGGAGAGTCCGGAAAGTGGCACGACGTTTGCTAAGAGATTTTACCAAGAGATGTAACCAAGTGCGTGTAATCGGGAGACACGCCGTTCCGTTCGATTCGACCCGCTGACCCGAAGACCCCGGAGATACCGATGACCGCAGCACGCAACGACTTCCTCCTCGAAGAGCACGGCCCCCTGGCCCCGCGTTCGGCCGCCGCGCGCCTCGACACCCCGGCTCCCGACGGCGCCTGGAGCGACTTCCCGTGGGCCGAGCGGGACGCGTCGGCCACCGCGCAGCGGCTCCAGACCGCGGTCTGGATCGAGGAGATCCTGGCCGACCTCCATCCGGAGAGCTGACGCCCCGGTTCTCACCCGCCCGAGGCACGGGCCTCGAGCTCCACCGCGCAACGAGACCCGGGAGCCGGCGCGCCGCCCCGGACCGGGCAGCGGAGATGCAAGACATGAAGCCGTTTGTCGTCAACTCGCACCGTCGCCTCGTCTTCCCGTCCAACTTCTTCCCCGAGCCGGACTTCTCGTCCATCGACACCGTCGACGATCTCGCCGCCATCGTGCGGCGCGACTTCGAGGTCAAGGCGCCGACCGGCTCCGAGATCCGCGAACGCGCGGAATCGGGCGGGTACGCCAACCGGTACGAGCTGCTGCGCGACCTCGGGCTGCACCTGTTCTGGATGAACCGCTACGTCATCACCATGTACGAGAAGCGGCCGACGCGGTGGCGCGACGTGCCGCGGCGCCGCGACGACATGTTCCTCCCGGCCCTGACGCCCTGGGAGGACGGCGAACCCAAGGTCGCCGCCGTCGAGTCGTGCTACCGGCAGCTGCCGGCGGCGTGGGCGCCCGAGGTCGAGCACGAGCTGTTCCGGATGCTCTTCGACGTGTTCCGCCACAAGCGCCACCACGCCACCGACCTGCCGGCGATCAAGCCGACGGTCGCCGAGGCCGTCGCCACCGGCTCGCAGCTCGTGTACCGCCTGGGCTCGTTCGAGCCCGACTATCCGCGGTTCAGCCTGGCCGACATCCTCGACTGCCACGAGAGCGTGCCCGAGCTCGAGGCCCTGCGCCGCTGGGCGATGACCCTGCACAACCAGTACCCGTGGGACCGCTCGGACACCCGGCTGACCCCGGTGGGGGCCCTCAAGCCCGACGATGTCGTGGTGGTCTACCAGCCTCGCACCGCGGACGTGCTCGACTTCATCCGGCGGGTGAAGAACGGCGCGCCGCGCCGACCCCGCATTCCCCCCGCGGCCCCCCCGCGGCAGCCCGTCACGCCGCTCGCACCGGTGCAGGTGCGGTCGCAGTTCCAACTGCAGCCCCGCATCGAGTCCCTCGCCGTCCGACGCGGCGAGCTGCTGTGCACCAACGACGACATCATCCGCAACTCGGCCTCCAACTGGTCGCCCATGAGCGCGGCCGAGATCGCGGCCAAGACCGGCATCGAGAGCCGCTGCTACACCGAGGGCGGCCTCGAGCACCTCGCCCTCGACGCGGCCGCGAGCGCCCTGGAACGGTCGGGCCGGTCGGCCGAGGAGATGGGCGCGGTCCTCTTCTGCACCTGCACCAACACCCGCCTGCTGCCGTCGGCCGCCACCTGGCTCTCGGGACAGCTCGGCATGTTTCAGACCCACACCTCGGTCGACCTCGTCGCCGCCTGCGCCGGCTTCCCCTACGGCCTCGCCGACGCCGTGCGCATCCTGCAGGAGGTGCGGCGCCCCATCCTGCTCGTCTGCGCCGAGAAGTTCTCCGACAAGGTGGGCAGCGTGCGCACGTCGCGCATGATCTTCGGCGACGGGGCCGCCGCCCTCGTGGTGGCCCCGGCCCCGGACGGCGCCGCCGGCGACGTGGACGTGCTGCAGACCTACGCCAGCGGCCCCGAGAGCCAGGTGAACTCGATCATCTGGCCGAACGTCGAGTTCGGCTGCGACATCACCGTCTACGGGCCCGAGGTCAAGGCGCTGGTGAAGCGCTACCTCGAGCAGATGATCGGCGAGCTGCAGGCCCTGCCCCATCCCGACGGCGAGCCGGGAAGCCTCGTCGACGCCGTCGACCTGATCATCCCGCACCAGGCGAACAAGCGGATGGTCATCGACCTCGCCGAGCAGGCGGGCATCGGCCGCGACCGGATGTACTTCAACATCGCGCGGGTCGGGAACACCTCGGCCGCCAGCATCCCCCTCGCGATCCACGACGCGGTGCGCGAGGGGGTGCTCTCGACGCCGACCCGCGTCTTCACGCCCGGGTTCGGCGCCGGCGCGGTCGCCGGATACGCGGTGCTGCGCGTCGACCCCGCCGTCGTCGCGCCGGAGCGGACGGGGCCGCCGCTGACGATGGACGCCGGCCCGCTGGCGGCACCGCCGCCCCACACGTCGTCGGCGGCGGACGTGGAGGCGGCGTTCGGAGGCTGAGGGGTCGCATCGGGCCTCGTCGGCGGAAGACCGCCCTCTCCGCGGGCCCCTCGACCACCGTGTTACCCTTCGTGCCGGCCGGCGGGCCGGCGGCAACCCGCCGGCGCGGCAGCCCGCGTGACCGCGACGGCGCCCCGTCTGCGGGGTCACGGGGCGGCGGCGCGCCGCCCCGGCACGGCGCCACGCAGAATCATGTCGGGCCGGCGCGGCCGGCGAACGCCGGCGTCCACACCGGCCGGCAGCGCCGGCCCGGGCGCCCGCGCTGGGAGGAATCAGGATGTTCACAGGAAAGGTCGCCGTCGTCACCGGGGGGTGCCGCGGCATCGGGGCCGCCATCACCCGGAATCTCGCCGAGGCCGGCGCCCACGTCGCGGCCGGCTACAACCGGGGGGCGGAGGCGGCCGAGGCGCTCGCGGCCGGCCTGCGGGCCGAGGGCCGCTCGATCTCCCTGCACCAGGGCAACGTGGCCGAGCCCGAGGCGTGCTCGCGCGTGGTGCGGGAGGTGCTCGACCAGCACGGGCGCATCGACTTCCTCGTCAACAACGCCGGCATCAACGTCGACAAGACGGTGCGCAAGATGACCGTCGACGACTGGCACGCGGTGCTCCGGGTGAACCTCTCCGGCGCGTTCTACATGATCAAGGCGGTGCTCAACCACATGATCGAGCGCCAGAGCGGCCGCATCGTCAACATCAGCTCGGTCATCGGCCAGAGCGGCAACATCGGACAGGCCAACTACGCGGCGTCGAAGTCGGGCCAGTTCGGCTTTACCAAGAGCCTCGCCCTCGAGGTGGCGCGCAAGGGCATCACCGTCAACTGCGTGGCCCCCGGGTTCATCGAGACCGAGATGGTCGCGTCGGTCCCCAAGCCGGTGCTGGAGCAGGTGATCGGCCGCATCCCGGTGGGCCGTCTCGGGCAGGCCTCGGAGGTCGCGCGCTGCGTGCGGTTCCTCCTCGAGGACGAGGCGGGGTACATCACCGGCGCGGCCCTGACCGTCAACGGCGGCCTGGAGATGTAGCCGCCCGCGGTGAGAGCTCGGCGTTGCACCGCGCCCGGAGGGCGCCGGCGGATCGCCGGAGCGCCCGCTGACAAAGCGCGACGAGGGAGAGGCAGCCCCGTCCGGAAGCCGGCATGACCGTCAAGCGATCCGGTCCCGACGTCGGCCTCGGCGAGTTCATCCGCCGCCAGCGCGAGCTCGGCCACCTGTCGGTCCGCCAGCTCGCCGACGTGTGCGGCATCTCCAACGCCTATCTCAGCCAGATCGAGCGCGGCCTCCGGAACCCCAGCAGCTTCGTCCTCAAGGCCCTCGCCGACGGGCTGGAGATATCGGCCGAGACGCTGTACGCCCAGGCCGGCATCCTCGACCCGTCCGACGGCGAGGCGAGCGACGTCGTCGAGGCGATCCGCCGCGACCCCTACCTGTCGGCCCGCCAGCGCGAGATGCTCGTCGAGATGTACGAGTCGTTCCGCAAGGTGAACGACGCCGCCGGGTGACCCGCCGCCGCGCCGTTCGCGCGCCGCCTTCGAGCGCCTCCGGAAATTGCTTGCAAAAGTTATCATCCCTTGTTACCATTCGCTCGTCCATCGACGACCGGACCCGCGCGCGCGGCGTCCGTACCGCACGCGGACGTCGGCGAAGGCTCGCACCCGCGGTTTTGAAGGAGAATCCCATGATCAACTGGACCAAGCAGACCGACGACATGCTGCAGGCGTGGACGGACACCCAGAAGAAGCTGTGGAGCAGCTGGGCCGAGGCGACCGAGCAGCAGGCCAGCCAGGCCCAGCTCGCCGAGACCTGGCGGAAGGCCGTCGACACCTGGGAAGAGGCGGTCAAGAACGGCCTCGAGACGCAGAAGGCGGTCGTCGGCAGCCTCGCCGACAGCGCGTCGGCCGTCCCCGGCGTTCCCAAGGACCTGCTGGACTGGGCCGAGCAGACGCAGGCCCTCGGCAACCGCTGGACCGAGGCCCAGAGCGAGCTGTGGGAGAGCTGGTTCGGCATGGTCCGCAAGGCGGTGCCGGTGAAGATGCTGGGCACCATCGACGACGAGAACCAGAAGCTGTTCGCGGCGTGGCAGGAGTCGGTGGAGAAGGTCAGCGCGGCCCAGTCGGCGTGGGCGCAGATGTGGACCGAGCGCGCGGCCGACGCGGTGCCGAAGGGAACCCGGACCGCCGCGAAGGCGAGACCGGCCGCCAAGAGCGCCGCGTAGTTGCTCGTTTCGCGGAGGAGATGACCGGCATGTCGGTGCAGTCCACCCCCGGCGGCGAGAACGCCTGGTCGGCCTGGCAGACCGAGATCGAGCGCACCATGCAGCGCGTGCGCAACATCGGCGAGCTCGTGGCCGAGTCCAACGAGCCCGCGGTCGGGCAGAGCCCGCGCCGCGAGGTCTACCGCAAGCACAAGGCGCGCCTCTACCGCTACGACGGCGAGGCCGGCCACGACACGCCGGTGCTCTTCGTGCCGAACCTCGGCATCAGCCGCCCCACCGTCTTCGACCTCCTGCCCCAGGCCAGCTTCATCGGCTACATGGTCGAGCAGGGGTTCCCGTTCTATCTCCTCGACTGGGGCGTCTTCGGCCCCGAGGACGACCACCTGACGTTCGCCGACTGCGCCACCCGCATCCTGCCCCGCATGGGGCGGAAGCTGCTGGCCGACGCCGACGCGGAGGCGTGCTCGGTGGTGGGCTACTGCATGGGCGCGCCGCTCGCGGTCAGCTTTCTCGGCAGCCACCCCGACTTCCCGGTCCGGAACCTCGTCAACCTCGCCGGCCCCATCGACTTCTCGCACGCGGGCCTGTTCGGCTGCTGGCTCGACCGCCGCTACTTCGACGTCGACAAGCTGGTCGACACGATGGGGCAGATGCCGGCCGAGATGGTGCAGCTCGGCTTCAAGCTGCTCCGGCCCACCATGGACCTGAGCACGGGCCTCAACCTCTGGTGGAACGCCTGGAACGACCGTTACCTCGAAGGCTACAAGGCGCTCCAGAAGTGGGCCAACGGTTACGTCCCGTTTCCCGGCGAGTTCTTCCGGCAGTGGGTCAAGGACTTCTACCAGGAGAACCGCCTGGCGCAGGGCACGCTCAGTCTCAACGGGCAGGCCGTCGACGTGGGCAGCATCACCTGCCCCCTCCTCGTGGTCGGGGCCCGCGACGACAACATCGCCCCGCCGGCGGGGGTCAGGGCCCTCGTCGACCTCGTCGGCAGCCGGGACAAGGACTACATGGAGCTGCCCGGCGGGCACATCTCGCTCATCGCCGGCCGCAGCGCGTCGCGCGACTGCTGGCCGCACGTGGCGAGCTGGCTCGCGGCGCGGTCGTAGGAAGAGCCGACTGTCTTCCGGGCCTGCCGGCGCGGCAAGGTGAGTCTCGTCACCGCCCCAAGGGAGCTTCGCAATGTCAGACCCCACTTCGGACCGCGACGACCTGTTCGCGCAGTGGCGCAAGCAGGTGGAGGCGGGAACCGACGCGTGGATCAGGACGGTTCGACAGATGGCGAGCCAGGGCCACGTCCCGCCCCCGCCGGACCCGATGCAGTTCTGGCGCCAGCTCTCGAACCTCGGCCCCATGAACGCGCCCCCGTTCCCGGGGGCGGGACCCGTCGATCCCCAGGTGCTCGCTCAGTGGAAGCGGTTTCTCGACGACTGGATCGCGGCCTGGAGCCGGGCCCTCGAGAAGGCGATGGGAACCGAGGCGTTCGCGGAAGCCCTCGGCAAGACCCTCGACCAGTTCCTGACCATCCAGGGCAAGGCCCGCCAGGCGGCGGCGCGCTCCGGCAAGGCCGCAATCGACGCCGTCGGCCTGCCGTCGCGCGATCAGGTCGTCGGCCTGTCGCGGCAGATGATGGACCTCGAGGACCGGCTCGAGGCGCTCGAGGACAAGCTGGAGGGCGTTCGGAACGACCCTCGGCCGATGGACGTCGGAGACCGGCTCGCGGCGCTGGACAACAAGATCGAGGGACTCCCGAACAGTCCTCGGATGGTGGACCTCGGAGACCGGCTCGCGGCACTGGAGAACAAGATCGAGGACTCCCGAACAGTCCTCGGATGGTGGACCTCGGAGACCGGCTCGGGCACTGAGAACAAGATCGAGGAGCTCCGGAACAGTCCTCGGATGACTGACCCGGGGGACCGCCTCGAGGCGCTCGAGAACAAGATCGAGGGCCTCCGGGACAGTCCTCGGATGATGGACCTGGGGGACCGGCTCGAGGCGCTGGTGAGCCAGATCGAGGGTCTCCGGAGCGGGCCGCCCGCCCCGCCCCCCGCAACGGACGGCTCCGCGCCGCGGCGGCCGGCCGGCGGCACGGCGACGGCAGGCGGCGGAGCCGCCGCGAAGACGAGCCGCGCCGCGAACACCGGCGGCGCCGCAGCGAAGGCCGGACGCAGCGGCACGACGGCCGGGCGCGGCGCCACGACGAGCAGGCGCGGCACGACGAAGACCGGAGCCGGCGCGACCAGGACCGGAGCCGGCACCGCGAAGACCGGAAGCAGCGCCGCGAAGACCGGAGCCGGCGCGACCAGGACCGGAGCCGGCACCGCGAAGACCGGAAGCAGCGCCGCGAAGACCGGAGCCGCAAAGACCCGAAGCGCCGCGACCAGGACCGGGGCCGGCGCCGCGAAGACGCGGAAGCGTCGGGCGTGACGGCGGCCGGATGCACCATGCCGGCGCATCGAGAAGGCGTTCGGTCCAGATGGACTACCGTCCGCAGGAGGCCCGGACCCGAAGCCTGCGGATCCGGATGCAATGCCGGCGCCGGCGCCGTGAGACACCGATCAGGGTCGGGAAGGCCCTCGGTACCTGGGCAGCGGTGACGCACCATACTGGCGGCGCCGCCGTCAGCCCCGAGGTTGCGGGGCGTGGACGGCGGCGGAATGCATGCGACCATTGCGCCGCGGCCGGTCGATCGCCGGCGCGGCCGGAGATGGACGGAACCGATGCGAGGACGCCCTCTGAAAGACCTGGCCGTCGGCGACAACGCGGAGCTGACCCGCGTCGCCACCGCCGGGGACGTGGCCGAGTTCATCGACTCGATCGGCGACCACAACCCCATTCACCGGGACTACGAGTACGCCGCCTCGACCCGCTTCGGGAAGCCCATCGTTCCCGGCATGTGGACGGCCGCTCTGGTCTCCGCCGTACTGGGCACTCGGCTGCCGGGACCCGGCTGCATCTACGTTCGCCAGGAGATGGCGTTCCCCCGGCCCGTCTACTTCGGCGACCGCATCACCGCGCGGGTCGAGGTCGTCGAGCGGCTGGCCGAACGGAACCGCGTGCGGCTGAAGACCGTGTGCGCCAACCAGGACGGCCAGGAGGTGCTGGTAGGCGAGGCCCTGCTGTCGCCGCCGAAGCAGGCAGTCGCCTACACCCGGCGCGAGACCGGCCCGGCCCGGGTCGCCCACTGGGCCCTGCAGCCGACCCTCTGGGCCGCCCACGCCACCGGCGCGTGGGCGCGGCTCGGCACCGCCTGGGTGTCGGCCTGGCACGGAGAGCCGCGCCGGCCCGGCCCCAACGGCGCCGGCGGATCCTGACGGCCTCCTGCGTCACGCCTTGTCGCAGGGCGCCCGACGCCGAGAGTCCCGCCCCTCAGAGGCGTGTACACTGGCGGGCCGATGCCCGACCCCACGTCCGACCCGACCGAAGAACTCTGCGACCTGACCGCCCGGCGTTTGTCCGAGTTGCTCCGTAGCCGGGCAGTGTCGGCGCGCGAGGTCGTGCAGGCGCATCTCGCCCGCTACGAGCGCATCAACCCCCGCGTCAACGCCATCGTGACCTGTGTGGCCGACGCCGCCCTCGACGCGGCCGACGCCGCCGACGCGGCCCTCGCGGCGGGCCGTGAGGTCGGCCCCCTGCACGGCCTGCCCGTGGCCCACAAGGACCTCTTCGTCACCGCGGGCATCCGCACCACGTTCGGGAGTCGCGCCTTCGAGCACCACGTGCCCGACGAGACCGCCCTCATCGTCGAGCGCGAGCGGCAGGCCGGCGCCATCACCGTCGGCAAGACCAACACGCCGGAGCTGGGGGCCGGCTCGCAGACCTTCAACGAGGTGTTCGGCGCAACCCGCAACCCCTGGGACCTGTCGAAGACGTGCGGGGGCAGCAGCGGCGGGGCCGCGGTCGCCCTCGCCACCGGCATGGTGCCCATCGCCGACGGCAGCGACTTCGGGGGCTCGCTGCGCAACCCCGCCAGCTTCTGCAACGTCGTCGGGTTCCGCCCCTCGTCGGGCCGCGTGCCGCGCTGGCCCAGCGCCGCCCCGTGGTTCTCGTTCCACGTCCACGGCCCGATGGCCCGCACCGTGGCCGACGCCGCCCTCCTGTTCGACGCCATCGCGGGCCCCGACCCGCGGGCGCCGCTGTCGGTGACCGTGCCGCCCGTCGCCACCCGGGACAACCTCGGGCGCGACCTCGACGGCGCCCGCATCGGCTGGTCGCCCGACCTCGGCGGCCTGCCGGTGGAGCCCGAAGTGCTGGCCGTCCTCGAGAGCGGCCGCGCCGTCCTCGAGGACCTCGGATGCGTCACCGACGAAAGCGCACCGGACCTCGACGGCGCCCACGAGGTCTTCACCACCTGGCGGGCCTGGTACTTCGACCTCGCGTTCGGACCCATCCTCGACCGCCATCCCGGCGTCCTCAAGGACACCGTCGTCTGGAACATCGAGGCCGGCCGCGCCCTCCGGGGCCCCCGGATCGCCGACGCCGAGCGCCGTCGCGCGGCCCTCCATCGCCGCCTCGGCGCCTGGTTCGCCGAGCACGACTTCCTGGCGACGACGGTGGCCCAGGTCGCCCCGTTCGACGTCGACCAGCCCTACGTCACGGAGATCGCCGGCCAGGCCCTGCCCACCTACCTCGACTGGATGAAGTCGTGCTACCTCGTCAGCGCCACCGGGTTGCCCGCGATCTCTGTGCCCTGCGGGTTCACCCCGGCCGGCCTCCCGGTGGGGCTGCAGATCGTCGGCCGCCCGTACGACGATCTCGGCGTGCTTCAGATCGCACACGCCTTCGAGCAGGCCACCGACTGCCGGAGCCGCCGGCCGCCGCTCGTGACATCCGCCTGAGCCATGGACCGCGACGGTCGATGGAGCTCGTCCGCGGAACCGCACGACTCCGGGATTGACACGGCGACGACCGTGTTACAACGTACCAACGTCGAAACGTAGCGGAACCTCTGCGACGGCTTCAGGGGAACGGACGACAAGTCCGACGACCCGCGCGGCGAACGCGGCCCGGGCCGACGTCGTCCGCGCGCAACGGGAGACGAGACGATGCAAACGCGACTGATACGCGGTATCGGCGGCATGCCGGCGTTCATGGCCGCGCTGGTGATCGCGGCCACGACGGCGCTGTGGCTGGGGATGGCGGCGACCGCCCAGGGGCCGCTCGACGCCGACGACGTCGGCGGCGTGGTGCGCAGCCCGAGCGGGCCCGAGGCGGGGGTCTGGGTGATCGCCGAGACCGACGACTTCGACACGAGGTTCCGCAAGATCGTGGTGACCGACGACGCCGGGCGCTACGTGCTGCCGGACCTTCCCGACGCCGAGTACGACATCTGGGTGCGCGGCTACGGCCTCCGGGACTCCGAGCCGGTCTCCGGCCGCCCCGGCGCCACGCTCGACCTCGACGCGGTCCCCGCCGCGGACGCCCGCGAGGCGGCGCAGGTCTACCCCGCCAACTACTGGTACTCGCTCGTCGAGGTGCCGGCCGAGGACGAGTTCCCCGGCACCGGCGACGCCGGCAACGGCATCTCGCCGGGCATGCGCCACCAGGCGGCCTGGATCGACGGCCTGAAGCAGGGCTGCCAGCTCTGCCACCAGCTCGGGAACCTCGCGACCCGCGAGGTCCTGAACCCCGGCGACTTCGACTCGACGGAGGCGGCGTGGGCGCACCGCGTGCGCGTGGGCCAGCGGGGCGCCCTGATGGCCGGGGGGCTGCGCCGCTTCGGGGCCGAGCGCGCCATCGCGATGTACGCCGACTGGACCGACCGCATCATGGCCGGCGAGGTGCCCCCGGCGCCGCCGCGGCCCCAGGGGCGCGAGCGCAACGTCGTGCTGACCCTGTGGGAGTGGGGCGGCGAGGCCGGCTACATCCACGACGAGATAGCGACCGACAAGCGGAACCCGCGGGTAAACGCCGGCGGCCCCGTCTACGGGGTGGAGTTCGCCAACGACAAGCTGGTGTGGGTCGACCCGCGCACCAACGAGGCGCGCGAGGTGGTCCTGCCGGTGCGCGACACGCCCGGCGAGGGCGACTTCCGGTCCTACATCGACCGGGAGAACCTCGAGCCGTCCATCTACTGGGGCGACGAGCTCATCTGGAACAACCCGGGGAACCCGCACAACCCGATGATGGACGCGGAGGGGCGGGTGTGGATGACCCACCAGATCCGCGGCCCCGGCAACCCCGCGTGGTGCCGGGAGGGATCGGACAACCCCTATGCGCGGCACTATCCGCTGAACCGGGCGGCGCGCCACGTCGCCTACTACGATCCGGCGACGGAGCACGTCGAGCTCATCGACACCTGCTTCAACACCCACCACCTGCAGTTCGGCTTCGAGGACGGCGAGCGCCTGTACCTTAGCTCGGTCGGCCCCGTCATCGGCTGGCTCGACGTCGACATCTACGAGGAGACCGGCGACGCGCAGGCCGCGCAGGGCTGGTGCCCGCTCATCGTCGACACCAACGGCGACGGCCGCATCACCGAGTGGGTGGGCCGCGCCGGCGACGTCGACCCCGCCCTCGACAAGGAGATGGGCGGCGGGTGGTACGGCATCGTCCCCGACCCGACCGCGGACAGCGTCGTTTGGGCCGCCTCGGGGGGCGTGCCCGGCCAGATCGTGCGGCTCGAGCTCGGGGACAATCCCCCCGAGACGTGCGTCGCCGAGTACTACCAGCCGCCGTTCGAGAACCCGGACGCGCCGATCCAGGGGTTCTCGCCCCGGGGCATCGACATCGGCACCGACGGCATCGTGTGGACCGCCCTGTCGGGCAGCGGACACATGGCCAGCTTCGACCGCGGCCGGTGCGACGTGCTGAACGGGCCCACCGCCACCGGGCAGCACTGCCCCCAGGGCTGGACCCTCCACGCGACCCCGGGGCCCCAGATGAAGGGGGTCACGACCCACGGCAGCGCCGACTTCCACTATTACAACTGGGTCGACCAGCACGACACGTTGGGGCTGGGGCCCAACGTCCCCATCGCCACCGGCAGCACGTCCGACTCGCTGCTCGCGTTCCTGCCCGAGGAGGAGGAGTTCGTCATCCTGCGCGTGCCGTACCCGATGGGCTTCTACTCGCGGGGCATGGACGGCCGCATCGACGATCCCGACGCGGGGTGGAAGGGCCGCGCGGTCTGGGCCGACTACGGCACCAACGCGGTCTGGCACTCGGAGGGCGGCAAGGGCACGCAGGGGAACCTGGTGAAGTTCCAGATCCGCCCCGACCCGCTGGCCCACTAGTGCAGCGCCACGGCCAAATGTTCTGGTATGCGGTGGCTGCAAGTCGTTGACGATACGGCCATAGAGTCAGGGTCGTGCCCGAAAATCATGGCGTGACGGAGCACTAGGAGTCTGCGCCGTAGAACGGCGCGAACTCCTGGAGGGTTGGTTGGGCGCCCGGCGGAGCCGCAGGCGACGATGGGCGGGATAGCCGACGGCCGCAGAAGCGCCCTCCGCGCCCGGCTGTGAAACCGGGCGCGGCGGGCGGCCGTTCCAGGCAGGCCTTCTCCGCGACGGTCTGCCGCACCGCGCGCCGCCACCGCACCAACCCGTCTCGTCGGGCGTTGGCGCCGCCCCGCGGCCGAGCACCCGCGTTCTGCCGACCGTCTCGTGGACAAGCCCTCCTCACCCGGTTCGCCGGATGCGCCCCCGCACGCCCGGGACGATCTCGCCCTCGTCCTCGTCGGCGGGGGCGCCCGCGCCGCCTACCAGGTCGGGTTCCTGGGAGAGTTGATCCGCCGCCACCCGACGGCGCGGTTCCCCATCCTCATGGGGACGTCGGCGGGCGCCATCAACGCCACCTATCTGGCCGCCCGGGAGGGGTCGCTGGCCGAGGCCATCCGCGACCTCGTCGAACACTGGCGGCGCCAGCGGGTCGACCGGGTCTTCCGGGTCGACGGCGGCTCGCTCGCCGGCCTCGTCGCGCGCTGGGGCATCCGGCTGCTGTCGGGGGGCGCCACGTTCGCGCCGCGGGTGAAGGGTCTGCTCGACACCGCGCCCCTCCGCGCCTCCCTCCACGAGCGACTCAAGCCCAATCACAAGGGCGAGATCGCGGGCATCGCGCGCAACCTCGAGGCGGGCCGGCTGCGGTCGCTCGCCGTCTCCACCAGCAGCTACAGCACCGGGCAGTCGGTGATCTGGGTGCAGGGCGGGGACCTCGCGGACTGGAACCGCCCCTATCGGCGCGGCCGCCACGTCGCCATCACCGTCGAGCACGTCATGGCCTCGGCCGCCCTGCCCCTCTTCTTCCCCGCCGTCCGGCTCGATGACGGCTGGCACGGCGACGGCGGCATCCGCATGATGGCCCCCTGCTCGGCCCCCATCCACCTCGGCGCCCGGCGCATCCTCGCCGTCTCGAACCGCCACCGCGGCATCACGCAGGAGGCCAGCCGACCCGTCATCCACGACTACCCGCCGCCCGCCCAGATCGGCGGACAGCTCCTCAACGCGATGTTCCTCGACGACCTCGACCACGACGGGCTGACCCTGCAGCGCCTGAACTCGCTGCTCCGGGACCTGCCGCCCCACCGCCGGCAGGGCCTGTACCCCGTCGAGCTCGTCGTCATCCGCCCGTCCGAGGACCTCGGCCGGCTGTCGCTCGAGTTCGAGCCGCAGCTCCCGCGGGCGTTCCGCTACATGACCCGGGGCCTCGGGTCGCGCGAGACGACGAGCCCCGACCTGCTCAGCCTGCTGATGTTCCAGCCCGACTACATCCAGCGGTTGCTGGAGATCGGCGCCGCCGACGCGGTGGCCGCGGGCGGCCGGCTCGCGGCGCTCCTGGCGCCGGAGGCGCCGGCCGCCGACCCGACCATGTAGTCACGGTGTAGTCTTGTTTCTCCCCGGAAGCGGCCGTATAGTGGACCGAGTCAGCCGGACGAGGAGACGGCCCCACATGGAACTCGCCGTACGTGAAGCCAAGGCGCGACTGTCGGAACTCATCGCGGCCGCCCAGAAGGGCGAGCGCGTCGTGATCACCAAGCACGGCGTCCCCGCCGTGGAGTTGGTGCGCTGCCGCCCGCGCGGGGCGATCGACTTCGAGAAGCTGCAGGAAACCCTCCGAGAGCTCGGCATCGAAGGAGATGGCGAGCGCTGGCCCGAGGAGTTCGACGATCCGGCGTTCAGCCGACGTGTGCTCGGTCTGGAGCCGGAAGACGGATAGGGGATCGTGCGCGTTCTGCTCGACACGTCCTACGTCTTCGACCTGATGGAAGCGTTCGGCCGCTTCAGGAACGCTGAGCGTCGGTTCTTCGAGAAGCACGCCGTGCGCCTCTACGTGAGCGCCGTGTCGATCTGGGAGATGCGACTGAAGTATCACGCACGACACGGGTCCGGCGACCGCAAGAGCCCCTTTGACCCGGAGGATGTCGTCACCGCACTCGGACGGCAGGATGTGACGTTCCTGCCGATGACCACGGCCCACGCCGCGCGGAGCCTCGAGGTTCCCATCCCCCACCGCGACCCGTTCGACGAGCTCCTGCTCGTGCAGGCCCAGGAAGAAGGTCTGAAGCTCCTGACACATGACCGGCGACTCGTCGGACATCCGCTGACCGTGACGCCGTAGCCTGCCGCTGCCCGTGTGGCACCCAATCCCTCCCCGCGCCTCGCACGCGACCTGACGTACATCCCCCACGCACCGGAGCCCGGATCACTCCATTTGACATTCCAATGATGCGTTGATACGCTTCATTGGAATGCCTAATACACAGCCCTCGAAGACCGAGGTCCTTCGCGGCACCCTCGACCTGATGGTGCTGCAGACGCTGGTCTCGCTCGGCCCGTCGCACGGCTACGCGATCGCGGCGAGGCTCGAGCAGGTCTCGGGCGGCGCCCTCGTCCTCAACATGGGCACGCTCTATCCCGCCCTGATGCGGCTGGAGCAGCGCGGCCTCGTCCGGGGGCGGTGGGGCACGACCGAGAAGAATCGGCGCGCCCGGTTCTACGGGATCACCCCGGCCGGGCGGCGGCACGTGGCCGCCGAGAAGCGCGGCCTGGACCGGATGGTCTCCATCATCGACGCGCTCTTTCAGGAACCGGCGGCGACAGGGGGCGGTCGCCACTGACGAGACCGCGCGAGTCGCCGCGCCGCTGGTTGCGCGGCCGGGACGACCAACCGGGGACACGGCATGTCGGCGGGGAGAATCACGATGAGGGTTTGCCTGATGTGGCTGCGGCGTCTTTGGGGCGCGTTCCGGCGTTACCGGATCGATCAGGATCTCGAGAGCGAGCTGCAATTCCACCTCGAGCGGGCAGAGGAGGAGCTTCGCGCCAGGGGCCACCCGCGGGCAGAGGCGGCGCGGCTGGCGCGCGCGCACCTCGGCGGCTTTCCGCAGGCGATGGAGGCGCTGCGCGACCAGCGCGGCCTGCCCTGGCTGGACGACCTGCGGACCGACCTGCGCATCGGCGTGCGCGGCCTCGCGCGGCGTCCCGGGTTCGCGGCGACGGCGGTGCTGGCCCTGTCGATCGGCATCGGGGCCACCGTGGCGGTCGTCGCCGTCGCGAACGCGCTGCTCTTCCAGCCCCTGCCGGTGCCCGACCCCGACGAGCTGGTGGTCGTGGCGCAGCTCGACGAGCACACCGCGGAGTTCCCGCACGGCCTGTCGTATCCCGAGTACCTCGACTACCGGGAGCGCAGCGACGTCTTCGAGGGCCTCGCCGCGCGCAGCCCGGCGGAGCCGCTGGTGTCGTTCGACGGCGGCGCGGCGGAGCGGATCCGGATCGAGTACGTCAGCGACAACTACTTCGACGTCCTGCAGGTGAGGGCCGAGCGCGGGCGCACGTTCCTCCCGGGCGAAGGGCAGCGGCCCGGCGACGCCCCGTACGTCGTCCTGACGCATCGCGCGTGGCAGACGCGCTTCGGCGGGGTTCCGGAAGTGCTCGGGCGGGTCGTGCGCGTCGGACCGGCGACCATGACGGTCGTCGGAGTCACTCCGGAGGCCTTCACCGGGGCGGGCGGCGTGGTGCCCGCGGAGCTCTTCGTCCCCGCCACCGAGGGCGCGCTCGCCGAAGCGGGGTGGGCCGGGCTCCTGACCAACCGCCTCCCGGAGCGCTTCGTGCTGACGGGACGGCTGCGGACCGGCGCGACCGTCACCGAGGCCGCCGCCGAGCTCGACGTGCTCGCCGCCACGCTGGCCGCGGAGCATCCCGACGCGAGCCGCCACAGCCGGCTCTACGTCGTCCCCGAGCGTCACGCGAGGCCGGAACCCGGTGCATCGCGCCACGCGAGGCCGCTCGTGGGCGTGGTCATGGCCATCGCGTCGCTCGTGCTGCTCGTCGCCGTCGCGAACGTCGGCACCCTCCTCGTCGGCCGCGGAATCGTGCGGCGGCAGGAGATGGCCCTGCGCGTGGGTCTGGGGGCGACCCGGCGGCGGCTCGTACGGCAGTTGCTCACCGAGAGCGTGCTGCTGGCGCTGATCGCCGGGGCCGGCGGGGGGATCGTCGCGCTCTGGGCCGCCGATCTCGTCGTCGCAGCCCTCGCTGCGGCCACCGGCGTGGAGCACTTGGCGCTGGCTCCGTCCCTCGACTGGCGGGTGTTCGCGTCCACCGCGGCGATCGCGCTGGCGGCCGGGATGCTGGCGGGCCTCGCGCCGGCGTTGCGCTCGACCCGGATCGACCTCGCGCGCGCCATCGGCTCCGGCGGCCGCGACGACGGCGGCGGCGCCCCCGGACGGCGCCTGACGAACGGGCTCGTCGTGGTCCAGGTCGCGGTCTCCATGGTGCTCCTCGTCTGCGCGGGCCTCTTCGTGCAGAGCGGCAGGAACGCCGCCGCCATCGACTTCGGCTTCCGGACCGACAATCTCCTGGTGCTGTCCGTCGATCCCCTCGCCCAGGGGTACGACCCGGAGCAGGCCCGCGCGTTCTACCGGGAGATCGTCGACGACGTCGCCGCCCTGCCCGGCGTGAGGTCCGCGAGCTGGGCGCGCCGCGCGCCGCTGGCGCCGGGCGGCAGCTCGGGGAGCGTGTTCACCCTCGACGGCGGCGCCGCGCCCGAGCCCGACGCCGCAAACGTCGCGGTGAACCACGTCGACCCGCGCTACTTCGACACCCTCGGCATTCCCGTGACCCGCGGCCGCGGCTTCCGCGAGGAGGACGCGGCCGGCGACCGGCGCGTCGCGCTGGTCAGCGAACGCGCGGCGCGGCAGCTCTGGCCGGGACGGGACGCGCTCGGCCGGCGCATCGTCGACGCCGACGCCGGCGGCGCGCCGTTCGAGGTGATCGGCGTGGTGCGCGACGCCCACATGGGGCAGACGCCCTTCGACCGGCCGCCCTTCGTGCTCTACGCGTTCGGCCACCGGCTCCGCTGGCGGGCCACGCTGCACGTGCACACCGACGGACCCGCGGGCGCCGCCACGGCGATGGTCACCGAGACCATCCGCCGGCGAGACCCCACCCTGGCGATCCTCGATGCCGGCGGCATGGACGCCGCGGTGCGCTCCCACCCGATGCTCGCGGGCGTGCGCATCGGCGCCGCCCTCATCGGGTCGTTCGGCGCCCTCGGCCTGCTCCTCGCCGCGGTCGGGCTCTACGGCGTGGTGTCCCACGCGGTAGCCCGGCGCAGGCAGGAGTTCGGCATCCGCGCCGCCCTCGGCGCCACCTCGGCCGCCATCACCCGGCTCGCCCTCGGCCGCGGGCTGGCCCTGACGACGCTCGGCCTGGCCCTCGGCGCCGTCGCGGCCGTCGCCGCCACGCGGCTCACCGCCGGCTTCCTCGTCGACGTCAGTCCGACCGACCCGGTCGTGTTCACCGTGACGGGCCTCGTGCTGGCGGGCGCGGCTCTCCTCGCCTGCCTCGTGCCGTCACGCCGCGCGGCGAAGGCCGACCCGCTGGCGACGCTGCGCGCGGACTGAGCCCTTCAGCAGGAGCCGCCGACCAGGACCGCGGCCAGCCTCGGCGCTCGACAGCCTCCTCAGGCCGACAGCGACAGGTTCCCCCGGGACCAACCGGAGGGCTCATCGTGTGCACAGCCCGCCCAGGCACCCACCACGGACCGAGGTCCGCGTTACACTGGTTGGCGGGGAGGGCGCCCATGGGCCGTATCAACGTCGAGACCACGATAGAGAACGGCACCGACGCGACCTTCAGCATCCGTTGTGACGCCCTGGTCGACACCGGGGCCGCGTATCTGACGTTGCCGAACGCCTGGCGCGATCGCCTCGGTGGGCTGACGCGGCTCGATACCGTCGACGTGCAAGTCGCGAATCAGGCCGTCATCAGCGGCGAGATTTGCGGGCCGGTCCTCTTGCGCATGGAGCGGTTCCGGCCGGTCCTGACCGAGGTGCTGTTCATCGACATGGACCCGACCGACGGACGGTACGAGCCACTGATTGGCTACATTCCGTTGGAGCAGGCCCAGGCCGTCGTCGATCTCGTGGGCCATCGCCTGGTCAAGGTGAGCCTAGTCGATCTCAAGTGAACCCGGCCTCTCCTAATTCCTCATCCTCGGCAACCACGCTATCACTCAAGCGAGCTCGGTCTCGAACGCGACGATGTCGCGCGAGTCGGCGCCGATCTCCACCCCGATCAGGTGGATCGTGCGACTCCCGGATCTCCCGGAACGTCTGGATGCCGACAGGGAGCCTGCGCCTATCCATGAGGAGACTCAGGCTGGAAACGTCTGGATGCCGACAGGGAGCCTGCGCCTGTCCATGAGGAGACTAACGCCGGAGCTGCACGGGGAATGTTGCCCCGCCGCGCCGGGGTCACGTCAGAGCCCACTACGGCGCAGCTTCACCGGACCCCGACCCGAGAACCGGCCGGCCCGGGAACACGTCCTCCACGAGCTCCCCTTCCCGTACGACGAACGTTCCGCCCACGAGGACATGGCGAATCCCGTCCGAGTAGCGGTCGGGGGCGTCGTAGGTCGCCCGGTCGATGACCGTCTCCGGGTCGAACAGCGTGAGGTCGGCGTCGGCGCCGGCCTGGACGCGGCCCTTGGCGGCCATCTGCGGGGTCACCTGCTCCAGCCGTTGCGCGGGCAGCAGGGTCATCTTGCGCAGGGCGTCCATCAGCGACAGGGCGCCGCGGTCGCGGACGTAGTGGCCGAGGATGCGGGCGAAGGTGCCGGCGCCGCGGGGGTGGGAGCGGCCCTCGGTGAAGGGGATGCCGTCGCTGGCCGCGATGACATCGGGCTGGGCGACGATCCACTCGTTGGTGGTCTCGGAGCGGCCGTGGGTGATGACCCAGCCGCCCTCCTCGCGGTAGCGGCCGAACGACTCCTCGGTCAGCCGCTCGCCGGTCTCGACCCACTGCATGCGGGCGTAGTAGTCGGGCGGCCGCCCCCGCCACCCGTCGAACAGCGCCGACTCGATGAGGCTCGCGCTGGCGGTGTAGGGGTAGGCCTCGGTGGTCACGTCGACCCCCTGCGACCGGGCCCCCCGCATCAGCTCGAGGGCGGCCGGGGCCGACTCGCCGGCGCTGCTGTTCATGTGCACGATGTGCAGCGAGGCGCCGGTGGCGGCGGCGTTGGCGATGGCCTCCTGGAACGGCGCGATGGCCTCGCGGCTCGCGAACGCGCCGGCCGACCGGAGGTGGATGAACACCGGCGCCCCGCGCTCCGCCGCCGCCGCGAACAGGCGCCAGAGCTCCTCGTGGCTGGCCCCCGGCGTGTAGGCGACGCCGAACCCGAAGCCGAGGGCGCCCTGGTCGAGCCCCGCCTGCATCAGGCGGGCGACGCGGCGCACCTCCTCCTCGGAGGCCTCCTCGTAGAGGTAGGCGCCGCCGCGCCCCAGGGTGAAGGTGCCCTCGTCGTTGCGCTCGGTCTGCACCGCCCCGAACGCCTCGCGGCGGGCGCCCTGGTGGCTGACCGTGGCCCCGTAGTTGATCAGCGCCCGCCCCTCGCGCTCGGCGTACCAGGTGTCGACGGGATAGACGCCGATCTCCAGCTCCATCGCGGTGGTCACGCCGTCCCGGGCCTGGTAGCGCTGGCTCACCGGGTCCTGGCCGTGGGCGTGGAGGTCGACGAACCCCGGGGCGACGACGAGGCCGGTCGCGTCGAGGACCTCCCGCGCCTCGGGTCGCTCCTCGCCGACGGAGACGATGACCCCGTCGCGCACCGCGACGCTGGCGGCGTCCAGACCGCTCTCGGGATCCATCACCCGGCCTCCGGTCACGAGCAAGTCCACGGGCCCGGGCTGGGTGCCGACACCGCACGCCGCCGCCAACCACAACGCCGCCACGAGCGCCGCCCGCCGCCATGCCGTGCTTCCGGTCGTCATGAGCTCCCCCCCGGCCCGACGGCCGTCACGAGCAGGTCCACCGGCGCGGGTGGGTGCCGACACCGCACGCCGCCGCGAACGACAAGCCCGCCACGAGCGCCGGATCCCGCCAGGTTCGCCACCGACGCGTGGAAGCCGACCCGCCACCAGTCCTTCAGGCTGACGTAGCCCTCGACGAAGATGATGGGCCGTCGTCCCGTAACGGCTCACCACAGCCCGAGAATCTTCCACCACAGCAGCCCCACCGGGATCCAGATCGCCAGGTTCGCCACCGACGCGTGGAAGCCGACCCGCCACCAGTCCTTCAGGCTGACGTAGCCCTCGACGAAGATGATGGGCGAGGTCGTCGTCCCGTAGTGGGTCAGCCCCGCCGTCAGGTTGTTGATGTACACGAGGCTGTAGACGACCACCGGGGCCGGCGCCCCCACCCCGACGAGCAGGGCGAGGAACGGCGGGTACATGGCGAGGGCGTGGACGGTGGTGCTCGCGAAGAAGTAGTGCGCGTAGAAGTAGATGACGAGGGTCGCGACGAAGACGACGGCCCAGGGCACGCCGGTGAACCACGAGCCGAACCACTCCGCGAAGAGGGTCGCGACGCCGGTGTCGTTCAGCACCCCGCCCATCATCAGGAGGCCGCCGTACCACACGAAGATGTCCCACGCGGACCGTTCCGAGAGGGCGCTGTCCCACGTCAGGGCCTGGGTCGTGAAGAGCACCGCGATGCCGATGAGGGCGACCAGCGTCGGCGAGAGCCAGGCCACGTAGGACGAGAGGACCCAGAAGCCGATGAGCCCGACGAACACCCCCCCCACCACCGCCTCGCGGCCGCGGATGGGGCCGAGCTCGGCGAGCTGCTCGTCGGCGAACTCGGCGGCGGCCGGGGTCTTCTTGAGCGACGGCGGTATCACCCGGTACACGAGCCACGGCACGAAGACGCTGGCCACGAGCCCCGGCAGGAGGCCCGCCGTGAACCAGCTCGCCCAGGTGATGGTCACCCCGGCGTACTCCGCCGCCAGCTCCCCGAGCAGCAGGTTGGCGGCGCTGCTGTAGTAGAACATCGCCGACGCGATGACGCTGCCCTGGTACATGCAGGTCATCAGGAACGTGCCGAGGATGGCCGACGACGGGCCGGGGTGCGACTTGTAGAGGCTGCTGATGCTGCGGGCGATGGGGAAGACGATGCTGGCCGACCGCGCCGTGATCGAGGGCACCCCCGTCGCCAGGGTGAGGTCGGTCAGGTGCATGGCGTAGCCGAGGCCGAGCGACGTCCGGCCGATGGCCCGGATGAACCAGAGGGCGATGCGGCGGGCGAGCCCCGAGTCGCGCAGGGCGCGCGACATGAGCATCGCCATCAGCACCATCCACACCGTCGGCGCCGAGTAGCCGCTCAGGGCCCGGTCCATGGGCAGGCCGCCGAGGACGACCATGCCGGCGATGCCCACCAGCACCACCTGCGACCCGGGCATGGGCTGCAGCATCAGCCCCCCGATGGTGGCGAAGAAGACGCCGACCAGCCGCCAGTCCTGCGGCTCGATCCCGTCGGGCGGCGGCAGCACGTGGGCGATGGCCACGTAGATCGCCACCAGCGCCAAGAGCCGCAAGGGCTTGAGGGAGACGCGGGGGGCGAGGCGGCGGGCTCGTCAGCCATGGCTGGGCGTCCCGTCAGGACACCCGCTCCAGCACCGCCGCGAGCCCCTGGCCGACGCCGATGCACAGGGTCACGAGGGCGTAGCGCCCCTGGCACCGGCGCAGCTGGCGGACCGCGGTCAGCGTCAGCCGCGCGCCGGAGGCGCCCAGGGGATGGCCGACGGCGATGGCGCCCCCGTTCGGGTTGACGCGGCTGTCGTCCTGGTCGATCCCGAGCGCCTTCAGGCAGCCCAGCACCTGGGTGGCGAAGGCCTCGTTGATCTCGATGACGTCCATGTCGGCCAGCGACAGCCCCGCCCGCGCCAGCGCCTTGCGGCTCGCGGGCACCGGCCCCAGGCCCATGACCCGCGGCTCGACCCCCGCCGCCGCGGCCGCGACAACGCGGGCGAGCGGCGTTGCCCCCGCCCGCTCGCCGGCGGCGCGGCTGCCGACGACGAGGGCGGCGGCCCCGTCGTTGATGCCCGAAGCGTTGCCCGCCGTCACCACCCCGCCGTCGAAGAGGGGGCGCAGCGCGGCCAGCTTCTCGATCGAGGTGCCGGGCCGGGGATGCTCGTCGTCGGCGACCACCGTCTCCTGGCCGCGCTTCCGCCCCGGCACCGTCACCGGGTCGAGCTCGTCCTTGTAGAAGCACTCGGCCTTGGCGGCGGCGAAGCGCTGCTGCGACGCGAGGGCGAAGCGGTCGCTGTCGGCACGGGTGATGCCGAGGTCGGCGGCGACGTTGTCGGCGGTCTCCGGCATCGCGTGGTCGCCGTACTGCGCGGTGGTCCGGGGGTTCGAGAACCGCGACCCCAGGGTGCTGTCGTGCACCGTGAGCTGTCGCCCGAAGGCCCGCTCCGACTTCGACATCACGAACGGGGCCCGGCTCATGCTCTCGACCCCGCCCGCGACGAACACCTCACCCTGGCCGCAGGCGACGGCGCGAGACGCGTCGACCACCGCGGCGAGCCCGCTCGCGCACAGCCGGTTGACGGTCATGCCCGCCACCTCCACCGGCAGCCCGGCGAGCAGCCCGGCCCGCCTCGCGACGTTGCGGCAGTCCTCGCCGGCCTGGTTCGTGCACCCGACGATGACGTCCTCGACGTCCTCGGGCTTGAACGGGCTGCGCGCCATCAGGGTGGCGATGGGGCCGGCCAGCAGGTCGTCGGGGCGCACGGGCGAGAGCCCCCCGGCGTGGCGGCCGAACGGGGTGCGAACTCCGTCGTAGATGTAGGCGTCGGTCATGGTCGAAGGCACCGTTCGCAGGCGAAAGGCACCCATTATACGTGGGCGGCCCGGGGGAACGGGCGCACGCGTCGAGTGGTTGCGGGAGGAGAGTTGCGCCGAGGGTCACTGTCACGGGCTGCTCTGGGACGCGGACTGTGCGAGCGGGACGATTGGCGCAACGGGCGGAGGGAGTGGCGCACGCCGGAACCGGGCGGCACGCGAGAACGGGGCGGCACGCGAGAAACGGGCTTGGCGCCCGGCAGGGGTCGCGGGTCGGCGAACCGGTCGCGGGCCGCCCACGTACTTGTCGAGCAGGCGCCGCGTCCCGAGCAGCTGGTCGCGGGTGGACGAACCGGTCGCGGGCCGCCCGACGTTCTTCTCGGGCAGGCGCGGCGTCCCGGCTGGTTGGTCGCGGGCCGGCGAAACCGGTCGCGGGCCGCCCGACGCGTCGCACGCCGGCCAGCGGGCCGCGGGCCCGGGCCGCATCCGCTATCATCACGCGTCATGCGCGGACGACGCGGGGTCGTGGCGGCGGGGCACGCGCTGACGGCGGAGGCGGCGGGCGAGGTGCTGCGGGCCGGCGGCAACGCCTTCGACGCCGCGCTGGCCGCCCTCTGCGCGGCCTGCGCCTGCGAGCCGGCCCTCGCGTCCTTCGGCGGGGGCGGGTTCCTCCTCGCTCTGCCCGCGGGCGGCCGACCCCGCGTCTACGACTTCTTCGTGCAGACGCCGAGGCGGCGCCTGCCGGCGGACGAGGTCGAGTTCGAGCCGGTCGTCGTCGACTTCGGCCCCGCGCGGCAGGAGTTCCACATCGGCCGCGGCACCGTCGCGGTGCCGGGCATCGTCCGCGGCTTCTTCGACGTCCACCGCGACCTGTGCACCCTGCCCGCCCCCGACCTCGTCGCCCCCGCCTGCGCCCTCCTGCGCGACGGCGTGGTGATGACCGCGCTGCAGGCCCACTTCCTGCACCTGTTGCGGCCCATTCTCGGCGCCACCCCCGAGGCCCTCGCGCTCTACGCGAGCCCGCGCGGCGGCCCCGCCCTGCTCGAGGAAGGCGAGCGCCTGCGCAACCCGGATCTCGCCGCCCTCCTGGAGCTGATGGCCGTCGAGGGAGACGACGTCTTCTACCGCGGCGCGGTGGCGCGGGCGCTGGCGGAGAACCTGCGCGACGGCGGCCTCGTCGGCCTCGACGACCTCGCCGCCTACCGCACCGAGGTCCGGGCCCCGCTCGCCCTCGACTACCGCGGCGTCGAGGTGCTGACCAACCCGCCTCCCTCCGCGGGCGGCGCGCTGATCGGGTTCGGCCTGGGCCTGCTCGGCGGGCTGCCGGTCGCGCCCCCCGGGAGCGGCCGCGCCGTCGCGATGCTCGCCGACGTGATGCGCGCCACCCGGGCGGCGCGCGCCGAGGCGCATGGCGGCGGGCCCGCGGGCCCGAACGAGGGCATGCTCGACCCCGCCCTCCTGGCGCGGTGGCGGAACGAGGTCCGGGGACGGGCGCGGGCCGCCCGGGGCACGACCCATCTCGGGGTCATCGACGTCCGGGGCAACCTCGCCAGCCTCACCCTGTCGAACGGGGAGGGCTCGGGGCGCGTGGTCCCCGGCACCGGCGTCATGCTGAACAACATGCTGGGCGAGGAGGACCTCAACCCCGGCGGCTTCCACCGCTGGCCGCCCGGCCACCGCATGGCGTCGATGATGGCCCCGAGCGCCCTGCGATGGCCCGACGGCCGGCTGGTGGCGACCGGCTCCGGCGGCTCGAACCGCATTCGCAGCGCCGTCCTGCAGGTGATCGTGAATCTCGTCGACCACGCGATGGACGTGGACGCGGCCGTCCGCGCGCCCCGCATCCACGTCGAGGGACCGCTGCTCAGCGTCGAGGGCGGCCACGACGGGGACGCCATCGCCGAGGTGCTGGCCGCGTGGCCCGAGCACCAGGTGTGGAACGACCGCAGCGTCTTCTTCGGCGGCGCGCACACCGCCGAGCGCCGCGGCGACGTGCTCGGCGGGGCGGGCGACCCGCGCCGCGACGGCGCTTCGCTCACCGTCTGAGCGTGTTCGTCCAGGGCGCCCCCCCCGGCCGGCGTAATGCGGGCCTGCGCCCACGACGATCCGCCGTCGGCTCAGAGGCCGTCGATTATCGCGTTGAGGGTCGCGCTCGGCCGCATGGCCCGCTCGACGAGGGCGTCGTCGGGGCGGTAGTAGCCGCCGACGTCGACCGGACTCCCCTGCGCGGCGAGCAGCTCGCCGGTGATGGCCGCCTCGCTCTCGGCGAGGCGGGCCGCCGCCGCCTCGAAGCGGGCCCTCATCTCGGCGTCCTCGTCCTGGGCCGCGAGGGCCTGCGCCCAGTAGAGGGCGAGATAGAAGGTGCTGCCCCGGTTGTCGATCTCGTTGACCTTCCGCGACGGGTAGCGGGCGTTCTCGAGGTACGTGCCGATGGCCTGGTCGAGGGTCCTCGCCAGCAGCCCCGCCCTCGCGTTGCCGGTCCGGTCCGCGACGAGCTCGAGCGACGGCACGAGGGCGCAGTACTCGCCGAGCGAGTCCCAGCGCAGGTGCCCTTCGCGCAGCATCTGCTCGACGTGCTTGGGGGCCGAGCCGCCGGCGCCGGTCTCGAAGAGGCCGCCGCCGTTGAGGAGCGGCACGATGGACAGCATGCGGGCGCTCGTCCCCAGCTCGAGAATCGGGAAGAGGTCGGTGAGGTAGTCCCGCAGGACGTTGCCGGTCACCGCGATGGCGTCCTCGCCGCGGCGGACCCGGGCGAGCGAGAAGCGCATGGCGTCGACCGGCTTCAGGATGCGGATGTCCAGCCCGTCGGTGTCGTGCTCCGGCAGGCAGGCGCGGACCCGGGCGATGATCTGCGCGTCGTGGGCCCGCGCCTCGTCGAGCCAGAACACCGCCGGCGCCCCCGACGCCCGGGCTCGGCTCACGGCGAGCCGGACCCAGTCGCGGATCGGCTCGTCCTTGGTCTGGCACATGCGGAAGATGTCGCCGGTGCCCACCGCCTGCTCGAGGAGGACGGCGCCGTCGCCGGCGACGACGCGGATGGTCCCGGGGCCGGGCCCCGTGAAGGTCTTGTCGTGCGAGCCGTACTCCTCCGCCTTGCGCGCCATCAGCCCCACGTTGGACACGTTGCCCATGGTCGCCGGATCGAACTGCCCGTGCTGCCGGCAGTCCTCGAGGATGGCCTCGTACATGGTGGCGTAGGAGCGGTCGGGCACCATCGCCACGGTGTCCTGCAGCTCGTCGGCCGCGTTCCACATGCGGCCGCCGTCGCGCACGACATTGGGCATCGACGCGTCGATGATGACGTTGTTGGGCACGTGCAGGTTGGTGACGCCCTTGCGCGAGTCGACCATCGCGAGGGGCGGCCGCTCGGCGTACACCGCGTCGATGTCGGCCTCGACGGCCGCGCGCTCGGCCGCCGGCAGCTTCGCGACCTTCTCCAGCACCCCCGCGAGGCCGTCGTCGACGTTGGCGCCGATCGCCCGCAGGGTCTCGGCGTGCTTCTGCAGGGCCGGCTCGTAGTACACCGACACGCAGTGGCCGAACATGATGGGGTCGGAGACCTTCATCATCGTCGCCTTGAGGTGGAGGGACAGGAGGGTCCCGTCCCGCCCCGCCTCCTCGATGGTCCGGCTGAAGAAGGCCCGCAGGGCGGCCACGCTCATGACCGCGGCGTCGACCACCTCGCCCGCCTCGAGGGGCACCCGTTCCTTCAGCACGGTGACCGCCCCGCCGTCGTCGACGAACTCGATGCGCACGTCGCCCGGCGCCTCGACGGTGACGGAGCGCTCGCTGCCGAAGAAGTCGTTCTCCCGCATGTGGGCGACGCGGGCCTTCGACCCGTCGGCCGGCCACGGCTTCATCATGCGGTGCGGGTGCTTCTGCGCGAACCGCTTCACGGCGGCGGCGGGGCGGCGGTCGGAGTTGCCCTCGCGGAGGACCGGGTTCACGGCCGACCCCAGGACCGCGGCATAGCGCGCCCGTATCGCGCGCCCGTCCTCCCCGGCGGGCTCCTCCGGGTAGTCGGGAACGTCGAACCCCTGGCCCTGCAGCTCGGCGATGGCGGCGCGAAGCTGGGGGACGGTGGCGCTGATGTTGGGCAGCTTGACGATGTTGGCGGCCGGCGTCCGGGCGAGCTCGCCGAGCGCGGCGAGGTGGTCGGGAACGCGCTGGTCCTCGCGCAGCCGGTCGGGAAACGCGGCGAGGATGCGCCCGGCGAGGGAGATGTCGCGGGTCTCGACCTCGACCCCCGTCCCCCTGGTGAACGCCCGCACGATCGGCAGCAACGCGAACGTGGCGAGGGCCGGCGCTTCATCGATCTTCGTCCAGATGATGGTGGCAGATGACATGGTCTCCCCGAGATAGCGGCGTCGAGCCGTCAGTGGACCGGCCCCGGTCGGGCGCAGATCAGACAATCGTACCCGATCCGCGCCGCCGGCACACGGCGCCGCCCGGCGCCCGCCGGCGCCCCCGGCGCCGCTGCGGCGGCGCCGGTAGGGATATAATTCCGTCCCTGCAATGCCGCCGCTGCACGGACTGCGCGTCGTCGACCTGACCCGGGTGCTGGCCGGGCCCTACTGCGCCATGATGCTGGGCGACATGGGGGCCGACGTCATCAAGGTCGAGGAGCCCTCGCACGGCGACGACACCCGCGCGTGGGCGCCGTTCGCGGACGGCGTGAGCACCTTCTTCCTGGGGCTGAACCGCAGCAAGCGGAGCATCGCCCTCGACCTCAAGACCCCGGCCGGGGCCGACGCCCTGAGAGGGCTGCTCGCCGAGGCCGACGTCCTGATCGAGAACTTCAGGCCGGGCAGCCTCAAGAAGCTGGGCTTCGACTACGAATCGGTCCGCGGCGACTTCCCCCAGCTCGTGTACTGCTCGATCACCGGCTACGGCCAGCAGGGCCCCAGGCGCAACCTCCCCGGCTACGACGCGGTCATCCAGGGCGAGTCGGGGGTCATGCACGTGACCGGCTCTCCCGACGGCCCCCCGACCCGGGTCGGGGTCGCGATGACCGACTTCCTGGCCGGGCTCTACGCGATGAACGGCATCCTCCTCGCGCTGCGCGACCGCGACGAGACGGGGCTGGGGCAGCACGTCGACATCGCCCTCCTCGACTCGATGACGTCGACCCTCGCCCTGCCCGCCAACGTCCTCTTCGCCACCGGGGAGGAGCTGGGGCGCGAGGGCAACGACCACCACTCGCTGACCCCGTACGAGGCGCTCGAGGTGAGCGACGGGCTGGTGATGATCGCGGTCGGCAACCAGCGGCTGTGGCGCCAGTTCTGCCGGGCCGTCGGCCGGCCGGAGCTGGAGGTCGACCCCCGGTTCGTCACCAACACGGAGCGCATGCGGCATCGGGGCGAGCTGAAGGCCCTGCTCGGCTCGCTGCTCGGGACGTGGACCCGCGACGAGGTGATCGAGCGCCTGCGGGGCCACGCGGTCCCCTGCGGGCAGGTGCGCTCGCTGGCCGAGGCCCTCGCCGACCCGCAGCTCGCGGCGCGCGACATGGTGGTCGAGCTGGACCATCCGCGGCTCGGCGCGATTCGGGCGCTGGGAAACCCCATCAAGCTGTCGCGCACGCCGGCCGTCGTCGACCGTGCTCCGCCGGCCCTCGGCGAGCACACGGAGGAGATCCTGGCCGAGTGGCCGGGCGACGTGCCGGCGCCGGACGTGCCGGCGGCAGACCCGTCGGCGGCGGAGACGCCGGCGGCAGAGGCGGCGACGGCGGCCGCGGTCGCCGCCGACGTCGGGGAGTGACGGATGCGCCATCGCACCATGCTGAGCTCGCCCGGACCGGATCGGCGAACAGGCGGCGCGGCGCGGCTCGCCCTCGGTCTGGTCTGCACCGGCGTGCTGCTGGCCGCGGGAGCCGCCGCGCATGCGCAGGACCGCGCCCGTTTCGGAGGCCGTCTCTCGATCGTGCCGGTCGACTTCGCCACGCGTCCCGACGTGTCGGGCTCGGGCCGGGCCGAGGCGGTGCTCGAGGAGCGTACCCTCACGGTCGCCGGCACCTTCGAGGGGTTGAGCTCGCCGGCCACCGAAGCCCATCTCCACCGGGCTCCCCCGGCCCGTCGCGGGCCCGCGGTGTTCGCCCTCGACGTCACCGCCGCCGCCTCGGGTCGGGTCGAGGGCGAGGTCGAGCTCGACGACATGCAGGTGGAGGCGCTGCGCCGGGGCGAGTACTACGTGCAGATCGCGACCCGGAACAACCCCGACGGGGAGATCCGCGGATGGCTGCTGCCCCGCGGCGAGGCGGCGCCCGAGGCGGCGGCGCCATCGCCGACCCGCACCCTGGCCGGTCAGGCGCGGACCGGTGAGCTCGCGTACCGCGACGTCTGCGCCTCGTGCCACCAGCGCGACCTCAGCGGGGGCTTCGACACGCCCGAGCTGGCGGGATCGGCGTTCCGCAGCATGTGGAGCGGCCGGCCGGTGGGCGAGCTGCTCGGCTACGTCAAGGCGGCGATGCCGCCGGCGGGCCGCCAGCCCGACGACGACACCCTGACCGCCATCGTCGCCTATATCCTTCGGGAGAACGGCGCTGCTTCCGGCGGCCCTGCGCTTTCTTCGGCATCGGCCGGAATAATCGGCCCCTGACGACGGGAACGACTGGCCGTACGGCGGGCGTCTGCCTTATCATGGGTCAGAGCCCGTGTCGAAGGCCCGCGGCGCGCCACGAGCTCCTGGCGGCGCAAGCGCCGCACCGGGTTTCCTGATCGGGGTGTCGTGTATGGCGGTACGTCCGCGCGGCCGGAGCACCGGGCCGTTCGTCGGCGTTGTCGCACTGGCGATAGTCGCCGGCGTCGCCTCGTACGGTTTCTTCCTCGCGAATCCGGATGTCGAGGAGACGACCTCCCTCGCCGAAGGGCCGGCTCCCGCGCCGCCGGCCGTCGACGCCACCCCCCCGGACCCCGCACCCGACCCGCCGGTCTCCCTCGACGAGAGCGACGGCATGGTGCGCCACCTGGTGGTGAAGCTGTCGTCGCACCCGGGCCTGGCCGCGTGGCTCATTCCCGACGACCTGGTCCGCATCTTCGTCGTGGTGGTGGACAACGTCGCCGACGGCCACACGCCGGACCGGCACCTGCGGCCGTGGCGCCCGACCCGGCGCTTCCGGACCACCGGCCCGCCCCGCCGGATCCACGTCGATCCCGTCAGCCACGCGCGCTACGACACTCACGCCGAGATCGTGGCCGCGATAGAGCCGGCGGTGGCGGCCGAGCTCTATCACAACCTCAGGCCGCTCATCGCGGCCGCCTACGCCGAGCTGGGACGTACGGGGGACGAGTTCGACGCGACGGTGCTGCGCGCCCTGCGCAACCTCCTCGAGACCCCGGTGCTGGAGCGCGAGGTCCGGCTGATTCACCGCGCCCCGTTCTTCGAGTTCGCGGACCCCGCGCTCGAGGACCTCCTGCCCGTCCAGAAGCAGTTTCTCGGCATGGGCCCGCGCAACGTGCGGGCGGTGCAGGCCAGCCTGCTGGAGATCGCCGAGGCGATCGGATTCGACGTCACGAACCTGCCGGCCCCCGAGGTCCTCCGATAGGCCCGCCGGCATCGACGCTCCCATGCGGCTCATCGTGAAGCGTCTCGACCGGGCCGGTGCCCGTCTGCCCGAGCGCGCGCACCCCGGCGACGCCGGGCTCGACCTGTTCGCGGCCGCGGACGTCGACATCCCCCCCGGCGAGGCCCGGCTCGTCGGCACCGGGCTCGCCATCGAGCTGCCCCCGGGCACCGAGGGTCAGATACGGCCGCGGAGCGGCCTCGCCCTCCGACACGCCGTCACCGTGCTGAACGCGCCGGGCACCATCGACGCCGGGTATCGAGGCGAGATCGGCATCCTCCTCGTCAACCACGGCCGTGAGGCCTTCCGGGTGCGGCGGGGCATGAAGGCGGCCCAGCTCGTGGTGACGCCGGTCGTCGACGTGGAGGTCGTCGAGGCGGACGCGCTGTCGGAGACGTCCCGGGCCGGCGACGGCTTCGGGTCGACGGGGTGATACCGGTCGACGGGTGAGACGGGTCGACGGGTGAGACCGGTCGACGGGTGAGACGGGTCGACCGGTGAGACGGGTCGACGGGTGATATGGTGAGATCGCCGACGCCATGGCAACCGATCCGAACCGTCCCAGAGCCGACGGCGCCGCCCTGCGGGTGGCCCTGTGCCAGTGCAACCTGCCGGTCGGCGACCTCGCGGGGAACCTCGACCGGCTCCGCGACCTGATCGCCCGCGCCACGGCCCGCGGCGCCGACCTCACCGTCTTTCCCGAGCTCTCCGCCACCGGGTACCCGCCCGAGGACCTGCTGCTGAACCCGCGATTCACGGAGGCCGCGACCGACGGAGTGCGCCGCCTCGCCGCGTCGGTGAAGGAGACGGTGGCGGTGGTGGGGCTGCCGGACCTCGCCGGCGACCTCCACAACGCGGCCGCGGTGCTCGCGGGCGGCGAGGTCGCCGCGGTCTACCGCAAGCACTTCCTGCCGAACTACGCGGTCTTCGACGAGCAGCGGTACTTCGCGCGGGGCGACGCCGCGCTCACCGTCGACGTCGGCGGCGCCCGCGTCGGCGTCACCATCTGCGAGGACCTGTGGTATCCGGGGGGGCCGGGCCGCTGGGCGGCGATCGACGGCGGTGCGGTGGTCCTCGTGAACCTGTCCGGCTCGCCGTACCACCGGGGCAAGGGCGTCGAGCGCGAACGGATGCTCGCCCAGCGCGCGGCCGACTACGGCTGCTTCGTGGCCTTCTGCAACGCGGTGGGCGGCCAGGACGAGCTGGTCTTCGACGGGCACAGCCTCGTCGTCGACCCCGGGGGACGGGTCGTCGCGCGCGGCGCCCAGTTCGAGGAGGACCTGCTGGTCGTCGACCTCGACATCCTCTCGGCCACCCGGCGGCGCCTCCACGACCCGCGGTGGCGGCAGGCCGGGGCGGATCGTGACCGGGTACGATCGATCTCGGTCGAGACGGCCGCACGGCCATCTCCCCCGGCCCCGGCCGCGCGGCTCCAGCCGCTGCTCGGACCCGAGGCCGAGGTCTACCGCGCCCTGACCCTCGGCACCGCCGACTACTTTCGCAAGAACCGCTTCCGTCACGCGGTGCTCGGCCTCTCCGGGGGCATCGACTCCGCCCTCGCCCTCACCGTCGCCGCCGACGCCCTCGGCCCCGGCGCGGTGACCGCGGTCTCGATGCCGTCGCGCTTCACCGCGGCCGAGAACCGGGACGACGCGCGGGAGCTGGCCGACCGCCTGGAGGTCGAGCTGCTCGAGCTGCCCATCGCGGAGCTCGCGGGCGCCTACGACCGCGCCCTCGCCGGGCCGTTCGGCGACGCCCCGCCCAACGTGGCCGAGGAGAACCTGCAGGCGCGCATCCGCGGCAACCTGCTGATGGCCCTCTCCAACAAGTTCGGCTGGCTGGTGCTGACAACGGGGAACAAGAGCGAGATGAGCGTCGGCTACGCCACCCTGTACGGCGACATGGCCGGCGGCTTCGCGGTGCTGAAGGACGTGCTGAAAGGGTGGGTGTACCGCCTCGCCCGGTGGCGCAACCGCGACGGCGAGGTCATCCCGCAACGCATCATCGACAAGCCGCCGACGGCCGAGCTGCGCGAGAACCAGCTCGACACCGACAGCCTGCCCCCCTACGACGTCCTCGACGCGGTGCTCGAGGCCTACGTGGAGGAGGACCGCAGCCCCGAGGACATCGCCGGGGCCGGCCTCGACCCCGCCATCGTCGACCGCATCGTCGCGATGGTCGACGGCGCCGAGTACAAGCGCCGCCAGGCCCCGCCGGGGGTCCGCATCTCGGTGCGCGCGTTCGGGCGCGACCGCCGGCTGCCCATCACCAACCGCTACCGAACGTCCTGAGAGGATCGGTCGTGGGAGGCGGCGGCCTCGATCTCGGCCGACGGAGGGCCGGCAATCGGACCGAACCTGCACCCGATCCAACCGGATCGTCTTGAATGGGTCACGGGCAGCGCATCATGGCGGACACCATCGGTACGAACCTGTTGATCGTCCCCCTGTTCGGAGCGATGTTCTGGGTCGGGAGGCAGCTCGGCAGGCGGATCGACGACCTGAAGACCGAGACCGGCAAGCGGATCGACGACCTGAAGACCGACATGAACAGGCAGTTCGACGAGAGAGCTGTCTTCAGCACGTCGAGAGCCGGATCGACGATACGAACAGGCGCATCGACGTGGTCGCGCGTGACAGAGCCGAATTGCGGGGCCGTACCGGCACGCTCGAAGACAGCCTGTCGACTCTCATGAGCGAGCGCCGCAACCCGAACGCCGCCTGACGAGTTGCGCCGGCGGCTCCTCCAGAGTGAGCATCCTCCCCCTGAGCATCCGGCCGACGAAACGGGCGAGCCGCTCGTCGGCCGGATCGACCCGCTTCCCGAACGCGGACCGCATGGCCCGGGCAATCTCGGCCAGCGAGGTGCGGCCGTCGCACGCCTTCCAGACGAGCGTCCCCACCTCGTCGAGCCGGATCCGGTAGTGCGGGTCGCCCGCCAGCCCGGCCAGCCACCGCCCAGGACGGCTCGTGCCGAAGCGGGGGCGCAACAGGACGCAGCGTCCGCTCTCCTCGCGCCACTCGAGCAGCCGCCGCGGCCGGGCCTCGAAGGAGATCACGACGGCGGCGCGCCCGGGCTCGCGTCCTCCTCGCTGGCGGCCAGGGGCACGCGGACCAGCAGGTGGTACAGCAGGATGAACACCAGGGCGCCCAGCAGGGACTGCAGCCAGGTGGGTAAGCCCGCCATCTCGGCGATCGACGGGAGGACCCGTTCGACCCCGACCGTGATGCCGCCCAGGACCGCGAACGCCAGCAGCACCGCCATCAGCGCCTCGCCCGCGATGAAGCCCGACGAGAGCAGCACGCCGGTGTTGTTGGCCCGCGTCACCGCCGCCTCGCCGGCGTTGCGGGCGGCGAGGGCGCGCGAGAGCATCCAGGCGATGATCCCGCCGACGAAGATGGCGGCGGTCGCCGAGAAGGGCAGGTACATGCCGACCGCGATCAACATCGGCGACGGCGACTGGATGAGGATGAGCCCGAGGGCGAGGAACATCCCGGTGACGACGAGCGGCCACGCCATCTCCCCGCCGACGATGCCCTCCGCCATCAGCGCCATCAGCCCGGCCTGGGGCGCGGGCAGATCGGCGCTGCCGATGGTGTAGACCTCGTGCATCGCCATCATCGGCAGGATGAGGACGAGAGCGGCGACTATCACCCCGATGATCTCGCCGACCTCCATCTTCCAGGGAGTCCCGCCGAGGATGTGGCCGACCTTCAGGTCCTGCAGCATGTCGCCGGCGACGCCCGCCGCGCAGCAGACCACTCCCGCCACGCCGAGGACGCCGAGGATGCCGGCCGGGCCGGTGACCCCCAGACCGACCATGAGAATCGCCGCGATCAGGAGGGTGCTGAGGGTCAGGCCGCTGATGGGGTTGTTCGAGCTGCCGAGCAGCCCCACGAGGTACCCCGCCACGGCCGCGAACAGGAAACCGAGGACGACCATGACCACGGTCAGCACGAGGGCGCCGGGAATGCTGCCGCTGAAGAACCAGTAGAGGCCGAGCAGGGGCAGGCAGAGGGCGGCGATGGCGATGCCGATCTTGTTGAAGTCCAGATCGAGGTTCTGCCGGGTGACCGTCCCCGCGCCGGTCTGCGCCCGCTGGACGTCGGCGAACGCCCGGCCGATCCCCTCGATGAGGGCCGTCCGCAGGTTGAACAGGGTGTAGAACGCGGCCACGATCATCGTCCCCACCGCCAGCGGGCGTATCTGCCGCAGCCACACCTCCTCGCCGAGGGCCATCAGGTCCGCCCTGCCGACCGTCTCGGCCGCCGCGGCCGGGTTCAGGAACAGCCCCAGCGGCACCAGCAGGAGCCAGCCGAGCACCGCCCCCGCGAACAACGTCGAGGCGATGCGCGGACCGACGATGAACCCGACGCCGACGAGGGCCGGCGAGGCGGCCGGCGACTGCAGGATGAACCCGCCGGCGTAGCTCACCGGCTGGCCGAGCATCTCGACCGTGGAGCGCCCCAGGTTGACGAAGGCGGTGGCCGAGTCCCTCACGATCTGGAGGCCGTAGGAGTTTTCGACGAGCTCCCACGCACCCGCGATGCCCATCGCCTGGAAGACGTACTTGGCGCCGGTCTGGCGGCCCTGCCCCGCCTTCACCAGCTCCGCCGCGGCCACGCTCTCGGGAAACGGCAGGTCCGCCTCGACGACCATGGTGCGGCGCAGGACGATGATGAACAGCACCCCGAGCAGCCCGCCCACGAGCATGATGGCGGTGCTCTCCCAGTAGCGCAGCTCGTCCCAGACCCCGCTGATCACGAAGGCCGGTATCGTGAAGATCGCCCCCGCCACCAGGGCCTCGCCGACCGAGGCGGTAGTGCGGGAGATGTTCTCTTCGAGCACCGACCCCCCGACCCCCCGCAGCGCCGCCATCGCCACCACCGCGGCCGGGAACGTCGCGGCGACGGTCAGCCCGGCCCGCATTCCCAGGTACGCGTTCGCGGCCCCCAGCACGATGGCCATGAAGACGCCGATGACCACGGCCCGGACCGTCAGTTCCGGCAGGTCGGTCTCTTCGGGGACGAACGGCGTGAACCGCGGCGGCGACGGGTCGGGTGCGCTCATGGCTGCCAGTCTCCCTGCGTCAGGGCCGGGAGTCCGCGCCGCAGAGCAGCAGCCGACTCCGCCGGGGTGGGGTTGTCGGGCGGCAAGCAGAGCCGCCTGCGACGACCGGCCGGCCGGGTCGCCTCGCGTTTCCGCACGGGCCGCGCGGTCCCGCAGGGTCGACACCGCCCGCGATCGGCGCCGCCGGCACGCCGCCGCATCGGTGCGGAATCCTCTCGCGTCCCCGCCTTTATACGGCCATCCGCGGGGGGACGCAACCGCCGGCCGCCTTGTCAGGCCGCGAAGCCGGATGGTACTGTCCTGTCAGCGAGACCTCGGACCGACCTGCATGACATCAGCCACGGAACGCCACGAGGTTCGAGCCCCATCGGGCCGTCGAGCCCGAGGCGCTTCGGACCGACCTGTATGACATCAGCCACAGAACGGCGCTCCGACCCCGGATCGGCGGGCGCCGCCGCCGTCCTCCCCGCCGCCCGTCTCGTCCGCGACATCTACGCCGAGGAGCGGCGAGAGGGCCGGCCCGTCGTCTCGATCGAGCTCTTTCCGCCGCGGACCCGCGAGGGGCTGGTCAACCTCTTCGAGCGAACCCTGCCGGCGATGCAGGCGCTCCGGCCGCACTTCTACTCGGTGACCTACGGGGCCGGCGGCAGCACCCGGGACAAGACCCTCGACATCGCGGACCGGATACAGCGGGAGCTCCACGCCACCGCGATGGCCCACCTGACGTGCATCAGCACCCCGCGCCCCGAGATCGAGCGGTACCTGCTCGAGGCGCGGGAGCGCGGCATCCGCAACGTCCTCGCCCTGCGCGGCGACCCGCCGCAGAACGTGGACGAGCTGGCCGAGCTGGAGAGCGGGTTCGAGTACTCCTACCAACTGGTGACGTTCATCCGGCAGCTCGGCGGATTCTCCATCGGCACCGCCGGCTTCCCCGAGAGCCACGTCGCGTGCACGGAGGGAAAGCACGTCGACTGGCAGCGGCTCAAGGCCAAGATCGATGCGGGCGCGGACTTCGTGCTGACCCAGCTCTTCTTCGACAACGACGACTACTTCGCGTTCCGCGACTACCTGGTGGACACGCTGGGGGTTCGGGTGCCGCTGACGCCGGGCGTGCTGCCGATCCTCGGCACCCAGCAGATCAAGCGGTTCACGGCGCTCTGCGGGGCGACCCTGCCAGGACCGCTGCGCGCGAAGCTGGAGAGGTTCGGCGACGACGCCGAGGCCGTCGCCGACTTCGGTATCGAGTTCGCGACCCGCCAGTGCGAGGCCCTGCTCGCCGGGGGGGCGCCGGGCCTCCACGTCTACTCGCTGAACCGCGCCCGCGCCGTCACGAGCATCGTCGACAACCTCGGGCTGCGCTGAGTCGCGGCCCGCGCCTCGCTGTCTCGACCGCGACACTCTACACCTGGCGTTGCCCACCACCCGGGGACTGAACCACGGGAGCGGCGAATCGAGCGCTTCAGCCTCCTCGACGCCGACACGCTGCTCTACCGGTTCACGGTCGACGATCGAACCGCCTTCACCCGGCCGTGGAGCGTCGAGACGACGATGACGCGGTCGGCCCAGCCGCTGTACGAGTACGCGTGCCACGAGGGCAACTACGGTCTCTACAACATCCTCGCCGGCGCGCGGGCCGCGAGCCGGGCGGCCGGGCCGTAGCGCCCCGGCGTCAGGAGCGCTCGATCCACTCGACGAACTTCGATCCGTCGACGGACGCGTCGACGATCATCACCCGGGTCACCCGGGCGTTCTCGTGGATCAGCGCCTTGGTGGCGTCGCGGGCCTCCTCGAGGCTGGCGTAGCGGTTGAAAAGGATCGGCGAGTTGGCGGCGCCTCCGCGCACGGTGGGAATCAGCTTGAACATGGCGGGGAGATCATACCCCGCCCCAGGGCCGGGCGATGAGGACGCGGTCGGCCGCAATTGGGGGTCGACGCTCGAGCGACGGAACCCCGGCGAGACCGGAACGCCGCGGGGCGACCCCGCGCGACCTCGGAGCCGGGGTCCGGCGCGCAGGGCGGCTCCTGGCCGCGTGTGGCGACCCCGCGCGACCTCGGAGCCGGGCCGCGCCGCGACCCCGCCTTCCCCGCGCCCGAGGTCGGGCGGTCGGCCGCACCCGCGGAGCCCCTGCCGCGGCCTCCGCGTCAATCGGGACCCGGTCGTGCCGCAACGTCCCCCGCGGGCCACCTTCGACGCCCGAGATCCGTGCCCACCGCGAGCTGCAGGACCTCGCCGTAGCTGCGCACCCCGCCGGCCACCCGGTTCGCCCGGAGGTACCCGTCGTTGAGGCGGCGGGCGTTCCGCTGGATGACCGGCACGACCCGGTTCGTCCGCGCCCGGATCGCGGCATAGTCGGCGCGCGGACCGGGACCGAGCTGCGCGCCGAGGGCCTCCCGCGACGGCTCCGGGACCGCGCCGAGGAGCCGCCCCACCAGATTGAGCCACCCGCTGTACTGCATGCGCTCGTCGCCGGCCAGGCAGGTCAGCCACGCCACGAAGTTGGCTTCCGCCTCGTGGGCGTAGCCCGCCACGTGGGCCCACTCGTGCGCGGTGACGAAGGGCCGCTCGAACGGCAGCACGGTGTCGTTGACCAACACCTGAAGCGAGAACGGATCGGTCATGCCGTCGATGCCGGCACGCCGGAAGTACGGGGTCAGCAGCGAGCGCCGCGGCACGACGGCGGGGGCGGGGCGGGACGCACCGAGCTCGCGCTGCACGCGCTCGAACGCGGGGCCGAGCTCGGCCGGCAGCTCCTCGAGCTGCGGCCACGACCGCGTCTCGATGACCTCGAACAAGCGGTTGAGACGGGTTACGGCGGACGCCGTCAGCTCTTCCAGGACCGCCGGGGTCACCCGGTCTTCCGCGTAGCCGAGCTTCACGGCCAGCGTCTCGCGCCGGTAGTTCAGTCCCCAGGCGGCGAGAAACACCAGGTAGAGGGCGGCGGCGACGACCGCGAGCCGCGCCGCGACGGGGCCGAGCGCGCGCAGCCGCCCCTGCCGCCCCGGGCGCAGCAGCCGCCACGCGATCCATCCGAGGATGGCCGCCGCCCCCCCGAGCAGCAGCCAGTCGAAGAGCACCAGGGGCACCCGGTTCGTCGCCGCGGTCACGAGCTGCCGCAGAACGGGATACGCCCCCTGCGAGTACGCGGACTCGACGGCGGAGCGCGAGACCGGCAGCACCGCCATGAGGACCGCGCCGACGACGAGCGCCGCCGGCAGCAAGCCCGGCCCGCGGCGAACGGGCCCCGGTCGGGATCGACGCCGCGCCATGTCCGTACCCTACACCACGCGGCCAGCTCGCCCATGACCCGCCCGGGAGAGCGGCGGGGGAGGTCCGCGGCGAGGCCCGGCGCCGCACCGGGCGGGGCGAGCGCCCTCGCGTGCCGCAAGGGCGCGCCTGCCCGACAGGGGCTGGCGAACCCGGACGCCCCGATGAGAGTCGCCGCCGCATCCTCGCCGCTCCGGTTCGGCGCGGGGTTCGGGCGCCGGCGCGGCGCCGGGAGCCGTGCCGTGGGCCGGCGCCTCCCGGTGTTACACTGGCCCGATGTCCAGATCAGACGACGAGCCGACCTGGGGCCGGTCGACGGTGCACACCGTATGCCCGCTCGACTGCCCGGACACCTGCAGCCTCGAGGTCGCGGTCGAGCGCGGGGCCGTCGTCTCCATCGACGGGTCGCGCAGGAACCCCGTCACCGACGGCTACATCTGCGGGAAGGTCCGCCGGTTCGGCGAGCGGGTGTACGGCGACGCCCGCCTGACCCAGCCCCTCGTTCGCCGGGGCCGCCGCGGCGACGGCGAGTTCCGGGAGGCCGCGTGGGACGAGGCCCTCGCCCTGATCGCGGGGCGGATGATCGAGATCCGCGACACCGACGGGGCCGAGGCGATCCTCCCCTTCTCGTATGGCGGGTCGAACGGCCTGCTGACCCAGGACACCGTCGACGCCCGGCTGTTCCGGCAGTTCGGCGCCTCGCGGCTCGCCCGCACCGTCTGCGCCCTGCCCACGAGCACCGCCAACCAGGCCCTCTACGGCAAGATGCCGGGCGTGACCCCCGTCGACTACCGCCACGCCCGGCTCATCGTGGTGTGGGGCGCCAATCCGTCCAGCTCCGGCATCCACTTCGTACCGCCCATCAGGGCGGCGCAGGAGGCGGGGGCGGCCCTCGTGGTCGTCGACCCGCGCCGGACCAAGCTGGCCCGGCGGGCCGACATCCACCTCGCGGTCAGGCCGGGGACGGACGTGGTGCTCGCGCTGGCCATCCACCGCTACCTGTTCGAGAACGATCGGGCCGACGAGGAGTTCCTCGCCGCCCATGCCGACGGCGCGGACCGGCTGCGGGAGCGCTGCGCGGAATGGACCTTCGACCGGGCGGCGGAGGTGGCGGGGCTCGACCCGGGACTGATCGAGAGCTTCGCCGAGATGTACGCCGACTTCTCCCCCGCCGTCATCCGGTGCGGTTGGGGGCTCGAGCGCAACCGCAACGGGGGCAGCGCCGCCCTCGCGGTGCTCGCGCTGCCCGCCGTCGCCGGCAAGTTCGGGGTCCGCGGCGGCGGCTACTCGATGAGCAACACCGCCGCCTGGAACCTCTCGGCCGAGTCGTGGATCGGCGCCCCCGAGCCGGACACGCGGGTGGTCAACATGAACCGGCTGGGCCGGGCCCTGCTCGAGCTGCAGGACCCGCCGATCCGGATGCTGTTCGTCTACAACTGCAACCCGGTGGCGACGATGCCGAACCAGAACCGGGTGATCGAGGGCCTCTCCCGCGACGATCTCTTCACGGTGGTGTTCGACCAGGTGATGACCGACACCGCACGGCTCGCCGACGTGGTGCTGCCCGCCACCACGTTCCTCGAGTCCTACGACGTCGCCCAGAGCTACGGCTCGACCAACCTGCAGCTCGCCCGCCCCGTCATCGAGCCGGTGGGCGCGTCCCGGCCCAACGTCGAGGTCTTCGCGGAGCTCGCGGGCCGGCTGGGCCTCGACGTCGGCGCCGGGTACGGAAGCGACGCCGAGGCCCTGCTCGACCTCGCGGCGGCGCTGCCCGAGAAGGCCCGCGGCGATCTGCTCGAGTCGGGCATCGCCCTCGGGGTGGCGGAGGGCGCGCCGGTGCAGTTCGTCGACGTCCATCCCCGGACCCCGAACCGGAAGGTGCGGCTGTTCCCCGACGAGCTCGAGCGCGAGAGCCCCGAGGGCATCTACCGCTTCCGGCCCGATCCGGCCACCGCCGACCATCCCCTCGCCCTGATCTCGCCGTCCACCGGCAAGACCGTCAACTCCACCCTCGGCGAGCTGCGCACGCGCGTGGCGAGCCTGCAGATGCACCCCGACGACGCCGAGCCGCGCGGCCTCGCCGACGGCGACACGGCGCGCGTCTTCAACGCCCTCGGCGAGGTCCACTGCCCGGTGGCGCTCGACGCCGGCATCCGCCGGGGCACGGTCGCCCTGCCCAAGGGGCTCTGGCGCATGAGCACCCTCAACGGCGCGACCGCCAACGCCCTCGTCCCCGACGACCTGACCGACGTCGGCGGCGGCGCCGTCTTCAACGACGCGCGCGTGCAGGTGGCGCGCGTCGTCACCGCCACGCTGAAGCTGGACGGGCCGGAGTCGACGGTCTCCGACCCGGGCCGAGACGCGTCGGTCCACTAGCAGGCCCGCGCGAGCGCGAACCGGCGACAACTTCGTTTGCGAGGTTCAGTCGGAGTGCATGCCGGGCGTGGTCACGTGCGTGACGAGCAGCTCCTGGAGGGCCTGGACCTGGCCGGTCAACCGGTCGACCTTGCTGTTGACGATCAGGACACCGATCGCGCTGACGAGTGAAACCAGGAGCGTCAGCACCTGCAGCACGGTCGAAAGGGAGGCGTTGCGCTCCATGTCTCCCCCATTCTAACCCGACGGCCGCAGACGAGGCTCGCTTGAACGGTCAGGCTTCGCGCGGGGCGGTCCGGGCGGGCGCGTGGTCGGGATGGACGAGGTCGGCGACCCGGCCGCCGGGCATGCGGACGGCCGCGATCACCGCGACTCCGGTGACGGCGGCGGTGAGCCCGAAGACGCGGTGAATCGCCTCGAGCATGCCGGCCTGCGAGGGTTCCGCGCTCGCGGCGACGGTCGCCGCGATCACGGCGCCGAACAGGGCGACGCCCACCGCCCCGCCGATGCTGCGGGTGAACTGGCCGAACGACGTGGCGACCCCGAGATGGCGCCGCGCCACCCCGCTCTGCATGGCGAGCACCAGCGAGAGCATCGCCGTTCCCATGCCCATGCCGATCAGGGCGAGGTCGGCCCGGAGCACCCAGGCGGGGGTATCCGCGCCGACGACGGTCAGGCCCACGAAGCCGAGGGTGACGCCGCTCAGGCCGCCCAGCACCATCGGCCGGTAGCCGGTCCGGTGCACGAGGCGGCCGGCGATCACCGACACCACGACCCAGCCGAGGACCAGCGGGGTCAGCGCGCGGCCCGCCTCGACCGCGGTGCCGCCCAGCCCCTCCTGCACGAGGAGGGGCACGTAGGTGATGGCGCTGAACATGGCCGCCCCGACGAGGAGCCCGATGCCCGCGATGGACGCCACCATCCGGTCCGCGAGCAGATCGAGGGGCACCATCGGCTCCGCCGCCCGCCGCTCGACCCTCGCCAGCCACCAGCCGAACCCCACCGCGGCCCCGCCCGCGAGCGCGGCCCACGCCCCGCGGCCCGCCACCCCGGTCTGGCCGACGGCGAGCAGCAGCAGCGTGACCGACGTCATCAGCAGGGCCGCCCCCGCGTAGTCGACGCGGCGCCGGGCGCCGGGCGCGGGGTCCCGCAGGGCGGCGCCCACCGCCACCGCGGCGAGGATGCCGAACGGGATGTTCAGGTAGAACACCCAGCGCCACGAGAGCAGGGCGGTGATGTAGCCCCCGGCGAGGGGCCCCACCACCGAGGCGACGCCCCACACCGCGCTGAGCAGCCCCTGCGTCCGACCGCGTTCTTCGAGCGTGTAGTGATCGCCGATGATGCTCATGCCCAGGGGCATGAGGCCGCCGGCGCCGAAGCCCTGCAGGGTCCGGAACGCGATGAGCGCGGCCATCGAGGGCGCCGCCCCGGAGAGGGCCGAGCCCAGCAGGAAGATGCCGATGCACCAGAGATAGAAGCGCCGGCGTCCGTACAGGTCGGAGAGCTTGCCCCACAACGGTATCGAGACCGTCGACGCCAGCAGGTAGGCGGAGAAGACCCAGCTGTACCAGGCGAGCCCGCCGAGCTGGTCGGCGACCGTGGGCATGGCCGCCGCCACCACCGTCATCTCGATGGCCGCGAGGAACGTGCCCCCGAGCACGCCGGCCATGGCTACCGCCCGGCGGGCGCCGCGGATGGGTTCGTGACGGGTCATGCGCCTGTTGGTGTGGCCCGGGAATATGCACCCGCCGCCTGCGGCCGACCGCACCCTGGAGCCGCGGACTCCGCGACGACCGACGAGACGGGCCGCGGCACCGGATGCTCGTTGCTGCGGCACGGCGCCGGACCGTCCGCGGAACAGGCGGGAGCCGCGCCGGTCGCGAAGGACCACTCGGACGCGGCGGCGGCCTGCGGCGACCGGTGCTCCAACCTTCTCATGTTACGATCCCGGAAACCGGCGCCGCCAGCCGACCACTGCCATGCCTGATGCCGACCCCTCCGTCCGTACCGTCAAGTGCGTGAAGCTCCAGCGGGAGCTGCCCGGTCTCGACGAGCCCCCCTGGCCCGGCGAGCTGGGCCGGCGCATCTACGAGCAGGTCTCCGCCGACGCCTGGAGGCAGTGGGAAGAACGGATGACGATGATCCTCAACGAGTACCGCCTCATGCCCTGGCAGAAGGAGGCCCAGGACCTGGTGGCGAAGTACATGGAGGAGTTCTTCTTCGGCGAGGAGTCGGCGCCGCCCCCCGACTACGTGCCGCAGCAGCAGAAGTGAGACCTCGCGGCGAATGACTTGTCAACCGCGTTCCAGAACCCGGGCTCGGGCCGCCCCGGCGCGGTGAAGCGACAACCGGCTCACGCCGTCGCCCGGCCGTCGAGGGCCGTCGCGCGATCGGCCGGCTGCGGTGGCGTCGCCAGACTCACCACTATCAACGTCCCGATCGACAACGCCAGGGCCGGGTACGCGGTCTCCAGACCCAGGAGATAGACCGGCGCGCCGTCGACGCTGCGCGCGAGGCCGACGATCTCCCATCCCAGCGTCGTGACCATGCCGACGAGGATCGACGCCACCCCGCCCGCCGGGGTGGCGCGGCGCCAGAGCAGGGCGCCGAGGAGGGCCGGCGTGATGCCCGCGCCGTACATCGTGTAGGCCCACAGCGCCATCGCGAGGATGGTCGGGAAGAAGCTCCCCGCCACGTAGCCGAAGAGGCCCAGCACGACGACGATGACGCGCGTGTAGACGATGACCTGCGCCCCCGTGATCGACGGGTCGACGAAGCGCTGGTACACGTCCCGGATGAGGTTGGTGGCCGGGGTCAGCAGGAAGCTGTTGGCGGTGGAGACGATGATCGCCGCCGCCCCGCACACCAGCAGCACCCCCAGGAACGCCGGCAGCACGTCGGTCGCGACCCGGATGACGATCTCCTCCGACTGCGCCTCGGTCAGCCCCGGCGAGACGGTGCTGGCGAAGATGCCGGTCGAGTCGATCAGGGTCTCGACCACCATCGTCCCGACGATCCAGCCGCCGACCGCGAGTCGCGCCGCCCGCTCGTCGCGGGCCGAGAAGAACTTCTGGTACATGTTCGCTTCGCCGAGCAGGAGGAACATCGTCGGCAGGAACAGCGCCAGCGCCGCCTGCGGCCCCAGGTTGCCGAACAGCGACACCTGGTCGGGGCGGAGCGCCCCCACCGCGGCGCCGAGCCCGCCCGCGTCGCCGACCATGAACGTGACGGCCAGGATCACCCCGACCGTCATCAGCACGCCGTTGCCGACGTCCAGATAGGCGATGGACAGCATGCCGGCGAGCGCCGTGAACACGACGCAGAACGCCATCGTGATGAACGCCCCGGTGTCCGGATCGACCCCCGCGACCGAGGCGAGGAGGCGGCCGCCGCCCCGGAACTGGTAGGCGGCGATGGTCGAGTAGGCGAGCACCGTGGTGATCGTGCCGAGCACCCGCGCCGCCGGCCCGTAGCGCAGCTCGAGGATGTCGGGGACGGTGTACTGGGCGATGCGGCGCACCCGCGGCGCGATGAAGTAGACGAGGGCGATGCCCGCCCACGCGCCGGCGGACTGCCACAGGGCCGCGAAGCCGGCCCGGTAGCCGAGCCCCGCCCCCGCGAAGAGGCTGCCCGACCCGATCCACGTCGCGAGCAGCGTGAACACCAGCACCCGCGCCGGCAGCGCCCGGCCCGCCACGAGGAAGTCGTCGCCGGTCCGCACCCGGCGGCTGCGGTACGCCCCGACGAGAACCAGCACCGAGAGATACAGCAGGACGGCCGTCAGCATGGGTGTGTCTCCGCGTGCATTATGTGCCGAAGCCGCCGGCGCGCGTTCCCTGCTATCCTCCCGCCATGCCCCTCGACGAGTACCGTCGCAAGCGCGACTTCTCGAAGACGCCCGAGCCGCGCGGGGACGGCAAGACGCGCAAGCGCGGGAGGGGCAAGCCGAAGCCGCTCTACTTCTGCGTGCAGAAGCACCTCGCGAGCCGCCTGCACTACGACCTGCGGCTCGAGCACGACGGGGTTCTGCTGTCGTGGGCGGTACCCAAGGGGCCGTCGCTCGATCACCGCGACCGTCACCTCGCGGTGCAGACCGAGGACCACCCCCGCGAGTACGGCGACTTCGAGGGCGTCATCCCCGAGGGCTACGGCCAGGGCATCGTCATGCTGTGGGACTACGGCACCTGGAGCGCCGAGGTCGACGACGTCGGCGAGGCGCTCGGCCGGGGCGACCTGAAGTTCACCCTCGACGGCTACAAGCTCAAGGGGTCGTGGGCCCTCGTGCGGACCCGCGACCGCCCCGACACCTCCCCGTCGCAGCGCGGCCGGAGCTGGCTGCTCATCAAGCACCGCGACTTCTGGTCGGGCCCCCTCGACATCACCACCTTCGCGCCCCTCAGCGTCAAGAGCGAGGGCGACTTCGACGACATCCTCGCCGCCGACCTGCCGGACGTCTGGGTGACCGGGCGCACCGCCGCCAGGGGCGGCGCCACCGGCAAGGCCCTGCGGGAGATCATCGAGAAGGCTGCGGCCAAGAAGCTCGCACGCGACGGGTAGCCATTGGCGGGTCGGGGGGCCGCCTCGTCAGGCAGGCGCCTCGTCAGGCGGGCGCCCTCCGGACGCGGTGCAACACGGGTTTCGCCACGGCTCCCAACGTCCTGAACCGTGATTCGCGGAACATTCCACGCGGCAGTTCTCCGAGGTTGCGGGCACTAGCAGCGACCCGGAGATTCCGCGAACTTCACAGCCGGGACGCTAGCCCCGACCCCCGTCGTCCCACAGGAGCCGGCCGGACAGCACGCCCCACACCGCGTAGGCGAGGCGCCGACGAGCGTGGCGGGCGAACGTCCCCTCCCAGAACTCGCCGGTGACGACCTCGCAGCCGTCCGGGACGCGCCCTACCGGGAGGGGCCGCTTGTCCTCGGCGGCGTAGCGGTCGACGGTCTCTGCGTCGGGCCGCCCGGTGTTGACGATGACCGCGTCGACGCGGCGGCCGATGACCTCGCCGATGCGCTCCACCGCCGTCGCGGCGGTGAAGCCCTCCATGCCGCGGCCCTCGGTGAGCAGGTTGGCGACGAGCACGATCGGCCCGTCGACGGCGGCGAGGGCGTCGCGCACGCCGGCCGGGAGCAGGGTCGGCACGAGGCTCGTATGGAAGCTGCCGGGGCCGATGACGACCGCGTCGAAGTTGGGAATGGCCTCTGCCGCGGCGGGGTGGATGGCGACCCGGGGGTCGAGCCAGATGCGGCGGACGCGGCGTCCCTCGCGCTGCCCGGCGTCGACCTCGACCTCGCCGCGGGTGGTCGACCCGTCCTCGTACTCGGCGCACACCGTCGCCTGCTCGACGCTGACCGGCCATACGAGGCCGACGCAGTCGAGCAGCGTGCGCAGCCCGTCGACGGCGGCGAGGAAGTCGCCGGTGTACTGCTCCATCATCGAGAGCAGCAGGTTGCCGCCGGTATGGCCGCCGAGCCGGTCGTGCTCGAAGCCGGAGAGGCGGGTCAGCAGGATGCGCCGCGCCTCGGCCTCGTTGCGGGCGAGGGCCAGCGCGCATCGGAGGACGTCGCCCGGAGGCAGCACCCCGAGCTGATCGCGGAGCACGCCCGAGCTGCCGCCGCTGTCGAACATGGTGACCACCGCGTTGACCCGCAGCCACGGGTTCTGCTTGAGGCCGCCGATGAGGCTGGGCAACCCCGTCCCGCCGCCGAAGCAACCGATGTTGAGCTGCCGGAGCCGCATGGGGGTATTGTCCCGAATCGGCTGGCGCCCGGTCCAGAAGGCGCCGCCGGACCGTCCTCGGGCGCGGACGGGCGCGTTCGCCACCGGGTCGGACGCGGGTGCCGACCTCGTGGGGACTGCCGCGTACGCCGCCACGGATGGGCGGACGCACGTGCCGACCTGCTGGAAGATGCCGCGCCCGCCGCCCCGGATTCGCGGGTACAATCCCCGCGCGTCGGTCCAGGTCCATGCCGCTCATCGACATGCTTCTGCCTCAGTTCGACCGGGAGCTGGAGGTCACCCGGCGCCTCATCGAGATCGTGCCCGGGGCGGAGCTCGCGTGGGGACCCGGCGGCGGGGCCCGGACGTTCGCGGAGCTGACCGGCCATCTGGCGGAGATTCCCGCCTGGACCTGCGGCATCATGAACGAGGAGGGCTGCGATCCGGCCGACGTGCCGGTCGAGAGCGCCGTCGGGTCGGTGAGCGAGGCGCTCGGCCGGTTCGACGCCGGCGCGGCCGCGGGCCGCCGCACCCTCGTCGGGCGCCCCGACGACGACCTCGTCGCAGACTGGACCCTGCGGCGCGACGGTCGGGTGGTCTTCTCCCTGCCCCGGATAGCGATGGTGCAGACCCTGGTGCTGAACCACCTCGTCCACCACCGCGGGCAGCTCAGCGTCTACCTGCGCATGCGGGCATGCCGCGTACCTCCGATCTACGGCCCCACCGCCGACGACGGGGAGCCCGCGGCGAGGGGCCGGTGGTGAAACCCCGCGTTGCCGCGCGCCCGAGAACAGCCGAGGCGCCCGCGTGGCAAGGCGCGACGAGGGCGCATGCCGGGCATGGGCAACCGAGGAGCAACGCAGCCACGCGGGATGCATCGCCGGTCGAATGCGGCGAGGCTTTCGTCACGGGCTCCCGGGCCCCGATCATGACGCAGACCATCCCGTTCGGCGGCCCCGCCGACCGCTACGTCCCCCACCCGCGCCTCCGGGGCGGGCACCGCATGACCCTTTTCACGTGGGGCCGCCCCCGGCGCTTCCCGCGCCTGCCGCCGCCCGTGCCCCGCTACTTCGACGTTGCCCCCGCCGCGCGGGTGCTCGCCCACTGCCACTGGCAGGCGGAGCCGCGGCGGCGCCCGACCCTCGTCGCCCTGCACGGCCTCGAGGGCTCCAGCGGGGCCCACTACATGCGGGGCCTCGCCGACAAGGCCCTGGCCGCAGGCATGAACGCGGTGCTGCTGAACCAGCGCAACTGCGGGGGCACCGAGGCGCTGTCGGCGGGGCTCTACCACTCGGGCCTCTCGGCCGACCCGCGGGCGGTCATCGAGGAGCTGATCTCGCTGGACCGGCTTCCCGCCATCGCGGTCGCCGGCTACTCGCTCGGGGGCAACGTGGCCGTACGCCTCGCCGGCGACTACGGGGCGGAGGCGCCGCCCCAGCTTCGCGCGATCGTCGCGGTGTCGCCCACCATGCACCTGGGGATGTGCGTCGAGGCCCTCGAGCGGCCCGCGAACCGCCTCTACCAGTGGAACTTCGTGCGCAACCTGAAGCGCCGCATGAGGCGGAAGGCGCGGGCGTGGCCGGGCCGGTTCGACCTCGGCCGGCTCGGCTCGGTGCGGACGGTGCGGGAGTTCGACGAGCGCTTCACGGCCCCGCACCACGGGTTCCGGGACGCCGACGACTACTACCACCGGGCGAGCAGCCTCCGCGTCGTCGACCGCGTGCGGGTGCCGACCCTCGTCGTCAGCGCCGCCGACGACCCCTTCATTCCGACCCGGCAGTTCGATGACCCGGGAATCGTCGAGAACCCGCACATCGCCGTCCAGGTCACGCCCCACGGGGGCCACTGCGGGTTCTATGCCGGCGCCGGGCCGGGCTTCGACGGCTACTGGGCCGAGCGGCGGGCCGTCGAGGTCGTGCGGGAGCGAATGTCGGCGCAGTCCGCACTCCGGGAGTCTGCGCCGTAGAACGATGCAGACTCCTGGTGCGGCGTCACAGCCAGGAGCTCGGGTGTGTGGTGCCGGCAAGTCGTTGACGATGAGGTCATGAGCTCAAGTCCGGATCAGAAGATCATGGTCTGACGGACCACCAGCAGGGCTGGTTGGGCGCCCGGCGGAGCCGAAGGCCACGATGGGGGCTGCCCGGTGCGGACTCCCGGAGGGCGGATCGGTCGCCGAGCGGAGCCGGGGGCGACGATTGGCGGGTCGGCCTCCCTCACCCCGCGGCCGGCAGCGCCTCGACGAAGCGCCGGGCGAACTCGGGCCCCTTCCCCTTGTCCTCGTGCTTGAAGTAGACGAACACCTCCCGGCAGCCCCGGGTGGCGGCGGCGATGGTCCGGGCCCACCGGGCGATGTCGTCCGGCCCGTAGCCCTCGTCGCGGAGCCGGAAGTAGCCGTAGTCGGCGGTCACCTCCAGCGGCGTCGTCATCCGCTCGCTGTCGGCGATGCAGAGCGCCAGCCGGCGCGACCGCAGCCGCTCGAACACCGCCGGGTCGTGCCACGACGCGTGACGGAACTCGAACGCCGCCCGCATCCCGGGCGGCAGCAGGGCCAGGAAGTCGTCGAGCACCGACAGGTCCTTCCTGAAGTACGGCGGCAGCTGGAACAGGAGGACGCCCAGCTTCGGACCCAGCGACCGCGCCGCCCCGCAGAACGCGGCGGTGGGGTCCCCGCTGCCCCGAAGGCGCGCCTCGTGGGTGATGCGCCGCGGCGCCTTGAGGGTGAAGCGGAAGTGCTCCGGGGTCAGGTCGGACCACCCGGCGAGCAGCCGCTCGGTCGGCATGCGGTAAAAGGTGTAGTTGATCTCGACCGTCGGCAGGCGCTCCGCGTAGAAGGGCAGCATCTTCTTGGGGGACAGCTTCTCGGGGTAGAAGCTGCCCCGCCATTCCACGTAGTTGTAGCCGGAGGTGCCGACGAGGATGCGCGGCGGCGAGGCCGGGACGCGGTCGGAACCGGCGTCCGGCGGGGGGGCGGGAACAGGCATCGGCGGAGTCTACCCCGACGCGGTCGTGCGCGCGCGTGGCTCGTGGGGGGAGGCGCGGGAACCGACGACGCGGCAACCCGTCTCAGTCGAGGTCGAAGTCGCGCTCGGGACGCGTGACGGGCTCGTGGCGGGCCCGCTCGAGGGCCTCGTCGAAGCGCTTGGAGAGAACGTCGCCGCGGGTCTGCTCGTCGGTCACCGACTGCCGGAAGAGGGCTTCGCGCCGGGCCGCCTCCTCGGCGAGTATCCGCTGCGCCTGGTCGAGCTCGGGCTTGTCCTCGCGCTCGGGCTCGCGATGGGCCACGACCCGCTTCAGTCGCGCGTCGACGGTCTGCACGGCCCCGCAGCATGGGCAGACGACATCGAACTCCGACGACAGCAGCGTGGTCATCCAGGAACGCCCCGACCGTCACCCTTCTTCTTCGTAGCCCTCTTCCTCCACCGGGCTGATGCGGGTCGAAGGTCGCAACGCTTCCCGGTAGTCGTAGACCGGAAGCCCCTGCACGTGCAGGGAGAGGACACAGCCGGGCGCCTTTCGGTCGACGACCACGGTGACCGGGCTACCCTCCACCCCTTCGCGAAACGCGAGTCGACAGCCGCAGGCCAACTCCGCGTGGACGAACCCTTTCAGCATCGACACCCCTCATGCGGATCATACATCAGACGACCGCCCCCCCCGGATCGACCCACCCTGCTCCACGTTCCCGGCTCCCGGCCGGACCGCCCGGTGCGGTTCCCCGGGAACCGCACCACGAGGCTTCCACGGCCCGGCGCGCCGACCAGCCGCGCCGTGGCGGCGGCACCGCCCCCGGCGATCCGGGCGGCGCAGGCTCCGTGCCCGACAATCGCCGCCTTCGGCTCCGCCGGGCCGCCCGACCGACCCGCCGGGAGTCCGGGCCGTTCTCCACGGCGCGGACTACAGCAGATCCCGGATGTCCTGCTCGAACTCGTCCTTGGTCGCGATGCCGGCGTGCGTGCGGCATACCGTACCCTCGCGATCGATGAAGAAGGTCATCGGCACGCCCCAGATCGGCCCGTAGGCCTCCTGGAAGTCCTCGCGGCCGAGGCCCACCAGCATCGGGTAGTTCACGTCGAAGTCGTCCGCGAACTCCCGGATCTTGTCGACGGTGTCGTCCACCGACAGGCCGAGCACGACGAGCCCGTCGTCGGCGTACTCCTCGGCGAACTCGACGAACCAGGGCACCTCGATCTTGCAGGGGCCGCACCACGTGGCCCAGAAGTTCAGCAGCACGACCTTGCCGCGCAACGACTCGAAGTCGACGTCCCGCCCGTCGTGGTCCTGCAACACGAAGTCGTAGCTGGCCGGCTTGGCCCCGGCGTCGCAGGCGGCGACCGCCTCCCCGCCGAGCTCTGCGACGCCCGGGGCGACGCCGTGGGGGTGCGCATGGGACGACACGAGGCCGGCCGGCAACGTGGACATCGCCAAGGCCAGCGCGCCCGCACCCGCGACCATCCAACGCAAGGTCATGGCTCGCTCCTCTCGTCGGCCGGCGCCGGGCTTCGCCGCGTCGGCACCGCCTTCCTGCAATAGCGTCGCACACGCGGGCGGACTTGTCCATGTCCTCTCCGGTGGTCGCTCTCTCTCCCGCGGGGGACACCGGCCGGCGGCCGGTGGCAAGCGTCCGCGCGGTCCTTCCGTGGGCGCGGGGAGCTCAGCCGGCGCGAGACGCTCGCGCGGCGCGGACCCGCCGCGGGCGGCCCGCTCGGCCGTCCCCCGGCCGCGGGACCACGACGGCCGACGCGGGGACGGGGGGGCAGCGCGGCCCGCCCACCCCCGGCCCAGGGCCTCGCCGCATGCGACCAGCGTATCGCCGCCCCCCTCGGAGACTCCGCCCCCGCGTCCCCGGGGTCCGCGCCGACCGGGCGCGGTTCTTGCTAATATGGGTACCGACGAAGGAACCGCGGCCTCCGGTCGCCGTCGTCGCGACCGTCGCGGCCGTTGACAGTCGAGGTGAGACAGATTCTCCGCCAGCTCCCGCCGCGCGCCGCTGGCCCCTCACGAGGTGAACCATGAGTTGCTCCCCCCGCGTGCGCGCCATCCGGAGCCGCGTCGTCCGCACCGGCCTGATCGCCGCGCTCGCCCTCGGCTGGACCGCCGCCGACGCGATGGCCCAGGCCGCCACCCAGTTCTTCCCGTACTACGGCAAGAACCGGGTCAAGTACGACGACTTCCAGTGGCACATCTACACGACCGAGCACTTCGAGATCTTCTACTACCCCGAGGTCGAGGAGCACCTGGAGCGCATCGCCAGCTACGCGGAGAGCGCTTACTCCCAGATCAGCGCCGACCTGACCCACGACCTCGCCAACCTCGTTCCCCTCGTCATCTTCAAGACGCACAGCGAGTTCGAGCAGCAGAACATCATCCCCGGGGCGGTGTCGGACGGGGTCGCCGCCTTCGCCGAGCCGTTCCGGCAGCGCATCGTGCTGCCCATCGACGAGCCGCCCGACCAGCTCTACCGACTGATCGCGCACGAGCTGACCCACCAGTTCGCGTTCGACATCATCCCGCGCTCGGTCATCCGGCGCGGCATCCCGCTGTGGGTCGACGAGGGACTCGCCGACTTCCTGGCCGGGGTGTGGCGGCCCCTCGACCTGATGACGGTCCGCGACGCCGCCCTCTCGGACACCCTGCCCGAGATGAGCAACTACGAGGGCTACGGCCTCAACGCGAGCCCCCGGCTGGTCTACAACCTCGGGCACGCCGCCTTCGAGTTCATCGAGGACCGCTGGGGGATGGCCGGGGTCAGGGAGTTCCTGTTCTCGCTGCGCAAGTCGGTGATCGGCGGGGACAGCGACATCTACGAGGACGCCTTCAACATCTCCGCCGAGGAGTTCGACGTCGAGTACTCGTCCTACATCCGGCGCCGGTTCCAGGCCTTCCGCGACAAGGAACGGCCCGACGACTACGGCCGCGACCTCGCCCCCGACCCCCTCGAGACGCGGTACCTGGCCGTCTACTCGATAGAGCCGTCGCCGTCCGGCGATCTCCTCGCGGCCTACGCGGTCAACCGCAAGGACCGGGAGATCGACATCATCCTGCTGTCGACCGAGGACGGCGAGGTCGTGTCCAACCTGACCGCGGGCTTCAACCAGGACCTCGGCTACGAGTCGATTCAGTTGCCCGGCGCCCGGTGGAACGCGGTCCCCTGGATGTCCTGGTCGCCCGTCGACGACCGCCTCGCGTACTTCGTCCGCAAGGGCAAGTACCGGTCGCTGATGCTGCAGAACGTGGTGACCCGCGAGACCGAGGAGCTGATCGACCTCGAGATGGTCGACGCGCCCGAGTCGCCGGACTTCTCGCCGGACGGGCGCTACGTCGCCTTCTCGGCCCTGCAGAACGCGGTGGGCGACATCCACCTGCTCGACCTCGAGACCCGGGAGGTCACCAACCTGACGCAGGACGACTTCGCCGACTACGCGCCGACGTTCTCGCCCGACGGCTCGTACCTCGTCTACGTGGCGCGCATCAGCGGCAACAACAAGCTCTTCAAGCTCGACCTCGAGACCCGCGAGAAGACGCAGTTGACGTTCGGCACGTTCAGCGAGGCGGCCGCCCAGTTCCTCGACGAGAACACCCTGGTCTTCTCGTCGACCGCCGTCGACCCCCTGGCCCCCGTCGACCCCGACGTGGCCGCCAACGGCGACATCTACAACGTCTGGACGCTCGACCTGAACAACGGCGAACTGCGCCAGTACACCGACACCGCGACCGGCAACGTCTCGACCATCGTCCTGCCCGGCGACCCCCAGCCGCGCATCGCCTTCGTCACCTACTTCAAGGGCGAGTACGGCATCCACACCGTCGACCGGCAGGAGCCGCTGTACACCGCGTTCACCTCCGACTTCGGCGCCCCCGGCCCCAACATCGACTTCCAGGCCCCGCTGACCCACACCCTCGTGACCGCGAACAACCGGCGCAAGGGGCGGTTCGAGAAGATGTTCATGGACGGAACCCCGCCCATCAACCTCGGCATGACCAGCAACGGCCACTTCCTCGGCGGGACCGGCATCTCGTTCTCCGACGTCCTCGGCGATCAGGGCTTCAACCTGATGGCCTACTCGATCCACCAGTACCGGACCTTCTCGGGCTCGTACTTCAACCAGAGCGGCCGCCTCCAGTTCGCCGTGCAGGGGTTCTCGCAGGAGATGTTCTTCTACGGCGCGGCCGGCTGGTACGCCCCGTCGCTGGCCTTCCTCAGCCCCGACGACGCCATCGCGTCGCAGACGATACGGGGCGGCAGCGCCTACGGCATCTACCCCCTCGACCGCTACCGCCGCCTCGAGGTGAGCGGCGGGATCTTCCACTTCAACGAGCGGTTCAACGACCCGTTCCTCCAGCAGCAGTCCGACCAGTACCAGCAGCAGCAGTTCGGCACCCCGCTGTTCCGCAACGGCTCCCAGATGCCGGTGACGGTCTCGTTCATCCAGGAGACCACCGTCTTCCGCGAATTCGGGCCGGTGTCGGGCAACACCATGCGCTTCGCCTTCAACTACGCGCCGACGGTGGGCACCACGTTCCTCGGCAAGAAGACCCTCGACGCCGACGCCCGCTACTACCTGCGGATCGGCGAGACCGGCGTGTTCGCGCTGCGCGGCCGCGCCCTCAAGAGCTTCGGCGACTTCCCCGACTTCCTGTTCTTCGGCGGCAACTCGGAGATGCGCGGCTACGAGTACCTGGAGTTCATCGGCCACAACGCCGCCTTCTTCAACGCCGAGCTGCGCTTCCCCCTCATCGAGGCGATGCTCACCCCGATCGGGCTGATGGGCGGCGTCCGCGGCACCTTCTTCTTCAACATGGGCGGCGCGGGACTGAACGGCCGGCCGTTCACGTGGTTCGCCACGGGCAGCGAGGCGGTGACGCCGACCATCGGGTTCGGTCAGAACCCCGTGACCGGCGAGTTCTTCGAGGTGTTCGGCGACTCCGCGCCGGTGTCCGGGTTCCGGCTCGTGGACGGCCGGGCGTCCTACGGCATCGGCCTGACGACTTCGGTCATCGGCATCCCGATGCACTTCGACTGGTCGTGGCGGACGCTGTTCAACGAGGACTGGGAGAACATCCTCTTCGCCGCCCGGGGGGGCAGCGCCGCCTTCCGCAACCCGCGCTTCGACTTCTGGATCGGGTTCGACTTCTGAGATCGTCCGGCGGCAGGCGGTGAGGCAGCGGAGGCGCCGCTCGCCGCGAACGCAGACAGCCCGTGCCCGACGCCCCAACGGGGGACCGGGCACGGGCTGTTCTCGTTCGCCCGGCGATCAGAGCCGCGTCAGGCGCAGCTCGCTGCGTCCCAGGTCGAACACGACCCGGTAGTCGCGGAGGAAGTGGTGGCCCACCGTGCCGCCGATGTGGAAGCCCAGCAGGGCGCTCGGGCGGTGCAGGTTCAGCACCACCACCGAGTAGTTGGGATAGAGCAACTGGTCGAAGGCGAGCGAGGTGCCGGGCCGCAGATACGCCTGCTCGTCCCACCCGGAGGTGCCGTACACGTTGACGGGCACCTGGCGCACTTGGAGCGGGGGCAGGAGATTCGCCGTGCCCCGGCTGATGGATATGACCTCGCCGCCGGTGTCGACCACGAAGCTCCGCGGAATCTGGTCGTTGACGACGCCGCGCACCACCGCGAGCCGGTGCTGCCTGAGCGGCATGGACACGTCGAAAGGCTCGTCGGGCAGCTCCTCGCCGACGATGATCTCCTGGCGGGCGTAGTCGACGATCATCGACAAGCCGACCGCGAGCGGCGAGAACGCCTCCGCCTCCGGCGTGGGGAGGCCGCCGAGCGGGGGACTCTTGATCAGGGCGGGGAGATTCCGGATGCCGAGGGAGCCGAACTCCAGCGACTCGAGCCGGCCCGCCTGCAGACCCCTGAAGCCGATCTCGCCGACCCCGGCGCTCAGCGTGGTGCTGACGGGGCGTACGCCGAGCTGCTGCGCGACGGGCTGCGACAGCACCGTCTGCTCGGCCCCGGTGTCGACCACGAAGTCGACCATGTCGCGGCCGTTGACTCGGCCCTGAACGATGACCTTCTCGTCGACCAGCCTGAACGGAATGGTGTGAAGCTGCCCCGGCGCCATCATCTCGACCGCGGGACGGTCCCCGAACGACCGCAGGAACTGCACCTCGGCCCGCGCCCAGCCCGCCCTCTCGCTGTCGGCCCAGCCGGGAATCAGCTCGATGTACCGCTCGTAGGCGTCGGCCGCGTCGGCGAACCGGCGCATGCGCCGGTGAATGTACCCCAGCGTGTGATACGCCGCCGCGAGGTCGGGGGTGGCGTCGAGGGCCGCCTGCACCCAGTCGAGAGCCTCCTCGTAGCGCTGGCGGGTCGTGAGGCTCTTCGCCAGGCCGTGCCGGGCCGCGCCGGATGCCGAGTCGAGGGCCAGCGCGTCGCGGTACAGCTGCTCCGCCTCGTCGAACAGCCCCCCGCCCCACAGGGCGTCGCCGACGAGGGCGACCATCTCGGGATCGTTCGGGGCGAGCTCCAGCAGCACCTGCGCCTCGATCTGCGCGCGGGTGAACTCGGCAACGGGCAGCAGCGCCCTCAACATGCCGGCGGAGACGCGTACCCGCTGTTCGTCGACGGCCCCTTCCTGCGCCTCCTCGAAGGCGCGAACGGCCTCCCAGTAGCGCATGTCGTCGAGCAGCAGCTTGCCGAGTTGAACGCGGGTCTCCACTCGCGACGCGGTCGGCGTCGGCTGCGCGCCGAGGACGACCGACAGCGCCGCCACCACCACCACGAACATCAGGGCGCGTGACGCCAGTTTCATGTCACCTCCACCGGGAACGGCTGACGCCGGAAGACTCGGCGCACCGCCGGGGCCCCGAGTCGACCCCGGCGCGAACGCCGTCTCCCATGGCCCCGCCCCGCGACTCGCGCCGCCGAGACGCCAGCGCGTCGGCGACGCCGCCCGGGCGCCGGCGGCCACGGGAAGTCCTCGCGCGAGCGGAGCTCCCGACGCGACCGCGGGTCACGCGGTCGCGCGATTGCCGCTACCGCGAGTACTGTTCGATCGCCACGCCGTCGTACATGTCGTCGACGCGAAGAATCTGCTTCTGGCGGTCGTAGCTGCCGAGCTCGTAGTCCTCGCTCATGATGAGCGCCTTGACCGGCTTGGTCGGGCACACCTCGGCGCACAGGCCGCAGAAGCTGCAGCGTGACAGGTTGAAGTCGAAGTAGTCGAGCACCTTGATCTTGTGACCGGGCTCCCGATGCCCCCCCAGGAAGATGAGCTCGTCGGGGCACACCTTGGCGCACTGGTCGCACACGATGCACGTCTGCGCGCCGGTCTCCGGCTCGACCTGCAGCCTGAGCACCCCCCGGAAGCGGGGCGCCACGGGGCGCCGCTCGGCCGGATACTGGAAGGTGAACGCGGGTTGAGGGGTGTACCTGAGGGTGACGAGCAGCCCCTTGATCAGATCGACCAGGAACACCATCCGAAAGAGCTTCGCCAACTGCTGCACGGCCGCTACCCCCGGTCCTCGACGAGAATCGGATCGCTCTGCCCCGCCATGATGACCCGTTCCTTGCGCAACACCGTGTTCTCTCGCCGGATCTTGTCCTGAAGGCGCATCAACCCGTAGAGCAGCGCCTCGGGGCGGGGCGGACACCCGGACACGTAGACGTCGACGGGCACCACCTTGTCCACGCCCTGCAGCACCGAATACGTGGGAAACGGCCCCCCGGCGTTCGAGCAGCTTCCCATCGAGATGACCCACTTCGGCTCGGGCATCTGGTCGTACAGCCGCCGCAGGACCGGGGCCATCTTCTTGGTGACGGTGCCGGCGACGATCATCAGGTCGGCCTGACGCGGCGACGCGCGGAAGACCTCGGCGCCGAACCGCGCGATGTCGAACCGGGACGCCGACGTCGCCATCATCTCGATGGCGCAGCAGGCCAGCCCGAACCCCATCGGCCACAACGAGGACTGCCGCGCCCAGTTGAGGACCTTGTCGAGGTTCGTGGTGATGAAGTTGTCTTCGAAGCGATGGTCGATCAAACCCATGGGCGGCTCGCTCGCTACTTGCCCTCGTACCAGTTGGCGTTGACTTCGATGAAGCTCTCCCACTGATCGGGCACTTCGTCGTTGGCGAATATCGCCTCGACCGGGCACGCGGGCACGCAGGCGCCGCAGTCGATGCACTCTTCCGGGTGGATGTAGAGCATCGTCTCGGCCTCGAACTCCTCCTCGTCCTTGCGCGGGTGGATGCAGTCCACCGGACACACGTCCACGCAGGCGGTGTCCTTGGTCCCGACGCAGGGTTCACAAATGCTGTACGCCATCGACTCCTCCGTGTCGTTCACCGGCCGCGGCGTGGCTCACGGGCTACGCGGGCCGAGGGGGGTGAGAGTGCCGGTCTGAGTGGGCCGGCGCGCATCCCGGCCCGATCGTGCCTTTCGTCAACCGAAGAACACGGCGCCGCGTCCCGCTTGCCGACCCTCGCCATCCCCGCTTGCCGAACCGCCGGCCACCCCGGCATCCATGTGCCGGGGACGGCCGGGACCGGGGCCGCGTCTTCCGCACGGGCGGCGCTACGGTGTCCATAAGACACCGGCGCCAGTTTACACGATTTTCCCCCGCCCGGCGAATCGCGGCCCCGCGGGCCCGGGCGAAGCCCGCGGCCGACGGAAACGGCACGGCGGTCGCGGAGCCGCCGCAGACCCGGCCAGGAGGACTCCCGGAGGGTTGATTGGGCGCCCAGCGGAGCCGCAGGCGACGGTGGGCGGACCAGGCCGCGTTGCGCCGGGACGCGGCCGCGCGGTACGATCCGGGACATGGCGACCCTGGAGGGCGCGACGGCCGCCTCCCCCGCCGCGCCGGCGACCTTCTACCGGGGACGCCGGGTCCGCCCCGAGCCGGCCCGGGGAGAGACCAAGCCCCGCTGGCTGCGGGTCCGGGCGCCGGGCAGCGAGGGCTACCGGCGCCTCAAGCGCCTCGTCCGCGAGCAGGGGCTGCACACCGTGTGCGAAGAGGCCAACTGCCCGAACATCGGGGAGTGCTGGCACCACGGTACCGCCACCTTCATGATCCTGGGCGGGGTCTGCACCCGGGCGTGCGCCTACTGCAACGTCGAGCACGGCCGCCCCGGCCCCGTCGACCCGGGAGAGCCGGTGCGGGTGGCGGAAGCGGTGCGGACCCTCGGTCTCGAGCATGCGGTCGTCACCTCCGTCGACCGGGACGACCTCGACGACGGTGGCGCCGGCGTCTTCGCCGCCACCGTCACCGCCATCCGTTCGCTGGCCCCGGACTGCCGCATCGAGACCCTCGTGCCGGACTTCGGCGGAAGCACCGGCGCCCTCGACGTCGTGCTGACGGCGGGGCCCGACGTCCTGAACCACAACCTGGAGACCGTTCGCGGCCAGTATCGACGGGCGCGCCCCGGCGGCGGCTACGACCGCGCCCTCCGGGTCCTGGCCCATTCCCGCCGCCACCGCCCCCGGGTGGCCACGAAGTCGGGAATCATGGTGGGCCTCGGCGAGACCCGCGACGAGCTCGCGGCGGCGCTGGCCGATCTGCGGCGCGCGGGATGCGACATCGTGACGATAGGCCAGTACCTTCGCCCGTCGCCCGCCCACCTGCCGGTCGCCCGCTACTACCATCCCGACGAGTTCGCGGAGCTGAAGCACGAGGCGCTGGAGCTGGGCTTCCGGCACGTCGAGTCCGGGCCGCTGGTGCGGAGCTCCTACCACGCCCATGAGCAGGCGGACGCGGTCGCCGCGGCGAGCCGCGCCGCCCCCGACACCGGGGCCGGCCCCGCATCGACCGATCGGTGAGTTGCCCGGGCCGCGCTTCCGGCGGCGGGTCAGCGCTTCCGTCTCGGCCGGTAGACGTGGGTGCTCTGGCCGAAGAAGACCTCGGCCGCCTCCATGAGGGTCTCGGACAGGGTCGGATGAGGGTGGATGCAGAGCCGCAGGTCGGACGCGGTGGCCCCCATCTCGATGGCCACCACCCCCTCGGCGATCAGCTCGCCCGCCCCGCTTCCCGCGATGCCGACCCCGAGGATGCGTTCCGACCCGGGCTCGATGACGAGCTTGGTGACGCCGGCCGGCCGGTCGAGGGTGACCGCCCGCCCCGAGGCCCCCCAGGGAAACTTCGCCACCTCCACCGCGCGCCCCTCCGCCCGCGCCTGCGTCTCGGTGAGACCGCACCAGGCCACCTCCGGGTCGGTGAACACCACGGCGGGGATGGCGGCGGGCTCGAACACCCCCTTGTGCCCCGCGACGGCCTCGACCGCGATGCGCGCCTCGTGGCTCGCCTTGTGCGCGAGCATCGGCTCGCCGACGAGGTCGCCGATCGCGAAGATAGTCGGCTCGGCCGTCCGGCGCTGGCCGTCGACGGACACGAAACCGCGCGAATCGCGGCCCACCGCGGTACGGTCCAGCCCCGGCACGTCCGAGTTCGGCACCCGGCCCACCGCCACGAGCACGCGGTCGAACCGCTCCGCCGACTCGCCGTCCCTGCCCTTCAGGGTCACCGAGACGCCGTCGCCGTCCTCGGACAGCGCCGTCACCATCGTCTCCAGGAGCACCGCCTCGCACGCCCGGCCGAGTCGGCGAGCGACGACCGCCACGAGGTCGCGGTCGGCCCCCGGCAGCAGCCCGGCGGTCATCTCCACCACCGTGACCCGCGACCCGAGGGCGGCGTACACCGACCCCAGCTCGAGCCCGATGTAGCCGCCGCCGACCACGAGCAGCGAGCCGGGCACCGACGGGATCTCGAGGGCGCGGGTCGAGTCCCAGACCCGATCGCTGTCGAGAGCCAGCGGGCCGGGCGCGGCCGGCCTCGATCCGGTGGCGAGAATCGCGTGCTCGAACTCTAGCGCGGTGACTCCGCCGTCGGCCGCCGTCACCCGCGCCGACGTCGGCCCCGACAGCTCGGCCCGGCCGTGGAGGTAGCTCACCCCGCGCTGGCTCGAGAGCTGGCCGAGCCCCCCCGTCAACCGGGCCACCGACTCGTCCTTCCAGCGGCGCAGCCGGTCGACGTCCAGCGCCGGCTCTCCGAATTCGACGCCCCAGTTGCGGGCCTCGCGGGCCTCCGTCACCACCTTGGCCACGTGCAGCAGCGCCTTCGACGGCATGCACCCCCGGTACAGGCATACGCCGCCGGGGTTCGGGGCCTCGTCGACGAGGGTCACGCGCATGCCCAGATCCGCGGCGAGGAACGCGGCGGCGTACCCGCCCGGCCCCCCGCCGATCACCGCCAACTGCGTCGAGCTCGTCATGTACGCTCCTGGCGCCGGCGCGCCCCCGGAACCCCGCAGACGCGACCGCCCCGTCCCGCCACGGCGAGACACCGGAAACCCGCGGGCGCGACCGCCCCGTCCCGCCGCGGCGAGACGCCGGGATTCCGCGCGCGACCCGGCCGCCGCGTCGGAACGGTCGGTTACCAGTGTAGCAATCTCCCCGCCTTGCCTCCGCCCCGCCGGCCGTTCCATGATGGTAGCGAGCCGCTCGGACACTGGAGGTTCAAGATGACGAGGACGCGAAGCCGGTTCGGCGGCGCTGCGACCGTCCTGCTGGCCGGGGGGGTCGCCGGAGTCGTTGCCCTGACCGCCACGCCGGCCTCCGCCGGAGGTCAGGGAACCACGATGACGCGACTGTTCGCACCCGTCGACATCGGCGCCGACCTGTCGGGGTTGCCCGACTCGGAGCGCCGCGCCCTCGGCCACATCATCGACGCCGCCCGCGTGATGGACGGCATCTTCCTCGAGCAGGTCTGGGCCGGCAACCCCGCGATGCTCATCTCGCTCAACGGGGACCGGAGCGCCGCGGGGCGGGCCGCCCTCGACTACTTCCTGCTCAACAAGGGCCCCTGGGCGCGCATCGAGAACGACCGGCCGTTCGTGGCCGGCGCGCCCCCCAAGCCCGAGGGCGCCAACTACTACCCCGCCGGGGCGACGAGGGACGAGGTCGCGGCGTGGCTCGACGGGCTCGAGGGTCCGGCCCGCGCCGACGCCACCGGGTTCTTCACGACCATCCGCCGCGATCCGGCCGGGGGGTTCGCGAGCGTGCCCTACAGCCTGGAGTACGAGGGGCCGCTGGCCATCGCCGCCGCGCACCTGCTCGCGGCCGCCCGCGCCACCGCGGACCCGTCGCTGCGGCGCTACCTGGAGACCCGCGCGGCGGCGTTCGCGAGCAACGACTACTACGAGAGCGACGTGGCGTGGATGGAGCTCGACTCGGCGATCGAGCCGACCATCGGCCCCTACGAGGTCTACGAGGACGAGTGGTTCAACTACAAGGCGGCGTTCGAGGCGTTCGTCACCATCCGCGACGCGGCGGAGACGGCGACGCTGGAGCGCTTCGGGGCCGAGCTCCAGGGGCTCGAGGACACGCTGCCCATCGACCCGCGGTTCCGGAACCCGGCCCTCGGCGCCCTCGCCCCGATCCGCGTCGTCAACGTGGTGTTCACCGCCGGCGACGCCAACAGCGGGGTGCAGACCGCGGCCTTCAACCTGCCCAACGACGAGCGGGTGGTGCGCGAGAAGGGCTCGAAGCGGGTCATGCTGAAGAACGTGCAGGAAGCCAAGTTCCAGCGCGTCCTGACCCCCATCGCGCAGGTGACGCTGCGGCCGGCCGAGCAGCGGGAGGTCTCGTTCGAGGCGTTCTTCACCCACATCCTGATGCACGAGCTGATGCACGGCCTCGGGCCCGGCACCATCACCGTCGGCGGCCGGCGGAGCACCGTGCGGCAGCAGCTTCGCGAGACCTACAGCACCATCGAGGAGGCCAAGGCCGACGTCGCCGGCCTCTGGGCCCTGCGCGAGCTCATCGACCGGGGGGTCGTCGACGTCGCTCGAGCGCAGCATGTACACCACGTTCCTCGCCTCGACGTTCCGCTCGATCCGCTTCGGCATCGACGAGGCGCACGGCCGCGGCGTGGCCATCCAGCTCAACACGTTCCTCGACGCCGGCGCCGTGGTCGTCGACGTCGACGGGCGTTTCGCCATCGACCACGGCCGCATCCGCGACACCGTCACCGCCCTCACCCGCGAGCTCATGACGGTGCAGGCCACCGGCGACCTCGACGCCGCGCAGCGGATTCTGGAGACCCGGGGGGTCGTGACTCCCGCGGTGCGGCAGGCGCTGGACCGGCTCGGGCACATCCCCATCGACATCCAGCCCCGCTTCGTCACCGCCGCGGCGCTGGCGGCTGCCGCCCGGTGAGGACATTCACACGCCGCCGAGACCCGATTTCCGCCCGGGCGCCGGCGGACGAGGATTCCGACCCGGCGCCGACGGCAGGGAGCGCGGCCCCGATGCGGCGCAACGCCGGCCCGGGCGGCCGGGCGCAGCCCGCGCCCCGGCCGGGGGCGGCCGAGGCCGCGGGCTGCTAAGATCGCACCATGCCGCTACCGGAACGTCTGGGACAGCTTCGCGAGGCGGTCGAGGCCGGTCGGCTTCCCCGCCGCAGCGTCAGGCTCGAGATGCGGGAGAACCTCGTGCGCCGGCTCGGCGAGGCGGGGCCGTTGTTCCCCGGCATCGTCGGCTACGACGAGTCGGTGATCCCGCAGGTCGTCAACGCGATCCTCTCCCGGCACGACTTCGTGCTGCTGGGGCTGCGGGGACAGGCCAAGACCCGGCTGTTGCGCGCCCTCGTCGCGCTGCTCGACGAGGCGCTGCCGGTGATGCCGGGCTGCGAGATCAACTGCGACCCCCTCGCCCCCCTGTGCCGGGCCTGCCGCACCCGGGTGTCCGAGGCGGACGACGACCTTCCCGTCGCGTGGCTCCCGCGCGAACGCCGCCTGGTGGAGAAGCTGGCGACCCCGGACGTCACCATCGCCGACATGATCGGCGACGTCGACCCCATCAAGGCGGCCCGCGGCGGGCTCGAGCTGTCCGACGAGCTCACCATGCACTACGGGCTGCTTCCCCGCGCCCACCGGTGCATCTTCGCCATCAACGAGCTGCCCGACCTCGCCGGCAAGATCCAGGTCGGCCTGTTCAACATCCTCCAGGAGGGCGACGTCCAGATAAAGGGCTACCCGGTCCGGCTGCCCCTGGACGTGGTGATGACGTTCACCGCGAACCCGGAGGACTACACCGCCCGGGGCAAGATCATCACCCCGCTGAAGGACCGCATCGGGTCCGAGATTCGCACGCACTATCCGCAGACGCGCCGGGAGGGCATGCGGATCACGGGGCAGGAGGCGTGGACGGCGCGGTCCGGCGGCGCCGCGGGGGCGCCGCGCATCCCGCCCTACATCAGCGAGATCGTCGAGGAGGTCGCGTTCGTCGCCCGCGGCCACGGCAAGATCGACAAGCGTTCCGGCGTCAGCCAGCGCATGCCGATCACGTGCCTGGAAAACGCCGTGTCGAACGCCGAGCGGCGGGCGCTCGTCAACCGCGAGGCCGCCGCCGCGGTCCGCATCGCCGACGTCTACGCGGCCCTGCCTTCGATCACCGGCAAGTTCGAGCTCGAGTACGAGGGCGAGCTGCGCGGCGCCGACCAGGTCGCCCGCGACGTCATCCGCACCGCCGTCGGCCGCGTGTTCGAGGGGTGGTTCGCCACCGTCGACACCGCGGCCGTGGTCGAGTGGTTCGACCTGGGCGGGACCCTGGATCTCGGCGACGCGACGCCGGCGGCCGAGCTCCTCGAGCAGACCGGCCAGATCCACGGGCTGCACGAGCTCGCCGGCCACCTGCGGCTCGATGCGGGCGAGCCGCCCCCGGTGCTCGCCTCCGCCGTCGAGTTCATCATCGAAGGGCTGTACGCGCAGAAGAAGATCAGCCGGAACGACACTTGGCAGTACAGCGCGGCCGAGACCAGGCGGCGGACCGCCATGACCCCGGAGCAGGCGTTCGAGACCGATATCCGCGTCCCGCCCGGGAAGAAGAAGTACTACAACTAGCTCAGCCAGGCGTCTGCCCGCGGGACGGCTTCTCCCGTACGATGGAGATCGGGCACCGGCGGAGCCGACGGACCAGGACCTCGGGCGAGGAACGCGTTGCACGAACCGGAGGGTTCCAGGCACCGCCGACGATGAAGTACCGATACACGCGCTACACCGGCGACGAACTCGACGGGCTCGACATCGAGGAGCTGGTGTCGAAGCTCTCGCGGCTGCTCCTCGACAGCGGCTTCGGCAGCGCCTCGGGCCGCCCCGGCGATCCGGACGCGGAGGACGGCCAACGCTCGGAGCAGGCGTTGCGCGACGCGATTCTCGAGGCGCTGCTGAACGGCGGGATGCTGTCCGACGAGACCATCATCGACCTGCTGGGCGACGCGGCCGACGCGGACCACGACGGGGCCTCGCGTCTCGAGTCGCTGATCGACCGGCTCATCGATCAGATGGCGCAGCGGGGCTACATCACGCGCCACCCCGACCTCGAGGCGGCGGCCCGCGACCGCGAGGGGCGCGGCGGCGGCGAGGGGCAGTCGCCGCCCATGCGGTTCGAGGTCACCGACAAGGGCCTCGACTTCCTGGGCTACCGGGCCCTGCGGGACCTGCTCGGCTCGGTCGGCCACAGCAGCGTCGGCCGGCACGACACGCGCGACTACGCGGCGGGCGTCGAGGCGGGAGGGGCCCCCAAGCCCTACCAGTTCGGCGACACCATGAACCTCGACGCCGCCGCGACCATCCTGAGCGCGGTGAAGCGGATGGGACGCGACGCGATCGCGGGGCCCGGCATCGAGGTCGAGCAGCCGGACCTCATGGTCGCCCAGGGGGAGTACCAGAGCGCCTGCGCGACCGTGCTCATGCTCGACTGCAGCCACAGCATGATCCTGTACGGCGAGGACCGGTTCACGCCGGCCAAGCAGGTGGCCCTGGCCCTCGCCAACCTCATCCGGCGCCAGTATCCCGGCGACACCCTGCGCGTCGTCCTGTTTCACGACTCGGCCGAGGAGATCCCGCTCCGCCAGCTCGCGCGGGCGCGGGTCGGGCCGCACTACACGAACACGCGGGAGGGGCTCCGGCTCGCCCGGCGGCTGCTGGAGCGGCAGCCCTGCGAGATGCGGCAGATCGTGATGATCACCGACGGCAAGCCGTCGGCCCTGACCCGCCCCGACGGAAAGATCTACCGCAACGCCTTCGGCCTCGACCCCTGGGTCATCTCGGAGACGTTCGCCGAGGTCGCCACCTGCCGCAAGGCCGGCATCCTCATCAACACCTTCATGCTCGCGCGCGACTACGAGCTGGTGAGCTTCGTCAAGCGGGTCACCGCGATCTGCCACGGCAAGGCGTACTTCACGACCCCCCACACGCTGGGCCGCTACGTCCTGATGGACTTCCTCGACAAGAAGACCCGGACCGTGCACTGATCTGGAGGAGTCCGGGCCGAGAGGCCGCGCCGCCTCGCCCCGGGTTGCCGGACGTCATGATGCTGCCCTCGACGATCCCCATCTTCCCGCTGCCCAACGTCGTCCTGTTCCCGTCGGTCTGCCTGCCCCTGCACATCTTCGAGCCGCGTTACCGGCAGATGCTGGCCGACGCCCTGTCGGGCGACCGCATCATCGGCATGGTGCTCCAGAAGGCGGGACGCGAGCCCGGCCCGGCGCCGCCGGTCTACGACATCGGATGCGCGGGCCTGATCACCCACGCCGAGCGTCTGCCGGACGGCCGGTCGAACATCGTCCTCCGCGGCATCGAGCGCTTCCGGATCGTCGCCGAGGTCGGCGGCCGCGCCTACCGCCGGGCCGAGATCGCCCCCCTGCCGGAGACCGACTCCGAACGCATCCGCGACGAGCTCCGCCGCCTGCGGAGCCGCCTCGATCCACTGCTCGCAGGCCAGTTCGACGACGCGAGATGGCGCCGGATGGTGCCGGCCGACATGGGGGACGACGCCCTCCACCTTGGCCCAGTACCTGGACCTCGAGCCGGTCGAGAAGCAGGCGCTCCTCGAGCAGGGCGACGTCGCCGGCCGCTCGCGCGCCCTCATCGACCTGATCGAGATGCACGCCTTCGCGGCGCGGACCGGCCGGCCGGGACCGCAGTAGCGCTCGTGGCCGACTAGCCCGCCCATCGTCGCCTTCGGCTCCGGTGGGCGCCCAACCAACCCTGCTAGGAGTCTGCACCGTTCTACGGCGCAGACTCCTAGCGGCCGCTCGGGCCGTGGGACGTCACGCCAGGGACGTCGAGACCCGCTTCCACCCGCCGGCCGGCGCGGGGGCGGCGGTCTATGCCGGCACGGCGTCGCCGGCCGGGGCGAGGCGGCGCGCGATCTCGGCGATGACCCGCTGGCCGTGGAAGCGGCCGTTCTCGATGAAGATCTGTCCGCTGTAGACGCCGGAGATGACCTGCCCGGCGAGGAACAGGAACAGGTTGGGCACGTTGGTCTCGTAGGTCTCGGGATCGTGGGCGGGCACCATCGTGTCGGCGTCGACGTCGATGCCGAAGCGCCGGAGCATCGCGGTGTCGGGGTGATAGCCGGTCAGCAGGAGCACGGCGTCGGCCGGCAGCACCTCCCGCCCCGCCGCCGACTCGACGACGACCTCGCGCGGCCGGATCGCGACCACGCGGGTCTCGAACCGCGCGGGTATGGATCCCTCCTTGATGCGGTTCTCGATGTCGGGCCGGACCCAGTACTTGATGCCCTCCCCCAGCTCGGCGTGCCGGTGCACGAGGGTGACGTGAACGCCCGAGCGGTACAGCTCGAGGGCCGCCTCGGCCGCCGAGTTCTTGCCCCCGACCACCACGACCCGCTTCCGGTACCAGGGATGCGCCTCGGTGTAGTAGTGCGACACGTGCGGGAGGTCCTCGCCGGGAATGCCCAGCCGGTTGGGGCAGTCGTAGGCCCCGACGGCCACGACGACGGTGCGGGCGAGCCGCCGGAGGGGGCCCTCGTGGGGATGGTCGACGTCGACGGCGAGCACCGCGGCGTCGTTCGGGCCCGGCTGGCGGGCGATCGAGGAGACCTCGTAGCCGAGCCGGACGGTGAGGTCGAACGCGTCGACGGTGCGGCGGTAGTAGCGCAGGGCCTCGTCGCGCGTCGGCTTCGCGTAGGGGGTGACGAACGGCAGGTCCCCTATCTCGAGGAGCTCCGGGGTCGTGAAGAAGACCATGTTCGTCGGGAACTTGAGGATCGAGTTGACGAGCGCGGCCCGCTCGAACACCTCGCAGTCGAGCCCGGCGCGGCGCGCCGCGATGGCGGCGGCAAGGCCGGCCGGCCCCGCCCCGACGACGATGACGTCCCTCACGCGATCCGGATCGCTCTGTCGATGTTCCATGGCCTGTTAGCGCGCGCGGTACTCCACGTTCACGTCGCTGATCAGCGCAATGGCGCGTCCGCGCGCGATCTGCGTCTCCTCGCTGTCGACGCGCCGGACCGAGCTCGAGCCCGACGACGCTGATCTCCGTCACGTTGGACGGCACGATGACGCGGATGCGCTCGGCCCCCACCGGCGCGATCGCCTTGACGCCGCCCGGGCCCGCTCCGCCCCCGACCCGGTCGACGAGGTCGGCGGCGCCGTGGAACTCGGCGAGGACGACGGGGCGCGCCAGCACCTCCTGGGCGCTCGCCACCGCGGCCGTCGCCAGGTAGCGCGCATAGCCCCGGCCGCGCACCACCTCGTCCTCCGAGTAGGTATGCCGGCCGTGCAGCGTGAAGGTCACCGTGGCCGGTCCGCGGTGCGGGGGAATCCGCACGATGACGCCGTCGGCGATCTCGTCGCCGATCTGCACGTCGCAGTAGGTCCGGTCGGTGTCCACCCCGACGCCGAGGACGGACGGACACTCGACCTCGGCGGGCTCGATGCGGCGCGACTGAGCCCCCGTCGAGGCGACGGACGAGAGGGTCACGGCGACTGCGATGGCCGCCGTCCGCAACCGCCGGCGACGACGCTCAGCTGTGTTCGGCATCGATCGCGTGCTCCGTGACGTCCCGGAGGACGGCGGCGCCGCCCCCGAGACGAACCAGGTTCAGAAACTCCATCCGGGTGCGGGCGTCGGAGCGAAACACGCCGTGCATGGCGCTCGTCAGGGCCACCGAGTTCTGCTTCTCCACGCCGCGCATCGCCATGCACAGGTGGGTCGCCTCCACCACCACGGCGACGCCGAGGGGCCTCACCTTGGCCGCGATGGTCTCGGCGACCTGGCTCGTCAGCCGCTCCTGCACCTGCAGCCGGCGGCTGAACACCTCGACCAGCCGGGGCAGCTTGCTCAGCCCGATGACCTTCCCGTCCGGCACGTAGGCGACGTGGCAACGCCCGAAGAAGGGCAGCAGATGGTGCTCGCACAAGCTGTAGAAGTCGATGTCCTTCACGATGACCATTTCGCTGTAGTCCACCGTGAAGAGGGCGTCGTTGACGACGCTGTCGACGTCCCGATCATAGCCGCTGGTGAGGAACCGCAGCGCCTTCGCGACCCGGTCCGGGGTCTTGACGAGCCCTTCGCGCGCCGGGTCCTCGCCGAGCCCGGCGAGCAGGACCCGCACCGCCTCGGCGATGCCCTCGTCGGCGCCTTGCGTGGGACGGCGGGCGCCGTCGCTTCAATACCGGAAAAAGCCATGACCGGTCTTCCGCCCCAGCCGCCCCGCCAGCACCATCCGTTTCAGCAACGGCGGGGGGGCGTAGGCGGGGTCGCGGAACTCCTCGAACATGATGTTCGCGATGTAGTACGTGGTGTCGAGCCCGATGAAGTCGGCCAGGGTGAACGGCCCCATGGGATGGCCGCATCCCCGGGTCATCGCCGTGTCGATGTCCTCGAGGGTGCCGCATCCCTGCTCGTAGGCGCGCACCGCGCTCAGCAGATAGGGAATGAGCAGCCGGTTGACGATGAAGCCGGGCCGGTCCGGCGCGGTCACCGGCTGCTTGCCGAGCGACTTCGCGAACGCGAAGGCCCGCTCGTAAGTGGCCTCGGTGGTGGACAGTCCGCGAATGACCTCCACCAGCGGCATGAGCGGCACCGGGCTGAAGAAGTGCAGCCCGATGAACTTGTCCGGCCGCGTCGTCGCCGCCGCCAGCTCGGTGATGCACACCGAGGACGTGTTCGAGCAGAACAGCGTCTCGGGACCGACCACCGGCTCGACCGCCGCGAACGCCGCCCGCTTGGCGTCGACGCTCTCGACGATGGCCTCGACGATCAGGTCGCTCCCGGCCAGCGCCTCGAAACGGGTGGTCCCGCCGAGCCGCCCCATCGCCGCGTCCCGCGCCTCGCGGGTCGTCTTGCCGCGGGCCACCCCGGTGTCGAGAGAGCGCTCGATACGGCCGAGTCCGGCGTCGACGGCGGCCTGATCCACCTCGCGCACGACGGTCCGGTAACCCGCCTGCGCGCAGACCTGGGCGATGCCCGAACCCATGAGCCCGCACCCCAGCACGCCGACGACCTTCACTTCCGCGTTGTCTGCCACACCAGCCCCGAGCTCTTCCTCTTCGGCTCCGATTGCCGCCCAACGACCCTCCGGGAGTCCGCTCATCCCCATGGCGCAGACTCCCGGTCCCGTTCACGCACGAATCCGACGCAGGTTTGTCCGGGAGCCCGTCGCCAGGGTCGCGGTCCCGCCGCCGTCGTCCGCCCGGGATGGCAGGCCGCGTCGGCCGGCGGCCGAACCGCCGCGGCAACGGACAGCGCCGCGCGGATTCGTTCACCGCAACGCCAGATCATAACAAACGGCTGGCCGGTCGGGACCGGTCGCGCGAACCGGCGGGGTCGATCGGGAGCCGGCGTCAGCAGCCCTGCGGCCTACCCCCGGGAGGCTCGGGAGCGGACTCAGGACGTCTCGCCGGGCGCTACCAGCGACAGCAGGAGCTCGAGCGCTTCGGGGGGCACGCGAAAGGACAACGTCACCGCCGTCCCCTCGCCGCCGGTCTGCAACGAATCGAGGATCGCCTGCAGGTCCGGGTTCCCCAGGGTCTGAAGTTGCGCGAGCGCCACGAAGCCGCGCACGACGTCGCGCAGGTTCTGCGCGGCGGCATCGTCGCGCCCCTCGACGGCCAGCGAGATGCCGATCCCGCCGTCGATCCGGCCCTGCACCGCGAACGCGGTCACCGGGGGCAGCCGCTCCGACACCTCCTCGGGCACCCAGCCGAGCAGTCCCGCTTCGCCGAACTGCCCCACCGCCCAGAAGCTGCTCCGGGGGTCGACCCGGCCCAGGAGCCGCATCATCCCGGCGTCGGCGCCCACGCCCGCCTCCCCGCGCCCGCGGCGGACCGCCGACCGGACCGCGGCCAGATCGCCCACCGCCGCCAGTCCCGGCTCGAGAAACGCCATCGCCAGCGAGCCCGCGCCGTCGATCTCGCGGCTGACGATGCGCCCGCCGTCCTCTTCGGTGACCACGGCCCCGCCGCGGCGGGCCACGGTCTCGAGCCGTTCGGCGTCCAGCCGCCCGCGGAAGAGGGCCAGCCCGGAGGAACCGTCCTCCTCCCCGGCGTCCGCATCCGGCTCGGGGGCCCAGAAGACCAGCACGCGGTCGATGTCCCGCTCGATGTCGAGGCCGAGCTCCCGCTCGAGCTGCTCGCGCCCGACGCCGTCCGGCGCGATCCGGCGGACCCGCTCCCGCAGCTCGGACGTCATCACCGCCCGGACGTCGGCAAAGGCGAGGGCCGTCGCGTGCGGAGGCACGAACGCGAGCTCGGCGAGTGCGTCCGACGCCACCCCGTGCCCGGCATCGCGGTTGAGGTAGGCGACCAGCCCGCCGCACAGCCCGACCGCGAGCACGCCGCCGGAGGCGAGCGCGACGTAACGCGTCCGACGCGACATCGAGGCCATCATCCATCACCCGCCGGCCCGCCGGTGCGGCCGGCGGCCCTTCGAGCCCGCGGCGAGCGGGACGGTTGCGCCGCGGGTCCCCTATGATAACGTCGCGGCGGGCCGCCGGGGCCGCGGCCGGGGTCCCTCGGTCCCTTGCTGCTGCTGTCGCGCCGCGCGGCCGGCCTCATTGCTCCAGCACGTACTCGCGACGGTCGACGAGCCGGACCGCTGCCGCCAGACCGCCGATCACGATCACCGCGAGGCCGACGAGGCCGACCGTCGCCGACGGCACGATCTCGTTCGCCTGCAGGACCCGGAGGACGAGGTTGGTCACCCCCCCGTCCTCGGGCATCGCGTGGGGCACCAATCCCTGGAGGTAATACGACACGGTGAACCGCTTCATGTAGCCGGGCACCATGATGACAACCGGCTCCCAGCCGAAGATGAACACGAGCCCGGTCAGGAGCGGCCGCTTGAACAGGGCGCCGACGAGGGCGAACAGGGCGCCGTAGACGGCGAGCCCGACCGCCAGCAGGGCGAGGTCCTTCAGCAGGTCGGGAAAGCCGGCGCCGACGCTCCCGCCGAGGAGCGGGACCACGAGGAAGAACACCAGGACCACCGAGGGCAGCACCAGCAGGCCGGCGCACACCAGATAGGCGAGGTACTTGCCGACGAGGACCGCGCCGCGCGGCACGGGGCGGGTGAAGAGGTACGTGATGGTGCGATCCTCGACCTCGTCCGCGATCAGCGACGTCCCGTAGAACACCCCCAGCAGCGGCACCGAGAAGCTCAGGTAGAAGCCCCAGATCATCAGCCCGAAGATCGTCGGGCCGTCGATGGTCACGGGGCGGCCGTCGATCTCGCCGCCGGCGTCGAACAGGTCCATCGACACCAGCAGCCGCAGCATCAGGGCCACCGCCACCGGTCCCCCGACCACGAGGACCATGAACACGGTGCGGCGCGACCACAGCATCTGGCCGAACGACAGGTCGTAGATGCGGGCCACCGACCCCGGGAACGAGGGTCCGACCGGCTTCGGGGGGGACGGCGGAGGCTCGTGGGGGCTGGACATGTCGAGCGGACCTACTTCACGAGATAGTCGAACACCGCCTGCAGGTTGTCGTCGGGCGAGCTGACCTCGTGGATCTCGCCCAGGGCGCCGGTCGCCGCGGCCTCCGTCAGCCGGGCGTAGAAGGCGTCGGGCCGGTTCGTCTCGAGCACCACCGCGCCGTCCTCGAACTGCAGCTTGAGGACGTCGTCGTGGGCGATGAGGCCGCGCGCCAGCCCCCGGGGGTCGCTGGCGCGGACCCGCACCTGGTGCGGATGCTCGTCGATGAGGTCCCGAATCGTGTGGATGTTGCCCTCGGCGAGAATCCGGCCGTTGTGCATCAGGAGAATCGTCGCGGTCATCGCCTCGATCTCGTGCAGGATGTGGCTCGAGACGAGGACGCTCCTTCCCCGCGCCGCCCGGTCCTTGATCAGCCGGATCACCTTGCGCCGCGCGATCGGGTCCAGGCCGGCCAGCGGCTCGTCGAGCACGAGCAGCTCGGGATCGTGCGCGATGGCCTGGGCCAGCTTCACGCGCTGGCGCATCCCCTTGCTGTAGCCGCCGATCTTGCGGTCGGCGGCGTCGAGGAGGTCGACGGTGTCGAGGGCGCTCCGGGCCGCCTCGGCCGCCTCCGACTCGGACAGCCCGTTGAGCCCGACCAGCGCCGTCACCCACTCCATCCCCGTCATCCGCTCGTAGAACGCGTCCTGCTCCGGGCAGAACCCGAGGCGGAAGAAGAGCGGCGGGTTCCCCCAGATGGGCTCGCCGAGCACCCGGACGCCGCCCTTGCTGGGCTTGAGCTGGCCGGTCACCAGCTTCAGCAGCGTGGACTTGCCGGCGCCGTTCGGGCCGAGCAGTCCGGTGATGCCGGGGCCGACCTCGACGGAGACGTCGTTCAGCCCGATGACCTGCCCGTACCACTTCGACAGGTGGTCGGCCGCCACCACCGGCGCGGTCACGTCACCACCTCCACGCCGCGCACCCGGCGGTCGAGGACCAGAGCCGACAGGCCGATCAGCAGCGCCACCGCCAGCACCGACAGCGGCCACGGCGAGTCGAACCGGGGCGGGAGGCGGAAGATGACGTCGCCGATCTGCTCGACGTTGGCCCGCAGCGAGAGCCACGCCAGCATCGAGCTGGCGGTGGCGCCGCGCAGGATCGCGAACACCGTCGCGGTGAAGAACAGCGCCCCCGCGTAGAGCATCGCCGTGTAGCGCGCGCTGGTCGACAGGGACGACAGGGCGAGCATCGTGAACGAGGCCAGCGACACCTCCATCAGGGAGTACAACGTGATGGCCGGCACGAGGAAGAGGTTGTCGAGCAGGAACGCGAGGCTCGCCGTGAACATCGCCTCGAGCAACAGCAGGGCCAGCGCCGGCACCAGGGTCACCATCAGCAGGAAGAACCCGAGGATGCCCAGCTTGCCGGCCACGTACTCGGCGCGGCTCAACGGCTTCGACAGGTAGATCTGCAGGGCGTTCGAGCGCCGGTCGTTGGCGATGAGCCCCGAGCCGACGTAGACGGTCACGAACAGCACGAAGATCTCCTGCATGTCGAAGAACTGCCGGAAGGTCTCGACCGACGGCGCCAGGACGTTCATGGTCGGGAAGTTCGCCGACAGGTAGAACATCACCGCGCGCACGAAGAACTGCCCCCACGCGGCCAGCATCACCGCGAGGAACAGCTTCCGGCCCAGGAGGGTGCGGATGCCGGCGGCGGCGATGACCAGCCACGCCGACCCCGGCTCGTTCCGGCGCCCCGCGTAGCGGCGGTAGCTCTGGTCGTGAATCGGCATCATTCTTCCCCGACCGCCTCGGCGAAGACGTCCTCGAGGGTGGGCACGCTCGGCCGCAGGTGGCGCACCTGCACCCGGTGCCGCACCGCCGCCGCGAAGAGGTCGCGCGGACCCTGACCCGGCTTGACGAAGACCCGCATGACCTCCTCGCCGGACCCGCGGCACTCCACGCCGTCGGCCTCCAGCCCCCCGATGAAGGCGTCGACGTCCCCCTTGACCCGCAGCTCGAACACCTCGCGCCGGCCCGTCTTCAGGTCGGCGATCGCGCCCTGGGCGGCCACCGCCCCGCGGTACATCACGATGACCTGGGCGCAGGTGGCCTCGACGTCGGGCAGGAGGTGCGACGACAGGATCAGGTTGACCCCCTTGCGCGTCGCGAGGTCCCTCACCAGGGCCAGCATCTCGTCGCGCCCCTTCGGGTCCATCCCGTTGGTCGGCTCGTCGAGGAACAGCAGGTCCGGGTCGTGGACCAGCGCCTGGGCCAGCTTGATCCGCTGCTTCATCCCGGTGGAGTAGGTCTCGAGGTTGCGGTAGCGCGCCTCGCCGAGCCCGACGTAGTAGAGCACCTCGTGGGCGCGCTGCATCGCATCGCTGCGCGGCAGGCCCGCGAGCTGCCCGCAGTAGGCCACGAACGAGACCGCGTTCATGCCCGGCACGTGCCCGTCCGACTCGGGCATGTACCCGAGCCGCGCCCGGATCCGCATGGGGCTCGCGGCGACGTCTAGCCCGAGCACCTGCATGCGGCCCGCGGTGGGCGTCACGAAGCCCAGCAGGGCCTTGAGCAGGGTGCTCTTCCCCGCCCCGTTGGGCCCCAGCAGGCCCACCGCCCCGGGCGGGAACGTCGCCGCGACGTCGCGCAGGGCGGCCTGCTCGCCGTACTGCACCGACACCCCCTCGAGGCGCGCCACGGGCGGGACGTCCGATGAGGAAACCGTCATGTCTCTAGGTGCGATTACGTAGAAGGCCGGGGCGAGGTTCGGCGGGAGGCGCGGCTCAGAGATTGCCCCGAAGCCCGAGCTCGTCGGCCGCGGCCCGCATGAACCGAATGACGTTGGCGATGTGCTCGTCGAGCGGGAGGCCGATCTCCTCGGCCCCCTGCCGCAGATCGTCGCGCGACACCGCCCGCGCGAAGGCCTTGTCCTTCATCCGCTTCCGGACCGACCTGGCCTCGAGGTCGAGCACGCTGCGGGACGGCCGCACGAGGGCCGCCGCGGTCACGAAGCCGGCCATCTCGTCGCACGCGAACAGGGTGTGCTCGAGCCGCGACTCGCGAGTCACGCCGGTGTAGTCGGCGTGCGAGAGGATGGCGCGCATGACGTGCTCGGGATAGCCCCGCTCGCGCAGGATCTCGCACCCGCGGTACGGATGGTCCTCGGGGCTCGGCCAGCGCTCGTAGTCGAAGTCGTGCAGCAGGGCGACGATGCCCCAGTCGTCCTCGTCCTCGGCGAGCTCGCGCGCGTAGCCGCGCACCGCGGCCTCGACGGCCAGCGCGTGCTTCAGCAGGCGGTCGTTCTGCGTGTACTCGTTGAGCAGGCGCCACGCCTCGTCGCGAGTCGGTGTCATCGTGCCGCTCCTCCGGGATCCGGCCGAGCCTTCCGTCGTCGCCCCGTTCCCATCCTTGCGCCGCAACGGTCGGCTCGCCCACCATCGTCGCCTTCGGCTCCGCCGGGCGGCAACCAACCTCCGGGAGTCCGCACCGTTCTACGACGGAGACTCCTGCGGCCCGCCGCCCTCGGGGCGGCGCGGGGCTCCGCCGCCGGCGGCGAGCGGAAGGGCGGGGTCGGCGTTCAGGTCCAGACGCGCCGTCACCCCGGCCGAGATCTGCCGGAGCCCCGCGGCCGCGATCATCGCGGCGTTGTCGGTCGACAGGTGCAGCGTCGGCAGCACCACCGGCACGCCCTTCTTCTCCCCGCGCTCCCGGGCCAGCTCCCTCAACCGGCTGTTGGCCGACACCCCCCCCGCGATGCCGAGGCCGCGGGCGCCGAAGCGCCGCACCGCCTCGAAGGTGCGGTCGAGCAGCGCGTCGATGACCGCGCGCTGGAAGCTGGCACAGATGTCCGCGAGCTCCGACTCCGACATCGGGCCCGCGCCCCCGGCGCGGCGGCGCTGCAGGTGCCGGGCGACCGCCGTCTTCAGCCCGCTGAAGCTGAAGTCCATGCGTCCGTCGCCCCGCCGCGGAAAGCCCGGCGGGGTGACGGTGGCCGGCCCCGCCGCGCGGTCGTCGTGGGTCATCCGCGCCACCGGGAACCGGACCGCCCGCTCGTCGCCGCCGCGAGCGATGCGGTCGATGACGGGACCGCCCGGATACGTCAGCCCCAGCAGCTTCGCCACCTTGTCGAACGCCTCGCCCGCCGCGTCGTCGCGGGTGCGGCCGACCAGCTCGTAGCGCCCCGCCTCGGGCAGGTGGTAGAGGCTCGTATGGCCGCCCGACACGACGAGGACGATGGCCGGCAGCGGGAGATCGGGCCGGACCAGGAAGAGCGACTCGATGTGCCCGGCGAGATGGTGCACGGGGACCAGCGGCCGTCGCAGGGCCAGGGCCAGGGACTTCGCGAACGCCACGCCGACCAGCAGCGAGCCGACCAGGCCGGGCCCCTGGGTCACCGCGATCGCGTCGAGATCGCCCCAGCCGACGCCGCCGTCGCCGAGGGCCCGCTCCGCCACCCCGCAGAGGTCGCGCAGGTGCTGGCGCGACGCGAGCTCCGGCACCACGCCCCCCCACTCGCGGTGGATGTCGACCTGGGAGGCGATGACGCTGGACCGGATGGCCCACGAGCCGGGCCCCGTCTCGTCGCCGATGGCGACGGCGGCGGCGGTCTCGTCGCACGAGGTCTCGATGGCGAGGACGGTGGTCATGCCGGGATCGCGGCGGGGGAGCAGACCGCCTTCAGGCTGTCGGCGAGCGGCGGCCGGCAGATGCCCCGCTCGGTGATGATGCCGGCCACGAGGCGGGCCGGGGTGACGTCGAACGCCGGGTTCCACACCGCGGCGCCCTCGGGCGTGAGCCGGGCCGAGCCCAGGTGCGTCATCTCCCTGGCGTCGCGCTCCTCGATGGGAATCGCGGCCCCGTCCGGCGTCTCGAGATCGATGGTGGACACCGGCGCCGCCACGTAGAACGGGATTCGGTGCTCCCTGGCGAGCACCGCCACCGTGTAGGTGCCGATCTTGTTGGCGACGTCGCCGTTGGCGGCGACGCGGTCGGCGCCCACCACCACGACGTCGATCCGCCCTTCGCGCATGAGGGAGCCGGCCATGCCCTCGGCGATCACCGTCGTCTCGATGCCGTCCCGCACGAGCTCCCACGCGGTGAGGCGGGCCCCTTGCAGGAAGGGCCGGGTCTCGTCGGCGTACACCACGACCCGCTTCCCCGACTCCACCGCCGCCCGCACCACCCCGAGGGCGGTGCCGTAGCCGCCGGTGGCCAGCGCCCCCGCGTTGCAGTGGGTCAGCACCCGCGCCTCGGCCGGCACCACCGCGGCCCCGTGGCGCCCCAGCGCCCGGCAGCCGGCCACGTCCTCGTCGTGGATGCGCGCGGCCTCCGCGTCCATGGCGTCGCGGATCTCGTCCACCGACCGCCCCGCCCGCATCGCGTCGGCGAACGTCCGCTTCATCCTGGCGATGGCCCAGAACAGGTTGACGGCGGTGGGCCGGGTGGCGGCGAGCAGGTCGCACGCCCGGTAGAACTCCGTGGCCAGCTGCGCGGTCCCCGACGCGGTGCTGCGGCGCAGCTCCAGCACCAGGCCCATCGCGGCGGCGACGCCTATCGCGGGCGCTCCGCGGATGACCATCGTCCGGATTGCCCGGGCCACCTCCCGCGCGGTGCGGCAGCGCACGTACGCCTCCCGGGCCGGCAGCCTGCGCTGGTCGATCATGACCACCTCGCCGTTCTCCCACCCGATCGTCGGCAACATCCGCCCGGTCCTCCACCGCCCCCGCGACTACAGCAACACCGACGCGATGGCGGCGTTGATCAATGTTGCCAGAAACCCGCCCAGCAGCGCCACCGGCCCCAGGCGGGCCAGATCGGGGCGCCGCTCCGGCGCGAGGCCGCCGATGCCGCCGAGGAGAATCCCGATCGAGCCGAAGTTGGCGAAGCCGGTCAGGGCGAACGTCGCAACCACGCGGGTGTGCTCGCTCACCGCGTCGGCGTAGGTGGCGTCGAGCTTGACGAAGGCCACGAACTCGTTGGTGGCGAGCTTGGTGCCGAGCAGGTCGGCCACCGCCGGCAGGTCGGCGGACGCCACTCCCAGCAGGGCCGCCACCGGCGCGAACAGCCACCCGAAGATCGCGGCGAGGGACAGTCCCGGGCTGACGAGCCCCAGGGCGTGGTCGATCATCGCGATGAACGCGAGAAACGCGATCAGCATCGCCGCCACGTTCATCGCCAGCCGCATGCCGTCCGACGCCCCGCCGGCCAGCGCGTCGATGACGTTCACGTACCGGCGCTCCACCGCCACCCGCACGGTGCCCGCGGTGGCCGGCGTCCCGGTCTCCGGCAGCAGGATCTTCGACAGGTAGAGGCCGCACGGGGCCGCCATCACGCTGGTGGTCAGGACCCCGACGGGATCGGCGCCGAGGCCGATGTATATCGCCATGACCGTGCCCGCGATGGTCGCGAGCCCGCCCGTCATCAGGGCCAGCAGCTCCGACTGCGTCATGCCCGCGATGTACGGCCGGATCATCAGGGGGGCCTCGGTTATCCCGAGAAAGACGTTCGCGGCCGCCGACAGGCTCTCGGCCCCGCTCGTCCCCAGGACGCGCGCCATCAAGCGGGCCATCACCTCCACCGCCAGCTGCAGGGCGCCGAGGTGGTAGAGCACCGTGAACACCGCCGACATGAAGATGAGGATGGGCAGCGAGGCGAACGCGAGCACGAACCCGTCGGGGAAGAGCGCGGACATCTGCTCGGGGTCGGCCAGCACCCCGAACACGAACCGCGAGCCGGCGTTGGTGAACTCGAGGAACCGGGTCGCCACCGCCGCGATGCCCGCGAACAGCGCGTACCCCGGGCGCACCCCGGCGATCTCCACGTTCAGGATGAGCACCGCGAGCCCGACCTGGAGCAGGAGCCCCCGCGCGACGAGCCGCCACTTCACGTCGGCGAGCCGCGCCGAGCACGCCGCCGCCACCGCGAGAAAGGCGACGATGCCGGCGAGGGCGCGCACCCGGGGATCGACGAGGTCGCGCAGCCAGTACGCGCCCCCGCCGAGCCCCGCCGCGAGGAGGAGCGCACCGAGCCGCGGGCGCCAGTCGGCAGGAACCGGGCGTTCGAGCCGGCGCGGGATCATGGCGCCGCCGATCATACGCGGGTCGGGGCCGGGATTGGGGGAACATCGCCTCGCCGGGTCCCGACGAGCCCCGGCGGCGCGGCGAGCGCGAATGCCGCGGGCTCGCCGCGGCCTGCACCCGCGATCGGGCCGGCGGTTATCATGATTCCAGGAGTCTGCGCGGCAGAACGGTGCAGATTCCCGGCAGGTTGGTTGGGCGCCCAGCGGAGCCGAAGGCGACGATGGGCGGGCCAGGCTCCCGCCGGCGCCGCCGGACCCCGACGGCGCGCCGGTGATCACCTCGCCGGGGACGTGGACCCGTGCAACCGACATGACCGACAGCGCGCGCGCCTTGCTCGTCGCGGGGGCGGCCCTCGCGATCATCCTGGTCAGGCTGGCCCTCGTCGCGGTCCGGGCCGACCCGAGCTCCCCCGCCCGCCTCGTGGCCGAGCTCCGTCTCGCCCAGTTCGCGGCGATGATGCTGACGCTCGACGCCGGGGTCTACGTCGGGTTCGCGCTGGCCCAGGAATCGACCGCCGGCAGCGGACTCGACGTCGCCCTCGCGGTGGGCTTCCTCGTGCTCGCCTCCATCGCGGTGACCCGCGAGCCGGGGACGGCGCTGACCCTGCTGGCCCTGGCGTTCGCGGCTCACGCCGGTCTCGGCCTGCTCCACGGGGCGGGGCTCCTGCCGTCGGAATCGATGCCGCCCTGGTATGCGACGGCCTGCGCCGTGTACGATGTCGGGGTCGCCGGCGTCTGCTACTTCCCGCGGGTGTATCGATGAGCCGGCGCGACGCCGGCCGCGCGACCCCGGCGCCGCGCCGGGTGTTCGCCGACACAACGGTGTCCTCGCCGTAGAACGGCCCCGGCTCCGGGCGGGTTGGTCGGGCGCCAAGCGGAGCACCAGGAGTCTGCGCCGTAGAACGGTGCAGACTCCTGGCAGGGTTGGTTGGGCGCCCAGCGGAGCCGAAGGCGACGATGGGCGGGCCAGGCGACGACCGGCGGGCCGGGTACCATGCGCCTTCGCCGAGAACGCGGCGACTTCCGGGACGAGGATTCGACGATGAGTGACGCTGGAAACCGGCTGCTGCTGGACACCGCCCGCAAGCGCCTCGTGGTTCACCAGGCGGGCCAGGTGCGGACGTGCATCGAGGCCCTGAACGACGGCCAGATGTGGTGGCGCGCCAACGAGGAGTCGAACGCCGTCGGCAACCTCGTGCTGCACCTGTGCGGCTCGACGCGTCTCTACATCGGCCACGGGGTGGGCGGGAACGGCTACCGGCGCGACCGCGACGCGGAGTTCGCGGAGCCGGGCCCGCTGCCGAAGGAAGACCTGCTGGCCCGGTTCGACTTCGCGATGGCCGAGGCGGACCGGGCGCTCGCCGCGTTCGACGCCGCGCGGCTCACCGAGACGACGGAGCTGAACGGCAAGACCCTCACCTTCGGCGAGCTCATCCTGAACCAGGTGCTCCACTTCACGACCCACGCCGGGCAGATCGTCTTCGCGACCAAGCTCATCCAGACCGGACTGATCCACGACGTCTGGAAGACGACCCCGACGGAGTAGCCCCCGTCGCGCACGGACGCTGCATCGGCAACCCGTGGCCTCCTCCACGCGCCCTCCCGACGGTTCGTTTCAGGCGCGGGTGATCGCCGTCGTCCGACGCATCCCCCGGGGCCGGGTCGCCACCTACGGCGACGTGGCGGCCCTCGCCGGACGTCCCCGGGCCTGGCGCGCCGTCGGCACCATCATGCGGACCTGCCGCCTGCCCAGCGTCCCCTGCCATCGCGTGGTCGGGGCCGGCGGCCGTCTCGGGGGCTACAGCGATCCGCTGCGAAAGCGGCGGCTCCTGCAAGAAGAAGGGATCGTCGTGGGCCGCGCCACGCTCCGGCGTTTCGACGCGATTCGGTGGACGGCGTCCCGCGACGCGGGCCGGTGACCCCGCCGCTCAGCCCATCACCCCTTCACCGGCTACATGGCGGTCACGTCGAACTGCTCGTGATGCAGGATCGCGTCGGGGCGCAGCGTGACCTCGCGATCGAGGGTGCGCTCGATCTCCTTCAGCACCCCGCGCTCCTCCGACTTCAGCGCCCGCGCCACGTCCGGGTTGACCCGGAGCTGAATGCGGTGGCCGTTGAGGTCGCCGCTGACCTTCCGCAGCTCGGCGAGAATCTCGAAGCAGATGGTCGAGGTGGACTTGACCACGGCGCTTCCGGAGCAGTACGGGCAGGGCTCCGTCAGCTGCCGCTCGAGACTCTGCTTGACGCGCTTGCGGGTGGTGATGATGAGGCCGAACTCGGAGACCTGCACCGCCTTCGACGGCGACCGGTCGCGGCGGATCTCCTGCTCGAAGAGCTGGTACACCTTCTGGCGGTTCTTACGCTCCTCCATGTCGATGAAGTCGAGGACGATGATGCCGCCGAGGTCGCGGAGGCGGATCTGGCGGACGATCTCCTTCGCCGCCTCGAGGTTCGTCTTGACGATGGTGTCTTCCAGCCGCCCCGTCCGCTTGCCGACGTAGCGCCCGGTGTTGACGTCGATCGCCACCAGGGCCTCGGTCTGGTTGATGACGAGATAGCCGCCGGACTTCAGCCAGACCTTGCTCCGGAGCGCCTTGTCGATCTCCGACTGGACCCCGTACTCCTCGAAGATCGGGAAGTTCTTGTCGTAGTGGTGCACCCGGGACACGAGGTCGGGCATGATCCGCTGGACCAGCTTCACCGCCTTGCGGTACTCGCCGCGATGGTCGATGCGAATGGCCGAGAAGTCGTCGGTCAGCAGGTCGCGCAACAGCTTGGCGACGAGGCTCTCCTCGCGATGGATGATGGCCGGCGCCCGGCGGGACTCGCTCTTCTTGAGGGTGTCCGACCACAGCTCGTGAAAGTAGGTGAGGTCGCTGACGATGTCCTCCTCGGGCCGATCCGCGGCGGCGGTCCGGATGATCACGCCGCCGGGCATCTCGTGCTCGGCGCGGAAGTCGCGAACGATGCGCCGCAGGCGGCTGCGCTGCTCGCGCGACACGATCTTGCGCGACACGCCGATGTGCTCGACCGTCGGCATGAACACCAGGAACCGGCCGGGAATCGTGACGTGCGACGTGATGCGCGCGCCCTTCGTGCCCAGGGGCTCCTTGACGACCTGAACGACGATCTCCTGACCGGCGGTCAGCAGCTTGTCGATCGGCTGGTCGCCGGCGTTGCGGTCGCGCCCGCGGCCGCGCCCCCGGGCGCCGCCGTTGCCCTGGCCGTCGGGAGCGGCGGGCGGCTCGGCGGCGACGCCCTCGGAGTCCGCGGCGTCGATGCCGTCGAGGGACGCCATGGGATCGATGACGTCCGATACGTAGAGGAAGCCGTCGCGCTCGACCCCGAGATCGACGAAGGCGGCCTGCATGCCCGGCAGCACCTTCGAGACCCGGCCCTTGTAGATGTTCCCCGCGACGCTGCGAGACTTGTCGCGCTCGACCGAGATCTCGACGACCTCGTCGTCCTCGAGAATGGCGGCCATCGTCTCGTGGCCGCTGGCGGAGATGATCATCTCCTTGTTCATCACTACCACTCCAGACGGGGTGACGCCGCGATGCCCGGCGCCGAGCTCGGATGCCCGCCCCCGACCGGGCGCGCGGGCGTCGACGAGCGAATCGGCGGCGGGCGGCGTGCTTCGCCTCGGCGGCGCCCCTGATGCCGGGCCGGCCGGCCGCCCCCTCGGGCGCCGTCCGTCGGCGTGTCTACCGGATTCTCGTGCGCCGGGCCACGTGCCCGGCCACGTTCAAGGCGGGTTCCGAACGTCTCGAAACGGTGGGAGAGCTGCGCTCAGTTCGTGAACCTTCGCATTCGCACGTTGAGCACGAACCCGAAAGCCGCCAGCGTGGCGATCACCGACGAGCCTCCGTAGCTCATCAGCGGCAGGGTGAGCCCCTTCACCGGCGCCAGTCCGGCCGACATGGCGATGTTGTAGATCACCTGAAACGTGAAGCCGGCCATGATCCCGACGACGAGATACATGCCCAGACGGTCCTTGGCCAGTCGAGCCGCATCCATCCCGCGCAGGATGACGAACAGATACAAGCCGAGCGCAACCACCACGCCCAGAAACCCTTGTTCTTCCGCGAGCACCGAAAAAACGAAATCGTTGTGCGCGACCGGCAGGAAGTTGTACTGGCTCTGGGTCCCCCGGAGGAACCCCTTGCCCGTCGCCCCCCCCGATCCGGCCGTGATCTTGGCCTGAAGCTGCTGGTACCCCGCCCCGCGGGGGTCCTTCTCGGGATCCAGGAAGCTCAGGATGCGCTCCCGCTGATAGTCCTCCAGGCCGTAGGCCCACACCGCCGGCGCGCTCAGGGTGCCCACCACGATCAGCAGGCCCACGTACCGCAACGGGAGCCCGGCGAAGACGAAGATGACCAGTGCGACCGGCAACAGGGTCACGGCGGTGCCGAGATCGGGCTGCTGCGCGATCAGCACGAACGGGATTCCGACGATGACCACGGCCATCACCCAGCCGAAGGGAGACCGCCCCCTCCACCGGTGGCGCGTGAACAGCGTCGCCAGCCCCAGGGCCACCACCATGCGGGCGAACTCCGAGGGCTGAAGGTTGAAGACCCCCAGATCGATCCAGCGCCGGGCGCCGCCGCCGGCCGTCCCGAACAGGAGGGCGTAGGCGACCAGGCCGACCAGCCCCAGGAAGATGAGCGGCGACAGGTCCGCGAACCACCGGTAGTCGATCGAGAGGGTGATGACGAGGGCCAGGAAGCCGAGGGCGAGCGCCCACAGCTGGATCGAGACGAGGGGGCTCGCACCGCCCGTCGTCGGATCGTACGTCGTGCTGTAGATCATCGCCATGCCGATGGCCGCCAGCAAGAGCAGCGCTCCCAGCAACAGCCAGTCGATGTGGCGATAGAGTCGTTGCTCCAGCATCTGCAGCCCGGTGTCCGGACGAGGCCGGGGCCGCGCCGCGGCCCCATGTCTCGCCGACTCGCCTGGCCCGCCAAACGTCGCCGAACGCGACCGCAAGGTCGCGCCGCGGCCTCCGCTTGGCGCCCAACCTGCCCTACTGGTCCGCCTCCGATGCCAGCGCGGCGGGCGGAGCGGCCCATGCCCTCCTCCCGAACGGCGGAACCGGCACCGTCGGCCGCGGCAGCCCCTCCTTCTTGGCGAAGTACGTCTCGAGGACGTGCCTCGCGATCGGGGCCGAGAGGTAACCGTGCTCGTTGTGCTCGCCGAAGACGGCGCCCGCGATCTCCGGTGCTCCGGCGGGGGCCGCGAAGACGAACCACCCGTGGTCCCGAAGGTCCTGGTCCGAGCTGCCCGCCGCCGCGGCCCGGCCCTGCAGGGAGATCACCTGGGCCGTGCCGGTCTTGCCCATCACGTCCCGCCCGTAGATCCGACCGCGCCGGCCGGTCCCGGCCCGGTTGATCACGAACCACAGCCCCTCGGTGACCACGTCCAACGTCGTCGGGCTGATGGACACCCGCGAACGGGGCACGGGTCGGCGCACCCGCTCGAACCCCTGTCCCTCGTTGACGGCCGCGAGCAGGTGCGGGGTGACGCGCGTGCCGCCGTTGGCGACCGTCGCCATCATCACCGCGAGCGAGATCGGCGTCACCGACACCGCCCCCTGCCCGATGGCGACGGAGATGGTCTCGCCGGGGTACCAGCGCTCGCCGCGGCGCTCCCGCTTCCAGGCCGTGGACGGCATCAGCCCCCGCACCTCGTGCGGCAGATCCACGCCGGAGAGCTCGCCCAGACCCAGGGCGGTCCCCCACTTGTGGATCTGGTCGATCTCCATTTTCTCGCCGAGGGCGTAGAAGTAGGAGTTGCACGACTGCTCGAGCGCCTCGCGCATGTCGACCGAGCCGTGCGTCGAGTGGCACCGGAAGAAGCGCCGGTGCACCCTCCGCCCGCCATTGCAGACGACGCGGAAGTCGGGAGTGACCACCCCCTCCTCCAGCGCCGCGACCGCCATCGCCACCTTGAAGGTCGAGCCCGGCGAGTACCGCCCCTGCAGCGCCCGGTGGTTCAGGGGGCGAAGCCGGTCGCGGTTGAGCCGCCCCCAGGTCTCGCCGTCGATGCCGCGGGCGAAGACGTTCGGGTCGTAGGCGGGACGGCTGACGAGGGCGAGGATCTCGCCCGAACGGGGATCCAGGAACACCGCCGAACCGTTGAACCCGGCGTCGCCGAATGCGTCCTCCGCCGCCTCCTGCAGATCGTAGTCGAGGGTGAGCTGAATCTGCCGGCCCTCGAGCGGCAACCGCTCGTCGAGGACCCGGATCTCGCGGCCGACGTTGTCGACGACGACCCGCCGCGCGCCGTCGCGGCCCATCAACAGCCGGTTGTAGGTGCGTTCGATGCCGGACTTGCCGACGATAGCGCCGCGTCGCACGCCTTCGAACTCCGGTGTCGCCATCTCGGCCTGGCTGACCTCGCCGACGTAGCCCAGGATGTGCGCGGCCACCTCGCCGGCCGGATAGAACCGGACGGGAAGCTCCTGCACGTAGATTCCCGGAAGCTCCCGGGCATGCGCGGCGACCGCCGCCACCTGCTCGAACGCGGCGTCGCGAATCAGGACCACCGGCCGGAAGGGCGGGTCCCGGCGGTGGCGTTCCACGATGGCCCGGAGCTCGGACAACGGCACGCCGGACAGATCGGCGAGGAGGGCCACGGTGCCCTCGAGGTCCTCGGCCTGCTCGCGGGACAACGTGATGTTGAGCGAGTTCCGGTTCTCGGCCAGCACGCGTCCGTCGCGGTCCAGCACCGCGCCGCGCGGCGCGCTGAGAACCAGGGTGCGCTGGTGATTGTCCTCCGCGTGCTGGCGGTACTTGTCGTACTGGACGACCTGCAACCACCAGAACCCGGCCGCAAGGCCGGCGAACACGAGGACGATGCCCCACCGCCACATCACCAGCAGAACGGCGAGGCTGTCGCGCGGCCGCCCCAGTGCGCCCGGAGCGAACCGGCTGGACATGCTGCTCATCGGCTCGACCTCGACCTCTGCTCGCCTTCCACTCGTCCTACTCGGCGTGGCGACCGCCCGGCCACCGCCCACGCAGGCGCTGCCGTTCCGCCTCGTCCGGAATCGTCTGCAACCCCACGGCCACCACCAGACCGACGACGGTGTTGGCGGCCGCCTGCATCAGCAGATCGCGCTCGGTGACGACCACGCGGTCATCGAACAGCAGGCTGTAGCCGCCGACGAACAGGGCGGCATGGAGCAGCGAGCCGCCGACGAAGACCAGCGCCTTGTGCCACAGGCGCGTCACCATGAACTGGGCGGCGAACTGACCGCCGAGATAGCCCACCACGGTCTTCGCCAAGCCGCCCATCCCGATGACACCGCCGGACAGCGCGTCCTGGAGCAGCCCGCCGAACGTGCCGGTCCACAAGCCGGCCCGGGGTCCGTTCACGATGGCCACGACCATGACCACCATGAGCACGAGGTCGAGAGGCGCCCCGGTGCCCGCGACCATCTCCACCAGCGTCGTCTGTATCGCCAACGCGGCGGCGAGCGCGAATGCGACCCACGCGACCCTCATCCACCACCGCCCGCCGCCGCCAGAAGTGCCGGAGGCGGCGATTCGGGCAGGATGACCAGCACCTCGTCGAGGTCTCCGAACCTGATGCGCGGGCGCACGTGGATTGTACGATACAGCCCCGGACCCCGCTGCACGACGGTGACGTCCCCGATGACGAACCCCTTGGGATAGATGCCGTCGCTTCCCGACGTCACGACGGTGTCTCCCACCTCGACGTCCTCGAGATTCGACACGTACTCCATCCGCAGCAGCCGATCGTCCGCGTCGCCCACCACCAGCCCGGCCACCCGGCTCCTCTCGACGAGCGCTCCCGCCGCCGCGTTCCGATCGATCAGCAGCTGGACGCGCGACGCCCGGTGCGCGGGCTCGTCGACGACGCGCCCCACCACGCCGGCCGCGGACAGGACCGCCGCGTCGGGGCGGACGCCGTCGCGCCGCCCCCGGTCGATGGTCACGGTCCGGAAGTACGGCGTGGCGTCGTTGCCGATGATCCGGGCGCCGACGGTGGCGAGGCCGGCGGCGTCCCGCAACCCGAGCAGAGCCTCCAGGCCGCGGACCCTCTGCGCGCCGGCCCGGTCCACCTGCCACTGCAGCCTGACCGCGTCGAGCTCTCGGCGCAGCGATTCGTTCTCGGCGCGAACCGCCTGCAGCTCGACGTACCCGCTCCACAGCCCGCCGACCGCCCCCACCGTCCCCGTCACCGCGCGTTGGACCTCCGAGAACACGCCGAACGCGACGGTCTGGAGAACCGGTACGCCGGCAGCGGTGTTGGCCTGGGTCGACAGCAGCACGAGGTGGCCGACCACCGCCACCAGCAGGGAGACGCCGGTGCGACGCGTCAGGTCAATCAATGGAGATCTTCCGCAGCAACCCGAAGTCCGACAGCATCCGGCCCGCGCCCAGCACGACCGATGCCAGGGGGTCCTCGGCCAGGGCCAGGGGGAGCCCGGTCTCCTCCCGCAGCCGCTTGTCGAGGTTCTTCAACAGGGACCCGCCGCCCGTCAGCACGATCCCCCGGTCGACGATGTCGGCGGACAGCTCGGGCGGCGTCCGCTCCAGCGCGACCCGAACCGCATCGACGATCACGCGCACGGTGTCCGCCAGCGCCTCCCGTATCTCCTCGTCGGTGATCGTGATCGTCTTCGGCACGCCCTCGACGAGGTGACGGCCCTTGATCTCCATCGTGATGCGGCCGTCGAGCCCGCACGCCGACCCCATCCGCATCTTGATCGTCTCGGACGTGCGCTCGCCGATCAGCAGATTGTAGGTCTTCTTGATGTACTGGATGATCGCCTCGTCCATCTCGTTGCCGGCGACGCGCACCGCCTTGCTGTAGACGATGCCGGCGAGCGATATCACCGCGATGTCGGTGGTGCCGCCGCCGATGTCGACGATCATGTTGGCGGACGGCTCGGTGACCGGCATGCCCGCCCCGATGGCCGCCGCCATCGCCTCTTCGACGAGATGCACCTCGCTGGCCTTGGCCCGGTAGGCGCTGTCCTTGACGGCCCGTTTCTCGACCTGGGTGATCTCCGACGGCACGCCGATCACGATGCGGGGCCGCACCCAGACCGTCCGGTTGTGCGCCTTCTTGATGAAGTACGTCAACATCTTCTCGGCGATCTCGAAGTCGGCGATCACCCCGTCCCGCATCGGCCTGATGGCGACGATGTTGCCGGGGGTGCGCCCGAGCATCTCCTTCGCTTCGCGCCCCACCGCCTCGGTACGTCCGGTCACCTTGTTGATGGCCACGATCGACGGCTCGTTCAGCACGATCCCCTTGCCCCGCGCATAGACGCACGTGTTGGCGGTGCCGAGATCGATGGCGAGGTCACTGGAGAACAGCGAGAAGAGGGAGCTCACACTCAAGAGGGACACTCCTCCGGCATCTGCGACGAACGGCGCTGCCGGCGCACGGCCGAGCTGTTCGTCTTCACGGCGCGAGTCGTCCCGGCGGCTCGAGACGCCGATATCCGCATGTCGTGAGAATACGCCGCGCCGCGCCACCGGACCGTCACGACCATCTCACGCCCCACCGGCTCCCGAGGAGCGAAACGGCGGACGGCGCCGAACGGGGTCGACGAGCCCCGCCGCGGGGATGCCCCCCCGCCGGCGGAAGACGGGCCGTCGACAACGCTCCGAGAGGACCGCGGGGAATCCGGGCTTGGCCGGCGGCGCCCCGGACGGAGCTGCAGTCGGAGGCGATGGACGGGGCCGACGCCGTCCGGAGCGGTGCGGGAGCCGGTTGCCGATCCGGTCGATCATCAGAGGAACATCCGGAGCGGCAACGCCACTCCAGCCAGGCAACATGGACTCCCCCGACATCGGAATCACCTCCAGCCATGCCCGCCGGGTTTGGGTGACTATAGCATATCCGGCGGTCATTTGCGCCGACCTACCCAACAGGTAGTGGCCCCGGGCGATCCGACACCACCGGTAGTGGCCGGAGGCAGCGCCAACCGCCCCGCCGGACGGGCCCGTACGCGTCATGTCGTGCGTCTTGTCATAGAATGTAGCGATTCGCGTGCCGGCGGACCGGCGCCGGGCCGGCGGCCGCCCCGGAGCGCCGACCGGCGGGACGCCCGCATCCCGCGACCGAAGCGTGCAGCATTACCAGGAGTTGAACACGAGATGACGATGCTGGACCGCATGCGACGCCACAAGGCGTGGCTGAAGTGGACCCTCGCCCTCGCCGGTTTCGCCCTGCTGGTCCTCGGGTTCCCCCTGATCCAGCCTCCCCCCGAGACCCCCGGCGCCCTGACCGACGTCCTCGCCCAGGTCGGGGACCAGGAGATCACCGTCGGCGAGTTCCAGACGCTCTTCCGGCGCCAGCTCCAGAGCTACCAGGTCCAGTCGGGCGGCGAGATCACCGCCGACCTCCTGCGGTCGATGGGCATCGACCGCCAGTTGCTGCAACAGGTGATCGACGAGTACGCGGCGCTGCAGGAGGCCGCGCGCCTGGGGGTGACGGTCAGCGACGCCGAGGTCCGGGAGGCCATCGTGTCGCTCCCCGCCTTCCAGCAGGACGGCGAGTTCATCGGCGAGGCCGCCTATCTCCAGATGCTGCGGATGCAGCAGCCGCCGATGAGCCCGGCCGAGTTCGAGGAGAACGTGCGGCGGTCGTTGATGCTCCAGCGGCTGCAGGCGGCGCTCACCGACTGGATCACGGTCAGCGACGACGACGTCGAGCGCGAGCACGTCCGCCGCAACGAGCGCGTCCGCCTGAGCGCGATCTCGTTCCGGGCCGACGATTTCCGGGAGGGGCTGGAGGCGACGGACGACGACGTGGCGGCCCTGTTCGAGCAGAACGCCAACGACTACCTGGTGCCCGAGAAGCGCCGGCTCCGGTTCGTGCTCATCGACGTTCCCGCCCTGAAGGCCTCGTTCACCCCGAGCGACGCCGACGTTCAGGCGTACTACGACAACAACCTCGATCGCTACACCGAGGAGGTCGACCTGCGCGTCAGCCACATCCTCCTCCGGACGCAGGACGCGGAGCTGGCCGACGTTCAGGCGCAGGCGGAGTCGATCGCGGCCGAGGCCCGGGGCGGCGCCGACTTCGCGGAGCTGGCCCGCCGGTACTCGGAGGACGAGGGCACCCGCGAAGCGGGCGGCGACCTCGGACGGATCACCCGCGGCCAGATGGTGCCCGAGTTCGAAGGCGCCGCGTTCGCCCTCGAGCAGGACGAGGTCAGCGATCCGGTCACGAGCATGTTCGGCGTGCATGTCATCAAGGCGACCGAGAAGACCGGCGGCGCCACCCAGACCCTGGACGACGTGCGGGACAGCATCGTCGACATGCTCCAGCAGGAGAGCGCCGATGCGCGCGCCAGCGCGCTGGCCGAAGCGATGTCGCTGGAGATCGACGCCGCCGCCGACCTCGAGGCGGCGGCGGCGCGCCGCGGCCTCGAGGCGCAGGAGAGCGGATTCGCCGCCCTCGGCGAGCCGATTCTCGGACTGGGCTTCTCGTCCGAGGTGACCACGCAGGCCTTCCAGCTCGCCGAGGGCGAGGTGGCGGGTCCGATTCCGACCCCGACGGGGCCGGCCTTCGTGACCGTCACCGGCATCCAGGCGCCCTACGTGCCGCCGCTCGAGGAGGTCGAGGCGCGGGTCCGGGACGACGTGATCCGCCGGAAGGCGTTCGTGCTGGCCCAGGAGCGGGCCGACGCGGTGGCCGCCACCCTCCAGGAAGCCGACGACTTCGGCGCCGCGGCGGAAGCCGAGGAGCTCGACGTGAACGAGAGCGGCCTGATCGCCCGCGGCGCCGCGGTCCCGGGGGTCGGCGTCAACGCCCAGGTCGAGGCGGTGGCCTTCTCGCTGACTCCGGGCGAGACCAGCGCTCCGGTCCTGACCGGCAACTCCGCCGTCGTCATCCACGTCCACGAACGCGAGGACGCCGATCCGGCCGACCTGCAGACCAACCGCGAACGGTTGCGCAGCGAGATGGTCCTGGAGCGGCAGAACCAGTTCTACGGGGCGTACATGGAGAACGCCAAGGCCCGCATCCCGATCAGCATCGACATGGGGGCCTTCACCCTGGCGACCGCGTAGGCGCCTGACGACGCTCAGTTCACGAACGCGCCGGGCATGATGGCCAGCGGCTCGCCGGGGCGGAACAGCCGCGCCGGCGCCGCCGCCCGGCCCACCAGCGCGGCCTCGGGAGCCAGCCCGGCCCACGCCGCGGCGATCCGCGCCATCGGGAAACCCTCGTCGAGCAGCTCGAAGAAGCCCTTCGGGCGCGGGTAGACGACCAGCTCGACCTCGTCGTCGGGGTCGATGCCGGCCTTCTCCTTGGCCAGCGCGATGGCCCGGCCGAGCCCGCCGACCTCGTCGATCAGGCCGTGCTCGAGCGCCTGCCGTCCCGTCCACACGCGGCCCTGGGCTACCTCGTGGAGGCGGTCCCGCGTCGTCCCCCGCCCCTCGGCCGCCTTGCTGACGAACTGCTCGTAGATGGCGTCCACGTGCTCCTGCACCTTGGCCCGCTCGGCGTCCGAGAACCGGGTCACCGGCGAGTAGATCTCGGCGAACCGGCCCTCGCTCACCGGCTCGATCCCGACCCCGAGCTTCTCGTAGGTGCCCCCCGTCGTGAACTTGCCGAACACGACGCCGATGGAGCCGGTCAGCGTGGCCGGCTGCGCGACGATGGCGTCGGCGCCCATCGCGATGTAGTAGCCCCCGGAGGCCCCCAGGTCGGACATCGAGGCCACGATCGGCTTGCCGCTCTCGCGGGCGAGGCCCACCTCGCGCCAGATGACGTCCGAGGCGATGGCCGAGCCCCCCGGGCTGTCGATGCGCAGCACGATGGCGCGCACCGAGTCGTCCTCCCGGGCGTTGCGAATGGCGCTCGTCAGGGTGTCGGAACCGAGCACGTCCCCGTTCAGGACGTCGAAGGTGCTGGACCCCGAGTTGATGGCCCCGACCGCGTAGATGAGGGCGATGCGCTCTCCCTGGTTCAGCCCCACCGACCGCAGGCCGACCTGCCGGTAGTCGCTGTCCGGAATCTCCCGCCCGTCGTCCGCGTCGAAGGGCTCCCGGTGCCCGACCTCGTCGGCGTAGGCGAGCCCGTCGACGAGCCCCGCGGCGAGCGCATCCTCCGGCAGGAACGGCCCCTCGTCAACGAGCCTGCGCACCTCGTCGCCCGTGAGCCCCCGCGACTCCGCGATGCCCTCGACCATCTGCTCGTAGAGGTCCCGGTTGAGCGACTCGGCCATCTCGCGATGCGCCGGGGTCATCGTGGTCTCGGTGTACTGGTTGGCGGCGGTCTTGTAGTCGCCGGCCGCGAGCACGTCGGGGTACGCGCCCACCTTGTCGAGGGCGTTGCGGAAGAACACCTCGTACTGCGCGCGGCCCACGACCTCCAGCGGGCTCCCCGGCATCAGGTAGACCCTGTCCGCCGCCGACGCCAAGTAGTAGTCCTCCGCCCCCCGTACTCGAGGAACGCCGCGATCGGCTTGCCGGACTCCCGGTAGTCGGCGACCGCGTCCCGGATCTCCTGCAGCTTCCCCCACAGGGGCCGAGGTCCGATCTGCGGCTTCAGGATCACCCCGCTGATGCGATCGTCCACCTTCGCCTTGCGCAGGCTGTCGGTGACCGACCGCACCGTCGGCCCTCCGGGCCCGAACGACGTCAGCAGCGCGTTCTGGCGGTGCTCGGCGAGTCCGCCCCGCACCGGCAGCACGAGCACCGAGTCGGAGGCCACCGACGGGGCCCCCGACACCATGAGGTAGAGGACGGCGATGCCGGCCATCGAGACGACGATCGCCAGCGACAGAAAGACCACGATGAACCGTACACCGCGACTGACCCCCACGACTGACCTCCTTGATGCCCCGCCGCGCGACGACCCGCGGCGCGAACCGGCGACGCACCTTCCGAGCATGCTCCGTCGCCGGCGGGCACCGGCCGGCGATCGACACGAGTATACGTGACGATGGCGGCGGGGGCGCCGCGGCTGGCGCCCGCGTGGGTGTCTTCGGTATACTGGGTTCTCTGCGAGGCGGTTCCCCCCAACTGCGGAAGTGGCGGAATTGGCAGACGCGCAGGCCTCAGGAGCCTGTGGGACCTAGTCCCATGGGGGTTCAAGTCCCCCCTTCCGCACCATCACCGGCTTCGATCCCCCGCCGCCGTGAGCCCGCCCGCGGGCGGATGTCGCATTCCCCGTCGAAGGGAGTGTGACGATGTCCGATACCGCCGTTCGAACCCACGTCCGCGAGAACGCCAGCCTCCTCGCCGCCTGCGAGCGGCGCGTCCTCCTCCGGCTCGCGACGCGGCTGCCGGGCTGGGTCACGTCCGATCAGCTGACCGCCCTCGCCCTCGCCGCGATGCTGGGCTCGGGGCTGGCCTACTGGATGGCGAGCCTGAACCCGGCCGGGCTGCTGCTCGTCGTCGTCGGCCTCGCCGTCAACTGGTTCGGCGACAGCCTCGACGGCACCCTCGCCCGGGTGCGGAACCAGCAGCGGCCGCGCTACGGCTACTACGTCGACCACGTCGTCGACCTGATCGGGGCGTGCGCACTCGTCGGGGGCCTCGGCCTGTCGGGCTACATGAGCCCCCTCGTCGCGCTGGGGCTGCTCGTGGCCTGGCTGCTGGTCTCGGCCGAGGCCTATCTCGCCACCCACGCCTGCGGCGTGTTCCGGCTGTCGACGTGGCGCTTCGGACCGACCGAGCTGCGCATCCTCCTCGCCGCCGGCACCCTGGCCCTGCTCGCCAAGCCGACGGTGACGCTGATGGGGCAGACCTACCGCCTCTTCGACGTCGGCGGGGTGGCCGCGATCGGCGCGATGACGGCGGTCCTGCTGTGGTCGGCGGCCCGCAACACCGCCGCCCTGTACCGGGCGGAGCCGCTGCCGGCCCGAAGACCGGCAGCCCCGCGTCAGAACGGCCGGTAGACGACCATGGCCACGGCGACGATGACGGCGGCGACCCCCGCCGCCCGCAGCATCGGGATCCGATCCGGCATCCGGAACGCCATGCCGGCGAGGCCGGACAGGACGAGCCAGCAGACGACCTTGACGAGGGCCCAGCCGGGGAATCCGAGCCCCATGACCCCCATGACCCCGAAGCCGCTCAGGAAGACCAGCAGGCTCAGCGAGCCGGACGCCATGAGCATGCGGTGGCGGTTGTCGGGATGGGGCGCCGCGAACGCGGCGAACGTCACGCCGGTCATCAGGAGGACGGCGATCAGGTGCAGGGTCAGGAACGTCTGGTAGCTCATGCGATTGGCTCCGCGCAGGGCGGCGGCTCCCGGGCGCCGACGGTCGCTCAGGAATAGCGGGTGGACGAGATCGTCGCGCCGCCGTCGACGACCAGGACCTGGCCGGTGATGAAGCGGCCGGCCGGCGAGGCCAGCAGGAGCGCGGCGCCGGCCACGTCCTCCGGCTCGCCGATGCGGCCGAGGGGATAGGTGGAGACCGCCTCCCGCAGGCGATCCGGATCTTCCCACAGCTTGCGGGCGAAATCGGTGCGGACCAGCCCCGGGGCGATGCAGTTGACGCGGACGTTGCGGCGCCCCCACTCGACCGCGAGGTTGCGGGCGAGCTGGTGGTCGGCCGCCTTGGAGATGGCGTAGATGCCGAGGGTGTCGTGCCCCTTGAGGCCGCCGATGCTCGACACGATGATCACCGACCCGTCGCCGCGCTCGGCCATCTGCGGCAGCACGAGGTTGCACAGCCACAGGTTGTGCTTGACGTTGGTGGCCAGGATCTTGTCGTAGGCCGCCTCGCTCACGTCGGCCATCGGCCCGAAGTGGGGGTTGACGGCGGCGTTGCAGACCAGGACGTCGATGCGCCCCCAGCGCTCGAGGGCGGCCTCGGCCAGCCCCCGCACCTGCTCGAGGCGGGACATGTGGCACGGGATGGCGGCCGCCTCGCCGCCGGCGGCGTTGATGGCGTCGGCGACCGGCCGGCAGCTCTCGAGGCGGCGGCTGGAGACGACCACGCGGGCCCCCGCCTCCGCCAGCGTCTCGGCGATGGACCGACCGATTCCCCTGGACGATCCCGTCACCACCGCGACCCGTCCCTGCAGGTCGAACAGCTCCCGATACCCCATGCGGCTTGCGCCCTCCTCTCGACGCCGCAACCGGGCGTTCGAGGCACCGAGAGTGTGTCAAACGGGGTACGGAGCGTCAACTCGGCCCGACCGCCGGCCGGAGGCTCCGCCCGACGACAGAATGACGCCTGTCACGGCATCGTCTCGCGCGAGCCGGCCGAAGCGCGCAGATCGGTCCCGGCGCCCGCCGCGCGCCGGTCAGCGCCGCTGGTCGAAACGCCGGCCGACCAGCGCCGACGCGATGTTGACCTTCTGGATGTCGATGGTGCCGCCGGCGATGCCCCATCCCCACGCGTCGCGCATGCGCCGCTCCATCGGGTACTCGCGGGAGTAGCCGTAGCCCCCCATCAGCTGCACCGCGGCCCCCGTCACCTCCCGCGCCGCCTCGTTGGCGAAGCACTTGGCGATGCTGGAGTCGAGTATCGACGGCAGCCCGCCGTCGGCGTTCCGGGCCGCGCGGTGAATCAGCAGCCGCGCCGCCTCGACCCGCATCGCCATCTCCGCCAGCTTCAGCTGCACCGCCTGGAACTCGACGATGGGCTTGCCGAACTGCCGCCGCTCCTGCACCCACGCGAGCGCGTCCTCCAGCGCGCCGGACGCCTGCCCGAGGGCCATCGTCGCGTTCCCGCAGCGCTCGAGATCGAACGCCCGCATCAGCTTCGGGAAGCCGCCGGCCGGCACCACGAGCTGCTCGAGCGGCACCGACACGTCGTCGAAGTAGAGGTCCGACTCGGGAATGCCCCGGAACCCCATCAGCCGCTCCTGCTCGCCGAAGGTCAGCCCCGGCGTCCCCTTCTCCACGTAGACCGCCCCGATGCCCCTGGCCCCCGGCGCGTCCGACAGGCGGCAGTAGACGAGGTAGGCGTCCGAGTGCCCGCCGCCCGAGCACCAGCGCTTGGCGCCGTTGACGACGACGCGGTCCCCCCGCACCTCGGCCCGCGTGCGCAGGTCGGTGAGGGCGGTCCCCGCGTCGGGCTCGGACATCGCCACCGCCACGATCAGCTCGCCGCGGCACACGGCGGGAACCACCCGGCGCTTCAGGGCGTCGCCGCCGAAGTGCTCGACGGCCCGCACGGGCCCGGCCACCGACTCGAAGATGGGGAACGCCACCGCCGACGAGACCTTGGCGAACTCCTCGAGGACGAGGAACGCCTCGACGTTGCCCAGGCCCAGGCCGCCGTGCTCGGACGGGATGTTCACGCCGAGGAACCCCATCTCGGCGTAGCGCTTCACCCAGCTCCGCGACAGCGGGGCCGCGTCGCGCTCGGTCTCCTCGGCGACCGCGGTCATCTCGCCGCGGGCGAAGTCGCGCGCCGCCGCCTGCAGGGCCTGCTGCTCTTCCGTCAACGTGAAGTCCATCCGGTGTCCTCGGTTCGGGCCGCCCGTTGGGGGGTGGACCCGAATGGTACACTCGCGCCCGTTTCGCGGTCCCCACACGAGGCTCCTCCGATGACCACACCACTGGACGAAGACGGACTGAAGGCCCGGCGGCGGGTGCTCGGCAACGAGTACGTCGACCGCGCCCTCGACGGGCTCGACGCGTTCAACGCCGAGTTCCAGCAGCTCGTGACGGAGTACTGCTGGGGCCGGGTCTGGACCCGGTCGACGCTCGACGACCGCCAGCGCAGCCTGATCAACCTCGGGATGATCGCCGCCCTCAACCGGAGCGGCGAGTTCCGCACCCACGTCCGGGGCGCCCTGCGCAACGGGTGCACGGTGGAGGAGATCCGCGACACCCTGCTCCAGGTCGCGGTGTACTGCGGCATCCCGGCCGGGGTCGAGGCGTTCCGGCTGGCCCGGGAGGTGTTCGACGAGGAAGGCGTGAAGCCGGACCCCGCCGGAACCGCGTGACTGCCGCCCGCTAGCCGGCCGCCCGGAGATCCGCCTCTGCCCGGCGCGCCGCCGCCTGCCCCTCCTCGACGTCGACCCGCGACAGGAGGAGGCCGCCGACCACGAAGAACGTGATGAGCGAGAGGATCGCGCCCCGGCTGGAGCCGGTCAGGGCGATCATGAGGGCGAACACGCCGGGGCCCACGATGCCCGCGAACTTCTCGAACACCCCGAAGAAGCCGAAGAACTCCGCCGACTTGTGGCGGGGCACCATGCTCGCGAAGAGCGACCGACTCAGGGCTTGGCTCCCCCCCTGCACCATCCCCACCAGCAGGGCGAGGGCGTAGAACTCCGTCGCCGTGGTCATGCCCCAGGCGAGCACGCTGATGATCGTGTACACCACGAGCGACAGGAAGATGGCGTGCTTGGCCCCGATGCGCGCCGCGAGCTGGCCGAACACGAAGGCGAACGGCACCCCCACGAACTGCACGAGGACGACCGCGGTGATGAGGTCACCCTGCTCGAGGCCGATCTCGGTCCCGAAGGTGGTCGCCATGCGGATGATGGTGCCGATGCCGTCGTTGTAGACGAGGAACGCCAGCAGCATCAGGAACGCCTGCCGGTACCCGCGCAGCTCGCGCAGCGTCTCGCCGAGCCGCACCAACGACGCCCGGATGGGGCTCTCCCCCGCCTGCTCGTCCGCCTCGAGGGTGCGGACCGGCTCGGGCACCTTCCGGAACAGGGGGATGGAGAACCCCAGCCACCAGATCGCCACGCTCACGAACGACAGCCGGCTCGCGAGGGCCGCCCCGCTGAGCCCGAACGCCTCGGGGGCCTGGATCCAGGCGAGGTTGACGACCAGGAGGAGCCCGCCGCCCAGGTAGCCGAGGGCGTAGCCGGCCGTCGACACGCGGTCGAGCTCGGTGGGGCTGGCGATGTGCGGCAGCAGCGAGTCGGCGAACACCAGGCTCGAGGTGACCCCGATGTTGGCGAACGCGAACAGCAGCGCGGCCAGCACCCAGTCCCCCTGCTGGATGAAATACATGCAGGCCGTGGCGACCACCCCGAGCCCCACACAGGCCCCCAGCATCTTCTTCTTGATGCCCGCGAAGTCGGCCAGCGCGCCCAGCACCGGCGCGAGCACCGCGACGAACGTGAGCGCCACCGTCGTCGTGACCGCGAACCGGAAGCTGGCCGTCGCCGGCTCCAGGTCGGCGGCCGCGACCGACGAGAAGTAGATGGGAAAGACCGCGGTCACGATGGTGACCATGAACGCGGAGTTGGCCCAGTCGTACATCGCCCAGGCGCGCAGCTCCGGGCGGTGCAGCCCGAGGCGTTCGAGGATGGGGGTGGCAGGCATTGGCGGAAGCTACCACACCCGGGACGGAAAAACCCGGCGGCCGGAGCCGGGGTGCCTGTCGAGAGAGTCAGACGGCCGCGCCCGGGGACGTGGTATACAGAGTGCTCGTTCCCAAGTCCGAACCGCGGCGACGCCGCCGCAGCGAGCAGAAGCCATGCCATCATTCCGCAGAATCGCCCTCGTGACCGCGGCCCTCGGCTGGGTGCCGACCCTGGCCCTCGTGGCCATGCACTGGACCGGCGAGAGCCACGCCGCGGCCCAGGAGCGGACGCCGATCAAGGTGACCCGCATCTACACCGGAGAGGACGGCAAGACCCACGCCGAGGAGTACGACGTGCCGCTGGGCACGCAGCGCGGCGCGACCGAGCTGTCCGAGCCCGTCGACGTCACGAGCGTCCAGTTCAGGCGGACCTCGCCCGACTACTTCATCGACTGGCACACCGCACCGCGCCGGCAGTTCGTCATCACCCTGAGCGGCGAGAGCGAGGTGGTGATGGGCGACGGGACCGTGGTACGGCTGCACCCCGGGCACATCCTCCTGGCCGAGGACACCACCGGCCAGGGGCACATCTCGCGGGCGGTGGGCACCGAGGACCGGATCTCGCTGTTCCTGCCCCTGGCGGAGCAGTGAGCGACGCCATCGACACGGCCACGCTGTTCGATCTCGGCGGCAAGACGGCGCTGGTCACCGGCGGCTCGCGCGGCATCGGCCGGATGATCGCCGAGGGCTTCCTGCAGGCGGGCGCGACGGTTTGGATCTCGTCGCGGAAGGCAGACGCCTGCGAACGGACCGCGGCCGAGCTGTCGGCGGCGGGGCCCTGCCACGCCCTGCCCGCGAACGTCGCCGACGACGCGGACCGCGGCCGGCTGGTGCAGGCCCTCGCCGAGCGGACCTCCCGGCTCGACATCCTGGTGAACAACGCCGGCGCCGCGTGGGGCGCGCCCTACGAGGCGTTTCCCGAGTCGGGGTTCCGGAAGGTGATCGAGCTGAACGTGACGGCCCTGTTCTTCCTGACCCGCGACCTCACCCCGCTGCTCGCGGCCGCGGCCACGCCGGAAGACCCCGCCCGGGTCATCAACATCGGCTCGATGGACGGGCTCAGGGCGCCGACCATTCTCGAGAACGGCACGTTCCCGTACTCGGCGAGCAAGGCCGCGGTCCACCACCTCACACGATCGCTCGCCCTCGAGCTGGCCCCCCGCCACGTCACCGTCAACGCCGTGGCCCCGGGGTTCTTCCCCAGCCGGATGACCGAGGCGTCACTGGAGACGTTCGGGGACGAGATCGTGCGCCGCGCCCCCTGCGCCGCATCGGCCGCCCCGAGGACATGGCCGGCGTCGCCATCTACCTGGCGTCGCGGGCCGGCGCCTACACCACCGGCGCGGTGATCCCGGTGGACGGCGGCACCTCGATCGCGTAGCCGCCGGGCCGACCCGGCTCGGTGGTCGCGCTCGCCCGTTGACCAGCCACGAACCGCGGCCGGGCCGTCCATTGACGCCATCCGCCGTGGCGGGCGAGTCGCGCGCAGCCAGCCGCACGAGCCGCGGCCGGGCCGTCCATTGACGCCATCGATCCGCCGTGGCGGGCGAGACCCGCGTCGGACTCTCGTCACGGGCTGTCGGAAACGCAGAAGCCCGCGGCAAGGCCTCCGGCCTCGCCACGGGCTCCCCGTCGAAGCGCCCCCGCGTCGGTCAGTCCAGCAGCCGGTACGCCAGCAGCTCGCCGGCCTGGCCGCCGCCGCTGACCGCCACGACGATGTACTGCGCCCCGTCGTACATGTAGGTCATCGGCGACCCCGACACCCCGGCCGGCATCAAGACCTCGCCGACCTCCTCGCCGGTCATCTTGTCGTAGGCCCGCAGCATCGCCCCGACCTCGCCGAACGGGGTGGTGAACGTCCCCGGCTCGCCCGCGATGACCAGCGTCTTCGTGATGAGGGTGCCGACCCGGCCGACGCGGCCGGTGCGGGGAATCTCGACCCCCTGCAGGTCGGGGTGGTTGCGGACGTTGTCGGGGGTCTCGCCGTGCGGAATCTGCCAGAGGTGGTCGCCGGTCTTGAGGTCGATGGCGGTGATGCGCCCCCACGGCGGCTTGACGAGGGGCAGGCCGCGGATGGTCAGAGCCCGGTCGCGCGGCGCCACCCCCGCGGGGTTGCCGCGGATGAAGTCCATGTCCGACCGCTCGGGGTCGTTCACCAGCCCGAGCGAGGTCACGTTGGTGAACGAGTACCCGTAGAAGATGTCGGTCTCGGGGTCGAGGGACCCGCCCGGCCAGTTGGTGCCGCCGCCGGCCGACGGCAGCATGAGGGTCCCGTACGGCCCGTCCGGGTCGGCGACCACCGGGGGCGTGAAGATCGGGCCCATCCGGAAGTTGGCCACCCGCGCCAGCGCCTCGGCGTGCAGCTCGGGGGTGAAGTCGATGAGGTCCTCGACGCCCACGCCCTGCCGGTCGTAGGGGGCGGGGCGGGTGGGGAACGGCTGGGTCGCGGCGAGCAGCTCGCCCGGCACGTCGGACTGCTCCATCGGCCGCTCCTCGATCGGCCAGATGGGCTCGCCGGTCTCCCGGTCGAGGACGTAGAGCCACGCCTGCTTGCTCGGCTGGGCCACGATCTTCCGCTCGACCCCGTCGATGACCACGTCGGCGAGGATCGGCGCGCACGGGAAGTCCCAGTCCCACACGTCGTGGTGGATGGCCTGGAAGTGCCACAGCCGGTCGCCGGTCTCCAGGTCGACCGCGACGATGCTGTCCGAGAACAGGTTGTCGCCGTGGCGGTGCCCCCCGTAGTAGTCGTTGGTGGGCATCTCGGTCGCCAGGTACACGATGCCCAGCTCGAGGTCGACGCTGGTCTGCCCCCACACCCCGGTGTTGCCGGTGTAGCGCCACGAGTCGTTCAGCCAGGTGTCGTTCCCGAACTCGTCGGCGCCGGGCAGGGTGTGGAAGATCCACTTCCGCTCGCCGGTGTCGGCGTCGAACCCGCGGACGTAGCCCTTCGTGTTGACCATGGACACGGGGGCGCTGCCGGGCACGTGGGCGGCCCCGATGACGATGGTGTCGCCGGCCACCAGCGGCGTCGCGTGGAGGCCGATGGAGCCGCCCAGGGGGTCGATCTCCTGGTCCATGTTCTGCATCAGGTCGACGATGCCGTCCTCGCCGAAGCCCGCGATGCGCTGCCCCGTCTTCGCGTTCAGCGCGATCATGCGGTAGCCGGGGGTGACGTAGATGATCTGCCCGTCGCCGCCGTCGTCCCGGTACGCGAGCCCGCGCCCCGACCGGCGGCGCGGCGCCACCTCGGCCCGCTCGCCCTCGTCGAGGCGGTGCATCCACAGGTACTCGCCGGTGGCCGCGTCGGCCGCCACCACCGCGCGGCGGGTGCCCGCGGTCGTATAGATCATTCCGTCGACCATCAGCGGCGTGGACTGGAAGTTGTACTCGGGCTCGGGGCCGAAGTTGTCGGTCTTGAGCCGCCACACCAGCTCGAGCTCCTCGAAGTTGTCCCCGTCGATCTGGTCGAGCGGCGAGTAGCGGGTGTTCGCCTCGTCGCCGCCGTAGTGGCGCCACTCGCCGTCCTGCGCGCCGGCGCCGGTCTGCCCCCAAGCCGCCGGCGCGGCCAGCAGGGCGGCGGCGACCGCGACCACGATGCCCCGGCGTGCGGCGCCGTGCAGCTCTCTCTTCGATTCCGGCCAACGGGGGTTGCGTAGGGTCATGTCTGCAACACTCCTTGCGCGAGGCATTGTCTCGCCCGCGCTCAAGCGACCCGAGCTGCCGGGCACGGATCGCGCTGTCGAGCCGCCGACGAGGCGTGCATCGCGCCGGCACGCCCGACCGCGGCTCGCAACCCGTTCGAGCCTGACCGCCGGCGGCCAAGCCTACGGCCCGGCCCTCCGGGCGCCGGCCGCCCTCGGCCAGGGTCTGCGCGGTCGAACGGCGCCGAACCCCGGAGGGTCGCTCGGGCGCCGAGCCGAAGCGGCGGTGGCCAAGGACAGTGATCGATATGACCTTGCCAACTACGTTCAGGACCGTCCCGCTTGCCTGCGGTTCCTGTGGGCGGCACGTGGCAAGGTGATTTCCGTCACCGTCCTAACCCGCCCCGGCAACTCGCGCGGACCGGCGAAGGGCGGCCACGGCCGGCACGATCTCGTCCTCCATCAGGCTGTACAGCGACCGCCGGTGCGCGCGCAGCGTCCTCCCCGGGGTGGGCGACGACGTCATCACCGTGACCAGCCGCAGATCGGGCACCACGTAGATGAACTGCCCGCCGTAGCCCCAGGCATAGAAGGCGTCGTGGCCGGCCAGCTCCCGCACCCACCAGCCGTAGCCGTAGGCGCGGTCCGGGCTCCGGGCCCTCGTCGCGTGGGCGACGATCGACGTGTGCACCCAGTCCTCGGAGACGATCTGCTTCACGCCGACGCGCCCGCACTCGAGGTACATCTCGCCGATCGCGAGCATGTCCCGCGGCAGCATCGACATCTCGTTGCCGCCGAAGTACACGCCCTGCGGATCGGTGGTCCACCGCGGGACCGAGATGCCCATCGGCTCGCCCAGGCGACGCTGGGCGAAACGCCACGTGCTCATGCCGGACGCCTTCGCGACGATCGCCGACAGCAGATGGGTGTTGCCGGTGCTGTAAATCATCCGGGTGCCCGGCTCGGCCACGAGGGGCCGGGTCAGGACGTGGCGGACCCAGTGGCGGCTCGCCACCCAGCGCCCGTAGTTCCGGTTGCTGGTGGTCTCGAGGCCCGACCGCATGGTCAGCAGGTCCTCGACGGTGATGCCGCGCTTCGCGGGGTCGTCGACGAGGTCGGGGAAGAAGCGGTCGACGGTGTCGTCGACGGCGAGGTGTCCGCGGTCGACGGCGATGCCGACGAGCAGCGAGATGATGCTCTTCGAGGCCGACTTCATGTTGGCGGCCCGGTTCGCCCGCGCGCCGTTGAAGTACTCCTCGACCCGGAGCGTGCCGTCCACCGAGACGAGCAGCGACCGCATGCGCGGCAGCTCGGCGAGCTGCGCCACGATCGGCTCGAACGCCGCGTCTGCCTCGACGCCGCTGACGTTCCCGGCGGGGACGGGGCCGAGCAGGGCCAGACCCGCGGCCACCGCCGCGCACGCCGCGTAGCGGCGGACTCGCCGCAATCCAGGTCGCCCGTGGTGCATGAAGCTCAACCCGGCAGCCATCCTACCATCCACGGCCGGAGCATGTCTGCGCATGGACCCGCATCTCCCCGCGATCTCCGATTCACAATAGAATCTCGGCAGGACGGCTCCTGCTCAGGAGGCCCCGGTCGGAACCGAACGACGGCCCGGGGGCGCCGGCGGCGTCGAGTCGAACCGGAGGCGCGGCCGTTCCGGAGGAGATCGACAGATGAGACGCACGATTTGCCTGACCACGCTGACGGCGGTTGCCGTCCTGACCGCCGTCGCCGCCAACGAGGCGCGGCAGGACCGCTTCGGCATCCGCACCCTGGAGATCGCCGACAACCTCTACGTGCTGACGTCCGATCCGGCCGAGCAGGGCATGCGCACCGGCGGGAACACCGCGGTGTTCGTGACCGCGTCGGGGGTGACCCTGGTCGACACGAAGATCCGCGGCTACGGCGAGGACATCCTGGCCGAGGTGGCGCGCATCACCGACAACCCGGTGACGACGATCATCAACACCCATACGCACTGGGACCACAGCGGGGCCAACACCGAGTTCCCCGACACCGTCGACTTCGTGGTGCACGAGAACACCGCGGGGCACATGGCGAGCACGGACTGCGACGACGGCGCAGGTTTCCAGGGCGGGTCGATCAAGAACTGCGAGGCGTTCACCGGCGACAACGCGCGGTTCCTGCCGAGGATCACCTTCGCGACCCGGACCTCGCTCTACAGCGGGGCCGACCAGATCGACCTCTACTACTTCGGCCGGGGCCACACCGACGGCGACACGTGGGTCGTGTTCCGCGAGGCCCGGGCCATGCACACCGGCGACATGATGGCGCGCAAGGGGCTCCCGTTCATCGACGCCGACAACACCAACGGCAGCGCCACCGAGTTCGGCCAGACCCTGAAGAACGCGGTCGACGCCATCGAGGACGTCGACGTCATCATCCCGGGTCACAACGACGACCCCCTGACCTGGGACGACCTCGTCGACTACGCCGCCTTCTACGACGACCTCCTGACCCGCGCCCAGGCGGGTGCGGCAGCGGGGCAGAGCGTCGAGGAGACGGTGGCCGCGTACTCGGTGCCCGAGGAGTACAGCGACTTCCAGGCGCCGACGGGCCGGGTGGAGCAGATAGTCGGCCTCATCTACGAGGGGCGCTGACCGGCAACGGACGGGCGGGTGATCCTCGCTCCAGGGCATCCGCCCTCGGGCGGAGGACGGACCGACACGGAGTCGTCGTGCGGCACTCGAGGCCGGTCGGTCCACTGCAGCTTCCGGTGCGGCGCATCAGGCCGGGGACGACCGCCTGCCCGCTCACCCATCCTGCCGGGAGCCTTCCCGTTCATGGCGGCGCAGGCTCCGGACGAGGAGGACCGATGACCGTACCCCGCCATCGCACACCCCGACTCGCGTACCGGCTCGGCGCAGTGCTCCTGCTGCTACCCGCGGCCGCGCGGGAGGCACCGGCCCAGGTGCAGTCGCCCGGCGCCGCCGGCGCGGCGGTGGAGTGGCCCTACGTGGGCGGCGACGCCGCGAACACCCGCTACTCGGCCGCCGACACCCTGACCCCGGACACCGTCGCCCGGCTCGAGGCGGCGTGGACGTGGCGCCCCGCGGACCGGCCGCGGCAGGAGTTCGGCACCATCCCCGGCGCGTTCACGAGCACCCCGATCATGCTCGACGGGACGGTGTACGTCAGCTCCAACTACAACCGCGTCGCCGCCCTCGACGCCGAGACCGGGGCCGAGCGCTGGGTCTTCGACCCGCGCGCCTACGCCGACGGCATGCCCGCGCTGGGCGGCGGCTTCCGCCACCGGGGCGTCACGATGTGGCGCGACGGCGACGACCTGCGCATCTTCCTCGCGAGCCGGCACCGCCTCTTCTGCCTCGACGCCGCGACCGGCGAGGTGGTGCCGTCGTTCGGCGACGACGGCGTCGTCGATCTGAGCCGGGACCTCATCTGGCCCATCGACCGCAGCCACTTCGAGTTCAACGCGGCGCCGGTCATGTACAAGGACCTCGTCATCGTCGGCAGCGCCGTCGGCGACCGCGTCATCTACCGGCGGGCCCCGCCCGGCGACGTCCGCGCCTACGACGCCCGCACCGGCGCCCTCGTCTGGAGCTTCCACACCATCCCCCAGGAGGGCGAGTTCGGCAGCCGGACGTGGGAGAACGAGGCGTGGCGCCACATGGGCGCCACCAACGTCTGGGCCGGGGTGACCGTCGACGAGGCGCGCGAGCTGGTGTTCCTCCCCGTCGGCAACCCCACCAACGTCTACTACGGCGGCCAGCGCCTCGGCGACAACCTGTTCGCGGAGAGCCTCGTGGCGCTCGACGCGAACGACGGCGAGCGGGCGTGGCACTTCCAGATCGTCCACCACGGCGTGTGGGACTACGACCTGCCCACGCAGCCGATGCTGACGCCGATCAACGTGGACGGCCGGCGCGTCGAGGCCGTCACCCAGCTCACCAAGCAGGGGCTGGTCTTCGTCTTCGACCGCGTCACCGGCGAGCCGGTCTGGCCCATCGAGGAACGCGACGTGCCGCAGAGCGACGTGCCGGGCGAGCGCACATCGCCGACCCAGCCGTTCCCGACCCGTCCGCCGGCCCTGCTCCCCACCCTCGGCATGACGCCCGACGACGCCTTCGACCTCACCCCGGAGCTCGAGGCGGCGGCCCGGGCCGCGATGGACGCCTTCCGCACCGGCCCCCTCTACACGCCGCCCAGCCTCGAGGGCTCGCTCGTGCGGCCGAGCGGGGGCGGCGTCGCCAACTGGGGCGGCGGGGCCTTCGACCCCGAGACGGGGATGCTCTACGTCAAGTCGTCGAACGTGGCCGGCGTGCAGCGGCTGGTGAAGTTCGACCCGGAGACGACGAACAACCCCTTCGCCGACGCCACCGACCCCGACTACGTCGGCTACGACGCCGACCTCGGCGGCCGCGCGACCTTCGAGGGTGGCATCCCCTTGAACAAGCCGCCCTACGCCTGGCTCGTCGCCGTCGACCTGAACGCGGGCGACGTCGCCTGGCGGGTCCCCTTCGGCCGGGGCAGCGACCGCCTGCGGGCCCACCCCGCCCTGCGCGACCTCGACCTCCCCGACCGGCTGGGCACTCCCGGCGCGCCGGGCGCCATCGTCACCCGCGGCGGCCTCGTCTTCGCCGGCGGCGGGGAGGACGCGCTCTACGCCTTCGACAAGGCCACGGGCCGCGAGGTCTGGTCGGCCCCGCTCGCCGAGCGCTCGACCGCCACCCCGATGACCTACCGCACGGAATCGGGCCGCCAGTTCGTGCTGATCGCGACGGGCTCGGGGGCCAGCCAGGAGCTCGTGGCGTTCGCGACGCCCTGATGGCACGACCTCCCGTGGCCTTTCGCCCCCGCAACCGAACGTTGGGTTACAATGCTCCGTGACCTGGGGCGAGTTGATTCGCCGGCTGCGTGCGGCCGGATTCGTCGAACGACGAACCGCGAAGGGCAGTCACCGTCAGCTCGTGCATCCCGAGACGAAGAGGGTGATCACCGTCTCCGTGCACACCAGCAAGGAAGTGGGGACCGGACTGGCGCACCGCATCATGAAGGAGGCGGGGCTGTGATCGAGCACTATCCGGTTGTCGTGGAGCGCGAGAGCAATGGCACGTTCAGCGCCTGGGTGGCGGGACTGCCCGGCGTCTATGCCGCTGCGGACACCGCGGCGGCCGCGAAACGCGGCATCAGGTCCGCTCTCGCCGCCCACCTGGACGCGCTGACCGCGCTCGGCCAGGACGTGAAGCCCCAAGCCGACCTGCTCGTCCTGCGCCATGACGCCCAGGCCCGGACGCGCCGCGAGCGTCTCCGCTTCGTCGGACCGGGCGCACTGATGGGGAAGAAGACAACCGCGGCCAAGGCCGAGGCCGCCCGCCGCAATGGCCGCAAGGGCGGTCGTCCCGCCGAACGCGCGAAGCTCCCGTCACCCGCTTGATGCGGCATTGGCGACCTCCGACTGCCCTTCGGGTCGACCCGAGCTGGGTCCACTGCACGGTGCGGGCGCGTGCGTGACGCCGGTCGGACCGGCGTAGATGCAGCCCGGCCCACATGACCTTGCAATTACGGACGATATCTCCGGAATTGCAAGGTGATTGCCAGAGCCCTGCGACGACCGTCGCCGCCCGCCTGCGCCAATTCCCCGCCGTCGCCCTGATCGCACTTCGCGGCTGTGGGTCCGAGGCGGGTTTCCGCCGAGCTTCCTCGCCGCCGACGACGAGCAGAGCGCCGAATGGCGGGAGCAGTTCATTCGGACCTATCTGGAGCGGGACGTGCCGCAGCTCGGCCCGCGCGTGCCGGCCGAGACGCTGCGGCGGCTGTGGACCATGCTCGCGCACGGCCAGGGCGGCCTCCTGCGATCTGATCGACGGCAAGACCGTGGCCCGATATGTCGACCTGCTGGCCGACCTGTTCCTCGTTCGCCGCCTGCCGCCCTTCCACGCCAACGTGCGCAAGCGCCTCGTCAAGTCGCCGAAGGTCTACGTGCGCGACAGCGGCCTCGTACACGCGCTGCTGCGGCTCGACGACGAGGACGCGGTGCTGGGTCAGTCGCCGGCGCGAGCTGGGAGGGCTTCGCGGTCGAGACGCTCATCCGGGCCGCCCCCGGTCGGGCGCGGGCCGCCTTCTACCGCACGGCGACGGGCGTCGAGGTCGATCTGGTGCTCGAGCTGCCCGGCGATCGGCTCTGGGCGATCGAGATCAAGCGGGCGTCCGCGCCCAAGGTCGAGAGGGGACTGCGAATCGCCCAGGACGATCTGCGCCCGGACCGGACGTTCCTCGTTTATTCCGGCGTGGAGCGCTATCCGATGGGCGGCGGCGTCGAGGCGATCGGCCTGACGGCCCTGGCCGACGTGCTGGCTGCACTGAAACCCGGGTAGCGCTCCCGAGTCGGCCGGACTCGCCGGCCGCGCCCACGCCCGACGCAGGGACGACGGACCGTACTGCCCAGGCTGCCATCGTCGGTTGATGCCCAGGCGATCCGACCCCGCTCCGTTCTACGGCGCAGACTCCCACCGGGCAGCGCGAGCGGCCCCCCTCCTCGAACCAGCGGATGAACGGTTGTCCTCCGTCGTCCGCGCGCTCTCCCCCGATGGGCCGCGCCGCGAATCGGCGTGCGCCGCGCATCCCGGCGCGACCGACGCAAGGGCCGGCTAGAATGGAGCGGGTGGCGGCGATACCGGCGCACGTCCGCCACCACGCGAGGAGACGGCAATCATGTCGGCGACGCGGGAGCAGCCGAGGCGCAAGCTGCCGACCGGCATCCAGAACTTTCGCGAGATCCGCGAGGACGACTGCTACTACGTCGACAAGACCGGGTTCATCCGCCGCCTCGTGGACGAAGGCAAGCACTACTTCCTGTCGCGACCGCGCCGCTTCGGCAAGAGCCTCTTCCTGGACACGCTGAAGGAGCTGTTCGAGGGCAACAAGGCGCTGTTCGAGGGGCTGGAAGTGCACGATGGCTGGGACTGGTCGGTGCGCCATCCCGTGCTGCGCCTCGATTTCAGCAGCGGCCACTTCACCGAGCCGGGCTACCTGCACACGAACCTGATGGCACAGTTGGCCGCCATCGAACAATTGGCCGGCATCGAACAGCCGACAGGCGTCGGTTCGCACGATCCCACCGCACCGGAGCGCTTCCGCCATCTCATCGCGGCGTTGCGCGAACGCACGGGGCAGCGCGTGGTCGTGCTGGTCGACGAGTACGACAAGCCGATTCTCGACGCGCTGGAGCAGCCGGAGGTCGCCCGGGCGAACCGCGACTACCTGCACGGGCTGTATTCGACCATCAAGTTCGCCGACGCGCACGTCAAGTTCACCCTGCTCACGGGCGTCAGCATGTTCTCGAAGGTCAGCCTGTTCTCGGGCCTGAACAACCTCGTCGACATCACCCTCGAGCCCGAGTACTCGACCATCTGCGGCTACACCGACGCGGACCTCGACACGATCTTCGCGCCGGAGCTGCCGGGCCTCGACCGCGAGCGCATCCGCGAGTGGTACAACGGCTACGCCTGGCTCGGCGAGCAGAAGGTCTACAACCCCTTCGACGTGCTGCTGCTCTTCCGCCGCCGCCGCTTCGGGGCGTGGTGGTTCGAGACCGGCACCCCGACGTTCCTGGTGGACACGCTGCTCGCGCGCGGCGTCGGCTCGACCGAGCTCGACGGCATGCGGGCCGGCGACGAGCTGCTGTCCGCCTTCGACGTGGACGACATCGCCCCCGAGGCGCTGCTCTTCCAGACCGGCTACCTGACGATTCTCGACGCGGAGGACATCGACGGAGAGCTTCTCTACCGGCTGGGCTACCCGAACCGCGAGGTGCGGCAGAGCCTGAACAGAAGCCTTCTGAGCGCCCTGGTGCCGGCGGCGTCGCGCCGGCTGGCGCAAGGCGACCGGCTGCGCCGGCTGCTGCAGGCCGACGACTTCGCCGGCGTGGAGGAGCTGCTCCGGGCGTTCTTCGCCAGCATCCCCTACGAGTGGCACACGAACAACGACATCGCCCGCTACGAGGGCTACTACGCCAGCGTGTTCTACTCGCACTTCGCGGCGCTGGGCCTCGACGTGACGGTCGAGGACAGCGACAGCCGCGGGCGCGTCGACATGACGGTGCGCCTCGACGGCGGCGTCTACCTGTTCGAGTTCAAGGTGGTGGAGCAGGCCGCCGGGGGCGCGGCGATGGCGCAGTTGAAGAGAAAGGGCTACGCCGACAAGCACCGCGGCCGAGGCCGGCCCATCCACCTGGTGGCGGTGGAGTTCAGCCGGGAGACCCGCAACCTGGCGTCGTTCGAGGTCGAACGCGTCTGAAGTGCGCCGCAACCGGCCCTCCGGGACTCCACGCCGTTCCACGGCGCTGGTTCCTTCGGTCGGGGTCAAGCGGGGAATCGTCCATGTCGTTGATGACCAGGGAGTTGCGCCAAGTCTGGGACGCTCTGCGCGCGAGCAACGGGCACCGCGACGAAGCACTGACGGCGGTCCGCATCTGCAGACTGCGCGGCATTCGGGACATCCGGATTCCCTTCGAGTATCCGGTGTCCGTCCTCGCGGGGCCGAACGGCTGCGGCAAGTCCACGGTGCTCTTCGCGTGCGCCTGCGCCTACCGCGCTCCCGGCGGAAGTCCCCGGCACCTGACGCCCGGCAGCCTGTTTCCCGACTTCACCACCCGGCAGGAGGACGTGTCGTCGGATGCCCCGCAACGGACGCAGATCGACTTCCAGTACCTACACCACGGCGACGATGTCTCCATGTCGTGGAAGCGGGGCAGGTCGTGGAGGCGCAGCTTCACCAGCCGCAACGGCGAACGCCAGCCGCAGCGGCCCATCTATCTGCGCACCCTCGCCAACCTCACCAACCCCTCCGAGGTGCGCAGCCTGCTGCGGCTCGGCCGCCGACAGGTGCGAACCGCGACGCTCGACCCCGAGCTACTGACCTTCGCCCACCGCATCCTGCCGTGGCGCTACGGCAACCTGTCGGTCATCACCGGGCCGGAGAACGACCTGCTGTTCGCGGAGCTGGAAGGCCGCGAAGAGACCCGGTACTCCGAGTTCCACATGTCATCGGGAGAACGCTCCATCCTGCGAATCTCGAAGGATGTCGCGGGACTCGACAACGCACTGGTCCTCATCGACGAAATCGACACCGGCCTGCACCCCTACACGCAGCAGCAGGCGATGCTCGAGCTGCAGCGCAGCGCGCTGCGCCGGAACCTGCAGATCATCGTGGCGTCGCACAGCCCCGTCATCCTCGACAGCGTGCCGCCCGAAGCGCGGCTGTTCCTCGACCGCGACGACGACACCGGGCAGGTGCGGCGCGCGCCCGCCTATCGCGACATCTTCCAGAAGGCCTTGTACGGGACATCGACGGACCCGCTCTCCATCCTGTGCGAGGACGCCGTCGCCGAGGGCGTGATTCGCGGCGTGCTCGACGTGCTGAACGTCGAGCTCGAGCTGCAGCACGGCGATGTCGTCATCGGGCGCAATTCGGGGCGGGACGAGTTTCCGGGCCACGTCCGCACGCTGGCGAAGTTCGGCCGACTGTCCAATTTCATCCTGGTCCTCGACGGCGATTCGCGCGAGATGAAAGAGAGGCTGCAGACCGTCGCCGAGCGGCAGGGACACGCCGCGCACGTGTTGTTCCTGCCCGGAGACGGCCCTCCGGAGCAGTGGCTCTGGGACGCCGTGCGGGAACGACCGGACGCATATGCGGAGCGGCTCGGAATCACCGCGACCGACATGCAGCGTTCGATGCGCCACCTCGAAGGCCTGGTCGATGGCGCGGTGCAGCGACGGCAGGATATGGCCAAGGTGGCCATCGACGCGCTGGCGCACCGGGTCGAGCGCACCGTCGCGGAGCTCGCCCGCATCGTCGGTCGGCACGAAGCGCGGACGGAAGCGCTGTACGAGCTGGTGGACGGGCTGAAGAAACTGATCGAACAGTGGCGGCGATTGTGAGGCTACTCGCGTTCGAACCCTGCGTTGCTGAACTTCAGGGTGCGGCTGTTCTCGGTGACCGTGCGAACGACCTGTTCGGGCGCCCCCGCCGGAATGTCGGCCTCGATCTCCAGCGTCACGCGCACGTTCGCGCCGACGAGGCCGGCCAGATGGGTGATCACCTCGTCGGCGATACGGCCTGCGTCACGGCCGGCGCGGGTCGCGTCGAGGGACACGCTGCCGTGAAAGCGCGTGAGCGACGGCGGGGGCGGCCGCCGCCTGACGATCTCGAACCCCTACTCGGCCCTCGCCGGCCGGGAACGACGACTCGATGCGCCCGATAACGTTGCGCAGCCGATCGAGCGCCTCGCGGCCTCGTTGGCCACCCACCTCGCCGTCGTCGGGGAACAGACGCGGCAACAATCCGTCGAGGAGCGCCCGCATCGACTCCTCCTCGAGGAGCAGGACGAGTCGGTTCACTCCGGGTCCGCCCCTTCGAAGAGACGCTGCTTCCAGAGAGCGCCGGGCAGATCGCCCTCGGCGTAGAGGTCACGCAACAGCTTGCTCTCCGACGCGCGACGGACAGTCGCGAACCCGTCCTTCTTGACGAACCAGTAGATCTCGTCCAGCTTGGCCCCATTGAGAAAGTCCGGCGAGTGGGTCGACACGAACACTTGGCCTCCGCGTCGCGCATAGTCGCGGAACTCCTCGGCCAGCTCGCGCAGCAGAGCCGGATAGAGCTGGTTTTCCGGCTCCTCCACGGCCAGCATCGGGTGGGGCTTGGGATCGTGAAGCAGTACCAGATACGCGAACATCTTGATCGTGCCATCCGATACGTACCGGGCGATGAAAGGGTCCTCGAAGTTGCCGTCCTGAAAGCGCAGCACGAGGCGGCCGTCGACGGTGAGCTTGGCTTCGACGGACGCGACGCCAGGCACCCGCGCGCGCATCACATCCAGAATGCGCTGGAACTGCTTCGGGTGATGCTCGTGCAGGAACTGGGCCACCTGAGCCACGTTGTCACCGCGTGCCGACAGATGATCCGCATGACCAGCCTCCGCACTCGGGCGAGCGTCGTGAATGTGAAAGTCGGAGATGTGCCATCTCTCCAGCGATTCGCTGAGGTCCACGGCGGCTCGGAACTCCTTGAACTGGCCGAGTCCCTTGATCGCCAACGCGCCGGGATCCCCCAAATGAACTGGAGTTGCCAACTCCGGATCATAGGAACCGGTCCTCCAGTCCCCGGCGAGAGCGACACCCTCGCCACATTCGATGTCGACGACGCGGTACGACTGCTGGTTCTCTGCGGTGTTCAGAACCACAAGCAGTTCTTTTTTGACGATCGGTCTGCTGTCCTCGACTCCGATCTCAAGCCTGTACGAGGCTGAATCCTCGACGCTCTTGCGGAAAGTGATCTCGATCTCGATCAGGCCGTTCTCTCCACGGCTCACCAATTCCCCGAATCCCCCACGGCGCGCGACGGCGTGGGCCACGTCGCGAGTCAACGCGTCCTTCAGGAAGCTCAGAACGTCGAAGAGGGTCGACTTGCCCGAACCGTTCGCTCCCACGAGGGTCACCATGGACGGCAACGCCGTGATCTTGGCGTGGCGGAACAGACGGTAGTTCTTCAGTTCGATCGACTCGATCTGCATCGGTCGCTCCGCGTCCAAGTGTGCTCGCCACCAGCCTCCGTACAGTGTTGGCGGCACTTTCGCCGCCCGCCCGCCGCCGCGACGACTCCGTGACCGCCCACCCCCACACCGGAAGCCGTCCAGCCGGCCGGCCGCTAACGCGGTCCCTCCGTCCTCTCCAGGAGGTCCTTCATCGTGTAGTTCACGCTCGTCACCCCGAAGTCGGGCTCCCGCTTGAACGGCCGCCGCACGTAGTGGACCCGATGGGTGTCGTCGTCGCGGAACTCGACGATGGCGAGGATGAAGTCGTCCGGCTTGTTCAGCGAGCAGAGAATCTCGTTGCGGGTCACGGTGATTGTATCGGCGTCGCTACGCCGCCCCTTGACCTCGATGAACCGGAGCCGCCCGGTGTTGAACTCCTCGCGCCCGTAGTCGGTGACCGCCGCGTAGAGCCGCGCCTCCTCGTCGGACAGCTTGTAGGGGACGGTGTACGCGATTCGTCTTGCCCGCGCCGGGGTCGTCGGCCAGCAGGAAGCGCAACGGCTGGCGCGGCAGCATCGCCTCGTAGACCGCGGTGATCTGGTGAGGCAGCGGCTCTACCACCGACGTGTGAACGGCCAGCACCGGGTCGAAGAGGTGGGCGAGCCGGATGCGCTGTGCCTCTGACACCAGCCGGAACAAGGCGCCATCGCCGTCGAAGCTCCACGGCCGGCCCTCCGCGACGAGCTCCAGCCGGTCCTCGGCGTCGCGGAAGAGCAGTTCGTTGTCGACGCTCCCGTCCGGCCTCTTGTAGGTCAGCTCGAGCGCCTCCGAGCCGAACCAGTGCGCGCTGATCACCGTCACCGCCCCGTCGGGGTGCACGCCCCGGACGGAGCAGCGCGGGCGAAGATCCTCGAGGCGCATGGTGGGGTCGTGGGTGACCGGCAGCCGACGGACTGAATCGGGTTCCCCGGCCTACTCGTAGTATGCCGGCGACTTCTCCAGCAACGCGTTCTCGGCGATGTCGTGCTCTATCCAGAGCCGGGCGCCGGTCTCGATCAGGAAGTCCTCGACGCGGTCCATCGACTCGAGGGTCATCTCGGCGTCGAAGTTGAACGTGGGAACGCGCTTCAGCGAGCGGCTCTCGGGGAAGTGGTAGAGGTCGCCGCTGAGGACGACGGGGCCGTACTCGGCGAGGTCGACGAAGAGCACCTGGTGGCCGGGGGTGTGGCCGGGGGCCGACTTGACGACGACGGTGCCGTCGCCGAAGACGTCGTGGTCGCCGTCGAGAATCAGCGTCTCGGCCGTCTCGAGGGCGCCGTAGTACTGCGGGTCGAAGCTGTACGCGGCGGGGTCTTCGCTGAACGCGGCCTCGTGCTCGGGGCGCTGCACGAGCCACGTCGACGCCGCGAAGTCGTTGGCGTTGCCGGCGTGGTCGTAGTGCAGGTGGGACATGGCGAGGTAGGTGACGTCGGCCGGCTCGTAGCCGAGGTCGGCGAGCTGCGCCCGCAGGGTGGTGGTGACGGTGGCGACGCTGCCGCTCGACTGGGGGCTCGCGTCCCGGCCGGCGAGGGCGTCCGACAGGCCGGCGTCCCACAGGAGGCTGCCCTCGGCGTGCTCGATCAGGTAGCAGGGCACCGAGAGCTCGAGGGTCGACACCTCGTCCATGGTCAGCGAGAAGCGTCCGGGATCGCCGACCTGCAGATGCCCGCAGTCGAAGACGTAGAGGCGGGGCGAGGCGAGGCCCGCCTCGGCCGCCGCGGGGTCGGCGTCGCCGGCGGGCTCGCCGCCGGAACAGGACAGGGCGGCGGCGGCCATCAGGACCGCCGACAGCATCGACAGGCATCTCGACATCATCGTCTGGCTCCCTCCGTCAGGCGCGCGTAGACGTCGAGCGCGCGCGTCGTCATCTCGTCGGTGCCGTAGCGCGCCCGCACCCCTTCGACGGCGCGCCTCCCGAGCTCGGCCCGGCGTTCGGGGTCGGCGGCCAGCGCGGCGAGGGCCTGCTCGAGCGCGGCGGCGTTCTCGGGCTCGACCAGCACGCCGCCGCCGGTGCGCTCGACGAGCTCGGTGTAGGTGCCGCGGCGCGGCGCCACCACCGGCACCCCGCACGCCATCGCCTCGATGAGCGAGAGCCCCTTGGGGTCGTCGTACTCCGCCGGCACCACGAACAGGTCGAGGCCCTGCAGGAACGCGACCTTCTCGTCCAGCGCCAGCTCCCCGCGGTAGTGGATGTCCCCGGCCAGATCGCGGCCGGCGTTCGTGCGCTCGACCGACCGCCAGTACTCGTCGTGCTCGGGACCGAGGTAGCCCGCCAGCTCGACCCGGCACCCGCCGAGCTCGCCCCGTCCCCGCAGCGCCGCGTAGGCGTCGCACAGCCGGTGGATGCCCTTCTCGGGCGCCATGCGGCCGAAGTAGCCGAGGGTCACGGCCCCGGCGGCGACGCGATCGGCCGGCCGGAAGCGGTCGACGTCGACCCCGAGGGGCACGACGTGCATCTTCGCCCCTGGAATCTCGAGGTAACGGCTCATGCAACCGGCGTAGTAGTCGCTGACCGCGACGAACGAGTCGACGTGCGCGACCTGCTCGCGAATGAGGGCCACCGCGCGCGACCGGTACGGCTCGGGCAGGTGGCCGAGGAAGATGTTCTCGCCCTGCAGGGTGCAGTTGACGGGGCAGCCCAGGGCCTGCTTCAGGGGCTCGGCGATGCCGATCAGCATCGAGTTCGAGATGTCGATGACGTCGGGGCGGGGCTGGTCGCGCAGCCAGTGGACGAGCTTGTCGAACTCCTTGCGCTGGTGCCCGTGCGTGCCCTCGAGCATCGACACCGTCAGCCCGCCAAGCTGCCCGGGGTCGGTCTTCATGCGGCCCGAGACGAGCCTGAGCAGCCACGGCGACTCCCAGAGCCGGTCGAGCAGCCACGGGGTCCAGCGGAAGAGCGAGACGTACTCCTCCAGGTAGACGCTGATGCCGCTGAAGAAGACGCGCTTCTGGCTGACGTTCTCCTCGTCGGTGCGGGTCGGCGTGTAGAGGGGCAGCAGGGTGACCTCGTGCCCGCGGCGGGTCAGGGCCGCCGCCAGTGCATTATCGCGGATGCAGCTGCCGCAGTACATGCCGCTCGCACCGGCCGTGATGCTGGTGATTCTCACGTGTCGTCCGCTCCGCTGGTCAGTCCGCGGCGATGGCGTACAGGAACTGCCGTCCCCGCAGGTAGATCTCGTCGCCGGCGATGGCCGGCGAGGCGTCGAAGCCGTCGTCGAGCGTGTTGACGGCGAGCACCTCGAACTGCGGCCCCGCCCGCAGCACCGCGGTCGCGCCCTCGCGGCTCGTCACGTACAGCCGCCCCCCCGCCGCGACCGGCGAGGCGTAGACGTTGCGGATGCCGCGCAGCCGCTCGGGCCCGTAGCGCCGCGCCCCGGTGGCGGCGTCGTAGGCGGTCAGCACCCCCGAGTTGCTCTTCAGGACGTAGAGCTGGCCGTCGAGCAGGAGCGGCGAGGGCACGTACGGCGTGTCGCGGTCGACCGACCACACCACCGCGTCCGACCCGCGGATGTCGCCCGCCGCCCGGGACAGGTCGATGGCCGCGAGCCGGCTGCCGCGGTAGCCGCTGGTGACGAAGACCAGCCCGTCGGTAGACACCGGGGTGGGGATGGCGTTCTCGGTCACCCCCCGGTCCCACCAGAGCAGCTCGCCGGTGGCCGCGTCGTAGCCGCGGACGGCCTCGGTGGCGCTCGTCACCACCTGGGCGCCGCCCTCGCCCTCGATCACGAGCGGGGTGCTCCACGAGGTCTCCTCGTCGCGCGGCGTCCGCCAGCGCTCGCGCCCCGTCCGCTTGTCGAAGGCGGCGATGAACGACTGGCCCTGGTGGTCCCACGGCACGATGAGCAGGTCCCCGTGGAGGGTCGGCGACGCCCCTTCGCCGAAGCCCATCTTCGTCCGCATGTCGCCGAGGTCGGCCTCCCAGAGCAGGCGCCCGTCGAGGTCGTAGCAGTACAGCCCGACCGAGCCGAACGACGCGCAGACCACCTCGCCGTCGGTGACGGCCGACGGCGAGGCCCAGGTGTTGGTGCCGTGCCGGCCCTGGTGCGGCGCCGCCTCGCGGGCCATGCGCTCCCACAGCACGCTGCCGTCGCGCCGGTCGATGGCGAGGACGACGAACTGCTGCACGTCGGTCGCCGACGCACGGCGCATGAACCGGTCGGCGAGGCGCGAGAAGAACCCCGGTCCCGAGCTCGCCCGCTCGCCGGTGGGTGCCGCCGTCAGCACGAACAGCCGGTCGCCCCAGATGACCGGCGTCGCCGAGCCGAGCCCCGGCAGCTCGAGCTTCCAGCGCACGTTCGACGACTCGCTCCACGTGACGGGCGGGTCCCCCGCCGGCGCGACCCCGCTGTGCAGGGGCCCGCGCCACTCCGGCCAGAACCCGGCCGCCCCGCCCCCGGGCTCCTGGGCGACCCCCGAGGAGACCGCGGCCGCCGCCAGACAGGCGGCCACGACACCGACCCGCGCCACCCCACCGCCATTCATTCGCAGCATTTCGGCTCCACCTCGCATCTAGCGCCGGCGGTCCACCGGACCGCCGACAAACCTGACTTCAGCCCCCTCCCGACTTCCTGGGCGGCCGTTTCTGGATCTCGTCGAGCAGCTTCTCGAGACGGTCGCGCTCGGCGTTGCGCAGGCGCCGGTTCTGCTGCGGCGGCCGGCGTTCGACGAGCGCCTTCAGCTCGAGCAGCCAGTCCAGGTCGGCCCGCGTCTCGCCGTCCGCCAGCTCCGCCGCCCGCTCCCACCGGCCGGCGTTCCGCAGCACCCGCAACACGTCCGTGGGCCGGCCCGCGCGCTCGTACGCGCCCACCGCGTCGTCGGGCCGCCCCTGCGCCTCGCGCAGCCGGCCGAGCCGCACCGGGTCGGGCGCAATCGTCTCCAGCACCGACTCGGCCCGGCCCAGCCGCGTTCGCCGCGCCGACCGCGGCTCGTCCGCGCCGCGGCCCTTGAGCAGCGCGTCGAACGCCTTGCCGCGCAGGGCGTGGGCCCGGGCCGCCGCATCCCCGGCGTAGCCCGTCAGCCGCAGCCACTCCTCGACGTCGGCGCCCGCAAACGCGGAGGCCGACGCCGGGTCGGCGGCGCTGGCGGCCAGCGCGTCGCGCAGGGCCTGGGCCGCCGACAGCAGCGCCGCCCGCAGCCAGTCGCCGCCGCCCCCCGACACGACGTCGAGCTCGCGGGCGGACTCGAGCAGGTCGAAGGGGGGCACCCCCCGGTCGCCCGACCAGTGCTCCAGCGCGCGGAACGCGATCGCCTCGTGCACCGACACCGCGGTCGGCGCCGCCCGGCCGGGACCGCCGCCCCCCGCGGCGCGCTCGCCGCCGGCATCCCCCTCCGCCCGCGCCGCGGCGGCGCCCCCCGGCGCCTCCTCCGTCCGCGCGACCGCCAGGGCCGTGAGCACCACGTCCCGGCGCTGCACCCCCTCGGGTACGCCGTCGACGAGAAGCCGCGCCGCCGTCGCGAGCAGGCAGGACCGGGCGTCCCGGCGGACGACGGGGTCCGACACGCCGTTCGGCAGGTCCGGCTCTCCGAGCAGGCGCACCGCCTGACAGGCGCGCTGCCAGGCCCGGCGCGGGGCCGAGTCGATCAGGGCGCGGGCGTCGCCGGTCCGCGCCAGCACCCGCTCCTCGGCCGAGGCATCGGCGTTGGCGAGATGGTCGAGCAGGTCCTCGGCGCTGTACGGCGCCGCGTCGCCCAGCAGCTCGCGGCTCTCGCGCAGCTCGTCGTCGCCGGCCTCGACGTCCACGAACACCAGCGTCTCCGTCGCCCGGCTCAACGTCACCCGCAGATGGTCGATGGCGGTCCGGCGCGCCGGCTGGTCGAGCTCGGCGTCGAGCCCGAACGACGCGTTCTCCGGTCTCAGGCTCCAGAGCAGGCGCCCCGGGTCGAGGACGCAGACCGACTGGTACTCCAGCCCCTTGGCCTCCTCGGGCGTGAGCACGACGCCGCGCAGCCCCGCCGGCACCCAGTCGGGCGGGTCGTCCCGGGGCGACACCACGACCACGTCGTCGGTCTCGTCGAGCCCCTCCAGCAGCCGGACCGCCTCGGCCCGCGCCGAGAGGGGCACGTGGACGAGGTGCGCGTCGACGTGCTCGCCGCCCCGCTGGCGCCGCTGGCTCGTGGGGCGCGCCTCCTTCTCGATGTCGGCGTAGCGCCGCGAGGCCCGGTCGACGACCTCGGCGATCCGGCTGGGGCAGCGCAGATGCTCGTCGAGATGGAAGCTCTCCGGCCGCCGCAGCCGCTCCGCCAGCAGGTCGTTCAAGGGGCGCCCACTCGAACCCCGTCGGCCGCACCGTCTGCCCGGCGTCGCCCGCCATCAGCAGCCACGGGGCGCGCCCGCGCGCCCGCGCGATGGCGCGGCAGAGCTCCACCACCACCGCGGTCTCGAGCAGCGTCAGGTCCTGGACCTCGTCGACCACGACGCGATCGAAGTCGGCGAACCCCTCCGGGACCTCGTCGCGGCGCAGCCTTTCGACGGCCCGGGTCGCCGCGACCAGCTCGGGGAAGACCGATCCGACCCGCTCCCGGTCCCGCGCGAGGCGCTGCGCGACCTTCAGCAGCGCCTTGGTCGCCTTGGCGCCGACGCCGGCGGCGCCGCCGAAGCCGTCGTCGCCCCGCAGCGCGCCGTAGATCTCCTCGCTCAGGCAGGCGATGCCGTGATCGGTGGCGCAGCCGTGGTCGCCGGGAACCGCCCCCCCGAAGTAGACGGCGCGCAGCTCGGCGTGCAGGGCGTGCTGCCGCCGCGCCCAGGGTCCCGCCATGTCGCGCCCGAGCCGCGTGAGCACCTGGTCGAACCTCGCGCGGCTGGCGCCCAACGGCCGCCGCTCGACGTCGGCGCCGCAGACCTCGCCGAGAAAGGTCGTGAAGTCGCGGGCGACCACCTCGGCGTCGGCCGGCGCGAACGACGCGAAGCGCTCCTCGGCGTGGCGCGTGAGGGCGCTCGACCACGTGAGGTACAGCACCCGCTGGCGGCTGCGCGCCTCCACCGCCTTCCAGAGCACCGTCGTCTTGCCCGATCCGGGCCGGCCGAGGATCACGCGGACCGGGCTGGCGTCCTCGACGAAGTCGATCTGCTCGTCGGTCCACGGAGAACCGGCGATGTCGTCGTTCAGATGCTCGGGCGTCGTCAACGGCAGGTAGTCGCCGAGACCGCCCGCCCCCAGCGGGGCGTGGTCGTCGTGATGGCGGACGTCCCGCACCAGGATGGCGCGTTCCGGCAGGTCGAGGGTCCCCGCGGCGGCGCTGCCGCACGGCGTCCACCACAGGTAGTACTGCATCCCGTTGTTGCCGCCGAGCGGCGATCGACGCCAGCCGCGGTTCGCGTCCCGGCATCCCTTGACCACGGTCGACCGGCCGTGCGCGGCGAGATGCTGGAGCACGATGCCCAGCCGCTTGTAGAGATGCGTCCACTCGCGCAGGCGATCGGAGACCTCGGGATGCACCCAGAGCCCGTGACGCAGGTCCCGCCGCCTGAGGTCGGCGGCGTCGGCCGGCGGGTCGGACAGAAACCGCAGCCGCAGTCGACCGGGCGATCCGGGCGGAGGCGCGTCATCGACCTCGGCGAGACCGAGCAGCGACGGCTGCGGCTTCTTGCCGAGCGCGTCGGCGACCTGCCGGCATTGGGTGGACGACAGCATGAAGCGGCGATCGCGCGCGCTGCCGGAATCCAGGCCGAGCACCCGCCGCGCCGCGCGGGACACGTCACGCAGGTCGACGTCGAGGCCGCGCGCCAACTGCTGGATGGTCTTCCGGCCGTAGACGGCGCCGGCCCCGTGGGTGCTGTCGTCCACGTCGGTATGGTACCGCGAATGACCTTCCGGCCGACGCCGGGAGCGCGAGCCGGCGGTCGCGGCGACCCCCGCGGATGCGCGGTGGGCGCGCTCACCCGTCCGGAACCGGCGATGACGGCCGCGGAAACGCGCACCGCGGACGTCCCGGCCGGCAGCGGCCTCCACCCCCCTGCGGAACCGGCGGCGGTGGGCTTGAACGTCAGCCGGGCGACGGACCCGAGCGTCCCGCCCGCCCTCAGTTGACGATGGCGCTGTAGACCGCCACCTCGAAGCGGTCCGTCAGCCGCGACCGGTTGTTGGGGTAGAGCTGGGTCATGATGATCGCCACGAGCTGCTCCTCGGGATCGACCCAGTAGACGGTGTTGAAGAAGCCCAGCCAGCCGAACGCGCCCTCCGACCGGGGGCCGCCGGTCACGCCGGGGTCGCCCGAGATGGCGAACCCCAGCCCGAACTGCTGGCCGGTGTCGGGCACCCCCAGCCCGGCGAGGTGGTCGCGGGTCATGAGCCGCACGGTGCGGCGCCCCAGGATGCGGGCGCCGTCGAGCTCGCCGCCGTTGAGGAGGGCGAGGAGGAAGCGCGCGTAGTCGGAGATGGTCGAGGTGAGCCCGGCGCCGCCCGAGTGGTAGGTCCGGGGGCCGTCGTAGGGGTAGCCGGCCGAGTAGACGGTGCGGCCGTCCGGGCTCGACACCGGATCGGCCGGCACCTCGACGAGGCCGTCCGCCCCCGGGGCGTAGACCGACGCGTAGCGGTCGGCGTCGGCCGGGTCGCGGAAGAAGCCGGTGTCGACCATGCCCAGCGGCTCGAAGATCTCGTCCCGCATGTAGTCGGCGAGCGACCGGCCGCTGACGACCTCGACGACCCGCCCGAGCACGTCGACCCCGAGGCTGTAGGTGAACCGCGCCCCCGGCTGATGCAGCAGGGGCAGGGTCGCCAGCCGGTCGACCATCTCGCCCACGGTGCCCGGGGTCTGCGCGAGCCCGTCGGTGATGCCCGCGTCGATGTAGCGCGACGCGAGTTGCGGCGGGGCGAGAAAGCGGTAGCTGAGGCCGGACGTGTGGGTCAGGAGATGCCGGATGGTGACGGGCCGGTCGAGCGGCGCGAGCGGCGACTCGGACCCGCCGCCGGGCGCGAGCACCCGCACCGACGCGAACGCGGGCAGGTACGCCGAGACGGGGTCGTCCAGCAGGAGCGCGCCCGACTCGTAGAGCTGCATCGCCGCCACGCTGGTGACCGCCTTGGTCATCGAGGCGATGCGGAACAGCGTGTCGGTCTCCATCGGGGCCCGGCGCTCGACGTCGCGCCAGCCGGCCGCCTCGAGGTGCCCCACGCGGCCGAGGCGGGCGACCAGGGTGACCGCCCCGGCGACCTCCTGACGCTCCACCGCCTCCTCGACGAGGGTCACGATGCGCTCCAGGCGATCCGGGTCGAGGCCGAGCCGGGCCGGTGCGGCGGTCGGCAGGTCCTGCCCCGCCGCGAGGGAGCCGGTCGCCAACGACAGCAGGAAGACACACGACCACCGCGCCGCGCGCATCACTCGTTCGGACATGTACTCACTCTCCGGATGAGGCCGCTCAAGGCGCGAACAGCGACCGGTGCTCCTCGGCGATTGCCTCCAGCCCGCCGCGGTGCGACGGCAGCAGGTAACCGCCGGCGATCAACGGCTCGGCCGCGGCCAGGTAGCGGCGGCGGTAGTCGGCGAAGCCGGCGTACCGCTCGGTGACCGCGAGACGGGGGTCTCCGCTGCGCTCCCGCGCCTGCGGCGTGACGGGAAACGGAATCCGCCCGCCCTGCAGATCGAGCAGCTCGGCGGGCGCCCCGATGGCGGGGTTGCGCAGGTTCCACCCCGTGTAGGTGGCCACCGGCGCCGCCACCCGCGGGAGCCGCAGCACCCCCCGCTCGTTGTTGTCGGCATCGAGGGCGGGCACCCGCACCCCGTAGCGCTCGCCCGTCCGGCGGGGCGGGTGGAGGTCGATGCGGCGCTCGCCCTCGAACCGCCCCCCGTAGTCGAGCCGTTCCGGCTGCTGGATGACCGTCGGGTACGAGACGCCGGGCAGGGCCCGCCAGCCCGCGTCCGACGCCGACCATCCCGCCAGCGTACCGTCCGCCACGCGGGGATGCACGCTCGGCGGAGGCTCGACCCCCTCGGTCACCCACCGGTCGAGGGCCAGGAACAGCGCCTCCCGCAGCGGCGCGTAGTCGTTCGGGTTCACGGGCAGTTGCCCGCGGTCGGAGGGGGCGCGGGCCGGACGGTGCTGGGCGCCGCCGACCACGTAGACGCGCACCTCGGGCGGCAGCACCGTATCCCGCTCGCCGAGGGGGTCGGTGACCACCAGCGAGCCGCCGCGGTGCCAGTACTCCGACGACGTGTCGAGGTGCATGACCCGCGGCACCGTCCCGCTCTCCCGCGCGCGGCGCAGCAGCCCGTCGGTCCGGCCGGTGAAGGGATCGGTCTCGTCGCCGTAGGTGAACGGGAAGAGGTCGACCGGATAGAGGTGGCCGAGGTGCTGGGTCGCGGTGCGGGTGGGCGACGCGAAGCGGTGGTTGAAGAACCCGCGACCCGCGCCGGCCACCGTCGGCATGAGGCCGTCGAACACCCGCCGGCCCCGCTCGTCGGCGTTGAAGCCTTCGTAGAGGAAGGTCCGCAGGGCCCGGCCGCTCTGCGACCGCCCCTGGCCGATGACCCGCTCGGCGACCGGCGCCCCATCGGGCCGCCGGAGGGGATTCATGTCCGACCGGTCGTGCTTGAGGAAGGAGACCAGGTCGCGGATGGCCGCAAAGCCGGCGCCCTGGACCACCGAGCCCCGCGCCTCGTAGATGAGCTCGTAGATGACCCCGGGCTCGAAGCCGTCGGCGAGGGCCATCTCCAGCTCGACGAGGCCGCTCCCCTCGTCCCGTCCGTCGTAGCGTGCCCCGAGGCGCCACCGGTCGCGCGGCACCGCCTCGCGGGGGTCCTGCTCGCGCAGCCGGCGGGTCAGGGTCGCGGCGGGCAGCCCGCTGATCAGCGGCTCGAAGGCGAGCTGGTTCCGGTCGCCGACGGGGAGGCGGTCGGTTGCGGCGTCGGTCGACAGCTCGGCCCGGACCGTCCCCACGACCGGTATCAGGTCGTCCGGGTCGTAGGCCACGGGGGCCTCGAGCCGAAGCAGGTCCCGGGTCACCGGCACCTGGGCGATCCAGCCGCTCGACACCGTGACGTAGCCGCGCTCGAGGAAGAACGGCTCCCCGCCCCACGTCCGCCGCCCCCGGTTGTTCACGACGTAGAGCACCGTCGGCCGGGCGAGGGCGCGGTCGACCGGCGCGATGATCTCGACGTCGCCGTAGAGCTGGACGCGGCCCCGCTCGTCAGTGAGCGCGAGGTCGAGATCGACGATGCCCCGGTTGGCGGCGGCGTCCGGATCGAGCGCGTAGACGACGCGCCCGCGAAGCCGCTCGTAGGCGCCGACCTTCGACTCGACCCCCGCCCCGAACCGCTCCCGCGACGTGATGTCGAGCCGGACGACCTCGGCGGCGCCGGTCGAGGCCACCGCCCCCCACGCGGCCAGCGCCAGCCACGGAACCCGGCGCCGCACCGCGAGCGGGGCCGCGCCGCACCCGGCCCTTCCCCAGACGCCGCTAGCGCTTCGAGAGCTCCACACCGTTGTAGGTCGCCGACATGAACTGGTTGGTCGGGAACTCGACCACCACCGGGGTCTGCAGGCTGAACTTGTCGTCCGGTCCGTCGTACTCGCGCACGGTGAGGACCGCGCTGAGGCCGACGATGCCGTAGGTGCCCTCGCCCTCGCCGTCCTCGTCCTCGAACTCGAACCGCTCGTCGTCCTCGAAGCGGAACCTCGGGGTGCCGCCCTCGGCCCGGAACTCGGTGCGCTCGCGGAAGCGGCCCCCGGGGGGCGTGGCCGGCATCTCGAAGCGCAGGGGGCGGGTCTGCCCGAGCCGGCGGACGTTGGCGACCTGCGCCAGACCCTGGTAGCCGTTGAGGAGCACGGTGAACTGCCAGTCTCCCGACCCCAGCCCGATGAACGAGAAGTTGCCGCCGTCGTCGGTCGTCGTGGTCTGCTGCGTGCCGTCGGCCCCCGCGGGATCGGCGAGCACGGTGACGCCCTCGAGGGCGTTGTCCCACTCGTCGGTGACCTGCCCGCGCTTCGCGCCCTGGGCCTCGGAGAACGCCGCCGCGCCCAGCACCATACCGAACGCCGCTGCCGCCAACGCCGTACGCAAGAACGGTCGTCGCATCATCGACTCCTTCCCCGAAGACCCGGGCTCTACTTCACCTCGCGTGCCAGCGTGCCGCCGCCGGCGCGTCAAGGCGTCGTACGGGCAAGACGGCACCCACACTACCGGCGACCCTGCATTCGCGCAGGAAGTCCGCCGACTCGAAGCTCCTGCGGCTCGACGCATGACCCTGCGGTCGCGTTGGAAGCCTCGCTGGCGCAGAGCTTCCCACTGGGCCCGGGGAATCGTCGCCGGCGGCGCCGCCGGCCGACCCATCCTCCGGGCCCTCGGCGGCAGCGGGAGACGGCACCGTCACGTTGCAGACTGCTACGACCCCGGCTTGATCCGGTAGCCGTCCGCGGTCTCCTCCCGGTGCGCGTCGTGGCACGACTGGCACGTGGCGCGCAGCGCCCTGATGCCGGACCGGGCGCGGCCCTGCTCCATCGCGATGCCGGCCTGGCCAATCTCCCGAAGCGCCTCGATCGTGTTCAAAGTCTTGGCGACCGCGTCGTCGTTGCCCCGCTCCGTCCAGAACGCCTCGATCTGGCGGAACATCGGGAACAGCTTGTCGAGGTCCTCCCCCAGCTCGGGCCAGTACCGCGCGTCCGTGTGCAGCTCCGCATCGCCCACGATGAGCCGGATCTCGCTCATCGTCGGGCCGTACGTCTCCTCGGTCAACGCCTCCTGCGCCGCCGCGACTCCGAAGCCGCCGGCCGCGAGCGCCGCGGCGCAGACACCGGACACCAGGGCTCCCTTCGCACCAGACCAACGCATCATCGACTCCCCTTCCCCGGGCCGCGCCGGACGGCGCCGGCAACGGCCGATCTCAACAGGAAAGGCCGGCCCGCCGCGCGTCGCGGGGACCGGCCTCGCCATCTCACGGATTCACGACTCCCGAGGTGCTCGCGCCACGAGAGCCTCGCCGCGACGAAGCTCCCGTGTCCGCCGAGTCCGCGAGAGGAGCTCGCGCTGCGAACTCCCGCCGCGACCGCCGGACCGCGCGGGAACCCGTCAGGCCGCGCGCGGAGCTTCGCGCCAGCGAAACTCCCAACGCGGCCGCCAGGCCCCTAGTTCCCGGTCGGCCAGAGCACGCCCTGGCTGTTGATGCCTTCCGCGCCTTCCGGCACCGGCCCGTAGCCCTTGAACACGAACTTCTGCAGCCGCGACCCCTCGTAGGTCTCGGTGGTGTAGATGTTGCCGTCCGAGTCGGTGGCGATGCTGTGCACGGCGAAGAACATGCCGGGCTGGCGGCCGCCGTCGCCGAACGCGGTCATCACCTCCATGGTGTCGCGCTGGATGATGTAGACCTTCATGTTCTGGCCGTCGGCGAGGTAGATCCACCGCTGCTCGTCATCGTGCGAGAACGCGATGTCCCAGGTCGAGCCCTGCGAGCGGGTCAGCGGGGCCACGATGTGCTCGGAGACGAACGTCCCGTCCTTCTGGAAGATCTGGATGCGGTCTTCCGCCCGGTCGCAGACGTACACGAGGCCGTCGTCGGAGATCACGGCGCAGTGCACGGGTCCGCGGAACTGCGAGGCGGGGTCGCCGCCGGGCTCGTAGCGGCCGAGGTCGAGGCTGTCGTCCGGCTCGTTGCCATAGGCGCCCCAGAACCGCTTGACCTCGCCGCTGTCCTGGTCGACGACCGCGACGCGGCGGTTGAAGTAGCCGTCGGCGAAGTACGCCTCGCCCGCCTCGTTGTCGATGCCGATCTCGGCGACGCGGCCGAAGCTGTCGGTGGCGTGGCTGTCGCGCTGGGGGGTCGCCTGACCCGTGCGCTCGCTGACGGGGCCGGTCATGCGGGCGCCGGCAACGCCGACCTGCATCAGGAAGTTGCCCTGGTGGTCGAACTTCACCACGTGCGAGTCGGTGCCGCCGTTACCGCCGATCCAGACGTTGTTCATGCCGTCGATGGCAATCCCGTGGTTCGACAGCGGCCAGCTGTAGTCGCCGGTCTCGGTGCCGGGGCCGCCCCAGGCCTGCAGGAGGTTCCCCTCCTGGTCGAACTCGAGGACGGGGGGACCGGGCTGGCAGCACTCGGCGACCGGCGGGTCGGTGGTCATGCCGATCTCGGTGTTCCGCACGAACTGGTCGGGGGTGTTCCGGTGCACGATCCAGATGTGGTCGTCGGCATCGACGTCGACCCCGATGGTCGGCCCCATCAGCCAGTGGTTGGGCAGGTTCTTGGGAAAGAGCGGATCGACCTCGAACGTCGGGACGCCGTCGTTCGGGTCCATCGAGAGCGCGGCGCTCCCGCCGCCCTGCTCCTGCGCGCCGGTGGCGGCCACCACGACCAGCGCCGCCGCCGCCAGTGCGCCTGCGAATAGAAGATGCTGCTTCCGATTCATCGAATTCCTCCCTTGAACCCGGCGCCGTGCGCCGACCCGCCTTGAACCCGGCGCCCTGCGCCGACCCGCGCCGGCTACTTCCCTGTAGCTGAGGCCCTTCGGGCCCGCAACGCGTACGACAGAACCGCAACTCGTACCGGGCCGCTCCGAACCGCGACCGCGGTCACCCGTACGAACCGGGGGCGACATGGCCCGCCGGCCGGGCGCCGCCAGTATACTTGTAAACCTCATGAATTGCGCTACCTTTTCGATGCCGGCCCGAGAACGCCCCGTGCCGGGCGATTCCACCTCCGACACCCCCCTTCGGCGGTCCGCCGGCCGCGGCCCACGGCCCGGCGCGGACGGCCCCGGAGCCGCCGGACCGATGCGGCGAATACCGCGAGGGCTCCTGGTGAAGGGCCTCGCGGTCATCGGCCTGCTCCTGACCCTGCCCGCCCCCCAGTCGGCCCACGACATCCCCGGCGACGTGACGGTGCAGGCCTTCGTCAAGCCCGAGGGGCAGCGCCTGCGCCTCCTCGTGCGGGTGCCGCTCGAGGCGCTGTCCGACATGGCGTTCCCGACCTACGGGCCGGGCTACCTCGACTTCGAGCGGGCGCGCGAGCGGGACGAGTTCACCGACGCCGCCATGGTGTGGATGGGGCAGGAGGTCCGCATCTTCGAGAACGACGCCCCCCTCCCCGAGCCGGCCATCACCGCCATCAAGATCTCGCTGCCGTCGAACCGCTCGTTCGAGACCTGGGAGGGCGCGCTCGCCGACGTCCAGGGCCCGCTGCTGCCCGCCGACACGCAGATCGTGTGGCAGCAGGCGATGCTCGACGTCCTCTTCGACTACGACATCCAGTCGGACCAATCCGACTTCTCCATCCGCCCGAGCTTCGAGCGGATGGGCCTGCGGGTCGTCACCGTCCTGCGGTTCCTGCCGCCGGGCGGGGCCGAGCGGGCGTTCGAGCTGCGGGGCGACCCCGGCGTCGTGGTGCTCGACCCGCGCTGGCACCAGGCCGCGTTCCGGTTCGTGGCGATGGGCTTCGAGCACATCCTCGACGGCACCGACCACCTGCTGTTCCTCGCCTGCCTCGTCATCCCGTTCCGGAAGTTCAAGCCCCTCGCGATCATCGTGACCGCGTTCACAGTCGCCCACTCCGTGACCCTGATCGCCTCGGCCTACGACCTCGCGCCCGACGCGCTGTGGTTCCCGCCGATGGTCGAGACCCTCATCGCGATGTCCATCGTGTACATGGCGATCGAGAACATCCTCGGGGCCAACGTGCAGCGCCGGTGGACCATCACGTTCCTCTTCGGGCTCGTGCACGGGTTCGGGTTCTCGTTCGCGCTGCGCGAGACCATGCAGTTCGCGGGCTCGCACCTCCTGACGTCGCTGCTGTCGTTCAACATCGGGGTCGAGCTCGGCCAGCTCCTGGTCCTGGCGGTGATGGTGCCGGCCCTGCACCTGCTCTTTCGCCACGTGGTGGCCGAGAAGGTCGGCACCATCCTGCTGTCGACGCTCGTCGCCCACACGAGCTGGCACTGGATGACCGAGCGCTGGGGGGTGCTCACGCAGTTCCCCATCACCTGGGAGGCGTTCAGCCGGGCCATGTTCACCGGCGCGATGGGGTGGATGGTGCTCCTGCTGCTGATGGTCGGCGCCCTGTGGGCCGCCGCGAAGGCGATTCAGTCTCCCCCGCCGCGGGAGGCGGCCGCCGACTGAAGATTCGGCCCCGTGGCAGGACCGGCAAGTGCTACGGCTCGGCGAGGAACTGAATCGCGCCGAGGGGGCCGGCCCGGCTGGCCAGCTCCGCGTCCCCGGCCGGCATGCCGTTCGCCTCGAGCATGAACGCGAGGATGTCGGCCTTCTCCTGCCGGCTCACGCGGTTGGGCTGGTCCGGGGGCATCGAGACCCGCAGCCGCTCGAAGAGGTCGCGGGCCGAGAACCCGTGCCAGTTGTAGACGAACTGCACCCCGGCGAGGCCCGGCGCCATGTCCCCGCCGCCGAGGTCCGCCCCGTGGCACTCGGCGCACGCCTGCTCGTAGGCCTCGGCCCCGCGGCGCGCCTGCTCGGCCGTGTAGACACCGTCCCAGACCGTCCGCCCCTGCCCCGCGGCGACGGCGCCCGCCGCGACCGCGATCCCCGCAATCAGCAGCAAGGTGGCGAGGCGGCCACCGGCAGCCCGCGACCCGCGCCCGCGTTGCGCCGGGCTCGAGCAGGGCGGCGACGGGCGCAACGAGCCGGCGACGCCAGGCCTGACGAAGGAACCGATCGGCTTCACGGAATTGCTCCTCACCCGCTCGGCGTCGGCGAGTCCGTTCCAGTGGGCGCTGACCAGGGAATCGATCGGCTTCACAGAATTGCTCCTCACCCCGTCGACCCGTCACCCGCGCGCCGCGCGGGCGGCGGCGCGCTTCTGAATCAACCAGTGCGGGCAACGGTCCTCGTCGGCGTAGAGGCGCTCGCAGTCGTCGCACCGCACGCACTCGCTGACGAGGATCTTCGGGCCGTCGATAGCCCCCCACTCGCACGTCTTCTCGCACAGCTTGCACGTATCGCACTCGCGCCAGCGCTTGATGCGGAAGACGGTGAGGTTCGACAGCAGCCCGAGGCCGGCCCCCACCGCGCACAGGTAGCGGCAGTAGAGGTTGCGCACGAACACCGTCGCCAGAAGCAGCAGCACGAGCAGCGTCCACATCGCCGCGTTGCCGCTCAGCGTGAACATCCAGAACGGCTCGATGTAGCGGTACACGAGGGTGTCGCCGCCCCCGAGGACGTACAGCACGGCGGCCGCGAGGACCCCGTACTTGAGGTAGATGAGGCGCCGGTCGAGCCACGCCGGCGGCTCGACGCGGAGGCGCGCCGGCACCACCCGGTCCATGAGCTGGGTGAGGGCCCCGAAGGCGCAGATGCGCCCGCAGTACAGGCGCCCCCACAGCACCGTCGACACGAGCGTGAACGCGATGAGCAGGTAATAGGCCTGCCCGTCCGTCCACGCCGGCAGGCTGCCGCGCATCGCCCCGAAGATGTCGACCACCGACACCAGGCTCGCCTTGACGAACCCGAGGTAGGCCACGGCCAGCACGAGGCTCGCGACCTTGAGCCGGTCGTCCTTGCGCACGAAGCTGTACACCGCGAACGCGAAGAAGATCCCGAGGGCCGCTACGTCGACGGCCGCGCCCGCATCGATCAGCGCGGCGGTCTCCTCCGCCTCCTCCTCGAGCAGCGCGTCGAGCGCGGCCAGGTCGTCCAGCGACAGCGGCTCGGGCTCGGGCGGGGGCGGCTGGGCCGCCGCGGATGGCGCGATGCCCAGCCCGAAGAGCAGCACCGCGCCGGCAACGATCACGCGGGGAGAACCACAGGTCATGGAGACACCCGAAGGCTGCCGATGCGGGCGGAACGCCGCGCCGGCGGCAGTCGCGGCCGGCGCGTCCCTATTCTGTCCGATCCGCCGCGGCCGGAGCCAACCCGGATGGCTTCGACGCTCGTGCCCGCACGGGCGGTCGAGGCGGCGGACTGTCCCTCGGGACCCGAGCCGCGGACATCACGGGTGGCACGCTGTTTGCTTGACGTACGGGCCATGGAACCGATGATAGAATGCCCACCCGCGGGACGGCGGCCTCCTCATCGCAGCCAGGGCGGGCGCAGGAGGGTTGCCGTGGACTTCCGGACGATGGAAGAAGCTGTCGAGAACTTGAATCGCCGCGTCGATCGGATCGAGCAGATCCTGCCAACCCTGGCGACGAAGGACGATCTCCGGAAGGCAATCGCCCCGCTCGCCACCAAGGAAGAGCTGCGCACGGCAATCGCCCCGCTCGCCACCAAGGAAGAGCTGCGCAGGGCAATCGCCCCGCTCGCCACCAAGGAAGAGGTGCGGGCCGAGGGCGAGCGCACGCGGGCGCACTTCGACGCGGTCGCCGAACGTCTGGAAGAGCAGATTCGCCTTCTCGCCGAAGGCCTGCTCTCGCTCGAACAGCGCCTGACCCGGCTGGAAGCCCGATACGCCGAGAGCTGAGAGGGCCGCGGAGACGCGGCCCCGGATGCGCCGGGTTCCCGAACCGACCCCTCAGCGGTCCGCGCTCTGCTCCGCGAGGAAATCACGGGCCAGCCGCCGCGCGCCCTGGCGGATCGCGCGGGTCGCCGCCTCCATGGTGATCGTGGCGCGCGAGACCGCGTCGATGTCCCCACCCACCTCCAGCGGCTCGAGGATGCTCTTGCCCGCGAACTGGGGAGCGAAGCCGGGCAGGTCGATCGAGAAATAGCCGAACGGCTCGTAGTGGTGCACCACCCGGACCCCGATCAGGCGGCCGCCCGGGTCCATCGCCACCAGGCTCGTGATGCGCCCCTTGTACGCATAGATGCGGGGGGCGAGATCGGTGGTGAAGAAGGCCAGGCCGATCAGCCGGGGGGCGGCGCCGGCCTCCGACGCCGCGAACGCCCGGAAGTGCCGCGGGCCCCGGTCGTGAAGCTCGAAGTGGTCGGCGTCGGGCAGGAGGCCGCGCAGCGCCGCCTCGTCGGCGGGCGAGACCAGCGGCTGCGCCGCCGCCGCGGCCCCCGCGAGCACCAGAGTCAGAACCAGCAGCCCGCGGCGGCGGGCGCCACCGCCTTCGCCATGCGTACGCGCCATCACTCGCCCGTCGTCGGCTCGGCCCCGTCGACGCCCACCCGGTACACGCCGTTGCGGTGTCCGCGGAAGGTCCCGTCGGACAGCCACTCGAGCGACGCCCGGTGCATGAACCGGTACTGCGCGCTCTCCCAGTTGGCGAAGTGGGTGGCGCACTCCATGGTCACGAGGACGCGCGAGTCGGTCCCCGTCAGGTCCGCGTGCAGCACGCCGCGGGCTTCGGGGTTGTCCTGCGCGCCGACCACGATCATCGTGGGCGCGGCGACCTTCGCGGCGTACTCGCGGTTCCAGCCCCACGACGGGTTGCCGGCCCGCACCCGCATGACGCCCTCGGGCGGCCCCCAGACCGACCCCAGCGGGTCGAACGCCAGGATGCTCCGCCAGATGGCGGCGCGGATGCCCGGGTCGACCTGGTTCTCGCAGGCGACGTTGTCCTCCCACCGGCCGTGCATCAGGGTGTCGCGCGTCTGCAGCCGCATCGGCACCCCCGCGGCGGGCAGCTTGCCGGGCGCCTCGGACGGCCCGTCGGGGCGGTAGCCCGGCGCGAAGAGGAAGAGCTTGTCCACCTTCTCGGGATGGCGCGCGGCGTAGCCGCCGGTGCGCGTGCCGCCCGCCGACCACCCGACGAGGCTCACCCGCTCGACCCCCCGCAGCTCGCGGATGTACTCGACGACGGTGTCGATCTCGTCCCAGTCGGACTGCACCGTGGTCGACCCGAACGGATAGCTCGGCTCGCACGGCGCCGACAGCGGATGGGGCGTGACGATGGCCTGGTCCGCCTCGCTCATGTTGCAGGCGTCGTCCATCTTCGGGCGCGGCGACCGGCCGTAGCCGGTGTGGTCCATCGCGAAGGTGTCGAAGCCCGCCTCGGCGAGGTGGCCCATCCAGCTGTAGTCCTCGTAGTCGAGGTCGTAGTCGGGCACCGACGGCACCGAGCCGCCGTGCACGAACAGCACCACGCGCCCCTCCGGGGCCGCGCCGGCCTCGAACCGGGCCATCGCCTCGGCCGACGCCTTCTCGCGCAGGTAGAGGCCGACCCGTTGGCCCTCGTTGGCGGGCACCGTCGACGTGTGGGGAACGAAGCGCTCGACAGTCACGAGGCCGTCCTCGGCGGCCGCCGGCGCCGGCAACGCCAGCAGAACCGTGACGGCGGGCATCAGGGCGAGAGCGGCGGCGTAGCGAATGGGCATGGCACCTCCCGGTATCGCCTGCAAGACGGCGGCAGGCCTCCGGCCGGTTTGGCCGGAGTGTACGGATCGCGAAGAACGGATGCCCGCGACGGTCCCGCCGCTACGGCGGAGCCGTCGCGGGCCATCTGTACTCCGAATTATAGTCGGCCCATGCCCAGCGACCCCACTTCGACGGAGTCGGCGGCGGCTACACCTCCGCCTCCGGAGCATCCTCCGTGGCGGGCAGGATACCCCGCGCGCGGGCACGATGAACGGCATCGAGCCTGCTGCGTGCTCCGAGCTTCGAGAAGATGCTGCGCACGCGGTACCGTACGCCGTCGTACGACAACTTCAGTGCCTGGGCGATCTCCTTGTCGGACTGCCGCTCGAGACGTAGCAGCACGTCGACCTCGCGGTCGCTCAGCCGCAGGTTCGGCGGGTCCATTCCGGTGCCCCCGTCGGCGCGCAGGGTCTCACGCAACTCCGCCGCCGCTGCGACAGCGGCGTCGGCCCCGGGAGCGTCCGAGACATCGTCGAGCAGCGCGAGGGCGACGGCGCGGTCAAGTGCGAGCGGCCACGTATAGTCGGTCTCGGCGAACAGCCGGAGATAGTCGAACAAATGCGCCCTCGCTCGGTCGGGCGCCCCCGCCTTGTGCTCCAGCACCATCGACAGCACCAGGGCCCGCATCCAGGTTCGCACCAGCGTGCGTTCGGCCGCCACCGCCTGCAACGCGGCCGCGAAGTCGCGGCCCGCCTCGAGCTCGCCCCGCGCGATGAACAGCCGAAGCCGGGCGCAGGCCAGCACCTCCACCTCCCGCCAGCCCCGTTCGAGGTCGAGGCAGTCGACCGCCCGCTCGGGCAGGCCGTCGAAGCGCCACGCGCGGGCCGCTTCGTCGACCTCGCCGCCGGCAAGCAGCACCGAGACCCGCAATGCCGCGATGAACCGCGCCAGCGCCGTCCGCTCGGTACGCCGCGCATACTCGCGCGCGTCCTCGACGACCGCGAGCGCCTCTTGCGGCGCGCCCCGCACCAGCGCAAGCTCGACCCGGACCCCCAGGCTCGCCGCGTAGACGTCGAGGCAGGCGCTGCACATGCCGAGCAGCCGCGGCGATACGCGCGGCCCCTCCGGCCGCGCCCCGCCCGCCGAGAGCTCCAGCTCGAGCTCTGCCGCCAGCACCTCGCCAATCATCACCGTGCCCGCGTCGCGAAGACGGCTCGCCCGGGCCGCCTTCAGCCCACGGTCGTAGCAGCGCCTGGCCTCGCCTGTGCGCCCCCGTGCCATGGCGACGGACCCGGAGTGGAAATCGACGTAGGGCAGATAGGGCGAAGTGCGTGCGAGGGCGGCTCGCGCCCGGCCGGCCCACTCGATCGCCGCGTCGAACGCCGCCGTCTGCTTGTGGAACATGCACATCCCGAGGTTGAACATCCCGCGCAGCAGCGGGTCGCTCTCCACTGCTTTCGCCGCCGCCTTCCTCGCCGCCGTGCCCCCGGCCCCGTACGTGCGGAAGCCGCACATGCGGAGCATGCCCTCGACGAAGATGTGGTCGAGCTGCAGGGCCCGGTCGTCGCCGCCCTCCCGGTCCCGCGTGTAGCCGGCCGTCTCTGCGCTCGCCGCCTCGTACACGCGCTTCGCCGCGTCGACGTCGCCAGCCGCCGACAGCACCACGCAGCGCACCAGGGCCAGGCGCGGGTACTTCGACAGCACCTCCGCCGTCAGCAGCCCGTCGACCGAGCGGATCGATTCGAGACCCTGCTCCAGCCACAACCTGACGCCGCCCGTGCTCTCCGCGATCTGGCCGAGCACCGCCGCGTCGCTCGCCTCGGACGCGTGGCGCAGCGCTTCGACCACCCGCCCCCGGCGCGCGAGGGCCCGGGCGATACCCCGGTGCAGGGCGCGGAACCGTCCCGGCGCCTCCTCGAACCGCCGCTTCTCGCAGTAGTCCTTGAGCAGCGGATGCAGTTGCATCGTCGGCCCGCCGCCGCCCGTGGTCGACACGAGCCCCGCGAGCGCACCCATCGACCCGATGCGCCGACCCGAGTTGCCGACGCCGGTCACCTCGTCGATCAGCTCCGGCTCCAACCGATCGAACAGCGCGATGTCGAGCAGGAAGTCCCGATCCTCGGCCGAAAGGCCGCGCCACAGCCGAGTCTCCACCCACCCCGCCACCGTGTCGCCGCCGCTTGCGCCGTGCCGCGCTCCCGGCCGCATGGCGTTGCGCTGGATGTGGAGCGCGAGCGGCCAGCCCGCCGAGTCGGCGACCACCGCCGCCAGCTCTCGCCGCGACAGCTTCCGCTCGAAGAACCGCGAGATGTCGGCCGGTGAGAACCGCAGCTCCTCGGCCGTCACGGTCACGCTCCGCCCTTCGAGCGCGAACATCGCGATCGCGAGCCCCGGCGGCCGTTCCCTGAATGCCATTCCCACGTGCAATTGCTCCGGCGCGCGGCGGAGCAGCGAGTTGATCGCGCCGACCGCCTCCGGGCTCCTCAGCCTCTCCACCTCGTCGAGCGCCAGCACGCACGGCGCGCCGTGGCGCTCCAGCGAGCGTATAAGCACGTTCATCCGGTACTCCGCCGCGCTGTCCGCCTCCGGGCCCGGCGCCTCAGCGGCAGCGTCTGCGCCGCCCCTCCCCGCCGGGAAGAGCGACTCGAGACCGGACCGCTCGAAGGCCAGGCCGATATAGCTCGCGATCGACTCCGCCCCGTCCCCTCGTCGAGCGACACCCACGCGACCGCAACGCCCTGCGAGCGCAGTGCCCGGCAGCAGTGCGCGAGCAGCGCCGTCTTGCCGAACCCCCGGGCGCGTGCACCACCGTCAGCCGATGACCCACCAACGCGCACCGGCTCTCCATCTCCGGCCGCCGCACGTAGCCCTCGATGGCATCGGGCAGCTCCACCTTGTGCTGCAAGAACCACGGCGCGCTCGTCGGCGCCTGCATCTCCGACCGCGCTTGGGCGCTCCCCCCATCCCCTTCCCTTCCTGCCCCCTGCTGCCGTCCGTCGCTCGTCATCGCCTCGCCCTTCCGGCCCGATCCCAAACGCCCGCCGCAAAGTCCCGCCGGCCCATCCGGATGGTCAGCCGAATCTACCACGGGAGCTCCCACACCCGCTTCTCGAGCTGCAGTCCATTGAATCCGTTCATTGCACACGTGCCCCAAGGCGTCCACTCTCCGGATCTACCTAATCGGTGTTTACGGATTCCGCGCCCGGCTACCGAAAAAGCACACGGTCCACCGTTGACAACACCCCCAGGGCAGAGTGCAATCACACCTCATGCTGGCCTTCGGCCCGAGCGCCGCCGCCGGTCAAGCAGTCCGGCCGACGCCATGCGCCCCCAAACCCTCGCCCTGGTTCCAGGCATCAAGGCGGGGGTGAGGCATCTGGGCTCTCCTGAACCATGTGTGGGCAGGTTCGACCGCCCTCGACGAAGTCCGCGGACGGGGCAACCGCGGCTGGCTCCGGTGGGCGGGGCAAGGCACTCAGGGGATGCGCCATCCGTTGCTGAAGCACCCGCCGCGATTGAGGCCCGTCGAGGCGCGCCGTCTGGCGGTGCTTCGCCGGCAGTCCACTACTTCGCTTGGCGAGCGCTACTGCCTCGGCGGTGGCGGACCGAAGAGGTCCTCCAGGTACCGCCAACGGTTGGGGGCGAGTTGGCGGAACCTTATCAGTTCCTCTCCTACTCGCCCGACATACCAGGCGGCATAGTATTGTGCCAGGCTGTGCCTGGGCAATTCACTCAAGAGTTTTCCGGACCCGCCGTATATCTGGTCATCGAATCCGGGAATCGGTCCGTGTTGCCTCAGGTCCCTCTCCAGAGCGACAATCCAGGCATCGCCCTCTTCGGAGCTGACCCAGGCTGCATCAAACCAAGCCTTGCCCTCCTCGGTTCCGAACCAGAATGCATCATCAGGATTGCAGAGAGATATGCCGGTGACCTGTGAACGCATCCAGTCATGTATGAGCTCGTGAACCAAGGTCGACAACATCTTGCGTCTGTCCTGCCAATCCCTGACGATAACGACTGGGCAATGAAACTCCCCGCCCAGACCAGGACTGCCTTGATTCCTGGCACGAGCCGGCAGATACCTCTTGTCTGCCCAGATGAGGAGTATCTTGCCGGACGCGATCGCATTTGCGAGCCCAAGCTGGCGAATGGCCAATTCCGACTCTGGCGGCCACTCATTGCCCATTGCGACTTCACTTCCGTGGGACACTCTCTGCTCGGTAGCGATGTATCCCTGCTTATCGGCCCGAATGAGCGGCTGTACATTGGCGGTGAGAGTGACTGCCCCTTGGCCATCAGTCACATCGGTCTGCGCGCCCTCGCAACCGTCCAGACAAGTTACGGTTACTCCGGGAAGGCCGCGATCGACATCGAAGCTGACAGTATCCGTGGGGTAGGGAATCGCCGCGGTGATGGTGATCTCTATTGGTTCGATCACGGCGGCCCGCAGCTCCATCACATGCGCCGCCCTGATTGGGGTCGACCGCGGAGCTGGCGAGACGTCGGTCCAACTCGGCGCCGCGCGCCCGGTCGCCTCGTGGGCGTCAGCCAGCGCTTCCCGGAGTTCCAGCAGATGCGCGAGCCTGACAGGCGTCAACCCTGTCCTGAGCGCCATGTCGGTCCACGGGAAGGCCTGCAGTCCGCCCACTCTTCGCAAAGCGTCTATCCGCGCCCGTAGCTCCGTGAAGTGGACGGCCTTGATCGGCGTCAATCCGGGCTGGATTGGATGGTCGGTGAAAGGCGTGGGCGGCGACCTCGCCACCGTGACCGTGAACGACTGCACCGCGCTCAGGCCGCCGGGGTCGTTTGCCGTGACCCGGATCGTGGCCGCACCCTCGCTTCCTGCCACCAGCATTGCAAACGCGCCCGACAGGCTGGCCCTTGCCACCCGCGGGGTCGACGACGACACTGTGTAGGTCAACCTGTCGTCGTCGGCGTCGACGAACGCCTGGGACACGTCCACGTTCAGGGTATCACCGGAAGCCATCGTCCGGTTCGGCAGGGTGCCCGAAGGCGCAGTTGACCGGTTCGTCGGCACCGAGGTCGGGTCTCCGACGGTCGAAGTCTCGTCGGCCGCCGCGCCCGGCAGGTACTTCTGGGGCTGGTCCGACTCCTGGGCGTCTGTCGGCGGCAGGACGAGCAGGGACAGGACGATAATGGTCGGGGTGAGGACCTTGCGCATGGGGTTCCTCGCGTTACAAGGGGAGGTAGCCGCACCCGGGAAGCAGCCGCACTGCGCCTTTGTGTCAGCGCAAACGCCGGCGGCCTGGTCCCGGGACCCGTCAAACAACGACGGCGCGCAGCCCGCCGTCGCAAGCGGTCCCGACAGCGCGGGAAGGTCGGTCACGACGTGAAAGGCGACGTCGCTGTCACCGTGCCACACCGTAGCCGGCGTCACTGAGCCTGGCTCGGCTTCTGGCGATCGCCAACATCAGGGTTGTGCTTGAAGCCACAGGTCGCGAAGGCTCCGTGGTCCCCCCAAGCGTTGTCGATGAGAACCGCTACCTGCGGACTATTGTCAGTTCCGCCAGCGTTTGTCAACGGTGGGCACGGAGTACTTTCGGTAGTCGGGTTAATGTCACCAGAAACACCGAAATGGTAGGCGGCGTGCGTCATGAATCACGCCAAGGCAAGCGGTTGGTCTGTGGCGCGGTCCCGCCCCGACTCGGCGTAGGGCTGGGATCGCGAGTTCCCGAAACCAGGCCTATCCGCCGGGATCCCGGCTGCATCGACCGGAGAACGTGGAGCCCGCCGGTCGCCGTCGACGGTCCCGTTGCCGCACCGGCTCGTCGCGGGCTCTCGGCCTCGGAATCCCGGCCGGCCAGCCGCCGGCTTCCCCGCCGGCCGGGTACCCGGTATCATGCGCGTACCGTTACCGATTCGACACGTCGACCGTCGGCCAACTCGAAGGGGACGAACATGAGCATGCGACACGCGCTCGGCGCCGCGGCGGCGGCCTGCACGCTGGCGGTCCTGGCGACCTGGACGACCGGGCCGGCGGCCCGGCAACTGGCGGACGACGGCGTGATCACCGGGGTGGTCCGCAGCGACGACGGCCCCGAGGCGGGCGTCTGGGTGATCGCCGAGACCAACGGCCTGCAGACGAAGCTCGTGAAGATCGTCGTCACCGGCGACGACGGGCGCTTCCTGCTGCCCCAGCTTCCCGACGCCGCCTACGACCTCTGGGTCCGCGGCTACGGTCTCGTGGACTCCGACAGGGTCACCGGGCGCCCCGGCGACGACATCGCCCTGCGCGCGGTCCTCGCCCCGACGCCGCGCGACGCGGCGCAGATCTACCCCGCCAACTACTGGTACTCGCTGATCGAGGTGCCCGACGAGAGCGAGTTCCCCGGCACCGGCCCCAACGGCAACGGCATCTCCCCGGCCATGACGAGCCAGGCGCGGTGGGTCGACCGCATGAAGCAGGGTTGCCAGCTCTGCCACCAGCTCGGCAACCGCATCACCCGCGAGATCGACCAGCTCGACGACTTCGACTCGGCCCTCGCGGCCTGGGACCACCGGATCCAGACGGGCCAGCGCGGCGCCTCGATGAACGCGGGCATGAACCGCTTCGGCCGCGAGCGCGGCCTGCAGATGTACGCCGACTGGACCGAGCGCATCGCGGACGGCGAGCTGCCCCCGGTCCCGCCCCGGCCGGCGGGGGTCGAGCGCAACCTCGTGCTGACGATGTGGGACTGGGGGCGGCCGACCGCCTACATCCACGACGAGATCGTGACCGACAAGCGCAACCCGCGAGTGAACGCGAACGGCCCCGTCTACTCGGTCGACGCCGGGCACGGCACCCTCGTCGTCACCGACCCGAACGCCCACACCTCGACCGAGATCGTCATCCCCGTGCGCGACGATCCGGAGACCATCGTGTCGCGGTTCCCCCAGACCCAGCTCCAGCCGTCCTACTACTACGGCGACGAGATCCTGTGGGGCAACGACCCCGACGAGCTCGCCGATCCGCACAACCCCATGATGGACGGCAAGGGCCGGGTGTGGATGACCTCGACGGTGCGGGGCGCGCAGGGGCCCGAGTGGTGCGGCGAGGGGTCGGACCACCCGTCGGCCCAGTGGTTCCCGATGTCGCGCACCGGGCGGCGCCACGCGTCGTACTACGACCCCGCCACCGGCGAGTTCGCGCTCCTCGACACCTGCTTCAGCACCCACCACCTGCAGTTCGGCGAGGACCCCGACGACACCCTGTGGTTCAGCGGCAGCGGCAACGTCGTGTCGTGGATCAACACCCGCCTCTACGACGAGACCGGCGACGAGAAGGCGGCCCAGGGCTGGTGCCCCAAGGTGCTCGACACCAACGGCGACGGACGCATCACGCGGCCCTGGAACGAGCCCGGCGGCGACGTCGACCCGACCCGAGACACCCGCATCGGCGGCGGCTTCTACGGGGTCATCGCCAACCCCGTCGACCACACCGTGTGGGGGGCCGAGACGGGGCCGTTCCCGGGCCGCATCGTGCGCCTCGACCGCGGCGACAACCCGCCCGAGACGTGCATCGCCGAGGTCTACGAGCCGCCGTCGATCGAGAACCCTGACGTCGACCCGGCCCTGACCGGCCACGCGCCCCGCGGCATCGACGTCGACCGCAACGGCGTCATCTGGACCGCGCTCTCGGGCAGCGGCCACATGGCGAGCTTCGACCGCAGCCGGTGCGCGGTGCTGAACGGGCCGGAAGCGACCGGCCAGCACTGCCCCGAGGGATGGACCCTCTACCCGACCCCGGGCCCCCAGATGAGGGGCGTCGACGACCCCGGAAGCGGCGACTTCCACTATTACAACTGGGTCGACCAGTTCAACACGCTGGGGCTCGGCGAGAACGTCCCCATCGCGAACGGCTCCGGCTCGGACTCGCTGCTCGCCCTCCAGCCGGACACCGGCGATTGGGTGGTGCTGCGCATCCCCTACCCCCTGGGCTTCTTCTCGCGGGGCCTCGACGGCCGCATCGACGACCCCGACGCGGGCTGGAAGGGGCGCGGCCTCTGGGCCAACTACGGCGGCAACTTCAACTGGCACATCGAGGGCGGCAAGGGCACCCCGAGCAAGATGGTGCACTTCCAGCTGCGGCCGCACCCGCTGGCGGACTGACGGTCGTGCCGGGCGCCGGCAGAGGCGGCACCGGGTTCCCCGCCGCCGACGGTTCGGGGGCGGCGGGGAACACGACACTCGACGGGGCCGGCGGAGTATACTCGGAATCGTGGATGCTCTGACAGCCGTGGCCGCGGTGCTCGGCGCGCTCGGTTCCCTGGTCGCGGGCGTGGGCGTGCTCATTCTCAACGGCAAGATCGACCGGCTCTCGGGGCGGGTGGATCGGCTCGCGGGCCGGGTCGACGCCATCGAGGCGACCCTCCAGACCCTCATGTCGGCGCTCATCGGCCGCGGTCGGCGATCGGACGACTTCGGCGGGCGAACCGCGGCACCCCTCGATCCGCCGAAATGAGACCCGCCACGATCAAACCGGCCGCATGGCTGACCGCCATGCTCGTGATCGCCGGCCTGCCCACCGCTGCCCTCGGGCAGCGGTGGCGGGCCACCGACGACATCCCGCGCTACGAGAGCTACCTGCGCGAGGCGTTGCCCGAGGCCGAGACGTTCCGGTTCGTCGACCGCGGGACGCCCCACTACCGCGGCTATCGGACGGGGCCCGACGGCGAGGAGGTTCTGGTCGGCCTCGGGTTCTTCACCGTCGACTTCGCGCGGGACGTCCGCGGCTACAAGGGCGAGATCTGGATGCTGGTGGGCATGGCCCCGAGCGGCGTGCTGCTCGACGTCAGCATGGTGTACCACGACGAGCCGTTCGGCTACTTCTCGATCGACCTGCCCGAGTTCATCGAGCAGTTCCGGGGCAGGAGCGTGCTCGCGCCGATGACCGTCGGCGAGGACATCGACGGGGTGTCGCGGGCCACCATCACCAACGACGCGGCCGTGCGCTCCATCCGCGACAGCGCCCGCCGCATGGCCCGCGAGTTCATCGCCGAGCGGCGGACGGGTCCCTGACCAGAGCGCGTCGTGAGAGTCTCGCGGCACACCCGGAAGAGCGATTGCGCCGGCGGGCCGAAGGGCGCGGGGCCGGACCGCGATGGCCGCCGTCAGCCACGAGACACCGACGTCACCCGCCGGCTGAACGAGCTGTTCGCCGATCCGGCACTGGCTCGGGAACAGGTCCTGACCGCGGCCGAGTTGGATGCGGCGGGCACGGACTGGGGTGACGAGACCTGGTGATCCGGCCGGGAGCGTGTCCAGAACCTACAACGTGGGAACCCCAACCGTTTGTCGCCCCATTGCCTGATCTCTTCGCCCGATCTCTTCGCCCAGCACCGTGTCTCTGCAGAACCTCCCGCTCGACAAGCTGACTCCGGCCCGCCTCTGGTCGGCCCTCGACGATCCGGTCCGCCGGCTGGCCGTCCACGCGATGTACGACGACGACCCGGACCTCCGCCGCGAGGCCGACCAGGCCCTCGCCGACGCCCTGCGCTTCCGGCCCGCGGGGGTCCGGAAGCTGCCGGTCGACAAGCGGGTCGACTACTTCGTGCGGCGCGTGCGTCCGGACAACTCGCTGGCCACGACGCTCCTGACCACGCTGCACCTCGCCCACCGCAGGCCGCTGCTGGGGGCGTTTCTCGACGCGCTGGAGGTCCCGAACGACGACGGCCTGATTCCGCCGGGTCACGAGCCCCAGCCGTTCGCGGGCGGCCGGCTCGCGCCCGCCGTCGACAGCCTCCGCGGGCGCTTCGAGACCCCCGATGTCGATCTGTACCTGGCGACCCTGCTCGCGCTCGACCCCGACGTGTGGGGCGGGCTCAAGCCCCTGCTGGAGCGCGCCCCCGCCGAGTAGCGGCTCAGTGCACCGCACGGCGAAGGCGCGTCGCGACGAAGCTCTCAATCGCATCGGCCCGCCGGCGCGACTCCTCGAGCTCCTGCTCGCCGGGTTGGCGCATGCCGTACCGAGCCCCCTCGCTCCGGGTCCTGAGCCACCTGTAAGCCGGGTAGACAGAACGCATGAACCGGCTGACCCAGAGATCGCGGGCTCCGTGATCGGCAGGCATGGGCTGCCCGTGGCTGGAGACGTGCGCGTTGACGTAGTGGAGAGCCGCGTAGAAGAGGCAGGTGACAGCCCACTGGCGGCTGATCGGAGGATTGCCCTGCAGCAGGGCGTCGGCCACGCGACGATTGTGTCCGGCCTGCTCCAGAAAAGCCTGCTCCGGCTGCCTCATCAGCGGGCACGCTCGTAGATCGGGTCGCCCAGCGCGAGAGAGCGCGCGGCTTCCTGCGACACCACGCGGAACTCGACCGACGCCAGCCTCTCTCCGTAGTCGTCGTGCAGCTCCAGCTCTCGCTGGAACACGGCGTCGAGCGTCGCGTCGTCGTCTTCGACGAGAACCGTCCAGATCCGGGTCACCCCCTGGGCGTCGCTCGCATGAACGGCGACGACGGCGGGCACGCGGGCCAGCCTGGCGGCGATCCGCTCGGCGGCGATCCGCTCGCCGTCCACCCACGGCCCTCCTTCGAGCGTGGCCTTCATTCTGAGCGATTCCTCGTTTCTCACGTTCGCGACTGTGCGGGAAGCCGCCCCTACCGGGCCGCGGCGGTGAAGCGGCGTCACGCGGGGCTCTCCGTGCACTACCGAGCCTTCAGCATACCCCATCCTTCCGGCCCCGCCCCCAGCTGGGCTCGGCTGGCCCTCGGGTCGACGGACTTCCCCGAAGCGACGCGGTAGAATGGGCGCCGAACGCGGCACCCGAATCGCCGGTGCCTGGACAGGGCCGGTGCCTGGACCGGGGGGAGAGACTACCGCGCGTAGCGGTAGCGGGCCACCCACGACATCCCCCTTCTGCGAGCGCTACCGGCGAGAGCCGCCGCCGGCCGAGACCTCCCGGTCGGCGACTGAGGAACGCGTCCACGACCTCGGCTACCGGACAGATGCCGGGCCGGGCGGAGAAACCTGGGCGCCTGGAGTCATCACAGTCGCCCCCGCAACGCCGTCATCCGCCGCGCGCCGCCCGAGAGCCATGCACGCCGACCTGCAGGACGCCGTCGACTTCCACGACGCCATCATCGCCGAGGGGGGCAAGGCCCTCGTCGGCTACGAGCGCGAGAAGGCCCTCGCCAACATGGTGCTCCTGGCCGAGATCCCGACCACTTACGACCAGGAGGAGCAGCGGCAGGTGAACGCCGGCAACCTGCTGCTGCGCGGGGTGCCCGGGGTGGGCAAGACGTTCTTCGGGGTCATCCTCGCGGCCATCAGCGGGGCGAGGTTCGCGCGCCTGCAGGGCCGCGCCGACCTGCAGCCGACCGAGGTCGTGGGGTTCCAGATGATCAACCCCGCGACCGGCGAGTTCATGACCGAGTTCGGCCCCCTCGCCTCGGCCGAGGTCATCCTGCTCGACGAGATCAACCGCATCCCCCTCAAGTCGCAGAGCGCGTTCCTCGAGGGCCTGCAGGACCGCTCGGTCACCGTCGGCAAGGAGACCTACCGGCTGCCCGCCTTCAGCTTCGCCATCGCCACCATGAACCCGATCGAGCTCGGCCAGGGCACCTTCCCCCTGTCGGAGGCGGCCACGGACCGGTTCGCGATCATGGTGAACATCGGCTACCTGCCGCCCGAGGAGGAGCAGAAGCTGGTGGCCTTCGACTTCAAGAAGGTGCACCTCGACGGCCTCATGCCGAAGGCGCGGGTGCTGGAGCTGCGGGCGCGCATCGGCGAGCAGGTGTTCCTGCACGAGGCCCTCGGCAAGTACATCCGCCGGCTGGTGTCGGCGACCCGGCCCTACAGCCCCGAGACGGAGTGGCGGCAGCATTCGCCGTCGCCCCTCGTCGAGCAGTTCGTCGACCTCGGGGGCTCGCCCCGCGCCACCATCTGCTGGGGCCGGCTCGTCAAGGTCTGGGCCCTGCTGGCGGGCCGGCGGGCCGAGGTCTACCCCGAGGACGTGCAGGCGCTGGCCCCCTACGTGCTCGGCCACCGCATCTGGCTCGCCCCCCACGCGGCCGGCCGCGGCGTGCGGGTCGACGACGTCATCGAGGACATCGTCGACCGGGTGCCCATTCCATGAGCCTCGACGCCGAGCGACTCGCTGGTGTCCTGGGAGGAGATACGGGACGTCGAGCTCGTCATCCGGCGGCGCATGCAGGATCTGATGGGGGGCATCCACCCCAGCCTCGTCCACGGCCCCGGCCACGACCTCGCAGGCCTGCGCGACTGGGAGCCCGGCGACCGGCCGTCGGCCATCGACTGGGCGCAGTCGACCCTCACCAACTTCAGCCCCCTCGTGACCCGCGAGTTCGACCAGGAGAGCAGCGCCTCGGTGGTCATCGCGGCCGACGTCTCCGACTCGACCCGGTGCGGGGCCGGCGGCGAGTCGATCGCCAGGGTCATCGCCCGCACCGTGGCCACGTTCGCCCTGGCCGCCGCGTTCTTCCAGGACCGGGCCGGCCTCGTCACCTTCGACCACGACGCGCGGCGCATCGCCCTGCGTCCCCAGGTGGGGCGGAACCACGCCATCCACTGCGTGGACGTCTACCAGGACCAGCTTCGGGGTCGTTACGGCGCCGAGCCCGCCTCGCACCGGACGTTCGCGGAGCTGCTGCGCCGCCGGTCGCTCGTACCGGTGATCTCCGACTTCCTGTTCGAGGACACCGACGCCTTCCTCACCGAGCTCGCCGACCTGAACAGCGCCCACGACGTGTTCGTCGTGCTCATCGACAGCGCGTTCGCGTTCGAGCTGCCGCCCCTGTCCGCGGGCTGGATCGAGGCCGCCGACGCGGAGACCGGCCGCACGCGGGTGCTCGCGGCCGACGACGTGCGGCACCTCGCCCGCCGCATCGCCGAGTGGCAGGACTCGGTGGAGCACCAGGCGCGCGACCGCGGGCTCGACGTGCTGCGCCTCGGCGGAACCGGCCGGCACTTCCACGACACGGTGGTCGCGTTCCTGCTGGAGCGCAAGCAGATGAAGCGGCGGTAGCCGCGGACCGACCGGCAGCCGGCGCAACGGGTTATCCTGCGGGAACACGTCGCCTCGGTTCTGGACGCGGCCGCGGGTGGACCGGGGCCTGCGTCGCGCCATCCGCCGAGCCGTCTCGTGACGCCGCGCGCCGGCTCACGGGCTGCGCAACCGTGAGCCGCGCCGGTCAGCATCCCGGTGATCGAGACGCCGAGGATCGAGGAGTAGCGCAGATGTCCCTTGCCACCACTCTCCGACGCGCGAAGGCGTTGGCCGCCGTCCTGCTGGTTCCGGCCGGCGCGTTCGCGCAGGACGAGGTCGAACCGGGCGGGCCGATGCCGGCGACACTCTCCGTCTCGCCGGAGGAGATCACCCTGACCGCCGGCGAGGGCGCCCACATCGACGCCACGGTGCTCGACGCCGACGGGAACGAGATGGAGGCCGACATCCTCTACCTGCCGCTGTACGGCCAGTACTGGAACCTCGAGGAACGGACGTGGGGCTTCAACATCTTCACGGTGTCGGCCGACGGCCGAATCTCGACCATGCGCCCGGGCCGGTTCGCGGTGATGGTGCGGGTGGCGCGCCCGGCCCCCGACCCGTCGGGGCCGGACGCGGGGACGGAGGATCGTCTGCAGCAGCGCGTGCCGCTCACCATCCTGCCGCGGCCGGCCGCGTCGCTCACCGTGAGCGCCTCGGGGCCGTTCTACGCCGGCACCGAGGTGGCGGTCCTCGCCGAGGCGCGGGACGAGACGGGGGCCGTCGTCGCGGACGCGGCGGTCGACTGGCGTTCGTCGGACGGGTCGGTGGCCCTGCCGGCGGGTCGGCCGGCGACCATCGATGGCGCCGGCGCCCGAGCGGTGCTGGCGCTCGGCACGCCGGGCAGGGTCACGATCACTGCCTCTGCCGACGGCGCCACGGCCGAGATGCTCCTCGACGTGGCGCCGAACCCGGTGGCGGGCATCGAGCTGACCCCGGAGCGGAGCACCGTTCGGACCGGCGACGTGACGCACCTGACGGCCCGGGTGACCGACGCCGAGGGACGGCGGCTCGACGACGTCCCGGTCGGCTTCAGCGTTTCCGCCGTCACCGACGACCTCGCCAGCGGCGGCCCTTCCTCGGGGCTGGTCACCGAGGACGGCCGGTTCGTGGCGGATCTCCCCGGGGTCTACACCGTCGTCGCCCGCAGCGGCCGGTGTCGGCCTCCACCGTCATCCGGGTCGTCGATCGCGCGGTCCGGCGCCCCATCGAGCTGGTCGGGCACGCCCGGGTCCAGGACCGCGCCACCACCGACCTCTGGGTGTGGGAGGCCCCCGACGGGCGCGACTACGCCCTGACCGGCACCCACAACGCGGGCGGCCACGCCTACGTCTGGGACGTGACCGATCCGGGGAGCATCGATCTCGTCGACGTCGTGCACGTCGACGCGCGCTCGGTGAACGACGTCAAGGTCTCGGAGGACGGCAGAACCGCGGTGCTCTCGCGCGAGGGCGCCTCCAACCGCCGCAACGGGCTGGTCATCCTCGACGTGTCCAATCCCAACGTCGGGGTGCGGAAGATCGCCGAGTACGACGACCAGCTCACCGGCGGCGTCCACAACACCTTCATTCACGACGGCTACGTGTACGCCCTCTCCGGCGCCCGGCGCTTCGACGTCATCGACATCGCGGACCGCTCATCTCCCCGGCGGGTCGGGAGCTTCGCCCTCGACAATCCGGCGCGGTCGATCCACGACGTCGTGGTCGCGGACGGCATCGCGTACTCCGCGAACTGGACCGACGGGGTGGCGGTGATCGACGTGGGAGGGGCGGGAAGGGGCGGCAGCCCGCGCGACCCCAAGCTCATCGGACAGTTCCCCTTCCCGACCGGCTGGAACCACGCCGTCCATCCCTACCGGAGCGTCTCGACCGGCAAGTTCTACATCTTCGCGGGGGACGAAGCGGCGCGCAGCGGCCCCAACTACAGCCCGCAGGCGGCCGTCGGCACCGGCACCCCCGGCTACGAGAACGAGCCCCATCGCTGGCGCGGCTGGATCCACATCCTGGAGTGGGACGAGCGCTTCGAGTCGCCGCCGCGCCTCGTCGGCCGCTACGAGGTGCCCGAGGCGGGGAGCCACAACATCTGGGTCGAGGACGACGTGATGTACGTGGGGTTCTACAACGGAGGCCTGCGCGTCGTCGACGTCTCGGGCGAGCTGCTCGGCAACCTCTACCGTCAGGGCCGCGAGATCGCCCGCTTCCTGCCCCTCGACCCCGAGGGCTTCGTGCCGAACGCGCCCCAGGTCTTCGGCGCCCAGCCGCACAAGGGGACGATCTTCTTCTCGGACATGAACTCCGGCCTCTGGGCCGTGCGCCTCGGGGAGCTTCGGGGCGAGGGGGCGGCGGACGAGCCATAGCGCCGCCGAGCCTCGCCAACGCGCCCCCCCAGGGGACTCTGCGCGCCGGAACGCAGCGGCGCCGACCGGCTCCTCCACGACCTCGTGACGGTCCTGCCGGAACGCAAGCAGATGACGGACGGCGAGGCCCCGTCGCGCGGCCCGGATGGTTGCTCGCCAATGAACCACTCGACTACCATGGCCCGACATTTGCCGAGCTGGAAGGACCATGCAGACAACCACCGTCTCTCGACTCAAGATGTCGTTGAGCACCTACCTGCGTCAGGTCAAGGCCGGTGAAGAGGTCGTCATCACCGAGCGTGGCCGTCCCATTGCGCGTCTGGTCCCTCTCTCGAGCGCCGCCTTCGTACCCCAGCATCTGAGAGACCTGGAGGCGAGGGGCCTGCTCAAGCGTGGACAGAAGCCCCTGCCCGCCGATTTCTGGGACCTGCCGCGGCCCGCCGACCCGCAAGGAGCCGTGCAGGCGGCGGCCTTGCGCGAGCGCGACGAGAGCTGGTGAAGTTCTGGGACACGTCGGCGGTGGTGCCGCTCTGTGTTCAGGGGCCGACCTCGACGGTGGTGCGGGAGATTCTCGCCGAGGACGCATCGATGAAGTCGCGCTGCCCTACTGCCGGGTGTTTCTGACCGCCCCGAAGCCCTGCCCGAGGACTACCCGACCGATCCGACAACCCTGGGTGAGCACCTGCGCGCCCGCCGCCTCGACCGCGGGTTGCTCCAACGTGACGTCGCCGCCGACCTCGGCACCGACGCCGACACCTCGTCAACTGGGAACGCGGCCACATGGAACCGGCGCTCCCGTTCGTGCCCGCCATGCTCTCGTTCCTCCGCTACGATCCCAGGCCGGGGCCCACGAACCTCGCGGAACGGCTCACCACCGTCCGGCATGCCCGCGGCCTGAGCCGCGAGCTGGCCGCTCAACAGATGCACGTTGACCCCGCCACCCTCCACCGCGGGAAGCCGGCATGCGGGAGCCCCGCGGCCGGTTCCTCGAACCGCTGCAGACCTGGCTTGCATCCTGAACCCTCTGCCCCGGCTTCATGCCGGGCGCTTTCTCTGAAAGCCGGTGCGACCCCGCCCGCCGACAGGTATGCATGCCCACGACACCCACGGCGCCGCCGAGCCCATGGTAGAGTGTCACCGACGCAAGCGCCTGCCGGCTCGTTTCCGGGGAGTCAACCGAGGATGCCGACGCAGCGTGACGTGATGCGCCAGCTCTACCGCCAGCACCGCGGCAACCAAGCCCTCGTCATCCGGGCGTACGCGAAGGCGGAAGTTGACGGCCAGGTTGGACGCCGGAGCGACCGCAACCAGACGCCACCGATCGCGTACGCCCACGCCCTGTGGGTTGACGGCATCAAGAAGGGCTGGCTTCCCCCCTCAGCAGCTCGCCCAGACGACGCGATTCCCGCCGCATCCGGGTCCGCAGCACCACGAGCGTCGGTGGTTCCGGCACGTCACCGCGCTGTTCGGCCCGCCGCCGCGACGCCCCGCCATCCACGGTGGAACACGATGCGTACGGCACTCTGGCGGAAGCTCTCCCGCATCTTCGGTCGTGGCATGCGTGCCGAGGACATCGAGGCGCGGTAGCGGCTCGACAAGTTCACGCAGCCGGCGTCTCCAATCGAAGTCGTGGGATGGTGCGACGAGGAAACCCAGTCGATCATCCCGCTGACGGATGCGGAACGCGACGCGCTAGCTGTTATGGAATGACCTGTTGTCAACACCCCGACGTTCGTCAATACCCGTGATACCTGAGCCGGTTGACGCTGTTGGCGGCGTCGCCGGGCTCCAGCGGCGTCAGCCTGAGAGCGGGCCGCCGAGGCGACGAACGATCGAGGGCGCTTCGACGACGAGTCACGCTGTTATTCGGTGATTGTCACGGTTGCCCGTGACAGCGCACGCATGACGGTGCTTCGTCGGGAGAGGGGGCCGTCTAGGGGTCGCGAGTTTGGGATCGGCCATGCCGTCCGGATCGCAGCGCTAGCTCGCCCGTTCTCCCTATCGTGCCTCTGATCGTTCGCCGTCTCGACGGCCCCTCCTCGTGCCGTCTCGAGTTCCGGTCAGTTCCTGGCCGGAAGCTTGCTTCCGGCCATATCAAGCCCGTTCACCGGGGCGGGCGTCGTGTCCCCCGGAGGGCCGTAGCGAAGCGAAGGAGCCGCGCTTGCGCGGTTTGACGCGACGCCCGCCCCGGTGGTTCCGGCACGCGACGCCGCGCGCTCTTTGCGCGGCGTCGGCCGGCAGCGTCCGCCGAAGCCGAGGACCACGCCGCGGTCACGCCGACTCCGGGTGCAACGCCGCCCACAGAAAGCCGACCAGCTCTCGAGCCACCGCCACCGTCACGACCGGGCTGGGCTTGTGCTCGACCAGCCGCCGGAAACGCCGGCACAACCGCTGCTGGGCCTTGTCCGCCAGCGCCAATCACCCGCCCGGGTTGTCCGCTACGCCGCCGGGCGAGCGTCTGGCCGACGCCGGGCCGGTGCCGATAGTGCCATGCCGCTTCCACCACCAGCCGTCGCGCCAACGTGTTGCCCGCCTTCGTGATCGGCCCGCGGCGGTGGCGGTCCCCGCTGGAGTGCTCCCCGGGCACCAGGCCGAGATACGCCATCAGCGCCCGCGGGGTCGGAAACCGCTGGACATCGTGCAACTCCGCCAGCAGCAGCATCGCCGTCAGCGTGTCGATTCCCCGAAAGCACCGCAACCAGCCCACCGGTTCGCGATACGGTTCGGTGCTCGCCACCGCCGCCAACTGCGCGTCCAGCTCTCCGAGCCGCGCATCGAGGTGGTCGATCGCCAGCAGGTAGTCCTCGACGACCACCCGGTCCGCCGGATGCGGCCAACTCAGACCATCGACCCAGCGCCGGTGCGCCTGGGTCCACGCACGACCCGGGTAGTGCAGCCCCCGCCGAAGCAGGAGCTTGCCGAGGCGGTGTCGGCACCGTTGCCGGTCCGCGCGTGCGTCATCACGAGCCCGGCACAGGTCGCGTACCGCCTCCTCGGCCGGCGTCGGCGCCTGCACCACCGTCAACAGTCCCGCCCGGTGCAGCTCTGCCAGCTTCCGCGCGTCCCGCCGGTCGGTCTTGATCCGCTCGCCCGGCTTGCGCGGAACCAGCGCCGGCGCGATCACCTGGCACTGGACCCGGCCCCCTTCGAGCTGCTGCTGCAACGCGTAGCCGCACGGTCCCGCCTCGTAGCAGCACGAGACGGGCCCCGGCGCTGCCCGTTGCGGCTTCCGGCGCAGTCGCTCCACCGCGCGGGCCTCGTTCCGCACCGTCAAGGTGACCGGGGTCGTCGCGTCCGGCGCCAGCATCGCCACGTGCAGCTCCGCCTTGTGCGCATCGATCCCCACGTGGGTGGTAAGCTCGCTCATGACCGGCTCCTTTCGTCTGCGGCTCTGACGCCGCGTTCGGTGTCAACCCGCGATCGCAGGCGGCCTCGGCCGCCTTGTCGCCTGCTCGCGCACGACGACGGTACGATAGCGAGCCGGTCATTCCATATCGTCTAGTAGGGTGTCGGCCTCGTGTTGCGACCGGTTTGCCCAGCGTGTCAGTTCGATTGCGAAGTTCGGAAACGTGGCGGGTACAACCCACAGAATCTGAGAACTCCAGAATAGGCCAGTGGGCACGCTTTTGCCGCGTGGCGTCATGTCGTACTTGAGGTCCTTCACAGCGCCTTGGTTCCATTGCAGGGCCTCTTCGAGATTCGCCATGTCGACCGCGACCGTTCCAGCACCGTGCTGCGCTTGGCCGGCTTGTACGGCAGCCTTGTACTGGACGCAACAGTTGTCGTACAGGGCCTCGACGTCATGTTGTGTTTGCGCACTCAACGCCTCGAAGAGCCCGTGAACATCGTGACTGTACGGGGCCGTCTTGCTGTGCTCCTGCTCCCAGATGTGCTTCACGACCAACTCGACTACAGCTGCGTAGAGGACGGCACTCGTGAGCGCCGCTCCAATCCGCTGTCGGTCGGCCGCGGCGTCGAGAGATCCCGCGTCCCGCACGGCCGCTCTCGACACCGGCACCGCACCGCCGGGCCGCAGACCCTCCATCCCAAGAATCAACATGCTGGCGGCGTCTAGCTTCGATCTGTGGGGGACGTTCACTTCTCGCATCTCCTCAGAATCACCCTTGCCGCAACGGGCTCATGGGCATCGGCGGCCTCGCGAGGGTGGAAACGCCGTCAGCACGGCGCTTCTCCGAGCGCGGGTCGCCGCCGGAGCGGTCCAGTTTGCGGTTGGCGAGGGCCAGCTCGCGGGCCTCGGCGAGGGGTGACGAGCCGGGCGGCACCGAGCCGGAGTTCGCGGCGCCCGCCACGGACTGGCCGGATTCCAGGCCAAGCCCTGACCGCCCCAGATCGCAAGGCTTGGGGCAACGAGTGGCTACTACTCGGTAGTTTACGTGACTGTCAGTATGGCTCTGGACCCTGACGGAAGCTCATTGGTCACTCAGGAAGCGCAAAGACGAAGATGTTGTTGCCGCTGCTGGGGCGCAGCTCCGGGGTCATCGCGCTCCAGCGGGAGGCGTTGCCGCCGGTGCCGGTGCCGGCGACGACGTACTGGCGGCCGTCGACGGCGTAGGTCACCGGGAACCCGCTGACCGGCGAGCCGAGGTTGATCTCCCACAGCACGTCGCCGGTCTCGTCGTCGAGGGCCTTGAAGCGGCCGTTCGTGTCGCCGACGAACACGAGGCCGCCGGCGGTGGCGGCCAGCGACATGGTGGCGGAGCGCTGCTCGTGGGTCCACGCGACGGCGCCGGTCTCGGCCGAGATGGCCCACACCGCGCCGAGCTGGTCGGTGCCGGGGGCGAGCTCGTTGCGCATGCTGAGGCTGTAGAGCGACCGGCCCCCGTCGTCGAGGGGGGCCATGCGGGCGCAGGCGTTGCGCAGCGGCATGTACATGGTGTTGGTCCGCGGGCTGTAGGCGCCGGCCTCCCAGTCCTTGCCGCCCATCGCGGTGGGGCAGGTGAAGACCTCCTGGCCGAAGCCGCGGAAGACCGCCTCGGGGTTCTCGGTCACCGCGCCGGTCGCGCCGTCGATGCGGCTCACCACGTTCTGGGCCACGGTGGGGGTCGCCCACAGGAACTCGCCGGTGGCGCGGTCGAGGGTGTAGACGATGCCGGTCTTGCCGGGGATGCCGGTCATGACCTGCCGCTCGCGCCCCGGCTGCAGGCTCGGGTTGATCCAGCTCACCGCGGCCGGGTCGGGCCGCACGACGGTGTCGACGAGCAGCCGCTCGAAGGGGTGGTCGAGGTCCCAGTGGTCGTTCAGGTGCTGGTAGTACCAGACGATCTCGCCGGTGTCGGCGTCGAGGGCGAGGGTCGAGTTGTGGTAGAGGTGGGTCAGGTCGGCGCCCCCCACCATGAACTTCGGGGCCGGAGAGGTCACCGAGGTGCCGATGTAGAGCAGGTTCAGCGCGGGGTCGAAGCTCGGGGCCATCCACGTGCCGACGTGCCGGCGGTCCCGGTCGGGCACGCCGCCCCACGTCTCGTCGCCGGGCTCGCCGGGGGCGGGGGTGGTGCGGCGCCGCCACAGCTCTTCGCCGGTCCGCGCGTCGTGGGCGGTGATGACGCAGGCCTCGGGCCCCGCCGCCGGCATGCAGCTCCGGCCCGAGACGACCTTGCCGTTGGCGACGATGGGCCCCGTGCTCTGGTTCGCGGGATGGGTCGTGTAGTCGAGGACCTGCGTCTCCCAGACCAGCTCGCCGGTCCGCGCGTCGAGGGCGAAGACGTACTCGTCGACGCTGGTGTCGATGATCAGGTTGTCGTAGATCGCCAGGTTCCGGTTGGTGGTGCAGACGCCGGGCATGATGCGCTCGCAGGCGTCGTCGGGGAGGTCGCGGCGGTACTCCCAGAGCAGGTCACCGGTGGCGGCGTCGATGGCCTGGATGACGTCGCTCGGGTTGGGCATGTAGAGGACGCCGTCGTAGACGAGCGGCGTGCCCTGCTGCCGGCCGCCGGGGCTGAGGGCGCGCGACCACACCATCCGCAGCTCGCCGACGTTGTCCCGGTCGATCTGGTCCAGCGGGCTGTAGCCCCAGCCGTCGAGGGTGCGCCGCCACATCAGCCAGTCGTCGGGCGCCGGGGCCTGCAGCATCGCGTCGGTGACGGGGACGAACTCCGGGGGGGCCTGCGCGAGGGCGGAGGGCGCCGGCGTGGCGGCGACCGCGAGCAGGAACCCGAGCATGAGGCGGCCGCGGACGGCGTTGTCGCCTCGGGCTTCCGGTCCCGAGGCACGCGCTGTCTTCTGCATCGTCTGACTCCCGAACTGCGCGGCGAAGGCTGCCGCTCCACGCGGAACGCAAGGCGGCCAGCCTACCGCATGTCGCCGGGGCGGTTCAAACGACGCGGACAGGCGGCGGCGACGGCCCGTTCCGTGGTCTAATTCACCGTTCACCGGAGTCGACGAGATTCATGACACGGACGATGCTCCGATCGGGCGTTCCCTGGCTGATCGGCCTTGCGCTGGCCGCGGCGCCGGCGGCGCCGGCATCCACCGCACAGCCGAGCGCCGGCGACACTGCGGTCGAGGCGACCGTGGCCGACGAGGCCCCGGCCGACGCGACCGCGGTCGACGCGCTGCGGTGCTGGCGGCGGGTGGACCGCAACGCCGTCTTCGTCGGCGAGCGGTTCACGATGACCGTGACCTGCCGGACGGTGGAGACCGAGGCGGCGCGGACGCGGCTCGACGAGGCCGCGCTCGAGCCGGCCACCATCGACGCGACCCCCTTCGAGGTGCTCTCCGGCGAGCGCTTCGACGACGCCCTGGCCGGGCCCTACCGTTTCTCGCAGCACGACTACACCCTGCGCCTCATCGCCGAGACCGGCTTCGGCGAGGACGTGGAGATCCCCGCCCTCGACCTGCCGTACCGCATCGAGCGGCGGGTGGGCGACGGGCCGGCCCTCGCGGGACGCGAGCTGACCTACATCCTGCCGGCCGAATCGATCCGGCTCCTGTCGATGGTCCCCGACGCGGTGGACGACATCCGCGACCTGCCCCCGGCCGGCTTCGGGGCCGCGCAGGCGGGCGAGCTGCGGGCCAACGTGCTGGGGCTGCTGTCGGCGCTCTTCGGGGTCGCCGCCGTCGGCCTCGTCGCGCTCGGCGCCCTGCGCGTCGTCCGCGACCGCAGGGGCGTCGCGACGGTGACGGAGAAGCGGCTCTCGCCCGCTCTCGCCGCCCGCCGTGCGCTCCAGGAGCTCGTCCGGGTACGCGGCGCCGCGGCCGGGAACGGCTGGACGCGGGACGCGGCGGGGCGCGCCCTCGCCGCCCTGCGCATCGCGAGCGCGGTGGCGCTGGGGCGGCCCGTCATCCAGTCGCCGATGGCCGCCGGCGAAGCGCCTCGCGACGGTCAGCTGCGCGTGCGCCACGGGCTGCTCGGCCGCCGCACCGCGGCCCTGTCCTCGAGCGTCACCGCCGCCGATTGGCTCCTTGCGGCAACGCCCGCGGCCACGAACCTCCATCGGGCGATGACCCTGCTCACGGCCTTCCGGTACGGGCGCGGCGACGAGACGACGGCTCCCGGCGTCGAGCCCGACGCGCTCACGCGTGCGGTGGACGCCGGCATCGGCCACGTCGGCCAACTGCGCTGGCGCGCCCGCGCGCCGGTTCGGCACGCCGGCCGCTGGGCCGACGGCGCCCGGCAGGCGTGGATCCGCCTGACGAGGGAAGCACCGTGGAGACGGTGAGCACGGTCGTCGAGCGCCTGCGGCTCACGCTGGCCGAGCTGGGCGGGATGTCCCTGTCCGCCCTGCCCCTGCCCCGGCGCGACGAGACGGTGATCGCGCTGGGCGTGCTGGCCCTGCTCGCGCTGGCCGCGCTGCTCGCCCGGGCGGTGATGCGGGCGCGGGCCGGCCGCACCCACCTCGTGCTGCCGACGCTGCTCCCCGCCGCCATCACCCGCCGCTCGTCCCTCGCGCCGGTCCGTCACGCGCCGTTCGCGCTGGTCCTGGCCGGCCTGCCGTTCTTCGCCGTCGCCCTCGCCGACCCCCACACCGCCCTCGTGCAGGAGCGCGCGACGTACCCGGGGCACCGCATCGCCATCCTCATCGACGCCTCGCTCAGCATGGACAGCTCGTTCGCCACCGACCAGCTCGGCTGGGGCAACACGTTCCTCGCCAACGCCGCCGCCGCCGAGTACTTCGTGCGGCGGCGCATGGAGGGGTCGCACCGCGACCTCGTGTCGCTGGTGCAGTTCGGGGGCGAGGCCTACGTCGTCACCCCGTTCACCAACGACTACGAGAACGTGCTGCTGAGCATCGGCCTCATCGGGACGCCCGAGGAGTACGACCGCTTCCCCGACCACGGGACCCTGATCATGCGCGCGATCAGCCGCGGCGTGCAGCTCTTCCGCACCTTCGACTTCCTGCGGGCGCAGGGCAACCTGATGGTGGTGTTCAGCGACGGCCAGGACACCCACGCCGTCTACGAGGGGCAGTCGCTCGACGACATCCTGCAGGAGGCGGCGGACAACTCGATTCCCGTCTACTTCATCCGGACCGCCTACGACCAGGGGCTCGGCGACGTCCTGCCCGACATCACCTGGAAGCTGGCCGTCGAGAAGACCGGCGGCCGCTTCTACCCCGCCGCCGACGAGGCGGCGATCCTGCAGGCGGTGCACGAGATAGACGAGCTGTCGGCGGGAGAGATCGAGGTCACGCAGTACGTGGCCCACCAGCCGCGCTTTTCGCCCTTCGCGCTCGCGGCGACGGGCCTTTGGAGCCTGGCCCTGGTCCTGGGGCTCGCCGTGAAGCCGTTCAGGTTCAGGTTCCCGTGAAGACCGCGCTGCGCTACCTCGTGCCCGCCCTGCTCCTCGCCGGCGCGGCCCTCGCGCTGCTCGCGGGCAGCCGGCTCGAGCGGCGGCTCGCGGCGGCCGACCGCGCCCTCGCCACCCTCGACCTCGCCGGGGCGGCGGCGGGGTACGACGGCGTCGCGGCGTCGCTGGCGACGACCGCGCGCATCCCCGGGCTGCTCGGCGGCCTGCGCGACACGGTGGCGGTGAGGCAGGCCGCGGTGCGCTACTGGCGCGGCGACTACCTCCCCGTCGTCACCTTCTACGACTCGCCCGACAGCCCCAGCATCGCGGGCAACGCCGACCTGCAGCTGCTCGTCGCCAACGCCCGCTACCGCGCCGGCCAGCGCCCCGACGCAAGCCGCGACATGGCCCTGGGCGCGCTCGACCGGGCCATCGGCGTCTACCGGCGCGTGATCGAGGGCAACGACGCGAACGTCGACGCCGCGTTCAACTACGAGCTGACGGTGCGCCTGCGGGCCCGCATCGCGGCGGGCGGGGCGGTGCCCGAGATGCAGCGCCCCAGCGTCCCGGGCAACGAAGGAACGGAACCGGAGGAGGCGGACATGGAGGACATCCAGATCTACGTGCCCCGCGACCGCTTCGTCGAGCCGGAGGAGACCGAGGACCCGACCATCGGCGAGAGCGCCCCGATTCGCCGGCGCGGGTAGCGCGCGACGCGGAAAACGAGGACCGAGCGTGGCCCCGACGCAGCTTCCTGCGCTTCAGTTCCAGGATCCGCTGTACCTGTGGCTGCTCGTGCTGCCGGCGGGGTTGGGCGTCCTGTGGCTGTGGCAGCTCGCGCGGCGCCGGCGCGACGCCCGCGCGGCGCGGCACGGCCGGACGACGCCGGTCCCGGAGCGGTTCACCCTCGCGGGCGGGCTCTCGTTCCAGCTCTGCCTGCTGCTCGCCGTCGCGGCCCTGACCCTCGCGCTCGCGCGCCCCCAGGCGCTGGTCCCCGTCACCCGGAGCGCCGGCGCCGACTTCATCATCCTGCAGGACGGCTCGGCGTCCATGCGCGTGAGCGACGTGGCGCCGGACCGCTGGCAGCGATCGGTGGCGTGGATCCGGACCTTCACCGAGCTCCTCGGCTGGCAGGACCAGCGCGTGGCTCTCGCCCTCTTCGCCCACCGCGCCGCCCCGCAGGTGCGGCTGACCCGCGATCCCAACGCCCTGTTCTTCTTCCTGGATCACCTCGGCGACGAGCCGCCGTTCCGCCTCGAGGACGACACGAGCTGGGACACCAACATCGAGGAGGGCATCTACTGGGGCGTGCAGATGTTCGAGCGCGACGCCCAGCTCCACGGCGAACGCCTCAGCGCCAAGGCGTTCATCGTGCTGTCGGACGGCCAGGCCTGGAGCGGCGAGGTGGACGACGCGCTCCAGCTCGCCCGCGACCGCGGCATCCGCGTGTACACGATCGGCGTCGGCACCACCGCCGGCGGGCTCATCCCCCAGCTGCCCGCCGGCCCCTACGACGCCCCCGAGGCCCCCATCCACTCGTCCCTCGACCGGCAGTCGCTGCGCGCGATCGCGGAGGCGGGAGACGGCGCCTACCACGAGCTCGGCGTCGACAGCGGGCAGGACATCGCGCTCCGGATCCTCGGCGACGTCGAGCGCCGCGCCCAGGCGACCCACCGCGAGGAGACGTTCACCGAGCTCTACTGGTACCTGCTCGCCGCCGCCGCCGCGCTCGTCGGCCTCGGCACCCTGCTCGTCAGGGAGCAGGCCCAGCTCTGGTGGCAGCTCGCGACGGCCGCCGCGCTCGCAGTGCTGCTGCTGCGCGCCTGAGCCGACCTCCGGGAGGTGAACCTCCGCGGCGGCCCCGCACCTTCCGAGACGGGTCAGCGCGCCGCCGGCGGCCGCCGGCCGTGGGGAATCCGCCGCAGCCGGCGGTAGAGCGCCATCCCCGCTCCGCCCAACAGCGCCTGGTCGAACGCCTTGAGGGCGGGCTTGAACCCCAGCGCGCGAGCTTGGCGCGCGAGCCCGAGGAGGGTCGTCTCGTGCAGGCGCGGGCCCGATGCGGCCCCGCCGGCGTCCGGGACATGGCGGCTCTTCCGCACGATGGGGCAGGACTGCGAGCCCAGGCAGTACGCGTGGAACTCGCCGCGGGCGATGTGGCGGCGGATGTCCTGGAGGAGCGGAGCGTTCCAGGTGTCGCGGTACTCCCCCATCGGGGCGAGAGGGCGGTCGCCGTAGCAGCAGGGCATGACGCCGCGGCGCAGGACGTAGAGGCTCTTCCACGGCTCGAGGCAGGCCGGCAGCCTGCCCTCGCCGAGCGTGTCGTCGCCGTCCTCGACGGCCGCCGCGGCGGCGCCCGCGAGGGGTCGGGGCGGCTCGGGCTCGCCGCCGGGCCGACTCTCGGCATCCGGGCGCTCCGCGCGGGCCGACGCAGGCTCGGCCCCGCCCTCGGACCGTTGCTCGCAGTCCGGGGGCTCCACACGGGCCGGCGCCGGCGCCGGTTCGCCCTCGGATCGACGCTCGGGGTCCGGGCGCTCCGCGCGGTTCGGCGAGGCGTCGGCCGGCGGCCCGTTCGCCTCGGCCAGCGCCTCGTCGAACGCCCGCCGGTAGATCGGCTCCATCTCGCCACCGAAGTCGAGCTGGTTCGAGAAGGGCACGCCGCGGCGCCGGCACCGGGCGGCGGCGCGGGCGCTCAGCCGCACCAGGGTGTCGAAGTCGAGCCGCTCCCGGCTGTAGACGAAGTGGTGGCCGGCGCGGGTCCAGTCGAGCTCGTCGCCGATCTCGTTCAGCGGCCGCAGCACGAACCGGTCGGCGTCGAGGTCGGCGCACAGGTCCACGAACCCGTCCAGCTCGTGCATGTTGACGCGCATCGGCATGAAGACGAGGTGGATGCGCGGCAGGCCGCCCCGCCCGCCCTTGGCCGCGATGAGGCGGCGCAGGTTGGCGAGGATGCGGTCGAAGGTGTCGTTGCGCAGCTTGGCGTAGGTCGCGGCGGTGGCCGCATCGAGCGAGACGTACAGCTCGATGCGGCGGCCGAGCAGCCGGCCGATATTCCGGTCGGTGAGGATCTGACCGTTGGTGGTCATCTCCACCAGCTTGTTCCCGTCGCCGAACGCGTCGAGGAGGGCGTCGAAGTCCTTCATCATGAACGGCTCGCCGATGGAGCAGTTCACGAGCGACGCCGCGTTCTCGAAGAAGGGTCCGTAGTCGCCGAGGGTGTCGAGGTTGAACGGCGCCTCGACGTCGTCCTTCTCCAGCGCCTTGGCGAAGTCCCAGTCGCAGTAGACGCACGGCGGCTTGACGTTGCAGACGCCGTACATGTCGATGCCGAGGTTGGTGGGGGTGGACGCCAGCTCGGCCCGGCCCTCGAGGCCCTCGCGGGTGTTGAGGATCGCGTTGCGCAGCTGTCCCGCCACCATCCGGTGGCGCGCCGCGTCGCGGTGGGTGCGCGGGGCGGCGACGCGGACCGCGAGCTGCCGGTCGTCGCCGGGGCGCGCCGAGGGCGGCAGCTGGCGGTCGGCCCGCAGGGTCACCGCGCTGCACCCCGCCGGCACGGGGACCGAGACCGTCCACCAGCCGTGGGGAAGCTCGAACGTCTCGGCGCCGCCGACGGTCTCGACGGTCAGGTGCTGCCGCAGGTCGTGGAAGCCGCTCCAGACGCGGAGCTCGGCGAAGCCAGGCTCCTCGCGCGGCTCGATCTCGATGCGGCCCCGCAGGCCCATCCAGCGGAAGCGCTCGAGATCGTCGTGCTCCAGCCCGTGGAAGCCGGCCGCATAACGCGCATCGGCGGCAGCTCGGTCGAACGCGGGCGGCACCGGTCGCGCCGGGTCGTTCAGGACGGTCAGCATCGTGCCAGGCGCGCTCTGCACGTCTCGATTCTACCGTGCCGCAAACCGGATCGGACGAAGTGCGCCCTCGCGAGAGACCGCGACGCAGCCCCGACAGGCTTGTCGGGAAGAGGTGGATCTCACCCCCCGCGGAACCACGTCAGGGCAGCGGTCGACATGAGTTGCCAACCGCGCCCGGCGGCAGCCGCGGGACGACGCGCTCGGCGCGTGGCAAGGTGGTTCCCGTCAGCGTCCTCACCGTGTCGCAGGCGTCCCGCGGGCGGGAGATGGGCCGCTTGAAATCGACAGAGCCGTATCGATCACTGTCCGTGGCCGGGGCTCGCCAGCGGCTCGAGCCCCGATTGCGCGATCGTCGGGGCCGCCGCCTCGGACGCCAGGAAGTCGATGAGCCGCTGCGCCCCGGCGGGGTTGGCGGCGTCCGCCGCGATGCCCGCCGAGAACGTCGTGACCCGCTGGTACTCGGCGGGGATGGGCCCGACGTAGGCCGCCCCCTCGATGGAGAGTATCTCGCTCACCTGCTGGAAGCCCATCTCGACCTCGCCGCGCGCCACCACCGCCGCCACCCGCTCGCTGACGATGCGCCGGCCCTTCGGGGCGAGCTCCTCGGCCACCCCGAGCCGGAGGAAGAGCTCCGTGGACACGTAGGTCCCGCTGACGCTCGCCGAGTAGCCGATGGACTCGGCCGCGAGCAGCGTCTCCACGAACGCCTCGGGGGTGCTGATGTCCGGCAGGGGGGCCCCCTCTCGCACCGCCAGCCCGATAGACGAGCTGGCGAGGTCGACCCGCGTGTCGGGACGGACCAGGCCCCGCTCGGCAAGCCCGTCCAGGCCCGCCTGCGACATGACGAGGACGTCGAAGCGCTCCCCGCGCTCGAGCCGCGCCGGTATCGAGTCGGGCGCCCCGCCCGTCGAGGCGCCATAGGCGGTCGCCAGGCGGATGCCGGTCTCCGCCTCGAACCGCGGCGCCAGGGCATCGTAGGCCGCGGCGAGGCCGCCGGACGTGACCACCGCGACCTCCCCGGGCGCATCCCCCGCGCCGGCCGACGCGGGGTCGCCGGACGGCGGCGCGCAGGCCGCGATCGATGCGGCCAGGACCAGGAGAAACGTGATCATCGGGCGTCTGGACATGGTCTGCGTCTCCGGGGCGAAAAACGCCGGCCCCAGGCGATGGTAGCAGGAAGTCGAGGAACGGACGACGGCCGCCGGCGGCCCTGCGCTCCGGTCGGTTCCGGGATACGAGCGCGGCGCGGGCGCGACGGCGCAACCGGCGACGAGCCCGGGCGGGTGATGGGGACGCTCCTCGACGGCAAGCCCCTGGGGGCGGGAGCGGCGCAGCGACCTCTCGGGGCGCTTGACGCATTTACTACAGTTGTAGTAAATAGACTACAAGTGTCATGACGAAGAAGAGCAATCCCCGGCGACCGCTCTCGCGCACCGAGTGGACGATCATGCAGATCTGCTGGAGGCTGGGCCGCGCGACGGCGCGGCAGGTCCACGAAGCCTCGGACGGCAAGCGGGACTACCGCACCGTCAAGACCCTTCTCGACCGCATGGCCGCCAAGGGCTTCCTGCACATCGAGAAGCTGGGCCGGTTGAGCCTGTTCGTTCCCGCCGTCGCCCGAAGCCGCGCGCTCTCGGAGGTCGTCACGACGTTCGTCGACGACGTCCTCGAACGGTCCGTGGCCCCGCTCTACCTGCACCTCGCGGAGCGTGACGACCTGAGCCCGGAGGAGATCGCGTTCTTCCGGCGGCAGCTCGAGAAGGAGAGCGAGGAGGAGCCATGATCGAGGACATCGCCCGACACTGGCTCGCCGCCATGCTCGGCGTGAGCATCCAGTTCACGGTGCTGGCCGCCATCGTGGCCGCCGCGCTCTTCGTGTCGCGCCCCCTGGCGCCCCGGGTCCGCCACGCCGTCTGGCTGCTCGTCCTGTTGCGGCTTACCGTCCCCGTCGGCCTCGCGTCGCCGTTCGGTGCGGTGCCCGCGTCTCTGGTCGGACCGCTGTCAGCGGGCGCGCCGCCGGTAGACTCCGTCCCGACGAACGGGCTCGTCGGGGCTTCCACCATCGTCGTGAATCCCGCGTCGGCATCGCGAACGGCGTCCGGCGACGACGGCGCCTCGACGACGCGGTCGCCCCTCGCGGCCTCCTCCGCCGTCGTGCTCCTCCTGACCTGGGCCGGCGGCGTTCTCGTGCTGGCGTCGGCGCAGCTCGTGAGGGCCACGCGCCGGCGGGTGCGCACCCGCGGGTCGACGGCCCTGCCGCCCCGGCTCGAAGCGCGAATCGACGAGCTCCGCCGGGAGCTCGGCCTGCACCGGACCGTGGATGCGCGGATGGTCCCGGACGACGCCGTGGCCGGACCGGTGGTCCAGGGGTTCGGGAGTCCGCGCGTCCTGCTGCCGGCGCGGCTGGTACGGTCCTGGCGAAGCGAGGAGCTGGATGCGGTCCTCCTCCACGAGCTCATTCACCTCCGGCGGTGGGACCCCGCGGTGCGCGCGCTCGCCAATCTGCTGCAGATCGTCTACTTCTTCCACCCCCTGGTCTGGTGGGTCGGCCGGCGTCTCGCCGCGGAGCGCGAACGGGCGTGCGACGACGCCGTCGTCCGGCGGCTTCGGGGAGGAAAGCGGGCGTACATCGACAGCCTGCTGCGGCTGGTCGAGGAGCGCTCGCCGGCGTACGACACGCCCGGGCTCGGCATGGCGCCCGGCCGGCGGCCTCTGGCCAGGCGCCTCAGGCGCATGCTGCGACGCCGCTACGAACCGGAGCCGGCTGCCGGGGTGCTCTCCCTGGCAATGCTGACCCTCGGCGTCGGCCTTGGGCTGGCCCTCTCGACGGAGGCACGTCCGCCCCGGGCGGCCCAGTCCGAGCCGCCTCCCCGGATTCTGACGGGCACGTCCTGGCGAGACGCGTTCCTCGTGGACTCGGTCGAAGAGGTCGACGGCGCCGAACGGGTGAACCTGGATGGGGACTTCACCATCGGCCGTGCACTGACGCCCCTGACACCCGACGCGGCGACGCTGACGGCCCGGAACCCGGACCTGTTCGACCGTCTGGACGCGCTCGGGCGCGTGACGGCGACGCTCATCGTGGATCGGGCCGGCAGAGTTCGCCGCGTCCGCTTCGGAGACGACGTCGACGACGATCTGCGCATTCCCTTTCTGGACGTGCTCGAGGCAGCGCGTTTCGAGCCCACGACGCACTTCGAGCACGGGGCGGTGATCGTCGAGGTGAAGGTCGACTATCACGTCGCCCCGGCCCTGCCGCGGCAGTCGCTCTACGACCCGGGCGAGACGTTCACGGGCGACGAGGTGGGCGACGTGCTTCCCGGCCCCGGCCCCGAGAGGGGGTCGCGGTTCGCCGGGATCCTGGCGAAGGGCGAGCCGCCGGTTCTGGACGTGGGCGACCGCGAGCTGCTGCTGTCGTTCCTGCTGACCGTCGGCAGCGAGGGCGTCGTCGAGTCGGTCACCCCGTTCCGCCATCCGCGCAGGGACCTCCTCGGGCAACCGGACTCGACGGCGGAATCGGAGGCGCTCGTGGCGTATCTCCAGACGTTCCGCCTCGAGCCGATCCTCCGCGGCGGCGCCCCGGCCGCGGGAACCGTGATGGTCGACCTCCGCGTGTCGCCGCGAGGCGTGGAGGTCGCGACGCGGCGGGTCGACGAGGACGAGCTGGAACGCCGTCTGGCCGAGATCTACGGGCTCGCCGAAGGGCGGAATCTCGACCTCCTGCCGCCGCCCCACCCGCCCGAGCGCGAGGTGCTGTATCGCACGAGCCACCCCGTGCAGGCCCGGGCCGTTCCATGGGGGCCCGACATGCTGACCCTCGCCTGGACGGCCGGCCGCCCGATGTTGCGCGGAGGCTGCTTCGGGTGCGGGGACTTGCTCGGGGTGGTGGACAGCATCGGCGTCCCCCGCGCGTCCGTTCGCTTCGAGGGCGGCGCCCGGAACGTCCCCATCGACGCCGACGTCGTGCTGCGCGAGGGTGCTTCCCGGAACGCGCTCCTCGACGAGCTCCCGCGCGTGCTGCAGGAGCGGTTCGACCTGACCCTGGACTTCCGAATCGCCGCCGAGCCGTCCCCGACGCTGGTCCTCCGAGGCGCCGTCGGCGACCCGCCGCCCGATGACGAGTTCGGCGGCCGGGGCGTGCTGCACGTGTTCACGGACGGCCGGGACGAAGGTGGTGGCGGCGGAGGCGCAATCGGCGACGCCGGGGCGCTGGCCGAGCTGTTGTCGCGTCATCTCATGATGCCGGTAGCGGACGAGACATCCGGCGCGGTCGACCAGCCCTTCCGCGTGAGGCTCCACGGGTCGGCTCTCGGGACGCGGCGGCTGGACCTCCTGATTCGGAACCTGGAGTCGCAGACCGCTCTCGATATCGCCGTCGAGGAACGCCCCCGCGAGTTCCTGGTCGTGTCCCCGAGGCCACGGTAGAGCAGAGAAGCCGACTGCCGCCGGCGCCACGGCCGGCCGGGATCGTGGTCGGTGAGCGATGGTCCGAGAAGGCCACCAGCACCCAAGACGCAGTCACCCCGCGGGAACCGCAATCCCCGGTCAGCTCCTTGTGCGCGACGACGTCTCCTGAAGCAGCACGTCACGACCCTGCCGGCACGGGCGGATGAACCCTTGAGTGCCTTGCTACACTCATCTCCTGTTTCTCTGGAGGAAGCCGCTCCATGAACACCGCGGACGGCGAGAATGTCCTTCAACGTGTCCGGGCTCGCGCCGTCGAGGAAGACACGTCGGTCAACGCGGCAGCGCAGGCCCCGGAGCCCCATGCCGATACCGCTCGACGCCGGCATGCCGCGCTCCAGCGCCTGCTGGTTCTGTCGGAGACCGCGAAGACCGCGCGTGGCGGCGCGCACTGGACACGCGACGAGCTGCATGACCACTGATCCCGACCGCCGGCCCTTGGTCCGGTTGCGATGGCTGTTCGCATTCGCCCTCGCGTTGGCTGCGAGTCCGACGCCGGCGCAGGAGTGGCCCGGATGGCGCGGGCCGCAGCGGGACGGGACCGTGCCGGCCGCGCAGGCGCCGGCGAACTGGCCCGACTCGTTCACTCGCGCGTGGCGGGTCGAGGTCGGCGAGGGCTACTCGTCGCCGGTGGTCTCCGCGGGGCGGGTCTTCGTCCACGGCCGGCGCGGCGACCTCGAGGTCGTGACCGCTTTCGATCTCGAGAGCGGCGCGCGGCTGTGGCGGCACGATTACCCGGCGCGTTTCGTGCAAAACACCATCGTCCCCACCGCCCTGCCGGGTCCGTTCGCGACGCCGGCGGTCGACGGCGGGCGCGTGTTCACCCTGGGGGCGGGCGGGATCCTGTCCAGCTGGGACGCGGCGTCCGGCGACCTGCTGTGGCGGCACGACTACTCGGCGTCGGTGCAGGTGACCGGTCTGTTCTGCGGAACCGCGGCCTCGCCGCTCGTGGACGGCGGCCGGCTGATCGTCCAGGTCGGCAGCGACCCCGGCGGCGGCCGCGTGCTCGCCCTCGACCCGGGGACGGGGGACGAGATCTGGTCGTGGCGGGGCGTGGGCCCCGGCTACGCGTCGCCGATTCTGATCGAGGTCGACGGGCACCGCCAGCTCGTGACCCTGACCGAGTCGTCGATCGTGGGGCTCGACGCGGCGGACGGAACCCTGCTCTGGAGCGCGCCGTTCACCGACGAGTGGCACGAGAACATCATGACCCCCGTCTGGACAGGCACTCACCTGGTGGTCTCCGGCCCCCGCCGGGGCACGCACGCCTTCACGATTCACCACCGGGAACGCGGCTGGGAGGTCGCCCCCGCCTGGAGCAACACCGCCCTGACCATGTACATGACCTCGCCGGTGCTCGCGGACGGCATCGTCTACGGACACGCGTCGACCCGCGCCGGCCAGTTCGTGGCTATCGAGGCGGCGACGGGGACCGTGCGCTGGTCGAGCGAGGGCCGCGAGGGCGAGTTCGCGGCGGCGCTGCTCGCGGGAAACGACCTCCTGCTCCTGACCGGCGACGCCGAGCTGCTGGTGGCGGAGCCGAGCCCGGCGGGCTTCGCGGTCTCGCACCATTACGACATCGCCGACGGCGTCACCTGGACGGTGCCCGTTCCCCTCCCTGACGGCCTGCTCGTCCGCGACGCCACCGGCCTCTCGCGGCTCGTCGCGGCGGATTGACCGTCCGGGCGGCCGATCAGTGCCCGCCGCGACGTCCTCACGACACTATCCGCCTGCACTCACGGGGATTCCGCTCGACAACGGCGCGCGCGACAGCCACGCCCGCCGGTACAAGTGGAGTACTCGCATGTCGCGGACGGCGCGCACGACAGCGGCGCGCGCACGACAGCCACGCCGCATCCCGGGCCGACGGCCCGACCGCGCGCGGCCCGCCTTGCGAATGTTGCCCCTGACCAGTAACCTTCGGCCCGCGACCGCAGAGCTTGGCACCGCCACGCTCCCGGTGCGCGGTCGGGGAATCGACGCCATGGCGAAGATCGAAGGAATCCGGATAGCGAACTATCGGGTCCTCAAAGACCTGACGCTCGGCAAGCTGTGGAATACACAGCAGGCCCGGCCCCTGACCCCGATGTCCGTCGTGATCGGGAAGAACGGGGTCGGCAAGAGCTCGCTCTTCGACGCCTTCGGCTTCCTCGCCGACTGCCTGAAGCTGGGCGTGGAAGAGGCGTGCGACGCACGGGGGCGGGGCGGATTCAGCCGGATTCGGTCGCAGGGCAGCCATTCGGCCATTCGATTCGAGCTCTACTACAGGCAGGGTGCGGGAGCGCGCCCCATCACCTACGAGCTGGAGATCGACGGGGACGGTTCCGGACGGCCGTACGTCTCACGCGAACGCCTTCGGCAGCGCCGCAAGGGACAGAGCCACGGCCGGCCCTTCTCCTTCCTGATGATGCAGGACGGCAGGGGCCTCGCCTGGAAAGGAGAAGCGCAGGGCCGGCGGTTCGACGAGACGCCCGACGCCTTGTCGGAGCTGGAATCGCTGATCGATCTCATCGAGAAGGGACCGCCGGGAGAGGAGACCGCGGAAACGGAGATCGTCGAGCTTCAGGACAAGCGCAAGCTCGGCATCGCCACGCTGGGTGCCCTGAAACAGCACCCCAGGATATCGTCGTTCCGGGAGTTCGTGGAAGGGTGGTATCTGAGCTATTTCACCCCGGATGCGGCCAGAAGCCTCCCGTTGGCGGGACCGCAGAAGCACCTGAACGTTCACGGCGACAACCTCGGCAACGTCGTGCAGTTCATGCAACGGGAGCATCCCGACCGATTCCAGGGCATTCTGGATCGCATCGCCGACAAGATTCCCGGCATCGGCCGTATCGACCCCGAGAAGAGCCCCGATGGACGATTGCTGCTCCGCTTCAGCGACAAGGGATTCGCGGATCCGTTCTATGCACAGCAGATGTCGGACGGCACGCTGAAGGTCTTCGCCTACCTGATCATGCTCGAGGATCCGCAGCCGCCGCCGTTCATCTGCATCGAGGAGCCCGAGAACGGTCTGTATCACAAGCTGCTGGAGGTTCTGGCCGAGGAGTTGCGCGCACACGCTACGGCCGGCAGGGATGCACCCCAGGTATTCGTCACGACACATCAACCTTACTTCGTCGACGCGCTGAAGCCGGACGAAACGTGGATTCTCGAAAAGCAGGACGATGGCTTCGCGACGATACGCCGGGCCAGCGACGATCCGATCGTCAGCGCATTGTGGAACGAGGAACTCCCCCTCGGCGGCCTTTGGTACAGCGAATACCTGGACCGGAAGTAGACGAATGCACTTCGAGGTGTTGATAGAAGATCAATCCGGCAGCATCGCGCTCGACGTCGTGCTGGAGAAGATTCTCGGCACGAACGGACAGGCTCACTCCTGGAGGCTGCATCCCTACAAGGGCATCGGCCGGATACCGGCGAACCTGCACACCGTACCGAATCCGCGAAAGCGGCTCCTGTTGAACCACCTGCCCAAGCTGCTGCGAGGGTACGGCCGGAGTCTTCGACTCGGGCATCACTGCGTGCTCGTTGTCGTCGACCTGGACAATCAGGACTGCAGCAAGTTCAAGCGGGAGTTGCTCGGCGTGCTGCGGGCGTGCAACCCTCGTCCGACGACGTTGTTCAGAATCGCCATCGAGGAGGGCGAAGCCTGGCTGCTGGGAGATCGCGACGCCGTGAAGGCCGCGTATCCCAACGCGAAGGACGCTGTTCTGAACGGCTACACGCAGGACAGCATCTGCGGTACCTGGGAGGTGCTCGCGGACGCCGTTCATCCCGGAGGATCGGCGCCGCTCAAGAACGCCGGGTACCCGACGGCGGGCAGGGCGAAGTGCGACTGGGCGCGCAACATCGCTCCCCGCCTGGACGTGAACCGGAACCGGTCGAAGAGCTTCCAGGTGTTCCGCGACGGCGTGAGGCGTCTGGCCGGTATCTGAGCTCCAGACCGGGCCTGGCCCGGGAGTGGTCGCCGTAGGAGTTCGCGCCAGCGAAAACTCCCACCGCGACGACAGGGTCGCGTCGCGGCCTTCCCTTGCCGCAGGACCAACCCTCCAGGGAGTCCGCGCCTCCGCCGGAGGCGGCGCGCCGTGCTACGGCGCGGGTTCCTGGTCCGTCTTGTCCTCGAACTCGCAGAGATCGGCAATGACGCACGCACCGCACCGGGGCTTGCGTGCCGTGCAGACGTAGCGCCCGTGGAGGATGAGCCAGTGGTGGGCCCCGCGCCTGAAGTCCTTGGGAACCCGGCGCATCAGCCGGTCCTCGACCTGCCGGGGGGTCTTGCCGGGAGCGATGCGGGTGCGGTTCGAGACCCGGAAGATGTGGGTGTCGACGGCGATGGTGGGCTCGCCGAACGCGGTGTTGAGCACCACGTTCGCGGTCTTGCGGCCGACGCCGGGCAGGGCCTCGAGGGCCTCGCGGCTCCGCGGCACCTCGCCCCCGTGCTCATCGACGAGGATGCGACAGGTCCTGATGACGTTGGCCGCCTTGGTGTTGAACAGGCCGATGGTCTTGATGAAGTCGCGGAGTCGGTCGAGGCCGAGGTCGAGCATCGCCCGGGGCGTGCCGGCGGCCGCGAACAGGGGGCCGGTGGCCTGGTTGACGCTGACGTCGGTGGCCTGGGCCGAGAGGACGACGGCAACGAGCAGCTCGAACGGGGTCCGGAAGTTCAGCTCGGTGGTCGGATTGGGGTTCCCGGCCCGCAGGCGGGTGAAGATCTCGGTGCGCTTGGCCTGGTTCATGGTCGGGGCCGGCGATGGTTCGGCTATTATAGGCGCCTCCCCAGCAGGAATGATGCAGAGCGCGACGCTCCCCGCCGAGCACACCGTCCTCGCACCCGACGGATCGGAGATCCGCGAGCTGGTGGCGGTGAAGGGCGGCAGTCTCGTGCACTGCCTGCTCCCCCCGGGGTCGACATCCCGGGCGGTGGTTCATTCGACGGTCGAGGAGGTCTGGTACGTCGTCCAGGGACGCGGCGAGGTCTGGCGCGCGGACGAGAACGAAGACTCGGTGGTCGACGTGGCCCCGGGCGTCGCCCTGAGCATCGAGACGGGATGCCGGTTCCAGTTCCGCAACACCGGCGACAACGACCTCTGCATCCTCATCGTCACCATGCCGCCGTGGCCCGGCGCGCACGAGGCGCGGCCGGCGACGGGCCGCTGGCCCGCCCGGAACGGGTAGGGCCCATCCGGGAACGATGTCCGCCGCCCCACCCGGGACACCCGTCCAGGACGACGCCCCGACCCCGATGTCCGCCGCCCCACCCGGGACATCCGTCCAGGACGACGCGCCGCCACCGCCTGCGGTCGGCTCGCCGCTCGACTACGTCCGGGCAATGCGCCCGCACCACTGGATCAAGAACCTGATGGTGTTCGTGCCGCTGCTGGCGGACCACGGCACCGACGCCGGTCTGTACCTGCGGCTGCTCGGCGTGTTCGCGGCGCTGTCGGCCTGCGCGTCGGGCACCTACCTGCTGAACGACGTGCTCGATCTCCCCCACGACCGCCGGCATCGCCGCAAGCGGCGTCGGCCCCTCGCCGCGGGCAGGACCGCGCTCCGGCCGACGGTCGGCCTCGGCCTCGCGCTGGTGACCGCGGGGCTCGCCGGGTCGTTCTTCCTGTCGACGGCCGCGGCGTACGGCGTCCTCGTCTACCTGGCCTCGACGACCGCCTACTCTCTGTGGCTGAAGCGCAAGACGTTCATCGACGTCATCGTCCTCGCCCTGCTCTACGCCATCCGGGTGCTCATCGGGGCCGCCGCCGTCTCCGTCACGCCCTCGCCGTGGCTGCTGGCGTTCTCGCTGTTCGTCTTCCTCGCGATCGCCATCGCCAAGCGGCAGACGGAGCTGGCCGCGGGAGAGGCCCTCGACGGGCGTGCCTACCGAGCCGAGGACGGCCCCGCCATGGCCGCGCTCGGCGCCGGCAGCGGGTTCGCGACGGTCGTGGTGCTGACGCTCTACATCCAGAGCCCGGAGGTGAGCGCCCGCTACGCCCAGCACGAGCTGCTGTGGCTGGTCTGCCCGCTCCTCGTCCACTGGCTGGGGCGGCTGACCCTGCTCGCGGGACGCGGCGCGGTGGACGACGATCCCCTGGTGTTCGCCATGCGCGACCGGACGAGCTGGCTGACCGCCGTGCTCATCGCGGCGGTGGTCGTTGCGGCCTTGTAGGCAGGGATCGAGACCGATGAGACTGTCGGGATGGGGCCGCTACCCGGTGCTGGACTGCCGGGTCGCGCGGCTCCGCCGATGCGGAGAGCTGGGTCGCCTGCTGGCCGACAACCGCACCCTGATCGCGCGGGGCAACGGGCGCGCTTACGGCGACGCGGCGCTGAACCCGGCCCTCACGCTGTCGATGCTCGCGATGGACCGCTTGCAGGCGTTCGACCCCGACACGGGGCTGCTGACGTGCCAGGCGGGGGTGCTGCTGTCGGACGTCCTGGCCACGTTCGTGCCGCGAGGCTGGTTCCCGCCGGTGGTCCCCGGCACCGAGCTGGTCACCGTGGGCGGCATGATCGCGGCCGACGTGCACGGCAAGAACCACCACCGCGACGGCTCGTTCGGCGCCCACGTGGAGTCGCTGACGCTGGCGACGGCGGACGGCGAGGCCCGCCGCTGCAGCCGCTCCGAGAACGCGGACCTCTTCCGCGCCACCCTGGGCGGCATGGGCCTCACCGGCGTGATCCTCTCCGCGAGCTTCCGCCTGCGCCGCATCGACTCCGCGTACGTGCTGGCGGAGACCGTCGCCACGCGGGACCTCGACGAGACCATGGCGCTGTTCGAGGCGTCGGGAGACCGGCCGTTCAGCGTCGCGTGGATCGACTGCCTGGCCCGCGGCGGCGGGCTGGGCCGCTCGCTCCTGTCCCGCGGCGCGTGGCTGCCGCGGGCTTCCCTGCCCGCGCGGTTGGCGGCGAGCCCCCTGCGCACCGCGTCGCCGGCGAGGCTGGCGGTCCCCGTGGACGCGCCGGCGGGGCTGTTGAACCGGCGGTCGATCCGCCTGTTCAACGGGCTGTACCACCTGCGCGGGCGCCTCCGCCGCGGTGCGCGTCCGGTGCACTACGGGTCGTTCTTCTTCCCCCTCGACGGCATCGCCGCCTGGAACCGCCTCTACGGGCGGCGCGGCTTCGTGCAGTACCAGTGCGTGCTGCCGAAGGCGGAGAGCCCGCGCGGCCTCGCGGCCCTCCTGGCGTGCGTCGCGGCGGCCGCACCGGGCCCGTTTCTCACCGTCCTCAAGCTGTTCGGTCCGGCCGGCGAGGGGCCGATGTCGTTCCCCATGGAGGGCTACACCCTGGCCCTGGACTTCCCGATGCGCCCCGGCACCGCGACCCTGCTGGACCGCCTCGACGACATCACCCACGACCACGGCGGCCGTGTGTATCTCGCCAAGGACGCCTGCGCGGCGCCGGAGCGCGTGCGGCAGGGCTATCCCCGCCTCGACGAGTTCAACGCCGTCCGCACCGAGGCCAACCGCGGCGCGCACCGGTTCGCCTCGGCCCTGTCGCGGAGGCTCGCTCGGGCTGTGAAGGCTCCCGGCACCGTGCTGATCGTGGGCGCGACGTCGGACATCGGCCGCGCCGTCGCCCGCCGGCTCGCCCGGGACGGCTGCGCCCTGCAGCTCGCGGCCCGCAGCGCCGAGGACCTCTCCCGGGAGGTGCGCGACATGCGGGCGAGGACCGCCGCGGCGGTAACCGCGCACCGCTGCGACGTGCTCGACGCCGACGGCGGCGCCTCGCTGCTCGACGGGCTCGACGCCCTGCCCGACGTCGCGATCTGCGTCGTCGGGCTGACCGGCGACCAGAAGGCCGCCCAGCGGGACGGCGCGGTGGCCGAACGGATCATGCGGACCAACTACGTCGGCCCCGCTCTGCTGATGGCGGCCCTCGCCGAACGGTTCGGGCGGCGCGGCAGCGGCGTGCTGGTCGGCGTGAGCTCGGTGGCGGGCGAGCGCGGGCGCGCCTCGAACTACGTCTACGGCTCGGCCAAGGCCGGCTTCTCCGCGTTCCTGTCGGGCCTGCGCAACCGCCTCGCCGGCTCCGGCGTCCACGTCGTCACCGTCAAGCCGGGCTACGTCCGCACCCGCATGACCGACGGCATGGACCTGCCGCCCCGGCTCACGGCCGAGCCCGACGAGGTGGCGCGGGCGGTGGTCCGGGCCATCCGCCGGCGGCGGGACGTGGTGTACGTCAGGCGCGTCTGGCGCGTGATCATGCTGGTGGTGCGGGCGCTACCCGAGTGGCTGTTCAAGCGCACTAGACTGTAGAAGCCTGCGCCCTGGAATGACTCGACCGCTCCGCCTCGTCGCCGTGATTCTGTGCACCGGCGCCGCCCTGCAGGTTCTGCTGTGGTCGCGCCAGTGGATCTACGGCGATCAGTACGCGCTGCTGCTGTCCGGCATCGGGATCCTCGAGACCGGCGACCTGCCGCCGTTCGCGAAGACCATGAGCGGCGGCGGGCGCGTCCCCGGCGCGCTGCTGCCGCTGCTCGTCGCCGCCCCGCTGCAGGTCTGGGCCGACTACCGCGCGCCGGGGCTGCTCATCGGCCTGTCGCACGTCGCCGCCGCCGCCGTCCTGGCCGTCTGCATCGGCCGCGCCCTCGGGGCCCGGTTCCTCGCGGCCTACTTCGCGGTGTACTGGCTCTCCCCGTGGCGGCTCTACCACGCCGGCTTCATCTGGGAGCCGGCCTACGTGTTCCTGCCGGCGGCGCTGCATCTCGCCAGCGCGTACCACCTGCGCGAGCGGCCGCACGCGGGGTGGAGCCTGCTGCACGCCGCCAACCTGACGCTGGCGCTGCAGCTCCACGGGTCGTTCCTGGTGCTGGCGCTGCTGACGGCGGGGCTCGCCGCGGTCCGGCGCATCCGCCTCGATGTCCGGGGCTGCGCCTTGGGCGTGCTGGCCGGGGCGCTCACGCTCGTTCCCACCGCGCAGGCGTTCGTCGCGGGCACCCTGCCGCAGATTCTCCCCGGCCGCACCGACGAGCTGTCCCGGACGCTCATCGCCCTCGTGAACCTGCCGAAGACCCTCGCCTACTGGTGGCGCCTCGGATCCCTGTACATCGGAAGGCGGCTGGAGCAGACGATCTACGCCGATCCCGAGGCCGCGGCTTCGGCCTTCGCCGCGGGAGCGACCAGCGTCGCCATCGCGCTGAGCACCGCGTCGGTAGCGATCGCGGTGTTCGCGTCCTGGCGCTACTTCCGGCGGCATCCGTCCTGCGAGCCCGACGACCCCGGCCGGACATCGGCGGCGGAATGGCTCCGCGCCTACGCGGGATGGTGCCTGGCCGCCCTCTGCGCGGCCGCCACGCTCTCTCCCGTCCCCGTCCAGGGCTGGCACGTCGTGATCGCGTTCCACGCCGCCTGCCTGCCTGTCGCGGCCTGGATATGCGCCGCGTTCAGAAGCCGATCGCCCCTGCCCCGGGCGGCGGCGGCGACGTTCATCCTGCTGGAGGTCGTCGTCGTGCTCCTGCTGGCCTTCGGCCACCCGATGTACCGGCCGGTCTCCGGAGAAGCCCTGATGCGGCAGGATCTGCCCGAGGCCGTCCGCCCGCTCATTCCCGACCGGCCGCGGTGACGAACGCGGCCCGTCGACACGGCCTGTCGACCGGCGCGCGGCGATACCGTTCGTGGTGAACGACCAGCCCGTTGCCGGAGGAAGGTCGGATTCAGTCCAGCAGCCCGGAGAGCCAGTGGAGCATGTTGAGGAGGAACTGGCGGTTGTCGTAGCCCGGCACGTTCATGCCCACCCGTATCGTCACCGGGGGGTCGGTGAGGGTCGCGACCTGGGCCGACACCATGGCCGCCTCGCCGAGCACGACGACCCTTCCCTCTCCGAAGGTCAGGGCCACGCCCTGGGCCCGGCCTCCGGCCGGCGCGGAATGCGCCTCGACGGCGGCCTCGAACGACCCGGGCGGCGCGTCGCCCTCGAGCGCCTCCCCGATGGCCTCGAGGTCCGAGCCCGACGGCGCCTCGCGCGCGGTCTCGCTGAGCCTCATCAGCACCGACGCCCCCGGGGGAACTCCCAGGGACTGGCCGGAGAACGAACGGAGGGTCGTCACCTCTTCGGACGCGTCGCGCCCCCGCAGCAGGGGATGGTCGCCGAGCCGGCCGTTCTCGCGCGAGCTGACGAGCTGGGTCGTGATGTCGTCTCCCGACTCGCGATAGTCCCACACCCAGCCCTTGCCCATGGCCACTCCGAAGCGCTGGCCGAGGTGATCGACGGCGCTCCCGAACGGAGTGTGGTCCGCGATGAGCAGGAGCGACCCGCCGTCTCGCACCCAGTCGCGCACGGCGTCGGCCTCCCGCTCCGTCACCGCCTGGGTGCCCGGGGCGGCCCCGCGGGGAGGCAGGGCGTTCGCGATCACGAGCACGTCGACGCCGCTCAGGGCTGCCGCGTCGAAGGCCGTCTCGCCGGCGAGCACGGTGTAGCCGTCGCTGCGCAACAGGTCCGCGAACGGCCTGTAGCGCCCGTCCGCGGTGTGGAAGTTGGCGTGCGCCTCGTCGAGGACGACGACCGGCCCGCCCGCGGGGTAGGCCGGGCGGGCGACGGACGTGTCGAAATCGGGGTCCGAGACCTGCTGCGCCGACACGGAGACCACCGGCAGCAGGAACCAGAGGCCCCAAACAGCGCCCAGCCCAACCGTCGCACGTTTGAGCGGCATGCAACCCCCGCGAGAAGACCTGCAGTCGGCGACTCGGCGGTCCACGGCGTGTTTCGACGCCGAGCAGGCACACCGGAGACTCCCTGCCGACCGGGACAACGCCGCCGAGAACCCCTCGGACGGCAGGGAGGGGCGCGGCCCGGCCCAGGCCCGGTCGAGGAACCCGTGGGGCGGGGCCGGAGGCGTGCTACCCCGCCTTCTTCACGGTGCCGGCGACGAGCTCCTCGAGCATTTCCGGCCCGCGGTCGAACAGGTCCTCCCTGGAGATCTTCCCGGCGTCCACGTCGGCGAGCAGCTCGCGCTGGGCTGCGTAGTCCTTGTTGACCTTGCCCACCTTGCTCTGCAGCAGGCGCCACGCCTTCCGGCGCTCGACGCAGAACAGGACGAGCTGGCGGGACAGAACCCGGTACTCGGGCATGTTGTCCTTGCCGTTGACCTTCATGCAGACCCCGAAGTCGGGCACGTAGGCGCGGTGCTCGGGATCGAGGTGGCGCCGCCAGACGACGTCCTGCTGGGTCAGGCGGAGCAGCATGTTGTCGAGCGGAATCATGTTGGCCGCCGCCTCGGGCTTGACCTTCTTGACGTGGTTGCGGAACCGGGCCTCGGTCGCGCACCAGTGGGCGACGGTGTACTGGTAGGACTCGCGGTTGCCCTTGAACCGGGTCTGGTACCAGTCGCGGTCCGGAGTGGGGTTGCCCTTCAGGTCGAGCGCCTCCATGTAGCTCTCGCCGAACTGCGGGTTGAAGACGAACTCGGGCGCCCCCCGCGAGTCGCGCACCCGCTGGGCCTGGTCGAGGGCCATGTCGTCGCCGACCCCGTGCTCGGGCTGGCAGGTGGTGAACGACTGGATGAACGCGGTGCCGCGGTACTCCAGGGCGTCGAGAATCGACCGGAACAGCTTGGGGGCGTTGGCAATCGATACCTGGGCCACGAAGGGCGACCCGTGGCCGGCGAGGAACGTCTCGGCCACGGTCTTCTTCTCGACGATCTTGCCCTGGCTGGCCGCGCCGAACGAGTTCATGTCGCCGCCCCCGAGCATCGGGGTCGAGTCGGAGTTCTGGCCCCCGGTGTTCGAGTAGACCTGGGTGTCGAGCATCAGCGCCTTCACGTTGGGCCGGTTCTGCAGAATCATCTTCGAGACGTTCTGGTAGCCGATGTCGCCCATGCCGCCGTCACCGCCGACGATCCACACCTTCGGCAGCTCGTTGATCTCCTGGTCGGTCATCACCGAGTCGCTGAAGTGCCCGAACTCGTAGTACTTCTGCTCGTCGATGAGCCCCTCGTCCTTGTGGAGGAGCGCGTCGGCGAGCCGCTCGGGGATGACCGAGCGCCGGGCATGGTCCACCATGAAGCTCTCGCCGATGAGCAGCCGATGGTCGAGCCGTCCTGGAACAGCGAGTTCATCCACGGGTAGGGATGCGGGTTGCTCGGCGGGGTCGAGCCGTACACCGTGTTGCACCCGGTGTGGGCGGCCATCGCCATCACCGACTGCCCGTTCGGGAGCCGGCCGTCGAGGGCCTGCAGGTTCTGGTGGTTGAACGCCTCCTGCTTCATGACGCTGGCGATGGCGTCGGCGATCTCCTCGTCGCTGATCTCGCCGTGGGCCTCGAGCCGCGCCGTCGTGTCGGCGTCGTCCTCGCCCCCGAGCCCCATGAGGAAGTGGGCGACGGCCCGCTTGAACAGCGCGTACTCCTCGGGGTTGCGGGCGGCGAGGGCCGCGAGCTTCATCGGCCCGAGCTCGAGCACCTCGTTGGCGACCCGCCGGAACCGGTCGGCCTTGGCGTGGAAGACCGGCCGCATGTACGCCTCGGTCACCCCCGCGATCGCGCGCAGGACGCTCTTCTCGCCGCACCCGGCGCAGGCGCCGTCGCCCGACACCAGCGCGTCGTAGTTGCGCCGCACCATCATCAGGTTGCGCAGGGTCGCGGTCTTCGAGTCGGTGGGGTTGGCGTCGTTGTAGAACCCGAGGAACTTCTGCGACGTGTCGGGCAGCAGGTCGAGGAACGCGGTGCCGGTCTCGTGGTCGGCGTTGACCTGCTCGGTCTCCTGCACCATGCGCAGGGCGTCGTGGTCGCCGCACGCGGTCACGCACGCGGCGCAGCCCTTGCACAGGTCCGAGACGAAGATCGAGAAGATGCCGCCGCTGCCGGGGTTCTTCTTCTCCGGCCCGTTGAAGATGGCGTTCACCTTGTTGTAGGCGAGGGGCTGCTTCTCGATGACCGCGAAGAACTCGTCCTTCGCCTGGGGCGAGAACCCGTCGACCTCGTTGGCGACGGTCTTGATGATCTCGGGCAGCGGCGTCCTCGCCTTTTCCTTGATGGACTCGCGCATCATCTCGCGGGTGCGCGCCTCCATCTCGGGCACCTTGGCGAGCATCTTCATGCGCTCGCCCTCGTCGGTGACGTAGCTGCTGACGGCGGTGCGGAGGACCGTCTCGATGTCCTGCGAGCAGTTCGGCAGCGCGGTGTCCGGGCACACCGAGATGCACTCCATGCACTGCGTGCAGTTCTCGGGGATGAAGAGCGGCGTCTCGCGCCGGGCGACGTACTTCGAGGAGGTGTCGCCGGTGCCGGCGGCCATCACCCCCATCGCCGCGTACTGGTTGGCGGGCTGGTCGTAGTCGTAGTCGGACCGGAACAGGGCGTCGAACTCGGTCACCTGAGTCACCGGCGTCCGCTCGTCCTGCCCCTCGGGGAGCGGGGTCGTGCGGCAGCCGCTGCCGCAGCCCTCCATCGGCAGGAGGGGGATGCCGCGCAGGGTGGAGCGGTCGGCCGCCTCCACCTCGCCGACCTGGATCTCGGTGACCCGCTCGAACCCTTGGGTCATGACCTCCATGTTCGACTTGACGACGGCGTCGCCGAGGCGCCCGAACTTCTTCTTGTACTGCTTGTGGACGACGTCGTGGAACTGCTCGGTGGCGATGTCGAAGTCCTGGAGCAGCGGCGACACCTTGAAGAAGGCGCCGAGGAACGAGTTGCCCTGCATCCGGAGCTGGAGGTCGGGACGGTTGGTGGCCTTGCGGGCGATGTCGAACCCGGCCAGGGTGAACACCCGGATCTTCTTGTCGAGAATCTGCTTCCGGGCCCAGATGGGCAGCCGCTCCCACGCCTCGGCCGGCTCCTCGTCCGACTCCCAGATGAGGGCGCCGCCCTCGGACATGCCGTCGAGGGGGTTGGTGTGGGTGAACGCCTTGGGGTCGCAGCAGAGCACGACGTCGACGTGGCGCAGGTCGCAGTTGACGCGGATGCGCTCGGGGGCGACGACGAGGAAGTAGGAGGTCGGCGCGCCCTTCTTCTCGGAGCCGTACTTCGGGTTCGCGCTGACGTGGATGACCTCCTCGGGGCGGCCGAACTCGTCGACCTTGGTGCTCCGCGCGGCGAGGAAGTCGTTGAAGTCGCCGATGATGGCCCCGAGGTTCTTGCCGGTGGTGATGGCGCCCCAGCCCCCGATGGAGTGGAAGCGGACCGCGATCGAGCCCTCGGGCAGCAGCGACGGCGTCTCGTCGGACTTCACCTCGTAGGGGTGGTCGATGCCGAGGGCGAAGAAGCTCGACCCGTCGGCCGCCCGCTTGCCGTCGGTCCGCGCCCGGTTCTCCTTCACGAACTCGTAGGCCCCGAGGACGTGCTCGGGCCGGAAGTCGCGCGAGCCGAGCCCGTAGACCCCGTGGTAGAGCCGCGGCATCTGGCCGGCCTCGATGACCGGGAAGCCCGCCTCGACGGCCTGGCCCTCGATGTGCAGCGCCTTGTGCAGGGCGGTGCTGATGTCGCGCCCCACCGGGTTGGCGCCGGCCATCGCCTCGTCGGTCCGCTCGACGATGATGACGCTCTTCTTGCCGGCCAGCGCCTCGACGACCGCCCGCTCGGGGAACGGCCGGATGACGTTGAGGTGGATGGAGCCCACGCTGGCGTCCCGGGTCGCCCGCAGGTGGTCCACCGCCGCCTCGATGTTCTCGGCGGCCGAGCCGAGGGACACGAAGACGGTGTCGGCGTCCTCGCACTTGTACTCGGTCACCGGCCCGTAGTAGCGGCCCGTCAGCTCGCCGAACTCCTTCCACGCCGCGTCGAGGAACTCGAGGATCGGCTCGGTGAAGTTGTCGCGCCGGGCCACCACCCCCTGCATGTAGTGCTCCTGGTTCTGCACGGGGCCCAGGAGCACGGGGTTGGCGAGGTCGATCATGGGCGGCACCCGCCGCCGGGTCGGGCCGAACAGCTTCCGCTGGGCCTCGGTCGGGCACTCGATGACGTCGTCGGGGGCGCCGAGGAACTTGCGGATGAGCTCGGACTCGTGCTTGTAGAACGTGCGCTCGAGGTGCGAGGTCAGGAACCCGTCCTGCACGTTCATCCCGGGGGTCAGGCTGAGCTCGGTGACCTTGCGCAGGATCAGCGCCTGGTCCGCCGCCTGCTGGGCGTCCTTGCCGAACACGGTGGTCCAGCCCGTGTCGAGCGAGCCGTACACGTCGTCGTGGCCGCAGTGCACGTTCAGGGCGTGCTTGGTCAGGGCCCGCGCCACCACCTCGACGACCATCGTCGAGGCCTTGCCGGGGGCGTGGTAGTACTGCTCGATGCCGTACACGATGCCCTGACCCGACGTGAAGTTGCAGACCCGGCGCCCGCACACGGAGTAGGCGATGGCCCCGCCCTGCGCCGCGTGCTCGCCCTCGGCCTCGACGGCCAGGGTGTTGCGCCCGAACACGTTCAGCCGGCCCTCGGCGAACGACTGCTGGTACAGCTCGCCCCCCTCGGTCGACGGCGTGATCGGGTAGAAGATCCCCGCGTCGGCGACGCGGGCCTCGGTGTGGTACGACACGAGCTGGTTGCCGTTGGCGGTGATCCGGATGCCCGGATACGGCGGCTTCTGCCCGTTGGTGTTCTTGTCAGCCATGACCGGCAAGCTCCCACGCTATGTGAAATGTCGTGACGACGGTCCTCTAGCGGTCCGCGGCAGTACGCGCCCGCGGGGCTACATCTTACCCCAGTCGGGGCCAACCGGGGGACCAGGGGGACGATCTCGGGTGCGGGTCGAACGGGGCCGCCCCGACCAGCCGACCGCACGCGGAATCGGCTCGTGAGCGCGGGGCGCCTCAACCGGACAGCAGGATCAGTTCGAGTCCATCGAATCGCCGGACGCCTCGGTCGAACGTCGGCGAACTCGTGCAAGGCGCTACGATAGATGCCGCGGCGGCGCCCTCTGAACGAGACGATGGTCTTCGACCGCGACGGGTCGAAGCCGTGGGACGAGAAGCTCTACCGGCGCGAAGAGTCCCTGGACGGACGCGCCGTGGCCGTGTGGGGGGCGTGAGCGGCCGGCCCGTTCCGGCGGCCCACGGCCCGACAGATCCGTCCCAAGGCCCTGACCAGGGAACCCGTCGATGAACCGGCGAGTCCGGGCTGCGGCCCGGCTACCGCTCCGCAATGCGGTAGACGGCCTCGGCGGTGCGGATGATCAGGCTGTCGTCGAGGATGGCGGGGGTGGCCATCGTGAATTCGTCCAGCGGGTTCTCGGCAAGGACGCGGAACTCCGGCCCCGCCTCGATGACGTAGGTCGTCCCCTGCTCGCTGAGGGCGAAGATCTTGCCGTTGTAGGCCCAGGGCGAGGCGGTGAACGCGTGGCCGACGTCGATGCGCCGGCGCCCGTAGACTTCGGCCCCCGTGCGGGCGTCGTGGGCGGTCATCATCCCGCGGTCGAGCAGGGTGTAGTAGTAGTCGCCGTAGACGAGCGGCGAGGGATGGTAGGAGCCGCCCTGCTCGAGCGACCACGCCACGTGCTCGTTGGCGGTCTCGCCCTCGGCCAGCGAGATGTCCCCGCTCGCCCCCGGCCGTATCGCGTAGACGGGGCGGAAGAAGTCGGCGATGTAGCCCGACTCCAGATAGAGCAGCCCGTGGGCGGTGACGGGGGTCGGGATGACGATGGACGACATGCCCGACAGCCCCCACAGCTCCCGGCCGGCGAGGTCGTAGGATCGCACGCGGTCGGTGCCGGTGGTGACGATCTCGGTGCGGCCGTCGTGCTCCCAGACGAAGGGGGTCGACCAGTTGCTCCCCTCGTCGCGGTCGGTGCGCCACAGCTCGGCCCCGGTCTCGGCGCTCAGGGCCGCGAGGTACGACTGCTCCTCGTTGTCGACGACGAGGTAGACGCGGCCGTCATGGAGCACCGGCGACGACGCGGTGCCCCACCCGTTGCGGGTCTCGGCCGGCGGCAGGTCGAGCGACCAGCGCACGGTGCCGTCGAAGCCGAGGGCGTAGAGGCCGACGTTGCCGAACAGCACGTAGACGTGCTCGCCGTCGGTGACGGGGGTCTCCGACGCGAACGTGTTCTTGAGGTGGTGCGACGACCGCGGCACGCCGGCGTGGATCTCGGTGCGCCAGCGCGTCTCGCCGGTCTCGAGGTCGAGGGCGTAGACGAGCCAGTGGTGGACGTCCTCGGGGGTGGCGCGTTCGCCGCCGCGGTACCAGCCGCTCTCGGGCGCCTCGACCTCGCCGTCGCTGGCGACGGTGGTGACGAACACCAAGCCGCCGGCGACGATCGGCGAGCTCCACCCGAGGCCCGGAATCGGCGTCCGCCACGCGACGTTCTCGTCGGCGCTCCAGCGCTCGGGCAGGTTGGGGTTGTCGGCGACGACGCCGGCCGCGCCCGGGCCGCGGAACTGGGCCCATTCCTGAGCCGAGGCGAAGCTCCCGGAAAGCGCCACGACAGCCGCGAGCACCACCGCGCTCCGCGCTCGTGCAAGGACGCGCCCGCCATTCAGGATTCCTGCAATCGCCGTCAAAACCATGTCGTGATCTTCTCCTGGGCCTGACGCCGGTGCTCCGGCTTGACATGCGCCATCACCGTGGCCAGGGCCATGGCGAGCGCGCCCAGGTCATCGGAGAATCCGACGCCGGGCATCAGGTCGGGGATGGCGTCCAACGGAGCGATGAAGTAGCCGAGTGCGCTCACGATGACCGCCTTCGCCCATACCGGCGTATCGCTGTCCAGGCAACAGTAGTACAGGACGAGGACCTGCTCGATGGTCTCCCGGCCCGCCCGCCCGGCGAAAGTGGCGATCTTCTGCCAGAGCGACTCTTCACTGTACTCGGAGCCGTAGTCCCTCTCCGGACCCGCACCGCCGGCGTCCGTCGTCATCGCGCTCTACTCTCGGCGGTAGACGTTGACCGCGTTCCCGCTCGCCACGAAGACGTGCGTCGCATCGACGGCCACCGGGCCGGTCGGCTCTCCGGTCTCCGCCGATGCCGCGAGCGCCGGCCGCGCCGGGTCGCTCAGGTCGAACGCCTGCAGGACGCCGCCGCCGGCCGTGTAGAGCCGACGCCCCCACAGGGCCACGCCGCTCGGCCGCGCCGCCGCCGGGCACCGCGGCGGCGACGCGCGGCGCGGACGGATCGGAGATGTCGACCACCTGCATCCCGTCGCGCCCGCTCACGATGCAGACGACCGTCGGGGGCGCACCGTTGGTCGATCGGTCATGTGGCGCGAACACCTGGAGAACGGGATCGCGGCCGAGCGACAGGCCGCCCTCGACCCGGGGCGATGCGGGGTCGGACACGTCGACGACCATCAGCCCCGCGGGCTGGTCGGCGACGAAGACCCGCGAGCCGGCCGCCGCGATGCCCCGCGGGAACCCGTCGGCGAGATACTCTCCCGCGCGGGTCGGGTCGCCGGCCACGTCGACGATGTCGAAGCCGATGGAGTTGTCGGCGGTGAAGAAGTACCGGCCCGACCCCGCCACCCCGACGGCCTGCCCGCGGGTGGGGGCGGTGCCGGTCAGGGCCGGGGCGGCCGGGTCCGACAGGTCGAGGCGGCGGAGCCCGTCGTGGCTGTTGGCGACGTAGGCCAGACGGCCGTCGACGACCACCCCCAGGGCCGGCTGGTCGAAGTCGTGGCGCCCGACGACCTCGGGCGCCTCGGGCCGCGTGACGTCGATGACGTGGACGCTCGACCCGATGGCCGCGACGACCAGCCCGTCGCCCGCGGCCAGGGCGGCCACCGGACCGGGGACCGACACGGACGCGAGCCGGGCGAGCGCCGGCGCCTGGGCGGCAGCCCCGGCCGGCGCCGACAGGGCCAGCGCGAGAACGACCGCCCGCGTGCACCCCCGCACCATCGCCGCCGCCGTTCGGCGCCCCTGAGCGAGGCCGGTCACTGGCCGCCCCCCCTGCACCGCAGCCGTTGCCGGCCGGGGTCCCGGCACGACTTGCGGCCGCACGGGCTGGCGGCCGTGCCGAGCGTGCGCCGCAGCCGTTGCCGGTAGGCGTCCCCGCGCGACGGCCGTTGCTGGCCGGCGCCCCTGCACTACGGTCGTCGCCGTCCGGGGCCCCTGCACCGCAGCCCTCACTGGTCGGCGCTCGTGCCGCCGAAGCGGAGCCAGGTGTCCGGCGGGGCGGTCTGGCCCACGCCGGACTGCGACCAGTTGCAGACGCCGCCCGAGAAGATCTGCTCGAGCGTCGCGCGCTGCTCCTCCGTCAGGTCGACGTCGTAGTCGTCAGGATCGACCGGCTTGAGCTGACACTTGAGGACGTCGCTGCCGACGGGCGCGCCGGCCACCTCGCGCGGCCCCGGGGCCGAGGGGTACAGCTCTTCGCACCGGCCGCTGCCCCGCACCATGGGCTCGGCGATCTTGACCGGGTCGTCGTCGCGGCTCCAGCACGCGTCGACGAGGTCGGCGGGCCGGGCGCGGGCGATGCGGTCGAGGGCCGGCGCCGAGGACTCGTCGGCGGTCAGCGCCCCGAGCCACTCGTCCATGTGGCGCAGCGCCTCCTGCGCGACCGGGCTGGCCGTCGAGTACAGCCCGTAGCGGTCGTCCTCGACGAGCATGACGTGGTTGTCGGCCCGCCCGTTGGCCCGCTGCAGGCGGTCGCGCAGCGAGAACGAGTGGTAACGCACGTGCACGTCGCCGTTGTCGCGGTCGTCGCTGTAGGCGCGGTAGTCGATGATCGGGGTCTCGGCGAGCCCCCCGCCGCCGTGGGTCACGCGGCCGCTCTCGTAGACGGCGCGGAGCGCCTCGGGGTCGGCCACCGTGCGCTCCGCCTGGAAGTTCCCGTCGCCGTCGAACCCGCCGACGCGGGCGTTCAGGTCGAGGAACTGCTCGGCGGTGATGGCCCCGGCGTTCAGCGCCTCGAGCCCGTACTGCACGCCGACGTTGTCGAGGGGCCGCCGCGCGAAGCCGGTCTCCGGGTCGCGGCCGAGCACGTTGACGGTGTGCTCGAAGACGTCGCAGCGCGCCCCCCCGGATTGGTCTCGGGGTCGTAGCGCTGCTCCTCGGGCAGCACGTCGGGACAGAACTCGCCGGTGGTGATGCGGCCGGCGTTGCGCGACACGTTCGGCATCGTGGCCAGCACGAGGAAGCCGGTCACCGCGCGCTGCTCCTCCTCGGTGAACGGCACCCCCGCGTTCTCCTGGAAGTAGTGGTTCAGCAGCCGCGCGTCGGTCACGAACGGTATCGTCCCCGAGATGACGTCGGGGAAGCTGCACCCGGGGATGATGCCGTCGAGCAGCCCGGGGTAGTTGTCGGCGATCTGGTGGTTCTGGTACGAGCCGCCCGAGCAGCCCCAGCCGATGGTGAACCGCGGCGCGCCGTAGGCCTCGACGAAGCGCTCCTTGACCATCATCATCGTTTCGGCCGCGAGCAGGTCGTTGCAGTTGTTGCCGAAGACGTTGAGGCTCGCCGAGGCCACCGCGTAGCCCTGGCGCAGCATGACGTCGTCGGTGACGCCGCCGGTCGTCGCCCCCTGCCGGAACCAGCCGTTCACGCAGCCGCCGCCGAAGGTGTAGACGAGGCGCCGGTTCCACCCCGCCGGCGACTGCCACGGGTCGGGCTCGGGCTCGTTCGCGGGGTCGTGCAGCATGGCGATCTGGTAGACGGCCCGGTTGATGGTCCCGGTCTCGATGCGCACGACGTAGGGCGCCTCGCGGCCGTCGAGGGTCGTCGTGCGGGCGAGGTCGGCCGGCCGCATCGCGGGGTCGGCGAGCGGCTTGAGGCTGCCGTCCTCGACCGACCGGTAGGCGTAGTCGACCCGACGCTCGACCGAGCAGGCGTCGTCGAGCGCCTCGCCGAGGGTCTCGCCCGAGACGAGCTCGAAGCTGTCGGTCTGGCAGACGAAGGGGCTCTCGTGGGGACCCGAGAAGACCGGCCCCGCGATCGCGTGGTTGACGACGTCGATGCCCGCCGTCCCACCGCCGGCGGCGCGCACCTCGATGCGATGGGTCCCCGGCTCGAGGCCGCGGACGAGCCCCTCGAGGGCGCCGTCGTCGAGCCGGCGGAAGTCGCCGGTCACGTCGCGGCCCGCCGCCAGGACCGTCAGTGCCTCGTCCCCGGTTCCCGGCGCGGGCGTCACCCGCACCAGGACGTCGCCGCCGCTCACCATGTCGGGGCGGGCGGACAGCGTCGCGATCTCGGGGGTCTGGGCTGGGCCGGCGGAGGCGGCGGCGCCGGCCACCGCCAGCAGACGAGCAGGGCCGCGATGCGCCGCGGCCGGATATCGATGAACGTCAGGGTCGGGATGGACACGGTCGACTCCTTTGTCTTGCGCTCTCACGCTTCTCGACACGCGACAGGGGCCGGGAAACCCGGCCCCGAACCGCGTAGGGCGGGCATGATACCAGACCAGCCGACTTCAACGCGGGGAGCGATCCGTGTCCCATGAGACGAGGGCGTGGGTGAGGATGGGCGATGGCCAGAATGACGTTGATGGTCGAGGACGGCGACGACGCGCAACCCGTGGAGCTGACCCTGCGTGCCGTCCGACCCCAGGGACGAGCTGTGCAAGTGGTGCGTCCCCGGAATCTTCGGACAGACGGGCCCTCATGGTCCCATCGTCAACGGACTTGCCAGCACCGATACCATGCCGGTCAGACGGCGGATCCGGGCTGCCGTGCTCCAGCTCGACCGCGCGCTGGTGCGGATGCGCCTCAAGACGATGATGGAAGGCGTGGAGACCCCTGCCCCGACACAGTGAGGCCGGGGGAAACACCGCCTACGGGTCTTCGTCCCTCGGCCATCGGTGAGAGGACCGGGCCGGCCCGCCCGCGCCTTTGATTTTTCGGAACCGGCGCTTATAGTGGATTCATGCGAGGACGACGACTCGGGTGGATGACGGTCGCGCTGGCCGCCGGACTCGCCGCGCCGGCCCTGGCCCAGCCCGATTCCTGGGCGGGCACGTGGCGCGGCGAGCTGACGTCGGGATCCGATGCCAGCAGCCCGGTGTCCCTGACCCTCGTCGCGGGCGACGACGGCGGCTACACCGGGCTCGTCGACGGGCTCGCCCCCAACCACGAGGTGCGGCTCGACCGGGTCGTCGTCGACGGCGAGCAGGTGACGGTGGAGGCCGCCGCCGACACCGACTTCGGCCCCCTGTCCTTCGTCTACACGCTGATCCGCGACGGCCGCGACCTGTCGGGCATCGGCCGCGTCACCGCGGGCGGCCACGGCTTCGACGTTTCGCTCGCGCTGGAGCGGGCGCGGCGCGCGGACGTGCCGCAACCGCAGATCGAGCCCCGCATCGGCTACTTCAGCGGGCGCTGGCGCTTCGAGTACATCGGCGGCGAGTTCCCCCCCCTGAGCGTGGGGACCCGCGAGGGCACCGTCGCCTTCGAGCCGCTGCCGGCGGGACCGTTCGTCCGCGGCCGCGCCGAGAGCGACCTCTACGGCGAGCCCTGGGAGGAGACCTGGCTGATCGGCTTCGACGAGGCGACGGGAGCCGTCGTCTGGCAGGAGGAGCGGCCCGACGGCCGCACCCTGACCGCGCTGGGCAACTGGACCAGCCCCATCGCCATCACGTTCCTGACCGCCCCGATGGAGGCGGACGGCCGCGTCCACGTGCTGAGGCGGGTCGTCCGCACCACGTCGGACACCGCCTTCGCGGTGGTCGACGAGTTCTCCGTCGACGGCGGGCCGTTCCGCCGCCTCGGCGACGGCGCCTATCTCCGCATCGGCGACGCCGACCCCGGCGCCCCTTGAGAAAGCTGACGATGACCCTGACGACCACGAGCGAGACCACGACCAACGCGGAGCTCGTCGCCCGCGACGCCGCCCACCTCATTCACCCCCTCCACGACGCCGCCGCCCACCAGGCGGCGCGAGTGTGGGTCCGGGGCGAGGGGGCGCTGCTCTTCGACGCCGACGGCCGCGAGTACATCGACGGCCTCGCCGGGCTGTGGAACGTGCTGGCCGGCCACGGCCGGCGCGAGCTCGCGGAGACGGCGAGGGAACAGATGGAGACCCTCGCCTACGCGTCGGGGTACACGGGCAGCTCGAACCGGCCCGCCATCGAGCTCGCCGAGCAGCTCGCGGCCATGGCCTACCCGTCGATCAACCGCTTCTTCTTCACGAGCGGGGGCGGCGAGGCCACCGACAGCAGCATCAAGATGGCCCGCGCGTACTGGAAGCTGCGCGGGCGGCCCGGCAAGACCAAGGTCGTCTCCCGCATCGAGGGCTACCACGGCGTCACCCTCGCGGCGATGAGCGCGACCGGGCTCTCCGCCTACTGGCCCCTGTTCGAGCCGCGGGTGCCCGGGTTCGTCCACATCCCGTCGCCGTACCCCTACCGCTACGAGGCGCCGCCCGGGGTGAGCCAGGGCATCGCCGCCGCCGACGAGCTCGAGCGGGCGATCGAGCGCGAGGGGGCCGACACCGTCGCGATGTTCATCGCCGAGCCGGTGCAGGGGGCGGGCGGGGTCATCGTGCCCCAGGACGACTACTTCCCCCGCATCCGCGAGATCTGCGACCGCCACGACGTGCTGCTCGTCGCCGACGAGGTCATCACCGGCTTCGGCCGCACCGGCACCCTCTTCGCCCTCGACCACTGGGGCGTCGAGCCCGACATCATGCAGTTCGCCAAGGCCATCACGTCGGGCTACGTGCCGTTCGGCGGCATCGGCATCAGCGACCGCATCGCCGCCGCCCTCGACGCCGACGGGCGCGCGTGGATGCACGCCTACACCTACTCGGCCCACCCCGTCGGGTGCGCCGTCGCCGCCCGCAACCTGCGGATCATCCGCGACGAGGACCTGCCCGGCCGGTGCGCGGTCCAGGGAGACCGCCTGCTCGCCGGCCTGCGCTCGGCCCTCGGCGACCACCCCCACGTCGGCGACGTCCGCGGCAAGGGCCTCATGTGCGCGGTCGAGCTGGTCGCCGACCGCGCCACGAAGCAGCCGTTCCTGCCCGGCGACAAGGTCGGACCCCGCGTCCACCGGGAAGCGGCGGACCGGGGCCTGATCAGCCGCGTCAAGGCCGACACCTACGTGCTCGCCCCCGCCGCCGTCATCACCGACGACCAGATCGACCGCACGGTGGACATCCTCGCCGGCGCCGTCCGAGCCGTGCTCGGCTAGGAGTCTGCGCCGTAGAACGGTACAGACTCCTGGCAGGGTTGGTTGGGCGCCCAGCGGAGCCGAAGGCGACGATGGGCGGGCTAGGCGTCCGCGCTCGGGCCGGCGCCGCTTCCAAGAGGCGCCGACTCCCTCTCGGGCCGATGGACCGTGAGCGAGGCCACCCGCGGCGGTCTGCCCGGCGGGGTTCCGTGCCCCACGCTTCCCGCCGGGCGCCCGCAACCACCGACCCGCAACTCCGTCCGGCCTCCGCCCCGCTTCACCCCGAATCTCTCAACCCCGCGGAGGTAGTCGAAGTTGTCATGACGATATCTATGTGATATCATTTTGAAATCCAACAGGAGCCGCTCATTCCGAACGGCTCCATGACGGGAGTGGAGGCTCATGCTCAAGGAGAGAGTGCACGTCGCGTCATCGGGCTGGCTCGCGCTCGCCGGCCTGCTCACCGCCCTCCTGGCGGTCGTCGTCCTGTTCCTGTTCGACGTCGCGGACAACGGCCAGATCGGCTTCGCCGGCTTCACCGCGGTGCTCTCGGTGCCGGTCATCGTCTTCCTGCTGGTCGGGCTGTTCATCGTGAACCCGAACGAGGGCCGGGTGCTGCAGCTCTTCGGCCGCTACGTCGGCACCGTGAAGGACCCCGGCCTGCGGTGGGCCAACCCGCTGTTCACCAAGCGCCGCATCTCGCTGCGCGTGCGCAACTTCGAGACCGAGCGCTCCAAGGTCAACGACATCGACGGCAACCCCATCGAGATGGCCGCGGTGGTCGTGTGGAAGGTGGTGGACACCGCCGAGGCGAGCTTCGAGGTGGACGACTACGTCGACTTCGTGAAGGTCCAGAGCGAGTCGGCGGTCCGGAACCTCGCGACGCGCTATCCCTACGACACCCGCGAGGCGGGGCGCCGGTCGCTGCGGGGCGACACGGAGGAGGTCGCCGGACAGCTCCAGACCGAGATCCAGGGCCGTCTCGACAAGGCGGGGGTCGAGGTGCTCGAGGCGCGCATCACCCACCTCGCCTATGCGCAGGAGATCGCGGCGGCGATGCTGCAGCGCCAGCAGGCGGGGGCCATCGTCGCGGCCCGGACCGAGCTCGTCGACGGCGCGGTGGGGATGGTCGAGATGGCCCTCGACCGCCTGTCCAGCCGGCAGATCGTCGAGCTCGACGAAGAGCGCAAGGCCACCATGGTCAGCAACCTGCTGGTCGTCCTGTGCGGCGACAAGAGCACGCAGCCGGTGGTGAATACGGGGTCGCTGTACCAGTAGCGGGGAGGACGGATGCCTGCGCGCAAGCCGTTCCTGCTGCGCACCGATCCCGAGGTCATCGCCGCGCTGCAGCGGTGGGCCGCCGACGAGCTGCGCAGCGTGAACGGCCAGATCGAGTTCCTGCTGCGCCGCGCCCTGCAGCAGGCGGGCCGGCTGCCGCCGCCCGGGGGGAGGGGTCCCGATGACGACGAGTCCGGTACGGCCCGATAGCTGCTACCATACGGACGGACTCCCCGACTCTCGGAGACGCAACATGCAGAAGCGCCTGAACCCAATCATCGCTTTCCTCGCACTCGTCGCGTTCGGCGCCCCGGCCGGCGCGGAGGAGACACCGACCTTCGCGTCCGACGTGGCGCCCATCCTGTACGAGGAGTGCGCGAGCTGCCACCGGCCGGGCGACATCGCCCCGATGTCGCTGCTCACCTACCGCGAGGTGCGCCCGTGGAGCCGGGCCGTCAAGGACAAGGTGGTGTCGCGCGAGATGCCGCCGTGGCACGCGGCCCCCGGCGGGGTGCCGATTCGCAACTCGCGGGGGCTGACGCAGGACGAGATCGACACCATCGTCGCCTGGGTCGACGGGGGCGCGCCGCTCGGCGACGCGGCGAAGATGCCGCCCGTGCCGGAGTTCTCCGACAACGAGTGGCACCACCCGAGCGGGCGGCCGCCCGACCACATCATGCCGATGCCGGTCGAGATGGCGATTCCCGCCCAGGGCGAGCTGCCCTACATCACCCTGTACTCGGCGATCCCGTTCGAGGAGGACGTCTTCGCGAACGCCATCGAGATGCTGCCGTCGAACCGCAGCGTGGTGCACCACCTGTCGGTGAACGTCACCACCCTGCCCGAGGGGACGGTGCTCGTCGACGGGCAGGCCTACGACGCCGCCGGCGCTCCCCTCACCGACGAGGCGATTCGGGCCGCCCGCGGCAGCGACTCGAACGCGCTGGGCGGAGCCACCAAGCTGATCTGCTTCGTCCCCGGGCGCGGGTTCGAGATGTTCCACCCGGGGGTCGCCAAGCGGGTGCCGGCCGGCAAGGCGCTGCAGTGGAGCCTGCACTACAACGCGACGGGCCGGCCCGAGGTCGACCGCTCGCGCATCGGCATCTGGCTCTCGGACCAGCCGGTGACCCACGAGATGCTGTCGCGCACCATCGGGAGCCCCCTGCCGACGACGCCCGACCGCACCCTGCCGGTCATCGTCAACGGCGAGGAGGTGCCCCGGCGCGAGGTGCCGGTCATTCCGCCCTTCGCCGACGACTGGGCGATCACCATGCAGACCGACGTCGCCGAGCCCATCACCTTCTACGCCATTTCGCCCCACATGCACCTGCGCGGCAAGGACATGCGGTTCCGGCTGGTGTGGCCGGACGGCCGCGACGAGGTCCTGCTCGACGTCCCGCGCTACGACTTCAACTGGCAGACCGAGTTCGAGCTCGTCGACCCCCTGCACATCCCCGCCGGCAGCCGGCTGATCGTCGAGGGGCACTACGACAACTCGCCCCGGAACCGGTACAACCCGGCCCCCCACCGCGAGGTCTACTGGGGCGAGCAGAGCTGGGACGAGATGTTCGAGGGGTGGATCAAGTACTCGATCGACAGCCAGGACCTGTCGAAGCCGGCGACGAATTGAAGACCGCTCACGGGGTGAGGGACACCAACCGGACCGACCCTGCGGCCGGGGTCGCGGTCGAGACGCGCGGGCAGCAGGGTGGACGGTCACCAGCAGGTGCCGGCGACCGGTGGGCGTTTCCGCGAGCGGCTCGAAGCGGGCGCCCCCCGCCTCTACGGCCCGGGGTCATGGTTCGGGGTTGAAACGCGGCCGACCGGCTGAGGCCCGAAGCGGGTGGGCGCCGGCTCTACGGCCGGGCGCCCGCCCGCACTGCCGACCGTCCGGGCCTCGCACGCCTACTCCGGCGCGATGGGTCCCGGCGCCGGCTTCTCGGTCTCGCCCAACTCGTAGCCTCTCGACTTCCAGTCGTTCAGGGCGCAGAATTCCGCCACCCGGTATCCGTTCTCGGTGAAGAGCTCCGCAGCACGGGAGCTTCGGCCACCGGCGTTTCAAAAGAAGACGAGCCGCACGTCCTTGGGAATGTCCGGCATGCGGCGCTCGAGCTCGGCCACCGGGATGTGAATGGACCCCGGCATCGACCCGCTCGCCACCTCCCAGTCCTCGCGAACGTCGATGAGCAGCATGGTGGCGCCGGCGTCGAGCGCCGCCTTCAGCTCGTCGATGTCCGCGCGCTGCTCGGGCGGCGCCTGACCGCTCGCGGCGGCCGCCCCGAGCAGCAGACCGCACGCCGCCCCGAGCAGCACGCGCCCACTGCCCCTGACCCGTTTGGAAACCATGTCAAACCTCCTGGGCTGACAACCGCGCCCCTGGGCCCGGTTGCCACCCTCAACCAACGTCCCGAGTGGCGCGCCGTTCGATGGCCCCGCCGCCCGCGGCCAGCTTACCAGAATCGTGCCGGGATCGGGGTCGCCGGCTGACACGCGCCGCCAGGCCGGAGCCACGCCTGCACGACCGGATCGCCGGCCTGCACGACCGGATCGCCGGCCGGATGCGTGCAACCGGGCTACTCTTCGGCCACCACGATCAGGGTGTTGACCTCGATCGGCCCCGCGACCGTCTGCTCCGCCCCCGAGGGCCACCGCACGTCGATGCGCTCGACCGAGTCGGCGGCGCCGAGGCCGAAGTAGAGCGGCATGGAGCTCTGCGACAGGTAGCCCGACTTGCCGTCGTGGAGCTGGGTGTAGGTCCGCCCGCCCGCCGTCACCCGCACCACGGCCCCGAGGCCGTCGCGGTTCGAGGCCGCGCCCTCGAGTCGCACCTTCAGCCAGCGGATGCCCTGCCGCTCCGCGAGGTCGCTGACGAGGACCATGGGGGCGGCGTTGAACTCGGAGGTGACGACGTCGAGGTCGCCGTCGCCGTCGAGGTCGAGGATGACGGCCGAGCGTGAGCCGCGCGCGGCTCGAATCGTCACGTCACGCGGGGTCCCGGTGAACCCCGGCAGCCGGTCCGCCTCGCCGAGCACGAACCACGGCGTGGTCAGCCCTCCCTCGCGCGGCTCGACCCCGAGGATGAACTCGGCGTCCAGGAAGCGCCTGCCGGCGTTGTTCAGCAGCACCGTGTTGACGCCGTAGCGGAACGGGAAGTTCATGCTCGAGGCCACGAACAGGTCCTCGTAGCCGTCGGCGTTGAGGTCGCCGGCGCTGGGGCCCCAGGGCCAGTAGTTCTCGGCCCCGATCTCGTCCGACACCTCGCGGAACCGGCCCGACCCGAGGTTGAGGAAGAAGGCGTTGCCCCAGATGCTCGTGCTGCCGTCGCCCACCATCTCGCGGTCCCAGATCATCACCGCCTTGCGCTTCTCGTCGGCCGGCCCCACCTCCTGGCTCATGTCCGAGTGCATGTCGGTGACGTAGATGTCCAGACGGCCGTCGTTGTTGAAGTCGAGGACCGCGATGCCCATGGCGCCCCACGAGGTCCGGGGGAACACGTCGCGGCCCCGCGCCACGAAGCGGGTCCCCTCGACGTTCTCGTAGTACTCGTCGTCGCCCTGCATGTTCAGCACGTAGAGGTCGGTCCAGCCGTCGTCGTTCAGGTCGACGAGGTTGGCGTCGCCGGACCACCGACGGTCCTGGAGGCCGGTCGCCTCGGAGACGTCGGCGAAACGGTTCCCGCCCTCGTTGCGGAACAGCAGGCTCTGCTCGGTCCGCTCCGGAAACAGGTGCCCGCGGAACGCGTCCTCCTCGAACCCGACGTAGTAGCGGTAGCCGTCGCCGCCGATCTCGCCGGTGGTGTACACGCCCACGTTGGTCAGGAACAGGTCGAGCCGCCCGTCGCGGTCGTAGTCGAAGAAGACCGCGCCCGACGAGTGGCCCACGTAGCCGAGGCCCGACGCGGCGGTGATGTCGCGGAAGGTCCCCGCGCCGTCGTTCTCGAAGAGGACGTTGCCGCCGCGGACGGTGGTGACGTAGAGGTCGGGATCGCCGTCGTTGTCGATGTCCGCGAACGAGGCGGTGACGCCGATGCGCTCGGCGACGCCGACCCCCGCCGCCTCGGTGACGTTCTCGAACCGGCCTCCTCCGAGGTTGCGCCACAGCTCGTTGGCGCCGACCTGCGTCACGAAGTAGAGGTCGAGGAGGCCGTCGCCGTCGACGTCGGCCGCCGCGATGCCGTTGCCGTGGTCGTAGTGCACCGCCTTGTAGTTGCGGCCGGCGTCGCTGACGATGCGGTGCACGAAGGTGATGCCGCTCTCGGCCACCCGGTCCGCGAACCGGAAGTCGTGGAACACGTCGAAGTCGCCGGTGGTGCGAAGCTGCGCCTGCCGCCGCGGCTCCACCCAGCTCTCGTCGACCAGCACGGGAGGGATGTGCACGACGTCCTGCGGCGGCTGGTCCTGCGGCGGCTGACCCTCCGGGCCGGGGGCCGCGCTCCCGCCGCGCGGCGCGGCGCCGATGCCGACGACGCCGAGAATGCCGGCGAGACCGGCGATGACACCGTAGCGAACCGCTTTCATGTCGAGGTCTCCTGTGCTGCACGTGAACTGCACGCCGCGCGCTACCACACGCCGCGATGAAGGTGGGAGCCCGCAGCAAGGGTCCAGCGACACGCGGTCTCGCGACCCCGGAAACCAGCCGCCGGAGCCCGTCCTGCGACACGCGGTCTCGCACTCCCCCGGGAGATCAACCGCCGGAGCCCGTCCCGCGGCACGCGGTCTCGCGGCCCCCGGAAACCAGCCGCGGAGCCCGTCCCGCCACACGCGGTCCCGCGAGCCTGGAAATCAGCCGCCGGGACCGGGCGCCAGGAGGTTCGGCTCGACGGTCGGGCCGGGGTTGTGCTCGGGCTCGTCGTCCCGCCACGGCGTCCGGCACGGCTCGTTGCGCTGATAGAGCGCCAGATTGGCGCTCATCCCCCGCGCCACGCCGGCCTGGCCGGCGCCGGCGGCAACCTGCATCGCGCGGCCCTGCCACTCGACCGCCTCCGGGAATCGGCCCAGCTCGGCCAGCGCCATCGCCATGGTCTCGGCCACCCCCGCCGTCCGGTACCCGTCGGTCACCAATCCCTCGACCAGCGCCAGCGCAAGCGCCCCGTCGCGCACGACGTCGTCGGGCGCGGCCGCGAGGAGGCGAGCCCTCGCGTGGGGGAAGGACGGCTCCGCGGGGTACCGCTCCCCGGCCGCGTCCAGCACCTGGAGGGCCTCGCCGTGGCGGCCCAGCCGCACCAGGGCCATCGCCTCGCCGAAGCGGGCCTGCTCGCCCTGGACCTGCCGGTAGTGAGGCAGCGCAGCCTCGAAGCGGCCGGTGCGGCGGAGGGCGTCCCCCAGCCGAAGGTGGGCGGCGCTCATGCTCGCGTCGGCGTCCGCCGCCGTCCGGAACCGATCGATGGCCTCATCGTCCCGCCCGCTGCGCTCGAGGAGGGTCCCGATGAGGAAGTGCGGCGCCGCGAAGCCGGGGTCGAGGCTCACCGCCGCCTCGAGCTGGGTCAGCGCGGCCGGGGCGTCGCCGGCCCTGATCAGGGCGGTCCCGAGGTTCAGCCGCATCACGGGGTTCTCCGGCGCCATCCGCGCGCCGAGGGTGAACTGCCGCGCCGCCTCCCGCCAGTCTCCCCGTTCGGCCGCCTGGAGTCCGAGGTCGCGATGCGACTGCGGGCTGCGGAGCAGGGTGTAGATCTCGGCCATCAGGGGATCGGGCAGCACCCCGCCCTCGGCCCCGCGGCCGTCGCTGCGGGCCCCGCCCCGGTCCAGGTGGGCCCGGGCCCGATCGAGGTCGCCGAGGCCCCGGTAGGCCATCGCGAGGGGATAGTGAACGACCGTCGCGGCCGGATTCAGCCGCAGGGCCTCCTCGAGGCGCTCCGCCGCCGCCGCGTAGTCCCGTGCCGCGAGGGACGCTCTCCCCCCCTGATACAGGAGGGCGGGCGCGCCGGGATGGCTCGCCCAGGCGCGGGCCAGCAGTCGCTCCGCCTCGTCCGGCTCGTCCAGGTCGACGCGCACGTGCACCAGCCAGACGAGGGCCGCCAGGTCTTCGGGCTCGATCGTCAACGCGCGCTCGAAGGACCCCGCCGCCCGGTCCAGGTCTCCGAGACGGATGTGGACGTGCCCGAGGTAGTAGGGCCAGCGGAACTCGGCGGGGGCGAGGCGCGCGGCGTCGCGCAGGCAGCGCCCCGCCGCGTCGGGGTAGTCGGCGGCGAGCAGCAGCATGCCCAGGGCGCCGTGGGCCGCGCCGCGCCGGGGGTCGGGAGCCTCGGCCGGCGCGCCGGCGCCGCTCCGGGGCTCCAGCGCCTCCAGCGCGCGATAGGCGTCGCCGAGCTGCGTCCGGGTCGCCTCGTGCATGCGGCTCAGGTCGGGCAGCGTGCACGCCGAGGGGGCCGATGCATCCGCCCTCGCCTGCCCCGGCGCGGCCGGCCGTGCGGTTGCGACGGAGGCCGCGCTCAGGACGAGCGCAACGCCGATGCCGTGCGCCACACCGGCTCGGGTGACGACGCCTCCGGGGCGATGCCGGAAGGTGCAGCGCATGTCCTCAATTATCCGTGGGGGGCGGCGGCTCCTTCAAGCCGCCGGGGGCAACGACAGCGGAAGGCGGGTACCCGCGTGCCGGCAGTCAACCGTCAATCGACGGAACGGCCCGTTCCCTGGACCAGCGTCGTCCACCGGTCGACGCCGACGTCGGCCCACTCCTCCACCCCTCCGTCGGGCCAGACCACGCGGACCCGGTCGACGGCGGCGGCAGGGCCCAGGCCGACGAGCACCCGGGGGTCGCTCGCCGACACGTAGCTGCCGTCGGAGCGCGCGCGCCGCCACAGCGGCGGCCCCGCGTCGCGGAACACCGCGACCCGGGCCCCCAGCATGTCCCGGCCCGAGGCGCCGACGAGCCGCAGGCCGACCCAGTGGTTGCCGCCGGCCGCCTCGTTGACGAGCAGCCGCACCGGCCCGTTGTTGTTCGTCAGCAGCACGTCGACGTCGCCGTCGTTGTCGACGTCGCCGAACGCCGTGCCCCGGCTGACCTCGGAGAGCTCGAAGACCGCGCCGGCCTCGCCGCTCACCTCGGCGAAGCGGCCGTTCCCCAGGTTGCGGAAGAGCTGGTTCCGCTGGTGCAGGGGAAACGGATCGTTCACCCGCGCGAGGGCCTCCATGGTCCGGATCTCGCCGTTCGCGACGATGAGGTCGAGCCAGCCGTCGTTGTCGAAGTCGAACCAGCCGGTCCCGAACCCGGTGAACGGCAGGCTCGGCGGGCCGAGGCCGACCCGCACCGTTCGGTCCTCGAACAGCCCCAGGCCGTCGTTGACGTAGAGGGTGTTGGTCTCGGTGGCGATGTGGGTCATGAACAGGTCGTCGTCGCCGTCGGCGTCGAAGTCGCCGGCGTCGACCCCCATGCTCCCCTCCGGCCGGCCGTCCCGGTTGACGGCCGCCCCCGCGAGCCACGCCATGTCCTCGAAGGTGCCGTCGCCCCGGTTCATCCAGAGCTGGTTGGGCTCGCCGTCGTTGGCGACGTAGAAGTCGGTCCACCCGTCGCCGTCGAGGTCGGCCGCCACCACCCCGAGGGCGGGGCCGAACTCGCCGCCGCGCAGCGCCTCGAGCGTCACGTCGGCGAACGTGCCGTCCCCGTTGTTGCGGTACAGCCGGTCGGGCACCGGCGGGTAGCGGTTGGGCCCGCAGTAGTCCTTCTCGCCGGTGCGGCTGAAGCACTCGAGGTCGTCGTCGAGACGCGGGTCCACGTAGTTGGCGACGTAGAGGTCGAGCCGGCCGTCGCGGTCGAAGTCGGCGAACGACGCCGCCGCCGTCCACCGCGCGTCGTTCACGCCGGCGCGCGCGGTGACGTCGGTGAACGTGCCGTCGCCGTTGTTGCGGAAGAGGTGGTTCTCGCCGAGCCCGATGCGGTAGACGTCGATCCGGCCGTCGTCGTCGAAGTCGCCGGTCGCCGCCCCCATCCCGTAGGACGCCACGCCGAGGCCGCTCCCGGCGGTGACGTCGGTGAAGCGCAGGGTGCGGGTGCCGTCGGCGTGGATCTCCAGGTCGTTGCGATACAGCCGGTCGGTGAGGGGCCGCCCGGCCTGGGGCGCCACCAGGGCCTGCCTCAGCGTGCGGCCGGGACCCAGCATCTGCCCCTGGACGAGGTAGACGTCGAGGTCGCCGTCGTCGTCGAAGTCGAGGAGGGCCCCGCCCGGCCCCATGATCTCGGCCGAGTAGTACTCCCCGGACATGCCGTTGAAGTGCACGAAGTCGAGGCCCGTCGCCGCCGCGCGGTCGGTGAACCACGGGCCTGCGCCGCCGCGCTGGCCCATCGCCGGACCCGCCACGCCGATGGTCACGCAGGCGAGCAGACCCGCCGCCGCTCCAGCGCGAAGAAGCTGCCGCCGGATGCAGCTGCCCGCGGATCCGGCTCGCGGGTCGGCTTCGCGTTGAAACTGCGTGGCCGCGCCAGCGCTCCCACCGTCGCCAGGGAAGCCTGCGGCTACAGGCCGCGACCGGACGAACCTGACCATCCCGCGATGATACCGCAACCGGCCGCGCCACCCGCCCCGCCCTTTCCCCGCCCTCCGCGCCGGCCGACCTTGTGCTTCGGACCACTTCAGCGCATCTCGCCGCCCTCCTGATGCTGTCGAGCTGCATCTCGGGGAACACCTCCTCGTTGCTGTTGACGGCGGCCAGGACCCCGCTGGCGAGGATGAACGCCATCATCAGGTTGGCGGCGACCCGTTGCGCGCGAACCAGTCGATCATGCCCTTCACGGCGGCTCCCTGCGGGGCGTCGAGGCGCCGACTTCCCCCCGACCCGTCCAGGCTACGGGGGGCGCCGTGAAGCCGGCGTGAGGGGATCAGCCGGGGGCCTTCACGCCGATTTCACGGTCCCTGGCCGACGCGCCCCCGGGGCCGCCGCCGCCCGGAACGGCACCGCCGCCCGGAACGGCACCACCCCGGAACGGCACCACCCCCGGAACGGCACCATTCCCGTTCCGCGGACGTCACCCCGTGCGAGTGAACCGGAACGTGACCGGAAACGTCGATATAGAATTGAAGGTTGGGCAGGTCACCAACGACCCTGCCAGTAGCACATGAGGAGAATAGATGACGACACGACGACACGCTACGGGAAGGACCCTCGCTCGTAATGTCCACCCGCGGCTGCGGCTCCCTGCCGCGCCGCTTCGCCAGCACCGCCGCGCATCGACCCGACCGACCGCCGGCGCCAGGCCCCCGCAAGACCTCCGGTCCATCTCCCTGCAGCTCGTGCGACGCCTCCGGCTGCTAGCGTCCTAGCCGGAGCCGCCCCGTTCGCAATCGCAGATTCGTGACTCGCCGGAACGGGCGGCATCCAGCTTCGGATGTCATCCGCCCGGCGGCACGCGAGGCAGCCTCGCCGAGGTGCGGGCGGAGACCGCGGTCCTCGACACGCCGAGCTCGACCAGAGCGCGGGATCCGCGCCTCTTGGGTCCGGCGCTAGCGCCCCGCCTCGGCGTCCGGGTCCGGGAAGTACGCGATCATCCCGCCGCGGTTCGTGCCCAGCCAGATCTCGCCGGCGATGCGGATGGCGGCGGTGGACGACGCGAACCCCTCCATTCGAGGGTGCCGGAAGATGCGCCGGACCTCCAGCGTGTCGGGGTCGACGAGGGCCACGTTCGAGGTCTCCTCCGGCGTGCCGAAGTCGCCGTGGCCGGCGGCCAGGATCACCGCGCCGCCGTCGACCGACCGCAGGTTGTCGGGGCGGAACCCCATGGGCACCACGTCCTTCTGCTGCGGCGTCCGCCCGCGCGACAGCCGCGTGAGCTTCTCGCCGCGCCAGCCCGCGACGTAGAGCCACTCCCCGTCGGGGGAGATCTCGAGGCCGTTCGGGGTCGTGTCCTCGGTGCCCGCGATGAGCGACCAGCCGGCCCCGGCGCGCCACTCCCAGACGTCGCCGGTCGAGGTGCTCGTCGCCGCGAAGCCGCCCTCGGGCAGCGCCACCACCGAGTTGAGGCGAAGCCCCTCCGGCGCCACCGCGCACCCGACCCACGCCAGCGAGATCGGCTGCGCGCCCGCGTTCACCTCGAAGACCTCGATCGACTCCCGCCGGCCGTGGTGCACCACGTACAGGTCGTGGACACCGCCCTCGCCGGGGTCGAGGTAGAGGCCGTGCGCGCGGAACTCGTCGTTGTCGAGCTCTCCGGCGTCGAGGGGGCCGGGGCAGTCCGGCCACGCCGACGCGTCGAGCCGCTCGGTGCGCGTGGGGGTCGGAAAGAGGACGGAGGTGGACTTGTCGGCCACGTTGACGAGGTGAATCCGACCGCCCTCCTGGTTGCCGGACGCGATGACCCACGCCTCGCCGGGCAGGATGGCGAGGTCCTCGGGGCCGACGAGATCGCAGATGAACCGGATGTCGCCGACCGGCTCGCACCCCGGCGTCCCCTGCCCGGCGAATCCTCCTGAACCCGACAGCAACACCGCAACGCAGGCGACCAGCCACATCCGTGCTCTCATGACGCTCCTCCCGGGTCGCTCGTTTCGCCGGCACGGCACCGAGACAGGCCTGGCCGGCGAGAGTGACCGCCGCGCGATGATAGCGCACCCGGCGCCCACCCGCCGGCCGGGCCGCGGGCCGCGCCGACCACGGGCCGGGTGGTCTCCGCCGGCGAATCGGTGCAGACTACCGGGGACCGACGGGGCGGAAGGCCGAGCCGGCGGCCGACGATTCCCGAACCGGCGTCTGCGAAACCGGCTCTCCATCGCCGGAACACGGAGAAGGACATGAGACTGCGCCAGCTTCCAATCCTGATGCTCGCCGTCGGCGCCGCCACCCTACCGGCCGAAGCGCAGGAGCGAAACGCGACCACGCCGAACGTCGTCCTCATCCTCGCCGACGACCTCGGCTGGGGCGACGTCCGGGCCATGCATCCCGAGTCGGCCATCCCCACCCCGCACATCGACCGCCTCGCCGGCGACGGCATGCGCTTCGTCGACGCCCACGCGCCGGCCGCGGTGTGTACCCCGACCCGCTACGCGCTCCTCACCGGGCGCTACACGTGGCGCACGCGGTTGACGAGCGGCGTGCTCGGCGGCTACAGCCCGCCCCTGCTCGAGCCGGACCGCCCCACCCTGGGGACCCTGCTCCAGGCCCACGGCTACCGGACCGGGGCCGTCGGCAAGTGGCACCTCGGCATGGCCATGCCGTTCCTCGACCCCGCGTCGGCGCGCACCGAGCCGTGGGAGGGCGACCCCGGCATCGACTTCGCCAGCGAGATCGCCGACAGCCCCATCCATCACGGCTTCGACGAGTACTTCGGAGTGAGCGCGTCGCTCGACATGGCCCCCTACGTCTACATCCGCGACGACCGCTTCACCGCGATCCCTACCGGCGAGCAGCCGGCCGTCCCGTTCCCCCACTTCATCCGGCGCGGGCCGCGGGCCGACGACTTCGTGGCCGACGAGGTGCTCGACCGCCTGGTGGGCGAGGCGGTGGCGTTCATCGACCGCGCGGCGCCGGCCGCCGAGCCCTTCTTCCTCTACCTGCCGCTGACCGCGCCCCACAAGCCGACCCAGCCCCACCAGCGCTTCCGCGGCCGGACCGGACTCGGCGAGTACGGCGACTTCGTGGCGCAGACGGACGACGCCGTGGGGGAGGTCCTCGCAGCCCTCGACCGGCACCGCGTGCGCGACGAGACCCTGGTGATCTTCACCTCGGACAACGGCTCGTACATGTACCGCCTCGACGACGCGGAGCCCGACCACGTCGACGACGCGTCGGTGCAGGGCTACCGCGTGGGCCGCCACCGATCGAACGCGGACTGGCGCGGCACCAAGGCGGACGTCTGGGAGGGCGGGCACCGCGTGCCGTTCGTGGTGCGGTGGCCGGGGGTGGTCGAGGCGGGGTCGGAGTCGGCGGCCACCGTCGTCCACACCGACCTCTACGCGACGCTGGCCGACGTCGTCGGCGAGACGCCGGGGCCCGACGCGGCCGAGGACAGCGTGTCGATGCTGCCGCTGCTGCGCGGCCAGTCCACGACGCGGGGGGTCGCCGTGGTCCATCACTCGTCGGGCGGGATGTTCGCGGTTCGCGACGGCCGGTGGAAGCTCGTGCTCGGCAACGGGTCGGGCGGCCGCCAGACCCCGCGGGGCGAGCCGTTCGCCCGGCCCTACCAGCTCTTCGACCTGTCGCGCGACCCCGGCGAGGAACGCGACGTCGCGGCCGGGCATCCCGACGTCGTGAAGCGGCTGGAGGCGACGTTCGAGCGCTTACGCCGCGAGGGACGGAGCGCGCCGTTGCCGGCCGGTCAGCCCGCGGCTCCGCCCGCCGCCGCCAGGCCGGCGCCGATCGCCGCAACGCCCGCATCCTCGAGGGTGACGACGCCGAGCTCGGCGCCGTCGCGGCCGGGCGAGTCGCGGACCTGATCGTGCTCGACGCCGACCCCGAACCCCGTTCTGCACCTGTACCGGCAATCAGGTCGTCACCATCGCCACCGATGACGACGGGGGCGCCAAGCCCCTCGACTCGCGCATCGATGCACGTCTGACCGGCGCCGGGAGCTACTTCATAGGGCTGGAGGAGTACCGCGGTCTCTCCGGCTCCGTCACCCTGCCGTCAACCAGAGGAGGAATCGGCGCTGAAGGCACCCGCGGGCCGCGGGATGTCTCGCGCTTCGGCCCCCGCTCGCTCAGGGCGAGTCGGAAGGCGGCGGCGGGTCCGCCGCCCCGCGGGAGCCCTCGCGCTCGACCTCGATGGTGCAGCCGGTGACGAGGGCGGTCATGGCCCCGATGGCGGCGAGCAGCGGCGCGAACACCGCGCCGACCAGCCCCACCGTCAGCGGGAACTCCGCGATGACCTGACCCTTCTGCCGTACCCGCACGCGCCGGATGTTGCCTTCGGCGAGCAGCTTCCGGAGCTGATCGAGCACCGCGCTGCCGGTGCCTCCTACCGTCTCCCACCAGGTGTTCGTCGACATTGAACCCTCCTGCCTGACATTGGACGGATGCGCGCGGGGCGAAGTTCGTTGGCCCTGGCTCCGCCGGCCGCGTCACACGGTCGCCGGCGAAGCGCCCACCGCCAACGCGCAACGCGGCGCCCCGGGGCGCCCCCCTTGCCGTGCACCCGCAGCCGCGGGCACGGCGTGGGTGCGGAAACGGCCCCGCGCCGTCTTGTCTCGCGGGCCGCCCCCGCCGACAATAGCGGCATGGCGAAACGCTACTGGTTGATGAAGTGCGAGCCGAGCGCCTACAGCATCGACGACCTGGCGCGCGACGGGGAGACCTGCTGGGAGGGCGTGCGCAACTTCCAGGCCCGGAACTTCATGCGCGACGAGATGCGGGTCGGCGACGGGGTGCTCTTCTACGCGTCGAACGCCGAGCCGTCGGGGGTCTCCGGGCTCGCGAAGATCTGCCGGACCGGCTACCCCGACCACTACGCGTGGGAGCCCGGCCACAAGTACTTCGACGCCCGCAGCAAGCCGGACGCCCCGACCTGGTACATGGTGGACCTGGCGTTCGTGGAGCGGTTCCCGGAGACGGTGCCGCTGGCCGCCCTCAAGACCACGCCGGGTCTGGAGGCGATGAAGGTCGTCCAGAAGGGCAGCCGGCTGTCGGTGCAGCCGGTGACCAGGGCGGAGTACGACATCGTCGTCCGCCTCGGGCGCCGCACGGGCGGTTGATCGCGGCGATGTCTGCGCCGGCAATCAGGGTGGAGCATCGCCGTCCGCCCTGATTGCCGGCGCATCGCAGATCGACCCGGAACGGGAATCCGCGCTGCCTGGCGGCCCATCGGCGCACGACCGCGCCGACGCCGGTAGCAGCGCGGACTCCCCGCCGGACAATCGGTCAGGCGGCAGGCGGAGCCGCCAAGCGGGCTACTGCCCCTCGTCGGTCGGCACCCGCACCGCCTTCAGCACCTCCCTGACCAGCCCCCAGCGGTCGAAGCCCTGGCGGCCCCAGTCGAGGCCGCGGCGCACGATGACGAGATCGTGCGACGGCACCACGACGGCGTACTGGCCGCGGTTGCCCGAGGTCGAGTAGGCGTCCTTGGGCACGTCGTTGCGGTTCTCGGGCACCAGCCACCACTGGCCGCCGTACTGGCCGCCGCGCCCGACCGTGGCCGGGGCGGGGGTCCGCACGAAGTCGATCCACTCCTCGGAGATCAGCCGCTCGCCGTTCCACACGCCGTTCTGCAGGTAGAGCAGGCCGAAGCGGGCGAGGTCGCGGGCGTTGGTGTAGACCTGGCTGCTGAGGATGAAGTCGCCGAAGCGGTCGGTGCTGACCAGCGTGTTGCGCATGCCGATCTTGTCGAGCAGGGCGCGCCGCGGGAACTCGCGGTAGGTCTTCTCGTCGCCCAGGGCCTGCTTCATCTTGAGGACCGCGAGCAGCGTGTCGTAGTTCTCGTAGTCCCAGTTGGTGCCGGGCTCGCGGATGAGGGCCTGCCGCAGGGCGCCGCGCACCGAGCTCGCCCCCGCCCAGTAGGACATGCCCGAGCCGGTGGCGTACTCGAGGCCGCCGTTGTCGACGACGTCGAGGCCGCTCGACATGTTGAGCACGTGGCGCAGGGTGATGGCGTTGCGCGGGTCGGTCTCGGGCGACGCGGCGCGCGGCAGCCACTCGAAGCCGAGGGGCTCGTCGAGCTTCAGCTTGCCGCCGTCGACGAGCATCCCGATGAGGGTCGCGGCGATGCTCTTGGCCGTCGACCACGTGCGGGTGCGGGTGGTCACGTCCACGCCGGGCGCGTAGCGCTCGTGGATGATCTGCCCCTCGTGGACGATGATCAGGCTCAGGGTGTCCTGCTCGGGGGTGTCGCGGTCGAAGGCCCAGTCCGAGGCGGCCTGGATGGCGTCGGCGTCGATGGACGGCGAGAGGGCCGCCTCGGCGACGAGGTCGCCGTCCGGCCACGGGATGTCGGCGGGGTCGCCGTCCGGGTACGGCAGATCGAGGACAGGCAGCGAGTCGATGTCCTCGAAGGTCTGGTCCGGGGCGAGGATGACGCAGCCGACGCCCTCGCGGAACGCCGCCCGCATGACCGGCGTGCCCCCCGGCGTCCCGATGGCCACCGCCTTCCGCTTCTCGTCGATGACGTAGTCGCCGCCCCGCGGCGTCCCCACCGGCCGGGGCAGGAAGGCGAGCTCCTGCGCGAAGACGTTCTCGAGGCTGCGGTTCGACGTGAACAGCCCGTTGCACATGAAGATGGCCTGCTGTCCGTAGCGGACCATCTCGCGCTGGAACTTCCAGTAGTCGTAGGTCTCTTCCTGCTGGGCCGCGGCCGGCATCGGCGCCGTCAGCACGGCCAGCATCAGCGCCGTCAGCACGCGCCTGGTGGTCATGGGTCCCTCCTCGAAGCTGCCGCGGTGGCGGCAGCCGACGGTTGCGTTGCGAAACGCCGCAGTATAGCGCGGTTCCGCCACGGACCGCGCGACGCGTCCGAGAGGCGGCAGGGTCGCCCCGCACCGACGCCGCCCTGCTCGTCACCTCCGGCGGCACGCCGAACCGGCGACCGCCGGACCCGCCGGCCGCAGAACGCGCCTTCACCGCGCCGGTCCCACATTCCCACGGCTGAACGAGAGCATCAGGGACGCGCCCCACGCGGCGCCGCAAAAGCGTGGGACGGTCCTGGAAAGGCGGTCCGCCCAACCGGTTCTCGTCATGCCCGGTCGCGCGGCCGGCCCGCGACCGGCTACGGCCGGTCGGCGCCCCCGCCCCGCTCCGCGCGCGACCTCGCCGCCGGCTCCCACCCGGGCGGCTCCAGCAGCGCCCGCTCGGCGAGATAGAGCAGCTGCGTGCCCGGGTGCACCACGTAGTCCTTGGGCGGGTTGATCACCTCGTCGCCGGCCTGGGTGCGCACGCCGACCACGAGACCCCCGCGCTTGGAGAGCTCCATCTCGATCAGCAGCTCGCCGAACGGCACGGGCTCCTTGCGGTCGCCCGGCAGCACGCCGATGTAGACGTTGTGGTGGCCCGACATCAGCACCCGGCTCATGGCGGTGGCGGTGCCGTGATAGCCGACCGCGTGCGCGATCATCGCGTAGCCGATCTTGCGGGTCTCGAGCACCTCGTCGGCGCCGGCCTTGCGGGCGTGATCGACGTTCTCGGAGTCGAGGATCTCGACCACCACGTAGAGCGGGAAGCGGCGGCGCCGCACGTGGCCCCGCTGGCGGCTCAGGTAGGACCGGATGGTGAACGTGATGAGGATCGAGCGCGCGTCGGCGGCCTGGGGCGTGGTGTCGCGCTCGCCCGGCACGATGACCGCCGCCGCGTGCGTCAGCCGCACCTTGTCGAGCTCGCTCTCCTTGGTGGGGTCGCCCTGCACCCATACGAACTCGGGGGGCACGTCGCGCGGCCGCTCGTGGGTGTCGAACAGCACCACCCGGTTCTCCACGAGGTCGAGCTCGGCCCGCAGCGCCTCGAGCATCAGGTGGGTGCTCTGGTCGTACCCGCAGACGACGATGTGGTTGACGTAGTCGCTCATGCGGAACTGCTCCTCCCGGACGCTGACGACGCTGCTGACGAGGCTCGACCCGACGATGCCGGCGAACAGGGCCAGCGTGAACATGCCGGCGACCATCATCACCGCGCCGACCAGGCGACCGAGCCCGGTGACCGGGGCGATGTCGCCGAAGCCGACGGTCGTCGTCGTGACCAGCGCCCACCACATGCCGTCGAGGAGGGTGGCGATGTCGGGGTTGTCCCGGACCTCGACGAGGTACATGCTCGTGCCGCCCGCCAGGGTCGCCATCCCCAGGACCCCGAAGGCCAGCGTGAACAGCACGCCGTTCTCCTCGAACGCCTGCAGGAAGATGGCGAACGGGTTGCGGTAGCGGAAGAGCCGGTTCGACCGCAGGAGCCGCAGCAGCCGCAGCAGCCGCAGCGCCCGCAGCTCGGGGAACAACGCCAGCACGGCCAGGATGTCGACCAGCATGATGGGCCGCATCAGGAACTGGAGCCGTCCCCGGAGGTGGGTCCGGAGGCGCCCCCCGGGGGGGCGCCGGAAGACGATGAGCGCCGGCGGCCGGTACGACCCGACCCGGAGGAGAATCTCCACCGCGAAGATCGACAGCAGCACGACGTCGATGCGCCGCAGCGGACGGGCGGCGGGGCTGTCGGCAGGCAGCAGGGCCTCGACGACGAGAAGGAGGACCGAGGTGAGGATGAGCGTCCACACCGTGCCCTGCACGTATCGGTACAGCCGGGTGTCGCGCTCGTGGAACGCGGCGTGCAGCAGGTCGGCGAGGGCGCGCATGGATTTCAGCGGGCCTCGGGGACGGCGGGTCACGGCGGTCCGCCCCGGTCCGCCGCCGGCGGGGCCCCGGCCTCGAGCAGCATGAGGCCGGGCTGCTCCAGGCGGGACTCGATGGCCCTCAGCAGCTCGGCCCCCGCCGCGCCGTCGATGACCCGGTGGTCGGCGGAGAGCGTGCACGCCATCACCGTGCCCACCCCGACGCCGTCGCCCTCCGCCACCGGACGCCGGGTCGCCGCCCCCACCCCGAGAATGCAGCTCTGGGGCGGATTGACGATGGCGTAGAGGCTCTCGACGCCGTACATCCCCAGGTTGGAGACGGTGAAGGTGCCGCCCGCGTACTCGGCGGGGGCGAGGCGTCCCTCGCGCGCCCGGGCGGCGAGGGCTCGGGTCTCGCGGGCGATCGCGCCGAGGTCCTTTCCGTCCGCCCCGCGGACCACCGGCGCCACCAGGCCCTGGGGGGTGGCCACGGCGACCGCGACGTCGACGCGCTCGTAGACGCGGACGGCGCCGTCCACCCACGCGGAGTTGGCCTCGGGCACGGCGCGCAACGCCGAGGCGGCGGCCCGCACCACCAGGTCGGTGAGGGTGGGCGGCGCGTCCGGAAAGAGCCGCCTGGCGGCGGCGAGAAACCGCAACGCGGCATCGACCCTGCATTCCGTGCGCAGGTAGAAGTGAGGGACCGTCTGCTTGGCCTGCTGCATCCGGGTCGCGGTGACCCGGCGCATGGCCGTGAGGGGCTGCTCGCGGTGGGGCGGTTCCGCTTCCGAAGCGCCTGCCTCCGTCCGCGAAGGCGCAAGCGTCGAGGGCAATGCCGGTTCGACCTGCGCCGCGGCGAAGGGCTCACGGCCGTCTTCGGGGGGCGCACCGTCGCCGGCCGGCGCTTCCCCCGTGGCAGCTCCGCCTCCCGAGAGCGCCACCCGTGCGGAAGGCGCGTTCCCGTCACCGGCCACGCCTCGGCGCTCGGCCAGCACCCGGTCGACGTCCGCCTTGCGGATGCGGCCATCGGGACCGGCGGCCCGGACGGCAGAAAGGTCGAGCCCTGCCGCGGCAACCATCCTGCGGGCCAGCGGCGTCGCCGCGGGAGCCTCGCCCGTCGCCCGCGACTCGTTGCCGACCGGCGGTACGTCAGGCGGGACGGCCGGGGCCTCGCCCCGCACCCCGAGCGCTTCGTCGCCTGGTTCGACAGTCGCCCCGCCCGGGGGTGGGATCGGCGCCGCACCCGCGGGCTCCGCCCGCGCCGGGGCGATCCGGCCGAGCACCGCGCCGACCTCCAGGCCGTCCGCGCCCGGCGCGACGCGCAGGTCGCACAGCACGCCGGCGGCCGGCGCCTCCAGCTCGACGGTGGTCTTGTCGGTCTCGACCTCGGCGACGGGCTCGCCCGCCTCGACCCGTTCGCCGTCCTGCTTGAGCCACGCGCCGAACTTGACCGTGGTGACGGAGTCGGCCAGCCGGGGCAGTCGAATCTCGGTCGTCTCGGCCATCGCGCGTGAACGTCAACCAAGAAACCGCAGAGCTGCGATGACGAGGCCGGCGACGGCGAGCATGCGCCACGTGAGGTCGGCGCGGAGCTTGGCCAGCCCGGCGTCGAGCTGAGCGGGCGTGACGTGCTCCCCGTGCTCGGCAGCTTGGCGGATGCCGTCGGCGATGGCGTCCGCCTGGGCGCGCTCGATGCCGGCTTCGGTCGACTGCCGAGCGACGGTGAGGGAATCGAACACCGGAACCTCCCGGCCGGGGGGCGGCAGAATGGCCGCGACGGTACCCATTATCGGGCATCGGGAACGCCGAGCGCTGTCACGACGGCACCTTCGCTCGCGTCACCTCGTTCAGTTGCTCAGCGCCGGTCCCACGCACAGCCGCGCCGCGGCGTCGAGGATGGCGTCGACGTCCAGCCCGCACGCCCGGTAGAGGTCGGGGATGTCGCCGGACTGTCCGAACTGGGTGACGCCCAGGGGCTGCACCCGGTGCCGCCCGACCGAGCCCAGCCACGAGAGGGTCGCGGGATGGCCGTCGAGGACGGTGACCAGCCCCGCCGTCGGGGCCAGCGTATCGAGCAGCCGCCGCACGCGGGCGCGGTCGGGCCGCCCCGCCCTGACCGCCTCCATCCAACCCCGCTGCAACCGGTCCGCGGAGGTGACCACCAGCACCCCGGTCCCCGGCAGGTCCTCGGCGATCTGCCGGTGGGCCGCCGCCGCCTCGACGACCACCGGCCCCGAGACGACGATCGCGAGCTCGGCCCCCGGCGCGGGGGGTATCAGCCAGTACCCGCCGTCCACGATGCCGGCCCGGTCGGCGGGCGCGAGCTCGCGCCGCGGCTGCGCGAGGGGCCGTGTCGACAGCCGCAGGTAGACGGCGCCGCCGTCGTCGGCCTGGACGTGCTCGAAGCTCCAGCGCAGGATCTCGGCCAGCTCGTCCACGTAGGCCGGCTCGAACGAGGTCAGGCCCGGCTGCCCCATGCCGATGAGGGGCGTCACCACCGACTGGTGAGCGCCCCCCTCGGGGGCGAGGCTGACCCCGGACGGGGTGGCGACCAGGATGAACCGAGCGTCCTGGTAGCAGGCGTAGTTGAGGGCGTCGAGGCCGCGGCTGATGAACGGGTCGTAGAGGGTGCCCACCGGCAGCAGCCGGGTCCCGAACAACGGCCCCGTCAGCCCCAGGGCGGCGAGCAGCACGAAGAGGTTGTTCTCGGCGATGCCCAGCTCGAGGTGCTGGCCCCCGGGCCCCATCGTCCAGTCCTGGGCCGACAGCGGCCGGTCGCCCCGGAAGGCGTCGGCCTGCGCCGAGCGGGCGAAGACGCCGCGGCGGTTGACCCAGCCCCCGAGGTTCGTGGACACGGTGACGTCGGGCGAGGTCGTCACGATGCGGTCGGCGAGGTCGGGGTGCCGCCGCGCGACGTCCGCGAGCACGCGGCCGAAGCCGGCCTGGGTCGACAGGGGATCGCCGGGGGGCACCTCGATCTCGGCCGGCACCGCGATGCGCGGGGCGTCGTGGCGGCGCGTCGCGGCCTGGTTGAACGGCACCGCGTCGAGGAACGCCCGCAGCGCCTCCGGCGGAACGTCGAGCCCCGCGAGCGGGTCCCACTCCTCGCCCTCGGCGATGCCCATCTCGTCGCGGAGGGCCGCGATCTGCTGCGGACTGGTCAGTCCCGAGTGGTTGTCCTTGTGCCCCTCGAACGGCAGCCCGTGCCCCTTGATGGTGTACGCGATGAAGCACGTCGGCACGTCGTCCTGCGCGGCCCGGTGGAACGCCTCGCGCACGGTGTCGAGGTCGTGTCCCGCGAGGTTGGTCATGAGCGCGTGCAGAGCGTCGTCGTCGTGCTCGTCGAGCAGCTCGCGGATGCCCGCGGTGTCCCCCAGATCGCGCAGCAGGCGCGACCGCCACGCCGCGCCACCCTGGTAGGCGAGGGCCGAGTAGGTGGAGTTCGGGCAGTCGTCGATCCACTGGCGCAGGGCGCCGCCCCCCCGCCGGGTGAACGCCGCCTCGAGGCGGTGGCCGTACTTCAGGGTGACGACCCGCCACTCCATCGTCTCGAAGACGGTGTCGAGGCGGTGGAAGAACCGGTCGGCGACGATGGCGTCGAGGCTCTGCCGGTTGTAGTCGATGATCCACCAGACGTCGGTGACGTGGTGCTTCCAGGCCTCGAGGAGGGCCTCGAAGACGTTGCCCTCGTCGAACTCGGCGTCGCCGGCGATCGCAATCATCCGCCCCGGCGCCGCGTCGTCGGGGGCGAGCCCACGCGTGCGCAGGAACTGCTGGGCGAGGGCCGCAAAGCTCGTCATCGCCACCCCCATGCCGACCGACCCCGTCGAGATGTCCACGTCGTCCTTGTCCTTGGTACGGGACGGATAGGACTGGGCGCCCCCGAACGCGCGGAACCGCTCGAGCTGGTCGCGGGTCTGGTTGCCGAGCAGGTACTGGATGGCGTGGAAGACGGGGCTGCCGTGGGGCTTGACCGCGACCCGGTCGGCGGGCCGGAGGACGTCGAAGTAGAGCGCGGTCATCAACGTGACCATCGACGCGCACGACGCCTGGTGGCCGCCGACCTTGAGGCCGTCGCGGCTCGCCCGCAGGTGGTTGGCGTGATGGATCATCCAGGTGCTGAGCCACAGCACCTTGCGCTCGATGGCGGCGAGACACCGGGCGGCGTCGTCCGGGGGGACCCCCGGCGACAGGGGAAACGAAGGTAAGGCGGTCATCGCCCTTGGGTCATAACCGGATGCGGGACCTCGCGCGGCCGGCCCGTGCCGTCCGCGCCTGGCGATCGCCCCTCAGCGGTCGGTGCCGCCCGGGCAGCGTTGCGTGTCCGTGCCCCGGCCCCTACTGCGTCGCGATGGCGGCGCGGCCGCTCCGCAGGACGTACTTCTGGATCTTGCCGGTGGCGGTCTTCGGCAGCCCCTCCACGAGCCGGATCTTGCGCGGCACCTTGAAGTGGGCCATCCGCTCGCGCGCCCAGGCGATGAGATCGGCCTCGTCAGGTGCCGCCCCGGGGGCCGGCACGACGAACGCGTGGGGGGTCTCGCCCCACTTCTCGTCGGGCATGCCGACGACAGCGACCTCCTGGATGCCGGGGTGGCGCATCAGCACGCCCTCGACCTCGACCGACGAGATGTTCTCGCCCCCGCTGATGATGACGTCCTTGAAACGGTCGCGGATCTCGAGGTAGCCGTCGGGATGCACGACGGCGGCGTCCCCGCTGCGGAACCACCCGCCCCGCATCGCCTTCGCGGTGGCCTCGGGGTCGTTGTAGTAGCCCTCCATGACCACGTTTCCCCGCACCACGATCTCGCCCAGGGTCTGCGCGTCGCGCGGGACGGGCCGGTCCTCCTCGTCGAAGACCTGCAGCTCGCCCGACGTGATCAGCTCCACCCCCTGGCGCGCCTTGACGACCGAGCGGTCGGCGAGGGGCAGCGCCGCGTGCTCGGGCCGTGGCTCGCACACGGTGATGAACGGGGCGGTCTCGGTGAGGCCGTAGACGTGGGTCAGCTCCCACCCGAACTCGCCCTCCACCCGCTGGATGGTCGCGGCGGCGGGCGGGGCGCCGGCGGTGAGCACGCGCACCCCCGACCGGACCTCCCCGCGCTGCTCCGGCGGACACCCGGCTAGCCCGATGAGCACCGTCGGGGCCGCGCACATCATGGTCACGCCCTCGCCCCGGACCAGGGCGAAGGCCTGCACCGGGTCGACCTTGCGCAGGCAGACGTGGGCGCCGCCGACGGCGGTGACGATCCACACGAACGTCCACCCGTTGGCGTGGAACATCGGCAGCGTCCACAGGTAGCGGTCGGCGCACGTCATGGGGACGTGCACCAGGGTCCCCACCGCGTTCATGTACGCGTTGCGGTGGGTGATCATCACCCCCTTGGGCCGCGAGGTGGTGCCGCTCGTGTAGTTGATGGTCAGCAGGTCGCGCTCGTCCACTGGCGGGCGGTCCACCGCGCCCGACTCGGCGTCACGCAACGCCCGGTGGTCGAGCCAGCCGTCGCGGGCGCCCTCGAGGGCCACGTAGTGCTCGACCCGGGGCACTCGCCGCGGATCTCGTCGACGGTGTCGAGGAACTCGGCGTGCGCGCAGACCACCTTGGCCCCCGAGTGCCGGACGATGTAGGCGATCTCCTGCGGCTTGAGCCGGAAGTTGATGGGCACGAGGACCGCGCCGATCTGCGGCACCGCGTAGAACGACTCGAGGTGCGACGCGGTGTTCAGCGAGAGGTACGCGACGCGGTCGCCCTTGCGCACCCCCAGCCGCTGCAGCGCCGCCGACCACCGGTCGCACCGGTCGAAGAACTGGGCGTAGGTCAGACGGTCGCCGCCGTCCACCACGCATTCGCGGTCGGGGTAGAGCGCCCGCGAGCGGCGCTGGAACTCGAGCGGCGTGAGCGGTGTCTCCACGTTCCGCCGGTGTCCTCAGAAGCCCGGGAGCCCCTGGTGGAAAGGCCCGCTGCGCTCGGCCCGCGCAACGCGGGGCTTCCCCCCCGGATCCCCAGTCGTCGGTCCGGCCCGCCTGCCGGTCCGCGATGATCTGCTCGTAGTCCTCGTCGGTAAGCCCCCGCTGCGCTCGTCCCGCGCAACGCGGGCTTCCCCCGGATGCCTAGTCGTCGGTCCGGCTCGCCTGCCGGTCCGCGATGATCTGCTCGTAGTCCTCGTCGGTGAGGTAGGTGATGTTCACGTGCGCGTGGTACATGTCGTCGTAGCTGCGCTGGCCCCACCCCACCCACTGCGTGTGGTCCGGATTCGCCCGGTTCGCCTCGGTGTTGTCGTGCCACGCGGTCAGCTTGATGACCGTGCCCGCGGGCAGCACCGGGGCCGAGTCGTCCGTATAGACGTAGTTCACGTGCCAGTTGAAGTCGAAGTTGGCGACGTGGTTCAGCATCTCGACCCGGCCGTTCGGGTAGATGGCCTCCATCGACATCGCCTTGCCCCGAATGTGCATGTGCGGCTGGTAGTTCTCGAGCCGCGCGGGCAGGGCCAGGGGCACGTAGGCGTGGTGCACGGTCACCTTGCCGGGCGGGATGTCGAGGGTGTCCATGGCCTGCCGCACCCCGAGGGCGCCGCCGTGCACCCGGTACTTGGGCACGAAGCCCTTCGGGTGGAACCAGACGCCCACCGCGGTCGAGTCGACGAGCTCCTCGCCCACCGAGTGGTAGTGGTTGTCGAACGCGAGGCGCGAGCCCGCCTTCATGAGCTTGCCGGTGTTCTCGCGGAACACGTCGCCGATCTTGCCCACCGCGAACTCGGTCAGGTAGGTGCCCCGCCCCGGCACGTCCACCACCGCCTCGTGGTCGCCCGGCTGCTCCTCCTGCTGGAGGTACACGACCGAGTGGTGGGTGATGCGCCGCTCCGACGGCCGCACCTCGATGCCCGACACCCAGCGGTCCTCGGTCAGGCCGGTCTCCGTGATCGGCTGCCACCACTGGTCCTGCCCCTCGGCGCTCTGCGTCCAGGGCTCCGAGCTGATGACGAGATCGGGCTGGCGGTCGAAGCGCTCGGCGAGGTGCCAGACGTCGCCGTCGGGCCACTCGACGGGGGGCGGCAGGTCGGCCGGGTTGCCGCGCGGGGCGCCGGCGTCGACCCAGCGCGCGACGGTGTCGATCTCGGCGTCGCTCAGCGAGATGTCGTTCTCGAAGGCCTGGATGCCGACCGTCTTGTCGAGATGCCAGGGCGGCATCGACCGCTCGACCACCTTGGTGCGGATGGCGCGGGCCCAGGGGCGCACCTCCTCGTAGCTCGTCAGGGCCATCGGCCCCATCTGGCCGGCCCGGTGGCAGCCCTGACAGCTCCGCTGGAGGATGGGGGCCACGTCGCGGCTGAAGGTGACCTCGGCGGTCTGCGCGGCCGCGGTCTGCGCCCCCGCGGCGCCGGCGGCCAGCGCGAACGCGGCGGCGGACAGTGCAAGCCGCGCGAGGCGGCGTCCCATGGTCTGCGTCATCGTCTGTCTCCAGGCTCTCTCCGAACCGTCAACAAGCGTCCTCGTTCCGCCCCGGCGCGGTGCCGCGCCATCGGATCCCGACCGTACTCCCCGGCTCCACGACCGCCTCCGCCGTGCGGCGCCGGGGCCGCGACCGGCCCTGCGGCCGCCTCGTCCGCTACTGCATCCGCGGCGCAAGCCGCGGCTCGTCGGTCCGCGGCGCAAGCCGCTACTCGTCGACGTCGACCGTCAGGTAGCCGTTGGTCCAGCAGCAGAAGAAGCCGCCGGCCATGATCGCGGCCTGCCCCCCCGAGTCGTCCCACGCGAGCACGCGCAGGACGTAGCGCCCCGGCGCGTCGAACGTCGCCGTCGTCACCGCCCTCCCGGCATCGTCGGTCTCCGGCCGGGCGTTCTCGAAGGTCACCGCGCCGGGGCCGCGGTACTTGCTCCAGACCAGCCCGAACTGGTTCGGCCGATCGGCGGCGCGCCGCTTGCGGACACCGTCGTCGGTCGCCCACACCGTGATCGGCGCCGGCTCGGACACGACCGCCCGCGCCGCGGACCCCGACCCGACTCCGTACTGTCCCTGCCCCGGCTCGCCGTCCGCCGACCCGAACCGCACGACCGGCGGCGTATTCCCGCTCGTCACCTCCTGGAGGGCGTCGATCTCCCACTCGGGACGGAGGTGCCCGGGAATCGCGATGGTCTCGCCGTACGCGGTCAGCGACCAGGTCAGCCGCCCGGCGAAGTCGGCGGGCACGACGACCGCGAACATGCCGGTCTGCCGCCGCGGCAGGAAGTGCGTGGGCTGCCCCCGGTCGGCGGGGCCGGGCTCGAAGCGGTTGTCGGGGCCGACGGGAATGTCGAGGTGCTCGTCGTAGTTCCGGTTGAAGTAGCCGAACACGAGGCTGCGGGTCCCGTCGGGGTTGCGGTACCAGCCCTCGAACGAGGGCGACACGCTCTGCCCCCGCACGTGCGGGATGGGGGCGTCCAGACGGACGTCCTGGGCCGCCGCGCCCGGCGCCGCCGCCAGCAGTGCCAGGGCGGCCAGGCCCGCCGCCGATCGTCGTTTTGCGCGCTGTACAGACTCGTTCACTTTGGTTGAGAGTTTGAACCAGGACCGGAGTCGTGTCAACGCCGGCGGGTGCGCGTCGGCGTCCCGAGGACGACGCCCCCGACCCTGTCGGGCGTTCCGTCTCCCGACCGCGGGCCGCCCCGCGCTCGCCTCGTGAGCGCCCGGCGGCCACCCGCCGCGACTCCGGCGACGCCGCGTCGATCTCCGGACGCGCACCCGACGCGGGCGCGGCGCGGTAAGATACCGGTCGTCAGCCGAAACCCCGTCCGACCTGCCCGCAATGACCAAGACCAGCGGGGCCGCGGCCCCACCCGCGCCGGCCGCCCACACGACCGTGTCGGGGCGGCCCGTCGAGCCGCTGTACACCGCCGACGACCTCCGGGGGCTCGAGCCTCGGCCGCCGGCCGGCGAGTTCCCCTACACCCGTGGCATCCACGCCGGCGGCTACGCCGGCAAGCTGTGGACGATGCGCCAGTTCGCGGGCTACGGCACGCCGGAGGAGACCAACCGGCGCTACCGGGAGCTGCTGGCGGCGGGGGGCACCGGACTCAGCGTGGCCTTCGACCTGCCGACCCTGATGGGCCGCGACCCCGACCACGCCTTCTCGCGGGGCGAGGTGGGCAAGTGCGGCGTCAACGTCGCCTCGGTCGCCGACATGGAGCGGCTCTTCGCCGGGATCGACCTCGGCGCCGTCACCACGTCGATGACCATCAACTCGCCGGCCGCGATGATCTTCGCGATGTACCTCGTCGTGGCGGAGCGGCAGGGGGTGCCGTGGGCCGCCCTGTCGGGCACCCTGCAGAACGACATCCTGAAGGAGTACATCGCCCAGAAGGAGTACATCTACCCGCCGGCCCCGTCCATGCGCCTCGTCACCGACACATTCGCCTTCTGCGCCCGCGAGACGCCGCGGTGGAACACCATCTCGGTCAGCGGCTACCACATCCGCGAGGCGGGGGCGACGGCCCTGCAGGAGCTGGCGTTCACGCTGCGCGACGGCATCGAGTACGTGCAGTACGGCGTCGACGCGGGCCTCGAGGTCGACCGATTCGCCCCCCGCATCTCGTTCTTCTTCAACGCCCACAACGACTTCTTCGAGGAGATCGCGAAGTACCGCGCCGCCCGCGCCCTGTGGGCGACGGCGATGCGCGACCGCTTCGGGGCGCGGGACGAGCGGTCGTGGAAGCTGCGCTTCCACACCCAGACCGCGGGCGTGTCGCTGACCGCCCAGGAGCCCCACAACAACGTCGTCCGCACCGCCGTGCAGGCGATGGCCGCGGTTCTCGGGGGCACCAACTCGCTGCACACCAACTCGCTCGACGAGGCCTTGTCGCTGCCCACCCGCGAGGCGGCCCTGCTCGCCCTCCGCACCCAGCAGGTCATCGCCCACGAGAGCGGCGTCGCCGCCCATGTCGACCCCCTCGGCGGGTCGTTCTACGTCGAGCGGCTCACCCGCGACATGGAGGAGGGCGCGCGCGAGTACTGGCGGGCCATCGACGACCTCGGCGGCATGGTCGAGGCCATCGAGGCCGGCTATCCGCAGCGCGAGATCGCCGAGAGCGCCTACCGGTTCCAGCGCGAGGTCGAGTCGGGCGAGCGGAAGATCGTCGGGGTCAACGACCGCACCGGCGAGGCCGGGGCCGCGGTCGAGACCCTCTACATCGACGAGGCCGCGGCCGACGCCCAGGGCGGCCGGCTCGCGGCGCTGCGGGCGGACCGGGACGGCGCCGCCGTCTCCCGCGCCCTCGACCGCCTCCGCGAGGCGGCCCTCGGCACCGACAACCTCGTGCCCCTCCTCATCGACGCGGTGCGCGCCAACGCCACCCTCGGCGAGATGTGCGACGCGCTGCGGGACGTCTGGGGCGAGTACGAGGAGCCGGCGTCGTTCTGAGCGCTTGCCCGCCTGAACGGCTGGAGCCGCTGCTATACTTGGAGCGACGCACGGCTCGGGTGCCCGCGCGCCGGATCATGCCGTCATGGGATCGCCCAACCCTTCGCCCGGCACCCCCCCCGACGCCGGTCGATCGGCTCGCGCGGTGCGGGCGCCGTCCCTGAGGAACGGCGCCCGGTTGACCCGCGCGGAGTTCGAGCGCCGCTACGAGGCCCGCCCGGACCTCAAGAAGGCGGAGCTGATCGCAGGTGTCGTCCGCATGCCGTCGCCAACCCGCTCCCGCAGCCATGCCCGGCCCCACGCCGCCACCATCATCTGGCTGGGCGCCTATGTTCTGGCGACGCCGGGCGTGCAGATCAACGACAACCCGACGATTCGCCTCGACCTCGACAACGAGCCCCAGCCGGACGTGGCGCTGCTCCTCGATCCCGCGGTCGGCGGGCAGGCACGCGTCAGCCGGGACGACTACATCGAGGGGGCGCCGGAGCTGGTTGCCGAGATCGCCGCCAGCAGCGCGTCGGACGACCTGCACGACAAGCTCCACGCCTATCGGCGCAACGGCGTTCGCGAGTATCTGGTGTGGCGCACCCTGGATAGCTGTTTCGACTGGTTCGAGCTGGTCGACGGCGTCTATCGCCCGCGACGACCGGATGCTTCCGGCCTGGTGCACAGCGCCGTTTTTCCGGGGCTCTGCCTCGCCGTGGACGCCCTGTTGAACGAGGATCTTCCGACCGTCGTGGAGGCCCAGCAGCACGCCCTCGACGAGCCGGCCCACGCGGCGTTCGTGAAGCGCCTGCAGGCGCGCCGGAGAACCCACGATCCGGCAAGGAGATAGTCAGGCGAGCGACGGAAGCCGCAGGGTCTCGCGGCCCCGAGCAAGCCACTCCGTCCCACGATCCCCCCCACATGCCCGAGACGATCCACCGCCGACAGACCGAACACCCGCACAACACCGACACTACGGCGACCGCGGAGCCGAACTCCAAATGGCCGGCGACATTCCAGCGCGGTCTTCCGGCATCGTGGCTATTCGCCCTCATACGGCCGGGCGACGCGGCGGGGATCATGATCGGGAAGGAGACGCTCGCGCTCACGACCCCCGCCGGACAGCGCAAAATCCGCACAAACAGGTGTTCGCCAAGCTCAACGAGCAGGGTCGCGTGGCGAGAACACCTGTCTGAACATGCCGATCCAAGCGAAGTCACTCACGCAACTGACCGCAACCTTCCTGAAACACTTCAAGGGCTCGCGGTTGTCCATGAAAGCACTCGGAGATTCGGCTACCCTCAGGGACACGACCGGCCGCGCCCCAGCGTTCCTGCGGGTTTTCGGGCCGATATTCCGACGCTACGAGGCGAAGCTGGCCCAGGCCGGGGAGATCGACTTCCACGACATGATCAACCGGCGGCGGCCCTCCGGAACCGCCACGCGTTCGGGCGGCGCGGAACGCGCCACCGAAATAACGCCGAAGACACCTTGACAATCTACAATTCTGCCTTGTATTGTCGATGGTCGAGGTATCAAGGCAGACTCATGGGCAAACCGACCGGACTGGTTCAGGGGACCCTCGACCTGCTCGTCCTGCGGACCATCGAGCACGAGCCGAAGCACGGCTGGGCCATCGCGAAGCGCATCCAGCAGGTGTCGAACGAGGTCCTGAAGGTGCAGCAGGGGTCGCTCTATCCGGCGCTCTACCGGGCGACCCTCGACCTAGCCGCCCAGCTCTCCTCGAGAAGGAAGGGCTGATCGCGGGACGCTGGGCGGCGACGGACACCGGCCGCGAGGCGAAGTTCTACGCGCTGACGCGGGCGGGGCGGGCGCAACTCAAGCGCGAGGCCGCGTCGTGGGCGCAGCTCTCCGCCGCCATCGACCTCGTCCTGCGGGAAGCCTGACTCACCGGGCAGACACCTCCTGCGGCCGCGCGTACACCGATCGTCCCCGCGAGAACGTCTCGAGCACCGCGACGTGCTCCAGGTCGGCCGGGTCCACCGTCAGCGGGTTCCGGTCGAGCACCACGAGGTCGGCCTGCTTCCCCACCGTGATCGACCCCTTCGTGTCTTCCTCGAAGTACTGGTAGGCGGCCCCCAGGGTGACCGCGTGGAGCGCCTCGCGGACGGTGGCGCGCTGGTGCGGCCCGAGCACGTGGCCGCTGCGCGTGGTGCGATTCACGGTGATGGAGACCAGCCGCATGATGTCCGGGGATGGGGGCACGATGGGGGCGTCGTTGTGCACGGTGAAGGGCACGCCGCGGTCGATGGCCCAGCGCACGGGGCTGACGTTGTTGCCGCGCGCCTCGCCGAAGCTGCGCCGGTGCCAGTCGCCCCAGAAGAAGGCGTGGGCCGAGAAGAACGAGGGAACGGCCCCGAGGGCGGCGGCCCGGTCGAGCTGGTCGGCGCGCATGAGCTGGGCGTGGATGATGACGGCGCGGTGATCGGGCATCGGGTCACGGCCCGCCACCGCCGCCTCGACCCCGTCGAGCATCAGGTCGATGGCGGCGTCGCCGTTGGCGTGGACGATGATGGGCACGCCACGCCCGATGAGGTGCGCGGCGCCGGCCCGGTAGGCGTCGGGGTCGAGGGTGCCGTAGGCCCGGTAGTCGGGCGGCGCCCCCGGCGGGCCCTCCGCGTACGGCTCGGTGACCCAGGCGGTGCGCCCCTGCGGTGACCCGTCGAGGCTGAGCTTGACGCCGGCGACGCGGAGCCCGCCGCGGTAGGCCGGCTCCCAGGTCACGCCCTCGGCGTCGGCCATGGTCCGGAAGCGCGGGAACACCGCGACGTCGACCGCGAACGGCTCGCGCGCGGCGGCGGCGCGCAGCGCCCGGAGGACCCCGGGGCCGGTCGAGCCGTCCTGCACGGTGGTGGTGCCGTAGGCGGCGTAGACCTCGAGGGCCCTTCGCGCCAGGGTCTCGAGCTCGCCCGCGGTCGGCGCGGGACCGCCGCTGGCGACCAGCCCCCCCGCCGTCTCCTCGAGCACGCCGTCGGGCTCTCGCGACCCCGCGCGGCGGCGGATGATCCCACCGGGGGGGTCCGGCGTGTCGGCGGTGACCCCTGACGCCTCGAGGGCGGCGGAGTTGGCCGCCCGCAGGTGCCCCGACACATGGGTCAGCACGATGCGGTGGCGGGTCGAGGCCCGGTCGAGGTCGTCGCGCGTCGGATGGCGGCCCTCGGCGAGCAGCGAGTCGTCGTAGCCGCTCCCGAGCACCGTCTCGCCGGGCGGAATGTCCCGCTCCGCGATCCACGCCCGGATCTTGCCCACGAGGCCGTCGACGTCGGTGACGTCGCCCACCGGCGGCGAGTGCAGCGACAGGGTGTCGAGGCCCCGCCCGACCCCGAGAAAGTGGCCGTGGGTGTCGATGAAGCCGGGCAGCAGGGCACGGTCGTCGAGCTCGACGACGCGGGTGTCCTCCCCGCGCCGCGCCAGGACCGCGTCGCGCGCCCCCGCCGCGGTGATGACGCCGTCGCGGACCGCCACCGCCTCGACGGCGGGCCGCTCCGGGTCCATGGTGACGATGTGGTCGCCGACGAAGATGGTGTCGGCGGCCTGGGCGGCCGCGAGGGTGGGAACGCCCGCCGCGAGCGCGGCGGCGACAACTACGACGACCGGGTTCAGCATCTCGACCTCCGCGCGCGCCACACGGTCAATCGAACAGGAACAACCTGACGACCATCAGGCCGACACCGACCAGCGCCGACGCGCCAAGGGCTACGAGGAGGTTCAGCTTGTTCTCGATTCGACGGACGCGCAGGGCGATAGCGGTCGGCTCCTCCACCGCGGCGCGCACCTGCCCGCCGGACGCGCCGCGGGCCGATCGCAACGCTTGGAGCGTCTTCGGCGGCATGGCGGGCACCGGGGCACTGTACCACGCACCCGCGCCCGTCAACCTGAGCCGCCATCGTCACCCGCGGCGCGGCTCCGTGCCCGACCACCCTCGAAGAGCCAACGCGGTTCCAGGCGCAGACTCCCGGACTGACCTTGACGCACGCCCGCCACGACCACGATACTCGGTGGGTTTCGGACGGCGGCGCACGGCGGCCAGGACCGCCCCGGAGCCGGGCGGCCGTCGCGTCGCCCGAGTACCGCCTTGGCAGGCAACGACTGTGCTTCTGCCGCAGAGATTCTATGACCACGACCGAAATCACCACCCCCGCTCCCAGCCCCCTGACCCGGCTCTCCGAGGAGGAGGACCTGTTCCGCGCCAGTGTCCGCGCGTTCGCCGAGGGGGAGATCGCCCCGCAGGTGCGCGAGATGGACGAGCGGGCGGTCATCCCGCGGGCGCTCATCGACAAGCTGTTCGACCTCGGGGTGATGGGCATCGAGGTCCCCGAGTCGCTCGGCGGGGCCGGCGCGCCGTTCTTCCTTTCGGTGCTGGCGGTCGAGGAGCTGGCCCGCGTCGACCCATCGGTCGCGGTGGTGGTCGACGTGCAGAACACCCTCGTCATCAACGCCCTCCTGCGCTGGGGCTCGGCCGACCTGCAGCAACGGTTCCTGCCCCGCCTGGCGGGCGGCGCGATCGGCGCATACGCGCTGTCGGAGGCCGGCTCCGGCAGCGACGCCTTCGCGCTGAAGGCCCGCGCGGTGGAGGACGGGGACGACTACGTCATCACCGGCCGCAAGCTCTGGATAACCAACGCCCGCGAGGCTGGGCTCTTCATCGTGATGGCCAACGTCGACCCCGACGCCGGTCACCGCGGCATCACCGCCTTCGTCGTCGAGCACGACCGCCCCGGCCTCGAGGTCGGCAAGAAGGAGGACAAGCTGGGCATCCGGGCCAGCAGCACGTGCGAGCTGCTCCTCGACGGGTGCCGGGTGCCGAAGAGCCACGTACTCGGCGAGCGCGGCAAGGGCTACAAGGTGGCCATCGAGACCCTGAACGAGGGCCGCATCGGCATCGGGGCCCAGATGGTCGGGGTGGCCCAGGGCGCGCTCGACCACACCATCCGCTACGTGCGGGAACGCGAGCAGTTCGGCCGGCCCATCGCCGGGTTCCAGGCCGTGCAGTTCCAGGTGGCGCAGGCGCAGACCGAGGTCGAGATGGCCCGGCTCGGCACCTACAACGCGGCGCGCCTGCGCGACGCCGGCCGGCCGTTCCTCACCGAGGCGGCGATGGCCAAGCTCTTCTCGTCGCAGGTCGCGGAGCGGGCCACGTCGCTCGCCGTGCAGCTCTTCGGCGGCGTGGGCTACACGAAGGACTACCCCGTCGAGAAGCTCTACCGCGACGCCAAGATCGGCCAGATCTACGAGGGCACGTCCAACATCCAGCTCCAGACCATCGCCCGGCAGATCCTGGGCCCGGTCAGTGGCTGAATTTCATCCATTGCGTGGTTGAATTTCATCCACCAAACGGCTAGAATCTGCGCGGCATGCTCCACCGCCACGCGACCCCCGCGCTTCTGGACGGGCTGCGGGACACCCCTGTCGTCTACCTCCAGGGCGCACGTCAGACCGGCAAGAGCACGTTGGCGCGCGCCATTGCCGAACGCCGGCACCCGGCCCGCTACGTGACGCTGGACACCGTGGCGGCCCTCGCGGCGGCGACGAGCGACCCCGAGGGGTTCGTCGCGGGGCTGGAGCGGCCCGTGGTGATCGACGAGGTGCAGCGGGCGCCCGCCCTCGCCCTCGCCATCAAGGCCGCCGTCGACGCCGACCGGCGCGCGGGGCAGTTCCTGCTGACCGGCTCGGCCGGCGTGCAGGCCCTCCCACGGCTGTCCGAGTCGCTGGCGGGCCGCATGGAGCTGCACACGCTCTGGCCCTTCTCCCAGGGCGAGCTACGGGGCGTCCGCGAGACGTTCATCGACCGGATGTTCGCCGCGAGCCTGGCGGTGCCTGACGCGCCGCCCGAGACCCGGGCGACGCCGGACACCGAGGGGGCACCCGAGACCCAGGCGGACCTGATCGAGCGGATCTGCAGAGGCGGCTACCCCGAGGCGCAGGCGCGCGAGAGCCGCACCCGCCGGGGCGCGTGGTTCGACGCCTACGTCGACGCCATCCTGCAGCGCGACGTCCGCGAGCTGGCGAACATCGAGCGCCTGTCGGAGATTCCCCGGCTGCTCGCGCTGCTGGCTTCCCGGGTGGCCCAGCCGCTCAGCTTCGCCGACCTCGCGAGGACCCTCGCCATTCCCCAGACCACCCTGAAGCGCTACATGGCGCTGATGGAGACGACGTTCCTCGTGAGGCTGCTTCCCGCGTGGTCGTCGAACCTGGGGAAGCGCCTCGCGAAGGCGCCCAAGCTGATGCTGGCCGACACGGGGCTGCTCGCACACATGCTCGGCGTCGACGCCGGCCGGCTCCGGCACGATCGGACGCTCCTCGGGCACGTGCTCGAGAACTTCGCGGCGATGGAGCTGACCAAGCAGCTCGGGTGGTCGGAAACCCCCTGTCGCCTGTTCCACTTTCGGACCCCGGCCGGCGCCGAGGTCGACCTCGTCCTCGAAGACCGCGCCGGCCGCCTCGTCGGCATCGAGGTGAAGGCCGCCGCCGCCGTGCAGAGGCGCGACTTCCGCGGCCTGGAGACGCTGGCGGCGCTCGCCGGCGAGCGGTTCATCCGGGGCGTGCTGCTCTTCACCGGGACGACCGCGGTCCCGTTCGGGCCGAAGCTCCACGCGCTTCCCGTGTCCCAGGTGTGGGCCTGAGCCCAGGTGCCGGCGGGAGCGACCGCGACCGGGCCGGCCGGACGGCGCGGCCCCGGCCTGAGCCCAGGTGCCGGCGGGAGCGACTCGCGATGGACCACCCACCTCGACGTCGCTGACGCCGCAACGGCCAGAGCCCGGGGGGCGGTCGGGAACGACTCGATGAACCGCCCACCTCGACGTCGCTGACGCCGCAACGACCCGCTGGGCGGCCGGAAACCAGCGCGAGCGGTCCGGCCGGACACCACCCCTCGCCGCCTGAAACGCCGTGCTACCATCCGCGGCATGATGGCCGAGCGCGATCCGATCGCCGCCTATCTGGAGACCTTCGAGCGCCTGCGGGCGCGCAAGCGCTGGAGCACCGACACCGCCACCTACCGCTTCGTGGCCCTCACCCTCGGCGCGGCCGGCGACCGCGTCTCGCACGACCGGCTGGAAGAGGTCGCGGCGGGGCTGCGCAAGCGGGCCGGCTGGACGAGCCCGCTACGCTCCGAGATCCGCTACGTGGTGGCGGCGATGATCCTGCGGCGCGACCTCGACCCGGCCGGGGTCCACCACCAGGTCATCGCCACGCGCGACCGCTTCCGCGAGCATGGTGTCAAGCAGCGCGGCACCGGCGCGACCCTCGCGGCCCTGCTGCTGGTGCTGCAGGCCGAGGGGAAGCGCGTGCCGAAGGCGCACCTCGATCGGCTCGCGCGCATCTACGCGCAGTGGCGCGCCGATCACTTCTGGATCACCGACGGCAACGACCTCCCGGCGGCGGCCCTGCACGCCGGCCGCGAGCTGTCGGTCGAGTCGCTGACCGGCGATATCCAGCGGGCCTACGCCCGCCTGCGCGACGCCGGCTTCCGCCGTGGCAACCAACTGCAGCTCGTGTCGCACCTGCTCGCCGTCGACCCCCGCGGCACCGACAACGCGATCCAGCGCTTCGCCGTCGTCGCCGACCACCTGCGGGAATCCGGCGAGCGCGTCGGGACCGGCCGCTACGACGAGGTCGCGGTGCTGGCCCTCACCCAGGGCCCGCCCGGACACGTCGTAGGCCGCGTGCTGCGCTATCGCGACCGCATGCGGAGCGCGAGGCCGCGGCCCTCGAAGGACCTCGCCTTCTCGCTCGCCGCCGGCATCGAGCTCGCCGAGGACAGCGAGAAGGCGGACGAGCGCAACGCCGGCGACCTCGCGGCGCTGCAGTCCATCCGCGCCATCCTCGACGCCCAGCAGGCCGCTACAATCGCTGCGATCAGCGCGGCCGGCGCCGGTGCCGCGGGGTCTGGCTCCTGATCGGCGGCAGGTCGGGAATCCCGACTGAAGAATCTACCGCCCGCCGCCCGGCCGCGCGCCCTGCGACTCGAGGAACGCGGCGACGGTGCGCAGGCGGGCCATGCGGGCGCCGTCGAGGGCCGTGCGGCCGCCGAGGTCGGTGGCGTGGAGGTCGGCGCCGAGCTCCAGGGCGACCTGGACGGCGTCGAGGGCGAGCAGCTCGGCCTCGGCGGGGTCGGGGGGCGCCCACGCCCGCAACCGTCCGCCGCCCATGCCGGCGGCGGCCATCAGCGCCGTCGTCGACTCGGTGATGACCTGGGTGTACCGCTGCTTGTAGGTCGCGTGATGCACGAAGGACGGGTCGGCGCCGTGGTCGGCGAGCAGGCGCATGACGTCGGGGGCGGCGAAGCGCGCGGCGAGCCAGAACGGCGTGGCCCCGATGAGGGCGGGCCGGAAGTTGAAGTCGCGCGAGGCGCGCCGGGTGGGCGTCCAGGTGCGCAGCACCGCGTTGGGGTCGGCGCCGTGATCGAGCAGGGTCGCCACCATCCCGGCGTCCCGGCGCAGGACCGCGGGGTGGATTGCGGCGAACCCCGCCTCGGCCGCGTTGGGGTCGGCGCCGGCCTCGAGCAGAAGGGCCATGAGCTCGCCGTACCCGGCGTGGGCGGCCATGGTGACGGCGCTCACCCCCCACGCGTTCCTGTCCTCGACATCGGCGCCGGCCGCGATGAGCAGCCTTGCAGACGCGATGTCGCCGTTGCGCGCGGCGAACATGAGCGCGGTGTTGCCGCCGTGGGGGATGTCGGAGTTGTACTCGGGCTGGCCGTGCGGCGGCACCGCCATCATCTGGCTCCACACGTCGGAGCGCGCGTGCACGTCGGCCCCGTGGGCCAGGAGCACCGAGACGACGTCGGCGTGGTGCTGCGCGACCGCCCACATCATGGCGGTCTGGCCGCGGGGGCCGCGGGCCTCGGTGTCGGCCCCGTGGGCGAGGAGCAGGCGGGCGACTTCGGGAGCGCCGGCCCGGGCCGCCACCATCAGCGCGGTCTCGCCGGCGAGAAGCGGCCGGTTCGGATCGGCCCCCGCCTCGAGCAGGGTCTCGACGAGGGCGGCGCTGCCGTTCTGGCTCGCCGCCCACAGCGCCGTCACCCCGAGATCGGTCGCCGCGTCGACGTCGGCCCCCGCCTCGAGCAGCCGCGCCACGGTCTCGGCGTCGTCGCGGTGGCTCGCCCAGTGCAGGGCGGTCGAGCCGTCGGCGTCCGCCGCCGCGACGCTGGCGCCGCTGTCCAGGAGCGCCGCCACCCTCGCCGCGTCGCCCTGCTTGGCGGCGTCGACGAGCGGCGGGGCTTCCGCCCACGCCACATTCCCGGCCGCGGCGAGGATCGCCGCGGCAACGACGTTGCGGGCTTTCAACAGACGCATGGTGAGCACCGCCTATGCTTGGCCAGGAAGGGCGTCAGTGTCGACGCCGCGTTACCGACGGCACTCAGGCGCACCCGAATCGCCTGCGGCCCTGCGCGCCTGATACGGCCGGGTGAGCTTCCGTCAGAGTTCCCGGGACGTGCCGGACAGCATCGATTCGAACTCGCCGACCCTACCGGCAGTCAACTCTCCGTCACTGATGGGGATCGCCCCGAAAAACGCCGAGGCGATTCCACCCCCGTGCCTACAGCAGACCCGTCAGCGTGTCGACGGGCAGCGCCCCGGTGCTGCCGCCGATGCGCTCGACCGGCACGCCCATCTTGTCCATCAGCGTGACGAGCAGGTTCGCCATCGACGGCTCGTCGGTGTACCGGATGTGGCGCCCGCTCGGCAGCCGCCCCGCCCCGCCGCCGGCGAGCATCAGCGGCAGGTCGATGCCCGAGTGCCGCGTGCTGTTCGACAGACCCGACCCGTAGAGGATCGTGATGTTGTCGAGCAGGGTGCCGTCGCCGTCGGGCGTCGCCCGCAGCTTCTCGAGATAGCGCGAGAAGAGCGCGGTGTGGTACGCGTTGATCTTCGACATGTGGGCGACGAGGGTCGGGTCGTCGTTGTGGTGCGAGAGCGGGTGGTGCGCCTCGGGCACCCCGATCTGCGGATACGGCCGCGCGCTCTGCTCCTTGCCGATCATGAACGCGATGACCCGCGTGAGGTCCGACTGCAGGGCCAGCACCTGCAGGTCCATCATCAGGTCGTAGTGGGCCTCGAAGTCGGACGGCGCCCCCTGGGGCTGCTCGAGGGTCGGCAGCTCGAGGTCGCTCTGCTCCTCGGCCTTCTCGATGCGGCGCTCGACGTCGCGGATGGCCTCGGTGTACTCCTCCATCTTGGTCTGGTCGCCGGGCCCGAGCTCGCGGCGCAGGGCCGCCAGCTTGTCGCCCACCGAGTCGAGCAGGCTCTTGTGCTGCTGCAGACGCGCCGCGCGGGCCTTGCGGTCGGTGGTGCCGCTGTCGCCGAACAGGGTCTCGAACACCGCCCGCGGGTTCGACTCGGTCGGCAGGGGCAGGGTGGGGCTGCGCCACGACAGCGTGTGGGTATAGACGCAGCTCAGGTTGCCGGTGCACGCGCCCGCGTTGTTGGGCGGGTCGAGCGAGAGCTGCAGCGACGGCACCTGGGTCTCGTCCTGGAAGTGCCGCGCCAGGAGCTGGTCCATCGACACGTCGGCGATGATCTCGATCTCGTTCGTCCCGCCGCGGGTGGTGCCGGTGAGGAACGAGCCCGACGCCCCGGCGTGGATGTAGTTCCAGCTCGCGTTGAGCCCCGAGAGGACGATCATCTGGTCCTTGAACGAGGCCAGGGGTCCGAGAATCGGCGACAACTCGTAGCCGGTCCCCTCCCCCTTCGGCTTCCAGTACGGGATGGCCATGCCGTTGGGCACGTAGAACGCCTGGAAACGGGCCACCGGCCCCGGCGCCGCCCGGCCCCGCAACGTGAACGCCGGATGCATGGCGTCGAGAAGCGGCAACGCCACCGTGGCGCCGAGCCCGCGCAGCACCGTCCGCCGCGGCAACGTCTTCGTCAGGAACGTCATGGAATGCCTCTCTCCTCATCCACCAATCGTCGCCTGACGGCTCCGTTTGGTGCCCAGCCGACCCTCCAGGAGTCCGCGCCGTTCCACGGCGCATGCTCCTGTCCGTGCCGGCGCGCCGCCCCGAGGCTGCACCGGCCGCCCGGCCAATCCTACCGCAGCCCGCGCGGGGTCGTCCGCCGCGGGCTCCTGCTCCGGCGCTTCAGTTCGCCGTTTCCGGGTCCCGGACGCCGCGCATCCGGAACGTGGGACTCTTCACGATGCCGACGACCAGCGACGACCAGCGGTAGCCGTCGGCGGCGGCCTCCCGCACGACCTGGCGCACCGCCGGCCGGTCGTAGTACTCCAGCGGGCGCCCCAGCGCATAGGCCAGCAGCTTCTCGGTCACCGTCCGCGGGAACTTCTCGGGGTCGTCGAGCAGCAGGGCCCGCAGGCCCGCCAGGCCCTCGATGCTCTCGCCGGCGGCGGTGGTGCCGGTCGCGTCGACCGGCTCGCCCGCCTCGTCGATGGTGCGCCAGCCGCCGATCACGTCGAAGTTCTCGAGCGCGAACCCGAGGGGATCGATCACCGAGTGGCAGCTCGCGCACGCCGGGCTCTGCCGGTGCCGGGCGAGCCGCTCGCGGATGGACGGCGGCCGCACCCCTGGCTCCTCCTCGAGGGTGGTGTCGACCTCGGGCGGGGGCGGCGGCACCGGCAGCCCGAAGATGTTGTCGAGCAGCCACTTCCCGCGCAGCACGGGCGAGGTGCGGTCGGGATAGGACGTGGTGGCGAGCAGGGCCCCCTGCGCGAGCAGCCCCCCGCGCTGGCTCGAGTCGGGCAGCGGCACCCGTCGCAGCCGGCTGCCGTAAATGCCGGGAATGCCGTAATGCTGCGCGAGCCGCTCGTTGACGAACGTGTAGTCGGCGTCGAGCAGCTCGTGGACGCCGCGGTCGCCGCGCAGGGTGCCGGCCACGAACATCTCGGTCTCGTCGCGGAACGCCTCGAGCAGCGTCTCGTCGTAGTTGGGATAGACGATCGGGTCGACGACGACCTCGCTCACCCGGCGCAGGTTCAGCCACTGGGCGGTGAAGTCGTCCACCAGCGCGTCGGTCGCCCGCGGGTCCGCGAGCATCCGCCGCGCCTGCCGCTCGAGCACCGCGGGGTCCGACAGGGCGCCCTGCTCCGCGAGGGCCAGCAGCTCGTCGTCGGGGACGCTGCTCCACAGGAAGAAAGACAGCCGCGACGCGAGGTCGACGTCGTCGAGCGGGTAGGCGGCCTGGGCCGCCGGCAGGTCGACGGGGTCGCGGTGGACGCGCAGCAGGAAGTCGGGGTCGATGAGCAGGCGCTCGAGGGCGAACTGGACGCCGTGCTCGAAGCTGTCCGCCGCCGCCCGGCCCTGGTCGTAGAAGTCGAGCAGCACCGCGACGTCGGTGTCGGTGACGGGCCGGCGGTAGGCGCGTCGGGCCAGCCTCGACAGGATCTCGCGGGCGCACGCGCGCTCGTCGGCCGCGGCGGCGGGCCGGCAGCTGAAGATGGCCCGCCGGCTCGGGGTGTCGGCGACGGTGCCGGCCACCTCGTAGGGCCCGCCGATCTCGACCGCGCCGACCGCCGCGTAGCCCATGTAGATCTGGTCGTTGGTGAGCACCCGTCCCCGCTGAAGCGGCTGCGGCAGGCCCTCCTCCTCCCACAGCTCGCGGACGAACGACACCCCCACGGTGTGGGGGCCGGCCTCGACCGGCACCTGGACGAACAGGTGGTCGTCGCCGGTGAGCTGCATGAAGGCCTCCCACTCGGGGTCCTTCACGAACCCGGGCTCGCCGGCCCCGGCGTAGCTGGCCGCGCCCGGAATGCCGGGGGCGTCGCCGCCGACGGTGAAGCGCCTCAGCAGCCGCCCGTCGAGGCGGACGTCGAGCCGCTGCGGCCAGCCCATGCCCATGAGATAGGCCTGGTACTGGCGGCGCAGCCGCACCCGGATGACGTACTCGCCGTCGACGGGGAACTGGTAGGGCACCGCGAGGCCGCCCCGCGAGCCGAGCGGCAGGTCCTCGCTCTGCCGGCCGTCCTGGACGATGTGCAGGGGCACCTCGAAGGTGTCGAACCCCGCCGCCGGCGGCGGCAGCCCCACCGCGAGGCGGGTGACCTGCCGGGCCACCGACAGGTACCGCTCGAGGTGGGAGCGCGAGATGGTGAGGACGTCGGCGAAGTTGTCGAAGCTGCCGTCGGCGGTTTCGTCCCCCGGCAGCAGCGAGGAGACGTCGACGTCGAGGGCGAAGAGGTCGCGGACGGCGTTGGCGTACTCGGTCCGGTTGATGCGGTGCACGGCGCTGCCGCGGCCGGGATAGGGTTCGGCGGCCCACGCCGCGTCGAGCGCCCCCTCCAGATGGGCGGCCACCGCGGTGTAGGTCGCGGGGTCGGGCCGCCTACGCCCCGGCGGGGGCATCGACGACGCCCGCAGCTTCGCGACGACCCTCTCCCAGAGCTCGGGGTCGGCCTCGGGATGCTCGGCGTCGACGCCGGCGAGGCTCAGCTCGGCCGTGCGCAGCCGGTCGTTGTGGCAGGCGACGCAGTACTGGTCGAGCATCGCCCGCACGTCGGCCGCCGTCGCCGGGCTCGCGGGCTCCTGCGCGGCCACGCTCCCGGCTGCCGACAAGGCAACGAGAAAGACGGCCCCGGGGACGCAGGGCACCCCGAACCGCCGCCAGCGACCCGTCCGACCGCCGTCACGCAGTAGCCGCATGCCTCTCCCCGTTCCCGTCCGGGTCGTGCTGCGCCCGCGGGCACACTTGGACCGGTCAATTGTGCCCCATCGTCACCGGCTTGGCAACGCGTATTCCCCGACGGTCGCGGTCGTGAGCGCCGACGCGGTCCTGTGGCGGAAGCGCACCGACCTCAACGAGATCGGCCACGACGGTAGAGTTCCTCCCGCGGCAGCCGATCGCCGGCGTTGAACGTCTTGATACGACGCAGCGTCTCCTGCTCGAGGCGCTTGAGCCGGTCGAACTCTGCCGCATCAACCGACCGGAGCGGCGACTCCCTGGCCGCCGCCGATCGGCTACGGACAGCCCGGCCGCCCTCGCCGTCCATCGTGCCTGGAAGCTCTTCCATCTGCACAGTTTCGCAAACCAGGGCATCCGATTCAATCGCCCGGCGAGAAACCGCAGCCGCAGGAGGTGCCTTCTATAATGGATGCCCTCGACAGTCTCGACCGCGTTCCCTGGAGGTCGCCACAATGACGAACCGCGCCCTCGCGCTGCTCGCGGGGCTCGCCCTCGCCCCCGCAACCCTGGACGCGCAGCCCCGCCCGATGCGGCCCGACGCCCCCGGCCTCTCCGCGATCGTGAACGCCCGGGTGGTGACGGTGTCGGGGGCCGCCATCGAGAACGGCACGGTGGTGATGGAGGACGGGGTCATCACCGCGGTCGGCGCGGGCGTGGCCGTGCCCGCGGGGGCCCGGGTCGTCGACGGCGCCGGCCGGACCGTCTATCCCGGACTGATCGACGCCCTCACCACCCTGGGCCACGGGCGGGAGCCCGCCGCGGCCGGCCGCGGCGGCGGGGGCGGAGACCGCGACCGGCCCCACGCGTGGGGACCGGAGGACCGGCCGGGGACGACCACCTGGCTGACCGCGGCCGACGGCATCGACCCCGGCGACGAGCGCTTCGAGCGGTGGCGGGAGGCGGGCTTCACGTCCGTCGTGAGCACGCGCCACGAGGGGCTGGTCCCGGGTCAGGCGGCGGTGCTGAACCTGGGGTCGTTCGAGCGCCCGCGCGAGCTGGTGGTGGCGAGCCCGGTGGCGATGCGGGTGAACCTGCAGGACCGCAGCCGCACCTACACGGGGTTCCCGGGCAGCGCGATGGGCGTCTTCGCCTACCTCAAGCAGCTCTACTACGACGCCGGCCACCACCGGGACGCCTGGGCGGCCTACGAGGAGAGCTCGCGCGGCCGGCGGCGGCCCGAGTGGGACGGGGCCCTCGAGCCCATCCGGCGCCAGCTCGACGAGGGCTGGCCGGCCCTGTTCCCGGCGTCGAGCCGGTCCGACGTGGTCCGCGCCCTCGCCGCTACCGCGGAGATGGGCGTCCGGCCCGTCGTCTACGGCGCGCAGGGCGCGTGGGAGGCGGCCGAGCTGCTGGCCGCGGGCGACGTGCCCGCCCTGGTGAGCCTGGACTGGCCGGCGCCGCCGCGCGACGGCGACCCCGACGAGGTGCCGACCCTCGCCGAGCTGCGGCGCTACGACCGCGCGCCGACCTCCCCCGCCGCCCTCGCGGCGGCCGGCGTGAAGTTCGCGTTCTACGCCGGCGGGCTCGACGACCCGGCCGAGGCGCTGCCGGCGGCGCGGCGCGCGGTGGCGCAGGGCCTCTCGGCCGACGCCGCGCTCCGGGCCCTGACGCTGTCGGCGGCCGAGATCTTCGGCGTCGACGACCGCCTCGGATCGATCGAGACGGGCAAGATCGCCAACCTCATCGTCACCGACGGGGGGCTCTTCGACGAGGGCACCGCGATAGAGACCGTCTTCGTCGACGGCGAGATGTTCCGGGTGTCCGGCGGGTCGGACGCCTCCGCCGACGCAGAGGAAGACGCAGAGAGCGGACGCGGCACGTCCACCGGAAACATCCCGGTGCCCGACCCAGCCGTCCCGCCCGTGCCGCTGGCCGCCGACCGCGGGCCCTACCGCGACGACCCGGTGACCTTCATCGCCGGCGCGACCCTGCTCACCGCCTCGCGCGGGACCATCGAGAACGGCGACATCCTCGTCCGCGACGGCCGCATCGCGGCGGTGGGAAACGGCCTCGAGCCGCCCGCCGGGGCCGTGGTGGTCGACGCCTCCGGCAAGTACGTCACCCCCGGCATCATCGACGCCCACTCGCACCTCGCCGCCCTCAGCATCAACGAGGGCTCGGTGAACGTCTCGTCGATGGTCACCATCGAGGACGTCATCCGCCCCGAGGACATCGGGATGTACCGGGCCCTCGCGGGCGGCGTCACCACCATCAACGTCCTGCACGGATCGGCCAACCCCATCGGGGGCGGCAACGCGGTGCTCAAGCTGCGGTGGGGCGCCGACGCCGGCGGCCTGCTGATGGGCGCGCCCCCCGGCATCAAGTTCGCCCTCGGCGAGAACACCACCCGCGACCGCAACCCCGACCGCTATCCCGGAAGCCGCATGGGGGTGCAGGACGTCATCCGCCAGGCGTTCCTCGACGCCGGCGCCTACCTCGCCGACCGGGAAGCGTACGAGGCCGGGGACAAGAAGGGCCCCGCGCCGCGCCGCGACCTGAAGCTCGAGCGGCTCGGCGAGGTCCTGCGCGGCGAGCGGTGGGTGCACGCCCACAGCTACCGCGGCGACGAGATCCTGCAGCTGCTGAGGGTGGCCGAGGAGTTCGGGGTCACCATCCGCACCCTCCAGCACGTCCTCGAGGGCTACAAGGTCGCCGACGAGATTGCGGCCCACGGGGCGGGGGCGTCCACCTTCTCCGACTGGTGGGCGTACAAGGTCGAGGCCTACGACGCCATCCCCTACAACGCGGCCCTGATGGCCGAGCGGGGAGTGCTCGTCTCGATCAACTCCGACTCGGGCGAGGAGATCCGCCACCTGAACCAGGAGGCGGCCAAGGCCATGAAGTGGGGCGGGCTCGACGAGGAGGAGGCGCTGCGGCTGGTGACCCTGAACCCCGCCATCCAGCTCGGCATCGACGACCGGGTCGGCTCGATCGACGAGGGCAAGGACGCAGACCTGACGGTCTGGGAGGGCCACCCCCTGACCATGTTCGGCAAGCCGGTGCAGACCTGGGTGGACGGGAAGCTGTACTTCGACGTCGACCTCGACCGCGAGCGCCAGGCCGCTGTCGAGGCCGAGAAGCAGGCCCACCTCGAGAAGCTGGGGCTGGCGCCGAAGGCGGAGGAAGACCGATGAGACGCTCCACCGACGTCCACGCCGCCATCGCTCTCGTCGCCGCCGTCATCCTCGGCGCCGCCGCCCCCGCCGCCGGCCAGACCTACGCGGTCGTGGGCGGGACCGTCCACACCCTGGCCGGAGAGCCGTTCACGGGAACCGTCGTCATCCGCGATGGCCGTATCGCCGCCGTGGGACCGGACGTGGAGACACCTGCCGGCGCCGAGGTCGTGGACGCGACGGGCCGGCACGTCTATCCGGGGCTCTTCGACGCCGTCTCGCGGCTCGGGCTCATCGAGATCGGGGCGGTGAGCGTGACCAGCGACGCCCGCGAGCAGGGCGGCTTCAACCCCCACCTGCAGGCGGCGACGGCCATCCATCCCGCGAGCGAGCACATCCCGGTGGCCCGCGCCAACGGCATCGCCGCGACCCTGAGCGTGCCGCAGGGCGGGACCATCGCGGGGCAGGCGTCGCTCGTCGGCCTCGACGGCTGGACGGTCGAGGAGATGCTGATCGACCCCGGGGCCGCGATGGTCGTCAACTACCCGTCGCTCGAGCCCGGCTTCGGCAACCGCGGCGACTGGTCCGACCGGCGCGAGCGGTACGAAGAGGCGGTCGCCCGCCTCGACGAATGGCTCGACGCGGCGCGCGACTACCACCGCGCGGTCGAGGCGGGGGCCGGCGTGCGCCGCGACCTCGAGCTCGAGGCGGCCGCGAAGATCCTGGACGGCGGCATGCCCGTCCTCCTCGCCGCCAACGGCGAGCGCGACATCCGCAACGCCGTCGAGTGGGCTCAGGGCCGGGAGCTCGACTTCGTTGTCGCGGGAGGGCGCGAGGCGTGGAAGATCGCCGACTGGCTGGCCGAGCGCGACGTCCCCGTCATCCTCGGGCCGACCCAGTCGATGCCGGCCGGCCCCGACGAGGCCTACGACGAGGCCTACGCCAACCCCGGCCGCCTGCACGCGGCGGGCGTGCGCATCGCCTTCGGCACGTTCAACTCGTCCGACTCGCGGACCCTGCCCTACGAGGCGGCGCAGGCCGTCCCCTACGGGCTGCCGCGGGAGGCGGCGCTCGCCGCGATAACGAAGAACGCGCCCGAGATGCTGGGCTTCGACGACCGGCTCGGGACGATCCGGGAGGGCCGCATCGCCAACCTCATCGTCACCGACGGCGACCCCCTCGCCATCCGCACGCAGGTCGTCGAGCTGTTCATCCTGGGCCGCCGCGTGAGCACCGACAACCGGCACCGGTCGCTCTACGAGCGGTACCGCGCGCGACCTCGATCCGAAGGGCGGTAGTCAGTCGACGCCCGTATCACGCTTCCCCGCAAGGGGCCGGGAGGGCCGAACGCTACACATGGCGGCGGCCTTCCTGCGCCCCCGCTCACGGTCCGAAGCCCACCACGAACATCCCCGCCAACCTCGGTTTCACCGCGACCTGCTCGCGATTCGCCAGGATGGGCAGGTCCGCCGCGAGCCTGAACCCGAGTTCCACACGCGAGACGAGCGGCACGTCGAAGTCGGGCCCCCAGAACTCGACGCCGACGCCCGGCTGCAGAACGAACCCGTACGTAGTCTCCCCCTCGGGGAACGGCGGGTCGCACGGGAGGGCGAACGCTCCATTCCCGTCGAACGTTCTGCATCGGGCGTTCTCGGCTTCGACGTCCACCGTATCGCTTTCGTACGTCACCGTCCGGGCGACCCGAAACCCGCCGGCCAGCAGTTGGTAGTAGAAGCCCACCCACCCCTCGCCCGTCGGGCTCCTGAGCCCTCCCAGCAGCGTCCCGTAGCGATTCTCGCGGGTGACCCTGACGTCGCCGTCAGAGCCCCATGCCCGCTCTTCGACGGCGGTGACCGCGCGGCTCGACCACTCCACGATCCATTGGTCGAAGAAGCGGGCCGACTCGACCGAACCGGGGACGACGGGACCGTCGGGAGCGTGTCCACCCCAGAAGGCCCCCAACGTGGAATCGACGGACCGTTGGGCCGCCGCCCCGCCGGGAAACAGCAGCAGCGCGACAGCGATCATCACTCGCGAAACCATCACACCGCCTTGAACCGACCTGTCGACCCCATCGCTCACACACGCCGCCGGGTCGTCCGCCGCCACCTGCACCGCGCCCAGGCCACGAGGCAAGGTCAGCGGCGCTCGTCCCTCTCCTCGAAGTGCGCGAGCGCACCGGCGAGTACGTCGCTAGGTCGATCCTTGCACAGCACGAAGAGCCGATCCCGCGCCCGCGTCATGGCCACGAACAACTGGCTGATCTGCATCGCACGCTGTTCGGCGTACTCGGCGTCGGTCTGGCGCGCGCTCCGCGGCCGGGGGAAGGCGGCGGCGCCCAGCAGGAACACCGCCTTGAACTCGAGGCCCTTGGCGCGGTGGAAGGTATCGACCTTGACGGCGTCGTTGGGCACACCGTCGAACTGGTTCAACGACTGACACCGAAGACCCGCCGCCCGCAGCCCCTGGAGCGCGTTCCGGACGCGGTTGCGAGATGGTTCGCTGTCCACGGCCGGCGCCGTCGCTGCGGGGTCCGGGGTGATCACCGACCCGTCGAGATCGAGCGCATCCGGCCGCAGAAGAATCAGACCGGGGCGACCGGCGACCGGCGCCGCGAACGCCACGCACTCGGCCAGGTCGTAGATGGCTTTTGCGATGTCCCGCCCGCAGCAGTACCGACGTCGCGCCCTCGCGGACCAGCAGTACGCGCAACTCCTGCGAGGCGCGGATGGACCACAGCCGGCGGCGGCCGTGGCGCCCCGTGAGCTGCTTCAGGTTGAGCCCCGGCGCCTCCGGCGCCTGCTGGTACCTGGTGACCGACTTGAGCACGCGTTGGCTATCGCCGGGATCGAGCCGGCCTAGCGACGGCAGGAACTCCCGGTCGAAGGCGATCTCCATGGCTGGGTGCACGAGCGATCCGATCCCGCCGTCTCCACGTTCACGCCGGCCCGTCGACCCCATCGCCCAGGCACGGATCCGGGTCGTCCGCGCCACCGGTACCGCCCCCCGCGCTATCAGGTGGGCGTTGTCCGACGACTCCAGCGTGAACACCCGCTTGCCGGCCGCCACGGCGTCCCGGCACAACCGCTCCGTCTTGCCGCCCGGGGCCGCGTGCGGCACAAGTAGCCGATCCGCCAGCGCCGCCACGCAGGCGTTCCTTCTCGCCGCGATGGCCGCCGTAGGGCGGCGTACCGCGTCGTCGAAGAACGACAACACCAGCAGACGGCCCTCGTCGAGCGGCCCGCGCCACGCCCGCGGCAGCCGCATGACACCCAGCCCCCGCGCCGGGCACACCACCGCTCCGGCCGCGCCCCGCAGCAGCAGATCCAGGAACTCCTTCTCCATCGGCGACTGGAACCCGCCGATCAACGTCAACCCCCCGCTACGCAGCGCCCGCCCCAGGTCGTAGATCTTGAAGCACCGAGTCGCCCGGAGCCCGCACCGAACAGAAGAACCCGAGCAGTGCGCCCTCCAGCAGGTGGAGCCTGCCCCACGCCGTCACCGGGCCCGGCCGCCCTTCCCCGAAACACCGTCGCAACGCCGCCGGATACTCCGGCGCGCTCGGATCCAACCGTCTCCGTCTGTCCGACTCCATCAGCTTCCCGACCGATCTCCTCCGCCACCCCGCCCCGACCCGAATTTCGCCTCCACCCAGGTCACCGCCGCCGCACCCCCTCCCGCCGTCCCCCCTCCCACTGCCGCCCGCTCCTCCCGTCGCTCCCTCTGCCGTTCGCGTTCCCGAAAGTACGCACCCAGCCTGTCGAGGTCGTATCCGTGCTCCCGAGCCAGCTCGTCCTTGATCCGCCATACCTCCTCGATGATTTCATCAGCCATCATCGCCTCCTCTCATCAACTCTTGAGGTGTACAGACCTCCGGCATCGCGTATCCGCATTCCGCGCAGATCCTCCGCATCACCGGCTTCATCTCCGCGTTGTCCAAGTGCCGACAATTCCACGTCAGGAGATAGTCCACCCCGTGCACCGCCGCCACCGCCACGTGCAGCGCGTCCGTCTGCGCCCTCTCCGGCACCGCGCGGCCCCGCACCAGCGCCTTTGACAACTCGTCAGCCGCCTTCGTGACCGGCAGAAGACCGACATCCGCCAAGGCCGCCACCCGCCGCGCCCCGGCCTCCGCGTCTCCCCGTCCCGCCTCACCGACAGTAACCTCCGACGTGCGCAGATCGAACCGCTGCCGCTGCGTCTCCCACCACTCCGCCGTGATCTTCTGCCACGCGGCCCCAACCAAGTCACCTGTGGGCCGCGCCGTCAGGTACGACACGACAGTGGTCTCGATGTAATGGCGTCCACCACGTCGTCCGCGAACAACCGGGAGTACTGGGCGTAGATGTCGAACCGAAGCGTCTTCGGCGCGCGCGTCGGGAAGTAGGAGCGCTCGCCGTCTTCGAACGTCAGGTAGGGCGAATGCCGAGATCCTCGTCCTCGGGCACGAACAGGCGCAGTTGGTTGGACAGGTCCAGATACGTCTTGTTGTACGGCGTCGCCGACAGCAGGATGCACCGGCTCTCGTTCTCCCGGATGTACTCCTGAATCGCGCGGTATCGCTTGCCCTCACGGTTCCTCAAGTTGTGGCTCTCGTCGATCAGCACCAGGCGGTAGCGGCGCAGGTCCGGCAGATCCGCGAGCACGCGGCTCATCGACTGCACGCGGGCGCGCATGCGGTACCGTTCGCGGTGGTCCTCCCACATGGGGACGAGGTTCTTCGGGCAGATGATCAACGTCTCCAGCCCGTGGTCGTCCTCGAACACGCGCGCCAGCGCGGTGGCCATGAGGGTCTTGCCCAACCCGACGACATCGCCGATGAGCACGCCGCCCCGCTTGTTCAGGTGATGCGCGGCGATCTTCACGGCCGCCGTCTGGAAGTCGAGAAGCTGGTTGCCGAAGTCGCGCGGAATGCGAAACTCGGTCAGGCCCGCCCGCGCCTCCTGCGACAGGTGGTAGGCGATCTTGACGTAGATGTGATGGGGCGGAATCAGTCGCTCCCGCGCCCAGCTCTCCTCGATGATCGCGGCGAGCTCGTCCGAGATGTCGACGCACCAGCGATCGTTCCAGCGGTCCTCGAACCAGCCGGCGAGCTTCTGGCAGGCGTCTTGATCGAGCACGTCCACGTTGAGCTCGCCCTGAAGCGACAGCCCGGATTGGGTGAGGTTGCTGCTGCCCAGGTACGCCACCGTGGGGCTGATCAGGTCCGATCGGAACAGCAGATAGAGCTTGGCGTGGAGGGCATGCCTGAGAAAGAGCCTGACCACGACCTTCCCTGCCCGTATTTGCCGCGCCAGCTTCCGCAGGCCGGCCTCGTCCTGATTCGTCGGCGCACCGAAGGTCAGTTGCTCGCGGAACTGCTCGGCCAGTCCCTTCTTGAGCCGCAACGCCGTCTGATTGTCGAGCTCCCGCCGGTCGGGAGACAGCGCGCGGGCCGCCCGCAGCTCCTCGTGCGGCAGCCGTTGCATGCCGACGAGGATGCGGCAGCAGTGGCCGGGGCCGCCCCCCCATCCGTCCACATGGGCATCGATCGATCGCCAGCCTCGAAGATTGAAGTACCCGACGCAGAAGTCGGCCCGGTGGGCGACGCCCATCGTCTCGGCCAGAGCCGGCCGGAGGCGCTGCTCGATGTTGTCGAAGATGCGGGGCATGCGTTGGTCGCGAAAATACCCACCGGGCAACGCTCGGTCAAGGTCGAATCAGCGGGCCGAGAATGCGAACATGCCTGTGACGTCAGGCGTCGCGGGCAGCCCCGCAACCGCTCGCAGGTCCTCGCGCGGACACAGAGCGCGTCAGCTTGCTTCGGTGGCGGCGATGCGGAGCCTGCCGCCGGAGGCCGAACTCGACTGCCGGATGACGATGTCGACGTCGCGTCCGAGCCTGGTGAGGAGGCGCAACAGGCGTTCGAGCGAGTACTGGCGAAGGTCGCCTCGCAGAAGCCGCGATACATCCGGCTGGGACAGACCGAGGAGACGCGCGGCCTCGGACTGCGTGATGCCGCGATGGCGGATGATCGCGTCCATGCGACTGACCAGCTCGGCCTTTACGAGGTGGGCGTCGGCGTCGGGCAGGCCGAGATCGGCGAAGATGTTGCCGCTCCCACGTTCGACGGTGGTATCGGTGGATTCCATGGCGTCAGTCTCCACGATGCGTGTCACGGTAGTGCCGTTCGGCAACGGCCAAGCGCCGCCGGACGAGATCGAGCTCTTGCTTCGGCGTCGCGATGCCCCGCCGGGCCTTCTTCTGGAAGGCATGCAGGACGTAGACGGCAGCCTTGAAGCGGACCGTGTAGACGGCCCTGAAGGTGTCGCCGTCGTGGCGCGCCACGACCTCCAGGACACCGGAGCCGAACCCCTTGAGCGGCTTCGCGTCGCGATGCCGGAGCCCTGTCTGGGCTTGGTAGATCGCGAAGCCCATGAGGTGCCGCACGGGGTGCGGGAAGCGTTTCAGGTCCGCGTTGCTGGAACCGACCCATTCGACCGGTTTCAGCATGTTGCTCTCGAAGGCGATAGTATAGTGGTTTCACCATAGTTCGGGCAAGGGCGCGGCGACCCTGGTGGCTTCATCCGCCAGGGCGTGGGATAGTCCTGAGGGGCTGGCGGGGGCGACTCGCCCCGCTCCGCGAACTACCGGAGCCGCCGCGACGGGCGCAGGTTCCCTACGCGAAGACGTCGGCGACGGGAAGGCGGAACCCGGGAAGAACGGTGGCGCCGTCCAGGACTTCAAGCACGGTGAGGTGCTGAGGAGTTGCGTCCGGTTCATGGATGGTGACCGACTCTCGGCCCGGGTCGACGACCCAGACCACGCGCGAGCCGGCCGAGAGCCGCGACCCCGCCTTCTCCGCCACCCTCGGGGCCGGTATCCCCGGGCGACGTGACCTCCACCGCCAGATCGAGAGCGGGCGCCGGCGGCCGGCCCGAACCTGACCGCCGAGGGCTTGTTCCGCCTGTCGAACCACGAATGGCGGCGTCCGGGCTGAACACGAACGCCAGCGAGGTGCGACGGGCATGGCGCTGGCTGCGCCACTCACGGCGTGACCGCGGACGCGGGCCTCGCGCCCCGCAGCCGCTCGGTTTCGACGAACATCGTCAGGGCCACCCCGTCCCAGCGGCCATCGCGGCTCGGGCTGCCCTCGGCCGCGGAGCCCATGGGCATGGCGCCGGTCAGCGACGCGGCCCGGCGGTAGGCGCGCGCGAGGTACGAGCGCACGAGGTCGGCGCGCGCCTGCGACTGCCGGTACTCCAGGCCGGGGCCCCCGCCGTCGGCGTAGCCCTCGACCACGATGGGGCTGTCGCGGGGATAGGCGAGCAGCCCCGCCATCGCCTCGTCGAGCCGGGCGACGGCGCTCTCCGCCAGCGTGATGGCCCCCGCGCCGTCGATCTCGAACAGCAGGTCGCCCTCGACCCAGATGCGGAGCGGCGTGTAGCGGTCGTCGCCGAGCAGCTCGCGGTACTCGTCGCGCGTGAGCTGGTCGAGGTTGTAGAAGCCGCGGTCGGCGAAGAAGCCGCTGAAGGGCCAGCTCCGCTTGAGCGCCTCGGTGTTCTCGGCGATGTCCGCCATGGCGTTGCGGGCGAGGGCCGCCGCCTCGCCGGCGTCGGCCATCAGCCGCGTCGCGTCGCCCTCGGGGCCGCCGAGGCGGGCGACGACCCGCTCGAGCTGCTCGGCGCTCTGGCGGACCGCCCGCACCGTGGCCTCGGTCTCCGCCACCGTGCCGACCAGGCCGTCGTAGAGCGCGTCGTCCTCGAGCAGCCGGCCCACCGTGCCCTCGCCCTCCGACAGGCCGGCGACGAGCGCCTGCGTCTCCGCCAGCACCGTCAGCGCGCCCTCCATGACCCGGGCGCTGGCCCCGGTGATGGCCTCTATGTCGGCGCCGACGCGTGTGACGAGCTGCGTGGTCGTCTCGACGGTCGTGCCCAGGTTGCCCAGGGCCTCGGCCATCTCCTCGCGCAGCCCGGTGAACTCTCCGGCCACGGTGGTGAAGGTCCGGCGGCCCTCCTCGATGAGATCGGCGATCTCCACCGCGTCGACCCCGCGGATGCGGTCGCCGTCCTCGACCGTCGGCGCCCCGGCGCTGCCCGACCGGATCTGGATGAACACCGAGCCGAGCAGCCCGTCCGTCAGCACCGCCGCCACCGAGTCGGTGCGCACGAGCGGCCGCAGGTCCTCGCGCACCCGCATGCGCACGAGGAAGCGCTCGCCTGGGTTCAGCGGAATCTCGATGCCGAGCACCTCGCCCGCGTCGAAGCCGGCGAGGCGCACCCCGGTGCCGATGGCGATGCCCGTCACATTGCCGAAGTCGGCCTCGATCTCGAAGCGCTCGGTGAACAGCAGCCGGCGGTCGCCGATCATGAACAGCCCCACCGCGAACAGCAGGAGCCCGCCGATCACGAACGCCCCGACCCAGGCCAGGCGTGGGGAACCCATGTGCTCATCCCTCCCGTTCGACTTCGCCGAGGGCGTGCGTCCTGCCGGCCGCCAGGTCCTCGCGTCCCTCGTTCAGAAGGCGGCGTCCGCTCTCGCTGAGCTCGTCCTCGGGAGCCGCCAGCACGGCCCTGAGCAGCGGGTCGCCATGCGCCGTCAGGTATTGGAGATACCCTTCGGCGGCGAGCCCCTCCGCATCAGGCAGGCGATCCACGAGCCGGTACAGCCGATCCCGGAGATTGGCGTCCATACGGGCAATTGTAGCGCCGCGTTACCCGCCCGACTCCGACGCCAGGAACTGCCGCACGATGTCGTGCGGGCTCCGCTCGAGCTGCTCGGCCGACCCGCGCTCGAGCACCTTTCCCTGGTGCAGGAACACCAGCGTGTCGCCGATGCGCCGCGCGCTCGGGATGTTGTGGGTCACGATGACCAGGGTCGTGCCGAATTCCTGCTTCACGCGCACCAGCAGGTCGTCGATCTCCCCCGAGGTCACCGGGTCGAGCCCCGCGCTGGGCTCGTCGACGAGCAGGATCGACGGCTCGAGCACCATCGCCCGGGCCAGCCCCGCCCGCTTGCGCATGCCCCCCGACAGGTCCGCGGGCATCTTGTCGTAGTCGCGGGCGAGGCCCACCAGCCCCAGCGTCGCCTCGGCCCGCGCGCGGATCTCGCCGTCGGGCAGGCGGGTGTGGCGGCGCAGGGGGAAGGCGACGTTGTCGCCCACCGTCAGCGAATCGAAGAGCGCCGCGTTCTGGAACAGGAACCCGACCTGCTGCCGCACCGCCGCGATGGCCGCGGCCGACAGCCGGGTGAGGTCCTGCCCCTGCACCAGCACGCGCCCGGAATCGGGGGCGAGCAGCCCGACGATGTGCCGGAGCATGACGCTCTTGCCGGTGCCGCTGCGGCCGAGGACCACGGTGGCCCGGCCCCGCGGCATCTCCAGGCAGACGTCGTCGAGCACGGTGAAGCGCCCGAAGCGCTTCGACACGTGGTCGAGGCGAATCGGGGCCCCGTCGCCGGTCATTCCGCCGTCTCCGGGAACACGAAGAAGATCAGGCGCACCAGCACCACGTTGGCCGCGATCATCAGCATCGAGGCCAGCACCACGCTGCGCGTCGCCGACCGGCCCACCCCCTGGGTGCCGTGCGAGGTGTGCATGCCGATGTAGGAGGCGGTCATCGCGATGATGAAGCCGAAGACCATCGTCTTCAGGGTGCCGGGCAGGTAGTCGGTGAACTGCACGATGGAGAACGCGGCGTCGAAGTAGGTCCGGAACGCCATGCCGGAGATGGCGGCCTCGGCCACCCAACCGCCGACGATGCCGGTGAAGTTCATCACCGTCGTCAGGATGGGCATCGCCACCACGCAGGCGACCATGCGGGTGACCACCAGGAACTTGAACGAGTCGACCGCGACTGCCTCGAGGGCGTCGACCTGCTCGGTCACCTTCATCGCCCCCAGCTCGGCCCCGACGCCGGCGCCGACCCGGCCCGAGACGAGCAGGCCGACCACGAGGGGGCCGGTCTCGCGCACGAGGGCCAGGGTGAGGGCGGCGGGAATCAGCGCCTCGGCCCCGAAGCGCTGGAGCGAGGCGCGGGTGTGCATGGACAGGACGATGCCCACCGCGAAGCCCGCGGCGGCGATGAGGGGCACCGACAGCCAGCCTATCTCGTAGAGCTGCCGCGCCGTCTCCTTCAGCTCGAACGGCGGCCGGAAGGCCTCGCGCACCGCCCGGGCCGAGAAGAGCACGGCGTCTCCGGCCCGCGCGAGCGGGGCCACCACGTAGCGGTCGAGGGAATCGGCCATCAGAAGACCCACCAGGCCAGGCCCAGGCTGACGATGGCGGTGTCGGCGTTCACCCGGCGGGTCGCCACCGACCCGCCGCTCAGCAACGCCAGCTCGGGGCGGGTGACGAGATAGCCGCCGAACAGGTTGACGCCGAGCCGCGGCGTGACGTCGACCCACAGCGACCCGCCGGCCCGCCAGACGAGGCTGTTGCCCACCTCGACCGCCCACTCCGGCCCCGCGTGCTGCCGGTCCACCCTCAATCCGTTGAACGCGTAGCCGGCGACGAACGACGCCCCGGCGCTGACGCGCCGGTCCCCCACCCGGTACTCGACGCCGCCCATCACCGGGCGCACGCTCAGCCCGGTCCCCGGCGAGACCCCCGAGTCGTCCGCGAACCGCGTGTTCCGCCAGCTGAAGGCGAACACCGGCGCCAGACCCGCCCGCGGCCGGAGCCGCAGCATGACGCCGACCCCGATGGACCGGTCGAGGGCCCCGCGGGCCGGGAACATCGCCGTGCCCGACACCCCGACCCCGATCAGCCGCACCGGGTCGTCGCTCGGCGGCGGCGCGAGGGCGGGCAGGCTGGTCCTCGGGCGCTCGCGGGGCGGCGGACCGCCGGCGACGACGACGAGCTCGGACCTGACGCCCGCCACCCCGTCGACGCCGCGCGCCAGGGCCACCGCGCGGTCCGCATCGGCGGCGGAGCCCACGGCGCCCCTCAGGGTCACCGCGCCGTCGCGCGCCACGACGTCGATCGGCATCGTGCCCAGCTCGACGTCGTTCACGAGGGCCGTCTTGACCCGGACGGCCAACTGCGCGTCCCGGGCCGCGTCCTGGACACCGGCGAACGCCCCCGGCGCGACGAGCGGGCCGCCCAGCACGACGGCGAGGCACACCGCGCCGACGAGCCGCGGACCCACGCACCCGCGGTGCGGCGCCCGGCGGCGGAAACGCAGGAGATTCGCGTCGGGAACCACGGTTCGTGTCGTCCTCGTGTCTGGCGAATCGAGCTTCGATGCTCGACGTCTACATCCTGCCCCGGCTCGCGAACGCCCCCAACCGGCACGCCGGTCCCGCAATCCCCGCCGTGGAACACCGAATCGGCCGGGCCGTTGGACCGTGGGATCTCGACGTGTTATGCTCGACACATGGAGACCGCGTTGCTCGTCGTCAGCGCCACCAGCGCCCTTGCGGCGCTGGTCGGCGCCGTCTCCGGGGTGTGGGCAGCCATCACGTCCTCACGAAACTCGAAGAGCATTACACACCTCACGGGCCGCGTCGATCACCTCACGGGCCGCGTCGACCACCTCACGGGCCGCGTCGATCACCTCACGGACCAAGTCGATCACCTCACGGGCCGCGTCGACCACCTCACGGGCCGCGTCGACGCCCTTCAGGTCATCTTCGCCGCCACGCTCGAGCCGTCTCAGCGGTCCTGACGGAACCCGGCGCTCCGCAAGGGTAATCCGCACCCGCTCGGGCGCAGAGGCCTGCGCCCGCAAGAGCGTTGCCTGGCGACCGCGGGCGGCCGACGAACCTGCCGGAACGCAGCCTTCCACGGCGCCGACCGCCACCTACCCCTGCCGGAAGAACGTCGCGGTGATCGTGTCGCCGACCTGGTTGAGACGGTCCTGCAGGCCGTCGATGAACTCGTGCAGCCCCCCGGCGACCACCTCGGCGGCGTCGGTGTAGTCGAGCTCGGACGCCAGCCGGCCCAGCAATTGCTCGGCCCGGTTCGCGAAGCGGCGCATGGGGGTGCCGGTGACCCCGTGCAGCGAGAAGTCGGCCTGCGTCACGCAATAGCCCACCGAACGCGGAAAGGCGCGATCGAAGAGGAGGAACGCCACCACCGACTCCGATGAGACCAGCCCGTGGGCCCGGCGATACGCCTCGAAGCCGCTGGCCGAGCGCAGCAGGGCGCTCCACTGCAGATCGTCGACGGGCCGGCCGATGTCGGAAGTGGACGGCAGCAGGAGGAAGTACTTGACGTCGAGGATGCGGCTGGTCTGGTCGGCGCGCTCGATGAAGCGGCCGAGCCGGCCGAAGTTCCAGGCCTCGCCGTGCTCCATCGTCTCGCTCTTGGTGCCGGCGACGACGTGGCAGGCCCGAGTCACCGACCCGAAGAAGCGGACCGCGTCGTGGAGGGCGAACCGCCTCGCCTCGGGCGCGGTGACGTCGAGATAGAACTCGTTGATCTCCTGCCAGACCTCCGAGGAGATGATCTCGCGCACCGTCCGGGCGTTCTCGCGCGCGGCGGCCACGCACGAGGCGATGGAGTTCGGATTGGTCCGGTCGATGGTCAGGAACTCGATGACGTTCGACCGGGTCGGGGCCCCGTAGCGCTCGGCGAACACCGATTCGTCGCCGCCGACCTGCACCATGGGGAACCACTGCTCCTCGGCGAGGCCGGACAGGTCGATCTCGAGGTTGAGGTTCACCCCCACGACGCGGGCGACGTTGGCCGCGCGCTCGAGATAGCGGCTCATCCAGTAGACCGACTCGGCGGTGCGGCTGAGCATGGAACCGCTAGGCGAGGACCCAGGTGTCCTTGCTGCCGCCGCCCTGGGAGGAGTTGACGACCAGCGAGCCCTTGGTCAGGGCGACCCGGGTCAGGCCGCCGGGCAGGACGAACGGCTCGCTCCCCAGCAGGATGTAGGGGCGCAGGTCGACGTGGCGGCCCTCGAAGCGGTCGTCGACGAGGGTCGGCACCCGCGACAGCGAGAGGGTCGGCTGCGCGATGTAGTTGCGCGGCGCGGCTGCGATGCGGCCCGCGAACTCGGACCGCTCGGCCGCCGTCGACCGGGGGCCGATCAGCATGCCGTAGCCGCCCGACTCGTTGGCGGGCTTCACCACCACCTCGTCCAGGTGGTCGAGCACGTAGGCCCGGTCGTCGTCTCGCCAGCAGAGCCAGGTCGGGACGTTGGGCAGTATCGCGTCCTCGCCGAGGTAGTAGCGGATCATCGCGGGCACGTAGGCGTAGACGACCTTGTCGTCGGCCACCCCCGTCCCCGGCGCGTTCACCACCGTGAGCCGCCCCTTGCGGTAGGCGTCCATCAGGCCCGGCACCCCGAGCACCGAGTCGGGCCGGAAGCAGTCGGGGTCGAGGAAGTCGTCGTCGATGCGCCGGTAGAGCACGTCGACCTGCTCGAGGCCGCGCGTCGTGCGCATGAACAGGGCCCCGTCGTTCACGACGAGGTCGCGCCCCTCGACGAGCTCGACCCCCATCTGCTGGGCGAGGAACGAGTGCTCGAAGTAGGCGCTGTTGTGGACGCCCGGGGTCAGCACCGCGACGCTCGGGCGGCCGGCGCCCGGCGGGGCCACCCCCTCGAGGGTGCCGAGCAGCCGGCTCGGGTAGTCGGCGACCGGACGCACCGGGAGGCCCTCGAAGATCTTCGAGAAGGTCTGCTTCATGACCGCCCGGTTCTCCAGCACGTAGGAGACGCCGGACGGACAGCGCAGGTTGTCCTCGAGCACGTAGACGGTGCCGTCGCCGTCGCGGACGAGGTCGGTGCCGGTGATGTGGCACCAGACGCCGCCCGGCGGGTCGAGGCCCATGCACTCGCGGCGGTACCCCTCGGAGCTCTCCACCACGTCGGCCGGCACCACCCCGTCGGTCACGATGCGGCGGTCATGATAGACGTCGTCGATGAAGCGGTTCAGGGCGGTGATGCGCTGCGCGAGGCCGCGCTCGATCTCGTGCCAGGCGCCCCGGGGGACGATGCGGGGAACGACGTCGAAGGGGAAGATGCGCTCGGTGCCGTGCCCGTCGTGGTAGACGTTGAACGTGATGCCCATCCGCAGGAGGGCGCGCGTGGCCGCCTGCTGGCTGCGGAGCAGCTCGCCGTCGGCGAGGCCCTCGATGCGCTCGACGAGCGGGCGGGCCTCGGGCCGGGGCGTGCCGTCCGGGTTGAACAGCTCGTCGAAGAACCCTTCCGTCGCGTACCCGTCGAATGTCACTCCAGCGCCAGTCCTCGCCTGCGGCTTCGACCGCCTCCGTGCGCCCCCGCGATGAGAGCCGCGGACCCCGAGGGCAGGAGTTTCGCGCCAGCGAAACTCCCCAACGCGCTAGCCCGCCCATCGTCGCCTTCGGCTCCGCTGGGCGCCCAACCAACCCTGCCAGGAGTCTGCACCGTTACTACGGCGCAGACTCCTGGTGCGACACGGTCGCGCTAGCGCGCAGCCGCACGCGCGTCGTCCTCGAGGATCCGGGCGCCGCGCAGGATGCCGCCGAACGAGTAGTTCGCCTCGTGGCAGGCGTACTCGTAGACCCGGTCGTCGCTCGCGGGCCAGACGTACTCGCCGCTCCAGGGCGCCGTCCACACCGTGGGGTCGTCGACGGTGAACTGGTACAGGAGGGTGTCGGCGTCGATGCGGCTGAACCGCTCGACCACGTGCAGGTTCCGCGACGCGCCCCCGAGGGCGGGGCGGTCGGTGAAGTTGGTGGTGTCGACGACGAGGGTGTCCCCCTCCCAGCGGCCGACCGAGTCGCCGAGCCAGCTCCGGATCCCGGGCGGGGCGTGCTCCTGGTTCATGCGCACCACGCGCGCGTCGTGGACCATCTCGACGAGGATGAGGACCGTGTCGTCGGTCTGCACGATGCGCTTCAGGTTGTTGTAGAGGACCGGCAGCATGGGCGGCCCCGCCGTCGAGCCGAAGCCCATCAGGCACCGCTCGGCGAGGGGCCGCTGCTCGGGGTTGTCGTAGGGGCCCGGGGCCTCGAGATCGTCCTCGAGCCACCACGCGGTCCCCGTGTTCGGCCGCCCGAATGCGGCGACGAAGGCCGCCCGCGCCGCCTGTGCCTCCGGGGTCATCGGGGGCTGCCGGCCGTTGGCCGGGTCGGTGATGATGGAGGTGCGCCACTCGCCGTCGATCCGGAACCCGGCGGCGCCGCGGTCCATCCAGAACGAGTTGTAGCCGCCCACGTTGCCGGCCGCCCCGGTCGACCCGTCGCCGCCCACCGGGGGCGCCTCGCGGGGCGCCTCGGTCTCCACGTTCCGCTCGTCGGGAATGTTGAAGATGCGCTCGAGGGACTGGCCGCCGGCCGCCAGCGCGGCCGCCTCCTCCTCGGTCAGCGTCAGCTTGTCGCCGTACTCGACGGGACGCTGCAACGGCGTCAGGGTGGCGATGTCGTAGGTCCCGGACAGATCCGGCCGGCCGTCGGGACGGCGCGGAATGTCCCCGCTCGACTGCGCCAGGACGGCCCCCGCCGTGAGTGCCAGGGCGAGGAGCCCGCAACAGACACCCCGCAGAATCTTCGTCGTCGCTCTGCCCGACATCGTTTGCCTCCAATCAGGACCGCGCCGCCGCGCGCGCGCCGGTGCGCACCCCGGACCACCAACCCTCCCCGACAGTCTATCGCGGATGCGGACGGCAACCTCGCTCCGCGACCGGTCCAATCAGTCGGCCGGCGCTTCCGCGGGCAGCGCGAAGACGTACACCGCGTTGGTGCGGTCCCCGCCGGTCGGCACGGCCAGATACTGCCGTTCCCCGACCGCGTAGGTGATCGGGAACCCCGACACCGACCCGGGCAGACGCGTCCGGAACAGCACGTCCCCGTTCGCCACGTCGTGAACGGCGAGGTTGCGGTCGGTGTCGGTGCTGACCACGAGACCGCCGCCCGTCGTCAGCGCCGCGCCCCCCGGCCGGGTCATCGTCGAGTGGCGCCACAGGATGCGCCCGGTCGCGATCTCCATCGCGATGAGGTGGCCCCGGTAGGGCTCGCTGTCTGGGTGGACGGTGCTGCCGCGCGACAGCCAGCCCGTGTTCTGGTAGTAGCGCGCGCCGGGCACCAGCTCGATCTCCGTGAAGGCGCCGCTGACGCAGGTCGGGTGGATGGGAATGTAGAGCGCCTGCGTCTCGGGGTGGTAGGCGGACGCGCGCCAGTTCCGGATGCCCCCGAAGTCGGGGCAGAACGCGAGCTCGACGTCCTTCACCGGGAGCTTCTCGGGCCGGTAGACCGCCCTCCCCGTCTCGGGGTCGACGTCGAGCACGTCCTGGTAGCCGAGATCGTGGGCGGCGACGAACGCGCCGGTGTCGCGGTCGAGCTCCCACAGGATGCCGAGCTTCCCCATCTTGAAGAGCGACCGGCGCCCGTCGTGGTCGATGAGCACGCTCTCGAAGACGTCGTCGAGGTCGTGGGTCTCGGCCGGCGTGAACTGGAAGTACCACGACAGCTCGCCGGTGTCGGCGTCGAGGGCGAGCACGCTGTTGCTGTAGAGCGCGTCGCCGTCGGTGCCTCGGGTGAGGCTGGCCCACGGCTTCGCCTGCGACGTCGACCAGTAGGTGAGGTTGCTCTCGGGGTCGAAGCTGCCGGGAATCCACGAGTCGGCGCCGGCGCGATAAAGCAGCGGCAGGTCGCCCCACGTGTCACCGCCCGGCTCGCCGGGGCGCGCGATGGTCGACGTCCGCCACAGCTCCTCCCCCGTATCGGCGTCGTGGGCCGAGATGAAGCAGACGTCCTCCTTGAAGCGCTCGCACCCGGTCATGCCGGCCACGACCTTCCCGTTGGCGACGATGGGGCCGCTCGTGTAGCGGTAGCCGAGGGCGTTGTCGGCCACCTCGTGGTCCCACGCCACCTCGCCGGTCCGGGCGTCGAGGGCGACGATGTGGGCGTCGGCCGCGTTCAGGTACACCTTGTCGCCGTAGATCGCGATCGACCGGCTGCGGGGGCGCAGCACCGACTCGACCATCGCGCCCAGGTCGCGCCGGTACTCCCAGAGGCGGTCGCCGGTGGCGGCGTCCACCGCCTGCACGACGTTGGCGGCGCCGGCGAGGTACATCACGCCGTCGTACACGAGCGGCGTCGGCTGGTTGACCCCCGCCGCCATGGACCACGCCCACGCGAGCTGCAGCCGGTGGACGTTGCCGCGGTCGATCTGGTCGAGCGGGCTGTAGCCCCAGCCGTCGAGGGTGCGCCGCCAGTTCAGCCAGTCGGCGGGGTCGGGGTCCTGGAGCATGGCGTCGGTGACGGGTGCGAAGTCGCGGTCCTGCGCCGCGGCCGGGACGGGGCCGGCGATGAGGACGGCGACCGCCACCACCGGGACGATGGCGAATACGACGCGGCATCCACGACGGAATCCGGTATGCATGGACACGTGCCTCCCTTGCTCTGACGGCGAGCCGCCGCGCCGGCGGCCCGGCGCGAACGGCAATCGCGGGCCGTGGCGACGAGCCGGTCCACTATACGGGCGTCGCCGGGCACGGGTCCAGACCGTCGTGCCTGTCCAGCAGTACAGCGGTTCGGCCGCCGCAACGTCGAACCGTCGCGACCCGCCGGAGCGGGTCGCCTACCTGCTCGGAGCCGCCGGCCGCGCCGACGCCCCCGGACCCGTACCTCTACTCGGCCCGAAGCACGTCGGTGGGATCGACGCGCGTGGCGTACCGGGCGGGTCCCCGGCAGGCGAGGAACGCCGCCGCGAGGAAGAGCGCGGGCACCACCGCGAGCGTCGTCGAGTCTCCCGGCCCGACCTCGTAGAGCAGCCGCGACAGCAGCCGGCCGGCGCCGGCGCTCGCGGCGAGGCCGAGGACGAGGCCGACCGCGGTGAGCCGGAAGCCGCGCCCCACGACGAGGCCGTAGACGTGGCCCAGGGTCGCGCCCAGCGCGATGCGGATGCCGATCTCCCGCTCGCGCCGCCGGACCACGTAGCCCATCAGCCCGTAGAGGCCCACCAAGGCCAGGCTCAGGGCCAGCCCCGCCGTGACCGCGGCGAGGCCCGCGTGCACCCGCGACTCCCGGGTCGCCGCGCGCCGCATCTCGGCGAAGGTCGCGGCCTCGGAGAGGGCAATCGCGGGGTCGAGACCGCCAGCTCGGCGGCGCAGCGCCGCCGGCCCGCCGGCCTCGCCGCTCCGCGTGCGGATCGTCACGTAGGCGCCGCCCTGCGGGCTGCCGTACGGCACGTACATCATCGGCTGCGGCGGGAGACGGACGTCGAGCCCCGCGATATCGCCCACGACGCCGACGATGCGGCGGGGTTGCTCCTCACCCTGCACGCGCAGCGTCTGCCCCACCGCGCTGCGGCGGGGGAAGTGGTCCGCGGCCAGGGCCTGGCTGATCACCGCCACCGGAGCATCCGGCGCATCCGCGCGGCCGAACACGCGTCCCGCGCGCACCGGGATGCCGAAGGCCTCGAAGTAGCCGCCGGTGACCGCGTTGAGCTGCGTCTCCACCGGCGTCTCGGGTCCCACCCGGGCCGAATCGGCCAGCCGCACCTCGAAGCGCCCGGGAGCCGACCCCGGGCGGCGGGTCGAGGCGCTCGCGGCGGTGACGAAGCCCTCGGCCACCAGGTCGTCGAGGAGCCGGTCCACCGCGGCACCGGCCAGATCGGGCTCCTCCGCCCACGCCTGGGGAAACGACATCCGCACGCTCGCGCCGTTGGGTGCGTCGAACCCCTGGTCGATGCGCTGCGTGTTCCAGGCGCTCCGCAACAGGAGGCCGCACCCGACGACGAGCACCGTCGAGAGGGCCACCTGGGCGACGACGAGCGTGCTCATGGCGGTGGACCGGCCGGCCGCGCTGTAGCCGCGCGACAGCGACGCGGCCTCGGGCAGATCGCGGAGCACCCGCCACACCGCGGGCATCGCGAACGCGAAGCCGGTCGCCGCCGTGAGAACCACGCCGATGCCCAGCAGGCGGCGGTCCGGCACGAGGTCGAGCTGGTAGGGCACGGTCAGGGGCAGCAGCGGCGCGAGTGCGCTCGACCAGACGACGAGAGCGGTCGCGCCAAGGCCGCCGGCCCCGACGAGCAGGGCGACCTCCACCCCGAGCCGCCGCACGAGGTCGGCCCGCGAGGCGCCGAGGGCCCGGCGGATGGCCAGCTCGTGCCGCCACTCCGCCGACCGCGCCAGCAGCAGCGTGGCCAGGTTCGCGCACGCCACCGCGAGCGCCGCCGCCGCCATGAGGCCCAGAACCGCCAGGAACCCCGCCACCTCGTCGCGGAACTCCGGCCACAGCCGCAGGTAGCTCCCGGGCAGGGCGCGCACGCGCCACGGGGCCCCCGTCTCCGGATAGTAGACGCTCTCGCCGCGACCCGGGGCGAGGACCTCGTCGACCGGGTCGATGCGCGCCTGCACGCCGGCCAGGGAAGCGCCGGGCGCGAGGCGCCCGACGGTCTGGAAGGTCGCGAAGAAACGGCCGTTCACGACGTCGCGGCCCCCGAAGTACTCGTCGGCCATCATCGCGGGAATCCAGAACGCGCTCTCGAACGACGGCCAGACCGCGCCGCGGAAGCCCGGGGGCGTCACCCCCACGACGTCGTAGACCGCCTCGTTCAGGCGCACCGTCCTGCCCACGATCGCCGGGTCGGCCGCGAACTGGCTGCGCCACAGGAAGTCCGAGAGCACGACGACGCGGGGCCCGCCGGGGGCGACGTTGTCGGCGGGGCCGATGAGCCGCCCGAGGGCCGGCCGGACCCCGAGCGCCGAGAAGAAGGCGCCCGACACCATCTCGCCCTCGTGGCGCTCGGGAAACGCCCCCCCGCCCACCGTCATGAAGACCCGGCAGAACGCGGCGAGGTCGACGCTTCCCTCGAGCGCGGCCCGGAGCTCGGCGTACTCGGGGTACGACATCGGCGAGTACCTGGGGCCGCTCGTCACGTACAGCGTGACCAGCTCGTCGCCGGCCGCGAAGCGCAGCGGCCGCACGAACGCCTGGTCGAGCAGGCCGGCGACGAGGGTCGAGCCGGCCACCCCGATGGCCAGCGTGAGCACCCCGGCCGCCGTCCACCCCGGCTTGCGGGCGAGGGCCCGGCCGGCGAGGCGCAGGTCCCGGCGTACCTCCCCAAGGGCGTACCGGCTTTGCCGGTTTCTCGAGAGGAGCTTCACTCCTCGCCCCCGAACCGGCGCGCGATCTCCGCGGCTCCCATGCGGTCGAAGTCCGACGGTACCGCGATCCGACCAGCCAGGAAACCCAAGCGGCGGCCGGCCTGCGCCGGAACGTGCACGGCCACAGCCTCGCCGGGCTGCCTGCCTGCGCTGGCAGTGGCCGGCTCACCAGCGGCGGCCTCCATAGCCTCGCCGGGCTGCCTGCCTGCGCTGGCAGGGGCTGCCGGCTCACCAGCGGCGGCCTCCATAGCCTCGCCGGGCTGCCTGCCTGCGCTGGCAGGGGCTGCCGGCTCACCGGCGGCGGCCTCGGCGAGCTGCGAGGGATTCGTCTTCGCTTCGTGCGGGTCGATGATGCGCATGCGTTCAGCCGGTTGGACTCGATTCGGTTGAACTCAGTCTATAGCGGAGACCGTACGTGTCCAGCCCGCGGTAACATCGCGCCATGCCCTGGATTCGCACCGTCGGCGTCAGGGAGCCGCCGTTCCATGCCTCCGGCCGTCTCGCCGAGAGCTACCGTATCGCGGTGGAGCGCGCCGGGCGCGTGTTCGGCATCCTGCGGACCATGAGCCTGCAGCCGGCGGTGCTGGACGCCTCGGTGGGACTCTACGCCGCCGTCATGAAGGCCCCCGGCGAACTGTCCCTGGTGCAGCGGGAGATGCTGGCCACGGTGGTGAGCCGCGCCAACGACTGCCACTATTGAATGTTGCAGCATGCGGACGATCTCCGGGTCGAGATCGCACGGGAGGGCGGCGACACGGGGCTGGCGGACGCGGTGCTCGCCGACTGGCGCACGGCCCCGCTCGCGCCGGTCGACGCGGCGCTCTGCGTCTACGCGGAGAAGCTCACGCGGGAGCCGGCCGCGATGACCGAGGCGGATCTCGAGCCCCTGCGCGCGGCCGGCCTCGGCGACCAGGCCATCCACCTCACGGTGCAGGTCGTCGCCTTCTTCAACTACATCAACCGCGTCGCCGACGCCGTCCACGTCGAGCTCGAGCCGGAGATGCCGCCCTACCCCGACGGATCGCGGTGACGCCCGGGAGAAACGAAGGCGAAGCGCTCTGTGCTCGCTCCCCGTACGGGACGCGATCTGGAGGGCCCTTCCCGTTCTGTGCTTCCACAGGTGAGTCGGCCGTCATTACACCGACATCCTGGCCGTATGGCAGCCACGAAACGCTTGCTGAACACCAATGAAGCCGAAGTGTGGCCGCGTCCAGGCGGGGCCCGCACGGTGATACCCGCTGGCGGCCGACGACTACCCGGAACCCGACGAGGCCCCGGCCAGTCGTCCCCCTTGACGTTCTACCCGACAGCCGCTACTCTGGTAGTCATTCTACTTGGAGGAGTGGCCGAGGCGGACCCGCGGGCGGTAACCGCCGACGTCATGACGATGGACGCGCGGCTGTGGGCCGCGGTCGTCCAGCCGCGCTTCTACGCCGTCTTCGCCGGCTGCTTCGCGGCGCTGGCCCTGTTCCTCGCCGCGTTCGGCGTCTACGGCCTGCTCAGCTACACCGTCTCGCAGCGCCGGCGGGAGATCGGGGTCCGCATGGCGCTGGGCGCGCAGCGCGGCGACATCGTCGCGCTCGTCGTCAGACAAGGGGGCGCGCTCGTCGCGGCGGGCGCCGTCCTCGGCCTGCTCGCCGCCGCCGCGTCGAGCCGCGTGCTGGAGAGCTTCCTGTACGGCGTCGGCACGGACGACCGGCTGACCTTCGTGGCGGGACCGCTCGTGCTCGTCGCCGCGGCCCTCGCCGCCTGCTGGCTGCCGGCGCGCCGGGCGACCCGGATCGATCCGGTACAGGCCCTCCGCGTCGAGTAGCGGACCGTCTGCGAGAGAAAGCCGTCCCTGCTCGGGGCCGACTTCGTGCGCCTGCCGAGCGCGATTCGACAGCCGGACGGCGCAGTTCAATCCCAAGACATCCGGTAGTCGGCGGCCTGCGCCAGCTGTGCCCGTCATCGGAACGTGAACCGGGCTGGCAGGGGGGGACTCGCCTTCTCGACGTCGCTCCGATTCGCACGACCAACCCGGTGGCACCGTGGTCTTGCCCTGCGGCAAACGGCCTCATGACGCGACGACCGACCTCGAGCCGCATGCCGTCGCCGAACCCTTGCGGGGCGTCCTGCCTCTCGACCCTCGCCAAGATCGGAAGCTCGCCGACCTCCCGCCCGGCATACTAGAATCAGGCCAGCCGCAGCCGAAAGACGATCGCCGAGCGGTGTCCAAGACGCCCGAACGGAGCCCACGCATGAGATCCGATGACGCACCGTGCCCCATCCGATTGCGCGGCCGCCCGGCGACGCTCCGGAGCAGCTTGCGAGTCGTGGCGACGGCCACGGCGCTGTCGTGCGCGGCCGCCATGGCGTTCGCCCAGCCGGCCGGCGGCGCGCGAACCCCCTGGGGCCATCCCGACCTGCAGGGGGTGTGGGACTTCCGCACCATCACGCCGCTCGAGCGGCCCGCCGAGCTGGCCGGGAAGGCGGTGCTCACCGAGGAAGAGGCGGCCGAGTACCAGACGCTCGAGAACCGCCGCCAGAACCGCGACCTCGTCGATCCGGAGAAGGGCGGGGCGCTCTATCCGCCGGAGTCGGAGGGCGGCGTGGTGCCCTACAACGAGTTCTGGTACGACCGCGGAAACACCCTCGTCGAGGACCGGCGCACGTCGCTGATCGTCGATCCGCCGGACGGGCGGATGCCGGCGCGGCGCCCGGGGACCGTCGAGCAGATCGGGTCGGCGGGCGAGGATCTGCCGGGGTCCCGTCCCGTCCGCTACCGGGCCGGCGGCATCGGGGCCGACGGCCCGGAGGACCGCGGGCTCGGCGAGCGGTGCCTGCTGGGGTTCAACAGCGGCCCGCCGCTGATTCCCGCCGCCTACAACAACAACATCCAGGTGTTCCAGACGCCCGACCACGTGGTCGTCCACCACGAGATGGTGCACGACGCGCGGATCGTGCCCCTCGACGGGCGCCCGCACCTGCCCCACGGTATCCGCCAATGGATGGGCGATGGACGGGGGCGCTGGGAGGGCGACACGCTGGTGGTCGAGACCACCAACTTCACCGACCGGACCGCGAGCTTCCTCCCCGCCATCACGAGCGCGGTGGGAAGCGGCGCGACGCTGAACCTGACCGAGCGTTTCACGCGGGTGGATGGAGACACGCTGCTCTACGAGTACACCGTGCACGATCCCGCCGTCTTCACCCGCGACTTCACCGCGGCCATCCCGTTGCGGCGCTCCGAGCTGCCGGTGTACGAGTACGCGTGCCACGAGGGGAACCGCGGGCTCGAGAACATCCTCGCGGGAGCCCGGCGGTTGGAGCGGGACTGATTCCGGCGGACACATTCCCGCGACGTGTTGGCGTCCCTCGTGGGCGACGTGGGGCGACCGGAGCCGGGCTGAGCCCGGTCCGACACGATGCGCAGGCCCCCGCCTGAGACGGCAGGCGCCCGGTCCGCCGCCTGACGCACCCGCGGGCCGGGCAGGAAGACGAACCAAGAGGTTGACCATGAGACGATTTCATCTGCTGGCGGCCGCGCTGGCCCTGACTCTCGTCGGCTGCGGAGAAGGCCCCCCTCCCGAGGGCGCCGGCGCGCTCGCGCTCGTCGGCGCGCAGCTCATCGACGCCACCGGCGGGCCGCCGGTGGCCGACTCGGTGGTCGTCGTCCGCGACGGCCGGATCGAGAGCGCCGGCGCGCGCGGCGCGACGCCGGTGCCCGACGGCGCGGAGACCGTCGACCTCGCCGGCAAGACCATCATTCCCGGGCTCGTGAACCTGCACGTGCACTACCGGGAGGGACCGGAGGAGATCGAGCGCCAGTTCCGCTCGCAGCTCCACTACGGCGTGACCACCGCCCGGAGCACCGGCAGCGACACGCCGGAGCGGGTCGCCTACCTGCTGGCGGCCGCCGGCCGCGCCGACGCTCCCCGGACCTATACGGCGGGGATGGGGTTCTCCTACCCCGGCGGCTTCAACGCGGCCGGCCGCAACGCCCCCGCCACCGAGGAGGAGGCGCGCGCGCTGGTGCGCGATCAGATCGCGCTCGGCGTGCACTTCATCAAGATGTGGGTGAACGAGGTCGCCGAGCCGGGCCTCAAGATCCCGCCCGAGATACGCGCCGCGATCGTCGAAGAGGCGCTGGCGAACGGCGCCATCCCCGTCGCCCACATCGACGACGAGGCCGACGGCCGCCAGCTCGTCGAGGCCGGCCTGTGGGACTTCCTGCACAGCACGGTGCTGACCTTCGGCCCCGGCTCCGGCGTCCCGATGGACGATCCCGAGCCCTCGGCCGAGTTCATCCGGATGTGCCTGGACAACGACGTCTACTTCACCCCGACCCTGTCCATCGTCCAGAACCGCTGGCACTTCGCCGAGCGTCCGGAGCTGCTCGACGACCCCGAGCTGCGCGCCGCGTTCGAGATGTTCAACCCGGATGCGTTGGCCCGCCTGGACGACCCGGCAGTCAGGGCGGAGATCGTCGACGACCCGGGGTTCGAGGACGGCAAGGCCGCGTTCCGGCAGCTCCTGGACTTCGTGAAGACGATGCACGACGCCGGGGTCGCGGTCGCGATGGGCAACGACGCCGGCACCCCGAACGTCCCGTTCGGCTGGGGCATGCACCACGAGATGGAGATGTACGTCGAGGCCGGCCTGACCCCGATGGACGCCATCGTCGCCGCGACCGCCACCGGCGCGGCCCAGATGCCCCCGGTGGGCGAGGCCGACTTCGGCACCCTCGAGGCCGGCAAGGTCGCCGACCTCGTGGTGCTGAACGCCGACCCCCTGGCCGACATCGGGAACACCCTGGACATCGACCGGGTCATGCGCCTCGGCGAGTGGGTCGACCGCTCGGGATTCGCGCCGGCGCCGTAGCCAGCATCACCGAGGACGCGGCCCATAGTGGGGCGCGGGGCGTCCGACCTCCAGCGCCCCGAGGTCGGGCGCCCTCCCGGTGAAGCCGTCGGTCACCGTCGGCAGCACCATCCCGCGGTCGACGGCGGCCGAGCCGGGCCTGAGGCGGAAGTCGAGGTCGTCCGCGTCGTAGACGGCCTGCAGCGTGCCGACGTCCCGGGCGTCGAGCGCCGGCACGTTCACGAACACGTCGTATCCCACCTGCACGCTGTTCCGGTCCTGCCCGGTGGCGGCGCTGTACTCCGCGAGCGTCGCGAACTCGCGCAGCTCCAGCGCCGGGACGTGGTTCGGGGCCCGGAAGTCGGCGGCCACGTCGAACGGCGGGCTCTCCCATCGAAACGGCATCGCGGTGTCGGGCGCGGGACCGAAGCCGTTGTAGTCCGACGACGTGTAGTTGGTGAACGTCGTGATCCCGAACAGGTTCGCACGCTGCCCCCGGAAGTCGGACGGCGCGTTCTGCCCGAGAATCAGGTTGTTCCGCCAATGGGTGTTCGACATCGTCCCGGTGGTCTCGGCCAGAATGGTGTTGTTGTAGAACACGACGCCGGCGGCGCCGAAGAAGCGGCTCGATCCGCCCGGGAGGTTGTAGCCGATGTTCCGAATCCAGTAGACGGGTCCGCCGAGCACCGGCTGGCTGCAGAACGCGTGCGACGGGTGGTTGATGAACAGGTTCCGGAGCACGCGCACGTTGTGCAGGCTCCCGTCGGTCTCGATCGGGTTGTCGTGCGAGTTGGTGATGTGGTTGTTGTAGAAGTCGATGGCCACGGGACGCCGGTCCCGGTACTCGCGCGGCGGGTACTTCGGGCCCGGTCCGGACGCGACGCTGCCATCGGGGTTCCCGTAGGTCTCCACGTTGATGCCGTCGTGGAAGTCGGCGATGTAGTTGTAGGCCACGACGTGGCCGGGGCCGTAGAGCTTCACCGCCACGTAGGACGCCATGACGGGGGGATGAACCTGACCGTCGACGCCGTCGAACCGCCCCCACAGCGGCGCGTCGGTCCATCCGATCATCCGGTCCGGGTCGTTCCGGCCGTGGAAGCGGTTGTCGGCGATGTAGAAGTTGCTCGACCCCGAGTAGCTCGTGAAGACGCCGACCCCGACGTCCTCGAAGCGGCTGTGCTTGACGGTGAGCCCCTTCGCCCCCGCGATGAACTGCTGGCCGGCCCAGATGGCGAACTCGGTGTTGCGAAAGGTGATGCCCTCGAAGTACGTGTAGTCGGCCGCCATGACGTTGAAGAGGGCGAAGTTGCCGTTGCCGTCGAAGATCACCTCGCCGTCGCCGGCGGCCTTGATGACGATCGGCCGCTCGGGGGTGCCGTCGGCCGTCAGGTAGTACGTGCCCTCGAACGGAAAGGCGCGGTTGGCCCCGCCGTACTCGAGGTGGTTGTAGCGGTAGAGGCCGGCGTGCACGAGCAGGGTGTCGCCGGCGCGCACCCGGGGACGCCCGGCGGTGGCGAAGTCCCCGCCGCCGCAAGAGGAGTTGTACGCGCATATCAACCCCTCGAACGACGGCTCGATCTTGGCGCCATCGAAGCCGTGCGGATAGACGTGGAACACCCTGCCCTCCGCGTACGGCATCGGCTCTGCCCGCGTCCGCACGGTCACGGTCCTGGCCGCCTCGCCGATCACGCCGTCGGGATCGGTCAGCACGAGCCGCGCCTCGTACGGGGTGTCGGGCTCGAGGTCGAGGATGCTCCCGGCGAACATGTTCGGCACGACGACGTCGAACTGGTTGCCCACCGAGATGCGCTCGCCCTGGAGCCGCAGCAACGGGAGCGCCGGCGACCACGCCGTCCCGCCCTGCCGGCGATACGACACCTCCACCGCGGCGTTTCGGTTGTCGTCGCCCTCGATGAGCCACTCGAAGCCCAGGTTGATCAGGGTCGGGGGCTCAACGACGAGCTCTCCCGCCGCGACCGCGTTCCCCGGCGCCTCTCCCGCCTGCGCCAGGACGACGGCGTCGCCGCCGAACTGCGATGCGCCCAAAGGCAACAGGCCCAACGCGGCGATGCATCCGAGTCGACCGACCCTCTCACGCACGGACGACCTCTCTTTCTGCGGCTCGGCAGGCGTCGAGCCCGGTTTCAGGCTATCATCCGAGCGTCGTCCAAGTGCAGGGCGGCAAGGCGGGAACCGAGAACATGAGCTCGCTGAACGCGGGCTCAAGGAGAGAGATGCCATGTCAAGGTCACGATATCTGATGTCCACGTTGTTCGCCTGCGGCGCCCTGGTGCTCGGCGCGTCGACCGCCGAGTCGCAGTCGGCGGGCAACACGATCACCGGCGAGGGCCTGCCGAACCCCACCGCGACCGTGACCGCGAACTGGGGCGACCTGCCCGAGGGCCGGGAGTGGGGCTCGACCGCCGGCGTCGACATCGACCCGATCGACGGCCACGTCTGGGCCTACGAGCGCTGCGGCGCCGGCTCGTTCGGCGCGGGCGTGCCCATCAACTGCGACTCCAATCCCGTCGACCCCGTCTTCAAGTTCGACCGCAACACCGGGGAGGTGCTCGCGAACTTCGGCGGGGGCATCATGGTGACGCCGCACGGCATCCACGTGGACGCCGACGGCAACGTCTGGGTGACCGACTTCGCGGGGAACGCGGAAGGGACCAAGGGGCACCAGGTCCACAAGTTCAGCCCCGACGGCGAGCTCCTGATGAGCCTCGGCACCGCGGGCCAGCCGGGGACCGGCCCCAACCAGCTCAACCAGCCGAACGACGTGGTCACCGCGCCCGACGGCAGCATCTTCGTCGCCGACGGCCACAGCGGCCAGGGCATGACCTCCAACCAGGCGATAGCGGCGGGACGCGAGGCGGGCCTCACCGGCCGCATCCTGAAGTTCGCCCCCGACGGCACGTTCATCAAGGAGTGGGGACGCATCGGCACCCTTCACGGGGAGTTCCGCACCCCCCACGCGGTGGAGTTCGACTCGCAGGGGCGGCTCTTCGTCGCGGATCGCGGCAACCACCGCATCGAGATCTTCGACCAGGACGGCAACTACCTCGACTCGCTCTACTCGCACGGGCGCATCAGCGGCATCTTCATCACCGCCGACGACATGCTGTACTCGATCGACTCCGAGTCGAGCATGACCAGCCATGCCAACTGGATGAACGGCGTGCGCATCGGGCCCATCGACGAGGACCGCGTCACCGGCTTCATCCCGCCGTTCGACGCGGAGACGCGGCCGTACCAGGGGGCGGCCGGCGAGGGCGTCGCGGTCGACGCGGACGGCAACGTGTTCGCGGCCGAGGGGCCGAACTCGCTGCGCTTCGCGGGCGGAGCGTTCACGAAGTACTCGGTCGCCGACGAGTAGCGGAGAGGCGTGCCGCGGCGGTCGCCCGGGCAGCCGATGGGCCGCCCGGCGCCCGCCGCGAGTACGTCGCGAACATCCCCCGCATCCCGCCCCCTCGCTCTCTGCCGAAGGGTCCCGATCTCCCGCGCGAACCAGGGCGAGCCCCTCGCCGACGCATCGCATTCCTCGCCCCGCCGTTCCGTCCGGCGAACAAACGGCTGCAACATGGCGTAACGTTCTCCGTATAGACAAGGTACGCGACACTCTCGGGCCCGCGACCCGCACGAGCGGGAGGGCCGGCGGAGGTCTCATGACCGGCGACCCGCAGAACGCCGCGGCGCCCTCCGGGGCGATCGAGATCCGCGGCCTTCGCCACACCTACCCGGGCGGCCACACCGCCCTCGACGGCGTCGATCTGGCCTGCGGCGCCGGCCTCTTCGGCCTGCTCGGCCCCAACGGCGCGGGCAAGAGCACCCTCATGCGCATCGTGTGCACCCTGATCGCGCCCACCGCGGGGCAGGTCAGGGTGTGCGGGCACGACGTCACCCGCGATCCCCGGGCGGTCCGCGCCCGGCTCGGCTATCTGCCGCAGGACTTCGGGGCCTGGCGACTGCACCGCGTCGAGGAGGTGCTCGACACCCTGGCGCAGCTCTCGGGCATGCTGGACCGGAAGAAGCGCCGGGCCCGCGTCGCCGAGGTCCTCGACCAGGTCGGCCTCGGCGAGGTCGCCCATCGCAAGGTGAAGAAGCTCTCGGGGGGTATGGTGCGCCGGCTGGGGGTGGCCCAGGCCCTGGTCCACGAGCCGGACGTGCTGGTGGTCGACGAGCCCACCGTCGGCCTCGACCCCGAAGAGCGCATCCGCTTCCGGCAGCTGATGAGCGGGCTGGGGCGCGAGCGGACGATTCTGCTGTCGACCCACATCGTCGCCGACCTGGGGGCGGGCTGCCGCGAGATCGCCCTGCTCGACGCCGGCCGCGTCGCCTTCCAGGGCCCGCCGTCGAAGCTGCTCGGGCTCGCGGCGGGACAGGTCTTCGAGGTGACGGCGGAGCTCGCGGGCGCCGAGGCCGTCGAGAGCCGCCACGAGATCGTCTCGAGCAGCGTCTCGGACGGCCAAGTCACGCTGCGCGGGGTGGCGGGCGGCCGGCCGTTGCCGCCGGCGGCGGCGCCGGTGGCCGAGCCCACCCTCGAGGAGAGCTACATCGCGTTCATGGCGGCCCGGGGCCGCACCGCGGCGGCCCGGCAGCAGGCCGGGACCGCACCCGACGGGGAGGCGCAATGATTCGGCTGCCGATGATTCTCGCCGTCGCCCGCGCCGAGATCCGTTCCGTGCGGCGCCTGGTTCGCTACTGGGTGTTCGCCGTCCTGTCGGTGGCGTTCACCTTCCTCGCCTACGGCTACTACACGTTCATCCACACCCTCGCGTCGCGGTTCTCGGCCACCGTCGGCGCGGTCGGGCCGCGCTACCTGATGTCGGGGGTGGGCCTGTACTTCGTGGTGATCTTCCTGCTGGGCCTGATCTTCCTCGCCTTCGACGTCAGGGCCCGGGACGAGCGCGAGCGCATCGCCGAGGTGCTCGACTCGCGCCCCGTGTCGAACCCCGAGTTCCTCGTCGGCCGCGTCCTCGGCCTGGTGGCGATGGCCTGGGGGCCCGTGCTCTTCACGGCGATGGCGCTGCAGGCGTTAGGCGCCCTGGCGGTGGGGCTCGACTGGTACGGGGGCGAGCCCATCGAGCCGTACTCCCTGGCCGGGTTCCTGATCGCGGCGCTGTCGATGTTCGTGCTCTGGTGCGCGGTCGTCATGCTCCTCGCGGTCCTCGTCCGCAACCGCCTGGTGGTCGCGCTGGCCGCGCTCGCCCTCGTCGGGCTCCAGATCTGGATGCAGTTCCGGCTGCCGATCTACCTCCAGCCGGCGCTGGGCATGCTCAACTTCCAGATGGCGTCCGACTTGGTGCCGAGCCTCGCCGGCGCCGTCAGCGTCGGGCAACGCCTCGCCGCGTTGATGATGGCCGCGGGGTGCCTGACCCTCGCGGCGGCCTTCCATCCGCGCCGGGACGGCGGACCGCGATCGCGGCGCATCGCCCTCGGGGGCGGGCTCGCCGCCGCGGCCGGCCTCCTCGTCGCCGCGCTGGCCTCGCAGGCGGCGGGCGCCAGGGACGACCGTGCCGCCTGGCTCGCCGCGCACGAGGCGCGCCGCGACGACCCGCGCGCCGACGTGCAGGCGGTCGCCGGCACGGTGCGCGTCGAGCCGGGCCGGCAGGTCGCCCTCGACCTCGAGATCACGGTGCAGGCGCCGCCCGACCGGGGCCTCGACACGCTGCTGTTCACCTTCAACCCGGGGCTCGCGGTGGAGCGCGCGGCGGCCGGCGGCGAAGAGGCGGCCTGGACGCACGACGCCGGGCTGCTGGAGATCACGCCCCCGCGCGCGCTGGCGCCGGGCGCGGAGACCCGGGTCGCCTTGTCGGCCGCCGGCCGGCCCGACGTCGGTTTCGGCTACCTCGACTCGGCGTTCGACCTGCCCGGCGCCACCATGATGGATGCCCAGATCGCCCTGATCGGGGCCGACCCCGGCGTGTTCGACCGGCGCTACGTCGCGTTGATGCCGGGCCTCGGCTGGCTGCCGCACGCCGGCAGCGACGTGCCCGGCGGCGACCCGCGGACGCATCCCGCCGACTACTTCGAGGTCGATCTCGAGGTCGAGGTCCCGGAGGGCTGGCTGGTGGCGGGCCCGGGCCGGCGGCAGACCCTCGGCTCGGGCGGCGGCGCGGCCCGCTTCCGCTTCCGGCCCGGCGCGCCGGTGCCGCACGTGGGGTTGCTGGCCTCGCGCTTCGAGCGGCGCGCGATCGAGGCGGCGGGGGTCGAGCTCGAGATCCTCGTCCACCCGGGCCACGACCGCAACCTGCGCCTCTTCGCGGACGCCGCGGGCGAGATCCGGCAGCGCGTCGAGGAGATCCTCAGCGACGCCGAGCGGCTCGGCCTGCCGTACCCCTACGACGGCCTGACCCTGGTCGAGTCGCCGACCGTCCTGCGCGGCTACGGCGGCGGCTGGCGCATGGACACCACGCAGGCGCTGCCGGGGCTGCTGCTGCTGCGCGAGAACGGCTTCACCACCTCGCGCTTCGAGCTCGGGTTCATCAACCCGGAGAGCTTCGAGGGGCGCGACGGCGGGCTGGCCCGCGCCAAGGTGGAGGCCCTCGAGCAGTTCTTCGAGAACGACGTCAGCGGCGGCAACCTGTTTCTCGGCGGGTCGCGCAACTTCCTGCTCTTTCAGACCGGCGCGCGGGGGGAGGGCGCGCTGGCCGTCGACTTCGTCCTCGACGAGCTCGTCAACCGGCTGCTGACCGGCAAGGCGGGCTACTTCTCGCCGTTCATGTTCGGCCAGGAGGGCAACGCCATGGTCGGCGAGATCATCGTCGACATGATGACGGGCAGCATGAACACGGCCGCCGACGCGGTGCTGTCGGCGGCGTCCGACCGCCCCTCGGTCTGGGACCGCGCCCTCGGGGCGCCGCTGGCCGAGCTCGACCCGGCCGGGGACGCGGCGGGGGCGTTCAACGTCCTCGCCCTCAAGGGCCGGGCGATCGCGCGCTCGATCCTCGACGGCCTGGGACGCGACAAGACCGCGGCGCTGCTGGCCGAGCTGCGGGCCCGCTACCGGGGCCGGCAGTTCACGGCGGCCGATCTGGCGCGGCTAGCGGCGGAGCTCGACGCCGACCTCGAGCCGCTGATCGGCGACTGGCTGCACGATGCGGCGCTGCCCGGCTTCGTCGCCTCGCCGGTCGTGGTCGATCGGCTGGCCGACGACGAACGGGGCAATCCCCGCTACCAGACGCGCGTCCACGTGCGCAACGACGAGGCCGTCCCGGGCCTGCTGCACATGCGCTACGCCACCGCCGGGGACAACGAAACCAACGTCTGGCAGGGGACCGCGCCGGTGCGGGTGGCCGGCCGCGAGACGGTCGAGATCGGGATGCTCAGCGCGGCGCCGCCGGTCGAGCTGTGGCTGCAGCCGTATCTGTCGCTCAACCGGCAGGACGTGCAGCTGACCCTGCCGCGGGTCGATCAGGAGGCGCAGGTCCGCGCCGAGCCCTTCCTCGGCAGCCGGCCCAGCGAGTGGCGGCCGGCGGCGACGACGGACATCGTCGTCGACGATCTCGACCCGGGGTTCTCCGTCGAGTCGGACGAAGAGCAGAACGGCGTGCGTCTCGCGGGCGGCCTGTCGAGCTTCTTCCTGCCGCCGGTCGACATGGACCAGGGGCTGCCGGAGGCGAGCGGGTTCGCCGGCACGCCCACCGAGTGGAGCCGGCGGGAGGCCCCCGCGAGCTGGGGCAAGTACCGCCACACGATGGCCGTGGTCCGGAGCGGCCCCGGGGACCGTCGGGCCGTGTTCGCGGCCGAGCTGCCGCGGGCGGGGCGCTGGCGCCTGGCGCTGCACCTTCCCGAGCCGACGACGCGGCAGGGCGGCGGGTCGCCGGCGCCGAACGTCCAGATCAACGTCTCGACGGGACTCGGGAGGCCCGGGACCTACGACCTGACGCTGATCGCGGGCGGTGAAGAACGCGCCCTGGAGTTCGACGCCGCCGCGGCCGAGACCGGCTGGAACACCCTGGGCGACTTCGACCTGCCGCGGGGCGCGGCACGGGTCGTGGTGTCCAACCGATCCTCCGGACGTGTCGTGATCGCCGACGCCATTCGATGGCGAATGGTCGGCGAGGATCCGTAGAGGACCTGCCGATGCGCTGCCGTCCGATCCGCTTCCACCTGTCGACTGCTGCACCGCTGCCGGTTCTGCTCTGCTGCGCCGCCGCGTGCGGTCCCGCCGGCGGCAGCGAGCCCGCCCCGGTCGAGTTCCGCATCCCGGTGGAGGTGGCCGAGGTGGGCACCGACGACGTCGAGGATCTCATCGTCGCCACCGGCATCCTGCGCACCGAGGAGAACGTCGTCCTCAGCGTGGAGACGCCGGGGTTCCTGGTGTTGGGACGAGACGGGACCGGGGCCCGGCTCGTCGAGGGCTCGGCTGTCTCCGAGGGGCAGCTGGTGGCCGAGATCACCGGCGAGGACGCCCGTCTCGCGGCCGGCGTCGAAGCGACCCGCCAGCACCTGGAGAACGCCGAGGAGGAGATGAACCGGCGCCGGATGCTCTTCGACCGGGGGCTCATCACCGAGGAGGAGTACCGGCGCACCCGGGTCACCTACGAGGACGCGCGGCGCAACTTCGAGCTCAGTCAGCGCGCCGACGAGAAGACCCGGATGACGACGCCCATCGCCGGAATCGTCCTCGAGTTGGCGCGCGACGAAGACGGCTTTCCCGTCGCCGACGGCCAGATGGTCCTGGCCGGATTCGAGGTCGCGCGCATCGCGCCCATCGGCCGGTTGATCGCCGACGTCGACCTGGTGGGCCCCGAGCTCGCCCGGGTCCGGCCCGGCCAGCCCGTCCGCATCCGCCACTACGCCTTCGACGACCTGACGGTCGCGGGCCGGATTCTGCGGCTGTCGCCCACGTTGGACCCCGAGAAGCACACCTTCCGCGCCGAGGTCGGGGTCGACAACGCCCGCCGGCTCCTGCGGCCCGGCATGTTCATCGAGGCCGCGATCGTCGCCGAACGCCGCACCGGCGTTGCGGTGGTGCCGCGCGACGCGGTCACCGAGCGCGGCGGCCGCGACGTCGTCTTCGCGCTCGACGGCCAGCGGGCGGTGCGCCGCGACGTCGCCCTGGGCCTCGGCGACGACCTCCGGGTCGAGGTGCGCGAGGGGGTCGAGCCCGGCGAGCGCATCGTCGTGCGCGGGCTCGAGACGCTGACCGACGGGACCCGCGTGCGGGTGGTGGGCGCCCCGTGACCGACCCCGGCGAAGCCCCGCCCCGCGACGGCGACGGCCGCGCGGACTCCCGTCGCGGGCCGGCGGGCCCCGCCGTGTCGGTCGCCGCCCTCGCCACCCGGCGCCCCGTCGCCGTCACCGTGTTCGCCGCCGCCGTGGCCCTGGTCGGCGGGCTGGCCTGGCGGCAGCTCCCGGTCGATCTCCTTCCCGACCTCCAGAGCCCCACCATCGTCGTCTCCGTGCGCTCGGGAGACCGCCCTCCGACCGAGATGGAGCGGCTCTACGGCGAGCAGGTCGAGCAGCGCCTGTTCACGGTGCGGGGCATTCGCGAGGTGTCGCAGGTGGCGCGCACGGGGCGGCTGGTGGCGACCGTGACGTTCGACTGGGACGCGGACCTGGACCTGGGCCTCATCGACGTCCAGAAGGCGGTCGGCCCGGTGAGCGCCGACCCCGACGTCGACGAGGTGCTGGTGCGCCGCCTCGACCCCCGGGAGGCGCCGATTCTCACGCTGGGCCTGGTGGCCCCGGCGGGGCGGCCGGACCTCGCCGAGCTGCGCCGCCTCGCCCGCCGCCAGGTCGCGCCCGGTCTCGAGGCGCTGCCCGGCGTGGCGGAGGTCCTGGTGACCGGCGGCCGCGAGCAGGAGGTCCGGGTGCTGCTGGACCGGTACCGGCTCGAGGCCTTCGGCATCACCCTGGCGGACGTGGAGAACCGGCTCGTCTCCGAGAACCAGGACATCTCCGCCGGCACCCTCGAAGAGGGCTCGCAGGTCTTTCTCGTCCGGGGGATGTCGCGGTTCCGCCGGCCCGAGGACGTCGAGCGGGTGGTGGTGCGCTACGTCACCGGAGGCGACGGCAGCCGGCAGGCGATCCGGGTGTCCGACCTGGGCACGGTGCGGATGGTCGATCGGGAGATCGATCACCTCGTTCGGGTGAACGGCGTCGAGGGCGTGGGGCTCGCGATCTTCAAGGAGGCGGGGTCGAACACGGTGGAGGTGTCGGCAACGGTGCGCGAGGCCCTGGCCGGGCTGGCCGAGGACCTGCCCGGCGTCGAGCTCACCGAGGTGAGCGACGACGCCGCCCTGGTCGTCGACGCGCTGTCCGATCTGCAGACCGCGGCGGGGCTCGGGGTGCTGCTCGCGGTGGCCGTGCTCGCCGTCTTCCTGCGTTCCGCCGGAGCGACGCTCGTCGTCACCGCCGCCGTACCCGTGTCGATTCTCGCCGCCCTCTTCCTGATGCGGTTCGCCGGCCAGAGCCTCAACATCGTCACCCTGGGGGGCCTGGCCCTGGGGGCGGGCATGCTCGTCGACAACGCCATCGTGGTGGTGGAGAGCATCTACCGGCGCGTGTCCCGGGGCGACCCGGCGCCGGCGGCGGCCGCGGCCGGCGCCGGCCAGGTGGCGGGCGCCATCACCGCGTCGACCCTCACCACTTGCGTCGTCTTCCTCCCGGTCCTGTTCGTCGAGGGTCTGGCCGCGCGGCTCATCGAAGGCATCGCCTTCGCGGTGGCGGCGTCCCTGCTCGCGTCGCTGGCCGTGGCGATGCTGCTGATACCGGCGCTGGCGAGCTGGTTCCTGCCGCGCACGACCGCCCCCGCGGCCGCGGGCGACGAGGCGATTCCCGGCTACCGCCGCGCCCTCGAGGGCCTCGTCCGCGGTCTGCTGCGCCGTCCCGTCGCCACCGTGCTGGCCGCGGCGGTGGTCGCCGCGCTCGCGGCGTGGCGCCTGCTGGGGCTGGGCACCGAGCTGCTCCCGCCGTCGGACCCGCGGCAGTTCTCGCTGCGGGTCGTCGGGCCGCCGGCCCAGCGGGTCGAGTCGACGGCGCGGGTCGCGGAGGGCCTCGAGGCGCTGATCGGGCAGGCCGGCGGAGAGCACCTGCGCGCGGTGCTCTCCGAGGTGGGCCGACTGCCCGAGGACGACCGCATGATACGCACCGAGCTCGTCGAGGAGAACACGGCGCGGCTCACCATCCGCATGGCCGCCGACGGGCCGACGGGCCGCCAGCTCGCGGCCCGCCTCGCCCCCGAGATCGAGGGGCGGGCATCGATGGAGGTCGACTGGGAGGTCGGCTCGTCCGCCCTCGCCGGCGCGCTCGGCACGAGCGGCCCGCCGGTGGTCGTCGAGATCTCCGGGCAGTCGCTGCCCGACCTGCGGCGCGGCGCCGAGGTGGTCAGGCAGCGCCTCGCGCAGCTCGACGAGCTGTGGGACGTCCGCTCGTCGTTCGAGGGCGGTCCGCCGGAGCTGCGCGTCCAGCTCGACCGCGCCATGGCCGACGGCCTCGGCGTCGACCTGGAGATGCTCGGCCGCGTGCTGGAGACGAGCCTCGACGGGCGCGACGTGACGCGGTTGACGATGGGCGACGAGGAGCGCCCGGTGACCCTGCGCCTGCCCACCCCGCGGCGGGAGGACCTCGCCCACCTGGTGTTCCGCAACCAGGAGGGCCGGCCGATCGCGATCGACGAGGTCGCCCGCTTCGCCGAGGCCGAGGGCGCCCGCGAGATATTCCGCCGCGACCAGCGGCGCACCGCCCGGGTGAGCGCGGAGATCGCGGACGGCGCCGCCGCCCCGGCCGCCGTCGCCGCGGTGGCCGCGGCCCTCGACGAGGCACCCCTGCCGCCCGGCCTCCGGGCCGAGCTGCGGGGCGAGGAGGAAGAGCGGGTCCGCACGTTCGGCGAGCTGCGGCTGGCCGGCCTCCTCGCCCTCGTGCTCGTGGTGATGGTGCTCGCGGGGACCTTCGAATCGCTGCTGCACCCGGCGACGGTGCTTGCCGCCATCCCCCTCGCGCTGGTCGGGGTCGCCGCCGTCCTCGTGCCGGCGGGCCGCCCGATCGGGGTGATGGCGACGATGGGACTCATCGTGCTGGCGGGGGTCGCGGTCAACGACGCCGTGCTGCTGCTGGCGACGGCGCGCCAGGCGATGGCGCGGGGCGCCGCGCGCGTCGACGCCCTGGTGCAGGCGGCCGGCATCCGGTTGCGCCCCATCGTGATGACCACGCTGACCACGGTGCTGGCCCTGCTGCCCCTCGCCCTCGGGGCCGGCGAGGGCGCCGAGCTGCGCGCCCCGATGGCGGTGACCATCATCGGCGGCATCCTGGCCTCCACCGTGGGCTCGCTGCTGGTGCTGCCCTGCCTCTATCTCGTCCTCGACCGACTGCGGCCCGGCGGGCGGTGAACCGTGCCGAGCCTGCCCATCCGACGGCCGGTCGCGGTGGCGATGTTCTTCCTGGCCATCGTCATGATGGGGGCGGTGGCGTGGCAGCGCCTGCCCGTCGAGCTGTTCCCCGCCCTGGCCGGCGACCGCCTGTTCGTCAGCTTCACGCGGCCCGGCAGCGAATCGCAGGTCGTCGAGCACGAGATCCTGCTGCCGCTGCAGGCGCGGGTCGCCGCCCTGCCGCGGGTGTCGGAGAGCTGGGGCGAGATTCGCGGCTCGTCCGGCCGCTACCAGGTGCGCTTCGAGCCCGGCGCCGAGCTCCGGGTGCGCGAGCTCGAGCTGCAGCGCATCGCCGCCGCCCTGCAGCGCGCGCAGCCGCGCGGGACCACCGTCACGGTGACTTCCTCCGACACGTCGCTGCTCGCGAGCTTCGCGATGATGGTCCACGTCCTCGGCCCCGGCCGCGAGGACCGCAACGCCCTGCACGACCTCGTCCAGGAGCGGGTGGCGCCCCGGTTCGCATCGGTCTCGGGGGTCAGCCAGGCGACGACGGGGGGCGGGGCCGGACGCCAGGTGACGGTCGCGGTCGACCCCGATCGGGTCGCCGGCCTCGGCGTGACCACCGAGGACGTCACCCGCTCCGTGGACCGCGCGGTCGGCCGCCTGCGGTTCCTCGGCAAGCTGGAGAGCGAGGCGGGGCGCATGCCCGTCCTCCTCGACGGGCGCCCCCCCGGGCTGCACTCGCTCGGGGAGGTCCGCGTCGACCCCCAACGCCCCGTGCGGCTGCGGCACGTGAGCGAGCTGCGCTACGGCCCGGGGCGCGAGGAGGTCCGCTTCCGCGTCGACGGGCAGCCCGCGGTGGGCGTGATCGTCTTCCAGGAGGAGGGCGCCAACCTCGTCCGGCTCGGCCGCCGGCTTCGCGCCCGGGCCGCCGAGCTTCGCGAAGAGCTGCGGCCGCTGGGCCTGGACCTGGTCGTCGGCTTCGACGCCGCGGAGCTCGTGGAGGACCAGATCGCCCGGCTCGCGCGCCTGGGGGCGTCGGGCTTCGCCATCGCGCTGGTGGTGCTGTTCCTCTTCCTGCGGGGCTGGCGCGCGGTGGCCGTGGTCGCGGTGGCGGTGCCGGTGAGCCTGCTCGCGGCGCTGGCGATGCTGTATCTGGTGGGCCAGTCGCTGAACCTGATCACGATCTTCGGGCTGGCCCTCGCGGTCGGTCTCCTGGTCGACAACAGCGTGGTCGTGTACGAGGCGGTGCAGCGCCGGCTCGAGCGCGGCGCCGACGCCGCCACGGCGGTGCGGGACGGCCTGCGGCGCACGGTGCGCGCCATCGTCGCGGCCAGCGCGACCACCGCGGCCGTCTTCCTGCCGCTCGGTCTCGTCGACTTCGACGACGTCCTCGCGCGCGAGCTGATCGAGGTGGTGGCGCTCTCCATCCTGCTGCCCCTCGCGGCGTCGCTGGTGGTCGCGCTGGGACTGGTGCCGCTGCTCGCGCACCGCCTCGCCGCCCCGGCCGCGCTGCGCCGGCTCGCCGACGCGCGCCGGCGCCGGGCCGCCCGAGGGGGCCTCGTCGCGCCCGACCGGGCGCGGCTGCTCTTCGGCGGCGTCGTGGCCGGCGCCCTGCGCCGTCCCTCGGCCTGGATCGCCGGCGCGGCGGCGGCGGTGCTCGTCACCATCGTCATCGCCGTGCCGTGGGTCACCGTGCAGACGGCGACCGCGGAGGCGCCGGAGGCCGACTCGGTGCAGCTCGCCACCCGGTTCTCCGCCGGTCAGGGCTCGATCGAGGCGGCCAGCCAGGCCATGGGCCGCCTGGAGCGCGCAGTGCTGGCCCTCGAAGGCGTCGACACGGTGGAGGCGATGGTCCGCGAAGACGGCGGGTCGCTCACGGTGCAGCTCGCGGATCCCGCCGACAGGCCCCCCGGGCTCCGGGCCGCCCGCGTGCGGGCGGCGGTCCGCGAAGCCGCGCGCGAGGTGCAGGGGCTCGAGATCCTGCGCCCGGGCGAGGACGAGATGGGCGGCGGGTCCGGCGGCGGCAGCGCCGGACAGGCGGGACTGGGCGGGTTGCTGGGCGGGTCGCCGGCCGAGGTGGTGCTGTCGGGGCCGGACAGCGGGCAGCTCGAGAGGCTGGCCGAGAGCGTCAGGACCCGGTTGGAGTCGATGCCGCAGGTCGACCAGGCCTGGATGTCGGCCCGGCCCGGCCTGGAGGAGATCTGGGTCGAGCCGGACCGCCGCGCCTTCGAGGCGTTCGGGCTGACCCTCGACGACGTGCTGCCGTTCCTGCGGTTGGCGGGGCGCGAGGGCGAGCGCATGCAGACCGGCTTCGTGCTGCCGACCGGCCGCGAGCTGCCCCTCGTCGTGGAACGCCGCGATGTCCGGCGCCCGCGCGGCGCCAGCCGCGACCTGACCCGCATGCGCGTCCAGACCGAGACCGGAGTGGTGCCGGTGATGGCGCTGGCCTCGGTGCGCCGAATGCCGCCGCCGTCGACGATCGTGCATCACAACGGACGCCGGGAGCTGTCCGTGCTCTACCGGCTGTCGGGCGACGTGCCCGCGACGGGGCCCAACCGCGTGGCGGTCGAAGACGAGATTGCCGCCGCCGTGCGCACGGTGCCGCGCCCGCGGGGCTTCACCGTCGAGACCCCCGGCCAGGAGGAGGCCGCCAACTGGTTCCGGCGGATCCTGGTGCCGGTCGTGGCCCTGCTCTTCCTGGTCCTCGCCATGACCTTCGAGTCGCTCACCCTGCCGGTGCTGGTGCTGTTCGCGCTGCCGTTGACCCTGCTGGGGGCGGCGTGGGCGCTCGTCTTCGCCGGCATGCCTCTCGACATGATGGCGATGCTCGGGGCCTTGACGCTCTTCGGGCTGACCGTGAACCCGGCCATCCTGCTCGTCGACCGCATGCAGCAGCTCGTGCTCGGCGGGGGGTGGAGCGCGGGCGCGGCGGCCCTCGCGGCGGTGCGCGAACGGACCCGGCCGGTGCTGATGACGACGGCGACGACGGTGGCCGCGCTGTGGCCGCTGGCCCTCGCGACGGGCCGCGAGAACGAGATCTGGCCGCCGTTCGCGACGATCGTCATCGGCGGGCTCGTGACCTCCGCCTTGCTCACGCTGCTGATCGTGCCGGTCGGCTTCGTCATGCTCCGGAAGCTCGATCGGCTCTTCGGCCGGGTCGGCCCGTGGCTGGTGCTCGCCTGGCTCGGCGCCACCGTCGCCGCGGCCGGTGCCCTCATCGTCGGCGGGACGGTCACCTCGCTGCTCTGGCAGGTCGTGGTCAGCCTGCTCGTCGGCGGTGCGCTGCTGGCCGTCGTGGTGCTGATCTTCCGTCCAAGGGACCTCCCCGAGCCCGCCGCGGACGAGGGGCCGCCGGTGCTCGACGTCCGGTGCCTGCGGAAGGTGTACGGGCTGCCGGGGCCGTTGCGCGCCGCCCTGCGCGCCCCGAGGGACTTCGCCGCGCGGGTGCTCGAGAGCGGCGGACGCGCCTTCGACCCCGCCGACGCGCGCGAGCGGCTGCTGCCCCTGGCCCTCGGCGCGGCCGGGGCGGGCCTTCTGGCGCTGCAGCTGCAGTCGACCTTCTGGCGACTGGCCCTCTGGCTGGTGGCGGCGGGGGCGTGCTCGCGTCTGGTCCTGGAGGTCCGCCGGGCGCGAGGGAAGGCCGACGCGGCCGGCGCCGTGCAGCCGGGCGGCGTCGAGGGCTGGATCGCCGCGATCGTGCCCTGGGGCGCCATCGGCCTGTTCACGTGGGTCGACGCCATCGGGCCGCGCCTGTCGACCGAGGCGGCCGGGGTGACCTACGCCTCGCTCGTCCTCGTCGCCCTCTTCTCGCTCTGTCTGGCCGTGGTACAGGCGGCCCGCCGCAGCGCGCGCCGGCAGTCGAGCGGCGAGCTCGGCCCGCGGGCCGCGCGCGGGTGGCTGCGAGCCCCGCGGAGTCTGTGGCGGCGGTGGGCGTTGCGGCTCGGCGGCCTCGACCTGCCCGCGAACCCCGTCCTCGCCCTGGCCGGCGTCGGCTTCGCGGTCGAGCGCGGCATGGTGGGCGTGCTGGGTCCCAACGGCGCCGGGAAGACCACGCTGCTGCGGCAGCTCGCGGGGGTGCTGGACCCCACGCGCGGAACCATCGGTCTCGGGGGCGTGCCGCTGCGGGCCATCCAGCGTTACCTCGCGCGCTGGGTGGGATACCTGCCGCAGGATGCCGGGTTGCCGGACGGCATGACGCCGCGCGAGTACCTGTCCTGGTTCGCGGCGCTCTACGACCTGCCGCGCGACGTTCGCGCGCAGCGGGTGGACGACCTGCTCGCGGAGGTCGGGCTGGCCGGCAAGACCGACGAGCCGATCGGGGCGCTGTCGGGCGGCATGCGCCAGCGGGTGGCGGTGGCCCGCACGCTGCTGCGCCTGCCCCCGGTCATCGTCGTCGACGAGCCCACCGTCGGCCTCGACCCCCGCGAGCGCATCCGGTTCCGCAACCTCCTGAGCCGCCTCGCCCGCGACCGCATCGTGCTGTTCTCGACCCACGTGGTCGAGGACGTCGAGGTGGCCTGCGAGCGGGTGCTGGTGCTGGCCCGCGGACGCCTGCTCTTCGACGGCGCGCCGGGCGCCCTCGCCGACACCGCCCGCGGCCGGGTGTGGGAGCTGCGCACCGCGCACGACGCCGTTCTCGACCTGCCCGCGGGAGCGATCCGCGCCGAGGACACGCCGGCGGCGGACGGCTCGGTGGCGCACCGCGTGCTCGCCGCGGAGCCGCCGGGGGCCGCCGCCCGCCCGCTCGACGCCGGGCTCGAGGACGGCTACCTCTGGCTCCTCGGCGGAGGCGCCGCCGGCTCGAAGGGAGCCCGGCGGTGAGCCGGCGCCCCGACCTCGGGCTCCTGCGCCTCGCCCTCGTCGTGGCGGGCGGCCGGCGCTTCTGGCTGCTGCCGCTGCTGCCGCTCCCGTGGCTGCTGTTCCAGGCCGCCGTGCTCCTCGCCGGCGCCGGCGAGGCCTTCGAGCCGGGCTCGGCGCAGGGGACCCTGATCGGCCTGCCGCTGACCCTGCTGGCGGTCTTCCTCGGCGTCCGGATCATCGCGGGCGAGATAGACGCCCGCAGCCTCGAGATCGCCTACACGGTGCCGGGGGGATGCGAGCGGGTGTGGTGGACGAAGCTGCTGGCGGCCGCCTCGATCCTCCTCGCCAGCGAGGCGCTCCTCGCCGCCGTCACCTTCGTCTTCTTCACGCCGTTCCCGTGGACCGCCCTCTACGGCGCCCTGCAGGCGGCGCTCTTCTACCTCGTGCTCTCGATGGGCATGGCCACGCTGTTCCGCAGCGAGACGGCCGGGGCCATGGCCACCGCCGCGATCCTGGGGCTGAACGGGCTCCTCTCCGGCTTCGGCGAGAACCAGATCCGGATCTCGCCGTTCTGGAATCCGGCCGCCCTCGAGGACGCGGACCCGACGGAGCTCTTCGCGTGGACGCTGCAGAACCGTATCGGCATGGTGCTGGCAATGGCGGCAATCCTCGGCCTCGCCTTCATGCGGGCCAATCGCCGCGAGCGGATGCTGGGGGGGTGACGGCCAAGACGGCGAGCGGACGCGCCGCGTGCACTACGAGCAAGGGATCGGTCAAGTTGGGTGATACTGGGACACACGACCGCCGGCCTCGCTCCGCGCCGAGCGCCGGTGACAGAGGAAGATGCAGCATGTTGAAGACAACGCGCACACTCGCGCTCGCCGTAACCCTCGCGACACCGATCCCGGGCTTGGCGCAGCAGCCTCAGGGGGCGATCCTCCAATCGGCGGAACGCGCGGCAGTCGGGATGGAGCTGCAGTCGGGCGCCACGCGCAGTTGGCGCTCGAGGAGCCGGACCTGGGCCGGCATGATCATGATCGCCGGCGGCGCCGTGCTGATGTCGGGCAAGAAGGAGACGGTACGCTGCACCGGCGGCGACTGCGTCTCCGAGACGGAGCGGTACGAGGCGTTGGTCTACCCGGGTATCGGATTGGCCGTCACCGGCGTCCTGCTCGCGACGGTGTGGTCGGACGTCCCCGCGAATCCCCACGTCGACTTCGCGGTGACGCCCGACCGCATCGAGGTCGGCAAGACGTTCGCGTTCTGAATCCCGGGGCTGCTCACCGCTCCTGCATGTGCGGGTAGCGGTAGTCGCGCACCGGCACGAACGTCTCCTTCGTGGTGCGGGTGCTGACCCAGCGCAGCAGGTTCTGCGCGCTGCCGGCCTTGTCGTTGGTGCCCGATGCGCGAGAGCCGCCGAAGGGCTGCTGCCCCACCACCGCGCCGGTCGGCTTGTCGTTGATGTAGAAGTTGCCGGCGGCGTGGCGCAACCGCTCGTGGGCGACGCCGATGGCCCGCCGGTCGCGCCCGAAGATCGCCCCGGTCAGGGCGTAGGGCGAGGTCCGGTCGCACAGATCCAGGGTCTGCTCGTAGTCGCTGTCCTTGTAGACGTGGACCGTGAGCACGGGACCGAACAGCTCCGTCTCCATGGTGGCGTAGCGCGGATCGTGGGCCTGGATGATCGTCGGCGAGATGAAGTACCCGGTGCTGTCGTCGCAGACGCCCCCGCAGATCACGTCGGCGTCGCTGTCGGTCCGCGCGGCGTCGACGTAGCGCTTCTGCTTGTCGTAGGACGCCTTGTCGATGACCGCCCCCATGAAGTTGGTGAAGTCGGTCACGTCGCCGTACTTGATCGCCCCCACCTCGCCGACGACCTCGTCGCGGCACCGGTTCCACAGGCTCTCGGGGACGTAGGCGCGGCTGGCCGCGCTGCACTTCTGCCCCTGGTACTCGTAGGCCCCCCGGATGAGGTTGGCGGTCAGCTCGTCGGGGTCGGCCGAGGCGTGGGCGAAGACGAAGTCCTTGCCGCCGGTCTCGCCGACGATGCGCGGGTAGCTGCGGTAGCCGGCGATGTTGCCGCCGACGGTGCGCCACATGTCCTGGAACACCTCGGTGCTGCCGGTGAAGTGCACGCCGCCGAGGTCGGGGTGGGCCATGGCGGGGGCGCCGATCTTCCCCCCCGAGCCCGGCACGAGGTTGATGACCCCCGGGGGCAGGCCGGCCTCCTCGAGCAGCTTCATCAGCCAGTAGGCCGAGAAGACCGCGGTCGACGCGGGCTTCCAGAGCACGGTGTTGCCCATCAGGGCCGGGCTCGTCGGCAGGTTGCCGGCGATGGAGGTGAAGTTGAACGGGGTGACGGCGAGGACGAACCCTTCGAGGGCCCGGTACTCGACGTAGTTCCAGATGCCGGCCGCGCTCTCGGGCTGCTGTCCGTAGATGTCGGGCAGGTACGAGACGTTGAACCGCCAGAAGTCGATGAGCTCGCACGCCGCGTCGATCTCGGCCTGGAACACCGTCTTGCTCTGGTTCAGCATGGTGGCGGCGTTCACGATGGGCCGGTAGCGCCCCGCGAGCAGCTCGGCCGCCTTCAGGAAGATGGCGGCGCGCGCCTCCCACGACATCTCGCTCCACCCGGGACGGGCCGCCGCCGCCGCCGCGATCGCCTGGTCCACGGTGTCGGCGTCGCCGCGGTGATAGGTGGCCACCTGCTTGCGGTAGTCGTGCGGCAGGACGCAGGCGCCGAGGTCGCCGGTGGTCACCTCGCGACCGCCGATGATCAGGGGAATCTCCACCGACCCGGCCGCGAACGCGTCGAGCTGCGACTTGAGGGCGGCCTTCTCCGGCGAGCCGGGCGCGTAGCTCAGCACCGGTTCGTTCCGAGGGGGGGGCACCGTGACACGGGCGTTGTTCATCGAAAGGACTCCTGACAGAACATCGAACACGAAGGTACCGAAAACGTTCTATTGTGTCACAAACCGGGCCCGCTCCGCTTCCCGGCTGCGGCTCCCCGACCGGCCAGGCCGGCAGGACCCTGCCGTTCGGCCGACGGCCGCGGGCTCCGCTTCCCGGCTGCTGCTTCCTTGACCGACCACCGGGTTCGGGATAGACTCGTGCCTCCATATTGAGACTCAGTTTCACTTGAGGCCGCCGAGCTGCCGGCGCCGGAGCCATCTTCCCGTGCACCAAGGTCTCCACACCCTCGACCAGCTACCCATCGGCGACAGCGGCGTCATCCACCGCGTCGGGGGCCAGCCCCGCGTGGCGCGGCGGCTGATGGAGATGGGGCTGGTGCCGGGCACCCCCATCGAGGCGGTGGGTCGGGCCCCCCTGGGCGACCCCCTCGAGGTCCGGCTGCGCGGCTACCTGTTCTCGCTGCGCCGGGCCGACGCCGCCCACGTCCAGCTCCTGCCGGACGGCCGCGCCGACCTCGCGGAGACCACGGGAGGCGAGGCGCCCTCCCGCCTGCCGGCGCACGACCCGTCGGCCAGGGCGGCCCCGGACGAGCAAGGGGGCGCCCGCGTCCCCCGCGTGCTGGTGGCCGGCAACGCCAACTCGGGCAAGACCACCGTCTTCAACGCCCTGACCGGGGCCCGCGCCCACATCAGCAACTATCCCGGGGTCACCGTCACCCGGGCCTCGCGCCGGGTCACCCTGCCCGACGGCGCCCCCGTCGAGATCGTCGACCTGCCCGGCACCTACAGCTTCACCGCCAGCTCGCCGGACGAGCAGGTGGCGGTCGACGCGGTGCTCGGCCGGCACGACGGCCCGCCGGACGCGGTGGTGGTGGTGGTCGACGCCGGGGTCATCGAGCGGGCGCTGTACCTGGTGCTGCAGATCGCCGAGACGGGCGTCCCGGTCATCGTGGCCCTCAACATGATGGACGAGGCGGAGGCGGCGGGGGCCGATTTCGACGCCGCGCGCCTGGAGAGCTGGCTGGGCGCCAGGGTGGTCCCGACCGTCGCCTCGAAGGGCGTGGGGTTCGACGCCCTGCGCGACGCGATCGGCGACGCGGTGGCCCTGGCGCCGCGCCCCGACGAGGCCTGGACGGGCCTGCCGCCGGAGGCCGAGCGCGACGTGTCGACGGTGACCCGGGCCCTAGCCGACGCCGACTTCGGGACCACCCCGGCCGTCCGCCGGTCCTGGGCGCTGTGGTCCTTGCTGTCCCTCGACGCCGACGACGGCGCCGCGAGCGGCCTGCCCGCCCCGGTCCTGCAGAAGGTCCACGCGCTCCGCCGGGACGCGGCGGCCGCCGAGCGGCGGCTCGACGAGGAGATCATCGCCGCCCGCTACCGCTGGACCGAGGCGGTGGCCCGCGACGTCAGGACCATCCGGCACAAGGACACCCGCACCTGGACGAAGCAGATCGACGACGTGCTGACCCACCGGGTCTGGGGCATGGCCGTCTTCGCGGTGGTCATGGCGGTGGTCTTCGAGGCCCTGTTCACGTGGTCCGAGCCGTTCATGGGGGCCATCGAGACGGCGACGGCGTGGCTGCAGGGTGCGGTGAGGGCGGTCCTGCCGGAGGGGAACCTGGCCGACCTGGCGGCCGACGGGATCATCGCCGGGGTCGGCAACGTCGTGGTCTTCGTGCCGCAGATCGCGATGCTGTCCTTCTTCATCGCCCTGCTCGAGGCCTCGGGCTATCTCGCCCGGGTGGCGTACGTCATCGACCGCCTGATGGGCCGGGTGGGCCTGCACGGCAAGGCGTTCGTACCGATGCTGTCCGGATTCGCCTGCGCCATTCCCGCGGTCATGGCCACCCGCACCATCGAGGGCCGCCGCGACCGGCTCATCACCATGCTGACGCTGCCCATGATCTCGTGCAGCGCCCGCCTGCCGGTCTACGCCATCGTGACCGCGGTGGTGTTCGCCGGCGCCCCCCGCGTCTTCGGCATCGTGAGCGCGGGGGCGGTGGTGCTGTTCTCGATGTACGCGCTCTCGGTGTGCGCCACCCTCGGCGCGGCGGCGGTGCTGCGCCGAACCGTGCTCAAGGGTCCCCGCCTGCCGCTGCTGCTCGAGCTGCCCCCGTACCGCGTGCCGGTCTGGAGCAACATCTTCCTCGTCGCCTGGCGCCGGACGCGCAAGTTCCTCGAGGACGCGGGCACCATCATCCTGACGATGACGGTCATCCTGTGGGCGCTGCTCTCGTACCCCCACAGCGCCGAGATCGACGCGCGGTACGACGCAGCGCGGCAGGACGTGCTCGCCGCGACGACCGACGCCGCGGGGCAGGACGATCGACTGGCCGAGCTGGCCGGGCAGCAGGCGGGCGAGCAGCTCCGCTACAGCCTCGGGGGCCGGCTGGGCCAGGCGATCGAGCCGACCATCGAGCCCCTCGGCTTCGACTGGCGCATCGGGGTCGGCATCATCGGGGCCTTCGCCGCCCGCGAGGTCTTCGTGTCGACCCTCGGCATCGTGTTCGGCATCGAGGAGGCCGACGAGGAGAGCGTCAGCCTGCGCGAGTCGCTGCAGAACGCGACCCACGCGGACGGGTCGCCGCTGATGACCCCGCTCGCCGGCGTCTCGCTGATGGTGTTCTTCGTGCTGGCCTGCCAGTGCATGAGCACCATCGTGGTCGTGCGGCGGGAGGCGGGGGGCTGGTACTGGCCGATCTTCATGTTCGGCTACATGTCGGTCCTCGCCTATGTCGCGTCGCTGGTGGTGTATCAGGCCGGCTCGGCCCTCGGCTGGGGCGTCTGACCGGCCAGGAGTCTGCGCCGTGGCACGGCGCGGACTCCTGCACGGTTCGGTTGGGCGCCAAGCGGAGCCGTAGGCGACGATTGGCGGGCTGGGCCCCGGTTTCGGCCGGGAAAACGACGATGACGGGCCGGCCGCGTTCGAGGCGGCGCGCCACGCGGTTTCGGCGGGGTTCCGCCGGACGATGACAGGTGACCACCATGCCCTGGACCTGGACTTGGCAGGATCCAATCGTCGCGCTCATCGTCGGCTACGCGGTGGTCGCCCTGGTTCGGCACCTTCGCGCCATCGTCGGCAGCGCGGCCCCGGCCTCTAAGGCGCAGGGCTCCTGCCACGGCTGCGACGACGGCTGCGGGACCGACGACATCGCTCCCTCCCGCCGTCCCGCCGCGCCGACGTTGCCACCCGGGAACCTCCGCCTGCACTGAGCCGGATGGCCGCCGCCCGGCAACCTCCCGGGTGAACCGAGCCGGATGGCCGAAGCGACCACCTTGCCGGACGAAATAAAACACAGCCGTGCTTGCTATCGCCGGAGACTTCGGGTAGCATGAACGGAAGTCAATGCCGAGCAACGACGCGCGCTGGATCATCGGAACCGTGATCGTCGTCGGGGGTCTTCTCTCGGCGCAGATCGCCGGGGTGACGGGCGGGGTGAACGCCCGCCTCGACCGCATCGAAACCGACATCCGCGGGCTTGACGCCAGACTGCGCGCCGTCGAGGTCGGTTTGGCCAAGCTGGAACAGCGCCTCACCACTGTCGAGCAACGCCTCACCACTGTCGAGCAACGCCTCACCACTGTCGAGCAACGCCTCGGCCAGCCCACACCGGTACCGGACGAGTGACCGCCCGATCTCCCCGACCCCGCCGGGGCCGGCGCGTGCCCCCCGCTGCTCCGCAGAGTTCAACAACGCCGGACCAGGACGGCTCGGACGGCCGGAGCGGCGACCCGGGAGGCGCCGCAGCATCTCTCTGATGCTCGCCGATCGTCACGCCAGCGCCGTCAGGGTGGCTTCGAGGAGCTCGTAGAACCGGCCCACCGACGCGACGTGCACCCGCTCGTCGGGCGAGTGCGGGAACTCGATGCGCGGACCGAACGAGATCATGTCCATGCCGGGCACCTTCTTCCCGAGGATGCCGCACTCCAGGCCGGCGTGAATCGCCTTCACCCCGGGCTCGGCGTCGAACGCGCGGCGGTGCACGGCGGTGACGACTTCGAGCAGCGGCGACTCGAGATCGGGCTTCCACCCCGGGTACGCCTCGCCCTCCTCGACCCCCGCCCCCGCCAGCACCCCGATCGCCCGCACGCGGCGGCGCATCGCCTCGAGGGCCGAGTCGATCGACGACCGGCTGCTGAGGCCCACCCGCAGGGCGCCGTCGACGGGAACGACGGTGGCCAGGTTCACGCTGGTCTCCACGAGGTCGGGAATGTCGTAGCTCATCGCCTCGACCCCGTGCGGCAGGGCGTTGACGAGACGGAGCACGCGCTCGGTCGTCGCCCCGTCCCACACCGTGTCGGGCCGGGTCACCGCGTCGGCGGCGAGGCTCATGTCCGGCTCCGCGGGGCCGTACTCGTCGCGGATGGCCGCGACCTCCCGGTCCAGCGCGGCCAGCAGCGCGCCCTGGCCGTCGGCCGGCACCACCACCGTCGCGAACGCCTCGCGCGGAATCGCGTTGTGGGCGCTGCCCCCGTCGAAACGGGCGAGGTCGTAACGGTGCCCGAGGAGGCGCACGGCCCAGAGGGCCCGCCCCAGCAGCTTGACGGCATTGCCGCGCTGCAAGTGGATGTCGACGCCGGAGTGGCCGCCCTTGAGGCCCCGCAGGGCCACCGCGAGGGCGACGCCGGTCTCGGGCGCGGGCGCGGCGCCGAGCTCGACCGTGAGCTGCGTGTCGCCCCCGCCCGCGCACCCGACGTAGAGCACGCCGTCCTCCTCGGAATCGAGGTTGATGAGCCGCCGCCCCTGCACCAGGCCGCCGTCGAGGCGGGCGGCGCCGGTCAACCCCGTCTCCTCGTCGATGGTGAACAGCAGCTCGAGCGGCCCGTGCGGAAACGCCGTCTCCCCCATCACCGCCAGCATCGCCGCCACCCCGATGCCGTTGTCCGACCCCAGGGTGGTGCCGGTCGCGGTCAGGTAATCGCCCTCCATCCGCGGCACGATGGCGTCGGTGGCGAAGTCGAACGCGACGTCCGCGTTCTTCTCCTGCACCATGTCGAGGTGCGACTGGAGGACGGTGATGTCGGCGCCCTCGTGGCCCGTCGTGGCCGGCTTGCGCACGACGAGGTTGCCGGCCGCGTCCGCGTGATGAGCGAGGCCGAGGCCGTCGGCCGACGCCACGATGTGGTCGCGCATCCGCCCCTCGTCCTTCGAGGCGCGGGGAATCGTGAGAATGGCGTCGAAGTGCCGCCACAGCGCGGTCGGCTCCAGGTCGCTGACGAAGGTCATGGCGTTTCCTCGGAAGTCGCGGAGTTGTTCGAGTCCGGTATCCTACACTGCCCCGCCCCGCCGAACGGGAACGCGGCGCCGGCGGACGGGCCACCGCCTCGGCGCCCGATGCCGGGAGAAGGGACTCGGGGCGGGGTGTCGATGTATCATTCCTGGCAGGCCACCACATGCTCGCGTTCACATGCCCGAGGGCCATGGGATGATCGGCCGAATCGGCGCCGCGGCAGGCGGACCGTGGGGGGAACGATGCGCGCGGCGCCGGCGGCCCCGAGGCGCGGCCCGCGCGATCGCGGTCGCCGTCCTGCTGATGACGGCGCCGGCGGCGGCGCAGACGCCCGCGTCCGACGAGACGTCCCCCGACGAGAGCGCGGTCGGCGCGCTCAGCCCCGAGTCGCTCGCACGCATCCGGGCCGCGCTCCAGGCCGACCGCCGCGCCGAGGGATCGGCTCGGACGGTCTTCAGTGCTCCCGACGGCGGGTGGATCGCCCCTCCGCGACCGCCCGTCGAGCTGGCGCCCGGCCTGGACTTCCTCGAGGGACTCGGGCTCTTCGACGACCTGACCCGCGGCCGCGAGCCGACCCCGATGGGAGGCCCGAGCCACTCGGCGATGATGAGCCACATGCAGCCGCGCCAAGTGACCGAGGTCGCCCAGAGCGACGTCCTCGGCATCGGGACCGCGTCGGCCGTCGCGGTGGGGCTGCCGTACGTCTGGCGGCGGGTCGCCGGCTGGTTCTCCGGTCTCAGCTCCCGCGGGGGGGTATCGACCCCGCCGGTCCTGGCCTCCACGCAGGAAGCCGCGGTGCTGGAAGACATGCGGGCGGACGCCGGCGTGCTCGACGCGACCCTGCGCCAGCGCGGCCGCACCGTGACCCTCTCGCTGGTCGTGCCGGCCGAAACCGGGCTCCGGGCCGCGCGGGCGGCCGGCGAGCGTTTCGTCCGCCTCGTCGGCCGGCGGTCGGCGGCAGGCCCCGACGCCTTCGACTACGTCGTCAGCGTCCGCTCGCCCGACGCCGTCATCGCAACGGGCGCCAAGCCGACGACCGACCCCCTGGTCCGCTGGTGAGGCCGGCGGCCCGCCCGGGCCCCGTCCCTGCGCTCGCGCTCGGGCCCCGAGAATCCCCGCCCCGGCCGTCCCGTTCCCGACACGATTCGACGTTCCCCCCGACCCGCACGGCCGCCGCGCCGGACGAGCCGACGGCGGCTACAGGTCCATCACCGCGTCGATGTCCGGGTCGAGGGCGGGGGGCGGCGACGCCAGCGAGATCCCGAAGAACAGGGTCATCGAGAGCAGCAGGGCGACGAACCCCCCGTTGATGCCCCACGGCATGGCGACCCCGAACAGCTCGATGCCGAAGTTGACGACGAGGCTCGACGCGATCGCCACGTTGGCGGCGGCGGCGGTGGCCCGCTTCCAGTTGAACCCGATGGCCACCGCGGGCACGAGGGCGGCCGCGAACGTGCCCCACCCGAAGGCGCCGAGCAGGGCCACGAGGTCCTGGCGCGAGTAGAGGACGAAGAGGGCCGAGCCCACCGCCAGCCCCACCGTGGCCACGCGGGCCCAGAACAGCTCGTTGGCCAGCGAGCGGCCGTGGAGGGCCCGGGGAATGTCGTGCACGACGGCGGCCGCGCCCAGGTTCAGGAAGCTGTCGGCGGTGGACATGATGGCCGCGAAGAGCCCCGCGAAGACGATGCCGGCCAGCACCGGACCGGCGTGGAACTGCAGGAACTGCGGCGCCGCCTCGTCGGGGTTGGCGAGCTCGGGGTGGCCGCCCTGGATGACGAGGGCCCGCATGGCGAGCCCGATGCTGATCCAGAGCAGCGAGCAGATGGCGTAGCCCACGGCGCTGACGGGCAGGCTGCGGCGGGCGTCCTCGATGCGCCGGTTCATCATCAGCTTGGTGATGACGTGGGGCTGCCCGGCCCCGCCGAGGGTGAACACCACCAGCCACGACAGCGACCCGATCATGCCCAGGGTGCCCCACGGGCTGATGGCCTCGGGGTCGTCGGCGACGAGGGTGGTGACGATGCCGCCGAGCCCGCCCTCCACCGCCGCGAGGGCCGCGACGAACACGAACACGGCGGCGACGATCATGATCGCGCCCTGCACGAGGTCGGTGTACACCGACGCCAGGATGCCCCCGGTGACGCAGTAGAACACCAGGACCGCGCACGCGACGGCCATGCAGGTGACGAGGGAGACCTCGGGGATGAACGACACGTTGTTGAGGATGTCGCGCAGCACCGTGGCCATCGCCAGGATCTGCGTCCCCAGGTAGCCGACCACCCCGAGGAGGATGGCGACGGCGGTGAGCAGCCGGGCGAGCTCGCTGCGGTAGCGCGCGGCCACCGCGTCGGGCAGCGAGATGGTGTCGCGCAGCTCCGCCACCATGCGCAGGCGCTTGGCCAGCAGGTAGTACACCGAGCAGAACGCGAGGGGGCTGACCACCGTCATCCACGCCGAGCTCAGCCCCATGCGATAGACGAGCCCGGGGCCGCCCACGAAGCCGAACCCGCTCATCACGCTCGAGAACACCGCGAGGCCGGTGACCATGACGCCGAGGTCGCGCCCCGCCATGAAGAAGTCGCGGGTGGAGTGGGTGCGGCGCAGGGCCCAGATCCCCACGCCGACGCACATCGCCAGGTAGGCGGCGACGAACGCGAGCACGACGAGCGAGCGCGAGTCGTCCATCGGAGGTCAGCCGGCGGCGGGCGGCCATCCGCGGCCGGGGTCGATCGGCCCGGCAGCGAGGCCGACCGACGGGAGCTTCCGGCCCGGCAGCCTGTGCCGAACGTCGCCGGTGCCCCGAGGGTCGGGCGAACGCCGGGCGGAGCCGCCCGGCGGCGCGTGCCGGGCCAGGATCTCGCGGAAGCGGTCGAGGTCGCGCCGGGTCACGATCTCCCGACCGAAGAGCAGGACGTAGAGCCCGACGACCAGGAACTGGGCCGGCCAGAACCCGTAGAGGAACCAGGCGGTGGGGACCGGCAGGTCGAGGAACGCGGCGTCAGGGTCGGCGAGGTAGGCGCGGTACGAGACCACCATCATCGTGAGGATGAGCGCGAGCACCAGCCCGCCCGCGACGAGCCGCACCCGCACCCGGGCGCGCGGAGCCCCGAGGGCCAGGCACCCCACGACGAGGGCGAGCTGCAGGATGCCGAACGCCCACGCCAGCCACAGGACCGGCCCGTGCCGCCCGGGTCCGGACCCGCCGTGGTCCATCGACGCGAAGCGCGGATGGGTGGCGCCGGACGCCGACACCGCCCCGATGCTCCCGTCCGGACCCGGCCCGTCCCCCGACGCGGCGGGTTCCACCGCGATCGCAAGAACCAGGGTCAGGCACAGGGCCAGCAACAGGCCGAAGAGGACGACCGGCAACCGCGACGACCGCTCGGGCATGTCGCGCGAAGTGTAACCCGGCCCGATGGCAGCGGCGCGCGGTCGCCCATGCTCGAAGGCGGCCGGGAGACTACGCCGGGACGTTCCGGACGCACGACGGGGACGGGGTGTACCCCGCACGGCCGGCAGGGTTAGAATCGTCATGGTAATCATGGTGAAGACGACACGACGGTGGGCGACGGGCCGGCGGTGGGCGGTGGCGGCACTGCTCGCGGCGCTCGTCGGGGTATCGGCGAACGGGCAGCGCGGCGGCGTGTTCCGCGAATCGCGCGACCACCCCGCGATCCGCTACACCGACGGGGCGCGGAACGATGCCGTCACGGCCCTCAACGAGGCGGTGCGCTCGGGCGACGCCGAGCTCGCGTTCGACCCGACCAGCGGCTACCTGCGGTCTCTGCTCGACGCTCTCGACGTCCCGATCGAGTCGCAGGTGACGGTGTTCTCCGAGACCAGCTTCCAGGCGCGCTGGGTCACGCCGGAGAGCCCGCGCGCAATCTACTTCAACGACACCGTCGCGGTGGGCTGGGTGCCGGGGGCCGACGTGCTCGAGATCGCGTCGCTCGACCCCGTGCAGGGCGTCGGCTTCTACTCGCTCGACCAGCAGCGGGCCGACCGCCCCGAGCTGCGCCGCAACGAGCAGTGCCTCGCCTGCCACCTGTCGTGGGACACCCTGGGCGTGCCCGGGCTGATGACTCTCAACACCCTGCCCCTGCCCGACGATCCCAACGCCTACGCCGTCGGCTGGGTGACCGACCACCGCAGCCCCCTGGAGGACCGGTGGGGAAGCTGGTACGTGACCGGCGCCCCGCCGTCGCTGCGCCACCTGGGGAACCGGACGGAGCCGTTCGAGTACATCCCGGGCGGCGGCGACCCGGCGCCGGTGCTCGAGACCCTCGAAGGGGTCGTCGACGATCCCGACGGCTACCCCACCCCCTACAGCGATCTCGTGGCCCTGATGGTGCTCGAGCACCGCAACCACATGACCAACCTGCTCGTCCGGCTGGGCTGGCAGGCCCGCGTCGACGCGCACCCGGGCGCGGCGGGGAGGCGACCGACAGGGGGCCCGAGCGCCCCCACCCTCGAGGAGGCCGCGGTCGAGCTGGTCGACTACCTGCTGTTCGTGGACGAGGCGCCGCTGCCGCCCGGCATCGCCAGCACGTCGGGCTACGCCGAGGTCTACTCGTCCCTGGGCCCCTTCGACAGCCGGGGCCGCTCGCTCCACCAGCTCGACCTCGACGCCCGGCTGCTCCGGTACCCGTGCAGCCCCCTCGTCTACGCCGAGGCCTTCGACGCCCTGCCCGCGCCGGCCCTCGACGCGGTCTACGAGCGGATGTGGACGGTGCTGTCGGGCGCCGCCGCCGAGCCCCGCTACGAGCGGCTGTCCCGCGACGACCGCACCGCCGTCGTGGAGATCCTGCGCGACACCAAGCCGGACCTGCCCGACTACTTCCGGGGTGAGATCCGCTGACGCCGATCCCCCGAGGGGCTCCGCAGATCCCAACCAAGACCCCCTCGACCTACTCGGCCAGGCTGTTACCTTTTCGACGGCCAAAGATCGCCGAGGCTGAAGGTGACGGCATCGAAGGGGCGAACGCGGACGGGAGCGTCATCCTGCGCGGTGGCGATCAGTACCCATTCGCCCTCGCGCTGCTCGAAGGCCTCCAGGGTGCGGTCGGCAGGGTCCACGAGCCAGAGATGGCCCACCTGTTCACGCCCATAGACGTCGCGCTTGCCGTGGAGGTCGAGTTTGCGGGTCGAAGGCGAGAGCACTTCGCACACCCAGTCGGGGGCCAGCGTGGCGTACGGCGCGTCGGGGAAGACAGGCATCCGCTCCCGCCGCCAACCGGCGAGGTCGGGCACGAGGATGTCCTCGCCCAAGTGCAGCTCGGGCTCGAAGAGGATCCACCATCCGCCGGGGCCGCCGCGACCCCGATCGAATGGTCCCGTGAGCTCGCCGCCCAGTCGGGAACTCGCCAACGAATGCGGCATGGCCGGCCGCGGATTCGTGTAGAGCACGCCGTCAACGACCTCGGCGACCCGATGGGCGGGGGCATCGAGCACATCCTGGTAGGTTGCCCGCCCTCGCTGGACCGGGTCGCGCCCCAGAGTCACGGTGACTGCCGCTTCGCTCATGTCGCCTCCTCTGTCGGTTTATCGTCCAGAGCGGTCAGCCTCGCCGGCAGGTGGGAGCCCCCCGTGATCCGAGTCGTGCTGGGGCGAACGACCCCGTACCACTCCGAGAGCGGCTCGTCGCTCAGCCAGTTGGTGCTGGCGAACCAGTCGGGCCCACCGGTCGCGTGGTAGAACGCCTCGAGCACCTCCCGATCCGACTCCGCGCCCACCTGACCGCGGGCCTCGTCGCCCAGGACGAGCGCGCCGACGATCGCCATCTTCTGCTGCTGCGCGCTCCGTACGACTACGTGCGCCTGCGGCGAACCGGGGGCCTCTATCTCATCGGCTTCGTCATCTTACCTCCTGACACACAACCTGCGTTGGTGGGCCCTGGGGCAATGACCCGACCCGCTCGGCCGCGCTCGAGCGCCTGACCGCGACTGCCGCCATCGCCTCGACGCACTTTCCGGGCCCACCCCCCCCTTCGCCACCACGGACGGCCCGCGTTCGGACCTCGACGCGAATGGACGGAACAGACGCAGCGTAGTGGTCGACATGAGCCCGTCCTGAAGGGGGGGCCATGCCGACACCCGCCACCGTCGGTCTGCTCGCGCTCGCGGTCCGCCTCCACGAGCGTAGGGAGCTGTGACGCCCCCGTTCGATGGTGCCTTGGGAGGATGCACATGCCAGTCTGGTCCGATGCTCGTGTCGCCGCTCGAACGCTGCTGCGGTCCCCCGGGTTCTCGCTGACCGCCCTCCTGACCCTCGTGGTCGGCATGAGCGCGACCGCCCTCGCGTTGACCGCCGTCAACGCCGTGCTGCTCAAGCCGTTCCCGGTCCGGGCGCCCGATCGGGTCGTCGGCATCACGACGGTTGGAGAGCTGGCGGTCCTCGGCAATGAACCGGTGGGATTCGGCGACTACGCCGATCTCGCCCGCGACGTCGCCGCCTTCGAATCGGTGGTCGCACACCGCCGCATGGGATCGGTGGTCGGCACCGGACTCGACCGCAGGATCGCCATCGGCGAACAGGTCTCCCCCAATTACTTCACCGCCCTCGGCGTGCCGTTCCCACTCGGAAGGCCATTCGATGAAGCCGACCAGCCGGGCGCGGTGGTCGTTCTCGGTCACGCCGCGTGGCGTCGGCACTTCGGGACCGATCCGCGGATCATCGGCCGGGAGCTGGCGATCGGCGACCGGCGACGAACCGTCGTCGGGATTGCCCCGGAGGGGTTTACCGGGTTGTTTCGGGGGGTCGCGCCGGAATTCTGGCAGCCGCTCGACGACGCCGGCGGGGAGTCGGCCGACGACCGCGGAGAGCTGGAGTGGTGGGTGCACGCCAGGTTGCGGGACGACGCGACGCTCGAGCAGGCCCGCACGCAGGTCGCCGTCCTGGCGGAGACGCTCTCCCGGCGGTATCCGCACTCGAACGCCGGCCGCTCCTTTGCACTCACGCCGCTGTCGGAGGCGTCCATTCACCCCCTCGTGTCGAAGGCCCTCGCCCGATTCGGGGCCGCCGGCGTCCTCGCGGTGGCGCTGCTCCTGCTGTTGGTCTGCTCGGTCAACGTCGCGCATCTCGTGCTCGCGCGCGCGGTCGACGGCCAGCGCGAGGTCGCCATCCGACTGGCGGTAGGCGCCAGTCGATGGCGCATCGTTCGTCCGTTGCTCGCCGAGGGCATCCTGCTCACGAGCGCCGCGTCCGCCGTCGCGTTGCTCCTGACCGCGTGGGTCGGGCCGATGCTCGGCGAGATCCGTCTGCCGGGGGTGGCGGCCGCCGTCGATCTTCACCTGGTGCCCGATTGGAGGGTCTTCGGCCTCACGGCGATCGTCGTCCTCGGGTCGACCGTGGTCTCCTCGCTCGGACCGGCGTTGCGGATCTCGTCGGGCCTCTCCATCGTCGAAACCCTCAAGACCGACTCCCGCGCATCGGCGGCCGGCGGCGCCGCGACGTGGCGGAAGCTGCTGATTGCCGGCCAGGCCGCGACGGCGGTGTTGCTGCTGGTGGTCGGCGGCCTCGCGTTGCGCAGCCTTCTCGCCGTGGTTCAGGTCGACCCCGGCTTCGAGACGCGAGGCGTCGCGGTCGCGAGCGCCGCCCCGGCGCTGGTCGGCCGCGACCGGGACGAGGCCTGGCGCTACCTGTCGCGCGCGGCCGGCGCCGTCCGGGCGCTTCCAGACGTCGAGGCCGCGGGGTGGATTCAGCCGGTTCCCCTGTCGCTGAGCGTTCGGCTCACCCGACTCCGCCTGTCCGGAGACGACGGCGCGGCGTCGCACGAGCTTCCGCTCGTCGATGTCGGGACAGCCGGTCCCGGCGCCTTCAGCGCGCTTCGAGTGCCGGTGATCGAAGGACGCGAGTTCGACGCGTCGGACCGCTCGGGCGCGGTCGAGGTCGCACTCGTGAACGAGGCGTTCGTCCGCCGCTTCTGGCCCGACCGGCGACAGGCCGTCGGTCGGCACGTCGGGGTGGGCTTTCCGGGATTCGGACGGTGGAGGTCGTGGGCGTCGTGGGCGACTTCAAGAACCGCACGCTCGGGGACGTCGCGCGACCCATGGTGTTCACGTCCATCCTGCAGGACCCGTCGGGTTGGCAGGCCCCGGCGCTGGTCATGCGACCGTCACCCGCCGGTCCGCCGCGGATGGTGCCTCTCGTCGACGCGATGCGCGCCGTCGATCCGGCGGTGCCCGTGTACGACGTGCAACCGCTCGCCGCGCGCATCGGCGGCGTCCTCCTGTTGCCCCGGTATGCCGCGACGGTCCTTGGCGGAACCGGCGTTCTCGCGCTGGGCCTGGTCGTGCTCGGACTGTATGGAACGGTGGCGCTGTCCGTCAGGCTTCGGCTGCGAGAGCTGAGCGTGCGAATGGCGCTCGGCAGCTCGCGGACGGCCATCGTGCGGCTGGTCCTGCGACAGACCCTGGCGCCGGTCGTGGTCGGCGTCGTGCTCGGCCTGGTCGTCGCCCTGGGGGCGGCCCGCGTCCTGGCCGCGTTGCTCCACGGCGTGTCGCCCCACGACCCCGCCACGTTGGCGGCGGCCGCCCTCACGCTGCTGACCACCACCGCGGCGGCCGGCGCCTGTCCGGCGTGGCGCGCCACGCGTACGAACCTCCTGCGCGCGCTCCAGGCAGAATGAGCACGGCTGTCCTTCACGTGCACCGTGTGCAGCTCGTCCTCGCTGTGGTGAAGTCGATGGCGTGCGCGAGCCTGTCCGCGCCTCCCCGGGCAGACTCGCGCCGGTCTGCTAGCATGCGGCCATGGATCGGCGCAAGCTTCCCATCGGCATCCAGACCTTCCGCGAGGTGCGGGAGGACGGCTGCTACTACGTGGACAAGACGCGCCACATCGAGAACCTGCTCGACGGCGGCAAGCACTACTTCCTGTCGCGCCCGAGGCGTTTCGGCAAGAGCCTGTTCCTGGATACGGTGAAGGAGCTGTTCGAGGGCGGGGAGGAGCTGTTCCAGGGCCTCGCCATCCACGAGCCGTGGGACTGGTCGGCGCGCCATCCGGTGGTGCGGCTGGACTTCTCCTCGGGCAGCTTCGCAAGCGTCGACGATCTCCACGCGGAGGTCGCGGACCAGCTTGACGTGGTCGCCGCGGACAGCGGGATCGGGCTCGCCGGGCGCACGGCGTCGATCCGCCTCCGGCAACTGATAAGGGAGCTGCGCCGGCGCACCGGGCAGCGCGTCGTGGTGCTGGTGGACGAGTACGACAAGCCGATCCTCGACGCGCTGGGGGATGCGGACCTCGCGCGGGCCAACCGCGACTACCTGCGCGGCCTGTACTCGACGCTGAAGTTCGCCGACGCGCACATCCGCTTCAGCTTCATCACAGGCGTCAGCAAGTTCTCGAAGGTGAGTCTGTTCTCCGGCCTGAACAACCTCACCGATATCACGCTCGACCCGGAGTTCTCGGGCATCTGCGGGTACACGGAAGCGGACCTCGACGCGGTGTTCGCGCCCGAGCTGCCGGGCCTCGACCGTGCGGCGATCCGGGAGTGGTACAACGGCTACTCGTGGCTCGGCGGCGAGAGGGTCTACAACCCGTTCGACATCCTGCTGCTGTTCCGCAGCCGCAAGTTCCGGGCGCACTGGTTCGAGACGGGCTCGCCGACGTTCCTGGTGGACACGCTGTTCCGGCGGCGCGTGCGCTCGGTGGACCTCGACGGGATGCTGCCGAGCGGCGAACTGCTGTCCGCCTTCGACGTGGACGCCATCGCCCCGGAGGCCCTGCTGTTCCAGACCGGCTACCTGACGATCCTGCGGGAGGAGCCCCGCGCCGGCGAGACGTTCTACCGCCTCGGCTATCCGAACCGGGAGGTGCGCCAGGGCCTGAACCGCAGCCTGCTCGACCGCCTGGTCGGCGACCCCTCGCGTCGGTCGGCGCACAGCGCGCGGCTCTACGACCTGCTCGAGGCGGACGACGTCGAGGGGTTGCGCGAACTGTTCCACGCGTTCTACGCGAGCATTCCGCACCAGTGGTACACGAACAACGACATCGCCGACTACGAGGGGTTCTACGCCAGCGTGTTCTATTCGTACTTCGCGGCCCTCGGCCTCGACGTCGTCGTGGAGGAGAGCACGAGCCGGGGCCGGCTGGATATGGCGGTGCGCTTCGAGGGCCGGGTGTACGTGTTCGAGCTCAAGGTAGTGGAGCAGGCCGGCGAGGGGGCCGCGATGGCGCAGCTCGTGGACCGGGGATACGCGGAAAAGTACCGCGCGCCGGGCGCGCGCGTCCACCTGGTCGGCGTGGAGTTCAGCCGCGAATCCCGCAACGTGGTGGCGTTCGAGCACGCCGCCGTGTGACTGCCGGAATCAGCCGACCCAAGGGGCAAAGCGGCCGGAATCCGGGCCGACCGCTCAGGCGCCGGTCAGGTCGATCTCGTTCGGCCCCGCCGCGATCTCGATCTCCTGCTCGCTGCGGTCGCCGCCCTGGATGACGGTCGCCGTGTAGCGGCCGGGGACGACGTCGGGCAGGGCGAAGCGGCCGTCCCGGTCGGCGACGACGGCGTAGGGGGTGTCGACGACGAGGATGTCGGCGAACATCTCGGTGTGGGTGTTGCAGATCACCGAGTACCGGTCGCCCACCTCGAACGTGTGCTGGTAGGTCGTCCCCATCATGGTGGCGATGTTGAAGATCGACTCGCCGTGGCTGTCCTTCACGTGCACCGTGTGCAGCTCGTCCTCGCTGTTGGTGAAGTCGATGGTCTGGCCGGCCCGCACGAGGATGAACCCGGGCACGAACTGCCGGCCGATCTGGTCCATGATCGGGGTCTCGTCGGGCACGGGCACGTCGATCTCCTCGTGGGGGTCGAGGATCACGATGGAGACGAGCATCCCGGTCGCGGGCGGGGCCTGGCCAACGACCTCGGCGAGACCGCCCGCGGCCGCGGGCGCACCCGCCTCGGCCGCGGCCGGCGGCGACGCCGCGGCGCGCGCCGATTCGGCGGCCGGCGGCGCCGCGGCCGGCCGGACACGCTCCGCCGCTCCCCCGCCGGCCGGCGGGGGGCCGCCGCCGCAGGCGCCGAGCACCAGGGAGCACGCAAGGGCAAGAGAGAGGAAAAAGGCGTGATGGGCCCGCATCCGCCGATTCCCGGCCTCGGACATGCGGTAAGGTGACAGCAGCATCAAGCCGGTGATCGTACCAGAAGTCCGGCCTCCCCGAGGAGCACAACGATGAAGACATCGACCATGCGACGTCTCGTCGCGCGAGCGGTGCCGGCCGCGGCCCTCGCCGCTGCAGTGGCCCTGCCGTCGGCCGCCCAGGACCGGCCCACCCTGACCACCGAGGCCGACTTCCTGCGGGCGATGGAGGAGCTCTCGAACTGGGGCCGCTGGGGCCCCGACGACGGCCTCGGGGCCGCGAACTTCATCACCCCCGAGAAGCGCAGGGCGGCGGCGGCGCTGGTCACCGAGGGCATCAGCATCTCGCTCGCCCATGACGTGCTCCAGGAACCCGCGGTCGACGGCGGCACGTACCTCGACCGGCAGGTGATGCGGGTCAGCGACACCGGCGCCTCGGATCGATACCAGTACAGCGACACGTATCACGGCGCCATCCACAGCCACCTCGACTCGGTCGCCTGTCACGTGATGTTCGAGGGCCGTGGCTACAACGGCGTGAGCCGGAGCAGATCGAGACCGCCGGCGGCTGCCCCCAGGGCAGCATCCACGAGCTGCGGGACGGCATCATGACCCGCGGCATCCTGTTCGACGCCACCCTGCTGCCGGGGCGGGCCACGCCCGAGGGCTGGCTCGAGCCGGGCGAGGCCGTCACCTGGGCCGACCTCGAGAAGCTCGAGGAGATTCAGGGCGTGCGGGTCTCCGAGGGCGACGTCATCCTGCTCTATACCGGGCGCTGGAAGCGGCGGGCGGCGCTCGGCCCGTGGCCCACGTCGGAGGGGGTCGCCGGCTACCAGGCCGACGTCGCCTACTTCCTCAAGGAGCGCGGGGTGTCGTTCATCGGGCACGACATGTTCAACGACGTGTCGCCCCACGGGTTTCCCGAGAGCGTCGGCCTGCCCCTGCACCGGCTCGCCCTGGTGGCCCTCGGCGTGGCCATCTTCGACAACCTCGACTTCGAGCGGCTCGCCGAGGAGGCGCGGCGGCTGAACCGCTACGAGTTCCTGTTCACGGCGGCGCCGCTCCGCATCGAGCAGGGCATGGGCTCGCCGCTGAATCCGATCGCGACGTTCTGACCGGGCGCGCGGTGAGCCACCTGGAGCCGGCGGCCCCGGCGCGGGGCCGTCGTGGATTCCGTTGACGCGCCTCACGGCACGGTCGGGCAATGTCGCCAGCGCCCCACCGGGGAGTGGCGCAGGAGCCCGCCAACCGGACCACGGCACGGTCGGGCAATGTCGCCAGCGCCCCACCGGGGAGTGGCGCAGGAGCCCGCCAACCGGACCGCAGTGGGCGTATAATCACCGTCCGGACACGAGCCGGACGACGCGCGGCGCGGACCGCGCACATCGGGCGACGGCGCCCGACGGGGAGGATGCAGATGTCGATTCCGAAGAGAATCGTCCCGCTGGCGGCGGTCGCCGTGGTGGGGCTGGCGGTCGCCTGGGGCAGCATGGGCAACCTCGGGACCCCGGTCCAGGGCCAGGGGAAAGAGGCGCCCATGTTCGAGGTCGATCCGCTCTGGCCGCAGCCGCTGCCCAACCACTGGCTGCTCGGCTCGACCATCGGGGTCGACGTCGACGCCGAGGACCACGTGTGGATCGTGCACCGCGCCTCGACCCTCGCCCGCAACGAGATTCCCGCCATCTCGGACCCGCCGTTCGCCGACGACTGCTGCGCCCCGGCCCCGCCGGTGCTCGAGTTCGACACCGACGGGAACCTCGTAGGCCACTGGGGCGGCCCCGGCGAGGGCTACGACTGGCCGTCGTCGAACCACGGCATCACCGTCGACCACATGGACAACGTCTGGGTCGGGGGCAACGGGGGCGGCGACTCGCACGCCCTGAAGTTCACGAGTGACGGGCAGTTCCTGCTGCAGGTCGGGGTGGCGGGGCGCGCCCCCGACAGCCTGAGCCTCGACAGCTTCGGCCGCATCGCCAAGATCTCGGTCGACGGCGACGCCAACGAGATCTACTTCGCCGACGGCTACGGCAACAAGCGGGTGGCGGTGGTGGACGCCGACACCGGCGACGTCAAGCGCTTCTGGGGCGCGTACGGCAACGAGCCCGACGACAGCCACGACGAGCGCTACGTGCCCGGCGGCCCCAACCTGCAGCAGTTCATGAGCCCGGTGCATTGCGCCGAGGTGTCGAGCAGCGGGCTGATCTACGTGTGCGACCGCGCCCACGACCGCATCCAGGTGTTCCAGAAGGACGGCACCTACGTCGACGAGATGCTGGTGATGCCCAACACCACGGGCTCCGGCGCGGCCTGGGACCTCGACTTCTCGCACGACGAGGACCAGACCTACATATACCTGGCCGACGGCGTGAACCAGCGCATCCACATCATCGACCGCGAGAACCTCGAGCACCTGACGAGCTTCGGGGACGGCGGGCGCCAGCCCGGGCAGTTCTTCGGGGCCCACAGCATCGCGGTGGACTCGGCCGGCAACATCTACACGACCGAGACCTACGAGGGCAAGCGGGTGCAGAAGTTCGTCTACAAGGGCATGGGCGAGGTCACCACGATGAACCAGGGCGTGGTGTGGCCGACGAGCGGCGACTGAGGCGGGAGCGGGCGCCGGCGTCACGGACCGGCGCCTGAAGATCGGCCGCCGTACCCGACCGCAGGGCGGCGGGCGCCGGCGGGCGGCCGTCTTCGGAGGGAAGGCAACGGGGCGGCGTCTCCTCGGGGATGCCGCCCCGCTCGGAATACGGCGGCATGCGTTTACCCTGGCGGCCTCGAAGCCGGCGCCGCCGAACGCGACCTAGGGGCCCGGCGCGACCCGCCGGCTCGGACCCGGTCGAAGGGTTGTTGTACCGGGCGCCTGGCGAGCTGCCGCATCGCGGGCATGCGGGCAGATCCACCGCCGCTGGCGCCTCAGGCGCGCACCCCGTTGTCTCGACCGGCCAGCTCGATCGCGACGCGACCGGCGAGCTGCCGCATCGCGGGCATGCGGGCAGACCTGGACGGCAACCCGAACAGCTCGTCCAGCGCGTCGCGGGTCGCGCCAGGCAGCACGCGGCTCGCCGCGGCTCGCCCGACCGCTGCCGACGCCTCCTCGCCGGGAATCCAGATTGCGGCGCCGTCGCGACGGCTCCAGGTCCACGCCTCGCGCACACCCATCCGGAAGTAGGGCGCGAGCTTGCCGCTCGATTGGGTGCTGCGGTCGATCTCGACCACCAGATCCGGCGCCGGATGGCCGCGGCGGACGTCCAGCCAACCCCCGGCCCGTTCCGCGGCGGCAATCCTCTCCGAGCCGATGAACAGCCCTTCGTCGGGCTCGAACGCGCCGTCGTCGCTCAGCAACCGCGTCGCCCGCGAGGCCTGCATCTCGATCGGCGACCCGGCCGCCTCCAACTCGACCGCGATCCGCGTGAACAGCTCGCCGGCGACAGCGGCCCGCGACTCGTGCGCGAACGTCGGCTCCGCCACGAACTCGGCGCGCCCCGTCGCCGTCTCGTAGCGGCAAGTCGGCGCCTCGTCGCGGTCGGTCAAGCGTTCGAACAGGCCGCGCGGCATCGCCACTTCGACTCGCACCGGTGCATCGGGACCGGTACCCGCGAACCGGCCGGAGGACGAGCCCGGGGCCGCGCGATCCACCGGCGCCCGGTCCGGCATCGACATCCCTGCCCCTCCCGACATCGTCTCGGTCATGCGCGCCAACCTGCTTCCGTGACTCCGCCGGGGGTCGACGGCGTCGGCTGGCGCCGACGGGCGAGTCGCCCGCCGGGAGTCGCTTCCGTCATGCTACTACGGCCGCATGGTCCGAACGGGGGGCGCGGGCGGGGGCAAAGGGCACAGGGTGGCGGCTCGGCCGGCTGCCCCCGCTTCTCCGTCCCCCTCACACCCGGGTCGTGGTGACGACAGGCTCGAGGGGCGTCCGGTAGAGCGCGTGCAGAAAGCACGTCTGCTCGCCCATGTCCAGGCACCGGCGCGCGAAATCCCCCCCCTCGCGAGTGTCCAGGTAGACGTGGGTCTCGACCGCGCCCGCGGCGCCGGAAGGAGCCGCACCGGCGCGGCCGGGCGCTGCGCCGACGCCCGGCGCCGTCCCGCGATCGGCAGGCGCCGCGTCGACCGTCGATGTTACGTCACCCAGTGCGCCGCGGCCGGGAAAGCGGGTGTCCTGCACGATGCGGTAGCCGTGCAGGTCCTTCCCGAGGATGGCGGCGTAGCGCCCGAGCTGGGTCATGAAGCAGAAGGCGACCCCGGCCGCCATGTAGCTGGCGGCCGAGGGCGCGGCGCCTCTGCCGCCCTGCGCCGGCGGCTCGTCCGACAGGAACCGGAACGTCGACCCCAGGGGGCTGTGGAGCTGCTGCTCTATCTCCTTCACGCCGTCGGGGCGCCGCCGGCAGACGGCCCGCAGGTGGAGCTGCCGGCGCTGCTCGGCCCGCAGGCTCGTGCCGGCGCCGCCGGCCACGCCGGCCACCGGCTTCACCGCTTCGAGACGCACGACCGGCACCCCGGCGGGGTCGGCCGGCGCGATCCCTGAGAACGCCGCGGCCGGGTCGGCCGCGCGCCCGCCGGCCAGCCGCGCGGCCCGGCCCAACTGCGCCTCGGCGCCGTTCACGGCCAGGGTGAACCGCGACACGTGCGACCGGCGCAGCACGTCGTGGACGGAGGCTCCGCGGACCGCCGCGGCCACCAGCTCGCGCACCGCTTCATCGCCGGCGTCGGCGTCGATGCGCACGTCGAGCTCCACCGGCAGGGCGCCGCCGGTCATCGTGCCGTTCAGGGCCGAGCCCTCCATGGTGTAGCGGTTGTCCTGCACCAGAACGAGATCGCGGACGGTCACGCCGCGCCCCCGCGCCGCGTCGAGCACCGCGTTCATCCAGGACGACACCATGCCCACGGTCATGAACCCGAGCGGGCAGGGCGCGGTGTCGAAGCCGTCGAGGTACGGCCCCTCGTCGCTGGCGAGCCGCCACGACCCGCCGGCGGTGGAGCGGACGACGGCCTCCTTCTGCATGCCCGACAGCGACCGCGCCCAGACCCGGACCGTCTCGCCGTCGCCGGGCGGCGGCCCGCCCAGCCCGAGCGCGTCGGGCCGGTCCACGGCGAAGAAGACGGGCCGCGGGTCGCCGCCGAGGACGTTCTCGGCGGCGGCGGCGCCTGGACCGGGACGTTGGGTGACCATGTCCTGTCGACCAGTGGAGTCGGAGCGGCCATTGTGACACACTGGCGCGGCGCTCCCGGTCCGCCCCACGGCCCGCCGGCCGCCCCTCGACGGACCGCGCCCGAGGAGATCCGATGCAGGCATCCGCCCCGACCGCCAACGAGCCCCCCGCCCCCACGACCCAGGCCATGGCCGGGGTGGCCGCGGCGGCGGTGCTCGCCCTCGTGCTGCTGAGCCTGCCCGGGCCGGAGGCGCTGCCGCCCGAGGGCCAGCGGATGGCCGCCATCTTCGTGGTGGTGCTCGTGCTCTGGGTGACCGAGGCCCTGCCGGTCGGCATGACGGCCCTGCTCGCGGTGGTGTTGCTGCCCATCTTCGGGGTGGCCGACCTGCCCACCGCGTTCACCACCTTCATCAGCCCCGTCTTCTTCTTCGTCCTCGCGATGTTCGTCGTCGCCCAGGCGTTCATCAGCTCGGGGCTCGACCGGCGCTTCTCGCTGTGGCTGCTCTCGAAGGCGGGCACCGACAGCCGCCGCGTCGTGTGGGTGTTCATGGTGGGCACGTGCCTCGTGTCGACCATCATGTCCGACGTGCCCGCGACCGCCATCTTCATGGCCCTCGCCGTCGGCCTCTTCGACAAGATGGGGCTGACCCCGGGCCGGTCGTCGTTCGCGAAGGTCGTGATGATCGGCGTCCCCTTCGCGGCCCTCATCGGCGGCGTGGCGACGCCGGCCGGCAGCTCCATCAACATCCTCGGCATCTTCTTCATCCAGGAGTACGGCGACGTCACCGTGCGCTTCCTCGACTGGATGGTCATCGGGGTCCCGATGGTCGTGGTGCTGCTGCCGGTCGCCACCGTCATCCTGCTGCGCTTCTACCCGCCCGAGATGGACCACGTCACCGCCGTCGGCGACGTCGCGTCCGAACGGTCCGCCCTCGGCCCCGTGAGCGGCCGCGAGTGGCGGGTCCTCGTCGTCCTCGGCACCATGATCGTGCTGTGGATCCTGAGCACCTGGTTCCCGGCCCTGAACGTGGTGATGGTGAGCATCCTCGGGGCCGTCGTCATGTTCCTCCCCGGCATGCGCATCTTCACCTGGAAGGAGGTCGAGGGCGGCATCGGCTGGGAGGCGCTGCTGATGGTGGGCGGCGTCACCGCCCTGGGCGCGGCTTCGGTCGAGACGGGCCTCGCGCAGTGGCTCGTCGACGGCTCCCTCGGCGGCCTCGAGGACTGGAGCGCCCTGGGCATCGTCGCCCTGGTGAGCGCGTTCACCGTCGTCATTCACCTCGCGCTGCCCATCGGCCCCGTGATCAACACGGTGCTGATTCCCCCCCTCGCCCTCCTCGCCCTGTCGACCGGGCAGAACCCCGCCCTCTACGCGCTGCCGGTGGCGTTCACCGCCTCGTGCGCGTTCCTGCTGCCCCTCGACGCGGTGCCCCTGGTCACCTACACCAAGGGCTACTACCGCATGCTCGACATGCTCGCCCCGGGCACGCTGCTCTCGGCGGTCTGGGTGGTGCTGATCACGATCCTGATGGTCTCGCTGGGGTCGCTGGTGGGCTTCCTGTAGGGGCGCCGCGGCCGGGCGGACGCGAGACGCTCAGGTGTCCACGAGATCCTCAACGCGCGTTCATCTCGTCCCTGGTGAATCGCCGTCCTCCGGTAGACAACTGCTGACGCAACGCCTCGATGGTCGCCTCCGCGCGCCGCACGCTCGTGGCCGGCTCGGAGCGTAGGTGGAGCCAGAGAGCCATCAGGCCGAGCCAGAGCGCGTGGGCCAGGAACAGGTGGGCCATCTGGAGGCCGATCGGGGCCAGCAGCACCGCGTCCAGAACCCCGACGGCCAGCTCGGCCGCGAAGATCGCCGCTACCGGCAGAAACGGCGCCGGCAGGCCGGCCGGCCGCGCCGCGAGCTGCCGACCCAGCCACACGAGATAGGCGCCGAAGGCGACGACCGCGACGGGGTGCCAGACCCGGAGCCGGATCAGGTAGTGGGCGCCGCCCGCGAAGTCGCTGCGGACGCCGTCGAGGAACGACTCGGACGGAAAGACCGTCGAGGCGAGGGACGCGGCGGTGCCGAAGGCGCTGACCACGATGAGCCCGCCGAGGGCGGCGGCCACCAGCCGGTCGGGGCGGCCGGGGTCGAGGGCAGCGACCGGCCGCCGGGGGCCGGACCACCAGGCCGCGCACGCCAGTGCGCCCATGAGGAGATAGGTGTTGGCGAGGTGGACCGGCTGCACCAGGGCACGGGCCAGCGAGACGTTCATGTCGACCCACTGGAAGAGGACGAGGGCGGCCCCGATGAGCGACTCGACGACCATGAACGTGAGGGACAGGGCGGCCCACCAGCGCGCGCGGTGGCCGGGGGGGAACCGGCGGCGCGACCAGACGGCGAGGCCCGCGACGGCGAGCAGGGCGAGCCCGCTGGTCGCCCGGTGGGTGAACTCGACCAGCGTGTCGGCGGTGTCGGCCGCGGTAGCCCCCGCCGACGGCGAGAGCAGCTCGCCGCACAGCGGCCAGTCGTCGCCGCAACCGTCGCCGGCGCCGCTGGCGCTGACGAAGCCGCCCCACAGGACCACGAACAGCGTGAAGACGAGGGCGGCCCAGGCCGCCCCCGTGTAGGAGACGCGAGGGATCATGACGCTCGATACCGGTTCCGGGCGGGTGATTTCCCCGCGAACGAGTCTAGCCCGCCAATCGTCGCCGAACGCGATCGCAAGGTCGCGCTGCGGCCTCCGCTGGGCGCCCAACCAACCCTGCCAGGGGGAACGTCACTGCCGTTCCCGGCCGAAGTACGGATGCTCCATGAGGATGGGGGTCTGCTGCGTCCCGCCCGTGCGCTCGAGCTCGAGCTCCTCGAACAGGACCGGCGGCGCGACGACGGCGGCCGGGATGCCCAGGCCGCCGGGCCCGCCGGGGCCCAGGCGGATGACGATGCGGAAAGCGCCGGGCAACCCGCCGCCGCCCGGCTCCAGAAGGCGGTTGTTGACGTACTCGTCCTCACCGCTCGCCACGATGTCCCGCAGGCTCCGGACCGACACGTCGCGAAACCCGAGACCCCGCACCAGCTCTTCCCGGCCGTCCTCGACGTAGACCTTGTACGCGAGGATGGGGCTCGTGAGCCGGAACTGAGAGGGTCCGCCCTGCATCATCATGAAGATGCTCGACGGGCTGATGGGGTCGGTCCCGGTGATGGACGGGTCGTCGAGCACGGTGACGAGAAGGCCGTAGTCGAGCCCGAAGTCGCTGGCCATGCCGATCAGCTCGTCCTTCAGCGCCTCCGCGCTCAGCCCGCCCTCGGCCCGGACGAAGAGGTTGCCGGGCTGGGCCGTGGCCGGGCCGAATGCCCCGGCGCGTCCATGGCCGTTCGATTGGGGGATTCCCGCGCGCGGCCGGCGAGACATCAGCAGCGTCCGCAGGACGCCGCCCTCGACCAGCGTCACCGGCCGGGCTTGCACGCCCTGATCGTCGACGGCGTACCCCCCCATGAGCGATTCGCCCGCGAAGGCCTCCCGGGTCGGGTCGTCGACGACGTCGAACGACGCCGGCAGCACCCGGCGATTCAACCGGTTGGCGAGATCGCTGGACGGCATCATCGCGGCCATGCGCTGGTCCTCGAGCAGCGGCGGTCGATGGCCGGACAGTTGGGCGCCGAGGACCTGCCCGAACAGCTCGGACGAGGCCTGCCCCGAGACCAGGACCGGACCGATGTAGTCGTCGAGGACGGGCGCCGCGGCGAGGGCCGTCAACTCGCCGGCCATGCTCCTGACCGCGGCTTCGATCTCCGCTTCCGCCGGCATGTCTCCGACCGCGCGCGCGTAGAACGGGACGAAGTGTTTCAGCCGCATCCCGTCCGGCGCCCGCGTGGCCGCACGCGCGTGGAGCACGGCCAGCGGCGCGGGCTGGCGGACCATGCTGCCGTCGCTGTTGACGAGGTACTTGTCGGTGCTCTCGACGCGCAGCGTCACGCTCGATTCGTCGATCGCCGGATACTCCCTGAACACGCCGGACAACCTCCGCACCGTCTCCCGCCAGACGCCTTCATCGAACGCGGGCTCCGCGGGAGGCTCGATCAGCACGGAGGCCCCCTCGACGGAGAAGTCCGGCGTCCGTTCCTCCTGCACGCGGTTCTGGAGGAAGGCCCGTTTCTGCGCGAGCTGCTCCAGCGCCTCCTTGTAGGCGGCATCGGTAGCCAGCCAGAGATCGTGGCGCAGGGCGTCGTAGTCGCCCTCCCGCACGAGCTCCCGGGGAAAGCTCCTCGTGGAGAACAGCGACCGCATGCCGACGAACTCGCTGTTGTCGAGCTCGTGGCTGCCGACGCGGACGTCGACGCGCAGCGACCGCCGGCGCGACCTCTCGTTGCGCACGCTCGCGCCGAACGTCGCCTCGAGCACCGTCGACTCCGTGTCCACGACGGCGTACTCGATGAAGTACGGCGCTCCAGCTCCTCCAACTGCAGGCGGCGGTGGAACGCGAGAGCTCATCTTGCATCGCGCGCAGCAGGACGTCGGGTTGCCGCGCGTCGCCGCCCGGCTGCTCTTCCGCCGTTTGCGGCTCGCTCGCCGCGGGGCCGGCGCATACGAGGAGGAAGAGCAACAGGGAACACGCGCCGCCGCGGGCCGACCGCACGCCTGAACCCCTCATCACCTGCCCTCCCCTTCCGGCCGAGGCAGCACGGGCGGCCTGTCGGCGGCGTTCGGCTTCTTCTGGACCTCGATCTGCGCCGTGAGAATGGCGGGGGCGACGCCCGAGACCGGTACCATCCCCGATTCGGCGCCGCAGAAGCCGTTGAAGACGCTTCTCTCGGTGCCGGTGGCGATGATCTCGCTGAACGACACCAGGGGCGTGCCGATCAGGTCCACGCCGCGGACCAGCTCGTCGGGCCGGCCGTCGGCGTACACGCGGTAGACCATGATCGGCGTCACCTGGAACACCTGCGGCGCTCCACGCCCGGTGAACGTGAAGCCGCCGGCAATCTCGGTGAACAGCAGGCCGAACTCCTTCCCTTGGCGCTCGATCTCCTCGATCAGCAGCCCGCGCAGCTCGGCGTCCGGCACGGGCTGCGAGGACTCGACAATCAGGTTGCTCTGCCGCCCGACCGGGGCGAACCCCGGCTGCCTCCTCCCGTGCCCGTTCGATCGCTCGAAGCCCTCGACGGGCGACCGCGACATGAGGAAGTTCCGCAGCACGCCGTTCTCCACCACCGCCACGCGGCGCGCCCTCACGCCCTCGTCGTCGATGTGGTAGTGACCCACGAGGTCGGTGCCGCCGGCGCGTTCCCGGGTCGGGTCGCTGTAGACCGAGACGAACTCCGGCAGGACCCGCTCGCCGATCATCCGGGTGAACGTCTGTCCTTCGCGCTCGCTCTTCTGCCGGTGCCCTTCGATGCGATGGCCGAAGATCTCGTGGAAGAAGACGCTGGCGGCCGGGCCCGAGAGAATCGCGGGCCCGGCGTAGGGCTCCATCGCCGGCGCTTCACGGAGGGCGAGCAGATCGGCCGCCATCCGGTCGATGGCCCGACGGATGTCGTCGTCTCCCGCGAGACCATCGGGCGAGTGGGCATCGAACGACTCGTATCGATACAGCTCCATGCCGTCGTCCGCGCTGGTCGCGGCATACAGGCTGACGCGCACGTGGACCGTGCCGTGCTGGACCCTGGTGCCCTCGCTGTTGACCAGGTAGTTGTTGGTGGCGACGGCCGTCAGCGTGGCGTTCGACTCGTGGATGGCCGGGTGCGAATCGAGCAGGGCCGAGTACTCCCTCAGCCGCTCTCCCCAGGGCTCCACGTCGACGGCGACGGAGGCCAGCGGCCCGACGGCCACCTCGGGCGACTCCCTGGAGAAGTCGGCCGAGGCGTCCTCCCCGTCGGCCGTCACCGCCTGGTTGGTCCTGACCTGGACGAGCTGATCCGCGGCGGCCTTGTACTCTCGATCGGTGTGCAGCCAGAGAATGCTCTTGATCGCTTCGACGTCGTCTTCCAGCGGCATGGCCACCGGCCCGCTGAAGTCGGGCAGTTGCCCGAAGGGCAGCCCTCCGCGAACCTCGCGGGTGTTGTCGAGCTGGTAGTCGCCGACCCGCACCTCGACGTCGAGGAACCGCGACCGCCCCGACGAGCTCGACCGCAACGCCCCGTACGACGAGGCGAGCGTCGTCCTCTCGGTCTCGGTGACCGAGTAGCTCATGAAGTAGGGAGGCGGGTCGCCCTTCTCGCCCAGCTCGTTCATCGAGCGCTGCAGCTCCTCCTCCATGGCCCGCAGCAGCGGGCTGCCCTCGGCACCTTGCGCCCGGACCCGTTCCGCAAGCAGGCCGGACGCGCCGACCGTCGCGACGAGAGCGACCACGAGCGTTTTCGCGAGCCGGTTCATGACCACATCCTCCTCCGACCTGGACCGTACATACCCTACCAGCAGTGCGTAGTCACTCGGGCAGCCCGAACACATACACCGCGTTGGTCCGGCCGCCGCCCACCGGCGCCGCCAGGTACTGCCGGCCGTCGACCGCGTAGGTGATCGGGAAGCCCTGCACCGAGCCGGGCAGGCGGGTGTGGAACAGGACCTCGCCGGTCTCGACGTCGTGGACGAACAGGTTGCGGTCGGTGTCGGACGACACGACCAGCCCGCCCGCGGTGGTCAGGGCCGCCGACCCCGGCCGCGTGGCCGTCGAGTGGCGCCAGCGGATCTCGCCGGTGTCGATGTCCATGGCGATGAGGTGGCCGGCGTGCTCGCCGCTGTCGGGGTGCACCCGGCTGCCCCGCGAGAACCACCCCCGGTCGGCGTAGTAGTCGTTGCCCTCGACCTGCTCCAGCTCGGTGAACATGCCCCGCACGCAGGTCGGGTGGATGGGGATGTAGAGAAGCTGCGTCCCGGGGTGGTAGGCGCTCGCCCGCCAGTTGCGGACGCCGCCGAAGTCGGGGCAGAAGTCGAGCTCGACTCCGGCGACGGGGATCATGTCGGGCCGGTAGGTCACCTCGCCCGTCGCGGGGTCGACGTCGAGCACGTTCTGGTAGCCGAGGTCGTGGGCCGCCGTGAACGCGCCGGTGGCGCGGTCGAGCTCCCACAGGATGCCGTGCTTGCCCATCTTGAACAGCGACCTCCGGCCCCGGTGGTCGATGAGCACGCTCTCGAACACGTCGTCGAGGTCGTGGGTCTCGCCCGGCACGAACTGGAAGTACCACTGCAGCTCGCCCGTCGCGGGGTCGAGCGCGAGCACGCTGTTCGTGTAGAGGGCGTCGCCGTCGGTCTTGCGCGACACCCGGGCCCACGGCTTGGCCTGCGAGGTCGACCAGTAGGTGAGGTTCGTCTCGGGATCGTAGGCGCCGGGGATCCACGAGTCGGCGCCGGCCCGGAACGTCAGGGGGAGGTCGCCCCAGGTGTCGCCGCCGGGCTCGCCGGGGCGCGCGATGGTCGACGTGCGCCACGCCTGCTCGCCCGTCTCGGGGTCGTGGGCGGAGATGAAGCACACGTCGTTCTTGTAGTTCTGGCACCCCGTCATGCCGGCCACGATGAGGCCGTTCACCACGATGGGCCCGCTCGTGTAGCGGTAGCCCAGCCGGAAGTCGGCGACGGTGTGGTCCCACGCCACCTCGCCGGTCCGCGCGTCGAGGGCGACGATGTGGGCGTCGGAGGTGTTGACGTAGATCTTGTCGCCGTAGATGGCGATGGATCGCGTGCGCATGCCCGCCCCCACCGCCTCGAGCGCGTCCGACGCCTCGAAGTTGCGCCGGTACTCCCAGAGGCGGTCGCCGGTCGCCGCGTCCACCGCCTGCACGACGCGGGGGCTGGGGACGAACATGATGCCGTCGTGCACGAGGGGCGCCGCCTGGACCAGCCCGGCCGCGAGCGGCCACCCCCAGACGAGCTGGAGCTCGCCGACGTTCCCGCGGTCGATCTGGTCCAACGGGCTGTAGCCCCAGCCGTCGAGGGTGCGCCGCCAGTTCAGCCAGTCGGCGGGGTCGGGCTCCTGGAGCATGGCGTCGGTGACCGGCGTGAACGCCCGCTCCTGGGCGCCGGCCGCGGCGCCGACGAGCAGCGCCAGGAGCACCGCTCCCGCGACGCGCGCCATTCGTCCAGCGAACGAGCTCCGAGCCGGTGCCTTCATCGCGGTCATCGGTGGCCTCCCCTTGTTGCGTTCACCCCACTATAGCCGACCCGGCTCCCCGGCCGGCGCGGGTCTCCGGCGTGGCGTGGTGAACTCGCGGTGGCGGGCGGCCGTCGTGACAAAGGTATGAGAATCCATTATCATGACCGTCGGCCCTTGCATCCTGCTTGCCGCGTTCCCGTCATCGGCGCCACACCATGAAGAACTCTCTCGCCACCTTCCCGTCGAGCGCGTATCTGGCTTCCGGATCGCGACTGACGGCGTGCACCGCGGCCTGGTGCGGCCTGCACTGCGCGCTCACGCCCTTCCTGGTCATGGCGGCGCCCGTGCTCGCGCTCTCCGAAGGCGTCGAGCGAGCTGTCTGGGTCGGGACCGTCCTGCTCGGCTCGGCGATGCTCGCCCTCGGCCCGGCCCGCAAGAACGCGGCCGTCGTCATCACCTTCGCAGGGGGGGCCACGCTCTGGGCGGCCTCCCTCGCGGGTTGGCTCGAGCCGCTGCCCGAGACCGTGACGTCGGCCGCCGGCAGCCTGACCCTCGCGGCCGCTCTGTTCCAGAGCGCCCGTGTCTGCCAGGCCGGCGAGTGCTCGATATGCGCCGACGAGGAGCGCGTGGATCGAGTAGACTGACGACGATCGTCCTCCGGTCGTCCGGGCAGGTCGCCCGGACCCCGGTCGCCGTCGTTTCGTCACGGAGCGTCGGGCCTGCACGCGCACTGCAATGCAACGAGACACCCGTCAGCGCAACGCTATCCGCCGCGTGTTCACGAGCGTCGATCGCCCCCTCACACCGGACGAGGTCCTCGAGCACGGCCAGCGGATCGTGCCGTCACTCGGGCTCGCGACCGTCTATCGCAACGTGAAGACCCTCGCCGGCGAGGGGTGGTTGGCGGAGGTGGAGCTTCCGGGCGGCGGGCTTCGGTACGAGCTGGCCGAGCGCCCGCATCACCACCACTTCCTGTGTCGCTCATGCCATCAGGCGTTCGACGTGCACCGGTGTCCTGATGCCGTGGAAGAGCTGGCCCCCGAGGGCTTCGAGGTCGACGGCCACGAGCTGATTTTCTTCGGTCGCTGCGCGGCGTGCAGGTGAGGGGCCTCGTGAGCCAGCCGGTCCAGTGCCCTGCGAGTCCGGCGGCCCGGCCCGCCAATCGTCGCCTGCGGCTCCGCCTGGCACCCAACCCTGCAGGATCCGCACCATTCTACGGCGCAGACTCCTGCAGGCGATCACGGTGCCGTCGGCGGAATGGATGCGCTCCCGGGACGACCGCGTGGAACTCCCTGGCAGAATCGCCTTCCGGGTTCCGCTATGGATCCGTCGCGTTCCCACCGTCCGCGACCGCCTCGGACGGCACCGTGACGCGCGCGACCAGCAACGTCAGGTCGTCGCTCTGGACGGCGCCGGCGAACTGCTGAACCTCGGTCTGGACGGCCGCCAGCAGCTCGGGCACTGCGAGGCCGCGGCGGGCGGCGACGGCATCGCGGAAGCGGTCCTCCCCGTACTCCTCCTCGTCGTCGCTGAGCGCCTCGGTCACCCCGTCGCTGCACACGACCAGCGTGTCGCCCGGCTCGAGCGCCGTCACCGCCGAGTCGCCGAACCAGTCCTCGAAGAGGCCGATCACGGTGCCGGTGGCGTCGAGCGTCTCGACGGCGCCGCCGGCTCGGGCGAGCACCGGCGGCACGTGGCCGCAGTTGACGTAGCGCAGCTCGCCGGTCGCCCGGTCGAACTCGGCGAGGAAGAGCGTCGCGTAGCGGTTGCCGGGGGTCGAGGCGAAGAAGAGGCGGTTCGCGCGCTCCAGCAGCCGCGCCGGGTCGTCGGCCCCGCCCGCGTACTGGCTGCGCAGCGTCGCCTGCAGGTTGGCCATGAGCAACGCCGCCGCGATGCCCTTGCCGGAGACGTCGGCGAGCAGGAAGGCGATGCGCTCGCCCCCCAGCTCGACGAAGTCGTAGTAGTCGCCGCCGACCGACTTCGCCTGGATGCACGCCCCCGCGCACGCGAACCCCGGCCGGGCGGGGGCCGCCGCGGGCAGCAGCTGCCGCTGCACCTCCTTGGCGATCTCCACCTCGTGCTCGGCCCGCCGCTCGGCCTCGATGCGGGCCGCCATCTCCTCGCTCAGGCAGATGGTCTGAACGGTCAGGGCGGACTGCAGCGACACCACCGTGAGGAGCCGCATGTCCTCGCCCGAGTAGGGCTCCTCCGACTGCCGGCCGCCCAGCGCCACGACGCCGACGAGGCGTCCGTTCCGGTCGACCATCGGGGCCAGGCACTCCGGCTGCAGGGGCGCGAGCAGGCGGTGCAGCTCGTCGGCCGCGTCGTCGACGCCCGGCGGCGGCAGCACCGCGGGCCGGGCCCGGCTCGCCAGCGCGGCGAGCGCGGCGGCGTCCCGGGCCAGAACGCCGGGGCCCTCCGGCGGGCCCCCGGCGGCCAGCCGGCCGTCCGGGTCCTCGAGATAGACGGCCAGCGACACCGGCCGGAACGCGGAGCGCAGCATGGCCTCGAGCAGCGACGCGAGGGCCGGCCGGTCCTCGGCGGTCCGCGTCCGATCGGCCAGCTCCTCGAGGGCGCGACGCGCCTCGTACCGTTCCGGGAAGAAGGCCCGGTCGATGCGATCGGTGATGCGCCGCTCGACCCGCGCCCCCGCCCGCGCCACCCCGACCCCGAGCAGCCCGGCGGCGACGACCGCGACCGGCAGGCCCACGTCGGACCCCGCCGGCAGCCACCGCTGGGCGAGCATCGCCAGCACCACTGCCACCACCAGGCTCGACCCCACGCTGGCGACGGCCAGCCCGCGCTGCACCAGCAGGTACCGGGCGCCGCGCTGCACCAGCACCGGGACCGCCATCACGCGGTGCCTGACGACGGCGTACGCGAAGGAGAGCGGCATCAGCGGCAGCGCGAGCAATGCGACCGCGCCCAGCCAGTTCGGCACGGGGCCGGCGACCTCGACCGCCGCGACCAGGAGCGCGGGAGCGATTCCCGCGACCGTGCCCCACGCCAGGACCCGCGCCTTGCGCCGTACCTCCGGGGACGCGGCGCCCGCCGCATGCCCGATGAGGGCGAGGCTGCCCACCGCGATTCCCAGGAAGACGTTCCCGAACACCCCATAGGCGCGCCAGAGGGCCAGCGAGTCGGGCAGGATCGTCTCGCCGGCGAGGTTGTTCGAGAACGGCTGACCGAGGAGCGGCCGCCACGGACCGGCGGTCAGCACCAGGAACGCACCCAGCCCGACGAGGAGCCACTTCAGCCCCGGCGCGCGTTCGTCGAGCCGCGAACGGGCGGGAAACACGAGGAAGAAGAAGGCGAACAGCCCCGGGGCCATCATGAGCAGCGTCATGCGGTAGGCCATCATGAAGCCGGGGAGGACCGGCGACCCGCCTGCCGCCTGTGGAGCGAACAGGCTCATGAAGCCGCAGAACATGAGCGCCATCACCCAGGCGTTGCGGTCGCGCAGGCGCTGGAACAGGACGGTCAGGGCGACGAGCAGGAAGACGAGCGGAATCGCGCTGATCCAGAGCGGGAGCAACGTCCACGCAAAGCTGGTGCGCTCCCAGGTCTGCGACAGCATCAAGCCGACCGCGTAGGTCCCGGAAACGCCCGCCAGGAGCAGGGCGGCGAGGCGCGGCAGCGTCGACGACTCGTTGCTCACGACAGCTCTCCCGGGTTGGCGGCGTCCGACGGCCGTCGTTTCCTCAACGATAACGCAGCGAACGCCCCTGGACGGCGCCGGAGGGACGATCGAGGTGTCGAGGGTGCCCCTTCGCCTAGCTTGGCAAGGTTGATTGTAGCGCCGGATGCGCCCCCCGCAGGGCGGCATCCGTCCTGCTGCCATCTAGCGCCCTATAAAATATCAAAATTAAACTATTATTGCCAATATGGCTTCTTAAATATCAGTTTTGACATGTTGTTATTGGGGCCGCGCTACCGCCTCCTCCTCCCCCCTCAACACTTGCGGCTACACTCAGGTACACAACACAACAATTCTGGTGTATCATAGCCTCGAAATCAGAACAGAAACTCACTATAGCTATTTTATGAAAACATCCTCTCATGCATCGGATCACGCAGTCTTGCAGGCGCTTGGCCGCCGCCTTGCCCGCCATCGGCTGAACCGGAACCTCACCCAGGCCGCGTTGGCCGCGCAGGCGGGCGTCTCCACGCTGACCGTGCAGCGCATCGAGCAGGGGCGTTCGTCACAGGCCGCGAACCTCATCAGAATCCTGAGAGCCCACGGGCTGCTGGACAACCTCGACGCCCTCGTTCCCGAGCCGGCCGTCAGCCCGGTCCAGCAGGCCCGGATGCGTGGCCGGATCCGGCAACGCGCTTCTTCCCGGTCCGGGAAGCCGGAGCCGCCCGCCGACTGGTCGTGGGGCGACGAACCGTGACCGTGGCCAAGGTCCGGCTATGGGGAAGAACGATTGGGGCCGTGAGCTGGAACGACGACCGCGATTCGGCCCATTTCGAGTACGACCCGGCCTTCGTTCCCGGCGGCCGGCAGGTGGCGCCGCTCACGATGCCGCTGGCCAACGACATCTACTCGTTTCCGGCGTTGCCTCGACAGACTTTCCACGGCTTGCCGGGCCTTCTCGCGGACTCGCTCCCCGACCGCTTCGGCAATGCGCTCATCGATGCATGGCTCGCCAGACAGGGACGCGACCCGGGCGACTTCAACGCCGTCGAACGCCTCTGCTACGTTGGGCCGCGCGGCATGGGCGCCCTCGAGTTCCGCCCCGCCACGGGTCCGACGCACCGGTCTGCGCGCGTCGACGTCGCGGCCCTCGTCGAGCTCGCCAGCGACATTCTCACCAGGCGTACGGCTCTCGAAGGCTCCCTTTCGCCGGCTCGCCGGGAGCAGGCCTTGCAGGACATCCTGCGGGTCGGCACCTCGGCGGGCGGCGCCCGAGCGAAGGCGGTCATCGCCTGGAATCCCCAGACCGATGAAGTTCGCTCCGGCCAGATCACCGCCGGCGACGGCTTTTCCCATTGGCTGCTCAAGTTCGACGGCGTGGCCGGCAACAGGGACAGGGAGCTGGAAGATCCCCAAGGCTACGGGCTGATTGAATACGCGTATCACGCCATGGCGCGGGCGGCCGGCATCCAGATGACCGAATGCCGGGTCCTGCATGAGAACGGCCGCCACCACTTCATGACCAGGCGCTTCGATCGCACGGACACGGGCCGCAAGATCCACATGCAGTCGTTGGGTGCTCTGGCCCACTACGACTTCAACCAGCCGGGCGCGTATTCCTACGAACAGGCCCTGCGCGTCATCGACCGGCTCGGGCTCGGCAAGGACGCGGCGGAAGAGCAGTTCCGGCGCATGGCCTTCAACATCGTCGCCCGCAATCAGGACGATCACGTCAAGAACATCGCCTTCCTGATGGACCGCTCGGGCCGCTGGTGGCTCTCGCCCGCGTTCGACGTCACCTACAGCTACAACCCGGAGGGCCGCTGGACCGGCGCGCACCAGATGACTCTGAACGGAAAGCGCGACGGTTTCGAGGTCGACGACTTCGTGGCTTGCGCCCGGAACGCCAGCCTGAAGCGCGGCCGGGCCACCGCGATCCTGCGCGACGTCCAGGGGGCCGTGTCACGCTGGCGCGAGTTCGCGGAAGCCGCCGGGGTGCCGGCACGTTCGATGCAGAGAATCGGCGCCGCCCATCGTACGGAGCTGCTTCCGTAGGGGCCGCAGGGAAGCCGATCGTCGGGAATCGAGCGACTCACGCTGCCGTGATGTACGCTTGATGGATTCCAGGGTCCAATGGAGGTGGTCGATGATTGACCGGCGCACCGGTAGGTGGTTTGTGAAGTGTGCGAACGTCGTTGCGGCGGCTCCGGCCGGCGCACAGACCGGGAGGCTGCCCATGCCCCGTCGATTGCTGGGATCCGCCGGCGCCCTCGTCCTCTCTGCCGCAGTGCTCGCGCTGTCGCCGGCCGGCGCCGCCGCGCAGGCCCCGGCGACGAGGACCGCCGACGGTCACCCCGACCTCCAGGGCGTCTGGAACTTCTCGACCGCGACGCCGATGGAGCGGCCCGACGACCTCGCCGAGCAGTCGACGCTGACGGCGGAGGAGGCCGCCGCATGGGAGCAGCGGCTCGCGGAGCGGCGCGAGGCCAACGAGTCGGAGCGCGAGGACGCGCCGCTGGGCGCCCGTCTCGGCTACTCGGTGCGCATCTGGTTCGAGCACGGGCACACGCTGTCCGAGCAGCGGACGTCGCTCGTGATCGATCCCCCGGACGGGCGCCTTCCTCCCGCGCTGCCGGTGGTCGAGGAGCGGGCCGAGGCGCGCCGCGTCCTGCGCAACCGGCACGCCCACGGCCCCGAGGACCGCGGCTTCTCGGAGCGCTGCCTCCTCGGGTTCAACTCGGGGCCGCCGATGACGCCGAGCGCCTACAACAACAACGTGCAGCTCTTCCAGACCGCCGACCACGTGGTCATCCTCAACGAGATGGTGCACAACGCGCGCATCGTTCCCCTCGACGGGCGCCCCCACCTGCCGGAGGGGCTCCGGCAGTGGGTCGGCGACTCTCGCGCCCGGTGGGAGGGCGACACTCTCGTGGTCGAGACGCGGAACTTCCTCGGTGAGACGTCGCTGGGGGGCTCGAGCGCCAACCTGCACCTGGTCGAGCGCTTCACGCGGGCCGACGCCGACACCCTGATCTACGAGTTCACGGTCGACGACCCGACGAGCTGGACGCGGCCGTGGACCGCGCAGGTGCTGATGGCCCGCACCGACGAGCCGCTGTACGAGTACGCCTGCCACGAGGGCAACTACTCGATGGCCAGCTCGCTCTCGGGAGCGCGCGCCATGGAGGCGCGCGAAGCGGCCGAGGGCGGCGGATCGCAGTAGGTCGGCGGGCGTCGCCGCCGCGGCAGGAACGGGCGCAGGAGGTCGACGATGGACAGGCCCGCCCGCGCCCCCGGCGGTTCCGCGTGCCGCCCGACCGACGGCGGCCCGTAGTGAAACCCCGCGTTGCGCCGCGCCCGAGGGACGCTGGCGGATCGCAGCAGGTGGGCGGCCGTCGTCGTCGCGGCAGGAACGGGCGGAGGAGGTCGACCTACTCGGCCGGGGCGACTGTCGGCGGCCAGAGATCGCCGAGGCTGAAGGTGACGGCGTCGAAGGGGCGGATGCGGATGGAAGCGTCGTCCTGCGCGGTGGCGATCAGCACCCATTCGCCTTCGCGCAGCTCGAAGGCCTCCAGGGTGCGGTCGGCGGGGTCGACGAGCCACAGATGACCCACCTTTTCGCGCCCGTAGGCGGCGCGCTTACCGTGCAGGTCGAGCTTGCGGGTCGAAGGCGAGAGAACTTCGCACACCCAGTCGGGGGCGAGCGTGGCGTACGGCGCGTCGGGGAAGACAGGCATCCGCTCCCGCCGCCAACCCGCGAGGTCCGGCACGAGGATGTCGTCGCCCAGATGCAGCTCCGGCTCGTCGATGATCCACCAGCCCCCGGGGCCACCCGCGTCGTGGTGGAAAGGACCGCCGATCTTCGAGCCCAGCGACGAGCTGGCGTGCGCGTGGCGCAAGGCCGGCCGCGGGTTCGTGTGGAGCACGCCGTCGACGACCTCGGCGACCCGATGAGGGGGGGCATCGAGCACGTCCTGGTAGGTCGCCCGCCGGCGCTCGGCCGGCTCGCGCCGTGGGGTCGCGGTGACTGCTTCGCTCACGTCGACTCCCGTGACGATCCTGGCGCCCCGGTACGGTCAGTCAAGACCTCCTCCACCGTCGGCCCGGACACCACCTGCCCGCCCCTGAGCTCGACGACGAACTGGCCCACCCCTCGTGCGGGCTGGTGCAGAGCTGCCAGGGCCCCAGTGAACGGACTGTACGCACCCGCCTCCCAGCCCTTGCCGCCGAGCCAGGTCGGGCAGGCCAGCACCTCCTGTCCGATGCCCGTGTCACTTCCGCGGCGCCCCGAGCTCTACCGATCGTCCGTCCCCGACGTGTCCCCTGCCGCCTGCCGTTCCAGGTTGCGGTGGATCTCGAGGATGTGGCGAATGTCGTGATTGCCCTCGTGGCAGCCGTACTCGAACAGCGGACCCTCGGTCCTGACCATGGGAATCTCGGCGCTCCACTCGCTCGTCCACGTCGCCGGATCGGAAACCGTGAACTCGTAGCGAATCCGGTCGGCGCCGGTGCGGGTGAAGCGCTCGACGACGTGGAGGCCGGCGCCCGATCCCCGGAAGCGTCTCCGCTCCGCGTAGTTGCGGGTCTCGACGACCAGGGTGTCCCCCTCCCATCGGCCTCGCGAGTCGCCGGGAAACTGCCGAATCGCGGCCGGCACGTGCGGGCGCCCGTCGAGCGGGATGATGCGCGGGGGGTTGTTGGCCATCTCGGAGAACACCACGACGTGGTCCGGCGTCTGGAGAATCTGGTGAATGTCGTTGTAGGACGGCGGCATCATGGGCGGGCCCTCGTGCGACCAGGCGATGCAGCGCTCCGACAGGGGCCGGACCTCGTGGCTGTCGAACGCGCTCGGAAGCGCCTGCGCGGCCGCGTCGGCCGCCGCCCGCGCCGCGGCCTCCGCCGTGAACGGCGGGAACCGCCCGTTGGGCGGCCAGGTGATCAATGAGGTCCGCCGACTCGACAGCCCCTTGGGGACCGGCGTTCGCAGCCAGATCTCGTTGTCGTAGTGGATGTGGTGGCGCTCGTCCCGCGTACGGTTGCCCTGGAACTTGTAGCGCTCGAGCTCCTCGCGGTCGTCGATGTCGATCAGGGTGAGGATCTCGCGCGCGGACGGATCGACGCCCTCGGCCGTGAGCGTCTCCTGCAGCCAGGCCCACTCCTCCTCGGTGAACGACTCCCGGTCGGCCAGATGATCGGGCCGCTCGAGCGGCGTGAAGGTCTGGGTCGTCCAGTAGCCCTGGAGATCGGGCCGGCCGTCGGGCATGCGCGGCAACGCCTGCTCCGCCGCCCCGTCCGGGCTGCTCCCGACCGGGTCCTGCGCGCCGGCGGAGACCGGCGCCAGCAACCCGAACGCGACGACCGCTGCCGACACGGCCAGAGTGGCGTGGCGCATCTGTTCCTCCCAGGGTCGCGAGTGACCGGATGCGCCCATGATCACCTGCGGCAGGGTCGTTTTCAAGTCAGCGGGTGCGACCGTGGTGCTGCTCATCTACGTTTCCTGCCCGGCGCCGGCCAGCGCCGGCTCCGCCGGCGGCGCGCCCGGCACGCCGGCCGGCCGCAGCATGCGCAGGCCGTTGAAGGTGACGAGCAGCGACGCGCCCATGTCGGCGGCCACCGCCATCCACAGGGTGGCGGCCCCGAAGGCCATGAACGCGAGGAACACCGCCTTGGCGCCGAGGGCGACGGTGATGTTCTCGATGATGACCCGCCGGGCGCGGCACGCGTGATCCACCACGAACGGGAGCTTCCGCAGGTCGTCCTGCATCAGCACGACGTCGGCCGACTCGGCCGCGACGTCGGTGGCGTTGCCGCCCATCGCGACGCCGACCGAGGCGCGGAGCAGGGCCTGGCTGTCGTTGATGCCGTCGCCGACCATCGCGGTCGGGCCGTGGCGCGCGATCATCTCGTCGATGGCCTCGGCCTTGCCGTCCGGCAGCAGCTCGGCCCGAACGTCGGCGATCTGCACGCAGGCGCCGACGCTGCGGGCGGTGGTGGCATTGTCCCCCGTGAGCAGGGCCGACCGGAGTCCCTGCCGGTGGATCTGCGCCACGGTGGCCGCCGCTTCCGCGCGCACCGGGTCGGCTATCGCAACGAGCGCCCAGACGTCGTCTCCGGCCCCGCACACGACGACGGTCTGGTCGGCCCGCTGCATCTCGGCGAGCTGCGGCTCGAACGTCTCGATCGCCGCCTGTTCCCGGGCGAAGCGCGCGCTCCCGACCCAGAAGCGCCGGCCGTCGATGCGCGCTTCCGCCCCGCGCCCCTCGACCGCCGCGAAATCGGTCAGATCGGACGGCTCGACCCCGCGCCCCCGCGCATGGCGGACGATGGCGCGCGACAGGGGGTGCTCGCTGCGCAGCTCGACGGACAGCAGCCGGGCCAGCGCCTCCTGCTCGGAGCGGCCGTTCACCGGTCGCAGCTCGCGCACCTCCGGCTCGCCGCGGGTGACGATGCCGGTCTTGTCGAACGCCACCGCGCGCAGGCGCCCCAGCTCCTCGAGGTGCGAGCCGCCCTTGATCAGCACGCCGTGCCGCGTGGCCGACGCGATGGCCGCGGCAATCGTCACCGGCGTCGAGATCACGAGCCCGCAGGGGCACGAGATCAGCAGGATGAGCATCGCTTGGTAGAACCACCGCTCCCAGTCGCCGCCGAGCAGCAGCGGCGGGACCGTGCCCACGGCGAACGCCACCGCGAACATCAGCGGCGTGTAGTAGCGCGCGAACTGGTCGATGAAGCGCTCGGTCGGCGCCCGGTGGTGGTGGCTCTCGCCGACCATGCGGGTGATGCGGGCCAGCATCGTGTCCGACGCGGCCCGCGTGGTGCGCAGCTCGACCATGCCGTGGCCGTTCACGGTCCCCGCGAACACCTCGTCGCCGGCCGTCTTCCAGGCCGGCACCGATTCGCCGGTGACCAGCGCCTGATCGACGTAGGAGCTGCCGTCGGTCACCACGCCGTCGCACGGGATGCGCTCGCCCGGCCGCACCCGGACGCGCGCCCCCACCGCGACACGGTCCACCGGCGTCCGGTGCTCGTGGTCGCCGTGCACCACCGCCGCCGTCGCCGGCGCGAGCCGCAGCAGCGAGCCGATGGCGTTGCGCGCCCGCCGCGCGCTCCAGCTCTCGATCAGCCCCGACAGCCCGTAGAGGAAGGCCAGCACCGCGGCCTCGGCCCACTCCGCCAGGAACAGGGCGCCGGTGACCGACACCAGCACCAGCGCGTTCATGTCGGGCCTCAGGCGGGCCAGCGACGCCACCGCCTTCGGCGCCGAGGGCAACAGCCCCGCGGCGATGCCGACGAGCAGCAGCAGCACGACGAGCCAGTCGACGCCGTGCGCCCCGTGCGAGTGCGCCAGCAGGGTCTCGAACACGCCGCCCCCCGCCATCGCGAGGTGCAGGAAGAGACCGGCGACGAGGGCGAGCCCGCTGGCCGCCACCAGCGCGTGGCGGCCATGCGCCTCCCACCACGACTCGACCCGCGGCGTCGCGTCCCACGGCGCGGCCCGCATCCCCAGCCGCGAGACCGCCCCGGCCACCTGCTCGGGGCCGAATGCGTCCGTGTCGGCGTCGACGGTCATGCGGCCGTCGACGACGTGGAACGACACCTCGTGGACACCCTCGCGATCCGCGAGGGCATCGCGCAACAGGGTCGCCTCCTCGTTGCAGTCGAGGCCCTCTACGCGGTAGTCCAGCTTCTTGCGGATGGTGCTCTCCTTGTCCGTGAATCGGTCGCCTCATACCATCATGCCCCGAACGACGTTCGCCCGTCGACGGGTAACGGAGCATGACGGCGCAGGGGACGCGTCCGCACCCCTCAGGAGCGGCCCGCGGCTAGAACCGGAAGCGCAGCCCGAAGGTGGGGACGCGGGGGAAGCCCTGCGAGGGCACCTCGGAGAGCCGCGGCAGCTCGGCGCCGGGGTCGTGCCGCAGCCGCGGCTCGAGGGTGATGGCGTTGTCGCGCCCCAGCAGGTTGATGACCTCGACGTAGAGCGACCACCCGCCGTCGGCGCCGCCGCGCTGGTAGGTGGCGCGGAAATCGACGCGCGCGTAGTACGGCAACCGGGCCGAATTCAGGTTCTCGACCCCGCCGTAGTCGACGGTGTACTGCAGGTTGCCGGCCGAATCGGTGGCGGGCACGAGCCGGCCGCGGTCGTCCTCGACCGAGGCCGCCCGCAGCCCCAGGGCCGGGGTGTGCGAGAAGCCGCTGGCGAGGCGCACCGTGGCGGCGAGGTCCCAGCGGCTCGTCAGCCGGTAGCGGCCGACCGCGTTGAACGCGTGGGGCCGGTCGTACTCGAACGCGTAGCGGCGGCCGTAGCTCTCGCGCTCGGCGCGGCCCCACGCGTACGACACCCACCCCGTGAGCCGCGCGGCGGGATTCCCATGGGTCAGGAAGACGTCGAGCCCCCACGCGTCGCCGCCCGCGTCGTTGGTGGGCGCGCTGAGGATGATGGGGGCGGCGGGCACGCTCTCGCGCAAGGCCTCGGGGAAGTCGTAGCGCCCCACCCGCGCCGCCCGCTCCGCCTCGGTCTCCAGGCGGCCGACGAGGAGGTCGTCGAACCGCTTGTAGTACCCCTCGACCCGCGCCGTAAGGTCGGGGCCGAGGTCCTGCTCGAGGCCCAGCACGAGGTGGGTCGCCCGCTCGTGGCGCAGCCCCAGCTCGCGCGCCTCGGACAGGTCGACGAAGTAGTCGGACTGGGTCAGCTTCTCGTAGCCGGGGCTCTGCGTGTACAGCCCCCCCGCCGCCCGCAGGCGCGCCCCGCCCCCGAGCGCGTAGCTCGCGGCCAACCGCGGCGAGACGGTGGCGCCGCCGTTGATCGTGCTCCAGTCCAGGCGCAGCCCGGGCTCGAACGACGTGCGCTCCGACGGGGTCCAGGTGTCCTGGAGCCAGAGGCCGCCGCGCGTGCCGCCGAGGACGGAATCGAGGTCGTCGGGCAGACTCGCGCCCCCCTGCACGCTCGACGGGTTGGCCTGCGCGTCGTTCCGGTCGCCGGCGATCAGCCACCGGTAGCCGGTCTCCAGGCGGTGCAGCTCGACGCCGGCGTTCAGGAGATGCCGCGGCGTGACCTGCACGCTCAGGTCCTGCCGCAGCGAGCGGTCGGCCACGACGATGGCGCGCTCGAACGCGACGGTCGAGCGGGCGAACGCGACGTCGTCGTCGGGGGCGTTGGAACGCGTGGCGGCGCGGAGCTGCCCGTCGAAGCGCAGCGACTCGCGGTTGCGGTACCACGACACGATGGTCGTGGCCGTCGCCCGCGGGCCCAGCACCGCGTCGAACCGGGCCGACGCCAGCCCGTTGGTGACGTCCGAACCCAACGTCGCGCGTTCGTCCGCGTCGTCGAAGTCGAACGAGAGGTCGGCGTCCTCCACGCTGCGGAGCCCGGTCAGGGTGAGCCGGTGGCCGGGTCCGAGATCCCACCCCGCCTGCAGCTGCAGGTCGGCGAACGACGGGAAGTTCTGATCGGCGATGCGCCCCGCCACCAGGTCGTAGTAGGTGCGCCGGGCGCTGAGCAGCCACGTGCCGTCGGCGCCGATCGGGGTGCTCCCCTCCAGCACGAGGTTGGCGTCGGTGACGCTGGCCGCCGTCGAGCCCTGGAACCCCGGCCGGCCCGCCCGGTTGTCGACCACGAGGATCGACGACAGCCGGTCGCCGTACGCGGCCCCGAACCCGCCCGCGGTGAGCTCGAAGCTCTCGACCGTCTCGGGGTTGAAGGCGCTGGCGATGCCGAACAGCCGGTAGGGGTTGTGCACCTCGATGCCGTCCATGACCGTCAGGTTCTGGTCGGGGGTGCCGCCGCGCACCGCGAGCCGGCTGCCGAAGTCGTCGGTCGACGCCACCCCGGCGAGGGTGTCGAGGGTGCGGAAGACGTTGTCGATGCTGCCGGGGGCCCGGAACACCGCCTCGGGGGCGACGGGGGTGGCGGAGGGCCGCTCCTGCACCGTCATCTCCGACACCACCTCGACCGTCTCGGCGAACGTCTCGGGGAAGAGCCGCACCTCGAGGGCGGCGCTCCCGGCCGACCGGTCGACATCGACCACCGTTTCGAGATAGCCGTCGGCGCGGAATTGCAGGCCGGACGTCTCGCCGTCGAGGACGATCTCGAAGCGCCCGTCCGGGTCGGTCTCGGCCGCGCGGTAACCGGCGGCGACGCGCGCCCCGGCGATCGGCGCCTCGGTCACCCCGTCGAGAACGACGCCGGTGACCGTCGTGGCTGGCTGCGCCGCCACCGGGGGGGCCAGGAGGACCAGCCCGAACAGAGCCCAGCGGAGTCCCCATCCCGAGGGTGCAGCCAGGCGCAACACATGCACGGGTAGAATACACTCGGTACGCATTGGGAACGGCGCGGCGAGAACGAGGACGAGAATGGACATCACCCAGGATATCCGACCCCTGACCGAGTTCAAGCGCCATACCGTCCGCTTCATGTCCCGTCTCAAGGAAACCGGGCGACCGTCCGTCCTGACCGTCAACGGCAAGCCCGCGCTGGTCGTCATGGATGCTGAAGCGTGGCAGGACGTCAGCGAGCGGTTCGAGTACGCGCAGGCCGTCGCCGGCATTCGCCGGGGTCTCGATCAAGCGCACGACGGGCAGGGCATCGAAGCAGCGACCTTCTTCGCGAAGCTGGCGGGCGGTCCGGACGACCAGTGAAGCGCTACCGGGTCATCGTCACGCCGTCCGCCGCAAACGACATCTCGAAGGCGTACGAGTGGCTCAAGACAGAGCGTCCCGGCTACGCCGAGGCGTGGCTCGACGGAATCCACGAACGGATCCTCGAGCTCGAAGTTCTGCCCGAATCTCACGCGGTGGCGCCGGAGAGCGCGGCGTTCGATCGCGAGGTGAGGCAACTGCTATTCGGGCGAGGCGCCCGCTGGCGCATCTTCTTCACCATCGAAGGGTCGACGGTCCAGGTCGTTCATGTCCGGCATGGACGGCGCGGCTACTGGCTCCCCTGACCACGGTGCTGCGCAGGCGTCACACTGCGACGCCGTTCGGGCCGCGCCGTCGACGCAACCCGGAGGATTCGATGTCACTACGTGCAATCGCCTGCACTGCATTGCTGATGACCATGACGGCCGCCGCCCCGGCCGCAGCCCAGCACGGGGCGCCCGGCGGCGAGTGGCCCACCTACGGCGGCGACCTCGGCCACACCCGCTACGCCGCCCTCGACCGGATCGACGCAGAGAACTTCGGCGACCTGGAGCTGGCGTGGCGGTTCCGCACCGCCAACCTCGGCCCCGGCCCCGAGTACGTCTTCCAGTCGACCCCGCTGATGGTCGACGGGGTGCTCTACTCGACGGCCGGCACGCGACGCGCGGCCGTCGCCCTCGACGCGGCGACGGGCGAGCTGCTGTGGGTGCACCGGCTCAACGAGGGGGCGCGGGGCGCGGCGGCGCCGCGGCGGTTGTCGGGGCGCGGCCTGACCTACTGGGACGACGGGGGCGACGGGGTGATCTTCTACGTCACCCCCGGCTACCGGCTCATCGCGCTGAACGCCCGCACCGGCCGGCGGATGGCGGACTTCGGCGAGAACGGCCTGATCGACCTGAAGCAGGGCCTCGACCAGGATCTCGACCCCGTCACCGGCGAGATCGGCCTGCACGCGGCCCCGGTCATCGCCGACGGGGTCATCGTCATCGGCGCCGCCCACCTCGCCGGGGTCGCGCCGGCCACGAAGGAGAAGCCGACCGGGCACGTCCGCGGCTACGACGCCCGGACCGGCGAGCGGAGGTGGATCTTCCACACCATTCCCGGCGCCGACGAGTTCGGCAACGACACGTGGCTGGCCGACTCGTGGCGCTACACCGGCAACACCGGGGTGTGGGGCCAGATGACCATCGACCCCGAGCTGGGCTACGTCTACCTGCCGGTGGAGACGCCGACCGGCGATCTCTACGGCGGGCACCGGCCCGGCGACAACCTGTTCTCGAACAGCATCGTCGCGCTCGATCTCGACACCGGGGAACGGGTCTGGCACTTCCAGACCATTCACCACGACGTGTGGGACTTCGACCTCGCCAACGCGCCCATCCTCGTCGACATCACCGTCGACGGGCGCGACATCAAGGCGGTCGCGCAGCCGAGCAAGCAGGCGTTCCTCTACGTGCTCGACCGCGCCACCGGCGAGCCGGTGTGGCCCATCGAGGAGCGGCCGGTGCCGCAGTCGGACGTGCCCGGCGAGGTGACCTCGGCGACCCAGCCGTTCCCCACGAAGCCGCCGCCGTTCGACCGGCAGGGCATCGGCGTCGACGACCTCATCGACTTCACCCCCGAGCTGCGCCGGCGGGCCGAGGAGGTGATCGAGCCGTACCGCATCGGCCCGCTCTACACGCCGCCGTCGGTCGCGTCGTACGAGGGCACCCTCGGCACCCTGCACGTCCCCGCGCTGACCGGCGGCTCGAACTGGCCCGGGGGGTCGTTCGACCCCGAGACCGGCATCTTCTACATCTACTCGAAGACCGAGGTCCACGCCCTCGGTCTCGTCAGCGATCCGCGGCGCTCGAACATGGACTACATCATGGGGCGTCCCCGGCCTCCGGCCGGCCAGCGCCCGCGCGGCGGCAGCGGATTCGCGCTCAACGTGGAGGGCATTCCCGTCATCCGGCCGCCGTGGGGCCGCATCACCGCCATCGACCTCAACGCGGGCGAGATCGTCTGGCAGGTCGCGCACGGCGAGACGCCGGACCACATTCGCGACCACCCGCTGCTCGAGGGCGTCGACGTGCCCCGCACCGGCGTCGCCAATCAGCGCATCGGCACCCTGGTCACCAAGACGCTGGTCATCGCCGGCGACGGCGGCCTGTTCACCGGCCCCGACGGCACCCGCGGGTCGGCCCTGCGGGCCTACGACAAGGCGACGGGCGACGAGGTCGGCTCGGTGCCCCTGCCCGTGCCCGCCACCGGGTCGCCGATGACCTACAGCGTGGACGGCGAGCAGTACCTGGTGGTGGCCATCGCCGGCGGAGGCTTCCCGGGCGAGCTTTGGGCGTTCACGGCGCCGTAGCGGTCACGGCGGCGGGGAACCGGAGCTCGTAGGTCCGGCTGGGGCGGACGGTCACCGGGCCGGCGTCGTGGTCGGGATCGGGGAGGAGGAACAGGGCCGCGACTCCGTGCCGCTCCGCGTGGTCGAGGCCTTCCTCCGCTCCCATCACGTAGAGCGCCGTCGAGAGGACGTCGGCGGCCAGCGGGTCCTCGTGCCATACGGTGACGGACTCCGGCCGGTGGATCGGCTGTCCCGTCCGAGGATCGAGGATGTGGGCCACCGGCCGGCCGTCGACCACCAGGGACCGCTCCGAGGCGGCGCTGGTGGCGAGCGACCCGGTCGTGAGGGTGAGCGCCAGCGCCGCCTGATGCCGCCGAGCGGGATGGGCGACGGCCACCGGCCAACCGGCTCCCGCGGGCCTCCCCCCCACCGCGATCTGGCCGCCGAAGTCGACCATCCACGGATCGCCGCCGGCCGAGACGGCGACGAGCCGCCGCAGGGCCTCGCCCTTGCCGAACGCCCCCGCGTCGAGGGTGGCGTCGACGGTTCGGATGACGCGACAGGTTCCCGCGTCGAACCGGAAGTGCGCGAGGCCGGTCGCCGCCCGCGCCGCGCCCACGACCTCCGGCTCCGGCACTGCCCCCCCCGCACGCAATCCCCACGCCTCGACGAGCCGCCCGACCGCCGGATCGAACGCGCCGCCGGTGAGGCCGTGCCACCGCGCGAGCCGGGGCCAGAGGCCGCACAGCGCCGGCGGCAGCCCGAACGGCTCGCCGACCGGCTGCCGGTTGAGGGCGCCGAGGACGCTGTCGGCCCGCCACGTGCTCAGCGACGCCTCGGTGCGCTCGATCACGCCGACCATCCGCTCGAGCGCCTCCAGCCCCGCCGCCCGGTCGGCCGCCTCCACGACCAGGGTCGCCCACGTCCCCATCAGGTGGACGGTGCGCTCGACCTGGACCGGGGCGGTGGCGCGCGGCTGTAGAGCCCCGGCGAAACCAGCGATACGCCACGGCGCCTCGGCGACCGTCGGCGCCGCTCCGCCGCAGGCCAGACAGGCCGCCGCGACGATCGTCGCGGCTCTCATGGGGCGAGCGGAGCGGCGGGGCGGAGCGCGCCGGGACGAATGGCCGGCGGGCGGCCGAGCCGCCAGCCGATGACCATGTGGGTGGTGTAGCCGGCGACGAAGACGGCGCTCGCGGCGACGTGGATCCAGATCCACGCCGTGATCCACGCCGGGCTCGCGGCGACCTGGATGAGATAGCCGGTCAGCGCCATCACCGAGAAGCCGACCAGCGACGTCCACCCCGACCGCCGGTTCCGGGGGCTCGCCGACAGCAGCTTGCGCAGGGTGTGGGTCCGGAAGAGCATGCCGAAGAAGACGACGAAGAACGGCGCGGCCACGATGTGCCAGGCGAGCATGGACGGCTGCCAGGGATGGTTGACGACCGCGAAGGGATCGGTCGGGGTGACCAGGTACTTCATCCAGAAGTAGGCGATGCCGGTGACCGCCACCAGGCCGTGAAGCAGGTTGAAGGCCCACTTCTCCCACCACGTCATCGCCATCGTGACGACCGGACGCGATGCGGTGGGCCGACGGTCGTCCGCCGCGTCGCGCTTCGCCGGGCTGTGCATGACCGATACCCACCTCGGACGCAGCGCCACCGGGCTCACTCGGCCGCGCCGCCCGCCAGCACCTGGTCGGTGGCCAGCACGCGCCGCACCGCCGCGTTCGTGGCGACCCCCGACAGGGTCGCGCCGGCAATGGTCCGGATTGCCCGGCGCAGCGCCAGGTCGTCGTCGAGCGGCCGGTCGTCGTACTGCGCGAGCCACCGCCGGGACGGCAGATACTCGATGGGCTCGAGAAACGCGGTGACGTCGATGCGCTTCACCGTGCCGTCCGCGTGGAGCGAGATCAGCAGGCTCTCGCGCTTGGTGCGCACGACGTGCGTATCGACGTACGCCCGCCCCACGACCGCGCCGGCCCTCGTCGCCACGTAACGCGCGACGAGGCCGCTCACGTCGTCGACCCGGGCCAGCTCGCCGATCGCGCGGCGCTGGGCCCGGGTCAGGAAGACGCGCTCGGCCGCCACCTCGGCGCCGGGAAAGACGGCGGCCAGGGCCTCCTCGCGCGTGATGCGGCCGCCCTGCGCGGACGGCCCCGCGCCGGCCGCCAGCAGCATCGCCAACGTCATCGCACCCGCCAGGCGTAATCGCATCGTCACCTCCCGCGCCTCCTGCGTACGGCGGGAAGCCGCCGCTCTCCGGCCGAGCGCGCGAGGGGCAGGAACGTCCGCCGCCGCACCCGGCTGCCTCAGAACGCGTACCCCAGGTTGATGTTGAACTGGTTGGTCCCGGAGCTCGCGTCGTTGCTCACCCACATGTGGTCGATCTTGAGGACGACGCCGGGGTTGGGCTTCAGCTCGATGCCGAACGTGAAGTAGTTGTTGTTCTTCGAGGCGCTGCGCTCGAAGCCCACCGGCACCTCGGCCTGGGTATCGACCTTCTCGAAGCGTACATACGGCGACAACGCCACGTCCCCCGCCCCCACGACCTGCGACAGCAGGTCGTAGCCGACCTGGACGTACTGGCCGGCCAGCCCCGAGCCCACGCTCTTGTTCCCGGTGAATCCGAGCGACTGGTTGAGCTGGGCCACGTCGGAGAGGCTGGCGCGCGCCATGAGCGCCCGCAGGTCGAGGCCGCGCACCTGCGCCTGCGCGTGCACGTCCCAGATGGTGGTGCCGACGCCGTACTCCTGACCGTCCAGGATGACCTCGCGATTCCCCGAGTCGCCGGTGTAGAAGCTGGCCCCGAAGAAGACGCCCGGCGTGGGGGTGACGTCGAGCCGTCCGGTGTAGACGATGCTCGACGACAGGGCCTTGTAGCCCTTCTGACGCCCGCCGCGCAGACCGCCGTCGTTGAACTTCGACCCCTTGAAGCCGTTGAGGACGTAGAACCGGAACGACACCTGGTCGAAGGCGCCGTAGAAGCCGCCGCCGTTCTCGCGCCACGTCGACGGGATGATCTTGTTCTCGGTGACCGGCCTCTCGGCCCCCATGAACACCGTCGGCTCGTGGAACTCGTTCACCAGCCCCATCGGCACCAGCAGCATGCCGCCCCGCAGCCCGAAGTTCTGGGTCGCCTGGTAGTCGACGTAGGCGAACTCGACGTAGATCTCCTTGGCGTGCTCGACCTCGATCTCGGAGTTGAACAGGAACTTGTCGTTGAACCGGTAGCCGGCGTAGAGAATGGCGCGCAGATAGTCGAACTGCGTCGTCTTGCCGGACGAGTCGGCGTAGTTCTCGAGCAGCATCTCGCCGTACCCGGCGATGGACACGCCGCGGTCGATGGCGTAGGTCGCGGCGGCCGACGGGGCGAGACCCAGGCGGCGCGCCTCGTCGGGGTCGAGGCGCACGTCCTCGCCGCTCCGCAGCCGCTCGACCTCCTCGGCCAGGATCTCGATGCGCTGCTCGAGCTCGGCGATGTCGACCTCGGGCTCCTGCTCCGCGGTCTCGGCCTCCTCGGCGGTCTCGGCCGCCCCGGCCTCGGGGTCGGTCTCGGCCTCGGGATCCGCGACGCCCGGAGCGCCCGCGACGGCGGCCGGCGCTCCGGCCTCGGCCGGGCTCGTTCCTCCGGTCTCGGCCGCGGCTCCCTGTGCCGATGCGGTGGCGGCGATGCCGCAGAGCATGGTCACGATGAGCACGTACTCGACGAGTCGGTGACGGTCGTTCGTCATGGGCATGTCTCCTCCATGGACTGGTTGCATACCCCGACCGTCGCCCTATAATGGCCTTGCTGGACCACTCGAAGCCGCGACTTGGCTGAAGGGGTAGCGGTGCGTGATGTTCAGCCGGGCCCGCCGGGTGTTGCCGCACCCGCGGGCCTTCTTCACTTGCGCCGGTAGCGTCCGGCTCAGTAGAAGTTGAGACGTGATCTCAACTTGCCGGCGCAACTATACAGGCCCGCTGACCCGCCGTCAACACAAAACTGCGACTCGTCTCAGTTCCCAACCTGGGGCCTTCTTGGGACCCGTCGAACCCGAGGATCTCCGGGATAGGCGTGAAGACGGGGGCGGGGCACCGGTCAGTTCGACGTTCCGACCGCGCGGCCGCTCATGAGCCGGCCGACAGCCTTCATCTTGCTCCAGAAGAACTCGAACTGCCCGAGGAGGGTTCCGTATCCGAGCAGCAGGACCTGGTAGATGGGCAGCATGACGACCAGGTAGACTGCCCACTGCAGCCACCCGGGCGTGGCATCGGAGAACATCAGCCCCATCACCGGGCCCTTCAGCCGCAGGGTCGTCATGCCGGCGAGAGAGAACGCCGCGAGAATGGCGACCACGCCGACGGGCCCGACACCCCAACGCGATTTCATGCGCTCGACAATCTTCATCAATCCACTTACCGGGGCAGGGATGGACAGCACGTCCTGCCCCGTAGTCGCTCACGTGCCCGTGCCCGTGCTCGCCCTCCGCCCTCGGCAGCAAGAAGCTTCCGGGTACGGGCGCGGCTCCTGCAGGTTGGCGGTCATCATCCCGCATCTGTGAGAATGAGTCTCAATATCAGATGCTTGCAGCATCATACGGCCGGGCGGCTCCGACGTCAAGCCGGAGTTTTCCCCCCGATCATCGGGCGGCAACGCACGAACACTTGACCGATGGATTCCGCGGGTATAGAATCCGCGCCTATTGAGACTGAGTCTCAGTTTCAGGACATGCCGCCAAGGGCATAACCGCAACGGCATCAAGCGGCCCGCCGGGTGTGGCAGCACCCGGCGGGCCACGGTCGAGCGCCTGGTCCGACCAGGACCAGCCACACCGAGCACGCGTGACGACGCTCGTCCTGCCACAAGTGTAGGCAGTGAACGTCATGCCGTGCAAGCGAAAGGACGCCATGATGCTCCACCGCCCACCGGAATCGGCCGCGAACACGGGCCGCTCGCTCGCCATCGCCGCCGGGCTGTGTCTCGGCGCGCTCCTCTTGACGACGACGCCCGCGTCGGCCCAGGAGCTGGTGATCGGCGAAGAGCGGGTCGAGCCGGGCATCGTCTTCATCTTCGAGGGAGCGGTACGGGATTTCGTCAGGCCATTGGCGGGGAACCTCCCCGAGGACCTGACGCACGTCCATATCGAGGCGCGCGTGAACTGGGATGAAATGGGTATTCCCGAGGGCACGCCACCCGGGGGATTCGTCGCCTACCTGAACATCCACGCGCTCGTGCAGAACAGGGCGACGAGAGAGATCAACTTCGTCACCCTCACACCGCACATCAACCTGATCGACAACTTCCACTACGCGCGCAACATCCAGCTTCCCGGCGGCGCCTCCGACCCATACGACGTGTACTTCTACATCTACGCGCCTGACAGGTTCGCCCTCGCGCGGCACCGGGACTGGTTGGATACCTATGGCCAGGAGTTGATGCGGTACCAGCAGTTCCGGTATCGGAACGTCGACTTCTCGGAGATCGTGAACGCGCCGCCGCGGTCACAGTAAGCCCGGAGAATCCGCGGGTCCCGAGCCCGCACTCCCCGCAGCAAGGGCTCTCCCGCCCGCCCGTCGCCGGTGGCGGCGACCGCGGGCGGGGAGCCGATCAGCGCCTTCCCCCACCGCCCGGCCCTCGTTCGCGCCGGCCGCCGTTGTCGGCCGCCCCGAACCGCCGCCCGATCCTCGTTCGCTCCGGCCATCGCTGTCGGCCGCCCGAACCACCGTCCACGCCCTGGGCCGGCGGCGGTCCAGGTTGGAGTTCGGGCGGACCAGCGGAGATTCCCCGACCCATCCGCCCTTGGGCCGGGTTCGAGCGCTTGATCCGCAGCTCGCTCGGGTATAGAGTGTGTTCCGACACTGAGACTCAGTCTCAGTATTACCGTTGGGTCCTGACCGGTACGCCGGCCGGCGGGAGACGGCACGCGGCACGGCGACCGCGTGCGGCGCGAGGCCTTGAATCGCGCGCGGGCGGCGCAGGAACGCCCCCGCGAGGCGAAACGGGCGAGGAATGGACATGTCGAAGAGAGCTTGGACGCGATTGCTGCCTGCCTTGTCGTTCGTGCTGCTGACGCCCGGCGTCGTCGACGCCCAAGGCATCCTGCTGCTGGCTCACGGCGGCCGCGCCGACTGGAACCAGGAGGTCCTCGCCTTGGCCGCCCGGGTGGACCCGAGCGTGCCGATAGAGGTGGCGTTCGGCATGGCGAACAAGCGGACGATCCGCGACGCGCTGGATCGTCTCGCGGACCGCGATGTCACGAGCGTCGTCGCGGTCCCGCTGTTCGTCTCGTCGCACAGCAGCGTCATGCGCGCCACCGAGTACCTGCTGGGAACCCGCGACCAAGCGCCCCCGCAGATGGAGGCGTTCGGCAACATGGCCGCCCGCATGGCCTCTCGGCGCGGTTCCCGGGGAGACGACGGCGACGACCCCGCCGGCGACGACCCCGGCTTCGACTGGACCACGCCGGTCGAAACGACGATTCCCATCACGGTGGGAGGGGCGCTCGACGCCCACGCCCTGGTCGCCGAGATCCTGCTTTCGCGCGCCCTGAACGTCAGCGAGGCGCCGGAAGAGGAGGTCGTCGTGGTCGTGGCGCACGGGCCGAGCTCGGAGGAGGACAACGAGCTCTGGCTCGGGAACATGGGCATCCTGGTCGAGGCGATCCGCCCCCGCACGGGCTTCAGCCGCATCGAGCACCTGACGGTGCGCGACGACGCGTCGGAACCGGTCCGCGACCAGGCGACCGAGGAGCTGCGCGCGGTGGTCGAGGGCGCCGTCGACGAGGGCAAGTCGGTGCTGATCGTGCCGCTGCTCCTGTCCTACGGCGGCATCGAGACCGGCATCCGGCGGCGGCTCGAAGGGTTGCCGTACCGCATGGCCGGTCAGGCCCTGCTGCCGGACGAGCGCCTGTCCGAGTGGGTGCTCTTGCAGGTGGCCGAGCGATAGCGCCGCCCCCGGGCGGCGCCCAGCACACGGGAGGACGACATGCGACAGTTGGATTCGGCGGCTGGGTCCCGTCATTCTCGGGCCGCGCGCGCGCTTCGGTCTGCCGCGGCCGCCCTGGTGATAGGGCTCATCCCCGTCGCGGCGGCGGCCGGGCAGCCGGCCGACGACGACACCCTGGAGTGGCTCGACGACTACCAGGCGGCGCTCGCGCGGGCGCAGGAGACCGGCCGCCCCCTGCTCGTCGAGTTCCGCTGCGCGCCTTGAATCAGCGGCAGAAGATTCGACGCACAGGTTGTGCTGTCGCCGAGAGACTCCCCCCGGGGACGTCTGCTGCAACGGTTCGTTCGCGCGCGCATCGTGAACATGGTCGGGATCGACGTCGGGCTCTACGACTTCGACCGACACAACGCGATCTACTTCTTCATCGTCAGCCCCGACGAGCAGATCTACCTGCGCTACGGGGGCCGCGACGCGGCGTCGGCCGATTCGTACCTTGATCTCGACAGCTTCGCGCTGGCCCTCGAGGCGGGGCTCGCCGAGCACGAGCGGTGGCAGGCGGGCGAGCTTCCCGCCCGCGCCCGCCCCGCCGCCCTGTTCCCGCGCGAGATGGAGCGGCTGCGCGAGGTCGAGCTCGACCGCGGGCGCTGCGTCGAGTGCCACATGATCGGCGACTACGCGGCGGTGGACAAGGAGCTGGCCGGCACCCTGGACAAGTCGCGCGACATGTTCAGGTCGCCCGACGTCCGCGACGTCGGCCTTCACCTGGACGTGCCCCGGGGGCTGGTGGTCGACCGCGCCGACGGGGCGGCGCGCGAGGCGGGGCTGCGGGCGGGCGACCGCATCGTGGGAGTCGAAGGCACGAGGGTGCTCACGTTCGGCGACCTGCTTCACGTCTACGACGGCGTCGACCGGTCGGCCACCCGCCTCGCCCTCACCGTCGAGCGTGAGGGCGCCGGCGTCGTCGATCTCGCCATCGAGCTGCCGAGGCTCTGGTGGTTCTCCGACATCGGCTACCGCTACTGGTCGATCGATCCGGTGACGTTCCTGAGGACGGCGCCGCTCGACGAGGAGCGCAAGCGCGCCCTGGGCCTGCGGCCGGACGGCTTCGCCTGCGAGGTGGCCCGCGTGAACCCCCGCGCGACGGTGCTCGATCTGCACGAGATCCGGCGGGGCGACGTCGTCTACGCGGTCGACGGCGTCGAGTCGGATCCCCTGATTCCGGACTGTCTTCTCTACCTGAGGCTCAACGTCACCGCCGGGGACGAGACCACCCTGGGGGTCATCCGTGACGGCGCGCGGCTCGACATGAGCGTGCGGACGCAGCGCCAGCTCTACCGCAAGTCCAACGCTCCGGGAGTGCCGCAATGAACCGCATGACCACCGTTCGGAACGCGCTCCTTCTGCTGGCCCTGCTCGGCGCGGCCGGGCCCGCCGCCGCGCAGGAACCGGAGGCGCCGGCCCCGCAGGAAGTGTGGTTCGGCGACGACATCGCCGTCACCTACGCCGCCCGCCTCGAGGGCGGCTGGCTCGTCGTCGAGGCGCGGCACGAGCCCGGCTGGCACACTTACGCGATGGACAACGTCGAGCGCGCCCGCGAGGCGACCGGGCGGGAGCGGCCCGACACGGAGCTGCCGACGCGGCTCACCCCTTCGCCCGAGATCGAGCTGGCGTCGGCTTGGCGGCAGACCGCCCCGACCGACCTCTCGCAGCCCGACATCCGCTGGTACACGTGGGGCTTCGAGGACCGCTCGTTCTTCGCGGCGCGCGTAGAGCGCGCGGACGCCGGGGGCTGGGTGCAGGTGGACGCGCAGGCCTGCACCGACCGGTTGTGCGCGATGGTCGACGCCCTGCCCGTTCCCGTCACGCGGAGCGCCGAGCGGTCCGTCGATCCCGAGGCCCTCGCCGTCGTGGGCGACCCCGGCGGCGGGCAGGCGTCGGCGGACGCGACTCGCGAGCAGCTCGCGGCCTTCGGCGACTGGTTCCAGCGGTCGATGGACCTCGAGTGCAGCGGCCGGGTGCCGGTCCTTCGCCTCGTCGAGATCATGGACCCGGGCCGCAGCCGGCCGCGGCAGATGAACTGGGTCATGAGCCTCGACGCCGACGAGGACGGGTTCGTCGAGCCGGGCGAGGTGGGCGCCGGCCTGTGGGAGAACCTGGACCACCAGGTCGAGCGCCGCATGCACGGCGACATCGACGGCGACGGTGTGCTCAGCCTGCGCGAGTACGCGCTCTTCGTGCCGGATCCCGGCGCCGACACGAACGCGGAGAACGCAAGCGACTACCAGGAGGAACGCTTCGCGTCCTTCGACCGCGACGGCGACCGCCGCGTGAGCCGCGGCGAGATCGTGGAGGAGTTCGCGGCGAGCTACATCGCCCGCCATTGGAGTCGGATGGTCCTCTTCCACCTCGGCCGCGCGGATCGCGACGGCGACGGCGCCGTCGGCCGCGACGAGCTGGCCGGCGCCCTCGAGGCGGCCGGCAGCGGGGCGCCGGAAGCGGTGGACGTCTGGTTCCGTACCCTGGCGGGCGAGGTCTCGGAGTCTGCGGATGCCCGGCTCGTGCTCGCGGAGTTGCCGCGCGGGCTCCTCGCCGCGGCGGCGACGGCGGACGGCCGGGCCGCCCTCGAGGCGCCGCTCGCCCCGCTCCTGGCGCCGGCATGCGACTTGCCCTCGACCGGATCGCGATGAAGGCGCGAGTTGCGTCGGTCCCACGCGCGCGTCTCGCCGTCCTGACTGGCGGGACGTCAGCCCGCCCTCGCCACCACCGCGCCGGATGCGCTCGACCGGCGCGCGCCTGCCGCGGCCTGGTTCCCAGGCCGCTTAGGTTAAGGACGCAGCGGACGCGGTCCCCGCGTTTGCCGCCGTGCCCTCGTAGCTCGCCTCCCGCCGGCCGGCCGGCTCCCCCGACCCGAACAGCCGTCGCAGCGCCCGCTGCACGTCGTCGAGGATCAGGTACGAGACCGGCACCAGGATCAGCGTGATGAAGGTGGCGAACAGCACGCCGAAGGCCAGCGACACCGCCATCAGCTCGTCTCCCTTCCCCGCCGCCCGCTGGGCTCGGTGAAGCGGCGCGGAGACCGGACAGGCGGCGGCAGCAGCGGCGCGCCCCGTGCACGGGCGACTGCGCGGCGACGGCAGGCCGCGGGGGGTCAGTCGTTCCCGCGCCAGACGTTGTCGCTCGGCGACCGCTCGAACGACGGCCAGGCGTCGATCAGCGTGAACGGCGCGCCGGGGTCGACCATCGTCGGCACCGGGCCGATGCGCCGCCGCCCGCGTGTCAGCCATCCGCGAGCCGACCGTCACGTCAGGCTCGAGTCTCCCAGCCGGCAGCCCGTCGATGACGTAGCGCCCTCGCCGTCGGTGACCGCCACCCGCCGTCCGGCGGGCGCGGGGCCGGCCGCCTCGACGGTCACCCCCGGCAGCACGCCGCCGGTCTGGTCGGCCACCGTGCCGGAGATGGCCGGGTCCTGGGCGAGGGCCGGTGTCGACAGGGCCACCAGACAGGCCGTGAGCAGGATTCCGAGCTTCGTCATGACGTCGTCGCCGCCAACTTGCGCACGTCACGACGTGGCCGCGGTGGCGGCTGGACGGTCGTCGACGCTTGCTCCGTGCGTCCCGTCGGCGGCTTCCGCACCGCCCTCGACGGTGGCCAGATTCAACCGGTACAGCGACGCCTGCCGCCGCAGCAGGAACGGCGCGTACCGCGCGGTCAGGCGCAGCAGCGAGGGCAGCCGGTCCACGAGGTCGCGGCCGGCGTCGAGGAACGTCTTCGACGCCGCGAGGCGGAGGTTCGCGCCGGCCCACGACTCGATCTCGCGCGGCTCGTCGCACTTCCAGCGAAACCAGCTCTCGCGCGGGAGGTGCCGCATCGCGTCGTGGCGGTCCTGGGTGTCGACCATCCGCGCCGCCGTCGTGTCGAAGGCGATGCGGGCGCCGGGGAAGCGCCCGGCGATGTCGACGATGGCGCGCTGCGCGTCCGGCGCGTCGAAGTAGATGAGCACCGCCTCGGCGACGAACATCCAGGGGCCGCCTGCGGCCTCGACCTGATCCATCCAGTCGGTGTCGAGGACCGACGCGGCGACCATCGTCCGACGCGGCTCGTCGTCGAAGAAGCGGCGCCGCAGGGCCATGGCGTCCGGCAGGTCGAGGTCGAACCAGCGCACCCGGCCGTTGTCGACCCGGTCGAAGCGGGTGTCGAGGCCGCAGCCGATCTCGACGACGGTCCCCTCGGGATGCGCGGCCAGGAAGTCCTCGACGTAGTCGTCGAACATGCGTGCGCGCAGCACCGCCCCCTTCATGCTGCGCCCGCCCTCCCACTTCGAGAAGTCGTAGTCGAGGTCGCGCACGATCTCGACCGCCCGCGGATCGCGCAACAGGCCGCGCCGCCGTTCGGTCTCCCTGGCGCGGGAGAGCAGCGGAATCAGCAGGGTCTCCTGCACGGGGCCGAGCTCCGGGCACGAGCAGGAGCGGCACGTCGCGCAGCGCCGGTTCCCGCCTGGGCGTCGAGTTCACGAAGGGAGGAATCGCCTCTCCTTGACTGCGGGTTCGACCGGGTATAGAGTCCATAAATGCAAATGAGTCTCAATATCAATTTAGATTCCTGGAGGAGAGCGGTGCGAGAGCAGGGGGAGCTGGTTCGAGAGCGCCGGACCGCTACGCGGACTGTCACCCGGCTTGGCGCGGCCGGTAGAGCGAATACGCAATCCGAGGGGTAATCGTCGGCGCGCCCCGGATTACTCGAGAACGTAGGTCCGATCGCAGGAGGTGCCGCTGTGCTGCATGAACTTCAATCGACACACCAGGCGTCCGACCCGCCCGCGCCCGGCGGCCATCTTCAGTACAGCCGCATGCCCGGTCACTGGCTTCTCGCCCGGATGGGGAAGCGCGTTCTGCGGCCGGGGGGCATCGAGTTGACCCGGCAGATGCTCGATGCGCTCGACATCCGGGAGAGCGATGACGTCGTCGAGCTCGCCCCCGGCCTCGGCGCTACGGCCCGCGCCGCTCTCGAGCGCCGGCCGCGTTCCTACGTCGGGATCGAACGCGACGAGGACGCCGCCCGGCACGTCCGCCGCCATCTCGGCGGCGAAGGCCGGCGGTGTCTCGTCGGCCGCGCCCAGGAGACGGGCCTCCCCGCTGCATCGGCGACCGTGGTCTACGGCGAGGCCATGCTGACCATGCAGACCGCCGCCCAGAAGGCCGCCATCGTTGCCGAGGCCACGCGCGTGCTGCGGGCAGGCGGGCGTTACGGCATTCACGAGCTGTCCCTGGAGCCGGACGACCTGCACGACTCCTTCAAGTCGGAGATCCAGCGGGTCCTGTCCGACGCGATCCACGTGGGGGCGCGTCCGCTGACCGCGAGCGAGTGGTGCGCGCTGCTCGCCGAGCAGGGACTCGTCGTCAGGACACGGCTCACGGCCCCGATGCACCTGCTGGCCCCGAGGCGATTCCTGCGTGACGAGGGTCTGCCGCGGACCCTTCGGTTCATCTGGAACGTGGCCAGGACGCCGGCCGCGCGCCGGCGCATCCAGGCGATGCGAGCGGTCTTTCGACGCTACGCCGAGCATCTGAGGGCAATCGCGATCGTCGCCGTGAAGGACCGAGAGGTTCGATGACCAGTCCATCAGGGTCGAGCTGGGTCCGGTGCAGGAGACCCTGCTGATCCCGCTGTTGGCGCGGGCGCGGGAGACGGAGAGGCCGCGCGGCCTGTTGCGGGACCCGCGGGCGCTCGAGATCATGCGCGACCTGAACTACGACTTCTCGAAGTGGGAGGACGGCCGCGGCCCGGACGGGGCCATGCTCCGGGCGCGCATGTTCGACCGCTACGTGGAGGACTTCCTGGCCACGCACCCGGAAGGCACGATCGTCGAGATCGGCTGCGGCCTCGATACCCGCTTCGAGCGGGTCGACAACGGCCGGGTGCGCTGGTTCGACCTCGATCTGCCGGACACCATCGCCCTGCGGCGGCGCTTCTTCGACGACGAGCCGCGGCGCACGATGATCGCCGCCTCCGTCCTCGACACCGATTGGATGGACCGCGTGGAGGCGACCGGCGGCCCGTGGATGTTCGTTGCCGAAGCGGTGCTCATCTACCTCGACCCGACGGACGCCCGGCGCGCCGTCGCCGCGCTTGCCAAGCGCTTCTCCGGCGCACGCATCGCCTTTGACTGGTTCCGCCGGCGGGGCGACGAATCGCGCGAGGTCGAGTCGTGGGGCAACAACCTGCGGCTTGCGGCCTCGAAGACGTTCCTCGACGCCGACCGGGACCTGCTGGATCGCCTGCCGCTGCCGCACCGTCTGACGGCGCGGCTCGCGCCGTTCCTGGTGCGGCGGCAGGCATCCCTCTACCGGCTGAACCTGGGTGTTGCGTCTCGGGAATGACCCCGCGTCACCCCGGCGTCCCCGAACCACCGGTCGTTGCGGGACGCCTCTCAATGCGTCGCGCACGCGGAGACGGCATTCCGGGTGCCGAGCCGGATGTGAGCTTCGCCGACGAGCGTTGCGAGGCGGCTGAACTCCTCCGGCTTGAGCGTCAGCGTCACGCGGTTCACGCGCAGATGGAGCAGGCCGTGGCCGCACTGATAGACGGCCAGCTCCGGCCCCTTGACCAACGTTTCCGAGTTGTGGCTGCCGTGTGTGGTCGACTCCATTTCGGGAACTCCTTCAGCTTGGCGGACAAGGGTGCGCCGGAGGGCGCACCCCACCGCCGAATGGACGGTCCGGTGACGTGTGCTACCAGTCGTAGGCCAGGGAGGTGATGACGCTGCGCCCGGGGCTCGAGTACCGATCGATGAACGGATCGTCGGCCGGACGGCCCCGCACGTTCCACCACTCGAAGTACTTGGCGTCGGCCAGGTTGAGCAGCCCGAGGCGGAACCTGAGGGCCTCGGTGAGCGAGACGAAGCTGACCAGGTCCACGATCCGGTAGGCGGGCGGCGCGAACTGATCTGTTCGTCTCTGCCCTGCTGGTACTTCTCGACCAGCTTCAGCGAGAGCTCGGTGCCCCAGCGGGGCTGCACGTACCGCAGACCGATCACCGCCTCGTCCGGGGCGATGGAGCCGAGCTGCGTCTCCTCCGCGAGCGGCGGATCGTCCGCGGCGCCCTGGAATATCTCCACGCCGTCGATTCGCGCGTAGCTGCCCCTGATCATCACGCTGTCGCTCAGGTACGCCTCGCCGCGCAGCTCGACCCCCTTGATCTCCGATTGCTCGAGGTTCTGGCTCTGGAACTCGCGCAGGTTCGTCAGCGGGTTGAAGCCGAGGAACCGGTCAGGTCGATGAAGTCGTCGTAGCGGTTCGAGAACCCGGTGATGCTCAGGCTCGCGCGGTCGAACGCGGTCCGGATGCCGACCTCCAGGTTGTCGCTCGTCTCCGCCCGCAGGCCGGGGTTCGGCAGCGTGGTGTAGCCGCCGGTGGGATTGGTGAAGCCGGTGTTGATGGCGCTGTAGGGCGGCGCCCGGAAGCCGGCGGCGTACTGCGCGTGCAGGGTCACCACGTCGCTCACCCGCGCCACCATGCCGAGCTTCGGCGAGAGGGCGCCGTCGGAGAAGTCGGCCGGCTCGGGGTTGAGGCTCGCGAGGAACACGGGGTCGGCCTGGTTGGCGTCGAGCGAGAAATGGTCGTAGCGCACGCCGGGCACCAGGGTGATGCGGCCGAGCCGGATGTCTCCCTGGAGATAGGCCCCCGCCTCGACGAGGTCGCTCTCGGGGTAGTACTTGGACGGGAAGATCAGGCTGGTGCGCACCGGCAGTCCGGTGGCGACGTTGAACTCGGACCGGTCGCGCAGCATGTCGAAGTAGTCGGTCTTGTAGCTGGCGCCGAACGTCACCATCATGCCGTCGCCCGCACCGCCCAGCCAGTGCTGGCCCTGCGCCGACCCCCCGTAGCCGACCTGCTCCTTCTCGAGGGTGCCGTGGCGGGCCGACGAGAACGGCGGACCGAAGCCCGTCGTCAACCGTTCCTCGTCGAGGACCTGCGCGGTGTCGGCGAGCTGCGCGTACACCTGCCACGAAACGAGGTCGAGCCCCCGGCCGGCGACGTTCTGGTCGATCGAGAACCGCTGGCGCCTGAAGGTGTCGAGGGCCGACGACTCGTTGATGTGATAGGCGAACCGCCCGAAGTCGATCAGCCGGTTGTTCGAGAGCCAGTCCGTCTCGACGCGGGTGTCGTAGAGCTCGGCGGTGGTGCGCAGGCGGTTGCCGGGCGAGGCGTTGAAGACCAGCTTGGCCAGGACCTGCTGGCCTTCCGACTCCTGCGGGTTCGGCATCGTGCGGGTGAAGTTCCGCGTGTCGACGGTGCCCTTGTTGTGGATCTCGCTGCCCCGGTTGACGCTCCCGAACACCGACGCCTGCACCCGCTCGCTGCCCCCGGCGAGGGTGAGGTTCACGCCGACGTCGTCGGCGCGGCCGTCCCAGGTCGTCTTGCCGCCGACGTAGAAGGGCTGGCCCTGCCTCAGGTAGTCGGCGGGATCCTTGGTGAACAGCGAGACGACGCCCCCGAGGGCGTCGCTGCCGTAGAGGGCGGAGTTGGCGCTCCGCACGATCTCGACCGTCTTCAAGTGTCGACGTCGAGGCTGCCCTGATGGATGTTGAAGGGGCCGAAGTCGAACTGCTCCGAGGTCTGGACGCCGTCGACCAGCGTCATCACGCGGTTGCCGCCGATGCCGCGGATGTTGAAGCCGTTCAGCCCGAGCCGGGTCACGTTGTTCTCGACGTAGACGCCCGGCTCGTACTTCACGAGGTCGGCGAAGTCCTCGATCATCCGTTCCTGGATCGTCTCGTCGTCGATGACCGACACCATGCCCGGCGTGTCGCGCACGGGGGCCGGCCGCATCGTGGCGGAGACGGACACGGAATCGAGAAAGGTGAGCGGCTCGGCGGGCTCGGGCTCGGCGGCGGGCTCCGCGCCGTCCGGTTGCGCGTCGGTCTCCGCCGCGCCCGGTTCCGCGGCGGCCACCGGCTGGCCGGGATCCGGCTGCGCCAGCGCGGCGGCGGGACCCGACAGGACCAGGACGAGGACCGCCAGCGCGATCGCAGCCGGAGTCGTGGGCGCGCCGCCGTCGAAGCGGGGTCGGTGTTCGGGGTGCATTTGCATGGGCTCCTGTGGTTTCCGGCGGCGACGATGCGCCGGTGCCCGGCCGGGCTTGCCCGCGGCATCCGGGGGCCTGCCCGAGCTGGTGTTGCCTCCGAGATGCTCTGTTCGTTTCGTGCGTCGCGGACTCTTGGGGGCGTCCCGCCGCGCGGGTCTCAGTCGACCGACTGCCCCACCCGGATGACCTCGCCCCCCGCCCGGATGACGATGGCGTCGTCCACCGCCGCGAAGCCTGTCACGGGGGCGTCGACCGACAGGTGGTTCGTCGCGAGCACGTCCGGAGCGTCGGTCGAGGCGCGCAGCACCTGGGTGACTCCCTGCTCGGTGAAGAAGTAGACGCGGTCGTCGTGGCCGAGCGGCGTCGCCCACGTCGACGCGGGCAGGCGATGGGTCCAGCGGACGGTCCCCGAGTCCGGCGCGAGGCAGCGGGCCGCGCCGGCCGGGTTGACCCAGTAGACGCAGTCGCGGTACGCGAAGGGCGAGGCGAAGTTCGAGGCCGAGCCCACCGTCCACGCCACGTCCGTGCGGTCGAGGACCCCGGTCCGGCCGCGGCGCAGGGCGAGGTTCGCCTCGACCGCCATGCCCCCGATGATGACGAGGTCGCCGGTGACGGTGGGCGACGGCACGTGGTTGCCCCGGAAGCCGGCGTACCACCAGCGGAGGTCGCCGGTCGCGGCGTCGAACCCCTCGATGCGGCCGGAGGCGCTGACGACGATCTCGTCCCCTTCGGGGGCGAGCACCGGCGTGCTCCAGGCGACGCCGGGCTCGCGGTCGGTCTTCCACACCGTCTCGCCGGTGCCCGGGTCCACGGCCAGCAGGTACGAGTAGGTGCGCCGGGTCAGCAGGATCACGAGCGCGTCGTCCGTCAGGAGCACGGAGTTGCCGACGCCGTGGTTGCCGCCGACGGTGCCGTAGTCGGCGCTCAGGTCCCGATGCCACACGGTGTCCCCGTCGTGGGTCAGGGCCATCAGGTCGCCGCTGTCGAAGAAGGCGTAGAGCCGCTCGCCGTCGACGGCCGGCGTCGGCGCCCCCTTCGACACGTAGTCGTTCCACTCGAACGCCTCCGCCGCGTCGAACCGCCGGCGCCAGCGCTCCGAGCCGTCTTCGAGATCCAGGGCGGTGACGTAGACGGTCTCCTTCATCGCTCCCTCGATGGACGTGAGGAAGACCGTGTCGTCCCAGATGACCGGGCTCGACTGGCCGAAGCCCGGGGTCGTCGTCCGCCACGCCACGGCGTCGTCGGACCAGGTGAGCGGAAGCCGCGCGGCGCGACTCACGTTGGCGTCGCGCCCTCCCCGGAAGCCGGCCCAGCGCGTGGCGCCGGTTCGATCGGCCGGCCCGCGGCCCGACGCGCCGATATCCACGACCTCGATCGTTGCGAGGTGTCCCTCGCGGCCAGCGCCCCCGACCGCCAGCAGGTGCGTGCCCACCGGAATCAGCCGGTGCATGTAGCGCGGCTGGTCGAGGGTCGCTACCGACTCCCACGCGGTCCCGTCGTCGGCCAGGCGGTGCACGCCGCCGTTTGCCTGACCGACGAAGATGCGGTCGCCGTCGCTCGCCGCGGCCGCCCCGAAGCCCAGCATGCTGCCCATGGGCAGATCCGGGCCCTTCGACCACGTTCCGGTCTCGGGGTCGAGCACATCGACCGTGGACACCGGACCGGCTCCTCGGGACAGCCCCCCCAACGCGTAGACGCGCCCCCGGCGAGCGCCGGCCGCGAGCGCCCGCCTCTGGAAGGGGGCGTGAATCTCCCGCCACGCGGTGCCGCCGTGCAGGTCGAAGGCCAGGACCGTGTCGGCCCAGGCTGAGTCATTTCCGGGACCGCGCATGTCCCAGCCCCCGACCACGTAGAGGACCCCGCCGGCCACCACCGCGTCGTGCGACGAGCGCCCCGCCGGCATGTCGGGCAGCGCCACCCAACGATTCTCGGCCGCGGAGTACCGCGCGACCGACCGGCTCGAATGCAGCACCGAGGGCTCGGCCGCGGTGGCGTTGGCGGCGCTGAAGCCGCCCACTCTGTAGACGGCGGTGCCGTCGGAAACCAGGACCGCGCCTTGGAGGCGGGGGCCGCGAGCCAGCTCTTCCCACGTCGCGCCGGCGTCGAGAACCAGCCGCCGGAACCCGGGGCTGATGTTCTCGATGGAGTGGGCATGGACCCGGCCGACATGGCCCCCGTAGACGTAGAGTGCTCCGTCGAGGCCGACGGCGCCGAAGCTGGCGACGGCATCGATCAGATCGGGCGGACGCCACCCGCCGAGGGTGTCGTCCTGCGCGCTCGCAGGGCGGGAAGTGGCGAGCAGCAACGCGAGGACGAGGGTGAGGACGAGGCCGGCGCGACCCGGCAGCGTTTCGGTGTGGGGCATGACTCGGTCCTGTTCAACTGATATTGAGTCTGAGTCTCAATTTCAACATGGCGGGATTCTATGTGCGACCGATCCGGTCGGTCAAGAGGAAAATGCGGACCACGTCACGACCGCCGTCACCCGATGGCGCCGCACGTGACAGGCGCCGTCTTGATCGAGAGAACGAGAGAGCGGACGGGAGGCAACGGCGGGGGGTCACGCTGCCTGCCCCGAGGGCGCCGAGCGCGCCGGCAAGGGCGTCGCGCTTGAACTGCGGATTGAACCGGCTGTACGGCGCCGCGCGGACGTCCGCCACCATCGTCACCCGATGGCGGCACAACAACGCGACGAACTCGTCGAGCGTATGGGTGGAGTGGCCGATCGTGAAGACGGCGTCACGGACAGGCGTCATGACGCCAACCGACCCTGGTCAGCGACAATAGCCGCCCCGACGCGACTGCCCTTCCCGCCCCCGGAACGGTTCACTCCACCCAGTCGGCGATGAAGATGTTCGTCTCGCCCTCCTCCGCCGCGTTGCGGTTCGAGGCGAAGATCAGCCTGGTGCCGTCGGGCGAGAACATCGGGAAGCCGTCGAAGACGTCGGTGAAGGTGATCTGCTCGAGCCCCGTGCCGTCGAGGCCGATCATGAACAGGTCGAAGTTGCGGCCCTCGGGGTTGTGGTGGTTCGACGCGAAGATGACGCGCTCGCCGTCGGGGTGCCAGAACGGCGCGAAGTTGGCGCCGCCGAGGTCGGTCACCTGCTCCAGGTTCGAGCCGTCGGCGTCCATGACGAACACCTCGACGGCGCCAGGCCGCCACAGCCCCTGGTCGAGCAGCCGCTTGTAGTCGTCGAACTCGGGGCCGTCGGGGATCTCGCGCCCGCGGAAGATGATCTTCGAGCCGTCGGGCGAGAAGAACGGCCCGCCGTCCGGTCCCTGCCGATGGGTCAGACGGCGGACGTCCGACCCGTCGCCGTTCATCGAGTAGATCTCCTGGTCGCCGTCGCGCACGCTCATGAAGACGATGCGGCCGTCGGGGCCGATGGTCGCCTCGGCGTCGTAGCCGGGGCTGTCGGTCAGGTTGGTCAGGGTGCCGTCGGGCGCCGCCCGGAAGATGTCGAAGCTGTCGTAGGTGGCCCAGACGTAGCCCATCCGGAAGCTGGGGGCCGGCGGGCACTCGGGCGAGCCGAGGTGGGTCGACGCGTAGACGATCGTCTCGCCGTCCGGGTAGAAGTAGCCGCAGGTGGTCCGGCCCTCGCCGGTGCTCACCATCCGCTGGTTCGACCCGTCGAGGTTCATCCGGAAGATCTGGTCGCACGGCACCCCCTCGCGGGTGCTCTGGAAGATGATCTCCGACCCGTCGTGCGAGAAGTACGCCTCGGCGTTCTCGCCGCCGAAGGTGAGCTGCCGGATGTTCGCGAGGTGGACCTCGGCCGCAACGGCCGGACCGCCCTCCTGCCCGGCGGCGGGTCCGGCCGCTCCCCCCTCGGCCGACAGGCCGGTCCCCGCCGGCGCGACAGCCAGCGACAGCATCAGAATGGACAGGGGGATGAGACGGTTCGACATGGCTCCAGTCCTTTCGTTCGCGGACCCGCGGAAGTCCCGGCCGGACCGGCGCGCGCCCGCCGCCTGCGACAACCCCTCATGGTACGTCAGCCGTTCGTCCGACGACAATGACAGTCTTGTCCAACGAGCAGTGAGCCCGAGGGGGAGGATTGACCCTGGACCAGGTTCGAGAGTACGTGGCCGGCAGCCGACCGCTCGACGTGCGGCCGCAACCCGGGCCGAGGCCTGCGGGTCGGGGGCCCAGACCTGGAGCAGTTCGACTACCCCGTCGCACTTTGACCCGCTCCTCAACCGGATCGTCCGGCCACCGGGTGGCGGCGCGGGGCATCCCTCCCCCGACACGCAGCATCCGAGTTGCGCGTCCGGTCTGCTAGACTCGACGCGAACCGAGGAGGGCAGCCGTGTACGGTGCGTATCAGTCGCTGAAGTTCCTGTTCATCGCTCCGCTGCTGATCGTCTTCCTGTTCTTCGTCAACCTGATGACCTCGCCCGGCGAGTGGTGGGTACAGTGGGCGGCCCTGGGCATCGGGATCGCCTGGGTCGTCAGCCTGTTCAGGGTGGTGCGGGCCGCGATTCTGCTGGGCGGCCTCGCGGCCTTCGTCGCGTACCTCAACCGCCGCTGAGACTCCGCCTGGAAGACGGGCCGGCCCGGGAGCGCGGGGGGGAGGTCGAACGACTCGGGCTCGACTTCCGCGGTCCCCCCGGGCCGACCTGCGAGCGCGTGGAGGAGACAGCCGAACCCCGCAGGTGCGGGGCTCGGCGTGAGCTGTCCGCTCGCCTACTCGTCGTCGGTCGGCAACGCCGTCTGGTAGAGCAGAATCTTCTGCACCCGCCAGTTGTTCAGGTCGGCGATGAGCAGCTCGTTCTCGTCGCGGCACGAGATGCCGTGAATCCAGTTGAACTGCCCGAGCCGCCGGCCCGACTCGCCCAGCCAGCCGAGGATCTCGCCGTCGAGGGTCAGCTTGTAGATGCGCCCCGGCTCCTCGTCGGCCGCGAACAGGTACTGCGTCTCGCCGCCCGAGATGCACAGCGACCACGGCGCGGTGTTGTCGGGCTGGTTCGGCCGGGGGTTGCCGAGCACCGGCTGCCGCGACTTGTCGAACGGCACGTTGAGCAGGATCGTCTTGACGAAGTTGCCGTCCGAGTCGTACTTCTGGATGCGGCGGTTGGTGCGGTCGGCGACGTAGACGAAGCCCTCGCGGTCGACCTGCAGGGCGTGCGGCAACCGGAGCTCGTCGTCGCCGGTCCCGTAGCTGCCCCACGACTTGATCCAGTCGCCCCACTCGTTCATCTTGGCGACGCGCGAGTTCATGTAGCCGTCGCTGACGTAGATGTTGCCGTCGGCGTCCCAGCCCACGTCGGTGGGGCCCTGGAAGTAGCCGTCGACGTGCCGCGCCTCGCGGGGGTCGACGTGCTCGTAGTGGTCGAAGCCCTCGGGGCGCCGGCCCAGGTTCAGGGTCACGTAGCCGGCGGGGTCGAACTTGGTGACCGCGTTGGTCCCCTTGTCGACGACCCAGAGGTTGTCGTCGTCGTCGAACCGCACCGAGTGGCCGTACCCCAGCCCGTAGACGCCCTGGCCGATCTCGCGCACGAAGTTGCCCTGGTCGTCGAACTCGAGCAGGTTCGTGGTGGCGTTCCCGTAGAGCGGCCCGGAGGTGGAGGTGCCGGGGTGGTTCAGCAGGATGATGTGGCCCTTCGAGTTCTCGGCCACGCCGAGGGCCTCGCCGAGGTTCATGGTCGGCGGGTACTTCAGGAAGTTGGGCACCGACACGAAGGGAATCTCGGGGGCCTCCCGCGTCTGGGCGCCGGCCGGCGCCGCGCCGAGAGCGAGCGCGACGGCCGCGGCAACGATGATGAAGCGTCTCACACGAACCTCCTTGCAGCCCGGTCCATCCGACCGGAGAGAACGGCATTCGGACACGCGAACGCCCGTATGATAGCGCACGTACCGGCCGCGGTTTTCGCCGTCACCCGCCCTTCCTCGGCCGCCGGTTGGCGGCCAGGACGCGCTTGCGGAGGCGGATGCTGCGCGGCGTGACCTCGACCAGCTCGTCGTCGTCGATGAACTCGATCGACTGCTCGAGGTTCAGCAGGCGCGGGGGCACCAGCCGCAGCGCCTCCTCGGCCGTCGACGCGCGCATGTTGGTGAGCTTCTTCTCCTTGGTGACGTTGACGTCGAGGTCGTCCGGGCGCGCGTTCTCGCCGATGACCATCCCCTCGTAGACCTCGGTGCCGGGAGGAACGAAGATCTCGCCGCGCTCCTGCAGGTTCGAGATGGCGTAGGCGGTGGTCCGCCCCGCCCGGTCCGCCACCAGGGCGCCGGTGGGCCGGCCCGCGATCGGCCCGTGCCAGGGCTCCCACCCCGCGAAAAGGTGGTGCAGGATGCCGGTGCCCCGCGTGTCGGTCAGGAACTGCGACCGGAATCCGATGAGCCCGCGGGTCGGAATGCGGAACTCCAGCCGCACCCGGCCGCTGCCGTGGTTGACCATCTTCGTCATCGTCGCCCGGCGGGTGCCGAGCTGCGCGATGACCACCCCCTGGTAGTCCTCGGCGACGTCGATCACCAGCTCTTCCACCGGCTCCTCGACGCGGCCGCCGTCGCGGCGCGTGACGATCCGCGGCCGCGCCACCTGCATCTCGTACCCCTCGCGGCGCATCATCTCGACGAGAATCGACAGCTGCAGCTCGCCCCGCCCGACCACCTGCACCTGCTCGGGCGACTCGGTGTCCTCCACCCGCAGCGACACGTTGCCCACCAGCTCGCGGGCCAGCCGGTCGCGGAGGTTGCGCGACGTGACGTACTGCCCGTCGCGGCCCGCCATCGGCGACGTGTTGACGCCCATGACCATCGACACCGTGGGCTCGTCGACGTGGAGGGGCGGGATCGGCTTCGGGTCCCGAGGGTCGGTGATGGTCTCGCCGATGGTGATGTCGTCGATGCCGGCCAGGCAGATGATGTCGCCGGCGGCGGCCGACTCCACCTCGACCCGCTGCAGGCCCTCGAACAGGTACAGCTTCGTGACCCGGGTGCGGGCGACGGCGCCGTCCAGCTTCGAGACCGCGATCTCGTCGCCCAGGGCGACCCGGCCGTTGACGACGCGGCCGATCGCGATCCGGCCCAGATAGTCGCTCGAGTCGAGGTTCGCCACCACGACCTGCAGCGCCGCCCCGGCATCGCCCCGGGGCGGCGGAATCCGCTCGGCGATGGCGTCGAGGAGCGGGCGCAGCGACCGTCCCGGCGCGCCGGGGTCGAGGCTCGCGGTGCCCGCCTTGGCGTTCGCGTAGATCACCGGGAAGTCGATCTGCTCCTCGGTGGCGTCGAGATCGATGAAGAGGTCGTAGACCTCGTCGAGCACCTCGGCGGGACGCGCGTCGTGGCGGTCCATCTTGTTGACGACGAGGATGGACGGCAGCCCGCGCTCGAGCGCCTTCCGCAGCACGAACCGGGTCTGCGGCAGGGGCCCCTCGGAGGCGTCGACGAGCAGCAGCACGCCGTCGACCATCGTGAGGGTGCGCTCGACCTCCCCGCCGAAGTCGGCGTGGCCGGGCGTGTCGACGACGTTGATCAGGAGGTCGCGGTAGCGGATGGCGGTATTCTTGGCGAGGATGGTGATGCCCCGCTCGCGCTCCAGATCGATGTTGTCGAGCGCGCGCTCCTCGACCCGCTCGTTGGCGCGGAACACGCCGCTCTGATGCAGCATCGCGTCGACGAGGGTCGTCTTCCCGTGATCGACGTGGGCGATAATCGCGATGTTGCGGCGCAGGGGGTTGGCGACAACGGAACCGGCCGCCTTCATCGTGCGTCAGGTCCGTAGAGAAGAGTAGAAGGTTTCATGCCCCGATCGTACCCGAGGCGATCGCGCGCCGACACCGGAATGCGGCGCCGCGGACGCCGGTCGAATCCACAGCTCGTGACGAAAGGAGATCCCTCGGACATGCGTGTTCAAGTGTGCGTGCAAGCGTGCGTCGTCGCCCTGGCCGGACTGCTCATCACCGCCTGCGGGTCGGAACCGGAGCCGGCGGCGGAAGCGCCGGCGGCGGAAGCGCCGGCGGCCCCGCCCATGCTCCCCGACGTGATCGTCGCCGAGCGCGGCGGGTTCATTCCCGAGGGCGTTGAGTACGACATGGACAACGGCCGGCTGCTCACCGGGTCGCTGTCGGAGGGCTCGGTGTTCCAGCTCCACGAGGACGGCCGGGTGACGCCGCTCGTCACCGATCCGGACCTCGTGTCGTCGGTCGGCATCGAGGCCGACGAGCTGCGCGACCGGCTGCTCGTCGCCAACTCCGACCGCTCGGTGTTCCAGGGCGGGACGCGCGGGCAGGCGATGCTGGGGGTGTACAACCTGACCACCGGCGAGCGCCTCGCCATGGTCGACCTCGCCGCCGCGGTCGAGGACGCCGGCGACGACGCGGCGTTCTTCGCCAACGACGTCGCGGTGGCCGACGACGGGACCGCCTATGTCACCGACACCCGCATGAACCTCGTCTACCGGGTCGACACCGACTACGCGGCCTCGGTGTTCCACCGCTTCGACGACGACGGAGCGGGTCCCAACGGCATCGTCGAGCACCCTGCCGGCTACCTGCTGGTGGCGCGGGGCGACGCTTTGTGGAAGGTGCCGCTCGCCGACCCCGCTGCGGCCACCGCCGTGATGCTGCCCGAGGACATCCCGGGGCAGGACGGCATGGTGTGGAGCGCCGGCCGCCTCGCCATCGTCAGCAACTCCGACAACCGGGTAGTCGCCCTGACGAGCAGCGACGAATGGATGACGGCGGACCTCGCCGGGGTCGCGCCCTACGAGCCGCAGGGGACCACCGCGGCGGTGGTGGGCGACGACGTCTACGTCGTGCACCCCCACTTCGCGGACGACGATCCCCCCAGCGTGACGCGGGTCGAGTTCCAGTAGCACCCTGCCCTGCAACCCGGCCCGAACTCCCCGGCGCCGCGGAACCGAGGCGCCATCCCGAGCCCCGTACGACAGATTCCCCGGCCGGCGACGAGGCCGGCCGGGGAATTCCGAGAAGCAGGCGGCGCGAGCCAGCCCGCCACTAGTCCATCTGCTTCGCCACGTACTTGGTGATGCCGCCGCCGGCGGTCGGCCGCGACCCCGGTCCCTCCGCGGCATAGACGTTGCCGTCGGCGTCGACGGCGACGCCTTCCCCGGCCACTCCCTGAAGCACCCGCACGCCGTGCGCGTGCGGCGGGATGAACCCGGTCAGCCGGTCCTCGCCGGCGGGGCCGATGCGGACACCGGTCTTCCAGCCGGGGTGGTTGCCCACGCCCGACTCCGAGTCGATGGCGTAGAGGGTGTCGTCGTCGGTGATGAACAGCCCGCTGATGCGGCTGTACTGCATGTAGATGTCGAGCAGCTCGCCGTCCTGGCTGAAGATCTGAATCCGGTGGTTGCCCCGGTCGGCGACGAAGAGCCGCCCCTGCGAGTCCATCTCCATCGCGTGGGGGGTGCGGAACTGCCCGGGCCGGAACCCGATCTCGCCCCACTCCTTGATGAACGTGCCGTCGGGGGCGTACTTCAGGATGCGGCCGGTGGCGCCGGCCGGCGGATCGGGGCTCTGGCCGCTGTGGCCGTCCGAGACGAAGATGTCGCCGTTGGGCGCGGTGATCACGTCGCACGGCTCGTTGAGCTGGCCGGGGCCGCTGCCGGGCTGCCCGGCGACGCCGAGGCGCATCAGCTCCTCGCCCTCGGGGGTGAACTTGATGACCTGGTGGCCCTTGGTGCCCGCCTCGTTGCCCTGCGAGTCGGTGACCCAGACGTTGCCGTCGGCGTCGACGTGGATGCCGTGGGGCAGCACGAAGAGGCCGGCCCCGAAGCTGGCCAGGATCTCGCCGGTGTCCTTGTGGAACTTGAAGATGGGATCGCGGTCGGGGTTCTCCTCGCAGCCCCCCGCGAGGGCCAGGCCCCCGCACCGGTCGTAGGCCCACACGTGGCCGTCGGGACCGATGTCGATGCCCGCCGTCGATCCCCACTCCCGGTCGTCGGGCAGGGGCGCCCAGTCGAGGATCACCTCGCCGGTGGGGTTGGGCAGCGGGCGGTCGACCCAGTCGCTCTCGCCGTCCTGCGCGGCGGCGATCGAGGTGGTCCCCACCACGAACGCGGCCGCCGCCAGCACCATGCCGGCGCGTGTCCATGTCCTTCTCGTGTCGATCATGCCTGTTCTCCTCGTCCTCGGACGGCCGGCCGAGCCGGCCGCCCCGTTCACGTGCGTCAACCTCGAATCAGTCGAAATGCACCTCGGCCAGCGCGATGCCGCTCTCCCCCGCCACCGCGTAGAGCAGGAACACGCGGCCGTCCTCCTCGTAGATCGCGGGGTCGCGGAGCTGGTTCACGTGGCCGTAGGCGGTGCTCCGCACCGACGGCTCGAGCGGCGCGTCGGCCCCCTCCCAGTCGCGCTCCGGGCGCAGCACCTCGACGCCGGGCGTCTCCGACCAGCTCATCCAGTCGCCCGAGAGGTCGATGGTGCTCAGCTTGATGTGCTCGGGCGCGTCGCCGACCTGGGTCCAGAACACGTACAGCGTGTCGCCCCGCTCGAGCAGCGCCGAGTGCCGCATCCGCGAGTTGAACAGCAGCGGCCCCTCCTCGAACCCGCCCAGGGGGTCGCGCGACCGGTAGAACTGCCCCGGCATCGCCATCGAGTAGGTCCAGCCGTCGCGCTGGAACACCCGCATGTAGGTCCGCCCCAGGCGCTCGGGCCGCGTCGTGAACGCGATGCCGTCGGTCGAGGTGGCCACCCGCGACACCTGCGTGGCGATGCCGTCGAGGCCGTGGAAGTACATGACGATGCGGCGGTTGGCGTCGTCGACGTGCACGTCCGGCGACGCGATGTGGGGCGCCGACGCCTCGAACAGGGCATCGTGCGACATCGGCGCCGCCCCCCGCGCCCGCCGCGCCGCCTGGACGCGCTCGAGCTCCTCGGGCGAGATCTCGGGCGGCTCGGTCAGGAAGTGCGAGTCGGCGATCTGCAGGCTGCCCGGCGGATGCACACGCCACGGGCCCCGCAGGTCGTCGGCGTAGGCGAGCCGGATGTAGCGTCCCTTGTGGTCCGCGAAGTAGAGGTAGTAGGCGCCCAGCGGATCCGCCACCCAGTCGGGCACCCGGATGAGCGACGGCCCCTGGATGTTCTCGCCGATGCTCGGGTGCAGCCCGGGGCCGATGATTGGCGCATCGGCCAGCCGCTCGACCCGCACCGTCTGGGCGGCCGCGTCGGCGCCGAAGGTCACGACGCCGGCCACCAGCGCGGCGCACAGGACGATGCCCGGTGTGTTCTTGGTGCTCACTTCCCCACCTCTCGCGGGTCTGCGGCCATGCCGGAAACGGGACGGGCGCGAACCGCAAACGCAGCCGCCAGTGCCGGTAAGCGTCAGGCCAACAGAGTAAGTGATCGGCCACCGAGAACCAAGCCCCGCACCGCCCCGGGACGCCGACCCGGAACCGGGCGTCGGCGGTCACGGCGAAACGGGATCGGACCACTTCTCGACGACCGGGGGCGCGTAGGCCTGCATCCGGTCGAGCAGGACGGCGCCGTCGCGCTCCGCAAGGAGCATCGCGCGATGCTCGGGGGCGAGGAACCGCCGTTCGACCGCATGGTCGAGAAAGGCGAGAAGCGCATCGAAGTAGCCGGCCACGTTCAGGAGACCGCACGGTTTCCGGTGCAGATCGAGCTGCCCCCACGTCAACATCTCGAACAGCTCGTCGAGGGTGCCGAAGGCGCCGGGGAGGGCGATGACGCCGTCGGACAGCTCCGACATCACCATCTTCCGCTCGTGCATCGAGTCGACCACCCGCAGCTCGGTCAACCCCGGATGGGCGACCTCCCGCGACGTCAGGTGGCCGGGAATCACCCCGATGATCCGCCCGCCGCAGGCCAGGACCGCATCGGCCAGGACCCCCATCATGCCGACCTGCGCTCCGCCGAAGACGACGGTGTGCCCGCGCCCCGCGAGCAGGGCGCCAAGCTCTCGCGCGGCCGACGCGAACTCGTCGCCCGCCCCGACTCTCGACCCCGTGAAGACGCAGATTCGAGTCATGGCCGCCCCGTTCCAACGGTATCATGCGAGCGGGAGGGCGGACGCGGCGCGGAGCGGCGGCGGAGCGGGCGCCCGGTGGAGGGCCGCCATCGGGGCAGCGAGAAGCGCGAACGACCGGCGCGCACCCGCCGGCCCGTGCTCCGGTGCGACCGCCCACGAACCCGCAGCCGCCACGAGCCCGCGCCGCCGCGGCGTCGCGCCGAGAGGACGGGGCGCCCGGCTGGAGGATCCGGCGACCAGTCATGGAATCCATGCGACCGAGGAGCGGCACGAGCAGCCCGGACGCGTCGGTCGAGTACCGCGGAGCCTCCTGCCCCGGGCTCGCGGATCTCGCCCGGGCCGCCGTCTGCGGCGCGATGACCGTCGCCGTGATGACCGCCGCCGCGCTCGCCGCCGAGCCCGCCGCGGGCCAGACCCGCACGGTGTGGGACGGCGTCTACACCGAAGCCCAGGCCGAGCGCGGCCGGGAGCGCTACCGGGCCATCTGCGGCTACTGCCACCGCGACGACCTGAGCGGCGGCGGCAGCGAGGCCGGCGCGCCGGCCCTGCGCGGGCCGTTCTTCCTCAACCAGTGGCGGGACCGCCCCCTCGTCGACCTCTTCGTCACCATCGGCACCACGATGCCGCAGCAGGACCCCGACTCCCTGCGCGCCCAGGTGGTGATCGACGTCGTCAGCTACCTGCTGCAGCAGAACGGCATGCCGCCCGGCGACATCGAGCTCCCGCCCCGGCTCGGGCCGCTGCGCGGCATCGTCCTGGGCCGGCCGCCCGTCCCCTAGGATTCTGCGCCGTAGAACGGTGCAGAATCCTAGCAGGGTTGGTTGGGCGGCGAGCGGAGCCGTAGGCGACGCTCTCCGGGCTAGCCCGCCCATCGTCGCCTTCGGCTCCGCTGGGCGCCCAACCGACCCTGCCAGGAGTCTGCACCCTATGGCGCAGACTCCCAAGTGGTTACGTCACTGTCCCAATCTCGTGACACGGACATGGGTCCCAAAGCCCGCAAATCGTTGACGAATCACAGCCTGCTCACCCGAACATCCATCACGACGCAGCACCAGTGGCGGGGAGCCGTCTCACCGTGTCGACCCGGCGAGCCGTTGCCGGTCGGGCGACCCTCTCTCCGATCCGGAGTCCCGCAGGCCGTGCGCCGGCGCTGCCGCCGTCGTCGGAGCCGCCCGGGAATACGGGGAATTGGAGGTTGCCCTCGATTCATACGGATCCTTGAACCGGAGGAGAGCCCGGGCCGCGTCGCCCGCGCGTGGCGGGAACGCGGCGACATCTCCGCCGTGGTCGCCGCCCGGGCCTGCGGGAGCCGTGCCGCGCGCGGCGGGAACGCGACACATCTCCTCCGCCGTGGTCGCCGCCCGGGGCCTGCGGGAGTCGCGCCGCCCGCGCGCGGCGGGAACACTGCGAACACTGCGAAACGATGCCGCCGCGCTCCGGCGTGCCGACCCCCTCCCCCCCCCCGGGGAAACGGCACGGAGTTTGCTCCTGCCGAAACCGAGGATTGCGCGCAATCACCTCGTTGATCCGTTTCCGTAACCGCAGACGCATCCGCCGGTCGTCGTCTGTCGCTTCGGAGCGACCCGGGAGGTCAGAACATGAGCAAGTGGTTGGTGTTCGCATGCGTGCTGCTGGCGTCCACTTCCGCGACCGCGCAGAGCTCGATCACGGGTACGGTGACCGACGACGCCGGGCGGGTGCTTCCCGGCGTGACCGTCGAGGCAACGAGCGGCGGCTCCCTCGAGGGGCGGCGCGTCGTCGTCACGGACGGCGCCGGACGCTACGCGATCGCCGACCTGCGGCCGGGCGAGTACGCCCTCTCCTTCACGCTGCCGGGATTCACCACCGCGAGGCGCGACGGGGTCGTCCTCGCCGCCGGCGCGGCGCTGCCGATCGACGCCACGCTGTCGGTCGCGCCTCCCCGGGTCGACCCGCGGCGGACCCGGCGCAGCGTGGTGATGACCCGCGAGATGCAGGAGGCCATGCCGACCGGACGCAGCCTGTGGTCGTACGCCCTGCTGATTCCGGGCGTCAGGGTCCACAAGCCGGACGTGGGCGGCACCGCCGGCGCGCAGCAGTCCGAGATGATGGGCCGCGGGCTCGACGCCACCCACACCACGGTGGAGCTCGACGGGCTGACCGTCAACACGATGATCAGCGACGGCCGCTATCAGGCCTACCTCAACCCGATGCTCGCGGCCGAGACGTCGTACACGACGTCGGGGCACGGCGCCGAGACCCAGACCGGCGGCCTGCGCATCAACATGATTCCCGACGAGGGCGGCGACCGGTTCGGCGGGAACCTCTTCGTCGGCGGCGCGCCGGGCGGCGCCGACAACCTCAACCGACGGCTCGAGAGCCTGGGCGTCAGAGGGGCGACCCGGGTGGACACGCTGTACGACGTCAACGGCTCGTTCGGCGGTCCGTTGATCCGCGACCGGCTGCAGCTCTTCACGTCGGCGCGGCAGAACGCCGCCAGCTTCGGCGTCGACCGGAACAGCCTGGCCAGCGCGAACGTGCGGCTGACGTGGCAGGTGACGCCGCGGCACAAGCTCTCGGCGATGTTCGACAAGGCGCGGAAGCGCCGGTTCGGCCAGGGGGGCCCCGACGTCGACATGACGACGGCGGGGTCGGCGTGGACGTCGCCGCACTACGACACGGGAACCGTGAAATGGACCGGCGCGCCGGGCGACCGGATGCTGGCCGAGTTCGGCTTCTCGCTGTCGTACCAGGACTGGGACACCAACTACTACCGTTACCGGGAGGGCGGCCCGAGCATCTTCCAGGCGCGGCCCGACGCCGCCGACCTCGCGGCGTGCTTCGAGACGCCGTGCTTCCCGCCGGTCGGCTCGGCCCGGCACGCGGCGCAGCTCGCGCCGGCCCTGGGCGGCGACCCCTGGTACAGCCAGGTCTCGACCTACGACGGCCTGCTCGGCCTGCGGTACGGCGCCAAGGCCGACGGCGAGAACAACAACTACACGCGCCGCTGGGCGTACCGGGGCTCGCTGACCCACGTCACCGGCTCGCACAGCGTCAAGCTCGGAATGGACTTCTCCCGCGGCCGCAACCGCCACACCAACACCAGCAACGGCCACCTGGAGCTGCTCTACGAGGACGCCCCGAACCCCCGCGGACGCCTGATCCAGGATCAGCACCAGGGCCTCCCCTGGTTCGACTGCAACCACCGCAAAGCGCAGGCCAACCGCGACGCCGGGCGGCCCTGCGGCCTGATGGGCACGCCCGACCGGGTCGTCGTCTACAACCACCCGTCCAACCTGGCCTACCAGCTGGACTACAACGGCGGCTTCTACGCGCAGGACTCGTGGACCCTCGACCGGCTGACCCTCGACTACGGGATGCGGCTCGACTTCGCCGCCGTCTCCGTTCCCGACGCCCCCCGGGGCCAGGGCCGGTTCGTGCCCGCGCAGCTCCAGCCGGCGCGCCCCTCGAGCAGGCTGCCCCGCTTCGGCCCGGACCTCTCGCCCCGCCTGAACGTAACCTACGACCTGTCGGGCGACGCCCGCACGGTGCTCAGACTCGGCTGGAACAAGTACGTGCGCGACGTCGGCGGCAACCTGGCGCGGCGCTACGCCTACGGGTTCCTCGCCGGGGACGGCCGCGACTGGTGGGACTGCCACATGACGGCGGGCGGGAGCGCCTGCTCGGGCCTCGACCCGTACGGGAGCAACCACGACGGCATCGCCCAGAACTGGGAGATCGGGCCGCGGGAGTCGTCGACCTTCGGGTCGGTCTCGGCCCCCACCCGGCTGCCCGACATCACCGCGCGCGAGCACAACCGCATCTGGACCGTCGGCGTGCAGCGGGAGATCATTCCCGGGCTGTCCCTGAGCGGAGAGTATCGCCGGCGGACGTTCCACGACACCTGGTGGGACGACAACCCCAACTGGACCTTCGCCCACTTCGGCGCGGACCCGACGGGCAACCCGCGGCCGGAGCTCGCGGGCGTCCGGCACTTCCGGGTCGCGCGCCCGTACCCGATGGTCGGGCACTTCACCGCGTTCAGCATCGAGCCGTCGGTGCGTGCCAACACCGCGGGCTTCACCGACCGGACCCGCGGCCCGGGCTACAGCAACGTCTACCGGGGCTTCGAGCTGGGCCTCCAGGGCCGGCTGCCGGGCGGCGGCGTCCTGTTCGGCGGCTGGTCGATGGAGGACACCGGCCGCACGTCGATCTACGGCTACGACACCAACAGCGGCGCCGGCAGCCGGTACGGCGGCGAGGTCGACCAGTGCCAGGACATCCTCGACCGCGGCGACGAGCCGACCCGGTTGCGGTTCTGCGACGCCGGCGCCTACCCGCGTCCGTTCCGGAACGAGTTCAAGCTGTCGGGCACGCAGCCGTTCTCGCTACCGGGCCTCGGCGACCTGCAGCTCGGCGCGTCGCTGCAGGCGTATCCGGGCGGCCTCGGCGACTGGGGCGGCCTGCAGGAGGGCCTCTACGTCAGCCGCACGTCCACCAACCACCAGTACGCCACCTACTCCGCGGAGCTCTACGGTCAGCCCGGCCACTGCGTCGCGCCGTGCGCGCTCGGGCGCAACATCGTGCCCGACGGCGTCGCCACCGTCGAGCGCAGCACCGACGCCGCGTGGTACCCGATGATCCCGGTTAACAGCGTGAAGTTCCTGCCCTACTGGACACAGCTCGACGTGAACGTCCGGAAGGCGTTCACCGCCGGCAGCCGCCGCTACGACGTGCGGCTGGAGCTCTTCAACGCCCTCAACAACGGCGTGGACCTCGATCACGGCACGTCGCGGAACGCCAGGGGCAGCACGGGAGCGGACTACCAGGCCCTGAGCGCCTGGGAGCGCGCCAACCGCATCCTCGAAGGCCGCGTCGTCCGCTTCGCGATCACCGCCGCCTTCTGACGAACGACGCGAGCGCAGGAGGGTCGGGCTGCCGCCCAGCGAGCCGAATTGGATGCGGGACCATACGAGCCCGCCGCCTCCCGGGAACAGGCAGTGGACGGTGGTCACTCTCGGCGGTCTGGACGGGAACTGGAATGCCTGTCGGGGCGTCCTGTTCCTCCATCCGTTCGCGACCGAGGTTGGTTGCCGAGCGCGCTTCCGAAATCTGGGTAAGACCTGCGCCGACGGGAATCGCCGACGCGAGCTGGCGACGCGAGCTGGAGAGGAGGCGCCCCCGTCCCGTTGACGAGGACGAGAGCGCCTGAATGCAAGTGGGGCCGAACTACTCCGGCACCGGCTGCGCCGCGTCCTGGGCAGCCGGCTCGACCTGCGACGGCACCCGGTCGGGGGTCGGCTGGGCGACCCGGCGCCCCTCGGCGTCGCGGGCGTTGCCGCGGTTGCGGCCGCAGTCGAAGCAGGTGCGCAGCTCGTCGGCCATGCCCGCGGTGGACATGCCGCGTTCGGCCATCAGCTCGGCGAGGCGGGCCGCGGTGGCCGGCTGCTCCTTGTAGAAGAGCGAGTAGAACACGCCGTTGGCGATGGTCCACGGCGTCCAGCCCTGGGCGCTGCGGGCGTCGAGCTCGGCCCCCTGCTCGACGAGGTAGTCGACGATGCTCGGGGCGCCGCGGTACGCGGCCCCGTGCAGCGCGGTCTCGCCGCGGTCGTTGACTGCGTGGACGTCGTTGCCGAGCGCCACGAGCATCCTGACCGCCTCGAGGGCCTCGGGCTCGTGCTCGACCGTGGCCCCGCCGTCCTCGCCGGGATTCCACATGTCGACGCCGGCCGCGACCATGAGCGGGGTCGTCAGGTCGGCGTTGGGAATCAGGGGGTCGGCCCCGGCGTCGAGGAGCACGCGCATGACCTCGGTGTCGACGTTCTTCGAGGCGAGGAGGAACGGGGTCGCCCCGACCCGGTTCAGGCGGTTGCGGTAGCCGTCGCGGAAGTCGGCGGTCATCGGCGCGTTCACGTCGACGCCGGCCTCGAGCAGCGCGTGGATGAGGTCCATGCTGCTCGCGTTGCCCCGGCCCTCGGGCGGCGGCATGTGGCCGATGTTGGTGCGGCGCAGCCGGATGACCTGGTGCAGGGCGTTCCACCCCTGCTCGGCCGCGTTCACCTCGGCCCCCTGGTCGATGAGGTGGATGCCGACCTCGTGCTGCCCGTTCATCGCGGCCACGACCAGCGCGCTCGTCCCGTCGGGGAACGTGTCGTTCACGTCGGCGCCGAGCTCGAGGAGCATCCGCACCGCCTTGAGCTGGCCGAGCTGCACCGCGAAGAGCAGGGCGGTGAACGAGGGGCCCGACCGGGCGTCGCGGGTCAGCCCCACCTCGGTGGAGAAGACGCCGCCGGCCTCCCCGGCTGCCGGGTCGCCGGTGCGCGCCGCGACGTCGGCCCCGTTCGCGACGAGGACGCGGATGGCGCCGACGTTGTTCTCGGCCGCCGCCCACATCAGCGCGGTCTGGCCCCGCGCGGGCTCGGACGCGTTGGGGTCGGCCCCGGCCGCGAGCAGCACCCGGACGACGTCGGGCCGTCCCGTGCGGGCGGCGGTCATCAGCACCGTCTCGCCGTCCGCGAGCCGCCGGTTCGGGTCGGCCCCGGCGCCGAGCAGCCGGGCGACGACGGCCGCGTTGCCGTTCATGGCGGCCAGGGTGAGGGGCGCGACCCCGTAGCGGTTGGGCGCCGCCGCATCGGCGCCGGCGTCGAGGAGCAGGCCCACGACGTCGGCCGCGTCGGCCTGCACCGCCCAGTGCAGCGCGGTCATGCCGCCGGTCTCCGACGCGTTGACGTCGACCGCGCCGTCGAGCAGGGCCTCGACCGCCGCGCCGTCGCCGGCCCGGGCCGCCGCGATCAGCGACGCCTCGGCCTCGGCCAACTCCGCCGGCGCCGCGGCAACGGGCGGCGCCGTCGCAACGAGGGTCAACACCCCGGCCGTAACCGCCGCCCCCAACGTCGAACTCCACCGTCGTCGCTTGGTTTCCATAGTCGATTCTCCGACGTCCAGGATCCCACGCCGCCAATCGGCACCGCCTCGGCCAAGAGGCGAGACTCCTGGAGAGTTGTCGGGCGGCCATCGGAGGCCGCAGCGCAATCTTGCGGTCGCGCAGGAGTCTCGCTGTCGCGGAACTCCCACGCGACGGTTTCCGGCCTACAGGTCCGTCAACAGCCCGGTGGAGTCGGCCACCCGCTCGCGCTCCACGCCGACCTTGTGGAGCAGGGTCAGGCCGAGGTTCGTGAACGGCGTGTGCATCGGGTACTGGACGTGGCGCCCGCCCGCGATGGCCCCGCCGCCGCCCACCACCACCGCGGGCAGGTTGACCGGCGTGTGGTGATCGCTGTCGCCCATGCCGGTGCCGTAGAGCAGCAGGGTGTGGTCGAGCAGGGACCCGTCGCCGTCCGGGGTGTTCTTCATCCGATCGAGGAACCGGGCGAAGAGCGACACGTGGTACGCGTTGATCTTGGCGCCCTGGGCGATCTTGACGGGGTCCATCTGGTGGTGCGAGACGGCGTGGTGGCCCTCCGGCACCCCGATCCAGGGATAGGGCCGCCCGTTCAGCTCGCGCGAGATCTGGAACGCGACGACCCGCGTCACGTCCGACTGGAACGCGAGCAGCTCGAGATCGAACATCAGCTTCGCGTGGTCGTCGAACGAGTCGGGCACCCCGACCGGCGGGTCGGCGATGGGCATCGGCGACACCTTGCTCTGGCGCTCGGCCCGCTGGATGCGCTGCTCGACGTCGCGCACCGAGTCGAGGTACTCGTCGACCATGACGCGGTCGCGCACCCCGAGGCGCTTCTGCAGGCGGGCCATGTCGGCCATCGCGAGGTCGAGGACGCTGCGGTCGCGCTCGAGCCGCGCCGCCTGCTCCTTGGGCGAGCCCCCTTCGCCGAAGAGCCGCTCGAAGACCGCGCGGGGGTTGCTCTCCATCGGCATCGGGGTGGTGGGGTCGCTCCACGAGTAGGTGTGCTGGTAGACGCAGCTGTACCCGTTCTCGCAGCTGCCGACGATGTTCTCGTGGTCGAGCGAGAGCTGCAGCGAGCGCAACGGGGTGTCGGTCCCGATCTTCGCCGCCGCCATCTGGTCGATCGAGGTGCCCGCCTCGATGTCGGCCCCCTCCGTCTTCTTCGGGCGCGTGCCGCTCAGCCACGCGGTGTGCACGCGGGTGTGGACGCCGCCCCCCTCGCTCTGCGTCTCGGCCCCCTTGTTGCTCAGGCCGCTCAGCACCACCATGTCGTTGCGGAACGGCTCGAGCGCCTGCAGCACCGGGGTCATCTCGTAGCCCTTCCCGGTGGTGGCGGGGTGGAAGTTCGGCAGGTACGTGCCGTTGGGCGCATAGACGAAGCCCAGGCGGGTGACCCGGCCCTGTCCCGGCGCGGCCGACAGCGCCGGCACCATCGCGTCCAGGAACGGCAGGGCCAGCGTCGCCCCCATCCCCCGCAGGAAGCTCCGCCGCGGCAGCGCCATCTTCGTGATGATCATCCCGATCTCCTTCAGGTCAGCAGGTCAACTCGCCAACGGGTCGACTCGAAACGGATTCGGTTCACGAACGAACTGCAGTCCGCCGTCAGCGCGCGGCGGCCAGCGGCGCATCCGCCGCGGCCGTGCGCCGTTCACGAAACGGCAGGCTCTCGACGATGCCGAGGACGACCGCCGACAAGCGGTAGTCCTCGTCGGCGGCCCTTCGCACGATCGCGCGCACCGCCGGCATGTCGTAGGGCTCCAGCCCCCGGCCCAGCGCATAGGTCAGCAGCTTCTCGGTCAGGGTGCCCACGAACCGGTTCGGGCGCGCCAGCAGCGCCGACCTGAGCCCGGGGACGTCGTCGAAAGCCGTCCCGTCCGGCAGCACTCCCGACGCGTCGATCGGCTGGTGCTGCTCGTCGACGTCGCGCAGACGGCCGACGGGGTCGAAGCGCTCGAGCCCGAAGCCGAGCGGATCGATCATCGCATGACAGCTCGCGCAGGCGGGGTTGTCGCGGTGCGCGGCCATCCGCTCGCGCATCGACGGCGTGCGGTCGGCATAGGCCCCCGCCCGGTCCGGCAGCGCCGGCACGTTGGGCGGCGGGTCGGGCGGCGGGGTGCCGAGGATGTTGGTCAGTATCCACCTGCCGCGGAACACCGGCGACGTCCGCACCGGGTGCGACGTGATGGTCAGGATGCTGCCCTGCCCGAGCAGCCCGCCCCGGTGCCCGCTCACCGCGACCCGCCGGAAGTGGCTCCCCTGCACGTGGGGAATGCCGTAGTGCCGCGCGAGCCGATCGTTGACGAAGGTGTAGTCGGCGTCGAGCAGGTCGAGGACGCTGCGGTCCTCGCGCACGATGCTCTCGAAGAAGAGCTCCGTCTCGCGGCGGAACGCCTGCCGCAGCCCGTCGTCGAAGTCGGCGAAGAGCACCTGCGACGGCCGCGCCGCCTCCAGGTTCCGGAGCTGCAGCCACTGGCCCACGAAGTTGTCGGTCAGGGCGCGGGCGCGCTCGTCGGCGAGCATCCGGCGCACCTGCCGCCCGAGCTCGGCGGGGTCGGACAGCGTGCCGGCGGCGGCCGTGTCGAGCAGCTCGTCGTCGGGCACGCTGCTCCAGAGGAAGAACGACAGCCGCGACGCCAGCTCGAGATCGCCGATGCGGTAGTTGCCGGCCGCGGCCGGCGCGTCGGCGGGATCGGCCTCGACCCGGAACAGGAACTCGGGGCTCACCAGCAACTGCTGCAGCGCGCGCTCGATGCCGGCCTCGAAGCCGCCGCCCTGGCGCCCCGCCGCGAAGGCGATGCGAAGGATCTCGAGGTCGGCGTCGTCGACGGGCCGGCGCCACGCCCGCCGGGCCAGGGTCGCGAGAATGGTGTCGGCGCAGGCCGCCTCCTCGCCGGCGTCCGCGGGCCGGCACACGAAGAGACGCTGGCGGGCCGGGGTGTCGCCGGGGCCGGCCGCGTCGAACGGCCCGGTGACGGTGACGCTGCGCAGGTACGGCAGCTCGCGGCGGCTCACCGTCGGGTTGAGGAAGAGGCGGCGCGGCGTCTCCGACAGCAGGGCCGGCGTCTTCAGGAACGCGACCCCGATCTCGCGGGGGCCGGCCGCGACGGGCAGCCGCACCTCGAGGTTGTCGCCGACCTCGTTCCCGTCGATGTCGAGCGACGGCAGCCCCTGCAGCATGCGGAACAGCTCGACCCGCTCGCCGTCGATGGTCACCTCGAGCTGCGCTCCGCCCGCCACCCGGGACACCTCGACCCGCAGCACGTACTCGGCGTCGAGCGGGAACCGGTGGGTGATCAGCGCGCCGCCGCGGGTCCCGTAAGGCAGGCCCGCGACGTGATCGTCCTGCGGCAGGGCCGGCGAGACGGTGTAGGTGCGGGCCACCGCCGTCGGCGGCGTCGTCCCCACCGCGGCGCGGCCGATGCGCCGGGCCGCGGTCAGGTAGCGCTCCATGAGCGACTCGGAGACGCGCAGGACCCCGGCGATGTTGTCGAACCCGTAGCTCGCGCTGTCGGCGGGCAGGAGCTCCTCGACGTCGACGGCGATGCCGAGCACGTCGCGGACCGCGTTCCGGTACTCGGCGCGGTTGAGCCGGTGGAAGGTCTGCGTGCGGCCGGGGTTCGGGGAAGCGGCCGCCGCTGCATCGAGCTCGGTCTCGAGCCAGGTCGCGACGCGGTCGTAGGTGGCCTCGTCGGGGCGCGGCCGGCCCGCCGGGGGCATCAGCCCCGCGCGCAGCTTCCGCACCACCATCTCCCACAGCTCGGCGTGGTCGCCCACCCGCGTCAGGTCGACGTCGTCGAGGGCGAGCCCGGCCGTGAGCGTGCGGCCGTTGTGGCAGGCGACGCAGTAGCGCCGGATCACGGTGCGGGACGCCTCGGCCGAATCAGAGGCCTCCGCGGGCGCCTGGCGCACGACGGCCGGCTCGACGGGCGCGGCCGTTTCCCCCGCCGCGGCCGCCCCGGCGGTCGCAACGCCCGCCGGCAGCAACAGCATGCCGGCACCGACGAATACAGGCCAAGTGCGCATCGTATTCCTGGTCATGTTCAACGGAAACCGTGCCAAGAACCGCACGGGCTCCAGTTTCGAGATCGCTCCGTCGCGCCTGCCCGATTGCGGGAAACACGATATTCCCGCGAGACAGGCGTTCGGATCCGTGCCATGATAACGCAATTGCCGAGCCGCCGCAGGGATGCGCCCGCCGTCGGTCTCGCGCGGCCGGCCGGCGGCGTCACCGCCTCGCGCGACGAACCCGTCGGCGAGCTGCAGGCCGGAGTCTCAGCGCATGGCCCACGAGTGATTCAGCGCACAGCCGAGGTGGAGGTTCGAACGATGCAGGTAGTCACCACGAGGTCGGTCGTCGCAGGCGTCGCAGCCGGTGCGCTCGTCGCCGCCGCGGTCGGGCAGCTCCTCGGAGCGCCCTGGATGCTCGCCGGCCTGAACGGCCTCGCCGCCGGCGGGTTGGCCCTGGCGTTGTCCGTCGCGGTGGGTGACGGCAGGTTCGGCGTGATGAACGTCCGTCGACGGCCCGGGCTCCGCACGCTCGCCTATGCCGTCATCATGCTCCCCGCGTTCATGGCCGGCGACATCATGGACGTCGAGCTCGCCCGGGCGGACGGGTTGGCGCTCGGCCTGCTGTTCCTGCTCACGGGATTCGCCGCCCATGCCCTCGGCGGCATCCTCGCGACGCTCGAGCAACTCGACGACGCTACGGGCTGAATGCCGGGAGACCGGCGAGGCCGACATCTCCGACGACAGGGCGACGGGGTTGGCCATGGCGAGAGGCCGGCCACCGCAGGAGAAGAGCCACGGGCGGGCGCCGTGCCGTACGCTTGATCGGAATCTGCGACGATATGGCGGCCGGGCATGAGTGAAGGGCCCAGGACGGGCGCCGTGCCACGCATCTGCGACGGGGGCGCACGATGAAGCGTTCGGTCCGACTCTATCTGCTCGTACAGCGCCTCGGTGGGGGACGCGGCTGGCGGCCCGAGGAGATCGCCGAGCACTTCGACATCTCCCTCCGCACCGCATACCGCGACCTCGCGGACCTGTCGAGCACGTACAGCATTCCCGTCACCACCGACGACGACGGTCGCTACCGGCTCGTCGAGGGCGCAACCATGCGCCTCCTGCCCCTGACCGCCACCGAGCGGGCCATCCTGACGCTGGCCCTCGACAATCCGGCGCTCCGGACGGCCCCCGACGTGGCCTCGGCCATCGACCGGCTCGGCGACAAGCTGAGCGCGGCCACGCGGCAGATCGAAGAGACCCCGAGCGGGCTCGCCCTGACGGGGCCGGAGAAGTCGGGCGACATCAAGGACGGCCTCCTCCTGCTGCTGAACGGCGCGGTCCGCGATAGGACCCCGGTGTCGCTGCACTACCGCTCCCTGTGGAGCGGCAGCACTATGCGCCGCGGCGTCGATCCGTACAGCGTCTTCCACCGCGAGAACGCCTGGTACCTGGTCGGACACTGCCACGAGCGCCGGGAGCTGCGCGCCTTCCGCCTCGACCGAATCGCCGACGCCGATCTCCTCGACGGCGAGTTCGCCCCACCGGACTTCGACCTCGGCGAGTTCCTCAAGCACAGCTGGGGCATCTACCACGGCCGGACCGTCTACGACGTCGTCATCCACTTCGACGCCGCCCTCGCCGCCCTGCTCGAGGGGAGCACGCTCCACCCGGACCAGCGCGTGGTCCGCCTCGGGAACGGCGACCTGGCCTACCGCGTCAGCCTGTCGCACCTCGAGGAGATCGCCCGCTGGGTCGTCGGCTTCGCCGGCGCCGCCCGCGCCGTCGAGCCGCCCGCCCTCGTCGAGCTGGTCGCCGACATGGCGGCTGGCGCCCACGAGGCGCACCGCCGCGAAGATACCCCCAAGGGGTCGCGCGGGCAGCGCGATCTGCCGCACGTGCGCCCGGGCGACGGCGACCCGCCCCGCCAGGGCTCGCTCATCTGACCGCCTGGCGCCACGCGCGACGCGCCCGTCTCGGCCTCCTTCCCCTGCATCCTTGCCCCGGTCCTCACGTCCACCGTGCCGCGGGCCGCGGTCAGCCGGCCCCTCGGCGCCGGCTCCGATCTACTTCCACAGGACCATCCCGCACCGCCAATCGGCCACCTCCGCCGAGCACTGACAGGTTCTGACAAGCGCTCCCCCTACGCTGCGGGAATGACTCGACGACCGCGGGAGAACGGTGCACCGGCGGACGCCGGCCACCGCCGCCCCGCCCTCAACCCGTTACCAGCCACGCGCTGCAGACAGGAAGGAAACCACTCGATGAGAAAACCGCTAGCCGTCCTCACCATCGTCGGATGCGTCGCCAGCACGCTCCACGCCGCGGAGCCGGGACCGATCCTGCAATCGGCGGCCCGGCACGCGGCCCGCATGACTCTCGCCCGCAGCCAGCAGACGGATTGCCAGGTTGCCGCCCGGCAGGGGGAGCAGGACGGTCGCGCTCGCCAGGGCTCCGGCGGGTGGTTCGCCGGCGGACTCCTGCTGACCCCGTTCTTCGTCCCCATCATGCCGATCGTGGCGCACACCGGCGACCCCACCCCGCCGGCCGACGCGCTGTCCGGCATCTCGCGGGACGACATGGGCTGCTACACGACCGGCTACGTGCGCACCGCCAAGGGCAAGCGGGTGAAGGCCGCCTGGATCGGGTACGGCGTTTCAGCGGGGCTGTGGGCCGCCCTCGTCTCGACGCTCGTCGCGTCCGACGGCTACTGAGCGCCGACTTCCGGCGCCTCCCACGGCCGGCTCCGGCGGCGTCAGACCACCGGAGCCGGCTGCGCCTCCTCCAGCCTCCTTGCCCCGACCTTCCCGCGGGCGGCATCAGCCCTCGCGGACTGCTAGAATCTTGGCGAAGCGCCCGCGCGTGCGGACGCCATTGCCGGGGCGACAGCGTTCTGCGTCCACCCCCGCCCGTCAGACGAAAGGGAGCTACAGTCATGCGCAAGACTCACCTCGCCGCAATCGCCCTCGCCGGGGCGGCACTGCTGGCAGCCCCGGCGACGGCACCGGCCCAGACCATGGAAGAGGAGATCGCCAAGGCCACCATGGCGGCGCCGGCCGCGTTGCGGGCCAACGCCACCGTGCTCCGGCTCGCCCCCGACGGCGCCGAGACGGTGTTGCGGGAGGGCTCGAACGGGCTCATCTGCTGGGACCGGTCGGACGAGCCGAGCCGCGAGTTCGCGGTGCAGTGCACCAGCGAGGGGAACCTGGCCCGCGTCAAGCAGAACCGGGCCTGGGCCATGTCGGACATGAGCGCCGACGAGTTGCGGGAGACGCGGGACACGGCCGAGGCCGACGGCTCGCGCGAGGTCTCGGAGTTCGGCTCGGTCTACTATTCGCTGAACGGCGCGGACGCCGAGTCGGCGAACCTGCACACGACCATCGCGGTGCCGTTCGCGACGGCCGAGTCGCTGGGCCTGCCCGACGCCGGCAGCTACACCCAGGCCGGCACGTGGATCATGGAGGCGGGCATGTCCGCCGCCCACATCATGCTGCCCGGCCAATAGCCGAACGGCGGCGGCCTGAACCAACCGCCCGCCCGCGGCGCCGCGGGCGGGCCCATCAGGTGGACACGACGATGAGACTCACGACGACGGGATGCGCACTCGCCCTCTGCCTCACCCTCGCGGCCGCCACCGCGGCGGCCGGGAACGACAACTGGCCGCAGTTCCGCGGGCCGACGATGAACGCGGCGGTCGCCGACAACCCCGACCTGCCCGAGCGGTGGAGCGAGACCGAGAACGTCGAGTGGGTCACCGACATCCCCGGCCTCGGCTGGTCGAGCCCGGTGGTGTGGGGCGACCGGGTGTTCCTGACCACGGTGACCGCCGACGGCGACTTCGAGCTGCCCAAGCCCGGCCTCTACGCCCCGCGGGGGCGGCCGGACCCGGTGCCCCTCGAGCACGACTGGCTGGTCTACTGTCTGAGCCTCGAGACCGGCGAGGTGCTGTGGCGGCGCTCCGTCCGGACGGGACGCCCGGCCTTCCCGCGGCACATGAAGAACTCGTACGCCTCGGAGACCCCCGCCACCGACGGCGAGCGCGTCTACGTGCGCTTCGGCGAGCTCGGCCTCTACACGTTCGACATGGACGGCAACGAGGTGTGGCGGCTCGAGATTCCCGACCGGCTGACGCGATCGGACTGGGGGTCGGCGTCGTCGCCGGTGGTCTACGGGGACATGGTGATCATCGTCTACGACAACGAGGAGGAGTCGTGGATCGCGGCCCTCGACAAGCGCACCGGGGCCGAGCTCTGGCGGACCCCTCGCGACGAGGTGTCGAGCTGGGCGAGCCCCTACGTCTGGGAGCACGAGGGGCGGACCGAGATCGTGACGTCGGCGGTGAACCGCATCCGCTCCTACGACCTCGACGGGAACCTGCTCTGGGAGATGGACGGCCGGATGTCGTGGGCGGCCATCGCCACCCCGTTCTCGAGCCACGGCCTGGTGTACGTGAACTCGGGCTACTTCCGCGACGAGCACCGGCCCGCCTACGCCATCCGGCCCGGGGCGAGCGGCGACATCACCCTCGCGGAGGGCGAGAGCTCGAACGAGTACGTGGCGTGGTACCAGCCGCGGGCCGGGAACTACAACACGTCGCCGCTGATCTACGGCGACATCTACTACAGCCTGCTCGACCGCGGCTTCTTCGAGGCCTACGACGCGGTGACCGGCGAGCCGGTCTACGGCCGGCAGCGGATTCGCGTCGCGGCCAGCTTCACGTCGTCGCCCTGGGCCTACAACGGCAAGATCTTCGCGCTGAGCGAGCAGGGCGACACCTACGTGATCCGGGCCGGCCGCGAGTTCGAGGTCATGGGGGTGAACAGCCTCGGCGAGCTCGCCCTCGCGTCGCCGGCCATCGCCGGGGACCGGCTGCTCATCCGCACCCAGTCGAAGCTCTACAGCATCCGGAAGGAGTGATGCTCCGGGCCGGCGGCACGGTGCGCCGGTGGCTGCTCTGGCTGACGATAGGCGCCCTCCTGCTGTATCAGGCGGGCGCCATCGTCACCACCCGCGACGGGCAGATGCTGCTCCCGCCCGGCGTGCTGACGGGCGCACTGCTGTTCTGGCTCTTCGTCACGCTCGCGGTCCTGAAGCGCCGGTTCATGCGCCACCGATACGACGCCAGGAAGGACTGAAATGCGCCGCCATTTTCCGCACCGGTTGTCCCGCGCTCCGCTGCTCCTGATCGCCGTTCTGTGCGCCTTCGCGCCGCCGGCCGCCGGCCAGACCCAGGCCGCGCGGCCCAACTTCGTCCTCGTGTTCGCCGACGACCAGGGCTACGGCGACCTCGGCGCGTTCGGGGCCACCGACTTCGACACGCCGCGCATCGACCGCATGGCGCGGGAGGGCATGCGGTTCACGAGCTTCTACGCGCAGCCGGTGTGCGGCCCGTCCCGGACGGCGCTCCTCACCGGCAGCTATCCGATCCGGGTCGCCGAGTACGGCAACCAGAAGAACAACTTCCCCTACGTCCACGAGCGCGAGATCCTGCTGCCGTCGTGCTCCAGGCCGCCGGCTACGCCACCGGGATGATCGGCAAGACCGACATCACCCGGCGGCGCCGCGGCTTCCGGCCCGAGCTGAACCCGGTGCGCCGCGGCTTCGACTACTGGTTCGGCGTGGTCGGGGCCAACGACAGCGGCGAGGTGCACTGGGTCTACCGCAACGAGGAGCGCATCGAGGAGTCGGCCCCGCTCCACAACCTGACCCGCCGCTACACCGACGAAGCGCTGGCGTTCATCCGCCGCCACCGCGACGAGCCGTTCTTCCTCTACGTCGCGCACACCATGCCCCACGTCGTCCTCGACGCGAGCGAGCCGTTCAAGGGCGGCTCGAGGCGCGGGCTCTACGGCGACGTCATCGAGGAGCTCGACGCGAGCACCGGCGAGATTCTCGACCTGCTGGAGGAGCTCGACCTCGCCGAGAACACCCTCGTCGTCTACACGTCCGACAACGGCCCCTGGAGCAACCACGCGCTGCCGCGCTACCGCGAGAACATCACCGCGCACGCCGGCTCGGCGGGGCCGCTGCGCGGGGCCAAGGCGACGACCTGGGAGGGCGGCATGCGCGTGCCCACCGTGATGTGGGGGCCCGGCCGCATCCCCGCCGGCACGGAGACGGCCGAGATCGCCACCAACATGGACCTCCTGCCCACGTTCATCGCCATGGCCGGGGCCGAGCTGCCGGCCGACCGCACCCTCGACGGCCGCGACATCTCCGCCCTGATGCTCGGCGAGCCGGGCGCCGCGAGCCCCCACGAGGCCTTCTACTACTACCGCGAGACCCACCTCGACGCGGTGCGCAGCGGCCCGTGGAAGCTGGTGTTCCCCCGGCCGGGGCGCGACGACTCCGAATGGCTGCTCTCGAAGACCGGCGCGTTCATCGGCGAGCTGCTCGAGCCGGTGACCGTCCTCGAGCTCTACAACCTGGAGACGGACATCGGCGAGTCGCGCAACGTCGCCGCCGACCATCCCGACGTCGTCGAGCGCCTGATCGCCCTCGCCGACCGGGCGCGGGCCGAGCTGGGCGACCACGACCGCATCGGCAGCGGCGTGCGGTTCTTCGAGGACGGACCCAAGTGGCCGCGCCGCCAAGCGTGGATCACCCAGTGACCCGAGGCCCGGCATCGCTGCGCTTCCTCGCCGGCCTCGACGCGGACCTCCGGCAGTCGCTGCTGAACCAGATCCGCGACGCCTGGACCCACAACTCCACCGCCCTCGAGGGCAACTCCCTCACCCTGGGCGACACCAAGTTCGTCATCGAGGAAGGGCTGACCGTCGCCGGCAAACCCGTCAAGGACCACGAGGAGGTCATCGGCCATGCCGCCGCCATCACGCAGATCTACGACCTGCTCGGCCGCGACGTCACCGCCGACGACCTGTTCGCCCTCCACCGCTGCGTGCAGGCCGAGCGCGTCGCCGACATCTACAAGCCGCTCGGAAGCTGGAAGGTCGAGCCCAACGGCACCTACGCGGTGGACGAGAGCGGTGCCCAGGTCTTCGTCGAGTACGCCGCGCCGGAACACGTCCCGGCCCTGATGGCCGAGGTCATCGACTGCGTCAACGCCACCCGGCTCCGGCCCGACGACGCGGGAGAGGCCGCGCCCGCCTACGCCCGAATCCACGGCGGCTTCGTGTCCATCCACCCCTTCTGGGACGGCAACGGCCGGCTCGCCCGCCTGCTCGCCAACGTCCCCCTGCTGAACGCCGGTCTGCCGCCACTCGTGATTCCGAAGGAGGAGCGGCGGGCCTACATCGACACCCTGGCCCGCTACCAGCGCCGGATCGGCCGGATCACCCCCCGGACCGGCGTCTGGCCGGACCCCGCCCAGCTCGCGTCGTTCTCGAGTTTCTGCCAGCGCTGCTACGCGACCACGCGGCAACTGGTCGACCGCGCGTTCGAGCAGCAGCGGTGCCGCACCTGACCAACTGTCTCAGCCTGTGGGATCCGCCGACAGGCAACTGTTCCCGCGGCGTTTCCTCGCTCTCCGGACCGGCCCGGGGCTTCCGGCGCGTCGCGCAACTGCGGACGATCCGTCGGTAGTGCCGCGCATGGACTCAGCGCCGACGCGGTGGGTGATTGCCGAGCGCGCCGACGCGATCGATTGCGGTCGGACCCGGGGTCCGGGCCGTCGCGGCTGCGGTTCCGTCCTCGAGAGGCATCGACGACCCTCTGACTCGGTCTGCACGACGGGCCACCGACCCGCACATTCCATTTGACATCCTAACGGACACTGAAGTACGGTTCATTAGAATGACTAACGGAGACCGTCCAGGACGGAGGTTCTTCGCGGCACCCGGCCGTCCGTCGCGGACACGCCGCCGGCCGATCCGTTCTCGAGCGGGGCGCTGATCCGAGGAGACCGCGATGCACTTCCTTCGAGAGTATCTCCGTCGTCTGTGGGCCACGCTCCGGGGCAGCCCGACCGACCCCGACCTCGAGCTCGAGCTGCGCTTCCATCTCGAACAGGCGGAGGAGGAGCTTCGGGGCAAGGGCCACTCTCCGGCCGAAGCAGCGCGTCTGGCGCGCGTGCACCTGGGCGGCCTCCCCCAGGCGATGGAGGCGCTACGCGACCAGCATGCCCTGCCCTTCGTCCGCTCGGTCGGACAGGACATGCGCTTCGGACTGCGCGTGCTGCGGCGGAACCCGCTCCTGACGCTGACGGCGACGCTATCGATCGCTCTTGGCAGCGGCGTCAACAGCGTGCTGTTCATGTACGCCGACGCCTACATGCTGCGCCCTCTCCCGGTCGCCGACGCGGACGCCGTGGTGGCCGTCATGGCGTCGACCGTAGAAGGCCCCGGCCGGCAGGGGATCGCGTACGCGAACTACAGGGATCTCCGCGAGCGCCTGGGCTCGTTCGAAGGGCTGTTTGCCCGCCGGCGTGTGTCGTGCAGCTTCGCCCGGGCTCGGCAGGAGAGCCGCGAGATGCGCGTCGGGATGCTGGTGAGCGACAACTTCTTCGACGTGCTCGGCGTTCGACCCGAACGGGGCCGGACCTTCGGGCCTGACGAGGGCGTCGTGCCCGGGCGCGATCCCGTCGTGGTGCTCAGCCACGACTTCTGGGCGACGGTGCTGGACGCCGACGACAGCGTCGTGAACGACGTCGTCTGGCTCAACGGCGTCGCGTTCACCGTGATCGGCGTCGCGGAGGAGTCGTTCACCGGGATGGGCGCCATTTTCCGGCCGGCGTTCTACGTGCCGGCGGTGATGGCGGAGAGTCTGGGTGGCGACGAAGGCTTGCTGGAAAGCCGGACCGGTCGCCCGTTCCTGGTCCACGGCCGACTTCGCCCGGGCGTCTCGCGGCAGGCCGCCCATGCCGAGGTGGAGGCGCAGTGGGCGGGGTTGCAGCGCGAGCATCCGGACGCGGACGTCGGCAGCACGCTGGCGGTCCGGACGGTCCGGCAGCAGCGCATCGAGGGGGATCCATCGGTGGTCATCCTCTTCCCCATAATGATGGGGCTGGCGTTCACCGTCCTGCTCATCGCCTGCGCGAACGTCGCGAGTCTCCTGTCGAGATGGGCCACGGCCCGTTCGGTGGAGGTGGCGACCCGGATGGCCCTCGGGGGCGGGGCGTTTCGCCTGCTCCGCCAGTTCCTGACCGAGAGCCTGCTGCTGGCGCTCCTCGGGACAGCCGTCGGCATCGCGCTCTCGTTCTTCACGATTCGCCTCGTGGGGAACATCGCGGGCCAGGGCGACGGGTTGCCGCTCGTGATCGAGCCACGAATGAACCACCGGGCGTTGCTCTTCAGCCTGGTCCTCACGGGGGTGACGGCGGTGCTGGCCGGCCTCGCGCCGGCGCGCTACGGCCTGAAGACCCGTCTGGTGTCGCTGCTCAACCACGCTCGTCAGGGCGAAGCCGGCGGGTCTCGGACGCTCGGCCGCAGCGCGCTGGTCGTCGTTCAGGTCGCGATGTCGATGGTGCTGCTCGTCATGACAGGCTTGATGGTGGACAGTATCGGGAAGGCGGTCGCGCTCGATCCCGGGTACCGCACGGACCGCCGCCTGATGATGACCCTGGACACGTCCCACACGCGGTACGGACCCGCGCGCACGCGAGCGTTCTACCGGCAGCTCGTGGACGAGGTACGCACCCTTCCCGGCGTGACGTCGGTGGCCCTCGCCAGCCGGCTGCCCCTGGATCGCAACAACAGGGTCGAGCGCATCATCCCCGAGGGATACCGGCTGCCGCCGGACAGAGAGGAAGAGACGGTGCAGGCCGCCGTCGTCGACGGCGGCTACTTCGACACGATGGGGACGCACATTCGACGCGGGCGGGCCTTCGACGAGCACGACACGGCACAATCGCCGCGCGTGGCCGTCGTTAACGAGCGGTTCGCGGACGTGTACTGGCCCGGGCAGAACCCCGTGGGCAGACGACTAAGGTTGAACGGCGACTCGGAGCGTCCCTGGCTCGAGGTGGTGGGGGTCGCGGAGACGGGCAAGTATCGGCTCATCACGGAGGCGCCGACGGCTTTCGTCTTCCTGCCGTTCTCCCAGAACCCGCGCACGCGCATGACCGCGCTCGTCGGGGCATCGACCGACGCGAACGCCGCGTCGCTGGCGGGCCCCCTGCGCGACGTCGTCAGGAGCCTAGACGTCGATCAGCCGATCTTCGGCCTGCAGACCGTCTCGAGCTTCTTCCAGTGGCGGGTGATCGCGCCTCAGCTGCGAGTCTTGAACATGGTCGGGGCGATGGGCGCACTGGGGCTGTTCCTCACGCTCGTCGGCCTCTACGGCCTCGTCGCCTACTCGGCCGCCCGCCGGACGCGGGAAATTGGCATCCGCCGGGCGATGGGCGCCGGCACGGGACGGGTGGTGTGGCTGGTCATGCGCCAGGGCGTGACCCTCTCCCTGGCCGGCATTGTGGTCGGTGGACTCGTCGGCACGATGAGCGCGGGCCTGCTCGGCAGCCTGATGGGGGAAGTCGAGAGGCCCGGTCCGATGACCTTCATCGTCGTTCCGTTGGCCCTGATCGGTCTGACGCTCGGGGCGTGCTACCTGCCGGCACGTCGAGCAGCGCGCATGAACCCCGCGGTCGCGCTCAGATACGAGTAGGAGCGCTTCGCTCCGGGATCACGCCTTTGCCGAGTCCACGCGGACCGGTGGTGCAGACGACCACGTCTACCGCCACTCGGCCGGGCGGGCGACCCACCCGGCGGCCTTCGTCGGTCGGATTCGCGCTTCGCTACACCCTCGCCAGCGGCCGGGTGTTCAGCAGCCCGGTGCTGTCGCCCTGCTTGTCGGCCGGCAACCCCGTCTTGTGAGGACGGTCAGCAGGAGGTTGGTCCGGCAGGCGTGGATCACCCGGTGCCCGGCCCCGACGTCCCTGCGGTTGCTCCCGCGCCGCCGGACCGCCCGCTCAACCGGCTCTTCCTTTCGACGCCGATCGGTGCCCGCAGTCTGCGCCCCGCGCCGCCCGGGACCGCCGCCGGCCCGGCGGCATGTCCCTTGCTTGCCCTGGTCCCATGCACGACGAGCACTACAAGCAGCTCTTCGCCTTTCCCCGCATGGTCGAGGACATGTTGCGCGGATTCGTCGCCGGCGACTGGATCGACGAGTTCGACTTCACGACCCTGCAGAAGCTCTCCGCCGAGTACGTCAGCGACGAACGCCGCACCCGCCGCGGCGACACCGTGTGGCGGGTGCGCCACCGCAGCGACTGGCTGCACGTCCTGGTGCTGCTGGAGTTCCAGTCCACCGACGACCCCGACATGGCCCTGCGCATCCTGGAGTACACCGCCCTCCTGTATCGGGAGCTGGCGCGCAACGACGCCCTGGGACCGGACCGCCGACGCCCGCCGGTGCTGCCGGTCGTGCTCTACAACGGCGCGACGCCGTGGCGTGCGGCGCGGGACGTCAGCGATCTGATCGCCGCCGCCGGGCCGTCCCTGGCACCGTATCAGCCGTCGCAACGCTACGTCGTCCTTGACGAGCGCCACGTCGGCGACCACGATGTACCTGAACGGAATCTGATGGCCGCCGTGGTCGCGCTGGAGCAGAGCGGTTCGATCCAGGACCTGAAACGCGTGGTCGAGGCACTGCGGCGACGGCCGTGGGCACCCGGCGAAGGCGAGCTGCAACGGCTGTTCACCGTATGGATACGGCGGTTGGCGCGCCGGCTCGGGCCGAACGCGGCGACGCTGCCCCCCGCCGTCACCCTGGAGGACCTGAAGATGACGCTGGAAGAACGCGTGAGCGAGTGGCCCAAGCAATGGCGCCGGGAAGGGCTCGAACAAGGGCTCGCGCAGGGGCTGGAACAACAACGCGCCCTCCTGCGCCACCTGGCTGCCGCGCGATTCGGCGACGAGGCGGCCGAGCGACTGACCCCGATCCTGGCCCTCGTCACAGACCCGAACCGGATAGTGGAGATCGGCGACTGGCTCGTGCGTTGCGACACCGGGACGGAGTTCTTCGCCCGTATCGCGGACCCCACGTCCAACGACAACATCCCGGGCAAGACTTGACGGGGCCCGACGCGTGCGCCTCGCGGGAGAAACGCGGAATGTCGCGGCTCTCCCCCTGACGTGCTCGGACGACCTGCTTCCGATCCCCGGTTCCGTGTCCCCCTCGGCAACCCTGCTTGCCGACCGTGGGCGGGCCCATCACGGCTATCCCGGCTCGAGACGCAGTCTGCGCCTTCTGGCGGGTCGGCGTCGTTCCAGGACGCAGTCCTCCTACACCCCCGCCAGCGGCCGGGTGTTCAGCAGCCCGGTGCTGTCGCCCAGCTTGTCGGCCGGCACCCCCGCCTTGTCGAGGACGGTCAGCAGGAGGTTGGTCATCGGGGTGTCTTCGGGATAGGCGAGGTGACGCCCGCCCTTGAGCCGGCCGCCTCCGCCGCCGGCGACGAGGCACGGCAGGTTGGTGTGCTCGTGCAGGTTGCCGTTGCCGATGCCGCCGCCGTAGACGGTCATCGAGTGGTCGAGGAGGTTGCCGTCGCCGTCCGGCGTCGCCCGCAGCTTCTGGAGGAAGCGGCTGAGCAGCGACACGTGGTAGAGGTCGATCTTGGCCTTCCGGGCCATGTAGTCGGGGTCGTCCCGGTGGTGCGACACGGTGTGGTGCTGGTCGGGCACCCCGATCTGCGGGAAGGTGCGGGGGCTGGTCTCGCGCGCCATCATCAGGGTGGTGACGCGGGTGACGTCGGCCTGCCAGGCGAGGGCCGTGAGGTCGAACATCAGGTTGGCGTACTCCTCGAAGTCCTCGGGGATGTCGATGGGCCGGTCGGGCAGGTCGATCTCGGCCTGGTCGTCGCGGGCCTCGGCGCGGCCGATGCGCTGCTCGAGGTCGCGCACCGAGTCGAGGTACTCGCTGAGCTTGTTGCGGTCGGACGGCCCGAGAGTGCGCTCGAGGCTCAGTGCCTCTTCCGTCACCGAGTCGAGGATGCTGCCCGCCTGCCGCGCCTGGGCGCGCCGGTCGGCGGCGCTGCCGCCGTCGCCGAAGAGACGCTCGAAGACCACGCGGGGGTGCGGCTCCATCTCGAGCGGGGTCGTGGGGTCGCGCCACGAGATGGTGTTCGAGTAGAAGCAGTCGCCCGAGTCGCACGAGATGGCCGTCGGCTTCTCGAGGACCAGCTCGAGCGAGGGCAGCGGCGTGGCCTGGCCGAGCTCGCGCGCCGCGAGCTGGTCGGCGGTGGTGCCGAGCTTGATGGCGGTGGGGCCGATGCGCCCCCGGCGCTCCCACGCGTGGACCCCGCTCAGCCACGCCGCGGTCGCCCGCGGGTGGTCGCCGTTGCCGTCGCCGAACGAGTCGGCCTGCCGGTGGGCGAGGCCGCTCAGCACGAGCAGCCGGTCGTGCACCGGCGCGAGCGGGCTGAGGGTCGGCGACAGCGCGAACCCGGCCCCGGTCGCGGCGGGCACGAACTGCTCCTGGATGACGCCGTTGGGAATGTAGACGAAGCCCAGCCGCGTGGCCGGCCGCGCCGCGGTGTTCGCGAGGGCGGTCGCCGCCGGCACCATGGCGTCGAGCAGGGGCAGGGCCACGGCGGTCCCCATGCCGCGGAGGAACGTCCGACGGGGCAGCGCGAGCTTCGTGATGGTCATGACTTTCTCATCTGGAAAGGCGTGCTGTTGACGATGCCGAGGACGATGGACGCGAAGCGGTAGTCGTCGCGCTCGGCGTCCCGGACGATGGCGCGGATGGTCGGCGCGTCGAAGTGCTCGACCGGGCGCCCGAGGGCGTACATCAGGAGCTTCTCGGTCACGGTGTGCACGAACTGGTCGGGTGCGTGCAGCAGCGCCGCCCGCAGGCCGGCCGGCCCCTCGAAGCGGCGGCCGTCGGGGAGCACGCCGCTCGCGTCGATGGGGTCGTTCGACTCGCCCACGGTGCGCCAGCGGCCGACGGCGTCGAAGTTCTCGAGGGCGAAGCCGAGGGGGTCCATCTGGGCGTGGCAGCTCGCGCACGCGGGGTTGGCGCGGTGCTGCTCCATCGCCTCGCGCATCGACCGCGGCTCGCCGCTCTCGGTCGTCTCCTCCAGCGCCGGAATGTCCGGCGGGGGCGGCGGCGGGGGCGACGCGAGCAGGTTCTCGAGAATCCACTTGCCGCGCAGCACCGGCGAGGTGCGGGTGGCGTAGGAGGTCAGGGTGAGGATGCTCCCCTGCCCGAGCAGCCCCTGCCGCTCCGGCTCGTCGAGCTCGACCCGCCGGAAGTGGCTGCCGTAGACGTGGGGTATCCCGTAGTGCCGGGCGAGCCGCTCGTTCACGAACGTGTGCCGGGCGGTCAGGAGGTCGAGGACGCTGTGGTCCCCGCGCAGCACGCTGTCGACGAACAGCCCGGTCTCGCGCCGGAACGCCAGCCGCAGGTTCTCGTCGAAGCCGGGGAAGAACCCCGCGTCGGGCTCCTTCGCGTCGACGTCGCGGAGAAAGAGCCACTGCTCGGCGAAGTTGTCGACGAGGGCGGCCGAGCGCGGGTCGGCGAGCATGCGGCGCACCTGCCGGTCGAGCACGTCGGGCTCGCGCAGCTCGCCGCGGATGGCGGCGTCGAGCAGCTCGTCGTCGGGAATGCTGCTCCACAGGAAGAACGACAGGCGCGACGCGAGCTCGAGGTCGCTGACCGGGTACGCCTCGCCGTCGGCGACGTCCTCCGGGGCGCGCTCGATGCGGAACAGGAACTCGGGGCTGACGAGCAGCCGCTCGACCGCCCGCTGGATGCCGCGCTCGAACCCGCCCTCGCCGCGGCCCTGCTCGTAGAACGGCAGCAGCCGGTCGAGGTCGCCCTCGGTCACCGGGCGCCGGTAGGCGCGGCGCGCCAGCGTCCACAGGATGGAACGCGCGCACGCGGTCCGCTCGGCCTCGGGGGCGCCGGTGCGGGGCCGGCAGATGAGGATGCGCTCGCGGCTGGGGGTGTCGCCGGCGCCGTCGGCGCCGTAGGGCCCGCTGACGATGAGGCTGGCGATGGACGGCTGCCGGCTCCGCGAGCGGTACGACCGGACGAGCCCCTCGGGCACCGCGCCGCTCTTCGGCAGGAACGCCACCGCCACCTCGCGGGGGCCGGCCCGCAGGGGCACCCGCACCTGCACGTCGGGGTCGGCGTCGAAGGCGAAGACGCCGGTGGCGAGCCGCTCGGGCGGGTTCTCGCCGACCGTGAACAGCTCGACCCGCCGGCCGTCCACGCTCACCTCGACGTCGTGGGGCTCGCGCGCGGCGCGGGTGAACTGCACCGTGATCAGGTACTCGCCGTCGAGGGGCAGGCTCGTCCGCACCCGGGTGCCGCCGCGGGTGCCCAGCGGCAGCCCCTCGAGGTGCCCGTCCTGCACGAGGTCGCGGTCGAGCTGGTAGGTGTCGACGATGGGCAGCATCGTCGGGTCGCCGATGGCGAGGCGGCTGATCTTGCGCGCCGCCGCGAGGTACCGCTCCATCAGGGTCGGCGACACGAACAGCAGCTCGGCGAGGTTGTCGAAGCCGCTGGTGGCGTTGTCGGCCGGCAGCATCACCGCGATGTCGAGCTCCTTCGGCAGGTCGTCGAGCCCCAGCAGGTCGCGGACGGCGTTGGCGTACTCGGTGCGGCTGAGCCGGTGCAGCGACGGCCGGCGCCCCGGGTCGGGGGCCGCCGCGGCGGCGCGGTCGAGCGACGCCTCGAGCCACGACGCGACGCCGGCGACCGTCGCCTCGTCGGGCCGGGGCCGGCCGATGGGCGGCATCGACCCGCCGCGCAGCTTGCGGACCACCGCCTCCCACGCCCCGGCGTCCCCGGCCACGTGCGACGCGTCGAGCCGGTCGAGGGACAGCCCGACGGCGCGGAGCTGCGACACCAGCGGCGAGGGCGCCGCCCCTTCGCCGTCGACGACCCGCGCGTTGTGGCAGGTCACGCAGTAGCGGTCGAGCACCGCGGTCACGTCACCGGCGGACAGGACCGACTCGTGCGCCGACTGGGCCTCGGCCTGAGCGGCGCGACCTGCAGGCTGCCCGGCCTCGGCGGGGTGAGCGAGCCACCCGCAAGCCAGCGCGACGACGGCGAACGCACGTGTCGGTCTGTTGGCCATTGAACCCCTTTTAATACGCGCAATCCCCCGGGTTGTCAACGCCGCTGGCGGACCCGCCGGCCGCATCCCACGGGACATGGGCATCCCCGCGGGAGACCCGGCGTGAGCCGCGCCCCCGGGCGCCTGCGACTCTCGGCCGCCTGGAGCCGGCATCCTGCGACCGCCGGACTCGCCCGGTACCGGTCACCGCCAGCGCTCCCCCGCCGTCACGGTGAACGAGGTGCAGCTCAAGGGGCATCCTGCACGCCGTCGACGGGGCGGTCGGGCCGGCCGGGCCGCGGGCATCGTCGCCTCCGCAACCGATATCAAGGAGGGCAAGGGCGAACGCAACCACTACCCCGCACCCTGCTCTGGTTCTACCGTTCGCCGGCTCTGCCGGGAGTCAGGGAACAGTCCTGGCGACCCGGAAGCCGAGCCAGCGGTTGCGGCGCTCCGTACCGACCCAACGTCGGAGATCCGGGCGCCCCGACAGCCAGTCAGGGGTTCGCCAGGAGGGCCCGCGCACGACTCTTCGGTTTCGGTCGCCCTCCCAGTAGTTGCTGGTCAGCTCCGAGACGTTGCCGAGCATGCCGAAGATGCCGGCCGGGCTCGGGGGGTAAGAGCCGACGACGCAGGTTCCGAGTTCGGGATTCGTGAAGAACCTGTTGCATCCCTTCGGGCTGCCGGCGGCCCCGCGGTCCCATTCGCTGTCGGTCGGCAGGCGGTACTCGTGGCCCGTCTCCCGAGAGAGCCAGCTCACGTACGCCACGGCGTCTCGCCAGCTCACGCACGCCACCGGATGACGCCCGGTCTGCAGCCAGCCCGGTGCTCGCCAGGACTCCCGGCGCCGGGGGACGGTGCAACGCGTATCAGCTACCTCCGGGACCGCCGCGATGAAGACTCGATACTCCTCGAGCGTCACCTCGAACCGTCCCAGGGCGACATCACCTTCAGGCAGACGTCGCAGTCCCGGAACACCTCGCCCGGGGCCGGCGCGCTGGCCGCAGCCGTAGCGTTGAGCTCCCGCTCCAGCGTCGATGCGCGTCTGGTCTCAACGAGGGGTCGTCAGCGTCCGCCAGTGCCGTGTGCGCACCCCGCGCGCGCCCCTCATCCGCCTCGTCGAGCTCCGGCGAGGAACCAACCACCTCGATGTCGTCCACCGCACCCGTCGGGCCCGCCGTCGTTTCCTCGACTACCGCCTTGAATGCCGGTCCGGGCCTCGGCGCGATCGGCGGGCCGATCGGAGTCGCCGAGCAGGGCCTGCTCCTCGTCGAGCATCGTCTGCTGCGGTTCCTGGAGGGCGGTTGCCCTCGCCACGATACCCGTGATTCGCCCGCTCGACGGCTCCGCCGGCGGCTCCGGATCGACCGCGTTGCCGGTCGATTCCCCCGAACGGGACGCCGACACCGGCCCGACAGGCACCCGTCCTGCAGGGCAGCAGGGGCGGCAACCACCGGAACCAACTGCTGCAGCGCGTAGCGCGCACCGCCCAGGACCTGGCGCTGCCGGGCTCCGGGGTCACCTGGATCGTGCGCTCGGTGTTCTCGACAGCGATGCGGATCCGGCCGCCGGTCACGCTATGGGCGACTGCTTCCGGCCCAGGTCGCAGGCGCGGAACGCCGGGTCGACCGTCAGAACCCGAAGCCGGCGCTGGCGTGCATACGCACCCCGCCGGCGAAGTCGTGCGCCACGTCGATGGCAACCGGGAAACCGAATCCGGGAGGCATGACAAAGACGCCCACGCCGGCGCCTTGAAGGAAGCCCGCCTGCCGGAGAGACGTTGGCGCGTCGACTACGGCGGCGGCGTCGCCAAAGAACCGTAGGCCGACCTGTGCCTCCGACAACAGGGAGGTAACGGGAAGACGCAACTCGATTGACGCCGCGGCGATCCGGTCGCCGACCGCCGTGCCGGCCGGCCATCCGCGGAGGGTGCCGCGCGCGGCCGGGCTGCCGCCCAGCAGCGCCCGTTCGTACGGCGGCAACGGGGCCGACGCCCCCTCGAAGAAGAGACGCGCCGCCAGGACCGCCTGGCCGCCGGCCGCCGCGTACGCACGAGCGTCGAGACGGGGCCGAAGCACCGCCCGGTCCCCGACGGTCGCGAGCCGCTCGATGCCGGCGCGGACCACCACCGTGTTGCGGTGGGCGGTGGCCGGGGTCTCACGATAGTCGCCGTAGTCGAGGTAGACCGCCGACCGGAACAGCCGGTCCGACCTCGTCTGGAACCGCACGTCCTCCCACGCGGCCGCCCCGTTCAGCCGGAACCCGCCCGGAAGCCCGCGCTCGACCGCGACCTCCAGCCCCGTGCGGTCGTCGTCGGCGTCGAAGTATGGATGCCGCCGTCGCCCGCGCCATGCGCCGGCCCGCAGCCGGTCGACCAGCCGGCCCGAAACCGGCGCCTCCATCTCCAGTCCGATGCGCTTGTGGCCGCCCCAGGTCGCGGGCGCCGAGAGCCGGCTGCCGGACCCGAACGGGTCGAGGAAGCTGATCAGCGCCCCGTAGGCCACCCCGTAGCCTTCCCGGTGGTCCACGATCGGGGCGACCATCAGCCGGCGGCCCACTCGCGCGAGCGCCCGCGCCACCGGGTTGCGCCAGCGGGCGCCGGGCCGCTCGCGGACCACGATGACGAGGGCGACCTCGTCGGTGGCCGTCAGCGATCGGTAGAGACGGCGCACGTCGATCGTCTCGAACCGGCCGCTCGCCTCCAGCCGCCCCCGTACCGCCTCGGTCAGGTCCGGGCCGGCCCCGTCGCCCAGCTCGACGCCGGCCAGGGCGATGACCTCGGCGTCGGACAGCGACAGGTTGCCGTGGACCCGTATCTCGGCCACGGCCTCCCGCGCCATCCGTTCCTGCGCGGCTGACGCCTCGGGCGGCATCGTCGCAAGCACCGCGGCCGCACTCGCCAGCACCGTCCGGACGATGGCGCACGGCCGGCAAGCAAGGACCGGGGCCGCACTCGCCGGCGCCGCCCGGACGATGGCGCACGGCCGGCCAGCGGGGAACCGGGGGACATCGTCATCGCTCGGCGACCGGCGGTCGGAGGCGTGCCCCGGTCTCGGCCTCCCGGTAGCCCGAGAACGTGCGGGAGTACGCCACCGTGGTCGATCCGGTCGCCATCGTCATCACCCCGGAGGCCTCGATCCGCTCCGGCAGCCACACCGCCCCGTCGAGCGGTCGGCCCATGGTCATCGACGCGCTGAGCTCGTCGAGGCGGATGAGCCACCGCAGGGGCAGGAAGTCGAAGCCGATGCCGTCGAACGTGAACCGCACGATCTGATGCTCGTCGGGGTCGATCCAGAGGGTGACGAGGGTGCTCTCGTTGAACGCCTCCTGGGCGCCCGGCACGCTGATCGGCGGCCGATTGCAGTCCCCCTCGTCGGGGCCGCGTTCCCGGAACAACCGCTCCGGGAAGTACTCGATGCGGAGCACGTCCCGCCCGGCCAGCCGCTCGCGGCCCCCGAAGTAGTAGTTGCCCGGCTCGAACTCGAAGTCGAGCCAGTACGACTCGGAGAGGAAGCGCGGACGGAGGTCGGCGGCGGCGCTCGGGTCGGCCGTCTCGCCGGCGCCGCCCGGGGAGGGCGACGGGGCAGCGACCTCGTCGGCCCGCGCCGGCGATCCGGAAGCGTCGTCCGGCGCGCAGGGCGTCTCGGACGCGGCATCCCGGGCGCGTTCCGCCTCCGCCTCGAGCCACTCCGCTTCGTACCGCTGCCAGTCGTCCTCGCCGGCGTCGACCCCGTCGAACCGCACCGGGCTTCGCACGAACACGCCGTCGCGCCGGTACCAGACGTACTCCCGCGTGAAGGTGCTGTACACCTCGCCGTCGTATCCCGTCACCGTGAACCGCTCCACCTCGTCGAATACGTACTGCCGCCGCGCGATGCGGTTCTCGTCGCGCCGGGCGAGCACCTGTTCCATGAAGCGATCCAGCTCGTTGTCCGCCTCACGTTCCTGCGCCGGCGCGGTGCCGGCGACACCGGCCGTCATCACCCCGAGGAACGCGAGCCCGGCGCCCCCCAGTCCTCGGGACCGGATCGGACGACGGACGGACGAGACCGCGCGGCCGCGGGGCCTTCCACGCGGGCCGACCGCGCTCGGCCGCGTTGCGCGGCGCGACCACCGATGGCAGCCGCCGGTCCGTCTCTCGGTTGCTTGCGGCATGCGACCTCCCAGGGGAAACGCCAGAAGACAGGCCATTCGAACCAATGGTAGAACAGACGAGCGGAGCCGCTCGGCGATCGGGGACGCGCCGCTACGGTACGACGGCTGAGGGGTCCACGCCCGCCGGGCGCGCCAAGATGGCGACGAGGTCCTCTATCATGAACGGGCGGGGCTCGACGGCGGTCCGGCGTGGATGTCGCCCATGGGCGGGAACGCGACGCTCGCAGCCCGTCGCGGACGACGCGCCAGCAGCACCTCGGCCCGCTCGATGGCGTTTCGAGTCCATTATGGCTATTGTGGCCCCATGGGAGAGTTCGCCGCGCGCGAAGCGAAGAACCGTTTCGGCCAGTTGCTCGACGCGGCTCAGACGGGGCCGGTCCGCGTGACCAGGAAGGGCCGCCCGGTGGGCGTCCTCATGTCGATGCAGCAGTACGAGCGGCTGCGGGGGGCGGCCTGGGCCCGGCTGACCGAGGCCATGGACCGCCTGGGAGCCGAGGCCGCCGCGCGAGGCCTGACCGACGCCGAGCTGGACGCGCTCGTGGCCGATGAATGCTGAGCCAATTCGTCGTCGACACGAACGTGTTGATCAGCGCGGCGTTGAGACCCTCCGGCGTGCCGCGCGCAGTCGTGGACACGATCCGGCACGAAAACGGCATCTCCGGCGATCGGGATCTGCTGGCGATGTCACCGTTCCATGGCATCCCGAGCCTGACCCCCGCCGACGCGCTCCGCCGCTGATACCCCGTCGACGCGCTCTGTGCAGGGCCAAGACGCCAGTGGGCTCAGGTGCCTCCTAGTCGACCGGCAAATCGCCAGTCTCGGCGCCCCCCTCGACCTGGATCCCCACCACCGCCAGCGTCCCCCGCCGCCGCGGTGGACCAAGTGCGTTCTCCAGCGGCAGCCGGGGCCGTCGAAGCGTCCTCAGAGCGCAGGACCCTCGAGCGGTGCGTAGCCCCAAGGCGGGTAACACTGTCGTCCTGACCCCATCGGCGCTCACAGCCCCCGACCCGGTGCAAACTGAAGGCCGGACGCTACGCTTCCCGGAGAACGTCCATCGGGTCGATTCGCGCGGCCCGACGCGCCGGCAACCAGCAGGCGAGCAACCCGACGCCCAACACCACCGTCGTGACCGCGGCCGACGTCAGCGGGTCCACCGGGCTGACCCCGAAGAGGACGCTCTCGATGACGCGGTTCGCGGCGGCTGACACCAGCAGGCCGATCGCCACACCGGCGCCGACGAGCAGACCGCCCTGTCCGAGAACCAGGGTTAGAACCGCCCGATTCCCCGCCCCCAGCGCCACCCGGACACCGAGCTCTCGTCGGCGCTGCGACACCATGTAGCTGAGCACGCCGTAGAGCCCGAACGCGGCGAGCAGCAGCGCGACCGCCGCGAAGACACCGGCGCTCACCACGTAGAAGCGGAGCCGCGCGAACCGCGCCGACAACCTCGCATCGAGCGCCGAGGTGGTGACCAGCGCACCGGGGTAGACCTCGTCCAGCGCCTCGCGCAGGAAAGGAGCGACGGCGAACGGGTCACCCGCCGTGCGGACGATGACGTAAGGCGCCCTCCTGAAAGACACCGAGTCCATCCCCGGCTGGAGCACCGACAGATAGACATCGCCGGCCGCGGTCGACGGCAGCGACGAGCTCAGGTCGCGCGGAGCGTTGACGTCACCCACCACGCCGACAATCTCCCAGGTCTCGCCCGTACCTCCGCCCGGAAACGGGAACGCCGGACCCGTCAGTCGCCGGCCGATGGCCGGCTCGCCGCCGAACACCTCGCGGGCGAACGACTCGCTGACCACGGCCACCCGCGGACTGCCGGCGGCATCGCGCGCCGTGAAGAACCGGCCGCTCAGCAACGGGAGCCCGATGAGGTCGGCGTAACTTGGACTGACGCTCCTCACATCGGCCCGCACCTCGTCGCGCGGATCGCTCGACGCCGGACGACCCGCCACCTCGATTCGCCGCGATCCGTCGGACAGCGGAGGCCGAGTCGTCAGCGCCACCGCCCGGACGTCCGGCAGGTCCGCGATCCGCTCCAACTGCATGAGCAGGGCTTCCGTGGACCGCCGGGCCCCGACGTTCAGCGCCGCGACCTCCTCGGCATCGAACACCCGGGCTTCTCCCGTCCAACCGCGCATGTCCGCGCGCGCGACCATGACGCGGTTCGGATCGAAACCGAGATCGAACGTGACGAACGCCACCAGGCTGCGCAGGAACAACCCCGCCGCCGTCAGCAGCGCCACCGCCAGCGCCACCTGCACGACCGCCAGCCCCGTCTGGCCCGAGCTCGCCCGCAGCCGGCCCACGCTGCTCCCCACGGGCACCCCCGCATCGGTCAGGATCCGGGCCGCCCCGCCCCGGCCGCCCCGGACCCAGCCCAGCGCCGGCGCCGCGCCCGACAGCAGACCCACGACGATGGACAAGCCGACGCAGAACGCGACCACGAGACCACCCACCCTGACCTCGCCGAGCCCCGGCACATCGACGGGGACCAACGCGGGCACCGTACGCACGATCCCCGCCGCCAGCGCCAGGCCGATCGACCCGCCGACCACGCTCAATACCACGCTCTCCGTCAGGACCTGCCTGACGAGCCGCCCTTGTCCCGCACCGAGCGCACTCCGCACCGCCAGCTCCCGCCGTCGCGCCCTCCCCCGCGCGAGCAGCAGACCCGCCACGTTCGCGCACGCCAGCAACAACACCAGCCCCGTCGCCGCCGTGAACATCCGGAACGCCGGTCGGAACGGCGCGCCGAGCGCTTCCTGAAACGGCGTCACGCGCGACTGCCACACCGCAGTCAGCCGCCCGGGCCTCTGGGGCCGGGCCCGATCGAGGATCGCGCGCACTTCCGCTTCCGCCTGTTCCGGCGAAACCCCCTGCCGAAGGCGTCCGAGCCCGGTGAAGCCGCTCATGTGGACAGCGCCGCCGGCCTCCGGGGCTTCGTCCGGTGCAACCACGAACGGCACCCACAGCTCCGCCCCTTCGAACTCAAACCCGTCGCGGAGCACGCCGGCGACGACGTGCGGCTCGCCGTCCACCGCGACCACTTCCCCGACGATGTCCGGATCCGACACGAACAAGTTCGTCCACACGCCGTGGCTCAACAGCACCGTCCGCTGCGCGCCCTCGACTGCATCCGAGGGGGCCAAGAGCCGCCCGAGTTGCGGCTCCGCCCCGATCAGCGGCAAGAACGACGGCGACACCCGGGCTCCGGGCAAGCTGGTCGGCCCGTTCGGGCCGTCGAGGCGAAACGCACTGGGCGCGAGCGCCGCAAGCTGATCGAACGACCGGGCCTCGTCCCACAGCCGTAGCAGATCGGAACTCGACAGACGCGGAGCCGCTCCCGGAAACTCGGCCGAAACTTGTCCGACGGTCACAATCCGGCCGGGTTCCGGATACGGCAACGGCCGGAAGAGGAGACCACGGACGAGACTGAAGGCCGCCACGTTGACGCCGATCCCGACCGACAGAATAGTCAGCACCGCCAAGGTGAAGAACGGCCGCGCCGTGAGCAGCCGCACGGCCTGACGCACATCGAGGAAGATCAGTCCCCCGCCCCGAACCACGCGTTCCCGCGTCGGCGACATTGGCTGCTCGCCTATCCGAAGATCGAACTGATGACTTCCGCTTCCCGGTAGTCATCCAACAAGCCGACCCACGCGTGCGTTATCAGCCCTTGATCGTCCACCAACAGCAACGTCGGTGTCCCCGGCACCGGCAAGGTCCCAGGTTCCACAAACGCTACCGTGTCAGGGTCCACGCGCTCAGTCGAAAGGTAGTCGATGATGGCGCTGTCGTCAGGTGAAGTCGCAACCACGATTTGCGTGTCAGTCCTGTCTGCCTCCAGCAGACTCCGGTAGAAGGGCATCGACTGTTGACAGAACACGCAGTCGGAATCGAGGGCCATGACCAAAGTCTTCGCAGCGGCCCCCTCGGGCTCGCCTCCGGGCGGCGCGGAATCGACCCCGGGTGCGGCGGCAAGGCTCGCGCACGCGATGGCGAGCAGGGTCAACGGGCGAGACAGTCCGTTCACGATGATCCTCCAGGAGTGGAGCCGGCGGCGTGGCCGGGTCGAAGCCCGGCCGCGCTCCCGACTGCTGAGAGGAACGTATCACGGGCGGTGGCGTCGAGACGGACCCCTTCCACGACGGCTGGATGCGTGCTCTGCCCCGTCGCCGGATTCGGTATAGTGTGCGTGTACACTGGGCAGATCGGGATGAGACCCGTCACGAGGGTACGATGGCGCCCGACCGCGCACCTGATTCGATGTCCGGCGGGGGTGGATTCATGAGCATGCGCGACCGTACTGGACGATGGCCGCGGGCCGGCGTCATCGCCGCAGGCCTGCTGGCGATCGGTTGGGCGCACCCGGCGGGCGCCCAACCGGCCGGCCCGACCCTCGCCGACGCCGCGCGGCAGGGCGCCATCGAGACGGTGGCGGCCATGCTGGACGCAGGCGCCGACGTCGATGCCGCCGGGCCCGACGGCACGACGGCCCTGCACTGGGCGGTGCAACGCGACGACCGTGCCCTCGCCCGACGGCTCATCGCGGCCGGCGCCCGGGTCGACGCCGCGAACCGCTACGGGGTGACGCCGCTCGCCCTGGCCGCGACCAACGGCAGCGCGCCGCTGGTGGCGGCGCTGCTCGACGCCGGCGCGGACCCGGGGGCCCCGAGCCCGGGCGGCGACACGCCGCTGATGATGGCGGCCCGGACGGGGCGCCCCGAGGTCGTGCGGCGGCTGCTCGAGGCCGGCGCCGACGTGCACGCGACGGAATCGTGGCGGGGGCAGGACGCCCTGATGTGGGCGGCGGCCGAGGGCCATGCGGAGGCCGCCCTCGCGCTGATCGCGGCCGGGGCGGACGTCGAGGCCCGGTCGGGCGGGCGCCTCACGCCGCTGCTGTTCGCGGTGCGCGGGGGGCACATCGAAGCGGTCGAGGCCCTGCTGGCGGCCGGCGCCGACATCCACGGCGCCGCACGTGACGGCACCACCCCGCTGGCCCTCGCCGTCGTCAACGCCCACTACGAGCTGGCGGGACGGCTGCTCGAGCTGGGCGCCGACGCCAACCGGCCCGACCCCCGCGGCTCGGTGCTGCACGCGCTGGCGTGGATCCGGCGTCCGGGGTCGGGGCGGCCCCCGCTGCCGACCGGCACCCTCGACAGCCTCGATCTGGCGCGCGCCCTCCTCGAGGCGGGCGCAGAGCCCAACGTGCGCATCGACTGGCGGGAGATTCCCTTCGAGGTCGACCTCGGCATCGTCAGGCCCCCGCCGGGCATCTCGGTCGGGCGCAACTTCCTGAGCTTCGTGGGGGCGACCCCGTTCTACCTCGCGGCCAAGCACGCCGACGTCGACCTGATGCGGCTGCTCGTCCGGCACGGGGCGGACCCCCTCACCCCGACCGGCCAGGGAATCACGCCGCTGATGGCGGCGGCCGGCGTCGGCTTCTGGGACGGCGAGAGCCCCGGCCCCCTGAACGGGACGCCGGAGGAGACGCGGCTGGCCGCGGTCCGCCTCGCCATCGAGCTCGGCAACGACATCCACGCGGCGACCGACTTCGGGGACACCCCGCTCGTCGGCGAGGGCCGCGACCTGCTGCTGCGGCACCCCCTCAATCTCCTCGAGCTGGACGCGCAACGCGACCGCGGCGACATGCGCTGGGGCGGCAGCACCGCCCTGCACGGCGCGGCGATGATGGGCTCGAACCTCATCGTGGGGTACCTGCTGGAGCAGGGCGCCGACATCGACGCCCGGAACACCATCGGGTGGACGCCGTTGATGATCGCCGGGGGGGTCTTCGTCGCCAACACCGAGAAGGCGTGGCCGGACACGGTGGCCCTGCTCGAGGAGCTCGGCGCCGGGTCGAACTAGGAGTCTGCGCCGTAGAACGGTGCGGACCCCTGGAGGGCCGATGGGTAGCCAAGCGGAGCCGAGGCGGCGATTGGGCGGGCCAAGCGTCCGAACCAGGAGAGAGACCGGTCTGATCACCGGCGGACGGTGAGACCTCGCCTGGAAGGCAGCACGCGGAAGCGACGATTCCGGGCCAGGACGCTCCGGTAGTGTAGGCCGCGGCGTTCCGGTAGTCGGATTGGGAGAAACGACATGATGCGAAGGATGTGCGCGCTGGCGGCTGCAGCCGCCCTGGTCGCCGTCGCGGCGGGCCTGATGCACGACGACGCCCTCTCCGCCCAGGCCAACGACGGCGTCATCACCGGCGCCGTCACCAGCGGCGACGGAGCCGAGGCCGGCGTGTGGGTGATCGCCGAGACCGACGACCTCGAGACGGTCTTCCGCAAGATCGTCGTCACCGGCGACGACGGCCGGTTCCTGCTGCCCGAGCTGCCCGCCGCCACCTACGACGTGTGGGTGCGGGGCTACGGCCTCGTCGACTCGACGCCGGTCGAGGCGTCGCCGGGGGCCGAGCTCGACCTGCGGGCGACGGTCGCGGCCACCCCGCAGGAGGCGGCGCAGGTCTACCCCTCGAACTACTGGCTCGCCCTCATCGACCTCCCCGACGCCCACGAGTTCCCCGGCACCGGCGAGGACGGCAACGGCATCAACGAGCGGCTGCAGAACCAGGACGAGTGGATCAACGTGCTGAAGGGCTGCCAGCGCTGCCACCAGGTCGGCAACGAGCGCACCCGGGAGGTGCCCGACCTCGCCGACTTCGACTCGAGCATCGCGGCGTGGGACGACCGGACGCAGCGCGGCCAGCGCGGGTCGCTGATGGCCAGCTTCATCACCCAGTTCGGCCGCAGCCGCGGCCTCGAGATGGTCGCCGACTGGAGCGACCGCATCGCCGCCGGCGCGGTGCCCCCGGCCCCGCCGCGGCCGTCGGGCATCGAGCGCAACGTGGTGCTGACGCAGTGGAACTGGGGCGACAACGTCGCCTTCGTGCACGACGAGATCGCCACGGACAAGCGCAACCCGACGGTGAACGCGAACGGCCCCATCTACGGGGTCGACATCGGCAACGACTTCCTCCTCATCACCGACCCCAACCGCCACGAGTCGCGCATGATCAAGGTCCCGCTGCGGGTGGACCGGTCGACGGTGCCGTCGATGTTCCAGACCGAGGGCTTCAAGGCATGGCGCGACTTCGGCGAAGAGGCGGTGTGGAACGACCCCGCCAACCCCCACAACCCGATGCTCGACGCCGAGGGGCGGGTGTGGCTGACGACCCGGGTGCAGTCCATCGACAACCCCGCGTGGTGCCGCGAGGGCTCGGACAACCGCTACGCGCAGTACTTCCCCGTTGACCGCGCGGGGCGGCACACCGGCTACTACGAGCCCGAGACGGAGGAGTTCGAGCTGATCCACACGTGCTTCGGCACCCACCACCTGCAGTTCGCCGAGGACGACAACGACACGCTGTACTTCAGCGGCGGCGGACAGGTCATCGGCTGGCTCGACACGAAGATGTACGACGAGACCGGTGACGAGCAGGCGTCGCAGGGCTGGTGCCCGACGGTGATCGACACCAACGGCGACGGCGTCATCACCAAGCCGTGGAACGAGCCGGCCCGCGGCGGCGCCGAGGCCGAGCACGACCCGGCCCTCGACACCCGCATCATCGCCGGCGCCTACGGCGTCATCACCAACCCCGTCGACGACGCGGTGTGGATAGTCTCCGACCGCTATCCCGGCGACCTCGTGCGGCTCGACCGCGGGGACAACCCGCCCGAGACGTGCGTGGCCGAGCTCTACGTGGTGCCGGCCGAGCACGGCTACCGCACCCGCGGCCTCGACGTCGACCGCAACGGCGTGCTCTGGGCGGCGCTCGCCGGCAGCAGCCACTTCGCCAGCTTCGACCGCTCGCAGTGCACCGTCTTCGGCGGCCCCGAGGTGCGCGACGGCCGCCACTGCGACGAGGGGTGGAGCTTCTACAAGGTGCCGGGGCCGAACTTCGAGGGCACCGACATCGGCACCGACTTCCACTACTACAACTGGGTCGACCAGTTCGACACGCTGGGGCTGGGCGAGAACGTCCCGATAGCCAACGGCTCGAGCTCGGACTCGCTCCTCGCGCTGATGCCCGAGACCGGCGAGTGGGTGACCCTGCGGGTGCCCTATCCCCAGGGCTTCCACAGCCGCGGGCTCGACGGTCGCATCGACGACCCCGACGGCGGCTGGAAGGGACGCGGGGTCTACGCCACCTACGGCGCCGACGCCGCGTGGCACGTCGAGGGGGGACCGGTGGAGCCGGGCAACCTGGTGAAGTTCCAGATTCGGCCCCACCCGCTGGCGAACTAGCGTCGACCGCACGACCGCGCGACCTGGCGGTCGGGATGGGAGTTTCGCTGACGCGAACTCCTGCGGCGCGAGCACCTGGGCTTCCGGGGGTCGCGGCACGCCCGAGGTTGCCGGGACGGTTGGTCGGACGTGGCGGACGGCGATTCCAGACGGCGGACGGTCGGTCGGCAACGGAACGGACGACGATGGACGACCCCGGCGCCGCGCAGCCGAGACACGAGTGAAACGCAGACGGCAGTTGGCAAGTAGAGAGACAGCAGGCAGAGCAAGTAGCAGGTAGAGAGAACACAAGCAGAGAGAACGGCAAGGAGTGAATCCATGACACGTCTACAGCAGCTTTCGCGCATCGTTCCGGCGGCCCTGGTCGCCGCCGGCCTGACCCTCGGGCTCGCCCCGGCGGCCCACGCCCAGGACGAGGCGCCCGAGGGCGTCGTCAACTACACCCGCGTCGACGCCACCGTCGCCTGCGCCGGGGCGACCCCGGCCTCGGCGATGCCCGCGTTGGCGGACCTCGGCTTCGCGTCGGTCATCAACTTCCGCACCGCCGGAGAGAACGGCGCGAACATCGAGGGCAGCCGGGCCGCGGCCGAGGAGGCGGGGCTGAACTACATCCACATCCCGTTCCGGACCCCCACCGACGAGATCACCGAGACGTTCCTCGCCGCCATCGCCGACGAGGCCAACCAGCCCGCCTACATCCACTGCGGGTCGGCCAACCGCGTGGGCGCGATGTGGTACATCAAGCGCGTGGTGGGCGACGGCTGGGACACCGACCGGGCCATGGCCGAGGCGGAGACGATCGGCCTGCGCAGCGAGGCCCTGAAGGCGTTCGCGACCGAGTACGTGGCGAGCCGGTAACGACCGGGATCGATACGAGGCCGCCGCTTTCGACCCCGGCCCCAGCCCGTGTCTGCGGGGCCGGGGCGTTCGGCGCGCGTCAAGGTCGTTTCCTCATGTCCTGACCGGCCGGGGAACCCGCTCATGGGCTGCTGCGAGGCCACCAACCCGAACCTGCTCGGCGTCGTGTCGGATCCCGGCGCCGATTCCGGCCGGGCGGGCGGCGGCCGGCCCGATCCGGGGGCGGACTGGGACCGGCGCACGGCCCTGAAGACGCTGCTCGGAGCGGGCGCCGTCATCGCCGTCAGCGGCGGGTGCGGATCGCGCCCGCGGGACGGGGCGACGCCGCTCAGCCTGGCGTTCTGCGGGCAGCTCCTGTGCGTCGTGCCCTACGAGGTGACGCGGGTCCGGGGGCACTTCGCCGACCAGGGGTTCGACGTCGAGCTGATCTACACGCGCGGGGGCAACGCGGCGGTCCAGGCCCTGGTCGGGGGCGCCGTCGACTACGCGGGCAGCTCGTTCGACGTCGCCCTGCAGGCGGCGGCCAACGGCGCGGCAATCCGCCGGGTGGCGTCGACGGGCCGGCTGCCGCTCTTCGCCCTCGCCGTCGCCCCCGACCGCAGCGCCGAGATCGACGCCGTCGCCGACCTCGAGGGCCGCACCGTCGGCGTCTCCGCCCTCGGCAACGCCGACCACGCCCTGCTCCTGTTCCTGCTCGACCAGGCCGGCGCCGACGCCGCCGGCGTGCAGTTCGCCACGGTGGGCACCAACCTCTTCGACGCGCTGCGCATCGGGCAGGTCGACGCGGCCATGGTGCAGGAGCCGGCCCTGACGCTGATCACCGAGGCGGGGGGACGCGAGCTCGTGAACTTCATGGAGCTCGACGAGGCCCGCCGGCACGTCGGCGGCGCCTACGAGTTCATGGGGGTCGCGGTGCGGGCGGCCGAGCGCGACGAGCGCCTCGACGAGATACGCCGCCTCGCCACGGCGCTCGAGCGCGGCCTCGCCGACACCCGGACCCTGCCCGCCGCCGACGTCGTGGCCGCCCTGCCCGCCGCCCTCGTCGCCGGCGGCGACCTCGGCCAGCTCGAGGCGATCGTCGAGCGCTACCGGCTGTCGCTGTATCCCGAGCGGGTCACCGTCGATCTCGACGCCGCCCGACGGGTGGCCAGGGCCCAGGAGATCGCGGGGCTCCTCGAGCCGGGACAGGTCGATCTCGCCACCCTGGTCGACACGGATGCCCTCGCCGGCTGATCCCCCGGCGCATCCCGCGGCTCCCGAACCCCTGCTGCGCATCCGCGGCCTGTCGGTCGGCTTCGGCGGACCGCCGATCATCGAGGGCATCGACCTCGACGTGGAGGGCGGCCAGTTCGTCAGCCTCATCGGCCCGTCGGGCTCGGGCAAGACGAGCATCCTGCGCGTCGTGACCGGCCTCCTCGAGCCGCTGCAGGGAACCGTCGACCTCCGCGTGACCCTCGGCGACGTGGGCTTCCTGTTCCAGGACGACGCGCTCCTGCCGTGGCGGACCGCCCGCCAGAACGTGGCCCTCGGCCTGCGCATCCGCGACGTCCCCCCGGCCGACGCAGACGCCCGGGCCGACCACTGGCTGGCGACGCTGGGCCTCGCGGGCTACGGCGACCGCTTCCCCGGCCAGCTCTCCGGCGGCCAGCGCAAGCGGGTGGCCATCGCCCAGGTGCTGGCCCTGCGCCCGCGGCTGCTGCTCATGGACGAGCCGTTCGCGGCCCTCGACGCCATCGTCCGCACCCGCATCACCCAGGAGCTGCTGGACTGGGTCGAGCGCGACCGCCTCACGGTGCTGCTCGTCACCCACGACCTCGAGGAGGCGATCTGCGCCTCGGACGCGGTCGCCGTGCTCGGCCACGGCCCCCGGGCGGCGATGCGCGCGCGCCACGCCGTCGACATACCGCGACCGCGCGACGTCCTCGACGCCAAGCGGCATCCCGCCTTCGGGCCGTTGCTGCGCACGCTGTGGAACGACCTGACGGAGGGGAACGCGACCGCCCGCGCCGCGGCCGGTGAAGCGCCGGGCACCATGTCGAACCCGGCGGGAGTGTCGGCGAAGGGCCCGCCCTCGCCCGGCACGGGCGGCGAGACGCCAGGCAGGATGGCGAGCCCGGCGGGGGCTCGGGTGGCGGGCCCACCGTCGCCAGTCGCGGGCGAAGCGCCACACAGCATGGCGAGCCCGCCCCGAACGATGGAGGAGCCACCTTCGCCCGCCGCGGCCGGAGAGGCGCCCGTCGGCGGGCCGAACGGGCCGAGAAACCCCGTGCAGGGTTCACCTTCGCCCACCACAGCCGAGGAGGCGGATCGATGAGGGGAACCACGGCCGGCCCGGCCCTCCGGCGAACCGCCGCGCTGCTGGCGCTACTCGCAGTGTGGGAAACGCTGTCCCGGGTCGGCTGGCTCGATCCGTTCTACGCGCCGCCGCCGTCGGCCGTCGCCCGGGTCATGCTCGACCTCGCCGGCGGCGAGCTCTGGCCGCATCTCGGCGCCACCGCCACCGCGGCCATCGCCGGCCTCGCCGCCGGCCTCGCCATCGGCATCGTGCTCGGGTTCGCGGCGGCCCTGCTCCCCCGGCTCGCCGAGCTGCTCGAGCCGGTGATGATCCTGCTCAACGCCATCCCCCGCGTCATCCTCGCGCCGCTCTTCGTCATCTGGCTCGGCATCGGGCTCGCGTCGAAGCTCGCGCTGGCGACCATCCTCGTCGCGGTGCTCATCTTCTTCGCCGTCTTCAACGGCATCAAGGAGGTGGACCGCCGCCTCGTCGAGCGCGTCCGCACCCTCGGCGGCGGGCGGAGCGTCCTCGTCCGCGAGGTCTACGTCCCGTCCGTCACCGCCTGGGTGCTGGGGAACTTCAAGGTCGCGGTGGGCTTCGCCTTCACCGGCGCCGTCGTCGGCGAGTTCGTCGCCTCGAGCCGCGGCCTCGGCTACCTGCTCCAGTTCGCGCAGAGCACCTACAACGCGGCCCTGACCCTCGCCCTCATCGTCATCATCATGACGTTCGTGCTGCTGCTGTTCGCCCTCGCCGCGCGGCTCGAGCGCCGCCTGCTGCGCTGGCGGTTCGCCTAGTCGGGCCACACCTGCTCGGCGTCCCACCCACCGAACTCATCACGCCGTACCGGATGGCGCTCATACCCTCGACGATGGCGCTCCTCCAGCGCCTGGAGCCGCAATCGCTCCAGAGCATCGGCCAACGCCTTTCGGGTGAAGGAAGACCGTGTGGTGCCGAGCCGCCGTGCGGCGCCGTCCACGGCTTCCACGAGCGCACGGTCCAACGTCAACCGAACGGTTCTCGTGGGGCTCATGGTTCGGCGGCCAGCGGCTCCCGGACTTCGCGAACGTCCTCAATAGAGCCGGTTGCGAGCCGCCTCTTCCAGCGAGGCGTCGATGGCGGCGGCGTCCGCGCCCCGGATCTGGTCGGCCAGCATCTGCCCGTAGGTCGGAAGGCTCGAGCGTTCTACGTGCGCCGCTGGGTCCCACAGGCGCGCGCGGATGAGGGCCTTGGCGCAATGCAGGAAGGCGCGTTCGACGGTGACGCGCAGCACCGAGACGGGGGGCCGGCCCTTCATCGACAGGGGCTCGAGCACGTCGGCGTCGGTGACGATCTCGGCCGTGCCGCTCACCCGGAGCGTCTCGTTCATGCCCGGCACGAGGAACAGGAGCCCGACGTGGGGCTGGGCGACGACGTTCCGTAGGGAGTCGGTGCGGTTGTTGCCGGGGCGGTCGGGAATCAGCAGGGTCCGCTCGTCCGCCACCGCGACGAACCCGGGGACGTCGCCGCGGGGCGAGACCTCGGCCCGGCCGTCGGGGCCGGCGGTGCTGAGCACGCAGAACGGCGAGAGGGCGATGAAGCGCCGGCAGTGCCGGTCGAGATGGTCGAGCACCTTCTGCTGCGACCGTTCGCTCGGCTCGCCGTAGACCCTGCGCAGCTCCGACTCGCTCGTGATGGGCATGACCGTGTCTCCCGCGCGGCGGCCTGGCCTCGGGGGCGCCCCGCTCGAATCGACCCGCCCGCCGGCCGGCGCGGTCGCTGCACGACCGGGAGCGCCGCGCGAATCACTGGCGGCGGGCGCATCTCCCCGCCCCCGAGCCCGCCGGTTGGGTCGCTCAGGACTACCACAATTGTGGAGTCCTGTCGATATCGGCGGACCGGAGAGCCCGCCGGCCGACCCCCGACAATCCCAGGGTCTGCGTCGTGGAACCGTGCCGACCCCGGTACGGGCGGTCGGGCGGCAACCGGAGGGGGCCGCGCGGCCTCGCGGTCGCGGTATCTCCGCGACACCGGGCTGCTCCACGCCCTGCTCGGCAACCGGAGGGGGCCGCGCGGCCTCGCGGTCGCGATATCTCCGTGACACCGGGCTGCTCCACGCCCTGCTCGGCAACCGGAGGCGGCCGCGCGGCCTCGCGCTCGCGATGGAGTATCGTCGGCGCGAAGCGCGTGGGGCGACGATGCCCGGGCCAGGGGACGGCACCGGTTCCGCCCTGACCGTCGCGCCGGCCGGCAGCAGGACGGCCGTCCCGAAAAATACCGTGGCGGCGGCACCGCGGATGGATCTAAGGTAATGGGGAACGCACATGCTCGATCGACCCATCAGCGCATGCGGAGGGAACCTGCGATGAAATCGACCCGACACGTCCTCGCGCTCGCCGGGGTGCTGGCGGCGCTCGTCGCGATGCCCGCGACGGCCCAGGAGGCCGGCTTCCACCACATTCACATCACCGCCTCGAGCCCGACCGAGGGCGTGCGGTGGTACGTCCGGCACCTCGACTGCGAGCCCGTGGCCGACCGGCCCGACACCGCCGACTGCGGCACGGCCGAGCTGACCTTCATGGTGCAGCCGACCCTGGGCAGCACCCAGGGCACGGGGGTCAACCACATCAGCTTCTCGTATCCGGACCTCGCGGCCAAGATGGCCGAGCTCGAAGCGGTCGGGGTGCGGGGCTCGGGGGTGCGGCTGCAGCGCTTCCCCGACGGGTCGACCTGGCGCGACGTGCCCGGCCTGTACAAGCTCGGCTACATCTTCGACCCCTGGGGCACCCGCATCCAGATGGTCGAGGACCCCGACACCCTGGGCTTCCACCACGTGCAGCTGAGCGCCGAGGACCCGGACGCGACCCTGGCGTGGTACCGCGACGTGCTCGGCGGCGAGCCGGCGAGCCTGCGGGGACAGATAGACGCCCTGCGGTTCGACGACGTCTGGGTGCTGGTCTCGGCGCACGAGCAGGGCGTGCCGGCGTCGACGGTGGGGCGCGCCATCGATCACATCGCGTTCGTCGTCGACGATCTCGACGTCGCCGCGACCGGTATGGCCGAGCTCGACGTCGTCTTCGAGCAGGAGCCGTCGGTGCCCGCGAACGCGCGCACGCAGGTCCAGCGCGCGTTCCTCGTCGCCCCCGACGGCGTGCGCCTGGAGGTGGTCGAGACCGGCTGGGCCGGCCTGGAGACCGACCGGCCGGTGGAGGTCGCCACCGCCGACCTCGAGCCCTACGACGTGCCCCGCACCCCGTGGGGCGAGCCCGACTTCCAGGGCGTGTGGACCGGCAACTCCGCCCACGGCATCCCCCTCGAGCGCCCCGAGGAGCTCGAGGACATCGAGTCGCTGACCCCGGAAGAGGCCGAGGCGCGGCGCGAGCGCGGCACCCTGGGCAGCATCTGGGGCTACGAGCGCGAGTGGCGCGACACGACCCTGGGCTACGTCAAGACCGCCCCGTCGCGGCAGGTGGCGATGGTCGTCGACCCGCCCGACGGGCGCATCCCGCCGCTGACCGCCGAGGCCGAGGCGCGCCTCGCCAACCGCGTGGACACCTCGGGGGTGGGCCGCATCGCCGACGGCCCCGAGGACCTCAGCCTGTTCGTGCGCTGCATCACCCGCGGCCTGCCCGGCCTGATGATGCCGTCCATCTACAACAACGGCCTGCAGATCGCGCAGGGACCGGGATTCGTGGCCATCCAGAAGGAGATGATTCACGAGACGCGGATGATCCCGACCGAGCCGCGCCCCGCCCCCGGCCCCGGCCTGAGCTCCTGGCTGGGCATCCCCCAGGGCCGCTGGGAGGGCGACACCCTGGTGGTCGAGACCACGAACTTCAACGGGCGGGCGCCGTACCGCGGCTCCACGGAGAACATGCGGCTGACCGAGCGCTTCACCCGGCTCGGCCCCACCGTGCTCGAGTACCAGTTCACGGTCGACGACCCCGCGACCTGGACCCGGCCGTGGACCGCGATGTTCCGCTACGACAAGGACGACGAGCAGTACGAGCTGGTCGAGTACGCGTGCCACGAGGGCAACTACGGGATGACCAACATCCTCAGCGGCGCCCGGGCCCGCGAGCAGGCGGAGGAAGGCGGCCAGTAGGGACGGTCGGGAAACGACCTTGCCGCGTGCCGGGTTCACGAAACCGCGGGAGCGGATTGTGTCCGGGTGCAATCGGCAAGCTCATGTCGACTTACCGTCCTGAACCGCGGAGGTCAGCACGATGCACATCGCACGCACCACGGGGCGGCGGGCCACCGCCGCCCTCGTCGCCCCGCTGCTCGTCGTCTCTCTGACCGCCCTGCCCGGCACCGCGGCCGGCCAGGGGGCCGAGCCGGTGAGCCGGGCCGAGTTCGACCGGTGGATGGAGGAGATCTCCAACTGGGGCCGCTGGGGCCCCGAGGACGAGCTGGGCACCCTCAACCTCATCACCGACGAGACCCGGCGGGCCGCCGCCGGGCTCGTCGAGCACGGCGTCTCGGTGTCGATGGCCCTCGACCTGAACACCCGCCGCGACGCCCTGAACGCCAACCCCTTCGAGCACACCCTGTCGACCTCGCGGTTCAGCGATCACGAGGTGGCGGGCGACGTCTACAGCGTGCAGTACCACGGGTTCGCGCACTCGCACGTCGACGGCCTGCCCCACTTCGCCCACAAGGGCCGGATGTACAACGGCTTCCCGGTGAGCGGGCTGCGGGAGGAGGGGGCCGAGCGGCTCGGCATCCACAACGCGCGGAACGGCATCGTGACCCGCGGCGTGCTCATCGACATGCCGCGGCACCGCGGCGTCGACTACCTCGAGCCGGGGACCGCCCTCACCGCCGAGGACCTCGAGGAATGGGAAGAGGCCGCCGGCGTCCGCGTCGGCAGCGGCGACGTGCTGCTCATCCGGACCGGCCGCTGGGAGGCGGTGCGGCAGCTCGGGCAGTGGAACTTCGTGGAGCGGGCGGCCGGGTCGCACGCCTCGGTCGCGAAGTGGCTGAAGGAGCGCGACGTCGCGGTCATCGGCAGCGACGGCGTCAGCGACGTCATGCCGTCGGGCGTCGACGGGCTCGCCAACCCCCTCCACGAGCTCGTCATCGTGGGCCTGGGCATGCCCATTCTCGACAACCTCGACCTCGACGCCGTCGCGGAAGAAGCGGCCCGCCGCGGCCGGTGGGAGTTCCTCTTCGTGGGCGCCCCGCTGCGGGTCGTGGGCGGCACCGGATCGCCGCTGAACCCGCTCGCCGTCTTCTGATTGTCACGGCGGGCGCGGGCGGCCGGCACCGCCCCGCGCCCGCCGCGACCCGGAATCCGGCCTCCGTCAGCGCCCCTTTCAGTCCCGGCCCGCCGCCCGGCGGCCGACCTCTATCATCTCGGGACCCCCGATCAGCACCCGGAACCCCTCGCGGATGCGCCGCTCGACGTCATCCGGCCCCGCCGTGATCGCGCACGGCAGCCCCGCCGCGGTGGCCGCGCGCAGCACCGTCTGCAGCGCCTCCTCCGTCGCTTCCGCGTCGCCGCCGTAGGCCATGCCGAGGTCGCCGGGAGCGGCCATCAGCATGCTGACGCCGGGCACCGCCGCGATCTCCTCCACGTTGGCGATGCCGATCTTGTTCTCGATCTGGATCATGTTCAGCAGCTCGCCCTGCGGGTCGAGGGGCCAGACGTCCGCCTTGGCGATGTACTCGGCGCCCGACACGCCCCAGTAGCGGACGGCGTTGCCGGGCCCGGAGCCCCGCAGGCCGACCGGCTCGGTGTCGGCGGCCCCAATCCGCTGGGGATAGCGCATGGAACGGACCACGTGCAGCGCCTGCTCGGCCGTCTCGATATGCGGGGCGATGATGCCGTGCGCCCCCTGGTCGAGGGCGTTCTTGATCATCCACTCGTTCATCTCGCGGCCGTTGGCGGGAATGCGCACCCACACCGCCTTGTCGGTGCCGGGCCGGCCGCGGCGCAGGATCTGCGCGGGGTCGAGCAGGTACTGCATGTAGTCGCGCAGCTCGACCATGTCGAGGGGCCCGTGCTCCATGTCGAAGAAGATGTAGTCGGCGTCGGAGCGGGACATGTCGACGGCCCCCGAGGCCCCCGACTCGACGTTGGCGAACGAGCCGAAGACGACCTCGCCGTCGGCGAGGAGCTGCACCACGTCGAGGAGGTGGTCGGGCCCCTGCGCGGCGGGGCGGGCGGGGGCGGTCGCGAGAGCGGCGGCGGCGACGAGGGCGGCGGCGACGAGGGCGGCGCGCCGGGGGTTCGGCATTGCGGTCATGATCGGTTCCTTTCCGAGGTCATCGTCGGTTCCTCACTAGCCCGCCAATCGTCGCCTTCGGCTCCGCTTGGCACCCAACCTACGGAGTCCGCGCCGTTCTGCAGCGGCGCCAATCGACCTGACGGCTCCTGGCGCCCAGCCAGGAGACGCCGTTCCACGGCGCAGATTCGACTTCGCGGGGAAGGGTGTAGCTCGCCATCCAGTTGATGCCGAACTTGTCGGTCCAGTGCCCGAAGTACGAGCCCCAGAACGTCTCCTGCAGCGGCATCAGGACCTTGCCGCCGGCCGACAGCGCCGCGAACACCTCGTCGCAACGCTCCCGGCTCTCGACGTCGATGGAGACGGAGAAGTTGTTGCCGACGACGATTGGCGGCCCGAACCCCGCGGCGCTGTCGCTGCCCATCAGGACGCTCGACCCGACGGGCAGGGACACGTGCATCACCCGGTCCTTCTCGCCCTCGGACACGGGCATGTCCGGCGGCCCGTCCCCGAAGGTCTGGAAGGTCTGGAACTCCCCGCCGAAGACCGACCGGTAGAACTCGAACGCCTCGCGGCAGTTGCCGTCGAACGTCAGATACGTGCTCAGCGACATGTCTCCTCCTGATGCGAACACGAACAGCGGTGTCGAAGCCTCACAGCATACTCGACATCGACGAGGCCGAGAGTTCGAGCGCTGCGAGGGCCGGCGCCGTGATCGCTCCGCGCCTTCTTCTCGATCGGGCGTACAGAGAACGCATCAGAGCCATCCCTTCGTGCGGGCGAGGCGCGCCGCCTCGACCCGGTTCCGCGCCCCCAGCCGGGAGATCGCCTCGGACAGGTAGTTGCGCACCGTCCCCTCCGAGAGACGCAGGGCCGCCGCGATCTCCGGTCCGGACCGGCCCTCCCCGGCCAGCCGCAGCACCTGGCGCTGGCGGTCCGTGAGGGGATCGGGCCCGGTCCACGCCTGCGCCGCGAGATCCGGGTCGACGGCGCGACCGCCAGCATGCACGGTCCGGATCGCGTTCGCCAGCGCCGCCGACGGGGCGTCCTTGAGCAGGTACCCCGCCGCCCCGGCCTCCAGCGCGCGGCGCAGGTACCCGGGGCGGGCGAAGGTGGTCAGCACGATGACGCGCATCGAGGGGTCGCGGCGCGCCAGCTCGGCCGCGAGCTCGAGGCCGCTCATCCGCGGCATCTCGACGTCGGTCAGCACGACGTCCGGGCGCAGATCGAGGGCCTGCGACAGCGCCTCGCGCCCGTCGCCCGCCTGGGCCACGACCTCGATGTCGGGCTCGGTCCCGAGCAGGGCGGCGAGGGCGCCGAGGACCATCGCCTGGTCCTCGGCGATCAGCACGCGGATCATGGCGCCACGGCCGCCGCCAGCGAGGGTGCCGGCGGGACGGGCGCGGCGGTGGCGCCGGCCGGGATGGAGACGGCGAGACGCCAGCCGGCGCGGCCGTCGTGCTCGACGGCGCCGCCGAGCTCGGAGATGCGCGCACGCATCCCGGCCAGCCCGTTCCCGCCACTCGGAACGCCGCCGACGCCGTCGTCCTCGACGTCGAGCCGGATGCGGTCTCCGTCGCGCCGCAGCCGTACCGCGCACCGGCGGGCGCGGGCGTGGCGCACGACGTTGGTGACCGCCTCGCGCAACGCGAGGGACAGGGCGGTCTCCTGGACGGCGGTCAGCTCGACCGGGTCCATGGCCGACGACATCTCCACCCCGGCTCCGGCGAGGGCCCGGCGGGCGTTGTCGAGCTCGCCCGGGAGGCCTCGTGCGCGGCAGCCGCTGACCGCGGCCCGGACGTCGGCCAGCGCCTCGCGGGAGATCCGCTCGACCTCGCGGATCTCGGTCACGGACCGTGCCGGGTCGGCCTCGGCCATCTTGGCCGCCAGCTCCGACTTCAGCACGATGACCGAGAGCGTATGCCCGAGCAGATCGTGCAGGTCGCGCCCGATGCGCTCTCGCTCGGCGAGCGCCGCGAGCTGCTCGATCTCGTCGCGCGAGCGCCGCAGCTCCCGGTTCTTGCGATCGACCACGCCTTCATGAATGCGGGTAACGCCCACCAGCAGCATGAGGACCAGCATGCCGAGCATGGGGGTGGACCCGAACCGCAGAATCGCCGCCGCGGCCACCGCAAGCAGGATGGCGAGCGAGACGCCGGCGACCGCCGGACGCCGGACGCGGTCGAGGAAGGCGACGGCGTACATGAAGAGGCACATCGCGCCCGGGTTGATCGGCAGCAGCGCGACGCCGAGCCCGAAGATCCCGCCGACGCTGCACGCCAGCGCCGCCCCGCCCACCCGTTGCGCCCGGCCATACAACCAGAAGAAGACCGCGAGGGCAGCTCCGTGGACCACCCATTGCCAGCCGCGGGTCGGCTGGAGGAACAACGGGAGGACGAAGAACACGAGATAGACGAGCCACATGTGACGTATCCAGCCACTCCACGTGGACGCCTGTCTGACCGTATCTGGTGCCACGCCGTACTCTCCTTCATCGACCGGAGGCTGCACCGGGGACCGCCACCACTGGACTCGCGACCGGGCCAACCGCGCCGAGGGGAAACACCTTCCCGAGTTCGATCGGCGATGCACTCTGCCTGGCCGTGCGGTTTCAGCGGGCCCCGCGCGGTCCACGATCACGCATGCCGAGCAATGCCCCTCGTCTCACTTCGTCACGCGGGCGCCCTTGCCGCCCACGCGCTGAGGGGCATCCGCGCCGGAGCCCGGAGCAACCGGGATTCGCGCCGCGCTCTCCTCCCCACTCTCCTCCCGATATCGTGCCGGCCGTAGTGGTGAATGGTCATCGAGTTTGAGCAGCCGGGATTCGCGCCGGGCTTTCACCCGGTGGGCCACGCCTAACGCAGCTCGACGTTGTCGATCTCGATCCGGAACGGACCGAGATCCGCCGGGCCGCCGATCAGGAAGCCCATGGCCCCGGTCGGGTCGAGCCCGTCGATGCCACCGAGGGGGATGACGACCCGTCTCCAACCGGCCCCGGCGGAGAACTCGATGGTGGCCGGCATCGGGCCGAGGCTCTCCGCGAAAGCCAGAACCCGGTAGGCCGCGCCCTCGCCGCGGGCGTCGAAAACGAGCGCGGTGACGTCGCTGGCGTCGACCGGCTGCATGATGCCCGGCGCGAGGCCGATCATGACACCGGCCCACGGCGCGGGGAACCCGGCCGCGATCTCGCCGCTGATGACGAGCGCGCCGCCGTTCCCGTCCGCGCCGTCCGCCGCGACGCGCAGATCGACGGTCGAGCCGCCGCCGAACATCGTATCGGTCGACGGGACCCACCCGGAGGCGGCGAGGCCTTCGCTGGTCAGATCCTCGAAGTCGGTCAGCACGCGGGGGACGATCCGGGGGCGGCCGGCCGGCACCGCCTCGGGGCGGACGCGGTCGAAGCGCACGCCGTCCTTCCAGATGCCCGCGAGGTCGCGCGTCGCCAGCACGTCCCGGGTCGCGTCGCCGCGCACCAGAACGAGGTCGGCCTTCATCCCCGGGGCGATGCGGCCCCGGTCGGCGAGGCCGAAGGCGTCGGCGGGGGCGGCGGTGGCGGCGTGCAGCGCCTCGACCGGGGAGAGGCCGGCCCGCACCAGGAGCTCGAGCTCGCGGTGCACGCTCGCGCCGTGGGCCGCGCCCGGGTTCGGCGCATCCGAGCCGGCCAGCAGGGGCACGCCGGCCGCGTGCGCCGCGCCGACCCTGTCAAGCACCCTGCGCATGGCGTCCGGGGAAGGCGATCCGCCGAAGCCGCTCCGCAGGCCGCCCCCCTGCGCCGGCGTCAGGAACGGCGAGACGCGGGGGTCGGCGGCCAGCTCGGCCCCGCCCCCCATGTCCAGGATGCTCTCGGTGACGGTGAGGGTCGGAATGATGAAGATGCCGGCCCGCGCCGCCGCCGCCACCGCCTCGCCCGCGCCGCCGCGGTCGTGCCACACGTGCACGAGCCCGTCCGCTCCTGCCGCGATTGCTTCCTTCGCTTCACGGGCCGTGCTGACGTGGAAGACGGCCAGCTTCCCGTGCGCGCGGGCCGCCGCCACGATGCGCGGCAGCGTCGACGGGTCGAGGGTGGGCACGGGCCGGCCGGACGTCTCCCCGTGCTCGTAGACCACCTTGATCCAGTCCGAGCCCTCGCTGACCCGGGCAGCGATGAACGCCTCGGTCTGCTCGGGATCGTCGAGGGTCGGGATGGGCACGCCGAACTGCGTACCGTGCCCGTTCTCGACGGTGACGGCGACGCCGGCCGAGAACAGGTCGGCCCGGTCCGGTGACGGGGCCCGCCGCCTGCTCCCGCCGCCACGCCGCGGCCTGCGTCGGCTCGGTGAACATGTCGAGGACGGTCGTCACCCCGAAGTTCAGCGCGTCCTCGAGGGCGGGGCCGAAGCTGTGCGTATGGGCGTCGATGAGACCGGGCAGCAGGGTCATGCCCCGCCCGTCGACCACGACGGCGTCGTCCCCGGCCGCGGGCGGGAGCGCATCGCCGGCCGCGACCGCCTCGATCGTGCGCCCCCGGATCGTCACCGTCGCCGTCTCGATCACCTCGTCGCCGGTGAAGACGGCGGCGCCGCGAATGACGGTGGCCGCCCCCTGTGCGAACGCCGGTCCGGCCGCGAACGCCGCGAGCATCAGCGCCGCCGCGAACGCCGCCGCCTGCCGGTGGCTCCTGACCTGTCCCTGCATCATGACCTCCCGTTGTCCATGGAGACCATCGTGGAGCAGGGCGACGACTGTCCGCCAGTGCGCTTCGTCAGGAATCGAGTATGACGACTGTCACGCCGTTCGGGCGCATGCAAGGAGATCTACCAGGCGCGCTTGCCTGCGCCCACCAGCAGACGACGGCCTGGCATCGATACGACACGCCGGTTTCCCGCGGCCTCGCTGGTGGACGTTGAGGGGCGCCCCTATCCCGACCACCGCCCGCAACCCGCCGCGCCGCCGTCCGTCATTCTGCGGTCGGCGGCTCTCGGAGGCCACGAAGGCGAGACTACGTCGGCGCCCGGCGGTTGCGCCGTCGATGGTATAATGCCGCGTTTGGTCACATGAAGAGGAGCAGACAGTGAGGGCTGGGATTCATCCGGAGTATCACGAAGTCGAGGCCCGTTGCGCCTGCGGGGCGACGTGGAAGACCCGATCCACCCGCAAGGAGCTGCGGCTCGAGATCTGCTCCAACTGCCACCCGTTCTTCACGGGCCGCCAGAAGCTCGTCGACACCGAGGGGCGCGTCGAGCGGTTCACCAAGAAGTACGGCCAGCAGACGGTCGCTGCCCTCAAGGCCCGCCAGCAGCAGGCCCGCAAGGCGACCGCGAAGGCCGCCGCCCCGGAGCCCAGGCGCGCGGAGGCCGAGCCCGCCGCCGCCGAGGCGACGCCTGCCGCCGACGCCGGCCCGCCGGCGGACGCCCCGGCCGCACCGGCCAGCTAGGCGTCTGCGCCGTAACGGCGCGGATTCCTGGAGGGTTGGTTGGGCGCCCGGCGGAGCCGATGGGCGGGCCAGTCTCACGAGCCCAGCCAGCTCTCGACGGGCGTCAGAGGAACGTCTCGACGTCGATGCCGTCGCCGCCGACCGGCAGCTTCCGCGCCGGCCCCAAGCCTCGGTGAAGGCCGCCATGCCGGGCAGCGCGTCGCGCGCTCGTCTGCCCTCGACCTCGATGGCGCGAGACGTCCGCGCCCACCTGTGCCGCCTCGTCAAGCGCCCGCTGCGCAAGTCCCGCTACCGCCCGACCGGAAGCAGGCACCGACCCGGACCGTACTCGAGCAGGCCGAGGCGCTGTCGGCCAAGTGGGCGGCGTGACGCTGCCGGGGCTCCCCGACGCGTCTCGCCTGCGAACCTGTCAGAATAGGGGCAGGGGCCTTGGCCCTCCGTCAACGGCAGATCGTGACCGCTGCCGCGTTCTGCATGGAGGCCATGGTGGTGATGGCCGACGGTTCCATGCCGCCAACGGCAGATCGTGACCCACTGCCGGTACTGCGACGAGGGACAGGTGTCGCCGGAACGAGTACAGGCGACAGCTGCTGTTCTGGGACACTGCGCGCCGGACAACCTGAAGCCGCCGCCATGCCCAACTCCGCCGAGCCGACGTCCAATCCGTACTGGATGCGATCGGTGTCGTTCGCGGGCCTCCACAGGCTGCTGACCGCCGTCGCCAGCGCGTCCGACGGCCTCCGCGCCCGCGAACTGAACGCTCTCGTGTTGGCAGGCCGCATCGCTCTCACCGGACACCGAACACCGCCGAAGCCGACCACCCTCTATCACCACCGGAATACCCTGGTCCGCCTCGGCGCCGTCGCCCGCCGTCAACGAAGGTTGCGCGCGAACGTCGCCGATCCCGATGTTGCCGCCGTGCTCAACGCTCCAGCCCCGGCTGACGACGACCACTCCCTGGGACCTCTCGCCCGCGAGCACTTCGCCAACCTCGTCCTCAAGAACCCCGACTGCCGGGCGCTGTTCTTCGACCTCTTCCTGCCCTCCGACCACATGTGCTCGTCCGCAGCCGATTTCCGCGAGCGGGCCACCCGGGTGACCTGGACGCGCCGCAAAGACGGCGACCGCTCGCTCATCGTCTTCCACAACCCGGCCACCGGCCGCTCCGTTCGCTATGCCCGACGCGTTGCCGCCCACGCCGTCCTGTACGGCCTGCGCTACTGGGCCCGCGACGAGCTGGCGCTCGTCGACGAGCACGGTGAGCGCACCATGGTCGCGACGACCCTGTTTCCCGTCGCGCCACCGTCCTCGTCCCCGACCGACCGCGAGGCCGCCGTCCTGGATGCCGTGCGTTTTCTGCTCTCGTTGCGCAGCTCCCGAGCCTCGGGAGAATGGACGACGCTGGCCGTCTCCGACCTGATCCGCGAGTATTGCGAGACGCACCGGCGTCCCCGAACCGTGCTGTTCGGCGCGTTCGACTGGCTTCAACGCGAGTGGCCGGGCCACGTCCACCTGGCGCCGACGCCGCTCGGCCTGGCCACCATCGCCGCGACCTCGGCACAGCAGCAGAATCTGGCCCTGCGCCGGTACTACAAGCCGGCCGACGGCCCCTACATTTCGCACGTATCGTTCCACCGGGACGTTACCGCGGAATCCCGCGACCCGGAAGGCACTCATGTCCGACTTGCCCTCAGCCCTTAGGCTGGCCTTCAATCCCTTCGAGCCGGCGGCATCCGGCCCGCCCGTCGGCGGTGTGCCCTTCGGTCCTCCCGCACCGCTCGAAGCGCGAATTCGCAGGGTCGTTGACCAGCTTGTCAACGCTCGCGGCACCAGGGCCGTCGTGATCATCGGGGACTACGGAAGCGGCAAGACCTGCCTGCTGCGCTGGCTGCAGAACCAACTGCTTCCCGAACACCGCATCCAACCCTTCTACTTCGACAACCCCGGCGTCCACTTCTACAACCTCGCCAATACTCTGCTGCGCGCGATCGGGCGCAAGGACTTCGCGAAGTTCATCTGGGAGCTCGCCGGAACCCACGTGCAAGCCCCCTATCAGGGCAACCTCTTCCGCACGAGCTTCGAGGAGTACCTCGCCGCCGAGAGTCGTCGCGGCGCGGGAACCGGCCCCACGTTGCCCTGGGACTCCAGCAGGCCATTCTCGCCGCCGGCATCACGACAGATGGCGAGATCGCGCACTGCCTCGCCAGAATCGTCGCCGACGCGGTGCGAAAGCCCTACTTCGAATACCGTGACTTCCTGCCGCGAAGCACCAGCAGCCTGGTAGCGGAAGCCGAGGAGGCCCGTTACTTCGCGGCCATTCTCAAGACGCTGTCCCGAGGCTACGGCGACGCCGAGGTCGCATTCCTGATCGACGAGTTCGAGGAGATCGGCTGACCAGAATCCAGCGCCGTGTCGAGGAGGTCGGCCCTCGCACTGGAAGCGGCCGGTATCGACGCGTCGGTCGCCGACGCTGACCGCACGAACGAATCGCCAAGCATGTCGCGACTGCGGTCCACATGAGCGTGGCCGACTGCATGATCTACGCTGGCTCGCTGGTTGCCGAGGCGGACGAGCTGATCTCGGCCGACAACTACCTGAGGAAGACGGTCAATCGCCTCAGGGACAAATCCTCCATGAAAGATGCGCGACTGCGGCTGCAACAGGAGGTGACTGCGATCCGGTTCGCTCCGCTTCGACCACTTCCGGCTGCCTCGAAGATCCCTGAAAGGAAGCTCTGACGCATGGCGCCCGGCCCAGCTTCGTCGTCACCGACGCAGTACCCGGTGACGGAGCACCAAGCGTGGGGACGGTGGGTCACGCCGCGGGTGGCGAGAAGCAGGCCGGTCCACCGCTGGTACCTGTTTCCGCACAGCTTCACAGGTGAACTCGTGCATGCGCTGGCCCGCGAGTGGGCGCTCGATGGACAGGACCGCGTGCTGGATCCGTTCGCAGGCACCGGAACCACTCTGCTGGCTGCCAAGGAAAGGAAAGTCCCCGCGTTCGGCTACGATCTGTCGCCGCTGGCGGTGCTCGCGTCGAACGTCAAGACCGGCAGCTTCGCCCGGGCGAGTCTGGAGCGGCACTGGCATGCGCTGGAGGACCGGCCGGCGCACGAGCCGGCGCGGTCGGCTGGCCGAGTCTATCCCGCTCTGGTGCGGCAGGCGCTTCCTGATGGACGGCTCGAAGCCCTCGATGCCTTGGCCGCCGGAATCGACGCGCTGGACGCGTCGCCCGCAGAACGTGATTTTTTTCGCCTGGCGTTGATCTCGCTGATTCCACGCTTCAGCCGCGCGGTCGCGAACGGCGGATGGCTCCGGTGGTCGTCTGAAGACCCCGATCCCGGTTCCGTGGAGGAAGCCTTTCGCGCGCGTGTCGAGGCCATGCTGTCGGACCTGCGCGAAGACGACACCGCCGAAGACGACACCGCCGAAGACGCGAACGTCTGGAAAGTCCAGAGGGCCGACGCGCGCCTCTTGCCGGACACCGTTGAGGCCTACACGGCGGTCATCACCTCCCCGCCCTATCCGAACCGACACGACTACACTCGGGTGTTCGGCATCGAGCTGATGTTCGCGTTTCTGGACTGGGAGCAGAATCGGTCACTTCGCCATCAGAGCTTCCATTCCCATCCAGAGGCGCGGCCCGAGCGCCCTCCAGCCGACGACTACGAGCCGCCGGGCCGCCTGGAGGAGAGCATCGGCCACATCCCGGAGGCCCGAATACGGCGCATGTTGCGCGGCTATTTTCTGGACATGCACCTGAGCCTGCGGGAGGTCGAGCGGGTGTGCCGGCGGGGCGCGAAGATCGCCTTCGTGGTGGGCAACGCACGGTACGTTGGGAAGGCCGTTCTCGTCGACGAGTTCACCGCGGAGATCGGAGAACGCATCGGGCTGGTCTGTCAGGAGATCAGGGCGGTCCGATGGCGCGGGAACAGCGCCCAGCAGATGGGCAGGTACGGACGCGTGGCGTCCCGCGAGAGCATCGTGATCTTCGAGAAGCCGTGATCGAACCCCCGCCCTCGCGGCCAGTCAGGCCTGCGCGGCCGTGAGAGCATCGTGGTCTTCGAGAAGCCGTGACCCGCGGCGACGGGAGCGGTGCGGGATCGCTGATTCCGCCGCGCGAACGAGTCCGCGTCGTCGACCGGATTCACGAGTGGCGTGGCCCGCGGGCCGCCTGAACCGACGGCGGCCCGCGAACCGGTCGGGTGACTGTCGAGTGCCGGCTACTCTTCCAGCTCGTCGACGATCACCTGGATGTTGCGCTGCACCCCCGCCGCGTTGGGCGCGTCGTAGTGCGAGTAGGCGTCGGGCAGCGACCAGCCGGCCGCGATCTCCTCGACCGACTTGCCCTCGGCCCGGCCGTCGCGGACCATCTGCAGGAAGTCGCGGTTGAAGGCGGCCCACTCGTTCAGGTCGGCCCACGTCATCTGGCCGCTGTGCCCGGTGATGATGGTGTCGATGCCGCTGATGTTGTCGTGGGCCTTCTGCAAGGTGTCGGGGATGTCGACGCCGCTGCCGCCGTTGGCGGCGTCGAGGAACGGCACCCGCTGGCCCAGGAAGACGTCGCCGGCGTGGAGGGTGCGCAGGGCGGGGAACGCGATCCAGGCGTCGCCGCCGGTGTGGCCGCGGCCGAAGTAGTAGAGGTCGACTTGGTCGTCGCCGCTGCCCAGGGACATGCGGTCCGAGAAGGTGATGGTCGGCAGCCCGTGGCCGCCCGCGTCGGGGAACACGTTGACGGGGGGCTCGGTCCGGCCCGTGTAGGGTCGCATGACCTCCATGTTGGCCTTGGTGGTCTCGTGGGCCACGAACTGCACGACGTCGCCGAAGGCGACGTTGCCGCTCACGTGATCGCCGTGGCTGTGGGTGTTGATGACCGTCGTCACCGGGTTGTCCGTCAGCTCCTGGATCTGCGCCAGGATCGGGGCGCCCCAGCCGGGGTTCTTGGTGTCGACGACGACGACCCCGTTCGTCGTGACGAACACGCCGGTGTTGCCGCCGCCGCCCTGGCCCCTGAGCACGTACAGGTTGTCCTGGAGCTGCTCGACCTCGATCTCCATCGGGCCGTCCTGCGCGGCGACCGCCGCGAGCGAGACGGCGCCCACTCCGACCAACAAGGCGAGAACGATGCTGCGCTTCACGTCATGCCTCCTGACTGAGCTGACGCGGCGGGCTCCACCGGGCCAACCGGCGACCGCCGCTCACGGCCGGGCTCCTCCGAGGAGCCGACCGCAACGTAGTTTCCCGCCTGCCGGGCGCGACCGTCAAGGTCGGGGTCCGGTCCGGCCGCCATGCGGCTCCGCTCGGCGCCCCACCGATGCCGCCGGCATCCCCTCCACGACGCAAGGGCTCGGCGCGGCGTTCAGGCGGGCCGACGCCCTCCGCAATGCCGGCCTTCATTCCGGCTCCTTCTCGATCTCCAGGCGCAGCACCGTCAGGGCCTCCCGCGACCGGCCGCGCAGGTCGATGGGTCCCGGGGCCGCCTCCCAGCGGCGCACCGTGGTCCCGGAAACCCGCAGCAGCTCCGCGAACTCGGCGACCGAGAACCCGCACCGCTCGCGCAGCCCCGCGATAAGCGCCCCCGTCAGACGGAACCGGGGCGCCGCGGCGCGCTCGTCCTCCCGCCGCGGGAGCGCGGGCGCGCGGTCGGTGCGCGCTGGTCGATGGCGCGGCGCCTTCTTCGGTGCGGCCGAAGCGCTTGCCGCAGGCGTCGACGAATCCGAGACCAGCACGGGGGGCGCCGCGTCCAGATCAGTGCCTGTCGCGGACTTCGACGAGTCCGCCGACAGCGCGCGGGGCGCCCCGGCCGGTTCGGTGCCTGTCGCGGGCTTCGACGAGCCCGCACCCGGCGCGCGAGTCGCCCCGGTCGGATCGGTGCCTGCCGCCGCGGGCTTCGACGGGTCCGCCGCCAGCGCGCGGGTCGCCCCGGCCGGTTCGGTGTCTGTCGCGGGCTTCGACGAGCCCGCACCCGGCGCGCGGGTCGCTCCGGCCGGATCGGTGCCTGTCGCAGGCTTCGACGAGCCCGCACCCGGCGCGCGGGTCGTCCCGGTCGGATCGGTGCCTGCCGCCGCGGGCTTCCGTGCGTTCGGCACGGGCGCGCTGCCTGCCGGGTCGAGATCGATGGCGATGACGTCTCCGAGATGGCCCTCGGGCAGCGCGTCGCCGCTCGCCGTGGCGCCTGGAAGCACCCCGTCGGCCGCGATGAGCTCCGCCTCGTCGACGCCGCGCAGGCGGAAGATCAGCTCCGGGCTGTCGTCGAGACGGCTGCCGACGCCGTAGAGCACCGCCATCGCGTGCTTGCACATCGCGGCCCGGTCGGGGCAGTCGCACGCCAGCTCGATCTCGCCCGGTGGTGGAAACAGGCCCGTGTCGCGATGGGCGACGACGTTCACGACCCGATCGGACAGCCGGCCCTGGAGCAGCTCGAGGACCGATCCGATCTGCCCGGCGCAGGCCGTCCTGATGGCGTTCCACGCCGGCCGATCGAGTCGTCGGATGCGCACGACGACCCGGTAGAGGTCCCGTGCCGCCACCATCGCCTCGACCCGGCCGGGCTCGACCACCAGATGGCACACCGAGCCGTCGTGCACGTAGGCGCGGCCCCTCGGCAGGCGGTCGGCGTAGTCGGAGAACGACTCCAGGTGCTCGCACCAGCGCCGCCCCCAGAAGCTCCGGGCAATGTTCCGGTCCCGGACCTCGACCGGCTGCACCGTCACCCCGCGTTCACGCAGCTCGTGCATCTCGACCGCGGCGCGGGCGCGCCGCGCGCCCACGGGCATGTACTTCGGATACCAGTGCACCATCCGATCTGTCAGCTCTCTGCTTGTGGATTCGCACGCGTGACGTCGAGCCGGACCGGATCGATCAGCTCGTCGTCGGAGAGGTCGGTGAGGTCGATCTCACCGCCGCCGTCCATCAGATCATCGGCCAATTGCCGCTTTTCGGCAATCACCCGATCGATCCTCTCCCCGATTCCATCCGGCTGGCGTCAGAACAGCGACCGCGACTGCCCCCCGTCGACGGTGACGCAGGCGCCGGTCACCCAGCTCGCCCGGGGGGAGGCGAGGAACGCGACGACGTCGCCCACCTCCTCCGCGCGCCCGAAGCGGCCGAACGGGATCTCGCGCCGGACGAAGTCGGCCATGCCCTCGGGGTCGGCCGCCTGCCGCTTCGCCCACGAGCCGCCGGGGAACGAGATCGAGCCGGGGGCGACGCTGACGACCCGGATGCCGTCGGCCGCGAGCTGCCCGGCGAGCGACTTCGCGAGGCTGATCTCGGCCGCCTTGACGGCGTTGTAGGTCATGCGCCCCCCCGACTCGCGGCCCCAGATGGAGGCGATCATCAGGATGACCCCGCCGCCCCGGGCGCGCAGGTGGGGAACCGCGAGCCGCGAGGCGCGGATGGCGGGATGCAGCGTCTGGTCGAGGGCGGCCTGCCACTCGGCGTCGCTGGCCTCGGTTATCCCCCCGCCGCCGGCCTTGCCGACGTTGTTGACGAGGATGTCGAGGCCGCCGAACGCCTCGACGGCGCCGTCGATGACGCGGGCCACCCCGGCCTCGGTGCTCAGGTCGGCCTCGATCCCGATGACGCGCTCGTCCGCGGCTCGCCCGTCGGGCGCGCTCCCGCGATCGGCGGCGGCGCCGCGATGTTCGCCAGCCCTGCCTCGCGCGACGGCGCGCAACTCGGCCACGGCGTCGGCCAGCCGCTCGGGACCGCGGGCGGAGATGCACACCCGGGCGCCCTCGGCCGCGAGCGAGCGCGCGCTGGCCAGCCCCAACCCGCGGCTCGATCCGGTGATGACGGCCACCCTGCCGTCGAGGTGCAGATCCATGTCGTCGTTTGCGGTCCGGACTGGCCGGGCGAGCGTCGCCTGCGGCGCCGCCCGGCGTCCGCCGGTCCGCCCGCGAGTCGGCGCCTCCCACGCGAGCCGGCGGCGAATCCACGGCGCGGACGCCCGGCGGACCGTCCTGTTGGGGAAAGGTTGCCGGCGTGCCCGTCGTCTTCTACGACATAATAGGCGACGATCAGATGCTGACCGCTGCCACGCTCGGCATGACCTGCTACGGCCTGTACTCGCTGGGTACGGGTCTCCTCGACCTGTTCGGGGCCTCTCGGCTCGATCTGCTGGCCAGCGTCGGGCTGATCATCCTCGGCGCCATGCTCGTGCTGGCAGGCCTCCTGGTCCGGGTCGGCCTGCCCGGCAGCCTGGCCCTCGCTCTCGCCGCCCTCTTCGGGCTGCAGTCGCTGGCCCTCCACAACGCGGGACATCTGTACGGCCAGATCGCGCCCGAGCCCCAGATTGCCCGCGCTCTGTTCGGCGCTGCTCTCGTCGCCCTCGCGTACTTCGGACGCGGCAGCGACGAGCCGGCCTGAACCCGCGGCCGGGAGCGCCCCCGCGCGTGCCCGGGGCGACCAGGCCCACGGCGCGATCCGCGTCGTCCTCCCGGAGCGCCCCCGCGCGTGCCCGGGGCGACCGCGCCGCACCAGCCCCCCCGCTCGCCGGCGACAGGCCTCAGGCGCACCCGCTCGTGGCCCCGCAGTTGACGCACTTGTAGCAGCTGCCGTTGCGGATCATGATGGCGCCGCACGTGGAGCACGAAGGCGCGTCCTGGTCGTTCTGGATCGCGAATGGCGCTCCCCGGCCGACCGCCACCGCCGCCGTCGACGACCTGGCCGGCCCGGCGCTCGCGTCGCGGGCCGCGGGACCGGCGGCATCGACCGGCTCGGTCTCCGTCACGTTGACCCCCGCGCGGAACTGCGCCTCCGGGGACAGGAACTTGGTCGCCATCCACCGGAAGATGTAGTCGACGATCGACTTGGCGATCGCGACGTCCCGGTTCCGGGTCCGCCCCGACGGCTCGAACCGCACGTGGCTGAACTTGTCCACCAGCACCTGGAGCGGCACGCCGTACTGCAGCGCATAGGACACCGCCTGGGCGAAGGCGTCGGCGAAGCCGGAGATGGTCGAGCCCTCCTTGGCCATCACCAGGAATATCTCGCCCGGCGCGCCGTCCTCGAAGAGCCCCACGGTGATGTACCCCTCGTGCCCGGCGATGTCGAACTTGTGGGTGATGGCCTGGCGCTCGTCCGGCAGGCGGCGGCGGGACGGCCCCGCGCCGGCTGCGACGTCCGCCGACGCCGCGGCGGCCGCGGACTCGGCGGCCGGGCCGGTCCGGGTGGTGTTCAACGGCTGCGTGCGCTTGCTGCCGTCCCGGTAGATGGACACCGCCTTCGTGCCGAGGCGCCACGCGTCCAGGTACGCCTGCTCGATCTCCTCGACCGTCGCGTCGGGCGGCACGTTGATGGTCTTGGAGATGGCGCCGGAGATGAACGGCTGCACCGCCCCGATCATCCGGATGTGCCCCATGTGGTGGATCGACCGGCTCCCGCGGGCCGGCTTGAAGGCGCAGTCGAACACCGGCAGGTGCTCGGGCTCGAGGTCCGGGGCGCCCTCGATCGTCTCGTGCTCGTCGATGTGGGCCACGATGGCGTCGACCTGCGGCTCGTCGTACCCCAGGTTGCGCAGGGCCATGGGGACGGTGGTGTTCACGATCTTCATCAGACCGCCGTCGACGAGCTTCTTGTACTTGACGAGGGCGATGTCCGGCTCGACCCCGGTGGTGTCGCAGTCCATCATGAACCCGATGGTGCCGGTGGGGGCGAGCACCGTGGCCTGGGCGTTGCGGTAGCCGTGGGCCCCGCCCAGCTCCACCGCGTCGTCCCAGGCTCGGGACGCCGCCGCGAACAGCGCGCCGGGGAGGCGCTCGGGGTTGACGCCCCGCAGCGCGTCGCGGTGCTTGTTCATCACCCGGAGGAACGGCTCCCGGTTCCCGTCGAACCCCGCGAACGGGCCGCCGTGGTCGCGCGCGATGCGCGCCGACTGCGCGTAGGCCTCGCCGGTCATGAGGGCGGTGAGGGCGGCGGCCCAGTCCCGCCCCTCGTCGCTGTCGTAGGGAATGCCCCGCGACATCAGCAGGGCCCCGAGGTTGGCGTAGCCGAGGCCGAGGGGGCGGTAGTCGTGGCTGTTGCGCTCTATCGCCTCCGTCGGATAGCTGGCGTTGCCGACGATGATCTCCTGCGCGGTGATGATCGTCCGCACCGCGGCCGCGAACGCGGCGGCGTCGAACTGCCCCCCCTCGTCGAGGAACTGCATGAGGTTGAGCGACGCGAGGTTGCACGCGGAGTCGTCGAGGAACATGTACTCCGAGCAGGGGTTCGACGCCTTGATGCGGTCGGTTTCGGGGCAGGTGTGCCAGTCGTTGATGGTGGTGTCGAACTGCATCCCGGGATCGCCGCACACGTGGGTGCCCTCGGCGATGAGGCGCATCAGGTCGCGGGCGCGGTGGGTCTCCATGACCCGGCCCGGGTCGGTCACCGCCCGGGTCTCCCACGCCTCGTCGTCGACGACCGCGCGCATGAAGTCGTCGGGCACCCGCACGCTGTTGTTCGAGTTCTGGAAGAACACCGACGAGTACGCGGTGCCGGTGAACGACCCGTCGTACCCGGCGTCGATGAGCGCCCACGCCTTGCGCTCCTCGTCCACCTTGCAGTTGATGAACTCGACGATGTCGGGGTGGTCGGCGTTCAGCACCACCATCTTGGCGGCCCGCCGGGTCTTCCCGCCCGACTTGATGACCCCGGCGAAGGCGTCGTAACCCTTCATGAACGAGACCGGCCCCGAGGCGGTCCCCCCGCCGCCGAGCAGCTCGCGCGACGACCGGATGGACGACAGGTTCGTGCCGGTCCCGGACCCGTACTTGAACAGCATCCCCTCGGTCCTGGCGAGCGTCAGGATCGACTCCATCGTGTCGTCGACCGAGTTGATGAAGCAGGCCGAGCACTGGGGCGCCTTCTCGAATCCGCAGTTGAACCAGACCGGACTGTTGAACGCCGCCTTCTGGAAGACGAGGAGGTGCTTGAGATCGTCGCTGAACGCCCGCAGATCCGCGTCGCCGGCGAAGTAGCGGTCCTTGCGGGCCCACCCGGTGATGGTGTCGACCACCCGGCCGATGAGCTGCTTGACGCTCTGCTCGCGCTCGGGAGTGCCGAGCACGCCGCGGAAGTACTTCGACACCACGATGTTGGTGGCCTGCTGGGACCAGAACGCGGGGACCTCCGCGTCGCGCTGCTCGAAGACCACCTCGCCCTGCTCGTTGCCGATGACCGCGCTGCGCGCCTCCCATTCGATCTCGTCGAACGGATCGGACCCCGCTCGCGAGAAGTACCGCGGGAACTCCAGGCCCTGGCGATCGGTCGCCGACGGCTGCGCGTCGACCTGCGGCGCAACCGCCTCGGGCTCATGAACGGCGCTTCTCTGCATCGGGGCAACTCCTCTCGGCGCGGCACTGCGACGCGCCGGACACCGGGTTCAGGATTCTACGGCGCACCGGGCTGTCGGCCGGCCGCTCGTGAGGATCTCGATTCCGGACGACGGCAAGGCGGGGCGCGAAGGAAAGGGCGCATGGCTTGCAGGCGTGATCCGGAACCCGGGATACCGCATCCGGTCCGGAGCTGGAAGTCGCCGGAGTACACGAGTCTTGCCGGAATCGTGGTGCGACGCATCCGCGTGCGGGTCTCGGAAACGGCTCCCCTTCTCGCCAAGGCACTAGATGTTGTGGCCTGGGGGTGGAACATAGCCTAGATATAGGCGGTTTGTCAACAGATCCGACCGGGGGCGTGTGGTAGAGTCCGGTTCATGTCGCACGGAGCGCCGCCGGAGGATCCGTCGGCGGGCGTCGACGTTCCGACCCCCGACCAGGCCGAGCTCACGGTCGAGCCGCCGCCGCCCCCGCCGTTCCAGCGGCGACTCGCGGCGGCCGGGGAGGTGGTCCTCTGCTCCGGCTTTCCGACCCAGTTGACCCTCGTCGTGCTGCTCGGGATGCTGGGGGCGGGGCCGACCGAGGGCTCGGGGGACCTCTCCCTCGCCTACGTCGTCACCCTGTCGCTGGTCGACGCCGCGCTGATCCTGGCGCTGGTCTGGATGCTCATGCGGGCCCACGGGGAGCATCCCGTCGCCGTGATGGTGGGCCGGCGGCCGATTCGATCCGAGCTGCTGCTCGGGCTGGCCCTCGTGCCCGCCGCGCTCCTGGTCGTCGCGGCGGCGTTCGCCGTCCTCTCCCGCGTCGCTCCCGAGCTGCGCAACGTCCCGGAGAATCCGCTCGAGGCGCTCATCACGACGCCCGCGGGCGCGTTGACCTTCGCCGCCGTCGCGGTGGTCGCCGGCGGACTTCGGGAAGAGGTGCAGCGCGCCTTCATCCTCCGCCGCTTCGAGCAGCACCTCGGCGGCGCGGCGGTCGGTCTCGTGGTGTTCAGCGTGGCCTTCGGCCTCGGCCACCTCGTGCAGGGCCGGGACGCGGCCATCATCACCGGCCTGCTGGGGGCGTTGTGGGGCGTGCTCTACCTGGTCCGCCGCAGCATGGTGGCGCCGTTCGCCTGTCATGCCGGCTTCAACGCGACCGAGGTGCTCATCGCGTACGTCGGGGCCGGGGGGGGATGACGGCCGGCGGCCGCGGCCCGAGCCCCCGTGTCCAGCAGGGCCGGTCCCGCAGACGTCGCGGACTCCCGGGTTGGTTGGGCGCCGGATGGAGCCGCGGGCGACGACTGCCGGGCCAACGGCCCGCGTTCCGGTCGGTGGGCTCGCGCCGGTGCCGGCCGGTGCGGTCACGCGTTCAAGGCGTGACCCGGATGACCGCGGCGCGGGCCGGGAGCGACGCCAGCCAGTCGTCGATCAGGGCCTGCCGCGCCGCCGTATCCGCTGCGCTCGGCTGCGTCGGCGGCGGGAACCGCCGCGCCAGGTAGCGCTCGATGCGCAGATCGTCCCGCACCACCTGCTCGAAGTCCGGCGGCGCGTATCCCGTCGCGGCCAACGCCGCGGCGAGCCCGAGAGGGCCGCCGAGGCGCCGCTCGATCTGCCCCACGCGGAGGTCGACCTCGTCCTGGAGCGGGTCTTCCACGACGTAGCGGGCCGCCTCGTCCAGAATCAACCGTCGTTCGATCAGGCGTTCGAGCGCGGGCGGAACCGGGTCGGCGGCCCCCGAGGGCTCCACCAGCCCCGTCTCCAGGAACAGGCGAACGTCCGACAGCAGGATGACCTGTCCGCCGACCACCGCGAGGACACGGTCGAGGAGCTGTCCGACCCCCGGCGGCGACTGTCCGGCTCCCGTCGCCGGACGCCGGTCGCCACCCGCGGCCAGGGCGGCCACCAGCACGCACAGCCCCACGACCCTCCCCCGCCGTTTCGGCACCGTCGACCGCTCCCGCGCCACGCCGGACGAGCCCCCGACCGCGGCCCCGGCCAGCCCGCCAATCGTCGCCGAACGCGACCGCAGGGTCGCGCCGCGCCGCTCGGCGCCCGACGAACCCGCCACGAGTCCGCGCCGCTCCACACCGCGGACTCCTGCCCGCCAATCGTCGCCGAACGCAGCCGCAAGGTCGCGCTGCGGCCTCCGCTTGGCCCAACCGACCCGCCAGGAGCCCGCGCCGTGCCCGCGGCGCCGACTCCTAGAACGCCTGCCCGATGCTGAGGTGCAGCGCCGTCAGGCTCTCCCGCTCGCCCGCGAACTCCCGCCGATCGAGCTTGAACCCCAGGTCGATCCGTATTGGGCCGATCGGCGAACGATACCGCACCCCGAAGCCGGCCGCCCCGCGGATGCGCGCCAGATCGAAGTTGCCCACCTGGTCGACCACGTTGCCGGCGTCGAGGAACCCCACCACCTGCAGAGGACCGAACACCGGCATCCGCAGCTCCGAGTTCAGCACGATCATGGCGTTCCCCCCGGTGGGGAAGCCGTTGGCGCCGATGGTCGACTCGTCACCGAGACGATCGAGGGCGAACCCCCGCACGGTGGAGTCGCCCCCGGCGAAGAACCGCTCGCTCGCGGGCAGGGTGTGGATGAAGGTCAGCTCCGCCACTTCCCGGAGCACCGGCAACCCCTGGTCGTTCAACACCAGGGTCGACGCCTGGAGGAACGTGGTCGTGTAGCTGCGCGCCAGCCCCAGGCGCCCCCCCGCGGCGAAGACCGCCTCACCGGGGAGCTGCCTGTACAGGAACCCCTGGAGCACGGTCTTGGCGAACCCGACGGCCGAGCCGAGCACCGACGAGGACGCCTCCACGTCGACCGCCAGCAGGGTGCCCCCCGTCGGCTCGAGGGGGTCCGTCCGCGTGTCCCGGATCAGCCCCGCCGAGAGGGTCGAGAGCCTCACCTCGGGAAACAGCCGGTCGACGAGAGGGCGGTCCGCGGACTGCAGCTGCTCGTTCGCGATACGGTTCACCCCGTAGGTATGGCCCACGCGCGCCGTCATCGTGGTCCCGATGCCGCGCCGCAGCTCGGTGTTGACGCCGCGGCTTATCAGGTCGAAGCTCGGCCTGATCACCTGCTCGGCGAACCCCGACACCAGGAGGTCTCCGGACTGCCCGAACGCCCGGGGCTCGCGGAAATTCAAGAGGAAGCGGTACTCGTTGAACCCCAGGTCGGTCCGCGAGACCTCGCCGGCGGGGGCTCCCTGGGGCCACAGGCTGACCCGGGTGTACAGATCGATGGACCGGTTCTTGCCCCAGAGGTTGCGCCGGCCGATCTCGAAGAACCCGCGCGGCGCGAACTCGAGCTGCTCGGCCGCCACCCCGCTGGCGGCCGCGCGAAGCCGCTGGCTCGCCTCCATCCCCCCGCCGTATCCGACGCTCGTGGCCGGGGCCTCCTCGACCACCACCACGACGTCGCGCCGATCCGCGGCGCCGTGGCTGAACTCCCGGAGCTCGATGCGCCGGAAGATCCCCAGCGCGGTGAGGCGGCGGCGGGTCTCGTCGATCTCGTCCCGCCCCAGCGGCTCGCCGGGGCGCAGGGCGAGCTCGCGCCGGATGGTCGAGGCGGAGATCTGCCGGTTTCCCACGATCAGCACGTGGTCCACGAAGACCTGCGGCCCCTCGCGCACCCGAAACGCGACGTCGGCGGTCTCGCCCGACTCGTAGAAGCGCGGCTCGACGTCCACCTGCGCCGCCTCGTACCCCTCGTTGAGATAGCCCAGCAGGATCGCGGCGGCGGCGGCCCGCGCCCGCGGGCCATGGTACGGGTCGCCGGGTCGAACCTCGATCGAATCGGCGAGCTCGGCCTCGGTGAAGGCGGTCACGCCCTCGAACGTGACGGCCCGGACCACGGTGGCCGGCCCCTCGGCGATGGCCACGAGCAGGCGCGCCGGCACCACCGCGGGGCCGGCGCCGCCGGCCGGCGGCACCGCCTCGCCGAGCTCCGGCCGCACCTCGACCTCGACGCCGCGGTAGCCGCGCTGCTCGTAGGCGGCCCGCACCGCGGCGGCCCCCGCCTCCACGCCGTCCATGACCAGCGCCCCCCCCGCCTCCACCTCGAAGAGCGCGGCCAGCTCCGCCTCCGGCATCACCGCGTGCCCGGTGAACGCGATCTCGTCGACCACGTAGCGTGCGCCCCGCTCGACGGAGAACACGACAGCCGTCTGACCCGGCTCCTCCAGGCGGCGGTGGGTCACCTGCGCGTCGCGGTAGCCGAGCTCCCGCAGGTGGGTCGTGATGCGCAGGCTGGAGTCTTCGAGCAGGTCCTCGTCGATCGATCCTTCCCGGGCGATGGGCACGAGCTCGTCCACCCGCGCCCCGGGGACCGGATCGCCCTCGAGACGGATGGCGACCTGCGCACCGGTCCGGACGTCCAGGTCGAGCGACACCTCCAGCCCGTCGGGGCCCGGCACGGCGGCGTGGGAGAAGCGCGCGGCGTAGAACCGGCGGGACCGGACGTCGCCCTCGTACTCGGCGAGGCGGCGATCGAGCTCGGCCGGGTCGTAGGGGTCCCCTTCGCGCACGCCGAGCCGGTTCAGGACGACGGGCCGCCGGGGCGGCTCGACCCCGCGGACCTCGATGCTCCCGATGCGCGCCGCCGGGCCCGGGTCGACGTCGATGACGAGCCGGCCGTCCGGCCCCGGCGGCCGCGGCGTGATGCGCGCCGCGAACCGGCCCGCGTCGCGATAGTACTGGTCGAGGAGGGCCGCGGCGGCGTCGACCTGGCCGGGCGCCACCCTGCTTCCCAGCCGGCGTCGGACGAGGGCCGCCGCCTCCTCGACGGGCCGGCCGCGGGGGTCGAGCACCTCCAACCCGCCCGCGCCGCGGAACGGCACGAGGTCGTAGCGCAGGCTGACGCCCTGCGCGACGGCGGCGGCGCTGGCCCGAACGTCGATGAACTCGCCGAGGCTGAACAGGTGGGTGAGGCTCTCGCGAACCTGCCGCATCGACAGCGGCTGGCCGGTACGGGTCTCGATGAAGCCGAGCAGCGAGAGCTCGTCGACGGGCCGCCCTTCGCGGAACAGCCGCACCTCGGCGACGTTCTGCCCCGCGAGCGCCGCGGGGTCGGCGGCGCCGGCGGCCGGCGCGGCGAGGGCCAGCGCGGCTCCCGCCGCGCCGGCGATGTGGGCACGGTTCAAAATGCATGCCTCACTCGAAAGTCGAGGGCGTAGGTGCGATCCTCGTTCTGCGACAGGATCCACGTCAGCCGGTCGCTCTGGTCGTGCTCGAGGACCACGAGGAGGTCGCGGTTGGCGCCGCTGATGGCCCGCGAGAGCGTGATGTGCGTCCTGTCGGATATCCGCTTGCCCATGAGCACCCGCGCCGTCGGGCTGAGCTCGGCCGACTGCTGGGAGGTCGGGTCGCCGAGCGACGGCGTGATCTGGAAGGTGTCGACCCCGAACGAGTCCTGGACGACGCGGCCGACGCTCGAGGACAGGGGGCTCGTCAGGAGGCGCGCGGCGCCGGCCTGGAACCGCTGCTGCTGGGCCAGCTCGGGCGCACGCGCGGCCCGGAGATCGGCGCCGAGGGGATCGCGGATGTCGCCGAGCAGCAGCGAGAAGATGTCGACCTCCGGCAGGGGCGGGTCCGACGACAGGACGGGCACCAGCCCGTCCGGCGTGCCCGTCGCCCGGACCATGACCCGATAGGTCTGACCGGGCACGCGCACGTCGGTCTCGACCTCGATGTCGACGAACGGCTCTATCCGGTTCAGGTTGGCGAACCCGATGGTCCCGTGGTTCAGGCGGTACCGGTTGCCCTCGAAGAACGCGGTGCCCCGCTCGAGCTCGATCGCCCCGAGCAGCACCGGCTGCTCGTAGGTGCCCTGCAGGGTCAGCTCGGCGCTCGACACGATGCGGGCGAGGCTGTTGTCGATCCGCAGGGTGGACGGCGCCTCGATCCGGACGTCGAAGCGCAGAGGCAGCCCGGTCCCCGCCGTCTCGCCGCCGTCGGCGGCGTCCCCCCCGAGCAGCCCGACCGCAACCTCGTCGAAGCCGCCGAGGAGCACCGCGTCGCGCACGTTGACGTCACCGTCGAGGACCGGGCGGTCCGGAGGGCCGCGCAGCACCAGGTCGGTGTCGACGTTCGACCGGAACCCCTCGGGGAACCGCAGCTGCATGTCCCGCCCGGCCGCTGTGATCTCCAGCTCGCCGAGCGAGAACCCGTCGATTCCGGCCCGGCCGCCCAGCTGCACGGGACCGGATCCCATGGAAGCCGTCAGCTCGTCGAACCGGACCGCGCCCCGCTCGAAGACGATGCGGCCGTTGATCTCCTCCAGCGCGTGCGGCAGCGCGATGTGCCGGATGCGCCCGTTCCGCACCGCCGCCTCCCCGGTCAGCACCGGCTGCCGCACGGTGCCGGCGATCTCGGCGTCCACCACGGCCGAGCCCGACCCCCGCAGGCTCTGGACCATCCCCTGGAGGATGTCGAGGTTGGCGTTGCCGTCGACGCCGACCGAGACCTCGTCGGCGCCGAGATCCACCACCCCCGCGAGATCGAGGGCGGTGCCGACGCCGGCCAGGCGAAGCCGATCGATACCGACGACCCGCCGGTCGAGGCTCAGCCGGATGGGGCCGTCGTTGCGAACCTCGTAGTCGAGGAGGCTCGCCCGCAGCCGCTGGACGGTGGCTGTCGCGTCGAGGCGGTTCCAGTCGCGCAACGGGCCGACGACGTCCAGCGAGCCGCTCAGCACCGCCCTCGTATAGGGGGACCACTCGGGGACGAACATGCGGACGTAGGGGTCCAGCGACCAGTCCGCGACCCGCAGCGAGAGGTCGGCATCCTGGGTCCCCGAGAGGGTCACGCGTCCCGCGGCGGAGAGCGCGACGGTCGACGACGCGCCCTCGAGGTCGAGCCGGAGCTCCCCGTCCCTGACGTCGAGCTGGCCGGTGATGTGCCCCACCTCCTCGTCCCCGATGCGCAGGTCGCTGACCGTCGCACGTATCTCGTAGGTGGGGTTGTCGAGGAACCCGACCCCGGACGCGGTGCCCTCGATGGTCCCGGACGGGGGCCGCGGCAGCTCGGGCAGGAAGGCCAGCGAGGCGACGTCGACGGCGCGGGCGTCGAGATTGAACGAGTAGGACGCGTCCCACTCGATGAACGCGGCCCCCGTCGCCGAACCCGGGCCCTTGCGGATGTCGAGCCCGTTCAGCCGGACGCCGCTGCCTTCGAAGCGCAGGTCGGCGGCGGCGGAGTCGAAGGGCTCCCCGTAGGCGGTCGGTCGGTCGAGCCGCAGCCGCCCCACCCCGAACAAGCGGGTGTAGTCCCCGTAGAGCCGCATCTCACCGGTGGCCGGCCCCTCGATGAGGTAGCCGTCGGTGAGCCCGAACGCGGTCCGGATGCTGGCCGCGGGGAACGACTCCAGCCGCACGAGCGCGTTCATCTCCTCGCCGCCGTCGCGCCGGGGGCGGCTCAGCGAGAACTGCCCGTCGATCGCCATGGCGCTGTCGCCCCGGCGGAACTCCCCGTCGATGACGTCGAGATAGGAGTCCTCCACCACGAACTCGCCGCGGCCCGTGCCCCAATCGACATTCCAGGCCCGCACGTCCTCGCCGGCGAAGGTGGCCTCGACGCGCGGCGACGCGAGGTCGCCGAGAAGCACGCCGTCGAGGGTGCCGTAGCCGTCGACCGCGAAGGCGCCGGTGGGCGTCCCCGCCGCGGTCATGATCGCGGCCATCAGGCGGTCGCTCTCCTGCCAGTTCGCGCTGGCCACGTCGAAGGCGATCCGGGTGTCCGCCCCCCACGCGGTGCGTCCCCCGAAGGCGATGTGGGTCGACGGCGTGGCCAGATACGCGTCTCCCACTTCGAGCCTCTCGCCGGTCGCCCGGTACTCGACCTGCCCGCCGAGGGAGAAGGTGCGCGTCGTCAGGTCGGACGGCTCGTCCCGGCGCGCGGCCACCCCCGCCGCCGCCCGAGGGTCCGGCTCGGGGCCTGCGAGCCGCACCCCCGCCGGAGGCGCGAGCCGGACCGCGCCCTCGCCGGCGAAGTCGGCGAAGCGGCCGATCGGCCACTCGAGGCGGTTGCGGCCGGAAGCCCGGCCCGCCGGTCGAATCCCGCGCACCTCGAGGGCCCGGGCGAGCGGCGCGAGCCCGATGCGGGCGTAGCGGACGTCGAACACCGCCTGCCCGGGCTCGCTCCCTCCGAGGGGCGCCATCGTGAAGTCGAACGCCGCCTCCCCCCCGTAGGGCGACGCCTCGGCGTTCCGGACCTCGAAGAGGTCGTGCCGCCACCGCAGGTCGCCGGTCATGGCCGGGAAGCGCAGCTGGTCGATGCCCGCCTCGTCGCTCGTGAACGATCCGCGGAGGTCGTGGCCCCCCTCGAACTTGTGGAACGTGCCGCTGAAGCGCGAGAAACCGGCGGCGGTGAAGCCGTCGTCTGCGAAGAAGATCTCCCGCATGCGGGCGAGGTCGATGTCCGACTCGAGGGTGTAGGACATCTCGGGGAAGCTCGACAGGTCGACGTTGCCCTCGAGGCGCGTCGCCGCGCCGTCCGTGAGCAGGTCGATGCGGGTCAGCTCGACGTCGGGGCCGTCGATCAGGAAGTCGGTATCGAGCTCGATCCACATCGGCTCGAAGTCGGCGATCTGCAGGACGCCCCCCGCCGAGGCGGCGTGGCCGCGGTAGTCGAGGACCTTGGTGATCGTGAAGTCCATGTCCGGCAGGTCGACGCTCCAGTTCGACCCGTGGTCCTCGTAGCGGAACTCGCCCTCGGAGGCGTTGAGGTACTGCAAGGTGGTGACGAACCGCCGGCCCGCCTCCACGTCCGCCCCGGCCGGGTCCGGCGGAAGCGGCTCCGCCGGGGCCGCGATGGGCGTCTCCCCGGCTTCGGCCGCGGGTTCACCGTCCCCCTGGCGCACGAAGGCGGGGAAGCTCTGGCGGCCGTCGGGGAACGACTCGGCCAGCATCCGCCAGTCCCGCATGTAGACCGCATCGGCGAGGAACTCCCCGTGCAGGAGGGCCGACCACACCACCGACAGGGTGAGCTCCCGCGCGATGAGGAAGGGCCTGTCGCCGGGGTTCAACCCCCCGATGGTCAGGTCCTCGACGACGAACCGGCCGGGAAGCAGCCAGATGCCGACCCGGCCGATGGTGACCTCCCGGTCGAGATAGCCGCCCAGCGCCCGCTCGGCCCGGGCCCGCACGGCCGGGCCGAGGTCGATCGTCACGAGCCCGACGAGGGCCGCCGCGACGACGACGGCGGCTCCCGCCACGCTCCACCGCACGTACCGCCGGGACCACCAGCGGGTCCACGCGGAACGCAGCATGTCGAGCGTGGAGGTCCCCGGCTGCCGCCCCGGCTCCGGCGAGGCCGGTGAAGCGGTCTCGGCGAGGCGCGGCGAATCGCCCCGCGACGATGTCGGGTCGGAGGCCGGAAGACCGTCTCCGTTCGACTCGGCCCGCCGGGCGGCCCTCCCCCCCGAAACGGGCGGCGAGGGCGGGGAGCGGTCGTCCCGCGGCTCGACTGCCCCGCCGGCGGGCCGCGCGGAGCGCGGCGGGCCTCCCAGGTTCAGGCTCGTCACTCGCTCTCCTCGGCGGTCAGGGTGACCAGCACCGCGCCGGCCTCGACCGAGTCTCCCGGTGCCGCCCGCACGTCCGACACGACGCCGTCGGCCGGGGCCGCGACCTCGTTCTCCATCTTCATCGCCTCGACGACCGCGAGCCCCTGTCCCGCCGCCACCCGGTCCTCGGGCTCGACGAGCACCCGCACCACCCGGCCGGGCATCGGCGCCGCCACCGCGTGGTCGCCGCCGGCCTGCGACGCGGCCGCGCGGCGGCGGCGGCGACCGTCCGAGACGCGGGCGCGGACCTGCCGCCCGCCGATGCCCACCACCCAGTCCCCGGGGGCGGGCTCGTCGCCGCGAACCCCGCGGCTGGCCCGGCCCGAGCCCGGCAGAATCATCGAGAGGCGTCCCGGGCCCAGCGCCGACACGTCCACCTCGCGGGTCGTGTCGTCCCAGCGCAGCGCCAGCCGGGTCGCGTCCCCGGCCGCCCCGATCCGCTCCACGGTGACGAGCCGCGGCCGGCCGGCCACATCGACCTCGAGGCGCATGGGACCGCGGTCCTTCACGGTCATCGCCGCAACCCCTCGAGCCGGGCCGCCCGGCGCCACGGCGTCGGTCCCGCCGATTCGCCGCCCGCGGACCGGTCCGGGCCGGACACGTAGCCCAGCAGCGCCGCCGCCATGACCGCCACGTCGACGTCCTCGTCGGGCAGCTCGGAGAACGATCGACCGCGGCGCTCGGCGAGGACCCGGTCGAGGTACGCGGTGTCGAAGTCGCCGGTCGCGAACGCGTCCTGCTCGAGAATCCACAGCAGCGCGGGAATCGCGGTGGTGATGCCGCCGATCTCGTACTCGCCGAGGGCGCGGCGCAGCCGGGCGATGGCCCCGGCGCGGTCGGGGGCCCACGCCACCACCTTGGAGATCATCGAGTCGTAGTGGACGGGGACCGTGAACCCGGCCTCGACGCCGCTGTCGTCCCGGATGCCGGGCCCTGACGGGCTGCGGAGGAAGGTGATGCGGCCCGGCGCGGGGATGAACCCGGCGTCGGGGTCCTCGGCGTAGACCCGCGCCTCGATCGCGTGCCCCTGCGGGGTGAGGGCGCGCCGGTGGTCCACGGTCAGACGCTCGCCGCGCGCGATGCGGATCTGCCAGTGGACGAGATCCACGCCGGTCACCATCTCGGTGACCGGATGCTCCACCTGGAGCCGCGTGTTCATCTCGAGGAAGTAGAAGCGCCCGTCCTCGTCGAGGAGGAACTCGAGAGTGCCGGCGTTGACGTAGCGGACGGCCGAGCACAGGGCCGCCGCGGCGTCGGCCAGGGCGGTCCGGATCGACTCGGTGACCGCGACCGAGGGCGACTCCTCGATGACCTTCTGGTGCCGCCGCTGGATGGAGCACTCGCGCTCGACGAACGGCACCACCGTGCCGTGCTCGTCGCCGAGCACCTGAACCTCGATGTGACGCGCCCGCTCGAGGAGCCGCTCGAAGTAGATGGCCGACTCGCCGAAGGCGGCCCCCGCCTCGGACCGCGCGCTCTCGACCCCGGCCGCCACCCCGTCGGGACCGGCGACGCGGCGCATCCCCCGGCCGCCGCCGCCGGCCACCGCCTTGATGAAGAGCGGATAGCCGACCTCGTCGGCCCGCGCCCGCAGCTCGGCCTCGGACAGGGTGTCGGGCAGCGCCTCGGTGCCGGGCACCACCGGCACCCCGGCGTCGATGGCCGCCTGTCGCGCCGCCGTCTTCCCGCCCATGGTCTCGATGACGCCGGCATCGGGCCCGATGAACGTCAGCCCCGCCGAGCGGCAGGCCCGCGCGAACGCGGCGTTCTCGGCGAGGAATCCGTAGCCCGGATGCACCGCCGTCGCGCCCGTCCCGGCCGCCGCCGCGAGCACCCGCTCGACGTCGAGATAGCTCTCGGCGGCCGGACTCGGCCCGATGGCCGCCGCCTCGTCGGCGTGGCGGACGTGGGGCGCGGTGCGGTCGCACTCGGAGTACACGGCGACCGAGGGAACCCCCATCTCCCGGCAGGCCCGCAGGACGCGGACGGCGATCTCACCTCGATTGGCGACCAGGATCTTCATCTGACGGTTCGCGGCATGCCGGACCGGATCTCCCGCCCGGTCGTGACCGGCAGGCGCCCGCTGGCCGGCAGGCGTCTCCATCCGCCCGTGGCGACGTCCCGCGCCGACCAGGACCGGGCGCGACGCGGCTGGCGAGGCGCGACATGGGTCAGGAGGCAGCCGCCTGATTCACAGTGTATGCCAATCTCGCCTCGGTTCCCAAGGTTGGGAGCGGACGCCATCGGCGTGCCCGCGGGCGGCGCCGCGGACTCCGGTCTCGGAGCGGAGGCGCCGGCAGCCGGCGTCCCTCGCCATCAGGGTCCCACGCTGCCCCTCGGGCGGGGCTCGGTCCCGGCGATTGCGCTAGAATGCGTTTGATTCCTCCGGTTCCGCCGATGCATCACGACGCCCCCGTCGATCCTCCCGCAGACGGAACCGACGCGGCCGGTGCTCCGCCCCGCCGCAACCCCGGCCGGCTTCGCGATCCGCTTCTGATCTTCGTCCTGCTGGCCGGCGGGGTGTTCGCGCTCGATAGCTGGGTGCGGAGCGCCGAGCCGGAACGGCGCGTGATCGAGATGACCGACCACGAGGTCGAGCGGCTCCGCGCGCGCTGGACGGCGCAGTGGGGCCGTCCGCCGACCGATCAGGAGCTGGAAGCGTCGATCGGGGAAGCCGTAGACGAGGAGATCCTGTACCGCGAGGCGCAGCGGCTGGGCCTCGACCGCGAGGACGCCATCGTGCGGCGGCGGCTCGCCCAGAAGCTGACGTTCATCCTCGAGGACGCGGGCGGCGCAGCAGCGCCCTCCGCCGACCAGGTCGAGGAGTACTTCGCGCGGCACGCAGAGCGATACCGGCGGCCGCCGCGGACCACGTTCGACCACGTGTTTCTGTCGGCCGATCGCAGGACCGACCCGGCCGGCGACGCGACCGCCCTTCTTCCCGGGATCCGCGCCGGCAGCGGCGACGACTGGCAGCGGCTCGGCGATCCCTTCATGCTGTCGCGCACCTACGCGGACAGAACGGACGCGGAGATCGCGGGGATGTTCGGGGCCGGCTTCGCGGATGCGGTGTCCGCGCTTCCCGAGGACAGCTGGAGCGGGCCGGTCGAGTCGACGTACGGCATGCACCTCGTCCGGGTGCGCGACCGGACGCCGCCCCGCAGGCCGTCGCTCGACGAGCTTCGGGATCGGGTGGTCGCCGACCTGCGCGACGAGCGTCGGCGCGAGCGTGGCCGCGCCGCCTACCGGGCGCTGCGCGACGACTACGAGGTGCGTCTGCCGGCGGCGAACGGACAGGGGGCGGGCACGGGACCATGAACGGCCCGGAGCCCGGCCGTCCCGAGAGATGGGCGCAGCGCCGGTGCTGCAGGAACCGTGACAAGGGCGCGGCGTGGCAGCACGCGGAACGCCTGTGAGCGGTGCTGGACGGCTCGGCGCATCGGCCCGGCCGGACCGTCGCGGCGCCGGTCGGGAGGCGGGTCCGGCTCGAGGGCCGCGTGGCGCGTCCCGGGACGCGAAGGAGACTGTCGACATGACGGCACTACGACTGCTCACGGCCTGCTTGCCGACCCTCGCCGCCATCGCCTGCACGCCGGCCGGCGACGGTGAGCCGCCGGCCCCCGCTCCGGAGCGCCCCGTCGTCGAATGGAGCCCGCCGAGCGCGCCGGCCCAGGCCGCCGACCTGGCCCCGAGGGAGCCGTGCGCGCACCACGACCCGCTGCGGCAGGTCTTCTTCGGCGACCTCCACACCCACACCGCGTTCTCGCTCGACGCCCTCGGGCGCGGCGGCTTCCAGACCCCCGACGACGCCTACCGCTTCGCGCGCGGCGAGGAGATCGGCCTGAGCCCGGTCGACGCCGAGGGCCGGCCCACCCGCACCGCGCGACTCGAGCGCCCCCTCGACTTCGCGGCGGTCACCGACCACTCCGAGTGGCTCGGCGAGGTGGCGGTGTGCACCGACCCGTCGTCCCCGGTCTACGACACGGCCGCCTGCCGCGGCCTGCGCCCCGGCGGTGCCGCCGACGATCGCGCGGCGTGGCAGGCGGACCGGCTGGCCGGCCGGGGCCCGGCCGTCTGCGGCGACGACGGCAGCCGCTGCCGCGACGGCCTCCTCACCGCCTGGGAGGCGACGCGCGAGGCGGCCGAGCGCTACTACGACCGGTCGAGCGACTGCGCGTTCGCGACGTTCCACGCGTGGGAGTACACCCGCGCCCCGGGCCGCTCCAAGGTGCACCGCAACGTCATCCTGCGCAACGAGATCGGGCCCGAGCTGCCCATCTCGTGGATCGACGCCGACCGGCCGCGCGACCTGTGGACCCGGCTCAAGGCGCGCTGCAACGACACCGGCACCGGCTGCGAGGCCCTCACCATCCCCCACAACCCCAACATCTCGAACGGCCAGATGTTCACCCTCGACTGGGGCGGGCTGCCCCTCGACGAGCAGCGGGCGCGGGCGGCGCTGCGAACCGAGATGGAGCCGCTGGTGGAGATGATGCAGGCCAAGGGCGAGTCCGAGTGCCGGCGCGGCATGTGGAACGTGGTGGGCGGCGAGGACGAGCTGTGCGACTTCGAGAAGGTGCGCTACGTCGACGGCGAGCGGCCGCCCGACTGCGAGGACGGCACCGGGGAGGGCGGACTGCGCGGCGAGGGCTGCCAGTCGCGGCTCGACTTCGTGCGCTACGCCCTCATCGAGGGCATCGCGCAGGAGGAACGGATCGGCGTCAACCCGATCCAGCTCGGGCTGATCGGCAGCACCGACGGCCACAACGGCCTGCCCGGCGACACCGACGAGTTCGACTACCAGGGGCACAACTCGAACGTCGACTCCGACCTCGAGAGGCGGCTCACCACCGACGCCTACGCCCCCCACCCCCTGCGGAACCCCGGCGGGCTGGTCGGGGTCTGGGCCGAGGAGAACTCGCGCGACTCGCTCTTCGACGCGATGCAGCGGAGGGAGACGTTCGGCACCAGCGGCGTGCGCATCCAGGCGCGGCTCTTCGGCGGCTGGGACCTGCCTGACCTGTGCGCCAGCAACGACATGATCGCCGACGCTTATGAAACGGGGGTGCCGATGGGCAGCGTGCTGCCCCCCCGCGACGGGTCCGGGGCGCCGCGCCTCTTCGTGACCGCCCTCGCCGACCCCGGTACCGACGCGTATCCGGGGACGCCGCTCCAGCGCATCCAGATCGTCAAGGGGTGGGTCGGCGACGACGGCCTGTTCCACGAGGCCATCCACGACGTGGCCGGCGACGCCGACAACGGCGCCGACGTGTCGCGGAACACCTGCGAACGGACCGGAACGGGCGCCGCCTCGCTGTGCGCGGTCTGGACCGATCCCGACTTCGACCCCTCGCGCCGGGCCGTCTACTACGCGCGCGTCCTCGAGAACCCGAGCTGCCGCTGGAACGCCCTGCAGTGCGCGGCCCTGCCCGAGGACCAGCGCCCGGCCGCGTGCGGGAACGACGACCTGCCGTGGCGCATCCAGGAGCGGGCGTGGACCTCGCCCATCTGGTACCAGACGGCCGAGCAGTAAGGTTGTCGTCCGGGACGACCTGGATGGCCGGCCCTCCACTGACTGCCGCCGCCCCCTCCGGCGCAGGCGAGCCCGAGGGCCGCTACGCGGCTGCAGGTTGCCCCGCCCCGGGACAAGAGTCTGCGCCGCGGAACGGCGCGGACTCCTGAGAGGTGGCCGGGCGTCGATCGGAGCCGAGGCGCCGACTGGCTACGGTCCGGCCTCCGCCACCGGCTCGAGCCGGAGCAGGGCCCCGTCGTCCTCGTCGGTCAGCACGTACAGCAGGCCGTCCGGGCCCTGGCGCACGTCGCGGATACGCTGCCTGAGCTCGGCCAGCAGCCACTCGCGGGCCAGCTCCTCGCCGACCTCGTTGAAGACGATCCGCTCGAGATGTCCGGTCCCGCGGATGCGGCCGGTCATCATCGCCCCGACGAACAGGTCCCCCCGCCACTCGGGGAACCGGTCGCCGGTGTAGAAGGTCAGGCCGCCGGGGGCGATGGACGGCGACCAGAAGACGAGCGGCTCCTCCATGCCCGGCGCCCAGAACCGGGCGGACACCCGCTCGCCGTCGTACTGCCGCCCGTAGGACACGATGGGCCACCCGTAGTTCTTCCCGGCCTCGATGACGTTCACCTCGTCGCCGCCCTGCACCGCGTGCTCGGTCGTCAGCGGGGCGCCCGTCTCCGGGTGCAGCGTCAGCCCCTGGTGGTTCCGGTGCCCCAGCGAGAAGATCTCCGGCAGGTAGCCCTCCCGGCCGACGAACGGGTTGTCGTCGGGCACGGAGCCGTCGTCGTTCAGCCGCAGCACCTTGCCGGCGTGGCTGCCCGGGTCCTGGGCGCGCGACTCGGCCGGGTCGGTGCGGAAGGCGCCGCCGACGGTCAGGTACAGCGAGCCGTCGGGCGCGAACCCCATGCGGGCCCCCGCCGTCGACCCGCCGAACGGCTCGGCCACGAACACGTCCTCGACGTCGCGCAGGGCCATGCCGTCGAGCCGCCCCCGGATGAGGGCGATGGTCGCCTCGTCGTCCCCCAACGGCCGGCTATAGCTGAGATAGACGAGCCGGTTCTCGTCGAAGGCCGGGTGCAGGGCCACGTCCATCAGGCCGGCGAGGCCGCCGGTGAACACCTCCGGCACCCCGGCGACGGGCTCGGGGTCGAGCATCCCGTCGCGGACCATCCGGAGCTGCCCGCTGTCGCGCTCGGTGACGAGGATGCCCCCGTCGGGCAGGAACGCCATCCCCCACGGATGCGACAGCCCCTTCGTCACCACGACCACCCGGACCTCCGCGATCGCGTGGGTGTTGATGACGAACGGCTCGTCCGGCACCGAGACGGGAGGAAGGCCGGGAGGCTCGGGTTCCGCCTGTTCCTCCTGCGCGGCGGTGACCGGGGGGACGAACAGAACGACGACCAGCGCGAGCCAAAGGGCGAGACGACGATACGCCGCAGGGTTGCAGCCCATTATGACCTCCGGGTGACCTGACGGGATCGCGCCAGCCATTCTACCCGGATTGCGACCGCCGCACCGCCGCGAACGGAGCAAGCCCCGCACCCGTAAGGTACATGGCCGACCGGTACGCGGAACGCCGGCGTGCCCGTCGGCGAGACCGAACCTCACACCAGGCGATGTCCCCCGAACTGCCGCCCGCCATCGGAGAGCGCCTCTCGCGGGTCCGCGCCAGGCCCGTGCTGCAGCGGTTCACGCTGATGAACCGCCTCCTCCTGGCGATGGCCTTCCTGCCCACCGGCCTCGTCAAGCTGACCGGGCAGCGGTTCACCATCCTCCCCGTCGACGACCCCGTCGGCTTCTTCTTCGAGGCGATGTACCGCACCGGCCCCTGGTGGCGCTTCATCGGCGCGGTGCAGGTGCTCGCGGCGGTGCTGCTGCTGATCCCGCGCACTGCGACGCTGGGGGCGGTGGCGTTCGCGCCGGTGGTGGGCAGCATCCTTCTCATCACTATCGGCGTCGGCTTCGGCCTCACCTCCGTCATCGTCGCGGGCATGCTGCTCGCCAACCTGTGGTTGCTCTGCTGGGACGCCGACCGGGTCTGGGCCGCGGCGGCCGGCCTGTGGGGCTCCCGCCGCGAGCTGCATCCGATGCGCGACATGCACCGGGTGGAGGGGGTCGGCTGGCTCCTCGGCGGCGCGGCGGGGATGGCGTTGTTCCTGGCGACCCGTGGTCTCGTGCCGATGTCGGCCGCGCCCGCCCTGCTCGGGACCGGAGCGGTAGCCGTCGTCCTGGTCGTCGGCGGCGCTATCGCCGGCGAGCTGCGCGCGCGTCAGACGCGGGACGGATGACCGGCTCGCTATCCGTACATCGGGATGTTCTCGCGTCGTGGATCGGGTACTCTGCCGGGTTCTGCTTGGCGACCTCCTTCCCGGGGTGGCGCGGTGTAACATGGCGGTATGGCTCCTTCGATCCCCGCGTCGACGGCCGCTCCCGACCCCGCGCCGTCGCGCGGTGCTGCCGAGACCGCGGCGCCGGAATTCCCCGGCTGCCGCGCCGTGCGGATCACCCGCGAGGCCATCGCCGATTTCGAGGGCCGGCTCGAGTACTGGGACGCCGATACCGAGACGGCGTGGATGGTGCGCGAGCCCACCACCGTCTACCACGAGGGCCCCGGCCAGCGGCTGGCCCAGCTTGCCGCGCTGATCGCGGCCGGCCGGGGGTCGCCCATCACGACCCTCGGGACGGCCGACCTGCTGGTGCGCGACGCCCGTGGCGAGCGGCACCGCATCATGCAGGCGGACCAGATCGTCTACCTGCGCCCCGTGGAGACGGCGCCGCGGGGCGCCGCCGTCGAGGTGGGCACGGACCATCTGCCCGACGTCGTGCTCGAAGTCGACTACTCGACCGACGTGCGGCGCGGCAAGCTGGGGCTGTACGAAGCGTGGGGCTTCCCGGAGGTGTGGGTCGAGGTGCCGGACGTCGCATCCCCGAGCCGGTCGCGGCGCCGCCCGTCGGGCCTGACCATCCACCGGCTCGGCCCCGGCGGCTACCGCCCGGCGGCGGCGAGCGCGGCGTTCCCGGGCTGGACGGCGGCGGAGATCCACGCCGCCCTGAACGAGCCGCGGCTGTCGGAAGAGACGAGCGCGGTGCTCACCCGCGTCGGGCGCGCGCTGGGCGAGGCCGAGGGGACCGTCCCCGACGACGACCCCTGGCTGCGCGAGCAGCGCCGGGAGGCGGCGCTGCAGGCAACCCGGCAAGCGACACGGCAAACCACAACGGACGCGGTCCTGCAGATCCTTCGCGCCCGCGGGGTCGCCGTCCCGGAGCGCCTCGCCGAGCGTCTGGCGGACGCACCGCCGGACGATCTCGTCGACGCCGCCCTCGCCTGCCGCGATGGCGCGGACCTCCTCGCCCGCGTGACGCGGCGGGATCGGTTTCCCTCCTGACCGCAGAGGTACGGCCCCACCGTCGCGGTCAGGGGTCGACGAGCCGGAGCGGGCCGGACGCCATCCCCTCACCCGCCAGGGCCGGGCGGCGTCGAGCCCGCCCTCGGCGCGGGGGGTCTTCCTGTCGATGTCGGCCGTCCCGACCCATCGCCGACGCCTGGCAGCCGGGAGGTCGGGACACGCCGGCCGCGGGAGTTCACCCCTGCCCGCTACAGCGGGATGTTGCCGTGCTTCTTGGGCGGGTTGCGGTCGCGCTTGCCGTCGAGGCTGCGGAGGGCGGCGATGAGCTTCGGCCGGGTCGCGCGCGGCGGGATGACCTCGTCGATGTAGCCGCGGCCGGCCGCCACGAAGGGGTTGGCGAGCTTCTCGCGGAACTCGGCGATCTTCTCGGCCCGCAGGGCCTCGGGGTCGCCGGCCGCCTCGAGCTCGCGCCGGTAGAGGATGTTCACCGCCCCCTCGGGGCCCATGACCGCGATCTCGGCGGTGGGCCACGCGAAGTTGGCGTCGGTGCGGATGTGCTTGCTGGCCATGACGCAGTAGGCGCCGCCGTAGGCCTTGCGGGTGATGACCGTCACCTTGGGCACCGTCGCCTCGGCGAACGCGAAGAGCAGCTTGGCCCCGTGGCGGATGATGCCCCCGAACTCCTGCTGGGTCCCGGGGAGGAAGCCGGGCACGTCCTCGAACGTCACCAGGGGGATGTTGAAGGCGTCGCAGAAGCGGACGAAGCGGGCGCCCTTGACCGAGGCGTCGATGTCGAGGGTCCCCGCGAGGTGGGCGGGCTGGTTGGCGACCACCCCCACCGACTGCCCGCCGAGGCGCGCGAAGCCGACGAGGATGTTCTTCGCGTAGTGCTCCTGCACCTCGAGGAGCTCGCCGTCGTCGACCACCGCGCGAATCACCCCGCGCATGTCGTAGGGCTGGTTGGGCTGCTCGGGCACGAGGTCGTCGAGGGCGGGGTCCTCGCGGTCGATCGGGTCGGTGTCGGCCCCCGGGGCGCGTCGTCGAGGTTGTTGCCGGGCATGTAGCCGAGGAGGTCGCGGATGAGGGCGAGGCACGCCTCGTCGTCGGGCACCACGAAGTGGGCGACGCCGCTCTTCGCGTTGTGGGTCATCGCCCCGCCGAGCTCCTCCTTCGTCACCTCCTCGAGGGTCACGGTGCGGATGACCTCGGGCCCGGTGATGAACATGTAGCTCGTCTTGTCGACCATCACCGTGAAGTCGGTGATGGCCGGCGAGTAGACCGCGCCGCCCGCGCACGGCCCCATGATGGCGGATATCTGCGGCACGACCCCCGACGCGAGGGTGTTGCGCAGGAAGATGTCGGCGTAGCCGCCGAGCGACAGCACCCCCTCCTGGATGCGCGCGCCGCCCGAGTCGTTCAGGCCGACGACGGGCGCGCCCGACTCCATCGCCATGTCCATGATCTTGACGATCTTGGCGGCGTTGGTCTCCGACAGCGAGCCCCCGAACACCGTGAAGTCCTGGGCGAAGGCGTAGACGAGACGCCCCTCGACGCGCCCGCGCCCGGTGACGACGCCGTCGCCGGGCACGACCTGGTCCTCCATGCCGAAGTCGCGGCAGCGGTGGGTGACGAGCTTGTCCACCTCCTGGAAGGTGCCGGGGTCGAAGAAGCGGTCGATGCGCTCGCGCGCGGTGAGCTTGCCGGCCGCGTGCTGGCGGGCGAGGCGCGCCTCGCCCCCGCCCTCGTGGGCGCGGCGCTCGTAGTCCTCGAGCAGCTTGTGCTTGTCCATCGGTCGATGCGACGGCGTTCCGCCGGCGGGGCTAGCCCACGGGCTGGCGCGCCTTGGCCCAGTCGGCGAGGAACCGCTCCAGGCCGATGTCGGTCAGGGGGTGGTTGAACAGGGCGTCGATGACCTTGGGGGGGCAGGTGCAGACGTCGGCTCCGAGACGGGCCGCCTCGACGATGTGCATGGGCCCCCGGGTGCTCGCGACGAGCACCTCGGTCGACAGGGGGAAGTTCTGGAAGATGTCGACGATCTGGGTGATGAGGTCCATGCCCGGGGTCGAGATGTCGTCGAGCCGCCCGACGAACGGGCTCACGAACGCGGCCCCGACCTTGGCCGCGAGCAGGGCCTGGGCGGCCGAGAAGATCAGGGTGACGTTGACGCGGATGCCGTCTTCCGTCAGCTCGCGGCAAGCCTGCACCCCCGGCTTTCCGAACGGCACCTTGACGACGATGTGGGGGTCGATGGCGGCGAGCTCGCGGCCCTCCCGGACCATGCCCGCCACGTCGGTCGCCACCACCTCGGCGCTGACCGGGCCCCCGACCACGTCGCAGATGCGCTTGAGGACGGCACGCGGGTCGGCCGCGGCCTTCGCCAGCAGCGACGGATTGGTGGTCACGCCGTCGATGATGCCGAGCGGGGCGAGGGCCTCGATCTCCTCGACGTTCGCGGTGTCTGCAAACAGCTTCATGCCATCCTCGAATCGATGATCGCGGGTCCGGGCCACCGGCTCCCGCGGGAATCACGACAGCGCTTTCATGCCGTCGGAGGAGCGGCGATTCCCGGTCCGGAATGCCGCTCCGCGGGAACCGCGAGCGCCGTGCCAGCCCGCCAACCGTCGCCGGCGGCTCCGTTCGGCGCCCAGCCGACCCTCCAGGACGCCGCGGCGTTCTACGGCGCAACCCCTGCCCCGCCAACCGTCGCGGGGGCTCCGCTCGGCGCCCGACCGACTCTCCAGGACCCGCGTCGTTCTACCCGGAATTCGCGCCGTCCTACGGCGCGGACGCCTGCGTACCCGGACCCGGACCGCCGGCCACGACGTCGTTCTCGAGCTCGCCCACGCCCTCGATCGCGATCGTCACGCGGTCTCCCGGCGCGAGCGGCCCGACCCCGGGCGGTGTCCCCGTGGAGAGCACGTCGCCCGGCAGCAGCGTCATCACCGCGGTGACGAACTCGACGAGCCGACGCAGCGGGAAGATCAGCTCGCGGGTGCTCGAGTGCTGCCGCCGCTCGCCGTTGACCCGGGTCTCGATGCCGAGCGCCCGATCCAGGTCCGCGGGGGCGATGCACGGCCCCACCGGGGCGAACGTGTCGAAGCCCTTGGCGCGGGTGTACTGCACGTCCCGGCGCTGGAGGTCGCGGTCGGTCACGTCGTTGACGCAGGTGAACCCGGCCACGACCTCGTGCGCGCGCTCCGCGGGCACGTTGCGGGCGGTACGCCCGATGACGAGGCCCAGCTCGGCCTCGTAGTCCACGCGTCCCGCCTCCGGCGGCAGGACGATCGACGCGCCCGGTCCGATCACCGCGGTCGAGGGCTTCAGGAAGATCAGCGGCTCGTCGGGCAGCGCCTTGTTCATCTCCGCCGCGTGGTCCCGGTAGTTCAAGCCCACCGCGACGATCTTGGACGGCGCAACCGGGGCGAGGATGCGCGGCGCGGCGCCATCCAGGCGCGCGCCGACGGCCGCGGGGCCGAAGGGCCCGCCCTCCAGCCCGTGCCACGCGCCGTCCCGCCGCACGGCGTGGAGCACCCGTCCGTTCTGCTCTACTCGGTAGATCGGCTCCATGGAACCAGGTCCAGACCCGGAGAGCGCCGCCCGCGGCTCCGCCCACCGTCCAAACAAACGCTCCAGGAGTCCGCCCCTTCCAAGGCGCAGACGCCTGGCCCGCCAATCGTCGCCTGCGGCTCCGCTGGCCGCCCAAACAACCCTTCAGGAGTCCGCCCCGCCAGGGTGCAGACGCCTGGCCCGCCAAATCGTCGCCGCGGCTCCGCTAGGCGCCCAACCCTGCCGGGCGTCTGCACCCTTCTACGGCGCAGACTCCTGGCCCGCCCATCGTCGCCTTCGGCTCCGCTGGGCGCCCAACCAACCCTGCCAGGAGTCTGCACCGTTCTACGGCGCAGACTCCTAGCGCGCCGCCGCCTCCACGCGGTCGGACGGCTCGCTCAGATTGGGCGCGGCCGCGTCGTCGACCGCGCGCACGGCGTAGACGTGACGCACACCCGGCTCCGCGCTGGTGTCGCGGTAGGTGTTGTCGACCAGCGGCGCGTCCGTCAGCGGTTGCAGTGTCTCATCCCCCGGCAGGCCGCGCAACACCAGGTACCCCGCGAGGTCCTCGTCGTCGTTCGGCCGCCATAGCAGGCTCACCTCTCCCTCGCTCCCGACCGCCGTCAGCGCCTCGGGGGCGGCGGGCGCGAACGTGTCGACGAACGTGACGCAGGTGGCCGGTGACAGCCGGCTGCGCACCTGGAACCCCGCGACCACGTCGAGGGTGCGCACGGCGTAGCAACGTTCGACCCCGTACTCGCCCCGCGGCTCCGAGTACGAGGTGACGTCGAGCGGGGTCTCGCTCAACCGCGCCGGAACCGGCGGAAACCCGTCGTCCGTCTCGGCGATCTCGAACACCTCGTAGGTCGACGCCGGCGGCCACTCGACGATCGACCGCGATTCCAGCGGCGGAAGCGGCCCGGCCGGCTCTTCCGACTCGTCCCCCCCGACCGCCTCGTCCGCCTCGTCGCCACCGGTCGCCGCGTCCGGCCCGCCGGCCGCCTGGGCGACGGCATCGTCCGCCGGCGCCTCGCCGGGGACCGCCGCATCACCGGGGACCGCCGCGTCGGGGACCGCCGCATCGGGGACCGGCGGGTCATCGGAGGCCGGCGTCTCGCCGGAGGCCGGCGCCGCGGCATCCGGCACGGTGGCATCCGGCGCCACGGCATCCGGCACGGTGGCATCCGGCGCCACGGCATCCGGCGCCGCGGCTTCGGGCACGGTGGCATCCGGCGCCGCGGCATCCGGCTCGGCGGCATCCGGTTCAGCGGTATCCGATCCGGCGGATTCCGGCGCGGCGGCATCCGGTCCGGCGGCATCCGGCCCGGCGCCCTCGGTGTCCGTCTCCTCCGCCTCCTCGGCCGTCGCCGGCCCCTGCACCGTCTCGCGGACCCCGGGCGGGAGGTCCCAGGTCACGTCGGCCGTGGTCTCGGTGTAGACGACCTCGGGCGCCGGCGGCGGCTCCGGCACCCGGATGCCCAGCGGCACCGCGATTCGCTCTCCGCCCTCCGACTCGTCGCCCGCCTCCGACACCTGCACGACGACGTACTCGCGCTGCAGGGGCCCCGGCAGCGGCGGCGTCATCAGCGGCACCATCACCGGCCGCTCCGGCTCCTCGGTGTCGTCCTCCTCTTCCCGCGCCGCCGCCGCCTCCTCTTCCTGCCGCCGGCGCTCCTCCTCCCAGGGGTCGACCGGCACCTCGGCCTCGGCCGTCAGCGCCTCCGTGAGCAGCACCGGATCGCCCTGCTGAAGCGCCGGGTCCGCCGATTCCGCCCCGGCCGGGGGCGTCCCGGCGGCGGCCGCCTCCGACGGCGCCGCACCGCCCTCGGCCTCGCCCTCCGGCTCGGTGTCTTCCGGATCCGGCGGCGGGGCGACGTCGAAGGAAGCGACGAGGGTCGCCGCCTCCACGAACTCCTCCAGCTCGAGGGTCCGGTCGGGGGTCAGGCGGGGTCGGGTGGTCATCGCGTAGACGTCGACCCGCGCCAGCGACGCCGGCTCGGAGCGGTCCTCGTTGGTGGTCGGCAGGGTGAAGCCGATGGAGACCTCGTCGCCGAGGCGCTGCACCACGAGCTCCTCCACGGCGGCCGGCACGCGCACGAAGGGCGCCTGCGGCGGCCCCTTCATGCCGCACCCGCAGAGCTGCGCGGCGAGCAGCGCGATCACCGGCACGCGACCGGGTCCGAGCACGGTCACAGGATATATCGGGAGAGATCCTCGTTCCCGACGACGTCGGCGAGCATCCGGTCGACGTAGGCGGCGTCGATGACGACCTTCTTCTCGTCGAGGTCCGGCGCGTTGAACGAGACGTCGTCGAGGAGCTTCTCCATGATGGTGTGGAGACGCCGCGCCCCGATGTTCTCCGAGCGCTCGTTGACCTGCGTCGCGAACTCGGCCACCCGGTCGACGGCGTCGGGCCGGAACGTCAGCTCGACCCCCTCGGTCTCGAGCAGCGCCGTGTACTGCTTGACGAGCGAGCCGCGCGGCTCGGTGAGGATGCGCACGAAGTCGGCCGTCTCGAGGGCCTCGAGCTCCACCCGGATCGGGAACCGCCCCTGCAGCTCGGGAATCAGGTCGGACGGCTTGGCGACGTGGAACGCCCCCGCCGCGACGAACAGGATGTGGTCGGTGCGCACCATCCCGTGCTTGGTGTTGACGGTGGTACCCTCGACGATGGGGAGGATGTCGCGCTGCACGCCCTCGCGGCTGACGTCGGGTCCGTGCCCCCCCTCGCGGCCCGTCACCTTGTCGATCTCGTCGATGAAGATGATGCCGGCCTCCTCGACCCGATTGACCGCCGCCGACCGCACGCTGTCGGTGTCGACGAGCTTCTGCTCCTCCTCCAGCACCAGGTGGTCGAGGGCCTGCGGCACCTTGACCCGCCGCTTCCGTCCCCGTCCCTGGAACAAGGTGGGCAGCATGTCCTTGATGTTGATGTCGATCTCCTCGATCGACGAGCCGGAGATCACCTCGAACGAGGGAAAGCTCTTCTGCTGGACGTCGACCTCGACCTCGCGCTCGTCGAGACGCCCCTCGGCGAGCTGGGCCCGCAGCCGGGCGCGCGTCCGCTCGTGCTGCTCGCGCGCCGGTCCCGGGTCGTTCTCCTGCACCTGCTTCGGCAGCGGGGGCAGCAGGAGGTCGAGCAGCCGCGCCTCGGCGTTCTGCCGGGCCTTCACCCGGACCCCCTCGACCCGCTCCTCGCGCACCATGTCCACCGCCAGCTCGACGAGGTCGCGCACCATCGACTCGACGTCGCGGCCGACGTAGCCGACCTCGGTGAACTTCGACGCCTCGACCTTGATGAACGGCGACTGCGCGAGCCGCGCGAGGCGGCGGGCGATCTCGGTCTTCCCGACCCCGGTCGGCCCGATCATCAGGATGTTCTTCGGCGCCACCTCCTCGGCGAGCTCCGGGGTCAGCTTCTGGCGCCGCATCCGGTTGCGCAGGGCCACCGCGACCGCCCGCTTCGCCTGGGCCTGGGAGATGACGTACTTGTCGAGCTCGGCGACGATCTGGCGGGGGGTCAGGTTGTCGACCGACGGCCCGACCGGCGCTTCCGGCTCGGACGGCGCCGGGGACGCCAGCGATTCGGGGAGATAGATCGGCATGTGGACCAGGACCGGGCCGCGGCCTCGTGCACCCGGCGCATCGGCCGGGGATCGGGGCCGCCGCGGCTGGCCGGGACGCCACACGGCCGCCCCGACCGCGGAAGACGACAACCTGGCGGATCGGGGCTCAGGTGTTCGCTACATCTCTTCGATCGTGACACTGGCGTTCGTGTAAATGCAAATGGACGCGGTGATCGCCATCGCGTGCTCGACGATCTGCCTCGCCCCGATGTCGGCGTGCAGGGCCAGGGCCTTCGCGGCGGCGAGGGCATAGGCCCCGCCCGACCCGATCGCGACGATGCCGTCGTCCGGCTCGATCAGGTCCCCGTTTCCCGACAGCAGGAACGTGGAGTCGGCGTCGAGCACGATCAGCATCGCCTCGAGGCGGCGCAGCAGGCGGTCCGTTCGCCAGTCCTTGGCGAGCTCCACCGCCGACCGCTCGAGGTTGCCGCGGTACTGCTCGAGCTTCGACTCGAACCGCGAGAAGAGGGCGAACGAGTCGGCGGCGGAGCCGGCGAAGCCGGCGAGAATCCGATCGTTGTAGAGGCGGCGAATCTTGCGGGCGCGCTGCTTGACGACGGTCTCGCCGAACGTCACCTGCCCGTCGCCGCCCATCACCGTCTGTCCCCGGTGCCGGACGGCCAGTATGGTCGTGCTCCGCGTAGTGGGCATCCTCCCAGCGTATCCGCTGCCCGACGCCCCCGCAACCCGGCCGACGTCGCCGGTCGAATCCGGGGACGCGGTCCCGCGGGGCGCGACGACCGTGCGCGGCGCCTCCGGGCGTCGCCCGGCCGGCCGGCAGGACACCATCGGCGACGCGTGGAAGGCCGAGGCGGTGAGACAGCTCCGCCGCTGCCAGGAGGCCGACTCGCGCTGGAGGAACCAGGGCCCGCCGCGGGCCTCAGGACCCGCCGGACGCTCCCGGCCGGGTGAGGAGATACACGGGGACCCCCGCCGCGATGAGCGCGACGCCGGCCAGCGAGGGCCCCGGGTTGATCCGGATCGCGTTGACGACGAGGGCGGCGCTCACCACCACGAAGACGAGGGGGGCGGCCGGATAGCCCCAGGCGCGGAACGGCCGGTGCGCGTCCGGCTCGCGGAGGCGCAGCACGAACAGCGCGCCCACCGCCACCCCCGCGAACAGCACGACGGCGAAGGCGGTGTAGTCGACCAGCTGCCGGAACGTGCCGCTGAGCACGAGCAGGCCCGACCACACGCTCTGGGCCGCGATCGCCACCGCCGGGGTGCGGAACCGGGGGTGCACGGCGGCGGCGGCGGCGAAGAACTGCCGGTCCCGGGCCATCGCGTAGTACACGCGCGGACCGGCGAACACCATCGCGCTCAGGCTGGCCGCGATCATCAGCGCCGACGCCGCGGCGACCGGGGCCGCCGCGGCCGGGCCGAACAGGCGCCCGGCGACCCCGTCGGCCATGTGGCCGGCGGCGCCGAACTCGGTGACGGGCAGGGCGTAGACGTAGAGCAGGTTCAGCAGCACGTAGAGCACCACGACCGCGGCCGTCCCCAGCCCCAGGGCCAGCGGCACGTTGCGGCCCGGGTCGCGGATCTCCTCGGCCAGGTAGGACGCGGCGTTCCAGCCCGAGTAGGCGAACATGACCGGCAGCAGCGCGAGCAGCCAGCCGCCGCCGGTCACCGCCCCGCCGGTCTCCGCGAAGTTGGCGCCCGAGCCCTCGCCGAGGGCGAAGCCGAGGGCCACGAACGCCGCGATCAGCGCCACCTTCATCACCGCCAGCATGTTCTGGACGACGCGGCCGGGCCCCAGTCCGACGAAGTGGACGGCGGTCAGGACGCCGATGACGGCGAGGGCCACGAGAGCCTGGGGCGAGACGGTGAGGTCGACCACGCCGAGGGGCAGGACGACCCAGGGCCCGGTGTCGCCGGCCACGGGGACGAGGCGGCCGAGGTAGCTCGCGAAGCCGACCGCGCCCACCGCGATGGCCCCGCTGAAGCCGGCCACGAACGACGTCCAGCCGGTGAGAAAGGCGGGCAGCGGGCCGAACGCCTCGCGCAGGTAGACGTACTCGCCGCCGGCGCGCGGGCGCAGGGCGGCGAGCTCCGCGTAGGCCATCGCCCCCGCGAACGCGAGGGCGCCCCCGGCCGCCCACGCCCCGATCATCCACCACGGATGGGGCGTCAGGCCGGCGACGACGGCGGGAAGCAGGAAGATGCCGCTGCCGATGACGTTGGAGACGACGACGGCGGCGCCGTCGAGGGGGCCGAGACGGCGGTCGAGACCGGACATGGCGCTGGCTCGAGACGCGACGGACCCGCCGGTCCCGGCCGTCGCGAATCGGGAATGGAAACTGGCGTCAGCGGGTCAGAAGCTGGCGATCCACGGGGACGGTATCCAGGAACACCCACTGATCGCCGCGGTGCTTGACGAACAGGTCCATCGTGACGTCGACGAAGTCGCGATGCGCCAGCATCTCCGCGCGCGACTGCTCGCCCGTATAGCCGCGCCCCGACTCGAGCCGCAGAATCTCGGTGGTCTGGCCGGCGTCGAGGCCCTCCGTGCCCACGGCGCGCACGAACGCGTTGCCCCACTCCTCCGTCTCGTTCTGCCGCTTGAACACCGCATTGAGCTGCAGGTACTGGACCGTGTCGGGCGTGAGGTTCTCGAGGCGGAACGAGACGGTGGGCACCAGCTTGTTCCGGCCCAGCGGATCGAGGCCGGCGTCGAACCACCCGCTGGACACCTGGGTGACCTGCAGGGCCGTGGGCACGTCGATGGACGGACCGCACCCCATCGACAGCACGAGGGCGACCAACGCTCCGAGCCACGGCCGGCGCGCGCCGGCGCGGCCCCCAGCTTCAACAGTCATGAGCAGATTGTAGATCATGCAATCGCGCGGGCTCCGGCCCGACGCCCTCACCGACGCTCCGAAACCTGACGCACGTAATCCCGCAGCTCCTGGCGGGCCGCCGCATCGTCGCGAATCAGCTCGCGAAGCTGCTGCAGCAACACGTCGTCACCCGTCATCGGATCGGGCTCCGCGGCGGCCCCCGGGCCGGGGACGGGGACGGGCGCACCTCCGGTTCGCAACCCCGCCGGCGTGCCCCGCAGGGTCGGCCCCGGCGGCGGCTCCACCGCCGAGGGTCGGCCCGCGTCGGGCTCGGCCGGCGGCCCGCCCGGGGCGGCCGGCGCCCGGGTCCCGCCGCTCCAGCCGATGTGCAGGACCGTCTCGCCGCTTCTCACCTCGATCTCCGGCCGGAAGACCAGCGCCGACGCCAACACCAGCGCCGACGCGGCGGCCAGGGCCCACGCCGGGCGCCAGCCCATGCGGGCCGGCGCGGGCGCATCGGCCACGACGCGGAACCCGAGATCCGCGTCGGGAGGCTCCCAGACCCCGATGGTCCGCCGAAGGTCGGTCAACGACCTGATCTCGCCGGAGCAGCGTTCGCACGATTCGAGGTGCGCGTCGATGCGGCGTCGCGCATCGGCGTCGGACTCCCCGTACAGGTAGTCGACCAACGTCTCCTTCTCGATACAGTGGCTGTTCTGGCTCATCTCTCTCGCGACTCTCCGTAGACAGCCGAGACCCGGCGCGGGCCCGGCAGGCCGCGGCGAAGGCCCCCGCCGCTCCCGGCGCCCGGCGGGGACTCACCGCGGGCCGCCGTCCGCCGTCCGACCAGATCGGCCGCGCCGTGCACGCCGTCACGCTGCAAGTGCCGCCGCAGGACCCCGAGTGCCTGGTAGAGACGGGTCTTGACGGTGCTCAGGGGGCAGCCCTGCAGATCGGCAATCTCCCTGAACGTCAGGCCATGGTACTCCTTGAGGACGATGGTGATGCGCTGGTCGTCGGACAGGGCCGACATCGCGTGGGTGATCACGCGCTTCATGTCCTGCCGCACCGCATGGTCCTCGGCCGACTCGGGCCGCACCGCGCCCGACGGGGCCGGCTCCGCCTCCTCGTCGAGCGGGGTCAGGGTGGCGGAGCGCCGTTCCCGGCGCATCCAGTCGCGGCAGAGGTTCAGGGCGATCCGGTACAGCCACGACGAGAACTTCGACTGCCCCTTGAACCCCTTGATGCTGCGAAACGCCCGGAGGAAGGTCTCCTGGCAGACGTCGCGGGCGTCCTCCTCCCGGCCGAGGACGCGGAACGCCAGCGCGAAGATCGACCGTTCCCAGCGGAGGATCAACTGGTTGAAGCTCTCGGGGTCGCCGGCCGTCGCCAGCGCGACCAGCTCCTCGTCGGTTCTCTGCATGCCCACCGCGGCCGCCCGCGTCGCGCTCATCGTGTCGCACTCGTTGTGACGTGTCGGTTCCGCCTCGGGTTCCGGCCGGCGCGCCCGCCCCCAGCCGGCGCCCGGGGGGCGCGATCCGTCCGCCGCCGTGCCCTCCCGGCGCGGGCCCCATGGCGGCGGCATCGACCGCCGCTGACGCAGCCCCGGCCGCGTCCCTGCCGGCGCCGGCCTCGTGCCGGCGGCATCGATCGCCGCTACGCAGCCCCGGCCGCGTCCCTGCCGGCGCCGGCCTCGTGCCGGCGGCATCGACCGGTGGTCGACAAGCCGCCGGCATGCCGCGGGGTACCGTCTGGCGGGCGGCAGGGACTCGAACCATTAGACGCCGCCCGGCTCGAAACGGTCTGCGGCACGAACCTCGGCGGGCGCCTCCGCCCCGAGCTCCCGGCCGACGCGGGATGGGCGCCGCGGCCCTCCCGCATCGCGCGCGAGCCGGTGCGGTATGATTTTCCCGGGATCTGCCGCGGGCACCGGCCGCAACCCGAACATCCACCACCAGACCCTCCTGACCGAAAAAGACCTCGATGCTCCAACTGTCGTCGCTGACCAAGGGGTTCGGCGGCCGCACCCTGTTCGACCGGGTCACCTGGCAGGTCTCGGCGGGCGACCGCGTCGGCCTGTGCGGCCCCAACGGCTCCGGCAAGACGACGCTGCTGCGGATGCTGGCCGGCCTCGACGAGGCCGACACCGGGGCGATCGCGAAGCGCAGCGGGCTGACCATCGGGTATCTCCCGCAGGACGGCCTCGGCCACTCGGGACGCTCGCTCGTCGACGAGGTCCGCACCGCGTTCCAGCCGCTGCTCGACGTCCAGCGCACCATGGAGGAGCTCGAGCACCAGCTCGCCGACGCCCGGTACTCGCGCGAGGAGCACGACGCCATCCTCGAGCGCTACAGCGAGCTGCAGCACCGCTTCCGCGACGAGGACGGCTACACCATCGACCTCAGGGTCGCCGGGGTGCTGAACGGGCTCGGGTTCTCGCGGGACGACTTCGAGAAGCCCGCCGAGACCTTCTCCGGCGGCTGGCAGATGCGCATCGCCCTCGCCAAGCTGATCCTCCGCCGGCCCCACGTGCTGCTGCTCGACGAGCCCACGAACCACCTCGACCTCGACGCCCGCAACTGGCTCGAGGACTACCTCGCCGACTATCCCCACGCCCTCGTGCTCGTGTCCCACGACCGGTACTTCCTCGACCGGGTGGTCACCCGCATCGTCGAGATCGACCGGCGCGGCCTGACCCCCTACGTCGGCACCTACTCCGAGTACCTCGTCGAGCGCGACGCGCGGGTCGCGGCCCTGCGCGAGCAGAAGAAGCGGCAGGACGAGGAGATCGCGCGCATCCGGCACTTCATCGACAAGTTCCGCTACAAGGCGACGAAGGCCGCGCAGGTCCAGAGCCGGGTCAAGATGCTCGAGAAGATGACCCCCATCGAGGTGCCGCCGGAGCGCAAGCGGGTGCACTTCTCGTTCCCCGAGTGCCGGAAGAGCGGACGCGTGGCCCTCGAGCTGCAGGGGGTCCGGAAGGCCTACGGCCCGACGGTGGTCCTCGACGACGTCGACGTGCACGTGGTGCGGGGCGACCGCATCGCGATCGTGGGCCCGAACGGCGCCGGCAAGTCGACCCTGATGCGCATGCTCTCAGGGGCCGAGCCTCCCGACCGGGGAGCGCGGGTCGAGGGCCACAACCTCGTGGCGCAGTACTTCGCCCAGGACGAGGCCACCCGGCTCGACCCCGGCCTCACCGTCTACGACACCCTCGGCGCCGCGTCGTCGGTCGACATGCTCCCCGCCATCCGCAACATCCTCGGCGGGTTCCTGTTCTCGGGCGACGACGTGACCAAGCCCGTGCGGGTGCTCTCGGGCGGCGAGCGCACCCGGCTCGCGGTGGCGCGCATGCTCCTGTCCCCCGCCAACACCCTGCTCCTCGACGAGCCCACGAACCACCTCGACATCGACTCCACCGACGTCCTCCTCGACGCCCTCGCCGACTTCGACGGGACCCTCCTCTTCGTCTCCCACGACCGCTACTTCGTGGACCGGCTCGCCACCACCGTCATCGAGGTCGGCCACGGCGCCGCCGTGCGCTATCCGGGCACCTACGAGGAGTTCCGCTGGAGCAAGGCCCACCGCGAGGAGAGTGCGCGCAACGGGGAACGGCGCCCCGAGACCGCCGGGCCGCGCGCCGCCGACGCCCGCCCCCACCCAGCCGACGCCGCGGCCGCCGGGCAGGCCGACGGCGCGCCCTCCGCGAAACGCGCTACCCGGACCGCGGGCCGGCAGGACCGCGAGGAACGCCGGCAGCGCGCCCAGGCCGAGCGCCGCCTCAAGCGGGCGCAGGCGACCCGCGAGAAGCGCATCGGAGAGCTCGAGCGGCGCATCGCCGAGCGCGAGGGCAAGATCAAGGAGATCGAGGCCACGATGGCCTCGCCGGGGTTCTACGAAGACCGCGACGCCGCCCAGCCGGTGGTCGACGAGCACCAGAGCCTGATGTGGGAGGTCGGCGACCTCATGGGCCAGTGGGAGGCGCTGCAGCAGGTCGACGGCGAGTCGGGCCAGGCCTGACGGCGGCCGGCGGGCCGCTGGCGACCGGCCCGAGGGGGGCCGCCCTCGACCACGTATACAATGGCTTCAGCGGATGGGTTCGAGTTCGACGTAGCGAAATCGTCAACCAACAGGCTCAAGCACGGAATCGACTTCTTCGACGCCCAAGCCCTGTGGCACGACCCGGATCGTCTCGAGATTGCCGCGCGGAGCATCGACGAAACCCCGCTGGCAGGTCATCGGCCGCATCGGGGACACGTTGTGGTCGGCGTTCGTCACCTATCGCCAGGGGCAGGTCCGCATCATCTCGGTCCGACGGGCACGAACCGAGGAACGAGCACGTTATGAGCGACGTTGACGCACTCAGCGCGGATCGCCTCGATGCGCTCCACGACGCCGGCGCCGACATGACGCCGCACCTGGACATCGAGAGCGGGAGGCGACCCGGCCGAGAGACGCGCCCCGTCAACGTCGACCTTCCCGTCGATCTGCTGGACGAGATCGACCGAGCGGCCGGAAGGCTCGGGGTGACTCGGCAGGCGTTCATCACGGCCCGTCTGGCCGACGCCGTCCTCCCGCGTCAAGCGAATCGCACGAGCTGACCGGCACTCTTTTCCACCGAGCCTGCCACGAAGATGTCGCGGCTCGACGAACCGTAAGGACCGGCCATGAAGCCATCGATCCGCCGCGTGACGACCGTCGCCGCCATCGCCTGCGTGCTCGCGTTGCGCGCGGCCCCCGGCCTCGCGCAGCCCGCGACCACCCTCGCCCAGGGCTCGGCGGCGTCGGTCGGCATGGACGCCGACCTCCTCGACGAGGCGGCCCGGCTCTACCGCGACGCGGTGGACCGCGGGGACCTGAAGGGGGCGGTGCTGATGGTGGCGCGCCGCGGCGTCGTCGTCCTGCACGAGGCCGTCGGCTGGCGGCACGAGGCCTACCGGCTGCCGATGGAGCCGGACACGCTGTTCCGGATGGCCTCGAACACCAAGCCCGTCATCGGTACGGCGGTGCTCATCCTGCAGGAGGACGGCCGGCTCTCGCTCGACGACCGCGCGGCCGAGCACCTCGAGTCGTTCGACAACTTCCGGTCGCGCGACATCACCATCCGCCAGCTCCTGAGCCACGCCTCGGGGCTGCGAGTCCGCCCCATCTTCTATCCGTTCGACCCCGGCGAGAACCCGACCCTGCTCGGCGCCGTGGCGAAGTTCGGCGCCGAGGGACCCGAGGTGGAGCCCGGCACGTCCTACAGTTACAACAACGCGGGTTACAACACCGTCGGCGCGATCATCGAGGTCGCGTCGGGCATGCCCCTCGAGGACTTCCTGCGCGCCCGAATCTACGAGCCGCTGGGCATGACGGACACCCTCAACCACGAGGACGAGACGAAGCTGCACCGCATGGCCACCGTCTACCGCGGCCGCCGCGCGGACGGCGGCGGGGTCGTCCTCCGGCAGGGCTTCACCCCCGGCGACCCGCCCGACTTCCCCGTCGTCCGCGCCTCCGGCGGCATGATCTCCACCGCCCCCGACTATGCGCGGTTCCTGCAGATGTTCCTCAACCGCGGGCGGTACGCCGACGCACAGGTCCTCTCCGAGGACTCCGTCGCGGCCGCGACCCGGGGCTACATCGCCAGCGGCGAGCGCACCACCTACGGCCTCGGCTGGCAGGTCACGCCCGACGGCGCCTACTCCCACTCCGGCTCCGACGGCACCATGGGCTGGGTCGACCCCGCCCGCGAGATCATCGGCATGGTCCTCACCCAGAGCCCCGGCGGCGGCAACCCGACCCGCGAGTTCCGCGAGCTCGTCAGCCGCGCCGTCGATGACGCATCGGATCGGTAGGGAACGGTGCGCGGCGCTACCGCGTAGGCGGCGGACGGGATTGACGTTGTCGTCGCGCCTCGCCGCGCGCACGCCCAGGCGGTGATCGCGCGGTCGAACGCGCACTCATGTCCAGTTCTCCGCTCTCTCCGCCCCTTGCTGACAGGAAACCGGGACCGGGTACGTCACGCCTTCGGGTGGGTCTTCTTGTACACCGACAGGAGCTGCGCCGCGCTGACGTGGGTGTAGCGCTGGGTGGTGCTGATGCGGGCGTGGCCGAGCATCTCCTGGATGGCGCGGAGGTCGGCGCCGCGCTCGAGGAGGTGGGTGGCGAACGAGTGGCGGAGGGCGTGGGGGCTGATGCCGTAGCGGGTGCTCGTGGCCGCCGCGTAGCGCCGCACGAGGCGGTCGACGCTGCGGGCGGAGAGGCGCCCGCCCCGGTAGTTCACGAACAGGGGCTCGGCCGCCGCGCGCCCGCGGCGGCCGGAAGGGGCGGCCCCGCCGTCCGGGCCCACGAGGGACCCCCGGTCGGGAAGCCAGGCCCGCAGGGCGGCGGCGGCGGCGCGGGTGAACGGCACGATGCGCTCCTTGCCGCCCTTGCCCAGCACGCGGACGAGCCGGTTGCCGAGGTCGACGTCCTCGAGGCCCAGCCCCACCAGCTCGCTGAGGCGGAGGCCCGAGGCGTAGAAGAGCTCGAGGATGGCGCGGTCGCGGCGCCCGAGCGGCGTCGACGAGTCGGGCGCCTCGAGCATCCGCGCCATCTCGCGCTCCTCGAGGCGCGCCGGCAGCTTGCGTTCCTGCTTCGGGGTCGCCATCAGCGCACCGGGGTCGCGCTCGACGAGCTCCTCGCGCCGCAGCCAGCGGCCGAACGAACGGATCGCGGCGAGGCGCCGCGCCGACGACGAGCGCGCCTGCCCGCGGTCGTACTGCTCGCGCATGAACGCGCGCACCGCGGGATAGTCGACGTCGGCGGGGGCGATGCGGTCCGCGGGACGGCCGAGGTGCCGTTCCAGGAACTCGAGGTACTGGGTCAGGTCGCTCTCATACGCGCGGACGGTCCGCACCGACAGGTTGCGATTGAACCGCAGGTAGTCCAGGAACTGCCGCAGATGGGTCCTCATTCGCCCCACCCGGGCCCTCTCGGGCCGCCCGCCATTCCTCGATCTGCGCGAGCGCGCGCGCGGCCACCGCGCGCCGGCGGTCGCGGCGTCGGCGCGGGACGTCGCCGGTCACGGGTATGAGCCCGAACGCGATGTTGGACGGCTGGTAGTCGGTCCGGTCGGCGTGCGACACGTAGTGGCCCAACGCTCCGATCGCGGTGGTCCTGGGCGGCGCGTCGGGCGTCCGGCCCCGCGCGAGGGCGGCCGCGTTGAGGCCGGCGACCAATCCGCTCGCGGCGGACTCCACGTAGCCCTCGACCCCCGAGATCTGGCCGGCGAAGAAGAGGCCCGGCCGATGCCGCGACTGCCACGTCGGCAGCAGGGCGGCGGGTCCGTTGATGTAGGTGTTGCGGTGGATCATCCCGAACCGGACGAACTCCGCCTGCTCCAGGCCGGGAATGGTGCGGAAGATCCGGTTCTGCTCGCCCCACTTGAGCTGGGTCTGAAAGCCCACGAGGCTGTAGTGGTCGCCGGCCAGGGTGTCCTGCCGCAGCTGCACCACCGCGTACGGCCGCCGCCCCGTCCGGGGGTCGGTGAGGCCCACCGGCTTCATGGGGCCGAACCGCAGCGTGTCCTCGCCGCGCCGAGCCATCACCTCTATCGGCAGACATCCCTCGAAGAAACGTCCCTGGTCGATGGCGTGCAGGGTCGCGAGCTCGGCCCCGCGCACCGCCCGGTGGAAGTCGCGGTACTCGCTCGCCGTCATCGGGCAGTTCAGGTAGTCGCCCTGCCCGTCGTCGGTTCCGCAGGCGGCGCCGGCCGCGTCCGTGGCGGCGCGGTCCGCGCCCCGGGCGGCATCCCCGGCGCCCTGGGCAGGATTGCCCGCACCCCCGGCGGAATCCTCAGCGCCCCGGGCGGTGTGGTCCGCGCCCCGGGCGACATCATCCGCACCAGCAGCGGCGGCACCGTCCGCGTCGGGCCGCGCGGCGGTCGCCGGCGAGTCGCGCCCCCAGCGCGACGCACGGAACGCGACGCTCCGGTCGATCGACTCGGCCAGGACTATCGGACTGATCGCGTCGTAGAAATAGAGATGGTCCCGGCCCACCAGGGCGGCGACGGCGGCGGACAGGTCCGGCGAGGTGAGCGGGCCGGTAGCCACGACGACCGGCTCGCCGGGGTCGCCGGCGCGGGACAGGTCCCGGATCTCCTCTCGCCGGATGGTCACCAGCGGTTCCTGCTCGAGGGCCGCGGTGACGCCCTGCGCGAACCGCGCCCGATCGACCGCCAGCGCCCCGCCCGCGGGCACGCGGGTCTCGTCGGCCACCCGGATCACCAGCGAGCCGAGCCGCCGCATCTCCTCCTTCAGCAACCCCACCGCGTTCTCGACCTGGTCGGCGCGGAACGAGTTGCTGCACACGAGCTCGGCGAGCCGGTCGGTGTGATGGACGGCGGTCGGCCGCCCCGGCCGCATCTCGTAGAGGGTGACGGGGACGCCCTGCCGCGACGCCTGCCACGCCGCCTCGCTGCCCGCGAGCCCCCCGCCGATGATGTGGATCACGCGCGACTCCAGGAATCCGGTGGATTGCGGCAGGAGCGGTCCCCCGACCTCCCTACCGACCGCTAGCCCGCCCATCGTCGCCTTCGGCTCCGCTGGGCGCCCAACCAACCCTGCCAGGAGTCTGCACCGTTCTACGGCGCAGACTCCTAGGCCACCCGCCGGCGCGGGCGCCCGCCCGGCCGCTTCGGGCGGCCCTTGGGACCCGGCTTCGCCGCCGGCTTCGCGGCCGGCTGCTCCTCGACCCAGCGGCCGTCGCGGTAGACGGCGCGCCACCGGGTGGCCCGACCGCCTTCCTCCGACGTCACGTACTGCTCGCCCGCCTTCCGCGAGAACCGGATCACCGCGGGCCGTCCCTCGGGGTCCTCGGCCGGCGCGTCGAGCAGGTAGCGGAACTTGGGATCGAGCTCGTCCGCGTGCGGCCGGAGCTCCGACACCTTGGGGGCGCGCGTCTCGCGGTGGCGCGGAAAGCCGCTCGCGGCCAGGAACAGGCCGGCGGCGCCGTCGCGCAGGACGTAGTGGTCGTCCACCGTCTCGCACCGCAGCTCGGGCATGGGCACCGGATCGGCCTTCGGCGGGGCCGGCTCGCCGTTGCGGAGCAGCTTGCGCGTGTTCCCGCACTCGCGGTTCGAGCAGCCGAAGAACTTGCCGAACCGTCCCGACCGCAGCGGCATCTCGGCCCCGCAGCGGTCGCACTCGATGATCCGCTCGGGCGCCGCGCCGGCGCTGAACGTCCCCTCCTCGATCTCGTGGCCGGCGCAGTAGGGGTTCTTGCCGCACACGTGCAGCTTGCGCCGGGCGTCGACGACGTAGCTGTCCATCGCCGTGCCGCACGTCGGGCAACGGCGCTTCGCCCGCAGGAGCCGGCTCTCGCCCTCGTCGTCCCGGTCCGCGTCGGCCGCTTCGTCGGCCGGGGTCAGGTCCATGGTCTGCTTGCAGCGCTCCTTGGGAGGCGCCGCATAGCCCGAGCAACCCAGGAACACGCCGGTGCTCGCGGACCGAATCTGCATCGGGCGACCGCAGGCGGTGCAGGCGATCCCGGTCGGCGTCGGCGTGTTCTTCTGCATGCCGTCGGGCCGGGCCGCCGCCTCCAGCTTGCCGGAGAAATCGCGGTAGAAGGTGTCGAGCACGCCGATCCACTCGCGGTCGCCGGACGCGATCTGGTCGAGGTCCTGCTCCATGCCCGCGGTGAACGAGTAGTCGAGGAGGTCGGCGAAGCTCTCGACGAGGCGGTCGGTCACGAGCTCGCCGATCTTCTCCGCGTAGAACCGGCGCTTCTTCAACGACACGTAGCCGCGTTCCTGGATGGTCGAGATGATCGCGGCGTAGGTCGACGGCCGCCCGATGCCCCGCTTCTCCAGCTCCCGTACGAGGCTGGCCTCGCTGTAGCGGGGCGGGGGCTTGGTGAAGTGCTGGACGGGCTCGAGCTTCGCGCAGTCGAGCCGTTCGCCCGCCGCGTAGTCGGGGACCTCGGCGAGGTCGCCCTTGCGGGACGCCGGCGGCAGCACCCGCGTGAAGCCGTCGAAACGGACCACGCGTCCCCGGACCCGCAGCTCGAACGGGCCCGCCTCGACCGTCACCGTCGTGCTGAGGTACTGCGCCGGGGGCATCTGGCAGGCGATGAACTGGCGCCGGATCAGGTCGTAGAGGCGGCGGCCGTCGGCGTCGGGGCCGGACAGCGCCTCCGGCGGCGCCGCCACGTCGGTCGGCCGGATCGCCTCGTGAGCCTCCTGGGCGCCCGCCTTGCTGGCGTAGACGTTCGGCCGCGACGGCAGGTACCTCTGGCCGAAGGCCGAGCCGATGTAGTCGCGCACGCCGGTCACCGCCTCGCGCGACAGGGTCGTGGCGTCGGTGCGCATGTAGGTGATGTGGCCGGCCTCGTACAGACGCTGGGCCAGCGTCATCGTCTTCCGCACCCCGAAGCCGAGGCGGGCCGAGGCGGCCTGCTGCAGGGTCGAGGTGATGAACGGCGCGGGAGGCCGGGCCGATGTCGGCTTGTTCTCGACCGCCGCGACCGTGAACGCCAGAGGGCCGAGACGCGCGAGGGCGTCGTCCGCCTCCTGCCGGTTCCGCGGCCGGAAGGCCCGGCCGTCGGCCTTGAAGACCTGGAAGCGGCAGGGGTCCCCGCCGTCCGCGCGGGTCAGGTCGGCGAAGACCTCCCAGTACTCCTCGGGCTCGAACGCGCGGATCTCCCGCTCGCGCTCGACCACGAGCCGCACCGCCACCGACTGCACCCGGCCCGCCGACAGGCCGCGGGCGACCTTCGCCCAGAGCAGCGGGGAGACCTCGAAGCCGACCACGCGGTCGAGGAAGCGCCGCGCCTGCTGGGCGTTCACCCGGTTCTCGTCGATCGCCTTGGGGTGCGAGAACGCCTCGCGGATGGCGTTGCGGGTAATCTCGTTGAACACCACCCGCCGGAAGCGGGCGGGGTCGCCTCCCATCTCCTGCTGGAGATGCCAGGCAATCGCCTCCCCCTCGCGGTCGAGGTCGGTGGCGAGATAGACGGCGCCGGTCTTGCCGGCCAGCCGCTTGAGCTCGCCGACGACCTTCTCCTTGCCCGGCAGGACCTCGTAGGTGGCGCGCCAGCGGTTGTCCGGATCGACGCCCATCCGTCGCACGAGCTGGCGCCGCGCCTGCCGCTCGCGCTCGGCCGGACTCGTCCGCGCCCCCGCCTTCCGCCCGCCCGGCGCGGGACGCCGCTCGCGGGCGCCCCCCTTGCCGCCGACCGGGAGATCCCTGATGTGACCCACGCTCGACTTGACGAGGTACTCGGGGCCCAGATAGCGGTTGATGGTGCGGGCCTTGGCCGGCGACTCGACGATGACCAGGGATCGTGCCATGGCTCTACTGTAACGCGACTGCAACGGCGACTGTCGAGAGCGGCGCAGCCGCCCGCCCCACCGGCGCCCCCGTTCCCGGCGGCGGCGCCTCCCGCCTCCTGCCCGTCCTCCGTCGCCCGCGACGCCGGCCGGCGCGCAGCCGGCCCCTCCGGACCCTCCGGAGCAACGGCCCCTAAGTTACCATCCCGGCCCGCACGAACTGGCCGGCGCCGGCGCGGACGATCCGCCCCTGGAGCTCCAGGTCGGTGAGCCGGGCGAGCAGCGACGCGCTGTCGAGGCCGCAGCGGGCGGCGAGGTCGTCGACGCCGTAGACCTCTCCCGCGTCCATGCGGCCCAGGACGGGGTCCGGCGCGTCCCCGGATCCGACGTCGTCCCGAGGCCCCGCCCCACCGGCCGCTCCCGCGGCGCCGGCCACCGGGAGGCCGAGCTCCTCGACGACGTCGTCCGCGGTCTCGACGATCCTGGCGCCGTCCTTGAGCAGGGCATGGGCCCCGCGGTTCCGGCCCGTCAGCACGTTTCCGGGCACCGCCATCACGTCGCGCCCCTGCTCGAGCGCGAGCCGCGCGGTGATCAGCGACCCGCTGCGCTCGGAGGCCTCCACCACGACCACCGCCCGGGACAGGCCGCTGATGAGGCGATTGCGCAACGGAAAGTAGGCCGGACGCGGGGTGGTCGCCGGCGGGAGCTCGCTCACGAGCAGGCCGCGCACGGCGATCTCGCCCGCGAGGCCTGCGTGCTCGGGCGGATACACGACGTCGACGCCGGACCCGAGCACCGCGATCGTCCGCCCCCCCGCCGCGAGGACGCCCCGATGCGCGGCGGAATCGACCCCCCGCGCCAGCCCGCTGACCACCGAGACGCCCCTCGACGCCAGATCGGCCCCGAGGCCGCGGGCGACCTCGCAGGCATAGGCCGTCCCGGCGCGGGAGCCGACGACCGCGACCGCGGTGGCGTTCAGGGCGGCCGGGTCGCCGCGGAGCCACAGGACCGGGGGCGGGTCCGCGATGGCGGCCAGCGGCGCCGGATACCGCGGGTCCGGCCAGGGCACGGCCTCGATGCCGACGGCCGTCGCCGCGGCCATCGCGGCCCCGGCCCGGTCCCGCGCCGCCGACAACCGCCCGGGGCTCGCCAGACGGGGGGCGATTCCCGCGACCACGTCGGGTAGCGCGGCATCGCGCCCGAGGCGGGCGGCGCCGTGCGGGTCCGAGAGCCAGCTCGCGATGGCGCGGCGACCGCGGCCGCGCCACCAGAGCATGGCCAGGGCGACCCAGTCGTCGAGCGTCATCGTCCTCGCCTCCGGCCGCGGTGGCGCGGCCTGCGGATCGGGCCGCGAGCGACCCCACCGGGCATCGCACGACGGCACCGCCGATGAAACAGCGTAGAGCTGGGGAGACGCCCGGACGGATCCGCCCGGCGAACGGCACCCCGACCGCGTTCAACGCGCAACCGGCGTGCCCGACCTGCTCCGCAGTATACCGCGGGGCCGCCTCGGGGCGGGGTCGCCCGCGTTTCGAGCCTCCCGGCGCTCAGGCTTGCGCCGACGATGGGCGACTGGCTATAGTGGATTCGAGCGGATGCGAACGACACTTGTCGTACTGACCCTCGTCGTAGCCTGCGGCGCAACCGCGCCCGGCGCACAAGATCGGTCGGAGGCGCAGGCGCAGGTCGATTTCGGCATCGAGGTGGCCCGGCGCGGCCTGTGGAACGAGGCCATCTTTCGCTGGGAGCGCGCCATCGACATCGATCCGACCTACGCCGAGGCCTGGAACAACCTGGCCATCGCGTTCGAGCAGCAGGGACTCCTGGACCAGGCGCGCGAGGCCTACGAGACCGCCCTCGACCTCGCTCCCGACAACCTGGCCATCGAGCAGAACTACGACCTCTTCCTGGAAGTGAGTGACCGTGTCAGCCAAAGCTCTCGCTAGTCTCGGTTGTGTCGGACTGCTCGCCGGGTGCACCACGTTCTACGACGTCGCCATCGAGACGCCGCTGACGCCGAAGCTGGACATCTCGAGGTTCCAGCGGGTGCTGATCGCCGGCTTCGTCTCCGGCGGCTCGGAAGACGTCGACGCCAACCTCGAGACGGCCCGGCTGCTCCGGAGCCAGCTCCGCCGCAACTCGGAGCTGCAGGTCGTCGACGCCGACGTCCTGCCGCTGCTCGAGATCGCGGCCGACCAGGGGGGCGGGCCGGAGCCGCGCGGCGACTCCGCCCCCGAGGGGTTCGAGCCGGCAGAAGGGTCCGACGACGTCGAACCCATCGAAGACGACGACTCGATGAGCGAAGAGGAGCTGGAGAGCTACGAGACGATCTTCGCCAACATCGGGTTCTGGCGCGACCTCGGCGAGGAGTACCAGGATCCGCTCATCCTGACCGGCACCATCTACTTCTCGCCGCACGCGCGCTCGGGCATGGTGACGAACCAGCGAGAGGTCTACGACTCGTTCGGGCGCCGCCGCACCGTGCCCGTGCGCACCTATCGCGACCGCCGCGGCTTCGTCCTGAGCCCGAAGTTCATCTTCATCGACGGCTCCACCGGCACGACGCTCTACACCGAGCGGCACCGCGAGGAGATTCTCTACGACGCGTCGCAGAACACGCCCGCCCTGTCGTCCTACTTCGAGCTGATGGACCGGCTGCTGCCGTCGGTGCTCGGGGCGTTCAGCACGCAGAGCGTACGGGGAACCCGCACGCTCCTCCGCTGAGGAATCGGCCAACTTTACAGGCGCGCCGGTCGCGAGTACCCTGGATCGCTGGTACGAGGCGTCCGAGCGCCTCCGCATACGAACGAAAGGTCCAAGCGCGTGTACGCCATCATTCAGGCCTCCGGACACCAGTACAGGGTGGAGCCGGGGCAGGTTCTCGATATCGACCGGATCGGCAGCGAGCCCGGGGAGACGGTCACGTTCGACCAGGTGCTGCTGGTGGGCCGGGACGACGGCTCGGTCGCCGCCGGCAACCCCACCGTTCCCGGAGCGACCGTCACCGGGTTCGTCGACTCTCACGACCGCGGGTCGAAGATCCGGGTGTTCAGGCACAAGCGGCGCAAGGGGATGCGACGCACGCGCGGACATCGCGCCGACTCACCAGGGTCCGCATCAGCGACATCTCCGATTCCGACTGAGGCAGTCATGGCGCACAAGAAGGGACAAGGCAGCTCGCGAAACGGCCGTGACAGCAATGCCCAGCGTCTGGGAGTGAAGCGCTTCGACGGCAACATCGTCACCGGCGGCTCGATCCTGGTGCGGCAACGCGGACAGCGGTTCCGCCCGGGCCTCAACGTCGGCATCGGCAAGGACGACACGCTCTTCGCAAAGATTGCCGGCCGCGTGCGATTCGAAGATCACGGCGGCCGGGGACGGGCCATCAGCGTGTTGCCACTGGAGTCGGCGCCGTAGCACGGCGCGGACTCCTGCCGGGTCGGTTGGGCGCCCACCGGAGCCGCAGGCGGCGATGGGCGGGCCAGGGGTCGGCATCCTGCCGCCCCGCGAACGCGGGCACTCGCAGACCGGCCGCCGGGAATCCGTACTCCTTCAGGCATGTTCGTCGACGAGGTCGACATCCACGTGACCGCCGGTGACGGCGGGCACGGGTGCCTGAGCTTTCGTCGCGAGAAGTCGGCGCCCCGGGGTGGACCCGACGGCGGCGACGGCGGCGACGGCGGCTCGGTCTACCTGGTCGCCAGCCCCCACCTGAACACGCTCGTCAACTACCGTTTCCATCCGACCTACACGGCGCAGCGCGGCGCCCACGGCAGCGGGTCGACCCGTACGGGCCGCACCGGCCGGGACCTCCGGCTCGAGGTCCCGCCGGGCACCGTCGCCTTCGAGCACCGTGACGACACGTTCGTGGAGCTGGCGGACCTCGTCGAGCCGGGCCAGCGCGTGATCGTCGCCCGCGGGGGGCGCGGGGGCCGCGGCAACCGGCGCTTCGTCAGCGCGACCAATCAGGCCCCGCGGCGCACCGAGCCGGGCCGGCCCGGCGAGAGCAGCGGCACCTCCGGCTCCAGCTCAAGCTGCTCGCCGACGTGGGGCTGGTGGGTTTCCCGAACGCCGGGAAGTCGACGCTCATCGCCCGCGTCTCCGCCGCGCGGCCGAAGATCGCGAACTATCCCTTCACCACCCTGAGCCCCAACCTCGGCGTGGTCGACCTCGGCGACGACCGGAGCTTCGTGGTCGCCGACGTGCCCGGCCTGATCGCGGGCGCCCACGCCGGGCACGGCCTCGGGGACCGGTTCCTGGCGCACCTCGAGCGCACCCGCGTCCTCGTGCACCTGGTCGACGTCTCGTCGCTCAGCGGACGGGACCCGTGCGAGGACTTCGAGGTGGTCTGCCGCGAGCTGGCCTCGTTCCACGACGACGGCGCCGGCGACGGAATTCGGGACCGGTTGTCCGACAAGCCCCAGGTCGTCGTGGCGAACAAGCTCGATGCCCTCGACGAGCCGGACCGGCTCGAACGGCTCCGCGCCCTCGCGCGACGCCGCGGCCTGGATCTGCACGCAATCTCCGGGGTCACCGGAGAGGGGGTCGCCGGCCTTCTCGAGGCCGTCTGGGCCCGCTTCCGCGACTCGGACGGCACCCGCGAAGCCGCGAACAGGCCCGAATGAGCGCAACCGCCCGGCGCACCGGCATCCTGGGAGGGCGATTCGACCCCGTTCACCGCGGTCACCTCGCCGCCGCGGCGGTGGCGCGGCGGCGCCTGCACCTCGACCGCGTGCTCGTGCTGCCCTCCCGGCTCTCGCCCCACCGGCGGCAGCCCGCCCGGGCCGGCGACGCCGACCGGCTGGCCATGGTCGGCCTCGCCGCGCAGGACGACCCGTTCCTGGAGCCGTGCGACCTGGAGCTGACGGCCGAGGGGCCCTCCTACACCGCAACGACCCTGCGCCGGCTCCACGAGCGGGGGCATCCCCGCACGTCGCTGTACTTCATCGTGGGGGCCGACGCCTTCGCCGACATCGCCGCCTGGCACGACTATCCGCGCCTGCTCGACGCCGCCCACTTCGTGGTCGTGTCCCGTCCGGGATACCCGGCGGCGTCGCTCGCGGACGCCCTCCCGGCGGTGCGGCCGCGTCTGCGGGTGGTCGCGAACGACACGGATCCGCCCGGGGAAGAGACCCTCCGCGCCCCGGCCGTGTTCCTGGTCGCCGGTGACACGCCGGACATCTCGTCGAGCGACATCCGCACGCGTCTGGCGAACGGATGCGCGCTGGAGGAACGCGTGCCCGCGGCGGTGGCCGCGTACATCGACCGCCGGCGGCTCTACCGGCCCGACCCGCTGGCAAGAGAGTTGCATGACTGACCAAGAGGCGGCTTCGCCCGGGACGGCGACGGAATCGCTGCCGGAACCGCTGCTCGATGCGGTCGAAGCGGCGCGGGACCGGAAGGCGGACGACCTGCTGGTCCTCGACCTGCGCGAGTCCGACGCCTTCACCGACCACTTCCTGATCTGCTCCGGCCACAGCCCGCGGCAGGTCACCGCGATAGTCGACGGCATACTCGCGAGGCTCAAGGCGATCGGCGTGCGGCCTTCGAGCGTCGAGGGCTACACCGAAGCCAGCTGGGTGCTGATCGACTGCTTCGACTTCATCGTCCATGTGTTCACCCCGGACACCCGACGCTTCTACGCGCTCGAGCGGCTCTGGGGCAACGCCGTCCGCCGGGAGATGTAGCCGCGTCGGCTCCGACCTCCCCGCCACCGTCGTTGTCGGAGGCAGCGGGGCAACGCCGTCCGCCGGGAGGCATGGCCGCGCCGCGGCGGCCTCCCGCCCCGGGCTCGGCCGCCCGGCGGCGCGCGTCGCACACCGTCTGGCGGAGGCAGGGCGGCAGGGCCTGGACGCCCTGCTCGCGGTGCTCCTGGCCCCGGACTGCGCGGCATGCGGGACCGTGCTCGACGCGCCCACCCGAGGGCCGGTCTGCACGGCGTGCTGGCGGGCCGTGCCCCGCATCACCCCGCCGGTCTGCGACCGCTGCGGTGCACCTCTGCCCACCATGCCGCGCGCGGCCTCGCCGACCGGGCGCTGCCGCCGCTGCCGGCAGCCGCACGCGCTGATATCCCGACGACGAGCGGCCGGGCCCTACGAAGGCGTCCTCCGCCGCCTCGTGCACGCCTTCAAGTACGAGCAGCGCCATACCCTCGCGCCTCGTCTCGGGGGGCTGATGCGGGAGTCCGGGGCGGACATCCTGACCGGCGTCGACTGCGTGGTGGCGGTCCCGCTGCATCCGCGGCGGCACCGGTCGCGGGGCTTCAATCAGGCGGCGGAGCTGGCCGGCCAGCTCCGCCGGCCGGTCGTCGGCGCCCTGCGGCGCATCCGGGCCACCGCGCCGCAGACGGAGCTCCCGGCGAGCCGGCGCCGCGTCAACGTGCGGGGGGCCTTCGCCCCGGCCCGGCGCTTCGGAGTCCGGTCGGGCGGGGCGGCGGTCGAGGGCGCCTGCGTGCTGCTCGTCGACGACGTCACCACCACCGGGGCGACGCTCGATGCCTGCGCCCGCGTGCTGCGGCGGGCCGGGGCCCGCGAGGTGCGGGCGCTCACGCTGGCGCGAGCCGTCCACCGAGCGCGGACATGATCTCGTCCGCGACCTCGGCCCTGGCGCGGCTGCCGTCCACCCGGATCCAGCCGTCGTGCTCCGCCTGGCGCAGATAGCTGGCCCGGACCCGGGTGAGGAGCGCGAGGTCGCGCTCGTAGCGGTCGAGCCCTGTCGACTTCCGGGTCGCCGAGAGCTCCGGGGGAATGTCGAGGAGAAAGGTCACGTCGGGCGGGGGCAGGAACCGTTGCATCTGGCGGAGCCAATCGACGTCCAGCTCCTGCGCTTCGCCGTAGGCCACGCTGGAGGCGACGTAGCGGTCGCAGATGACGATGATCCCCGCCTCGAGCCACCGCAGCAGGTCCGCCCTGCGCTCGTGGCGGTTGGCGACGTAGAGGAGCTGCATGACGTCGGGGCCGTAGTCGCGCTCCCCCTGCAGCGCGCGGGCAATCTCCTCCCCGATGGAGGTGCCGTAGTCGGGGAAGGACTCGAGGCGCGCCCGCCGGCCATCGGCCCGCAGCCCGTCGCGCAGCAGCAGCCCCTGCGTCTCCTTCCCCGCCTGATCGAGTCCCTCCAGCGCAATCAACATCGGCACGTCTCCCAACCGCCAATCGTCGCCTGCGGCTTCACCTGGCGCCCCAGACAAGACGCTCATTGGCCACGCTTCGCGCAGCCACCCAACCGCATGAAAGCACGGCCGCCTGCCCTGCTCAAGGCACGCTACGCCGTCGAGGCCACATGGGCAGCGTCAAGAGCCGGCGTCGCCACGCAGCGCATGAGCCGCCGACCCCTTGCGACCCTCTCGTCGCGCCAGGGGTCGGTGTCTTCACCGCCGTGTACCTTCACGGCGACCCTTCAGGAGTCCGCGCCGTTCAACGGCGCCGACTCCGCGGCCGCGGGCGCGGCAACCTCGCCGGCGAGCTGCTCGTCCATCGTCTGCCGGCGGCGCACGACCCGCCACGCCGATCCGTCGACCATGACCTCGGCCGGCAACGGATGCCGATTGTAGTTGGACGCCATGGCGGATCCATAGGCCCCCGCGTCGAACACCGCGACCAGATCGCCCACCGCGGGCAACGGCAGCCGCCGCTCGACCCCGAAGACATCCGACGATTCGCAGATCGGACCGACGACGTCGCAGGTCACCACGTCGTCCTCACGCCGCTCCACGAGGGCAATCCGGTGATACGCCCCGTAGAGGGCCGGCCGCATCAGCTCGCTCATGCCGGCGTCGAGCACCACGAACCACGTCCCGTCGGCCCGCGGCTTCACGTCGACCACCGACGCCAGCAGGACCCCCGCGGGGCCGACGACGGCGCGGCCCGGCTCGACGATCAGGGTCAACCCCGTCGGCCGCGCCGCCTCGACGAGGGCCTCCGCGTAGGCGTCGACCGGCGGCGGCTCGCCGCCCGCCTCGTCGTAGGCGATGCCCAGTCCGCCGCCGAGGTCGAGGTGCTCCAGCTTCACGCCGTCGTCGGCCAGCTCCTGCGCCAGGACGACCACCGCGGCCGCCGCCCGCCGCAGCGGCCCCAGCCCGAGCATCTGGGAGCCCACGTGGATGTGCAGCCCGGTGAAGCGCAGCCCCGCGCGGCCCGAGGCATCGCGCACGATCGCCCGCGCATCGCCGATCGCGACCCCGAACTTGTGCCGGCTCAGGCCGGTCGAGATGTGGGGATGGCTGTCGGCGGCGATGTCCGGATTGACGCGGAGGGCGACGCGGGCCGTCGTGCCGCGCCGCTCCGCCGCGCGCGCTATCCGCTCCAGCTCGCCCGCCGATTCGGCGTTGATCGCCTTGACGCCCAGCTCGACCGCCCGGTCGATCTCCGCCGGGGTCTTGCCCACGCCCGTGAAGACGATGTCGCCGGGGGCAAAGCCGGCCCGCAGGGCCACCTCGATCTCGCCGCCCGAGTTGGCGTCGACGAGGCCGCCGGCGGCCCGGACGACCTCGACCACCGCGAGGTTGGAGTTGGCCTTCAGCGCGTAGTGCACGGCGTGCGGCCACGGCCCGAAGCCGGCCCGGAAACGACGCACGCGCTCGCGGATGACCGCCGCGCTGTAGACGTAGACGGGCGTACCGACCTCCGCCGCCACCGCGGCCAGCGGCACGCCGTCGCATTCCCATCCCCCGCCGCCGCGAACGAAGCCCGACATCGAAGGCGCATTGTACGGCACGGGGAAAGCGGCCGCACCGGCGCCGCGCACCCGCCGCCGCAGCCGGGCGCCGCCCGCCTAGGGCGGACGCGCATTGACCGTCTCCGCCGCCGTCGCTATACTCCGTCGATCCGCCCTCGCCGGCATGCCAGCGACCCAGCTCGTGAGCTCCGCGCCCTCCCCATCCGAATCGATCGACGAGCTCATCGAGCGGTGCCTGGCCGGGGACGAGCGCGCCTGGGATCGGATAGTCACCCAGCATTGGCGCCGGGTCTTCAACGTCGCCTACAAGTTCGTGGGCCGCCACGACGTGGCCGAGGATCTCACCCAGGAGATATTCCTCAAGATCTTCAGGGCGCTGGGCACCTTCGACCGGCGCGCCAACTTCCAGACGTGGCTCATCAGCGTCAGCCGCAATCTGTGCATCGACCACTATCGCAGCGTCCGGAAGGAGCGCGAGCTGGTGGACCGCAACGTGAACGCGGAGGACGTCTCGCCGGTCAGCCGCGAGCCGGACGCCCTCACCGCCCTGGAGCGGAGCGATCGGCGGGTGCTGCTGCATCGGGCGCTGGAGCAGCTGCCCGACACCCTGCGCACCGCGGTCCTCATGCGCGACATCCAGGAGCAGTCCTACCGCGAGATCGCCCGGGAGCTCGACCTCCCCGAGGGCACCGTGAAGTCCCGGATCAACCGCGGCCGCCACGAGCTGGCCCGACAGATCCGCCGGCTGATCTCCGAGGCCGAGGCGCGGAGCACCCAGGCCGGCAGCCAGGAGTGACCCATGAAGCTCACCACCGAACAGAACGGCAACGTCGCCATCGTCCGCGTCGGCGAGGAGCGGCTGGTGTATCCCCTGTTGCCGACGTTCGCGGACGCGGTCAAGACGATGATCGAGGGCGGCGCCCACAACGTCCTCATCGACCTGTCGCCGGTCGTCTACGTCGACAGCGCCTCGATCGGGTGCCTGATGGACCTGTACCGAAAGTCGTCGGCGGCGGGGGGAACGCTGAAGCTGGCGAGCGTCCAGAAGCGCGTGGAGACGATGTTGACGATGACCGGAGCCCAGCATTTCATCGAGATCCACGGCGACGAGCCCGGTGCGCTCTCGGCCTTCGGGGTGTGACATGCGCAGCATCACGACGACCAGCGGGATTGCGCTGCCGCTCGACGGTGATCTGCTGGCGATGCTCGAGACCCTGTACAGGGAGCTGAACACCCGCTACGCCCTCGATCGCACGTTCGAGGACACCGTCCGGGAGATCGCCCACCTGCTCGATCAGATGACCGACGAGGAACGGCGCGCCTATCTCGCCGAGAGCCTCTTCCTCAATACCGTGACCTACGAGAACGAGCGCCTGGGCGCGTACATGCGGAAGGTCACCGAGAACGCCTGAAGGCAGGCGGAAGCCGGGCGGCGGGTCAGCGGGTGACGAAGTCGGGCGCCTCGGCGGCGACCGCCGCGGCCGGCGCGTGCTCGAGACCCGGCGACTCGACGAGCCGCCAGGCGTCCGGCGCCTCCAGGATCTTCGCCGCGAAGGCGGTATGCAGCTCGTGGCCGCCGCGGTGGGCGACGAGATGACCGATGACGGGATGGCCCACCAGGGCGAGGTCGCCGATCGCGTCGAGAATCTTGTGGCGGACGAACTCGTCCTCGAACCGCAGCCGGCTGTTCAGGATCCCGGTATCGCCCAGCACCACCGCGTTCTCGAGCGACCCTCCGAGGGCGAGGCCCTTCCGGCGGAGCATCTCGACCTCCTTGAGGAACCCGAACGTGCGGGCCGGCGCGATCTCGTCGACGAACGACGCCTCCGTGACGGTCAGGGTGCGGCTCATGTGCCGGAGCAGCGGGTGGTCGAAGCTGATGCTGTAGGTCACCTTGAAGTGGTCCGACGGGTAGAGGGCGATGCGCTTGTCCCCGCGCGACAGCGACACCGGCCGGAACACCTTGAGATAGCGCCGCGGCGCCGACAGCCGCCGCAGCCCCGCCTCGTGCAGCAGGTACACGAACGAGGCGGCGCTGCCGTCCATGATCGGCACCTCCGGCTGGTCGAGGTCGACGACGACGTTGTCGACGCCGAGGCCGACCAGGGCCGCCAGCAGGTGCTCGACGGTCCGCACCGTCTCGGCGTTCCGCGAGAGCCCGGTGGCGTAGTGCAGCCGGTCGACGTTGTCCACCGTCGCGGGTATCTCGACCCCGTCGAGGTCCGCCCGGCGGAAACGGATGCCGCTCCCGGCCGCGGCGGGCCGCAGCGACAACGTGACCTTCCGGCCCGAATGCAGCCCGATTCCGGTGCAGGAGACGGAACGTCGGACGGTGTGCTGAAAATCAGTCACGGAGCGGCGACCTCCAGGGGGGCGGGGCGGGCGACCGATCGACGACAGAGGCGCGGTCCAGAATGGTTCACTGAACCGGTTATCGGCATGTTCCGCGAATTCATGCGCGACTCGATCCTCTTGCCACCGTAACACATCTGTCACGCGCGCGGCGCCGCCGCTGCCGGCGCCGGCTGCGGATCCCTAGGGCTCCCGCGAACGCGCGGCCCGATGGGCGGCTCACGAGCCCGTCCATCGTCGCCTGCGGCGCCGCTTGGCGCCCAACCGACCCCACAGGAGTCCGCCGCCGTTCTACGGCGCGGACTCCGACGGGGCGAGCGGCTGGGCGAACAGCTCCGCCAGGCATCGGCCGGTGGCCGACTCGGGCTCGCCCGCGACCTCCTCCGGCGTTCCCGCCGCCACCACCCGGCCGCCGCCGTCGCCGCCGCCGGGCCCGAGGTCGATCACGTGATCGGCGCTCTTCACGACGTCGAGCTGGTGCTCGATCACGACGACGGTGTTGCCCTGGTCCACCAGCTTCTGCAGCACGTCGAGCAGCTTCCGCGTGTCCTCGAAGTGGAGCCCCGTGGTCGGCTCGTCGAGGATGTAGACGGTGCGGCCGGTGCTCCGGCGGGACAGCTCCTTCGCCAGCTTGACGCGCTGCGACTCGCCCCCGGACAACGTCGTGGCCGACTGCCCCAGCGCGATGTAGCCCAGGCCGACGTCCTGCAGCGTGCGCAGCTTGGCGGCGACGGCGGGCACGTTCTCGAGCAGCGGCAGCGCCTGGTCGACGGTCAGCTCCAGGACGTCGGCGATCGACGCCCCCCGGTACCGGACCTCCAGCGTCTCCCGGTTGTAGCGGCGCCCCTTGCACTGCTCGCAGGTGACGTAGACGTCGGGGAGGAAGTGCATCTCGATGGCCTTCACCCCGCCCCCCTGGCACGCCTCGCACCGGCCGCCCTTGACGTTGAACGAGAACCGCCCGGGCCGGTAGCCGCGGGCCCGCGCCTCGGCGAGCATCGCGAACAGCTCGCGGATGAGGGTGAAGAGCCCGGTGTAGGTGGCGGCGTTCGACCGGGGGGTGCGGCCGATGGCGGTCTGGTCGATCTGGATGACCTTGTCCACCGGATCGGCGCCGTCGATCCGCCGGTGGGCGCCCGGCGGCGCGGTGGCGCGGTACAGGTCGCGGGCCAGCGCGCGGTACAGGATGTCGTTCACCAGGGTCGACTTCCCGGAGCCGCTCACCCCGGTGATCACGTTGAACAGCCCGAGGGGATGGCCACGTCGACGTTCTTGAGGTTGTTGGCCCGCGCGCCCCGGATGACGAGCTCGCCCCGGAGCGGGGGCCGCCGGACACGGGGGACGGGAATGCCGAGCTCGCCCCGCAGGTAGCGTCCCGTCAGCGACGGGTGCCCGTTCGCCGTCAGCTCCGCCGGGGTCCCCTGGAACATCACCTCTCCGCCGTTGACGCCCGCCCCCGGCCCCAGATCGACCACGTAGTCGGCGGCCCGGATGGTCTCCTCGTCGTGCTCGACCACCACCACGGTGTTGCCGAGGTCGCGCAGCCGCCCCAGCGTCGACAGCAGCAGGCGGTTGTCCCGCTGGTGCAGGCCGATCGAAGGCTCGTCGAGGACGTACAGCACGCCGGTGAGGTTGGCGCCGATCTGGGTGGCGAGCCGTATGCGCTGCCCCTCGCCCCCCGACAGGGTGGCCGCGCTCCGCGCCAGCGTCAGGTAGCCGACCCCGACGTCGTTGAGGAACCGCAACCGGTCGCGGATCTCGCGGAGCACGCGGCCCGCAATCAGCTCCTCGCGCTCGGACAGCTCGATGGCGGCCAGCGCCGCGTCCGCCTTCGCCAGCGGCAGCCGGGTGTACTCGGCGATGGTGCAGCCCTTCACCCGCACCGCCCGGCTCTCGGGCCGCAGGCGCTCGCCGTCGCAGGCGGGGCAGCTCTGCAGGGACCGGAGCGGCTCGAGCAGCTCCTGCTGGGCCCAGGTCCCGGTCTCGTAGCGGCGGCGCAGGTTCGGCAGGATCCCCTCGAAGTCGCGCCCGAAGGGATCGCGCCTTCGGCCGCCGCGCCGGCCTCCTCCATCGTCGGGTTGCGCCGCGGAGGCGCGGGGGCCGTGCAGCAGGGTGTCGCGGTGCCGGCGGGGCAGCCGGTCGAACGGCGTATCGAGGTCGATGCCGAAGTGCCGGCTCAGCCCTGCGAGGGCCTCCCGCACCAGCTTCGCGTCGCCGTCGACCCACGGCGCGATCGCGCCCTCCCGCAGCGACTTCGAGCCGTCCGGCACGATGCGGACGGGGTCGAAGTCGTCGACGGCGCCGAGGCCCTGGCAGTCCGCGCAGGCGCCCTGCGGCGAGTTGAACGAGAACACCCGAGGCGTTATCTCGGGCACGCTCACGCCGCACTGCACGCACGCGAGCCGCCGGGAGAACAGCCGGTCGCCGCCCTCCAGGGTGTTGATGATCACGACGTCGTCGGCGAGGCCCAGCGCCAGCTCGATGCCGTTCCGCAGACGCCGCTCCACCCCGGCCCGGACGACGAGCCGGTCGACGAGCACCGCGATGTCGTGGTTCCGGCGGCGCTCGAGCCGGATGTCCTCCTCGAGGGAACGGACCCGGCCGTCGACCCGCACCTTCGCGAACCCCCGGGCCCGGAGGGCCGCGAAGTCCTTCCGGAACTCGCCCTTGCGGCCGCGCACGATCGGGGCCAGCACGTTGATGCGCTCGTCGGTCGGGCCGCCGAGCACCATCTCGACGATGCGGTCGACCGACTGCCGGGTGATCGGCCGGTCGCACCGCGGGCAGTGCGGCACGCCGATGTTGGCGAACAGCAGGCGCAGGTAGTCGTAGATCTCGGTGACGGTCCCGACGGTGGAGCGGGGGTTCGAGCCGGTCGTCTTCTGCTCGATGGAGATGGCGGGCGACAGACCGTCGATCAGGTCGACGTCGGGCTTCTCGACCTGCTCGAGAAACTGGCGGGCATAGGCCGACAGCGACTCGACGTACCGCCGCTGCCCCTCGGCGTAGATGGTGTCGAAGGCCAGCGACGACTTGCCCGACCCGGACAGCCCGGTGACGACGACGAAGCGGTCGCGCGGCAGACTGACGTCGATGCTCTTCAGGTTGTGGACGCGGGCTCCCCGTACCTCGATGCGATCGTGAGCCATCGCCGTGATCAGGTCCCAGCCCGGAGAGGGTCGCCTGGCCCGCCCATCGCCGCCTTCGGCTAGGCCGGGCGCCCGACCAACCCGCCGGGAGCCGGCACCGTTTCCACGGCGCAGATTCCCGGGCTCCGTACGCGCCCAGACCCTGCCGGGAGTCTGCGCCGCTCCACGGCCGGACTCCCCGGTCCCGCGGGGCCTCGGTCAGCCGCGCCTCGGGCGCCGCCCCAAACTCATGATGCTATCACGCCGGGTCGGGCAGGCGCTCGAACCGGTACACGCGATCGTCGGACGCCACCGCCGCCCCCCCGTGCCGGTCGAAGGCGACCCCGACCAGACCGGGCGCCGCCACGACCTGCTCGGCCTCGTCGACGCCCCCGACGCGGTAGAGGCCGCTCGCCCCGGCCAGGGCCTCGACGACGTGAAGGGTGCCCCGGGCGTCGAAGGCGAGACCCTGGGGCCGGCCGAACCCCCGGTGGACGGTGGTGACGGCCCCCGCCGGATCGATGCGGTACACGGCATCGCGGGTGGCCAGCGTCGGCGCCGTCACGTAGAGGTCGCCGGTGGGGGCCATGCCGAGGTGGAACGCCGCCACGCTGGGGGGCAGGGTGGCGAACGGCGACACCTCGCCCGACGGCGCGATCTTGAAGATGGTGCCGGACCGGTCGCCGACGAACAGGGTGCCGGCCTCGTCGAACGCCAGCCCGCAGGCCACCCCGAGCTCCGCCGCCAGCTGCTTGTGCTGCCCGTCGGCCTCGACCCGGAACACCGCGCCGTCGAAGCGGCTCGACACGAACAGCCGGCCCAGGGGATCGAGGGCGAGTGAGGTCGGGTTGGTGATGCCGGTCACGAACGGCTCGCGAAAGCCGTCCCGCCGGAGCCGGAACACCGAGACCGGCGCCGACTCCCCGCGGGTCCCGCTGTAGGTCAGGAAGAGGGTGCCGTCGGCGTCGATGACCGGACTGTCGACCTGGTGCACGCCGGCGGCGACCTGCGCGCCGACCTCCAGACGGGTGGTCTCCCCCGGCGCGGTGTCGAGCCGGACGGGCAGCGGGCCGCCCCCGGTGTCGGGTGGGACCAGACAGGCGACCCGGTCCCTGCCCGCGTACACCACCTGGGCGGGATGGTCGCCGATCCACGCCTCGGGCACTCGGCGGCCGTCCCCCCCGACACCGGGCCCGAGGACGGCGATCCGTCCCCCGGCGACCGCCGCCGGTGGATGCACGGACGTGATTCGGGCAGCGGACGCCTGAGTCATCTACGACGGCGGGAGCGGACGGCCGGCAGTCCGGGTGGCGCCACGGAAGCTGCCTACGCCGGGTCCAGCTCGACGTTCCAGTAGAGGTAGTCCCGCCAGCTCGCGGGGGTGTCGCGCAGGCCGACGGCGATGCGCACGGTCGCGGGCCGCAGCGGGCGTCGGGGCGGCCGGATGACCCGCATGCCGGCCTCGGCGGGCGTGCGCCCGCCCTTCCGCCGATTGCACGACACGCAGGACGTGACGATGTTCTCCCAGTCCTTGCGCCCGCCGTAGCGCACCGGAACGACGTGGTCGAAGGTCAGCTCGGCGGGCGGGAACCCCCGGCCGCAATACTGACACAGGTGGTCGTCGCGGGCATAGATGTTGGCGCGCGAGAACGGCACCAGGTTGAAGTGGCGCTTGATCGTGATGTAGTTCAGCAACCGGATCACCGACGGCAGCTTCACCGTCAACGAGACCGAGTGCACCTCCCGGTCGTAGACCGAGAGCACCTCGACCTTGCCCTGACACCACAGCCTGATCGCCCGCCGCCAGTCGACGACCTTCAACGGTTCGTAGGTCGCATTGAGCAGCAGAGTGTGCTCCATGGGTTCGCACCGTTCCGGCTCGCCAGTCCAAAAAGCCGATTGTGCCTGAATCCGATACCTCGTGTCAAGCGGCACAACCTCACTAAAGCCTTGCCGCGTAACGAGTTATGGCACCGCTACGACCGCGCCCCTATCCGCCCCGGGAAGAGGTGCCGACAAGAGAAGACGATGCGCCGCTTCGTCTGGTGTCCGCTGCTTCTCGTTCTCGCCGGATGCGCGATACGCCCCGGCGCGACGCCGCAACCGTTCCCCAGACCTCACCTCGGCCCCCCGGACCTGCCCGTCGTCCGGGCCGGGGCACGCCCCGCGCCCGACGCGGTCACCGCCACCGCCCTCGAGTATCTGGGGGTGCCGTACCGGTGGGGCGGCAGCACGCCGCGGGGGTTCGACTGCAGCGGATTCACCCACTACGTCTTCAGCCGCCACGGCATGGAGCTGCCGCGGGTCGCGGCCGACCAGTTTCGCGTCGGCCAGCGGATCGACCGCAACGCGGTTCGACCGGGAGACCTGCTGTTCTTCGAAACCATCTCCGAGGGGCCGTCGCACGTGGCGCTGGCCCTCGACGCCGATCAGTTCGTCCACGCGCCGTCGAGGCGGGGAAGGGTCCGGGTCGAGCGCCTCGGCTCGCAGTACTGGGCGAGCCGCTTCTCTCCCGCCCACCGTCGCCTTCGGCTCCGCTGGGCGCCCAACCAACCCTACCAGGAGACTGCGCCGTAGCGGCGCGTCTCCTGGCCCCGCGCCCCGGGCGGCGTCAGGCACCGGCCGGCGCGGCCGCGAGCTGCTCGATCTGCCGGCGGATCTCCTGCGCCGCGTCGGGGGCGACCGGCGCCAGCGGGCGCCGGGGCCGCCCGCCGGCGTAGCCGAGCTCGTCGAGGGCCGCCTTCAACCCCGGGATGCCGTGCCGGGTGGTCAACAGCCGGGCCAGCGGGACGATCTGCCGCTGCAGGGCGCGCGCCTCGTCGTGGCGGCCGGCCGCCACGTGCTCGCAGATCCGCACGCAGGCGTCCGGGATCGCGCACGCCAGGGCCAGGATGCCGCCGCTCGCGCCGAGCGCGAGGCTGGCATAGAACGTCGGCGCCGACCCGACGACGACGCTGAAGCCATCCCGGGCCACGCCGATGAGGTCGCCGACGTAGCCCAGGTCGGGGCCCGACTCCTTCAATCCCACGATGTTCGGGTGATCGACGAGCCGGGCGACCGCCTCGACCGGCAGGGTGACGCCGGTGAGGGCCGAGAAGTTGTAGAGGACGACGGGCACCGGCGACGCATCGGCCACCGCCGCGTAGTGGCGCACGAACGCCTCGGTGGTGAGCTGCTTCCTGAAGTAGGACGGGGTGCGGACGAGCACGGCGTCGGCCCCGGCGTCCGCCGCCCGGCGCGCGGCGGCGACGGCGGCGCGGGTCGACTGGCGGCCGGTGCCCGCGAGCAGCAGGCGGTCGCCGGGCACCCGCCCGCGCGCCTCGCGAATCAGCCGATCCGCCTCGTCGTCGTCGACGAGCGGCGCCTCGCCGGTCGACCCGAGCACCACGAGCCCGCGCAGCGGCGTCGCCATCCAGCGGTCGATGTTGGCGCGCCAGGCGTCGAGGTCGACGGCCTCGTCGTCGGTGAACGGGGTCGGAATGGGAGCGAGCACGCCGCTGATGGTCATGATTCGGCTCGTTGCGTGAGACACGAGACCAGGGACGAAGGGACGACAGACTACGGTAGCGACGCGGCCCGGCGGTTGTCAAATGCAGCCCGCCAAACCGCGGGCCGTACAAGGCAGGACCCGGCGGGGCCGTCTCGAGACGGCCCCGGCCGGGCCGGGGGTGGGTCACGGGCGGATACGGGCCGCGGTGCCGCCGATTGACTACCGGCCGGCCGCGGCGCGTGAGGCTTGAGATGTGACGTTCGCCCGGCTCGCCGCGTCGACGCGACACCCGAGCGACGAATGCCAATGACCTATGCAAGGGGTACGCCAATTCTGCCACGCACCAACAAGAAACGCTGCAAGCCCTTGCAGACAATGGCCTTGCCACGAGCACGGGCCGGCCGGAGACCGTGCCGCTGGTGACCAACCCGCCTTCGAACGGAACCATCGTTCGCCAACGATGTCGACGCCGCTCTCCGACCCGTACACAATTGGGGACGGCGATGGTGGTCCCGCGGCCCGCGGGAGGAGGGAACGGGCGGGCCGGGCTCAGCGCGGATCGTCCGAGGGCCTCTTCGGGCGCAGGGGACGCGCCAGGATGCGCGCCTCCTCGACCACGCGGCCTCCGATCAGGTGTCCCTGGATGATCCGCTCGAGAACCGCCGGGTCGCACGCGCGGTACCACGTGCCTTCCGGGTAGACGACGGCAATCGGCCCGCCTTCGCAGACCCGCAGGCAGTTGGCCTTGGTGCGCAGCACGCCGCCCTGCTCGGACAGCCCCAGCTCCCGCAGCCGGCGCTTCAGATAGGTCCAGGCGGCGAGGCCGCGCTCGCGTTCGCAGCACTTCGGATTGGTCTGGTCGGCGCAGAGCAGAACGTGCCGCTCCGCCGCGGTCACCCCGACCGCGGCGGCGGCGCGCTGCTGGCTCTCGACGGAGCCCTTGCCGGAGTCGGAAGCGTCCATGATGGGCGAATCCCGACGGGCGACTCGCGCGGCCCGGGGCGGGATCGACCTGGAGCGGAGAGACGGAACCCGGCGGCAACGCCGGTGGCGGCACTGGAACGAGCCGCGCGACCCGCGTAGCATAGCACGCCATGACCAAGCGCCCCGCCGCCGTCCTCGACCGCGCCATGACCGTCTTCCTCGCCGCCGTCGAGCGCGGCGGCAACGCGCTCCCGCATCCCGGCACGCTCTTCGCCCTGCTCGCGGGGGTCATCGTCCTCATCTCGGCCATCGCGGCCCGCACCGGCGTCGAGGTCGTCCACCCCGGCACCGGCGAGCTGATCCGGCCCGTCAGCCTCGCCACCGTCGAGGGGCTGCACCGCATCCTCACCGAGATGGTCACGAACTTCACGAGCTTCGCGCCCCTCGGCACGGTGCTCGTGGCGATGCTGGGCATCGGGGTCCTGGAGAGCAGCGGGCTCATCGCCGCCGCCCTGCGGCTGCTCGTGCTGTCGGCGCCCAAGCGGCTCCTCACCTTCGTGCTCGTCCTCGCGGGCGTCCTCTCCAACACGGCCAGCGAGATCGGCTACGTGCTGCTCGTGCCCCTGGGCGGCATCATCTTCCTCGGGGCGGGGCGCCATCCCATGGCGGGGCTCGCGGCCGCGTTCGCGGGGGTGTCCGGGGGCTACAGCGCCAACCTGCTCCTCGGCACCATCGATCCCCTGCTGGCCGGCCTCTCCGAGGAGGCGGCCCGCATCGTCGACGACGGCTACCGCGTCAACCCCGCCGCCAACTACTACTTCATGGTCGTCTCCACGTTCATCATCGCGGGGGCGGGAACCTGGGTGACCGAGCGGGTCGTCATCCCCCGCCTGGGTCCCTACAAGGGTTCGACAGAGACGCAGGAGGGCGATTCGGACGTCATGCGGGCGCTCTCCGACGTGGAGAAGCGCGGGCTCTACGCCGCCCTGGCCGCGACGGCGGTCTTCGTGCTGTTCCTGCTCTGGGGCACGGTGCCGGCCGACGGGTTCCTGCGCAACCCGGACGACGGCGGACTGCTGCGCTCGCCCTTCCTCTCGGGCATCGTCGCGTTCATCTTCCTGGGGGGGCTGGCGATCGGGGTGGCCTACGGGGCGGCGACCGGCGCGTTCCGCAGCGACACCGACGTCATGAACGGCATGGGCAAGACCATCAGCACCCTCGGCACCTACCTCGTGCTGGTGTTCTTCGCGGCCCAGTTCGTCGCCTACTTCAACTGGACCAACCTGGGCCTGATCATGGCCGTCAAGGGCGCGGAGTGGCTGCGCGGCTCGGGCATGGGCGGCATTCCCCTCATGCTCAGCTTCGTCGTGCTCTCGTCGATCATCAACCTGTTCATGGGCAGCGCGTCGGCCAAGTGGGCCATCATGGCCCCGGTGTTCGTCCCCATGTTCATGCTGCTCGGCTACACGCCCGAGCTGACCCAGACCGCCTACCGCGTCGGCGACAGCACCACCAACATCATCGCCCCGATGATGTCCTACTTCGCCCTCATCGTCGCGTTCTTCGAGCGCTACGACCGGCGGTCGGGCATCGGCACGGTGGTCGCCACCATGCTCCCGTACACGCTGACGTTCCTCGCCTGCTGGTCGGTGCTCCTGATCGTCTGGATGCTGCTCGGCCTCCCGGTGGGGCCGGGGGCGGGACTGCGGCTCGAGCCGTAGGCGTCTGCGCCGCGAGACGGCGAAAGGCGCCGGGGGGACGATCGGGCCGCGCGAGGCCGCGGGCGGACGCCTGGCGCGCGAGGCCCGGACTGCGCAGGCCAGCCCGGAAATCGTCGCCTTCGGGTCCGATTGCCGCTCGACAAACCCTGCCAGGAGTCCGCGCCGTTCTGCGGCGCAGACTCCTAGCGCACGCCCGGCCGGCTCGAGCTGGCCCCGACGTAGGTGTAGTGCGAGCGGTGCTGCACGTCCACGCGTCCCCGGCCCCGCACCCGCACGAGCAGCCGGCGGGTGCGGACCGTGGGGTCGGGATTGGTCAGGGCGAAGCCGAGAATGTAGTAGTCACTCGTCTCCGCGTCGATCTCCCGGAACACGTCGTCGAAGTCGTTCCGGTTGATCATGGCCCGGCCGCCGGTCTGCTCGGCGATCGACCGCAGGCTGTTCTGGGTCGTGAAGTTCCACGAATCGTACGAGCCCCGGCCGCTCAGGAGGAAGTCCGCGGGCCCCGGCCTCGCGGCGGCCAGACCGCGGGGATCGACGGTGTAGAAGGCGGCGTTCGCCCGTTTCGCGGCCTCGGCGAGCTCGTCGATCCGTCTCGCGAGCTCCGCGTCGCCCTCCAGGCCGTCCCGGTCGGCCAGGGGCGCGTCCTGGCGCAGGAGGCGCGCGAGCTCGACGTTGGTCATCCCCGGCTCCGCTCCCCCCTCGCCATGGTACTCCCTGCGCTCCGCCAGGAAGGGGTTGTAGTCGTAGCCGCTGCTGAAGTAGACGACCACCTTGCGCAGGTGCTGCACCTGCTCCAGGCTCGCGACGACGTTGCGCACCGTGTTGAACGCGATGCGGCCGCGCACCGCCAGCTCGGGCGTGTATCCCGGCGCCGGCGGGAAGTTCTGGATGATCTCGGTCGGGTCGAACCCGTCGCCGGTGATCCGCGCGGCCGTCGACCGGAGCACGCCGAGGTCGGTGGTCACGCCGATCGCGATCGCCGACGGTCCGGTGGACATGACGGCGAACTGGTCGCCCTCGTGAATGAGGTTGTCGGCCATCTCCGCGAACGCCGTGCGCGCGCGCGCCGTCAGGCTCCCCGCGATGTTCAGGTCGTCGACGAGAACGATGAAGAGCCGGCCGGACAGCTCGTCGGGGGGGCGCGGCGGCGGCGGCAGGAGGATCCCGTTCTGTGACCGCAGGCCCGGCGCGAGCTGCTCGCTCATGCGTCCGCTCTGCACGCGCACGAGCGAGGCGACCTCGCGCACCTCGCCCTCGTCCACGACGACGAAGTCGCGGGCGGTCAGATCGTCGAGGAAGAGGCCGTTCCGATCCCGGGGCACGACGACCAGCGTCACCAGCGTGACGCCGGAGCGGAAGGTCGGGCCCGGATCGCCGGCCCCCGGTCGGTCCGTCGGCCGGATCGTCTGCGACGGCGCCTGAGCGGCCGCCGAAACGCCGAGCGCGACGAACGCCAGCGCCGCCGCGAGCACCGGACGCCGTCCAAGGCGGGAGGCTGTCGTCGTCATTTCCCCTCCATTCTCTCACTCCGCCGGCCAGACGAGGTCGGCGCGGATGCCGGGCAGGTTCCCCGCGACGTGCACGGCGGCATAGAGCTCGCCGGCCCGCAGGCTCTCGAGGTCGCGGGCCGACAGCCGCAGCCGGCCCGACGCCCGGGCGCGCCCGGGCCCGCCCAGCAGGTGCACGACCGGCCCGGCCCCGCCGCCCTCGACGGCGCGATGCACGTGGGTGAAGAGCACGTCCGCGCCCGCGACGCCGTAGACGGAGACGGAGTAGGCGAGCTCGCGGCGGGCCCGGTCGAGCTCGAACCGCCCGCGCAGGCCGGCGCCGTTCGCCTCGGCCGCGGCCTCGATGACCACCGGCGGCGGCGGCGCCACCAGGCTCGGGGTGCTGTCGGGCGGAAGGCGGTGGCCGGTCGCCTGCTCGAAGGCGTAGGCGAGCCGGATCAGGTCGGACTCGGCGAACTCGCGGCCGATCATCTCCAGGCCGACCGGCATGCCGTCGGCCGCGTAGCCGGCGGGAACCGTGATGGCGGGCAGCCCGGTGATGGCGCTGAGGGCGCAGTTGCTGCCGGGCTGGGCCAGGCCCACCGGGCGGGCGGTCTGCCGAATCGTGGGGTAGACGAGCGCGGCCAGGTCGTGCTCGTCGAGGAGCCGCAGGACGGCAGCCCGCGCCTCGACCCGCCGGACCAGCCGGTCGCGATAGTCGTCGGTGTCGAGGGTCTCCACCTCTAGCGACGAGCGGAGGCCGCCGTCGATGATCTCGTGGTAGAGCCCCTGCTCCACGAGCTCGGCGAGAGTGCGCACCGGGGCGCCGGGGGTCTCGGCCAGGTAGGCGTCGAAGTCGCGCCTGAACTCGAGGCCGATCACCGACGCGTCCTCCAGGAACGAGCGCAGGTCGGTCTCGCCGACGTCGACGATCTCCGCCCCCGCCGCCGCCATCGCCTCCGCCCCCGCCTCGATGACGGTGCTGACCGGGCGCTCGGCACCGCTGTCGCCCAGCAGCTCGTCGAGCACCGCGAGACGCGCCCCCTGCAGCCCGTCGGGGTCGAGGGCGTCCCGGAACGAGGCGGGAATGCGGCCCTCGCTCCGGGTCGTCACCGGGTCGGCGGGGTCGACCCCGACCGTGGCGTCGAGCGTGATCGCGAGGTCCTCCACCGAGCGCGCGAGGGGGCCGCCGATGTCCTGGGTGGTCGAGAGGGGCACGATGCCGTCGCCGCTCGCGAGCCCCCTCGTCCCCCGCAGCCCCGCCAGGGCGTGGTGGGCCGACGGGATGCGGATCGACCCGCAGGTGTCGCTCCCCATGCCGACGGCGCCGAAGCTCGCGGCCACCGCGGCGCCGGTGCCGCCGCTCGACCCGCCGGGGTTGCGGGTGGGGTCGTAGGGGTTCCGGGTCTGGCCGGTGAGCGAGCTGACGGTGGTGATGCCCCGCGCCAGCTCGTGCATGCTGGTCTTGCCGAGGACGATGGCGCCCGCCTCGCGCAGGCGGCGCACCTGGGTCGCGTCGTCGGGCGGCACCGAGGTCGCGAGTCCGATGGCTCCCGCGCTCGTCGGCATGTCCGCGGTGTCGTAGTTGTCCTTCACCACCACGGGGATTCCGTGCAGCGGACCTCGCACCTGGCCGGCCGCGCGCTCGGCGTCGAGCCGGTCGGCCTCGGCGGCGGCGTTCGGGTTGAGGACGACCATGGCGTGGAGGGCGGGTCCGCGCCGGTCGTAGGCGTCGATGCGGGCCAGGTAGCCCGCCACCAGCTCGCGCGACGTCACCTCGCCGGCGTCGAGGGCCGCGGCGAGCTCGGTGATGGACCGCTCCATGACGTCGAAGGCCGCGCCGCCGCCCCCGGCATCCACCTGACCGCACCCGGCGCCGGCGGTCAGTGACAGGACGAACGCGATGGCCGACGCCGGGCGGCCGGACCGGATTCGCCGTGCACCCGCGCGTACCGTCATCTGTCGCCTCCTTTTCTCACGATCGCGAACGGTGATGGTACACCAGACCATCCCGCCCGCCCTGGAACCCGCGGCGGGGACGCCGCGCCGTTCGACCGTGTCGTCATCGCCAATCGTCGCGTGCACCTCCGCCCGGCGCCCAACCAAACGCTCACGGCCACGCTTCGCATTACCAGCCGCGAACGCATCAAGACGCAGTACGTCAGCCGCGCTCACGGCGGCATCCGCCGTCGAGGCCACATCGGGCAGCCTCGGAGGCCGAACGTTGGCTACGAGCGCATGAGCCGCCGTTCCCGGTTGCGACCTCCGTCGCGTCGGGGGTGGTTTGCCTTCATCACCCTGTAGCTTCACGGCAACCCTCCAGCCGTTCGCACCGTTCCACGGCGCAGACTGCCGCCCCGGGCCCGTGCACGCCGTGGATCGCGGGCCAACGTCACGCGGGTACAATGGCCCGATGACGACCCGCTGGGCGGCGGCGACGGCGGCGGCGATCCTCGTCGCGGCGGCGGTGGTGGCGCAGGACCCGGCCCCGGCGCCGGGCAGCGGCTCGATCCAGGCCCGCGACCTCGAGGCGGACGTCAGGTTCCTCGCCGCCGACAGCCTGCGGGGCCGGCTGACGGATACGCCCGAGAACCGGATCGCGGCCGACTTCATCGCCTCGCGCTTCGCCCGGCACGGCCTCGCGCCGGTCGGCGACGACGGCACCCACTTCCACCGGTTCGACCTGCTGACGACCGCGCTCGGCCCCGACAACACCCTGCGGGTCACGGGAGCCGGACAGCCGGACCTCGTGCTCGGCCCGGCCTTCTATCCCGACCCCGCCAGCGCCACCGGCAGCGCGGCGGGAAGCGTCGTGTTCGTCGGGTTCGGCATCGACGCCCCGTCGCTCGGCCACGACGACTACCGCGAGGCGGACGTCGCCGGGGCGGTCGCCCTGATGCTCGACCACGAGCCGGGCGAGTTCCGCCGCGACAGCCCCTTCGACGGCACCTTGCGCTCGGAGACGGCGCGGCTCGTTCGCAAGGTCCTGGCCGCCCAGGCCCGGGGCGCGGTCGCGGTGCTGGTGGCGCCCGACCGCCACAACCACGGGCGCACCCGGGGGCCGGCCCGGCCGATGGGCTCGGTGTGGCCGTCGCGGCCCCCCCGCGTGCCGCGCTACGCGCTCGCGAGCTGGGTCGAGGCGGTGGACATCCCCGTCGTGCACATCTCGGGCGACCTCGCGGAGCGCATCGCGGAAGCGGCGGACCGGTCGTTCGACGAGCTGACGGAGGCGGCCGAGCGGCCCGGCGGCGCGGCGGCCGTCCCGCTGGCGGGACCGGGGGTCGAGCTGACGGCCTCGGTGCGGCGGACGACGGTGGCCAACCGCAACGTGGTCGGGTTGATCGAAGGCGCGGACCCGGCGCTGCGGGACGAGTGGATCATCATCGGCGCCCACTACGACCACGACGGCGCGACGGGATCCGTCATCTACAACGGGGCCGACGACGACGCGTCGGGGGTGGCGGCGCTCATCGAGATCGCCGAGGCCTACCGCGCGGCCGCGCAAGGGGGAGACCGGCCGCGGCGGTCCATCCTGCTCGCCGCCTGGAACTCGGAGGAGCAGGGCCTGCTGGGGGCGTGGGCCTACACCGAGGCGCCCCTGCACCCGCTCGACCGGACCGTCGCGATGTTGAACATGGACATGATCGGCCGCGACGAAGAGGTCCCCCGCGTCGGGGGCATCCGGTTCCGCGGCCTCGCGCCGCAGTCGGCCGAGTCGAACCGCAACGCCGTCAACGTCCTCGGCTACAGCCGGTCGCCGGACCTGCGGCGGGCGGTCGAGCGGGCCAACCGGACGACCGGCCTCGACGTGCGGTTCCGCTACGACGACAACGCCTCGAACCTGCTGCGGCGCAGCGACCAGTGGCCCTTCCTGCACCGCGAGGTCCCGGCCCTCTTCGTGCACACCGGGCTGCACCCCGACTACCACACCGAACGGGACACGCCCGACAAGCTCCGCTACGACAAGATGACCCGCATCGTGCGGATGGTGCACCAGCTGAGCTGGGACCTCGCCGGCGACGCGGAGCGCCCGGCCTACGTCCGGCCCTGACCGCCGGTGGCGAGGGCCTCACCGCGCCGGGAAATCCGACGGGCCGGCGCGACCCGCGGGCGCGGCGCCCCGGTCGTCGAACGTGCAGACGCGCCGCATGCTCCGCTCGAGCAGGGCCAGGTACCGGGCGCGCGGGATCTCGACGGCCCCGAGCCGCTCCAGGTGGGGTGTCACCCACTGCACGTCGAGCAGCCGGTAGCCGCGCTCGCGCAGGCGCCCCACCAGGCAGCTCAGGGCCACCTTGGAGGCGTCCGTGACCCGGTGGAACATCGACTCCCCGAAGAAGGCGCCGCGCAGGCTGACGCCGTAGAGGCCGCCGGCGAGCCGGTCGTCGGCCCACACCTCGATCGAGTGGGCGTGACCCGCCTCGTGCAGGCGGCAGTAGCTCTCCCGGATCTCGTCGTCGATCCAGGTGCCGTCGGCGTCGTCCCGCAACGAGCAGGCGGTGATGACGTCGCCGAACGCCTCGTTCACCGTGCAGCGGAACCGCGCCTGACGCAGCAACCGGGCGAGACGCCGGGAGGTCCGAAAGCGGTCGATCGGAATCACCCCGCGCCACTCGGGCGAGAACCAGCGGATCTCGCCCTCCACGGACATCGGGAAGTAGCCGGCCCGATAGGCGCCGAGGAGGGTCGCAATCGGGATCATGGCCCGTCTTCACCGTCGTCGCGACGTTCCGCTGCCTGTACTCCAAGTCTTACAATAGTCGAGACGCGGCCCTTCGTCCCCAGGCCTCGGTTGCGAGGCCGGACGACCGCGGGCTTCCGCTGCGACGCCGGGGGACGGCCCCGCGGGCCGGGCCGAGGGCGTTCGGCGGGGATGAAGACGATACTCTCGAGGATTCGATGCGGAGCAGCAGCGTCCACACGTCGGAGGCGGTCACCCGGGGCATCCGGGTCAACGTCACGTCACGATTCTCTCATCTCGAGCCGCACCAGAACCGGTGGTTCTTCACCTACACCATCCGGATCACCAACGAGGGCCCCGAGACCGTGCAACTGGTCAGCCGGCACTGGATCATCACCAACGGGTCGAACGAGGTGGAGCAGGTGCGGGGACCCGGCGTCGTCGGGCACCAGCCGACGCTCTCTCCGGGACAGTCGTTCGAGTACTCGTCGGGCTGCCCGCTCTCGACGCCGTTCGGGTCGATGCGAGGCACCTACCAGATGGTGACGGCGGACGGCGCGACGTTCGACGCCGAGATCGCGGAGTTCGCGCTGACCGAGCCGTACACCGTGCACTGACGGCCGGGCGCACCGCCGCGCCTACCGCGCCGAGGGCTCCAGGCCGAGCTTGGTCAACCGCGACCGGATTGCACCGGGTGACGGCCAAAGAGCGCGGCGAGTTCCGGAATGTCCCGGCCCTGGCCGTGCTGTTGGCGCAATCGCTCGTCTTCCTCGCCAGACCATTTCTCGTAGGCGTTCGGGTATTGCCGGCGTATCGCCTGCAGACCGGATGACCCGTGACGAGGTCGTGGGGAAGCTCCACCGTCGCCCTGTCAACCCTCTGACCCGACTGCCGCGAGCCGAACGCCAGCGCCCTCCAGCCGCGCCCGCACCGCCGCCGCGAGGTCCCCGGCACCGGGGGTGTCGCCGTGCAGGCAGATCGTGTCGCGGCGCAGCTCGATGACCTCCCCGGTGACGGTCGCGACCTCTCCGCTCTGCACCAGGCGGAGCGCCCGCTCCGCCACCGCCGCGGGATCGGTGATCACCGCGCCCGCCTCGCGCCTCGGCACCAGTGAGCCGTCTGCGCGGTAGGCGCGGTCCGCGAACACCTCGGCCGCCGTCTGCAACCCGAGCGCGTCGCCGGCCTCGACGAGGCAGGACCCCGCGCCGCCGAACAGGATCAGCCGAGGGTCGACCGCGCGCACCGCCCGCGCTATCGCGTCGGCCAGCGGCCGGTCGCGGGCCGCCCGGTTGTACAACGCGCCGTGAGGCTTGACGTGGGCGAGCCGGGTCCCCTCGACCGCCGCCATCCCCATGAGGGCCCCGATCTGGTACACGACGAGGTCCTCGAGCTCCTGCGGGGCCATGGCGATGTCCCGCCGGCCGAACCCCATCAGGTCCGCGTATCCCGGATGCGCCCCCGGGCTCACCCCGCGGGCGACCGCGAGACGCACGGTCCGGCGCATGACCGACGGGTCGCCGCCGTGCGATCCGCAGGCGATGTTGGCGGACGTCACGTGCCGGAACATCCGCTCGTCGTTGCCGATGACGTAGGGGCCGAACGACTCGCCGACGTCGGCGTTCAGATCGATGCGCTCCATGACCGGAATCATACGCCGAGGGAGCCGGCCCGTGGCGCCCCGCTGCAGTCCACGGGATCGGCCCCACGGCATCTGCGAGCCGCCGGCGCGAACGGGGCTCGTGCCGCCCTGCCGCCGTCCGGGCCGCGCGGGACCCGGTTTCGCCGCCGGCTCCGCCCGTCGTCGCGCCGGCCGAACCGGAGGGGCGGCGATCCGATAAGATCTTGCCCCTGCGAACCCCTTGCGGGCGTTCGCCATGGACACTCGACAACCAACGGAAGCAGAGGAAAAGCAGATGACGGACCGGGTGAACGCGGGAGGCCTCCAGGTCGACAAGGCGCTGTACGACTTCATCAACGACGAGGCACTGCCGGGCACGGGCATCGCCGCCGAGGCCTTCTGGTCCGGCTTCGACCGCCTCGTGCACGACCTCGCGCCGCGCAACCGCGAGCTGCTCGACACCCGCGACGAGCTGCAGCGGCGCATCGACGCCTGGTACCGCGAGAACCGCGACCAGCCCATCGACCTCGCAGAGTACAAGGCAGTGCTCCAGGAGATCGGCTACCTCGTGCCCGAGGGCGACGACTTCTCGGCCGAGACCGCCAACCTCGACCCCGAGATCTCGACCATCGCCGGCCCCCAGCTCGTCGTCCCCGTCACCAACCCCCGCTATGCCCTCAACGCCGCCAACGCGCGTTGGGGCAGCCTCTACGACGCCTTCTACGGCACCGACGCGATTCCCGAGGACGACGGCGCGGAGCGGACGGCCGCGTACAACAAGGTGCGCGGCGACCGGGTGATCGCCCACGTGCGCGGGTTCCTCGACCAGGCCGCGCCCCTCGCGGCGGGCAGCCACGCCGACGTCACCGCCTACGCGGTCGCGGACGGCGCCCTCGCGGCCACGCTGGAGGACGGACGCACCACCGGCCTCGCCGACCCGTCGCGGTTCGCGGGACACCGCGGAGAGGCGGGCGCGCCGTCGTCCGTCCTGCTGAAGAACAACGACCTCCACATCGACATCGTGATCGACCGCGCCCACGCCGTGGGCCGCGACGACAAGGCCGGCGTCAAGGACGTCGTCCTCGAGGCCGCGACGACCACGATCATGGACCTCGAGGACTCGGTCTCCACCGTCGACGCCGAGGACAAGGTGGTCGCCTACCGCAACTGGCTCGGCCTCCTGAAGGGCGACCTCACCGACCGGTTCGAGAAGGGCGGCCGCCTGGTTGACCGCGCCCTGAACGCCGACCGCACCTACACCGCACCCGACGGGTCGGAGACGACGCTCAAGGGCACCAGCCTGATGCTCATCCGCAACGTCGGCCACCTCATGACCAACCCCGCCGTCCTCGACCGCGACGGCAACGAGGCCCCCGAGGGCCTGCTCGACGCGATGATCTCGACCGTCATCGCCGTCCACGACCTCCAGAACCGGAAGAACAGCCGCGCCGGATCCGTCTACATCGTCAAGCCGAAGATGCACGGCCCCGAGGAGGTCGCCTTCTGCGACCGGACCCTCGCCCAGGTCGAGGACATCCTGGGGCTCGACCGCCACACCCTGAAGATCGGCATCATGGACGAGGAGCGGCGGACCACCGTCAACCTCAAGGAGTGCATCCGCGCCGCCAAGGAGCGGGTGTTCTTCATCAACACCGGGTTCCTCGACCGCACCGGCGACGAGATGCACACCGCCATGGAGTCGGGCCCCATGATCCGCAAGGCGGAGATGAAGTCGGCCCCGTGGATGACCACCTACGAGGACTACAACGTGGACGTCGGCCTCGAGTGCGGCCTGCCCGGCCACGCCCAGATCGGCAAGGGCATGTGGGCCATGCCCGACCTTATGGCGGCGATGCTCGAGGCCAAGATCGGCCACCCCGAGGCCGGCGCCAACACCGCCTGGGTGCCGTCGCCCACCGCCGCCACCCTGCACGCCACCCACTACCACAAGGTCGACGTCAACGAGCGCCAGGAGGCCCTGAAGTCGCGCCCGCGCGCCGACCTCGACCGCATCCTCACCATTCCCCGCGAGGAGTCCCCGAACTGGTCGGCGGAGGAGATCCAGCAGGAGCTCGACAACAACGCCCAGGGCATCCTCGGCTACGTCGTGCGCTGGGTCGAGCAGGGCATCGGCTGCTCGAAGGTCCCCGACATCAACGACGTCGGCCTCATGGAGGACCGCGCCACCCTGCGCATCTCCAGCCAGCACATCTGCAACTGGCTGCACCACGGCGTCTGCACCGAGGCCCAGGTGCGCGAGACCCTGCAGCGCATGGCCGCCGTCGTCGACGGCCAGAACGCCGGCGACCCCGCCTACCGGCCCATGGCCCCCGACTTCGACTCGAGCGTGGCGTTCCAGGCCGCCTGCGACCTCATCTTCAAGGGCCGCGAGCAGCCGAACGGCTACACCGAGCCGATCCTGCACGCGCGGCGGCAGGAGGCGAAGGCGAAGTTCGGGCGGTAGGCGGGGGTCCGACAGGGCGAGGCTCAGACTGGAGGTTCTGCCACCGACGCTTGGTTTGTCTTTCGGCCGCCCCAAGACGTTCGCGGAGGACACGGTGACGGACAGGGCGCTTGCCAGTGAGACGACGGAGCCCCCGGTGCTGGGCCGACGACGACTCGGCAATGGTGCGGTTTCTCAACCGGCCGCACCTCCTGCTCGGCGGGCGTACGCCCCTCGACGCCGCCCGGGCATCGACGGCCGGCGCCGACTTGGCCGTCCGCATCATCGGCCAAGCGAGGGCCGGCGTCGCGGTGTGATTCTCATCGCGCGGCCCTCCTGCGGCGCGAGGATCCCGGATGGAACCGGCTCCTCCGACGGCCGGGCCTCAGCGTCGAAGGTCGTTACATTTCCGCCCCTGACTGCGTTGCAATCCCGCCCCTGACTGCGTTGCAATCCCGCCCCTGAAAACGTTGCAATCCCGCCCCTGGCCGGGTACCATGCCCTGCTATTGAACGAGGTCGCCGCACCCCTGACCACTCTCGGCTGCACCGTGACCTATCGACCCCGCGTCGTGGACCAGGAGCTCGCCCTGCGGCTCGCGTCGACGGGCGCCGTCGTGATCGAGGGTCCGAAGGCCTGCGGCAAGACCGTCACCGGGCGGCGGATGGCGGCGAGCGAGGTGCTGCTGGACGTCGACGAGGAGGCGCGGCTCGCCGTCGGCGTCGACCCCGCTCTCGTCCTCGCCGGCGACACGCCGCGCCTGATCGACGAGTGGCAGACCGAGCCGTCCATCTGGAACCACGTCCGCCGGGCGGTGGACGATCGCGGCCGGCCGGGTCAGTTCATCCTGACCGGATCGGCCGTCCCGGCCGACGACGTCACCAGGCACAGCGGCGCCGGCCGTCTGACGCGGCTGCGGATGCGCCCCATGTCGTTGTTCGAGACCGGCCATGCGACCGGTGCCGTCGCCGTGCGGGCGCTTCTGGACGGGGCGCCGCCCCGCAGCCCGGCGACCGGACACACGGTCCGGCATGTGGCGGAGTGGATCGCGGCCGGCGGCTGGCCCGGGCACCTCGACCCCGGCCTGACCCTGGCGGAGGCCCGGCGGGCCAACCTGGACTACCTCGACGAGATCCGCCGGGTCGACGTCCCGCGCGTGGACGGCGGGCGCCGGGATCCGGAAAGGATCGGCCGCCTGCTCCGGTCGCTGGCCCGGAACGTAGCGACCCAGGCCAGCCTCACGACCATGGCGGCCGACGCCGGGGGAACGGACACCCCGCTGAAGACCCACACCGCCCAAGCCTATCTGTCGGCGCTCGCGCGCCTCATGATCGTCGAAGACCAGCCGGCCTGGACGGCGCATCTCCGGTCGCGGGCGAGGCTGCGCAGTACGCCCAAACGGCACTTCGTCGACCCGTCCCTCGCGGTGTCGGCACTGCGCGCCGCTCCGGATCGACTGCTGAAGGACCTCAACCTGCTGGGGCTGCTCTTCGAATCGCTGGTCGTGCGCGACCTGCGCATCTACGCGCAGGCGAACGATGCCGAGGTGCTGCATTATCGTGACAACACCGGCCTGGAGGTGGATGTCATCGTGCAGGCGGCGGACGGGCGCTGGGCCGCGTTCGAGATCAAGCTCGGCGCCGGCCGCGTCGACGAGGGAGCGCGCAACCTGTTGAAGTTCGCCGGCCGCGTGGATCAAGCCGCTTGCGGCGCGCCTTCGAGCCTCGGGGTCATCGTGGCAACCGGATACGGCTACCGGCGCCCCGACGGCGTGGGAGTCGTCCCGGTCACCGCGCTGGGACCGTGAGCGGTGGGCGACCGACTCGCCGGCCGTCGCGGAAGATGCGACGATCCAGGAGAGCAACGTCGCGACGAGGCTTCAAGCCGCCGCTGCTGGAAGAGGTGGCCGCGTAGCTTCTCTGAAGCCTGAGGAAGAAACCATGAAGCTGCATGTCGACAAGGGAGCCGATGCGCTCTACTTGCGCATCGACGACTCCGGCATCGTCGATTCCAGGGAAGTATCGCCCGGCGTATCGCTCGACTACAACGAATCAGGCGAAGTGGTGGGCGTGGAAATGCTCCATCTTTCGAAACGATCGGGTCAAGCCTCGCGGTGGCCGCTCAGCTCGCGTTGGGGGGGACCGCGTCACGCCAGCAGCTCGCCGCGCAGGACGGTGACCGCTTGCCCCGACAGCAGGACGCGGTCGCCCTCCACCGTCACCTTGACCACCCCGCCGCGCGCGGACGCCTGCCACGCCGTGAACGCGTCGCGGCCGAGCCGGCCGCGCCAGTAGGGACCGAGGCAGCAGTGCGCGGACCCGGTGACGGGGTCCTCGTCGACCCCGGCCCGCGGGGCGAAGAAGCGCGACACGAAGTCGAATTCCGCCGTCTCGCCACGCGCGGTCACGATGACGCCGCGAACCGGCAGCGCGGCGAGACCGCGGATGTCGGGCGCGAGCCCCCGCACCGTCTCCTCGGAGTCCACCTCGACGAGGCAGTCGAAGCGGTTCCGGCCGAAATGGACCGGCTCGGCGCCGAGCGCTTCGGCCAGCCCCTCGGGCGCCGGCACCGACTCGGCTGGCTCGGCCGGGAAGTCCATCTCGATCCAATCGCCGCGGCGCACCGCCGACAGCCGGCCCGAGCGGGTGTGGAAGACGGCGGGGGCGTTCGGCGCGAGGTGGCCGTCCTCCCACAGAACGTGGGCTGAGGCCAGCGTCGCGTGGCCGCACAGGTCCACCTCGACGGCCGGGGTGAACCACCGGAGGTCGTACCCGCCCGACCCGCGGCCCACCAGGAACGCCGTCTCCGACAGGTTCATCTCGCGGGCGACCCGCTGCATCCACGCCGGATCGACCGGCCGCGGCAGCACGCAGACGGCGGCCGGATTCCCGCCGAAGGGCTCGCGGGTGAAGGCGTCGACCTGGACGACCGTCAAGCTCACGCAAGCACCTTCACGGAGGATGCACGGTCGGGCGACCGGCCTTGCGAAACGCGAGCTGCCGGAGGCGAGAGCCGTGGGTGGCGGTCGCCGTCACATTCGAGCGAGGATGCGAGGCAGGGTCTCATTCCGCGCTCGCCGGACGGCCGTCCAGATCGCCGTGGCCATCTCATGCCGTCACCCCGCCGCATCCTCCAGCACGAACTCCGCCCCCTTCTCGGCAATCATCACCGTGGGCGCGTTGGTGTTGCCCGACGTGATGCGCGGCATGACCGAGGCGTCGATGACCCGCAGCCCCTCGACGCCGTGCACCGCGAGCCGGTCGTCGACGACGGCGAGAGGATCGCTCCCCATCCTGCACGTCCCGACGGGATGGAAGATCGTCGTGCCGAGGTCCCGGGCGGCGGCGGCCAGCGCCTCGTCGCTCTCGACGTCCGGGCCCGGCTTCCACTCCTCGGGCTCGAACCGGGCCAGGGCCTTGGCGGCCATGATGCGCCGCGTGAACCGCAGGCCGGCCACCGCGACCCCGAGGTCCTCGTCGGTGGACAGGTAGTTGAGGGTGATGGCCGGGGCCTGAAGCGGGTCCGGGGCCTTGATGCGGACGTGCCCGCGGCTCGTCGGCTGGAGGTTGGCGACCGACGGCGTGATCGCGTTGAACCGGTGCAGCGGGTCGCCGAACTTGTCGAGCGACAGCGGCTGCACGTGCCACTCCATGTTGGCCGACGCCCGCGAGGGGTCGCTGCGCGCGAACGCCCCGAGCTGCGACGGGGGCATCGTCAGCGGGCCGGTCTTGAACAGCAGGTACTCGAGCCCCATCGCCGCCTTGCCGAAGAGCGAGTTCACCCGCAGGTTCAGGGTGACGGTGTTCCTCACCTTGAAGATGGTGCGGATCTGCAGGTGGTCGTGCAGGTTCTCCCCCACCCCGGCGAGGTCGCGAACGACCTCGATGCCGTGCGCCTGCAGCAGCGCGCCGGGGCCGACGCCCGAGAGCTGCAGGATCTGCGGCGAGCCGATGGCCCCGGCGGCCAGGATGACCTCGCGCCGCGCCGAGAGCCGCTCGCCCGTCACCAGCTCTATCCCCGTCGCGCGCGGCCCCCGTCGCCCGGCTCGACCGCGATGCGCCGTACCTGCGCGCCGGTGCGCACGGTCAGGTTGGGCCGGTGCATGACCGGCCGCAGGTACGCCTTGGTGCCGCTCCAGCGCCGGCCGGCGCGCTGGTTCATCTGGAAGTAGGCGTTGCCGAAGTTGTCGCCCCGGTTGAACTCGGCGATCTTGGGGATGCCGCACTCCTCGGCCGCGTCGCGCCACGCGTCGAGAATCTCCCAGCTCACCCGGCGCTCCTCGACCCGCATCTCGCCGCCGACCCCGTGGCACTCGTCGGCGCCGTGCTGGTAGTCCTCCGACCGCATGAACACCGGCAGCACGTCGTCCCACCCCCAGCCGCGGTTGCCGAGCGACGCCCAGTGGTCGTAGTCGCTCCGCTGCCCCCGCATGTAGATCATCGCGTTGATCGAGGAGCAGCCGCCGAGGACGCGGCCGCGGGCGTAGAGGATGGTCCGGCCGTTGAGCCCGGGGTCGGGCTCGATGCGGTAGCACCAGTCGGTGCGGGGGTTGCCGATGGTGTAGAGGTAGCCGACGGGGATGTCGATCCAGAAGTAGTCGTCCTTGCCCCCCGCCTCGAGCAGCAGCACGCTGACGGCGGGGTCGGCCGACAGCCGGTTGGCGAGCACGCAGCCGGCGGTGCCCGCGCCGACGATGACGTAGTCGTGAGTCACGCGGGGATCCTACACGAGCGGATCGGGACGTAGCGCCGCCGGGACCGGCGGCGACCGGAGACGTCCGGGCGGCGGAAGGGCACCGGGCGCAGGTCCCCTTCCGGCCCGACTACGGGAGCTCGATGAACGCCGTCACTGCTGTGTTTGCGCCGCCGCCGCGTCCTCGGCCCGGCCCGCCCGCAGGCTGTTCTCGAGCCCGTAGTTGCCCTCGTGGCAGGCGTACTCGAAGAGCTGGTAGGTGGTGTCCCGGTTGAGGGGCATGGCCACCGTCCACGGCGCGGTGAACACGGTGTTGTCGTCGACGGTCACCTCGTAGCTGATGGTGTCGTCGTCGCTCCGCGTGAACCGCTCGACCACCCGCAGGTTCTCGCTCTGGGGAATGCCGCGCACGCCGCGGGTCGCGATGTTGGTGCCGATGGTGCCCTGGTGGTTGTAGTTCGTGGTCTCGACGACCAGGGTGTCGCCCTCCCAGCGGCCGCGGGCATCGCCGTTCCACTGGCGGATGCTGTCGGGCAGGTGGGGGCTGTCGTCCACGGGGATGATGCGGGCCTCGTGGATCATCTCGTAGAAGAGCACCACGTGGCCGGGAATCTGCAGGATCTGATACCCCGCCCCGTAGCCCGGCGGGAAGATGCCCCCCGGCACGCCGCGGGTGATGCACCGCTCCCACGGGGTGTGGTTCAGCCACGAGTCGGTCAGGTTGATGAGGTTGTGGTCGCGGATGGCCCGCGCCTCGTCCCGCACCGGGAGCCGGCCGTTGGGCGGATCGACGATCATCGACCGGCGCCGCTGGTTGCGCAGGGCGTCGCCGGGGCCGTCGCCCCACGGGCCCTGCGGGGGCCGGGCCCGGTCCTCGACGGACTGGGGCATCGCCGGCATGCGCTGGGGCTGGTTGCTGCCGGGGAACCACGCGGCCAGCGGGGCCAGCCGCTCGATGTCCGCCTCGTCGGGCGCCTCGAACGGAGTGGAGTCGAAGTTGGTCCAGACGCCCTGGATGTCGGGCTGGCCGTCCGGCGTCCGGGGACCGGCGTAGGGCTGCGCCTCCGCCGGCGCGGCGCCGAGGGCGGCGACCGCGGCCAGGACCACCGCGGCGCAGGCTGTGCGACATGCCGTGCTCATTTCAGTCTCCTTCCATCGGCGACGCGGCTCGCGGAGCGCGCCGACCCCTAATGGTACGCCCTCGGCCCGCGGGAGCCAACCTCCGAGGCCTGCCCGCGCGGAGGGCGGCTGGAGGCCCGCGGTGTTCGACCGGGTACGACGTGGGCTCCGGGGGCTCCGGGGGCTCCGGTCGGGTCCAGAGCGGGCGTGCTAGACTGCTAGACACGTATTGCGATTCGTGGATCGATACTCGGCAATGCGTCATCCGGGCAACGCGTCATGGACCAGGTAAAAATCTCCCCGAAGTTCCAGGTGGTCATTCCCAAGGCGGTGCGGGAGTCTCTCGGCCTGGTAGCGGGCCAGCGACTCCAGGTCGTTCAGTACAGGGACCGCATCGAGCTCGTGCCGGTGCGCGACATCCGCGAGATGCGAGGCTGGCTCGCCGGCATCGATACGCGCCTCGAGCGCGAACCCGACCGCCCGTCCTGAACCCGGCCGATGGACGGGCTGCACGTCGTCGATTCCTCCGGCTGGCTCGAGTACCTCGCCGGCGGACCCAACGCACACCATTTCGCGGCGCCGCTCGGCGATCCGAGTCGGCTTCTCGTCCCGACCATCAGTCTCTACGAGGTCTTCCGGGTCGTCCTGCGCGAACGGGGGGAAGACGACGCGGTCCAGGCGGCCGCGGCGATGCGCCGGGGACGGGAGATCGCCCTGTCTCCAACGCTGGCCCTGGAAGCGGCGTGGCTCGCGCACGAGCGCGGCCTCGCGATGGGCGACGCCATCATCCTGGCAACCGCTCAAGCCAACCGTGCGACGCTGTGGACCCAGGACTCCGACTTCGAGGGCGTGTCCGGCGTACGGTACTACGCGAAAACGGCCGCGCCCTGAGACTCGCCCAGGGGTCTGCGCCGTGGAACGGCGCGACTCCTGGAGCGCTGGCCGGGCGCCCGGCGGAGCCGCAGGCGACGGTGGGCGGGCCAAGTCTCGTGCCGGATAAACGGCACCGGCCGGAGGGCCGTAATACACTCCACGGTGTCGATGCACGACCGACAACGTCGGGAACAAGGTTCGGACCCAGCCGTCTCGTGCGCGGTTGCGTCACAAGGTTCGGACCCAGCCGTCTCGTGCGCGGTTGCGTCACGACGCCCTCCGACAGGCTCGCTGGTCAGATCGCCCTGGCCGGGAGCGGGAGAACACGATTCTTGACTGGCACCCTGCTCCGCCCTCGTTGCGTCCCGACCTTCATCGCGGCCCTCGGCCTGTCGTGGCTCGCTCCGCCACCGCTGGCCGGGGCCCAGTCCGAGCCCCAGACCGCGGGCCTGCGGCTGATCGAGTCGCGCGAGCTGACCCCGGCGGGGTTCCCGCTGGTCCGCGCCCTCGGCGTCGAGAGCCCGCCGGCGGTGGACGGCGACGTCCTCGGCGACCCCGCCTACGACCGGGCGATGCTCGCCACCGGCTTCGTGCAGAGCCGGCCCTTCGAGGGCCAGCCCGCCTCGGAGCGCACCGAGGTCCGCATCGTCTACGACGACGACACCATCTACTTCGGGGTGGTCTGCTACACCGACGACCCGGGCACCATCATCGTCGCCGACAGCCGCCGCGACTCCGAGCTGACCGAGACCGACAGCTTCCGGGTCATCCTCGACACCTACCTGGACGGCCAGAACGGGTTCGTCTTCGGCACCAACCCCGCCGGCATCGAGTACGACGCGCAGCTCACCAACGAGGGCTCGGGCAGCGGCCGCTTCGGGGGCGGGGGCAGCGGGCGCCCCAGCAACAGCCGCCAGCAGCGCGGCTCGGGGGGCGGCCTCAACGTCAACTGGGACGGCGCGTGGGAGGTGGTCACCCGCGTGAGCGACATCGGATGGACGGCCGAGATCGCGATTCCATTCCGGACCCTGCGTTACCCGACGAACGAGGTGCAGACCTGGGGCTTGAACTTCCAGCGGAACATCCGGTTCAACAACGAGCAGGTGTACTGGTCGCCCCTGCCGCGGCAGTTCAACCTCAACCGCCTCTCGCTGGCCGGCGAGCTCCAGAACATCGCGGCGCCGCCCCAGCGCAACCTGCAGCTCACGCCCTATCTCCTCGGCTCGACCCTGCGCCGCACCGAGACTCGAAGCCGCTCGAACACCGGGGACCTGGGGGCGGACCTGAAGTACAGCATCACCCCCAGCATGACCCTCGACCTGACCGCCAACACCGACTTCGCGCAGGTCGAGGTCGACGACGAGCAGGTCAACCTCGACCGCTTCACGCTGTTCTTCCCCGAGAAGCGGCCCTTCTTCCTCGAGAACGCGGGCCTGTTCTCGGTCGGCCAGCCGGGCGCGGTCGACGTGTTCTTCAGCCGCCGCATCGGGCTCGGCGAGAGCGGCGAGCAGATTCCCATCATCGGCGGGGGGCGGCTGTCGGGCAAGGTGGGCAGCAACACCAACATCGGACTGCTCAACATGCAGACCGCGTCGGTCGGGGGGCCGGGCGACGAGGGCGCGACCCCGGGCCAGAACTTCACCGTCGCCCGCGTGCGGCAGGACCTCGCCAACCGGTCCAACGTCGGCGCCATGGTCGTCACCCGGAACGGGACCGGCGATCTCGCGGTGGGCGACGACGGCAACCGGACCGTCGCCCTCGACGGGCGTTGGGGCATCGGGCAGGGCGGCACGGTGAGCGGCTTCATGGCGGACAGCGGCGCCGTCGACGACCTGACGTCGGCCGCGCCGGGCGGCTCGCACGCCTACGGGCTCAGCGCCCAGCACCAGTCCGAGCGCGCCCGCCTCAGCCTCGGCTTCACCGAGGTCGCGCCCGACTTCAACCCCGAGGTCGGCTTCCTCGCCCGCCGGAGCTACCGGCGCATGAACGGCAGCGTGTTCACGACGTGGCGCCCCGAGAACTTCGGGGGCGTCCACGAGTTTCGGCCCCACGTCTCGCACTACACGATCTTCGACTTCGCCAGCGGCGTCCAGGAGACGCAGTTCACCCACATCGACAACCACATCGAGTGGCGCAACGGCTACGAGATCCACACCGGGGTGAACGTCACCCGCGAGGGCGTGTTCCACCCGTTCGAGATCTTCCCCGGCGTCTGGGTCCCGCCGGGCAAGTACGACCACAGCGAAGCCCAGATCGCCGGCAACACGAACCTGGGGGCGCCGATCAGCTTCAACGTCAACAGCATCGTCGGCGGACTGTTCGGCGGCGACCGGGTGACGATCACGCCGTCCGTCGCCGCCCGCGCCGGCGAGACGTTCAACGCGATGCTGGAGTGGAGCTACAACGCCCTGCGGCTGCCGGGCGGCGACTTCACCACCAACCTCATCCGCCTGCGCACGTCGTACTCCTTCAACACCCGCATGTTCTTCCAGGCCCTCGTCCAGTACAACGACCGCGCCGACCTCTGGTCGTCGAACCTGCGGTTCGGCCTGCTCTCGGACGCCAACACCGGGCTCTTCGTCGTCTACAACGACATCCAGGGCCTCGGCCGGGGGCTCGACGGCCGCCAGTACATTCCCCCCGGCGCAGGGCGGACGATCACCGTCAAGTACAGCTACCTCTTCGACCTGCTGCGCTGATCCGGGACCGCCGCCCGTCGCGGGCACGCCCGAGTGGACCGTGGTAGACTGGCTGTGTGACCAACGACACGAAGTGGGTCATCGGTACCGGCGTCGCGCTCATCACGGCCATCCTGGGGTCCGCGGTGGCCGTGATCGCCGTCGTCGTCACGCTGTCGGGCGATATCCGGGCCGATATCCGGGACATTCGCGCCGACTTGCGGGCCATGAACGCCCGCATCGACGACCTCGACACCCACCTGCGCGCCGTCGAGGTCGCCCTCGGCCGGGTTGAACAGCGCCTCGACCGGGTCGAAGAGGGTCTAGAGACGCTGAGACGGTTCCATAGGGCGACGCCACCGAGAAGTGCACGTTGGTGAGAGCATTCGCCTTCGCCCAAGGATCGCCTTGACGGCCCATCGGTGGCGTACGGCCGACTGAAGGAAGCAGCCTGGATGGAGAACCAGTGGATCGGATTCCTCACGGTGGTCGTGGCCATCGTCGCCTCACACGCGATGCTCCATCGCGACCTCGCGGCCGTTCGCGAGAGACTGGCCAAGCTCGAAGGCACCGTCGAAGGGTTCATTGCCGGCTTCCGCGCCCGGCAGGACCCGCCGGGACAGGCACCGCGGCCATCGTGAGCCGCGTCAGGCAACGCCCAGTCTCGTCTCCCGCATGAAGCCGCCCACGCGTCGAGGGCCGCGGACCCCCGCGGAGACAGGCCGACGCCCGGGTTCGCCCCGCATGAAGCCAGCCACGAGTCGACAAACGGACCGTACCTCTCCCGGGCGGGGGTGAGCTCGCGTGGCGCTATAATCCGACTCCGGTGCGGTTCGCCGAGACGATCGCATCGATGGCCACGCCGCTCCGGGCCTGCATGCAGATGACCATTCGCCTTGTCCCGACTCTCGTCGTCCTCGCCCTCGCCGCCGCGGGTTGCGGCGGCGAGGCTCCCGAAGCCCCGGCGAGCACGGTCGTCGCCTACCAGGGGGCGACCCTCATCACCGGAGACGGCGGCCCGCCCATCGGGGGCGGCGTGCTCGTGGTCGACGAAGGGCGCATCGCCGCGGTCGGCCGGGCCGCCAACGTGCCGGTGCCCGAGGACGCGACGGTGGTCGACCTCGCCGGCAAGACGGTCATGCCGGCCCTCGTCGACCTGCACGGGCACGTCGGGTTCCAGCAGGGCCTCAGCTACGACTACGCGAACTACACCCGCGAGAACCTGATCGACCAGCTCCACCGGTATGCGTACCACGGCGTCGGCACCATCGTCTCGATGGGGACCGACCCCGGCGAGCTGGCGTTCGAGATCCGGGCCGAGCAGGAGGCGGGCACGCTGGGCGGGGCGCGGCTGCACACCGCGTTCCGGGGCATCGCGCGGCCGAACGCGGGGCCGGGGGCCGCGACCATGCGGCCGACCGCGCTCGGGGTGTCCACCCCCGAGGAGGCGCGCGCCGCCGTCGACGAGATCGCGGCCACCGCCGCCGACTTCGTCAAGATCTGGGTCGACGACCGGGGCGGCTCGGTCGAGAAGCTCACGCCGGACCTCTACGAGCCGATAATCGCGGCCGCGCACGAGCGCGGCCTGCGGGTCATCGCCCACGTCTACTACCTCGACGACGCCCGCGCCCTCGTCGACGCCGGCGCGGACGGGTTCGCCCACCTGCCGCGCGACCTCGAGATGGACGACGCGCTGGTGGCCGCCGTCGTCGAGAACGACGTGTTCGTCATGCCGAACCTCAGCATCTCCGAGCGCGGCCGGCACGTCGAGCCCCCGGCGTGGGTCGAGCACCCGCTGCTGCTCGAGTCGGTGGCCGGCGACGTCCTGGCGCGCATCCGCGCGTCGTTCGAGAGCCGCACGCCGGAGGCGGCGGCGCGGGCGGCCGGGTCGTGGGCGGCGATGGAGGGCAGCCTGCGGAAGCTCGCCGCCGCCGGCGCCCGCCTCGTGCTCGGCGCCGACACCGGCGTGCAGGACCACGTGCCGGGCTTCATGGAGCACCGCGAGCTCGAGCTGTTCGTCGAGGCGGGGATCTCGCCGGCCGACGCCATCCGCATCGCCACCAGCGCGTCGGCCGAGGTGCTCGGCGCCGACACCGGCCTGCTCGAGGCGGGCCGGCGCGCCGACTTCGTGGTGCTCGACGCCAACCCGATGTTCGGCATCGCGAACACCCGGCAGATCGCCGACGTCTACCTGAGCGGAGAGGCGGTCGACCGCGAGGCCCTGCGGGCGGGCTGGCAGTGAGGAACGCCATGAGACGAGCCCTGTTCACCGGTATGCTCGCCGCGGCGGTGGCCGCGGGCGCGGTCGACGCGCACGCCCAGGCGGGGCGCTACCCCGCGTCGCGCCACGGCGGGAACTACATGCACAACTTCTACTTCCCGCCCGCCCCGAGCTCGACCCCGTGGGCGCCGAGCTGGGCGCCGGACGGCGAGTCGATCGCGGTGGCGATGAGCGGGTCGATCTGGCGGGTGGACCCCGACACCGGGGTGGCCGAGGAGCTGACCTACAGCCCCGACGCCTACCACTCGTCGCCCGACTGGTCGCCCGACGGCCGGTGGATCGTCTACACCGCCGACCACGACGGCGACCGGGTGCAGCTCGAGCTGCTGGAGGTGGCCACCGGCGAGACCCGGGCCCTGACCGACGACGGCCACGTCTACGCGGACCCGACGTTCTCGCCCGACGGCGACCGCATCGCCTACGTGTCGACCCGCCCCAACGGCTACTTCAACGTCGCGGTGCGGCCGGTCGAGGACGGCCGGTGGGCCGGCGACGAGATGCCGATCACCACCGATCACGCCTACCCCGCCAACCGGCTCTACTTCGGCCCGTGGGACATGCACCTGACCCCGGCGTGGCTCCCCGCGGGACCCGAGAGCACCGAGAGCGACGAGCTGCTGCTGGTGTCGAACCGCGACATCCCCCTCGGCTCGGGCAACGTCCTGCGCGTGCCCGCCGCCCCCGGCGGCATCGTCGACGCGGTGACGGTGCTGCGCGAGCAGACGCTGTACCGGACCCGGCCCGACGTCGCGAGCGACGGGCGGCGCTTCGTCTACTCGTCGACGCGGGGCGCGGCCGACCAGTTCAACAACCTGTACGTGCAGCCCACGGTGGGCGGCGAGCCCTACAAGCTGACGTTCTTCGAGCACGACGCCTTCCATCCCCGCTGGTCGCCCGACGACGAGTGGATCGCGTTCGTCACCAACGAGGGCGGCCTGCCGCGGCTCGCCCTCCTCGAGACCCACGGCGGCGCATTGCGGACGGTGGAGATCACCGAGCGCCGTTGGCGGCGGCCCATGGGCACGCTCTCGGTCCGCACCCGCGCCGCGGACACCGGCGAGACCACCGGCTCGCGGGTCCACCTGACCGCCGCGGACGGGAAGTCCTACGCCCCCGCCGACGCCTACGCGCGGCTGAGCGCACGCGGCGACCACGTCTTCCACCACGCGGGCGCGTTCACCGTCGAGGTGCCGGCGGGGCGGGTGGAGCTGACCGTGGTCAAGGGCTTCGAGTTCCACCCCGCCGCCGCGACGGCCGAGGTCGCGGCCGGCGGGACGACCGAGCTGACGGTCGAGCTCGAGCGGATGACGGACATGGCCGCGGCCGGCTGGGTCAGCGCGTCGACCCACGTGCACGGCAACTACGGCGGCAACCTGCACAACTCGCTCGAGAACCTCGTCATGATGTCGGAGGCGGAGGACCAGGACATCGTCCTCCACCAGGTCGCCAACAAGGACAACCGCATCCTCGACCACCAGTGGTTCGAGCCCGGCGGCGGCGCCCACTCGGCGTCCACGCCGGCGCACCCGGTGGTCGTGGGGCAGGAGTACCGGCCGCCGTTCTACGGGCACGTCTTCATGTTCGGCATGCGCGACCACCTGATCTCGCCGTTCACGATGGGCTACGAGGGCACCGCCATCGAGAGCCTCTACCCCAGCAACACCGACATGTTCCGGAAGGCGAAGGCGCAGGGGGCCACCGTCGGCTACGTGCACGCGTTCGGCGGCGAGAGCGACCCCCTCGACGGCAACCTCGGGGGCGGCAAGGGGTTCATCGTCGACGCGGCCCTCGGGACCACCGACGCGGTGGAGTGGTCGGACGCGGCGCGGGCCGGCTTCTTCCCCCTCTACGCGGTGTGGAGCAACGGGCTGCGCATCACCGCCACCGGGGGCGAGGACTCCATCAGCAACCTCCACCGATCGAAGCTCGTGGGGTCGGTGCGCACCTACGTCCATACCGGGGACCGCGGCCTCGACGTCGACGCGTGGCTCGAGGAGCTGCGGGCGGGGCGGGCGTTCGTCTCGTCGGGCCCGCTGCTCGAGCTGACCGTCGACGGCCGGATGCCGGGCGAAGAGGTGAGCCTGCCGGCCGGCGGCGGCGAGGTCCGGATTGCCGGCCGGGTGCGGTCGGTCACGCCCCTCGACCGGGTGTTCCTGGTGTGCGACGGCGAGGCCGTGCAGGAGGTGCCGCTCGGCACCGACGGCCGGTCGGCCGCGTTCACCGTGGGCCGGCGCGTGACCGAGAGCGGCTGGTGCCACCTGCGGGCCGAGGGCGCCCCCGCCGAGCGGTTCCCGATGGACGTGACCTACGTGCAGGCGTTCACCAACCCGGTGTGGCTGCTCGCCGGCGACGAGCCGATCCGGGACGCGGCGGCGGCCGACTACGCCCTGCGCTGGATCGACCGGCTGCAGGAGATGGCGGACGAGTGGCCGGGCTGGCGGGCCGAGCGGGAGCGCGCCCACGTCTTCGCCCAGTTCGACGAGGCGCGCGAGATCTACCGGCGCTTCGCGCGAGAGAGCGCCGGCGCCGCCGACCCGCGGCCGTGACAGGAGGCAACCCCCATCGAAGTCTTCGGCGACAAGCACGGACTGAAGGCGAGCCAGACCCGCCAGCTCGAGCGCCTGTTCCGGCGCCGGGTGCCCGCGGACCGGCTCGTCACCCAGGAGCTCGCCCGGCAGCTCACCGAGGTCAGCCACGAGATCCGCCGCCAGGTCGGGGTGCTGCTCGACCGCCGCGGGCTCGTCCAGCACGTGATGGTGGGCGACGCCCACTCCATCGCGCTGCCCGACTGGGGCCGGCTGCGCGCCGGCCGCGGCCGGCTGCGCGGTCTGCGCTGCGTGCACACCCACCTCGCGGGCGAGGGGCTGACGCGCGACGACCGCACCGACCTGCTGCTGCTGCGCCTCGACGCCATGGTCACCGTCGGGATGGACCCCGAGGGCCTGCCCACCCTCGCGCACGCCGCCGCCCTCCGGCCCGCCGGCGACGGCGACCCGGGCGACCGCAACGCCGGCGTCGAGCGTCTCGACCCCCGGCCGCCGGCCCTGATCGACTTCGACTTCCAGGCGTGGATCCGCGAACGCGAGGCGGCCCTCGCGCGCGAGACCGACGGGCAGCGGGTCGGCGACCGCGAGCGCGCCATCCTCGTCTCGGTCACCGCCGGCCGCAGCGCCCGCGAGCTGCAGGTCCACGTGGCCGAGCTGCGCGAGCTCGCCCACTCGGCCGGCGTCGACATCGTCGACGAGGTCACCCAGAACCGGCCCCGCGTCGACCCCAAGACCGTGCTCGGCGCCGGCAAGCTCGACGACCTCGTCATCCGCGCGTTCCAGGACGACGTCGACCTCGTCATCGTCGACCAGAACCTGACCCCCACCCAGGCCCGCAACCTCGGCGAGCGCATGGAGCTGCGGGTGATCGACCGCACCCAGCTCATCCTCGACATCTTCGCGCAGCATGCGACCACCCGCGACGGCAAGCTGCAGGTCGAGCTGGCCCAGCTCAAGTACCTGCTGCCGCGCCTCGCGCAGCGCGCCGAGGTGTCGCTGTCGCGGCTCGCCGGCGGCATCGGGGGCCGCGGCCCCGGCGAGACCAAGCTCGAGGTCGACCGCCGGCGCACCCGCGACCGCGTGACCCGGCTCGAGCGCGAGCTGAAGAAGCTCGCCGCGCAGCGCGAGAACCGGCGGCAGCGGCGGGGGCGCCGCGCGGTGCCGGTGCTCTCCATCGTCGGCTACACCAACGCGGGCAAGAGCACCCTGCTGCGGTCGCTCACCCGCACCGAGGTGCACGTCGCCGACCAGATGTTCGCGACCCTCGACCCCACCTCGCGCCGCCTCCGCTTCCCGCGCGAGCGCGAGGTCATCGTCACCGACACGGTCGGGTTCATCCGCGACCTGCCTTCCGATCTGGTCACCGCCTTCCGCGCCACCCTCGAGGAGCTGGCCGACGCGTCCCTGCTCCTCCACGTCGTCGACGCCGCCACGGCCGACTGCGAGCGGCGCATCGAGGCCGTCCGCCGCGTGCTGGGGGACATCGGCATCGAGGCGCCGGAGCTGCTCGTCTTCAACCAGATCGACCGGATGGCGGACGGCGAGGGCCATGCGCTGGCGCGCCGGCACGGCGGGGTCGCGGTGTCCGCCCTCCGCCGCACCGGCCTGCGGGGGCTGCTCGAGCGGGCCGAGGGCATGCTCTGGGCGGAGGACGATGCCGGGCTCGAGCGGACGGGCGGCCTCGTCGGGCTCGCCGGGATTCCGGAGTCCGGCGGGCCGCGGTAGAAGACCGCTCCGGCAGGTTGCTCCGGAGATGATTGCATGCAATCATCGGACAGGGTGGGAGGGAGCCCCATGGCCAGCATCACGATTCGAAACCTGTCGCCCGAATCGAAGGCACGACTCAGACGGCGGGCGGAGGAGCGCGGCTGCAGCCTGGAAGCCCTGGCGCGGTCCATCCTCGACCAGGCCGCCGAGGACGCCCCGCCTGCGACCCGATTCCCCCACGACCTGATCGCTCTCGTCGAGCCGGGCGAGGACATCGAGCCCTTCATCCGCGAGCATCGGCGGCCGCGGGCACCCGTGGATCTGACGTGATCCTGGTGGACACCAACGTCCTGTCGGAACTGACCAGACCCGCGCCCGAGACCCGCGTCGTCACGTGGCTCGAAGACAACGAGCCGGCGCTCGCCGTCCCGACGGTAGCCCTGGCGGAATTGCGGTACGGAATCGCACGGCTGCCCGCGGGCCGGCGGCGGTCCAGCCTTCTGCGCTTCTGGGAAACGACTTGCGACCGGTTTCGGGGCCGGATCTGCTCCTTCGATCAGCGCGCCGCGGCAACCTACGGGGACGTGGCGGCCGCCGCCGAGCGGGCGGGACGACGGCTCGGCGTGCAGGACGGCCAGATTGCGGCAATCGCGCTGGTGCACCGCATGCGTGTCGCGACGCGAAACGTCGGAGACTTCGAGGCGGCGGGCGTAGGCATCGTCAATCCCTGGGACTGACCGCCGGGCAAGCGTCCTGCCGCAACGCGACGATCAGTGCGGCGGCCTCCGGCGGGCCGCCGCAAAGCGGGCTGCTAGAATAGGCGTCCCGGCCGCGCGGCGGCCGGACGTTCCACTGACCAATTCCAGGAGGACTTGCCGTGTCCCAGGCTGACGGATTCGACGCGTTGCTGCAGGAAGACCGGGTATTCGAGCCGCCGGCCGAGTTCGCGGCCAAGGCGAACGCCAACGACCCCGGCATCTACGACGAGGCCGACCGCGACCACGAGGGGTTCTGGGCGAAGTTCGCCGGCGAGCTCGAGTGGAGCCGCCCGTGGGACACCGTTTGCGAGTGGACCCCGCCCACCGTCAAGTGGTTCCTCGGCGGGCAGATCAACGCCAGCGTGAACTGCGTCGACCGGCACGTCCGCACCGCCCGGCGCAACAAGGCCGCCCTCATCTGGGAGGGCGAGCCCGGCGACCGCCGCACCCTCACCTACTGGGACCTCTACCAGGACGTGAACCGGTTCGCGAACGCGCTGCGCGACCTCGGGGTCGAGAAGGGCGACCGGGTCGCGGTGTACCTGCCGATGACCCCCGAGCTGCCCATCACCCTGCTCGCCTGCGCCCGCATCGGGGCGGTGCACAGCGTCGTGTTCGCGGGCTTCAGCGCCGAGTCGCTGCGCGACCGCATCAACGACATGCAGGCCAAGGTGGTGGTGACCGGCGACGGCGGCTACCGCCGCGGCGGGGTCATCCCCCTCAAGCAGATCACCGACGACGCCCTCGACGGCGCCCCCAGCGTCGAGTCGGTGGTGGTGATGCACCGCGAGGGGCTCGACGCCGACGTCAACATGCAGGACGGCCGCGACCACTGGTACCACGACCTGATGGCGAAGGCCGGGCCGCGCTGCGACCCGGAGCCGATGGACTCGGAGGACCTGCTCTTCACCCTCTACACGTCGGGCACCACCGGCAAGCCCAAGGGCATCGCCCACGCCACGGGCGGCTACCTGGTCGGCACCTACGCGACCTCGAAGTGGGTGTTCGACCTGAAGGAAGAGGACGTCTTCTTCTGCACCGCGGACATCGGCTGGGTCACCGGCCACAGCTACCTCGTCTACGGGCCGCTCGCCAACGGGGCGACCTGCGTCATGTACGAGGGCGCGCCCGACACCCCGCACCGGGGCCGGTTCTGGGAGATGGTCGAGCGCTACGGGGTCACCGTGTTCTACACCGCGCCGACCGCCATCCGCGCGTTCATGAAGTGGGGGACGGACATCCCCGCGAAGTTCGACATGTCGACGCTGCGGCTGCTCGGCACCGTGGGCGAGCCCATCAACCCCGAGGCGTGGATCTGGTACCACGCCAACATCGGCGGCGCGCGCGTGCCCATCGTCGACACCTGGTGGCAGACCGAGACCGGCGCCATCTGCGTCGCCCCCCTGCCCGGCCTCGTCGCCCTGAAGCCGGGCTCGGCCACCCGCCCCTTCCCCGGCATCAAGCCGGTGGTGGTGAACGAGCAGGGCGAGGAGGTGAAGGTCGGCGGGGGCTACCTCGTCATGAAGCGCCCGTGGCCGTCGATGCTCCGCACCATCTACGGCGACCACGAGCGCTACGTGAAGACCTACTTCGGGCGCTGGGGCCCCGACGTCTACGTGACCGGCGACGGCGCCAAGATCGACGACGACGGCTACCTGTGGCTGCTCGGCCGGGTCGACGACGTCCTCAACGTCTCGGGCCACCGCGTCGGCACCATGGAGGTCGAGAGCGCCCTCGTCGACCACCCCGACGTCGCCGAGGCCGCCGTCGTCGGCAAGCCCCACGAGATCAAGGGGCAGGGCATCGCCGCGTTCGTCACCCTCAAGGAAGGGGTGACGCCCCACGACGGCACCATCGGCGTCCTGAAGCAGCACGTGGTGACGAAGATCGGCGCCATCGCCCGCCCCGACGAGATCGTGCTCGCGGCCGACCTCCCGAAGACCCGGTCGGGCAAGATCATGCGCCGGCTGCTGCGCGACGTGGCGGAGGGCAAGGCGCTCGGCGACGTCACCACTCTCGCCGACCCCACGGTGGTCGCGAAGCTGCGCGACCAGTACGCCGACAAGGAGGGGTAGTCGGCGCCATGGCGATTCACGAAATCGAGGCCGAGGCGCTGCGGCTGAACCCGTCGGATCGCGCGAGGCTGGCGGAGAGACTCCTGGACAGTCTGGAGACGCTCTCCGACGAGGAGAACGCCAGACTCTGGGCCGACGAAGCGCAACGGCGGGATCGGGCCTGGGACGCGAACGGCAACGCCGGCCGCTCCGCGTCGGAGGTGTTCCGTGACGCCCGCGCCCGCCTGGAATGACGGGCGTCTCGTTCCACACCCTTGCCGAGCGCGAATTGGAGGACACCGCGCTCTACTACGAGCGCGAGTGTCCCGCCTCGGCGGCGCATTCGTTACCGAAGTCGAGCGATGCGTGGCGGCCATCGCCTTGCACCCTGACATCGGCGCTCCCGTTCAGGCCGGCATACGCAGGCGGCTTCTGCGGCGATTCCCTTATGCGCTGTTGTATCGCGCCGGAGACGGCCCCGTGCGCATCCTTGCGGTCATGAAACCTGCGGAGGCGCCCTGCGTACTGGATCGGCCGCGCGTCGAGCGCAACACTGGCGACCTCTCCTCGATCACCGGGCGGCCGGCAGCCCCCGCCGGAGCAGGACCGCAGGGCGGGTCCGAGTGCAGCGCTCTCGTTTCGTCGGTGCCCGGAACGCGCTTGGGGGACTTGCCGGGCTGTCCCCGATGGACAGACTGGCGCCGGGCGTAGACATGAGGATGAGCCGATGACCGATGTACCCCGCTTCCGGACGGCGGCGCTGCTGATGGTGTTCGCGGCCGGCATGGTGATTCCGGCTGCCTCCACCGGGCAGCGCGGAAGCCTGCCCGTCGATCTGCCCGACGGCCCCGCCTCGGACGGGTTCGACATCACGCGATTCAGCAACGTCGGGAACGGCGTGTTCGAGACGTTCCACGTCGAGCGCACCGAACCGCTGGAGACTGCCCTGCGGGAAGGGCGGCTGGCCGGCGACACCCGCGTCCTCGTCATCCGCACCGCGGCCGGCCCCCTCGCACTCGTGCGCGACCAGATGGTCTTCCATCACATCGCGCAGGGGCGCGCCGCCGGACGGGACTGGATGGCCACGTTCTGAGTGGTCTGCAACAGCGGCACCAGTCTGGTGCCCACGATCGACGGCTCGATGCCCCGTTTCGAGAACGTCGGGCTCTACGACGGGCTGTTCGTGATGCAGGACGTAGAGTCGAAGACCCTGTGGAACCACATCACGGGCGAGGCGCTGTACGGTCCGCACGTCGGCCGGTCGCTGGGTCCGATGGGCAACATGCTGCAGACGACCGCCGCGCAGGCCCTGGCCGGAGACCCGGAGACCCAGGTAGCGATCTCGAATCGGCCGTACTTCGCCGGCGGCAGGCGGCGCGGTCCGGCGGGCGGGCGCGGGGCTGGTCAGGGGGTGGGCGGCCGGTATGAACCGGGCAATCCGAATGCCCGGCTGTCCCCAGCGTTCGTCGACACCCTCGGGACCGAGGACCTGCGCTTGCCGCGCATGACCATGGGGCTGGGGATCGTGACGGACGCCACGGTGCGCTTCTACTCGATGGAATCGGTCGAAGAGCGCGGGGCCGTGATCGATGTTCTCGACGGCCGCCGCATTCTCGTGTACGTGGATCCGACCACGTTCACGCCGGCCGCCCTGTTCGTGGACGCGCGGGAAGCGACGATCGCGGAGCGAGAGGTCCGGCTCGATACCGGTGGGATCGTGCGGGACGGACTGCTCTACGATGCCGACGGAAGCCGGGCCGAAGCCGACCGCCCCCAGCAGTTCTTCAGCCGGTGGTACGGCTTCGCGCTGACCTTTCCGGCACCGGAGATCTTCGGGCAGTAGCGGCAGAAGGAACCGCGTGCCGCACGGGTCCTGCCGACGCCCCGGCGGGCGGCGCGATCGTCACGGCGGCGGCGGCCGTTTCACACCATCGGATCGTCCCCCGGGGAACGGTTGGCGCCGGCCCGAAGCTGCGCTGCCGACTGAAGTTGCGCCGCAGGTCTGAAGGTCCGTGGGCATCGGCTTGCCGACGATGGACTGATCATCGTGCCACGCTAACACCTTTCCCGGTCCGCTACCCGCCGGTTCTCACCCCGACGACTGGTACGTTGGCGGCCCTGAGCGGCTCGCCGCGAGCCATGGATGGCCGCGCGGATTCTCCCAGCCATCGGGGCGGTTTCGACGCGTCCTGCGGGTCCGAGGACGGTCAGCTGGGCCCTCCGTGAAACGACAAGATGTCGGGGGTCCGACTCGACCAGGAGTCTGCGCCGTAGAACGGCGCGGACTCCTGTAGGATTGGTTGGGCGCCAAGCGGAGCCGAAGGCGACGATTGGCGGGCTAGGCGACGACCCTGAACCTGCCGTACCCGATAGCGGTAGCGGCAACCATGATGGCCAGAAAGCAGAGGAGCAGTCCCAGGCAAACGAGACCTCGTCGCATCACGGCCGACGTCGGCTCCGGCTCGTACGTAAACACCGGGATCGAGTCGGCCTGCCGGCGATCGACCGGCGCCGTTCTCGCCACTCTGGGCCAGAAGAACGCCCGTTGGGCGGTCTGGTAGCGCGCGACCTGGTCGAAGAAGCGCCGGTAGTGTCGATACCCGGTCTCGGTGACATCCCGCAGATGCCGTTCGACCAACAACGGAGGCAGGACGACCGCGGCCCGGTCCATCCATCTGTGACGAGCCGCGATCATCGCTGCCGTCCGATCCCGCAGCGCCTGTGTCCTGCGCTCTACGTGCTCCTCCTGGGCGGCCAGCAAGACGTAGAACAGCTCGGTGTGGGTGAAACGCCGGTTGCCGGCGATCTCGGGATGGCGTTCGAAGAACCCGTCGAGCAATGGACTCCCGACCGGCGCATCTTCGACAATCGAACGCATCGCCTCCACCATCGTTGCCTGATCGTGGAAGTCGGCGCTGTGCCGTTCGAGGAACGCCCGCCGCAGCTCTTCCTCGTTGGCAGTCGCCCGAGCGTCGTTCCTGACGACCCGCGCCTGGTTCGCCAGCTCGATGCCGGAAGGGACCGGGTACCGTGCATCGGCCATGATCGACACAAGTGCCGGCAAGACCACGACCGTGGCAATCCATGCGACAACCAGGGCGATGGCGTTGGCACCCGATCCCCGCGTCGCCGCGTTCACGGACACCGCCAGCAGGAACCAACAGGCGGCATAGGCGACCGTGAGCGCCGACCACACGAGCAGGCGCTGCACTACGTCCGGAGCGGCAAGGCCGGTCGATGCGTGCACGGCACCGACCGCCGGCACGATCAGCGGGGCGAGCACCACGGTTCCGCGTACGAAGACCTTGGCGGCGAGCATTCTCCACAGTGGGACCGGCTGTGCGAGCACAAGGGCCAGGGTGCCCTGCTCCCGCTCGGCCGCGAGAAGGTCGTGCCCGAGCGCGATAATCACCAACGGGCACACGTAGACGAGGAGGAAGACCAGATCCAATGCGCCACGACGCGTCAGCGGATTCGCCACGGTCTCGACGGCGCGTCCGAAGACGGCGGCCGACCCCGGCGACGCGTGCGCATCGCCGTAGGGGTTGATCCCCACTTCCAGCGTCATCACCGAGTAGACTGTCGGAATCGACTGGCCACGCCCCGCCGACAGGGCCGTATACGGCGATGGTGGGCGCACGACGTTCGAGGTCCGCGTTGAGGCGAGGACGTACTCCGGATCCTGTGGGCCGTAGGCCGCGCGGGAGGACGCTCCGGACACCTCCGATGTCGGCGCCTCCTCGTCGGCAATCCGCTCGCGGACCCGCTGGAGCGACCGATGGGCTTCCCGCGTGGCGGTGGAAGCCGACTCATGCTGCGCGCGGGCACGTTCGACCCCGTCGACGGCCGCGTAGGCTCCGAGGACGACGAAGATGGCCAACGCGACCATCGGCGTCCGGTCGGCGCGCAGCAGCCGCCATTCGTGACGGACCATGCTCCAGAACATTGGACCGTTCCGGTCAGCAGGCCCGCAGTCGTCGGACGCTGACGCTCAACCCCGCGAGCGCTGCCACGCCCCAGAGGATCCCGGTCAGCAGCGACGGGAAGGTCTGGCCTAGCGCCCAGGAGAGCGGAGGCGCCTCGTAGGTGAACGGCGGGACCTGTTCCCACAGCTCTCGTCCGGCCAGGTACCGTGAGTACAACGTCGTGTCCCCGGGCTGACTGGCGATCTCCTCGTTCACGGCGATGGCCTGATTGAGCCGCTGCACGAGTCCCTCCCGGTAGACGTCTGCCGCTTCCGCAAACCGCCGATGATGGGCGATGTCGGTGCCCGCAAGCGCCATCGACAGTCTTTCGACCGCCACACCGGGAGCGATCGCGCCCCAGAGCTCGTAGAGACGCTCCTGGGCCAGGTAGATGTCGAACAGCGCGGCGATGTGCCGTCGATAAATCTCGGTGCTCTCGCTCTCGCCCTCCGCCAGGGCCACGCCCCGCGGGTCTACCGGGAGCTCGCCGGGCGAGGCCACCCCATGTTCCCGGACGAGGCGGCTCGTCGCGTCAGCCACTCGAGCCTCGAACGGCAGCATCCTGGCCAGGTCCTGTTCGAGGCTCGCCTCGAACTCCGCAACCGTGGGTAAAGGTCGCAGGCGCGCTGCCAAGTCGATCGCGACCGTCGGCGCCATCACGGAGTTCGCAAACCACAGCGCCACGAGGCACGCCAGCGCTTCACGGCTCGAACGTGCCGCGGCCGAGACCGCCAAGCCCAACACCATCAGCACGCCGTAGTAGGCCAGATACAACGTGAGCCAGGCGACCAGCCGCGGTGTGGTCCCCACCAGAACGTGCGTCCCGGCGGACGCAACCATCGCCAGGACGCTCACGACGGCGGCCGGGAGCAAGACGCCGGCCACCGGCATCACCGATCCCAGGAGCTTCCCCACCGCGAGATCTCTTGCGCGTATTCCACTACTCAGGGTGAGCCCGAGAGTCTGCTGCTCACGTTCACGGCTGAACGCCGGAAAAACGAGCAGCAAGACGAGCAATGGCACCACGAGCTGCAGCAGCCGGGCGACCGTTGGCGTCCCAAGGGCGCTGTCCGCCGCGACACTGTGCGCCGCTCGGCCCGCGAAGTGGTTCTGGCGATGCGCCTCGAGAAAGACAAACCCGCCGATCTGAGGGTCTACGCCGGGATCGAGCGCGGCAAGCGGCTGCATCGGCTTGAACACGAATGTGCCGTAGTGCGCCGCCATGTGGGGGTGCATCCGGCCCTTGTCCAGCCACGCTTCACGCTGGATCGCCGCAGCCCGGGTGCGCAGCACCGTGTCGGCCGTCCACTGCCGCCACGCCGCGACCGGTGCCACGCACAGCACCGCCAGCAGCCCCGCCGCCGCCCAGCGAAAGCGGCCATCGCGCAGGGTCTCACGCGTCTCCTTGCGAGCAACCGTCCACACCAGCGACCGCACGTGCCCTCCTCAGAACTCGACGCGGATGCCGAGTTGAGTGGAGCGCGGACCGCCAATCTGGTAGACCGGATTGAGGCCGCCGAGGCCGCGATTCAGCATCTGCGTCGACTCGCCGAAGAAGGGGCTGTTGGGATCGCCGATGGGCGTTGCGAAGTTGGCACGGTTGAGCAGATTGAACACTTCCAGGCGCGCCTGCAGTGTCAAGCCGGACGCAAGCCTGAAGCGTCGACGGAGCCCGAGGTCGACCTGCCAGGCGGGAAAGCCTCGGAGCACGTTGCGGCCGAGCGAGCCGTGCTGGTCTCCAGCCGGAATGACGAACGCCGCCGGATTGAGCCGCCGCCCGCCGGCGACCGACGGGTCATCCAGGTAGAAGGGCTCGCCGCCGACGACATCCGCGCGCACATCGAATCCGAAGCCCTGATTGTCGGTGATCACCGTCACCGGCAGCGCCGAATGGGCCCTCGCGAGCGCATCGACGGACCAGCCCCTGCCGATCGCGGCGAGAGGGCCGCCGGCACCGAAGACGGGGGGCAGGTCGTAGCTCACCGCCGCGCTGAGTGCGTGCCGCACATCGAAGTCCGCCGGTCCCCTGTCGAGGCTCGCCGGCCAAGTTTCCCGCGGCAGCGCACCGGAGAAGTCGTTGACGTCGCCCGATGCGGTGTCGGTGGCCAGCGACCACGTATACGAAGCCAGCGCCTGCAGTCCTCTTGAGAGGCGGCTGCTCAATTGCACCTGCAGAGCACGATAGTCCGACCTGTCATCGTTCCGGATGGAGTGGAAGTTGTCGAAGTCGGCATTCGGTGAACCGTAGAACGCCACCCGATAGAGGTTCCGGGCCGCGGCCCCGACATACGAGACGGTGAGCATCTGCCCGGTTCCGAGCGCTTGATCGACGCTCGCGTTCCACTGCCACGTGACCGGCAGCTTCAGCTCGGGATCGAACCCGTACACGTAGTTGTACGGCGGGTCGGTCGTCAGCGCCGGCGGTGCGGCCTGGTCGGCCGGTATCGGGAACGGGACGTTGCCGAACAGAAACCGCCCGGACGCGTGCGGATAGGCGAACGAGTCGTACGCACCCGCGACGCTGCCGGTCGTCACGTCGTAGAACGCGCCGACGCCGCCGCGCAGTGCCGTCCCCAACGAGTTGCTCGAACGGAGCTGGTACGTCAGCCCCGCCCGCGGAGCGAGGGTGCCGTACTGTGTCTTCCAGAGAGGCGAGCCCTCCGGCGCCAGCGTCATCGTCGAGGGGTCGTCGAGCCCGCGAACCGTCCGCACGTCGCGGCCATTGGCCTCGCGCGGCGGCGGGTTCAGTTCCCAGCGTGCCCCATACGTCACGGTCAGGCGAGGGTGCGCCGTCCAGGTGTCCTGGGCAAACGCCGACAGGCTGTGAAAACGCGGGTTGAGAGGCTCGCCGTTCGCGCCCACCAGGCCGAACGAGCCAATTCCCTGCGCGGCTGCGCCAATCGTGTCGAAGGCAATGACCTGTTGGTAGGACTGATGGTCGACGCGCGGCGACAGCCATCGATAGTCGACACCGAACTTCAGCTGATGACGGCCCCGCAGGACCGACACCGTGTCCACTACGTTGACCTGCGTGGAGGTCGTGGCTGCTACTCGCCCCGCGCGCAGGTGGAACGCGAAGCCGTTGAAGAACGCCCGGAAGAGCGAGTCGTCGGCCGGGGCCACGGCCGGGAACAGCACCGAGGCCGAGGGTGGAATCCCTCCACCGAAGTCGTCGATATCGGTCCGCGACCCGCCGGAGACCTGACTGACGTTCACGCGCAGGTCGTTCACCACCCTCCCGCCGAGGACGCCCGTCGAGCCGAGCGTCAGGGTTCGCGTATCCACCTCTGTCCGCGTCACGCTGCTAAGGCTGGCATTCAGCCGGCCGCGCGTCGAGGCGCTCGTGGCCCCCTGGTTGTAGCGGCCGAACAACGACCACCGCGAATCGAGGCGGTGGTCGATGCGCAGGCTCGCAACGTCGAGGCGCGAGGGCTCCGAGTAGATGCCGGTGAACTCGGCCGTGCCATCGCCAAGGTCCTGCCCGGTCGGCAGGGGAAAGGCGCGCAGCAGCTCACCCGCGGGTCCAACGGCGGCGTCGCGTGCTGCCCGCGTCGGCACGGCGCGCAGAGCCGTCTGCGGAAGATCGAGGCGCAGGCCTTCGTACGAGGCGAAGAAGAACGTGCGGTCGCGACGAATCGGTCCTCCGAGAACACCCCCGAACTGATGGTTGCGCAGCTCGGCCTTCGGAAGACCGTCCCGCTCCGCAAACCAGTCGTTGGCATCCAACGCGTCGTCTCGAAAGAACTCGAACACCGACCCGGTCAGACGATTGGTGCCTGACCGTGTCACAATCGAGACTTGCGCGCCCGGCGATCGGCCGAACTCCGGAGCGGCCGTGGACGTCTGGATCGTGAACTCCTCGAGCGCATCGGCGGAAACCAGACTCGTGGTGCCGCCGACGGCATTGAAGCCGGGATACTGGCCGCCGCCACCGAACGGACTCGCTCCGTCGACCGCGATGCCGATGTTTGCGCTCACACCATCGACGGTGAAGTAGTTGGCGCTCTCGCGCTGGCCGTTGACGCTGAACTGGCCGAAGCGATTGGCTGTCGCCGGCACCGGCACGGCGCCGGGCGCCAGGAGGACCAGCGACTGAAAACTGCGCCCGTTCATCGGGAGGCCCTCGACGAATCGTCGATCGACCGACGTGCTGAGAGCGGGCGACAGATTCTGAAGCGGTACGCCGTCACCCACGACGGATACCGTTTCGGCAACGGCGCCCACCCCCAGAGTGATTCGCACCGTCACGCTGTCGCCGACATTGAGCACGATGTTCGAAACCTGTCCCGGAGCAAATCCATCCCGTTGGGCAGTTACGGCGTAACGGCCCGGTACGACGAAGGGAAAGGCGAAGCGGCCCTGGCTGCCGGCCGTCACCACCCGTTCGCTCGCGGTGTCCACATTGACGAGCGTGAGCACCACGTCCGAGATCAGCGCATCCGAGTCGTCGACGACGATGCCCGCCAACGTTGCCGTCGCCGTCTGCGCCGACGCCGGAACAGCGAGACCCAGGAAGGTACCCGACAGAAGCAGGAGAGCTGCGAATCGGAGCGACATTGGCGAGGGATCTCCCAGAATGGCACTACGGCTGAACACGGTCGAGAAGTGCACGTGCCGTGCTGCGGGCACGCTGGACGTGCTGAAGGGCATCGAGGCCCGGGAGGGACTCGACCGGAATGTCCGGCGTGCCGGTCGCGCTGAACGCGGCGGTGAGGAGTTCGGCGATGGTCAGGGTCTCTTGAGACAGGCGACGGACCTCGGACTCGAAGGAGTCGTCGGTTGGCGCGGTGGCGCCGGCACCGGCGGCTGAGTCGAGGTAGGGCGCGAGTGCTGCTTCCAGGGCGTCGAACGCCTCGACGGCAGCACCCAGGCGACGGCGAGCCAGTGCCTGCCACGCCGATCGCCCGTCGTCGTCGAGCGACACGATCACGCTCTCTGGAAAGCGGTCGATCAACACCCCGAGGGCGACGGCCTCGCGACGCGCGCGGCGGGCGTGGCTCAACACGCGAGGCGCGAGGCCATGAACCAGGGCCGCGACATCGACATCAGCAGGGACTCTCCGCTGCAGGAAGGCGTGAATCGGCGCGAGGCCGGGTGTGGCTTCCCAGACTTCGACACGCGTGGAGCCTTGAGTCGGCGGATTCGACTGACGGCGGGCCGCCTCAGCAAAGGTGGAGACCTCCGTTCCGACCGGTGCACTTGGGCCGAGTCGCTGAAGGGCCCGCATGACCGCCCGCCGTTGCTCTGCGCCGGGCACGAGACCGGTGACGATCAGCCGCTCGTTACGCCGCAACACCGACAGGTACTCGTTGTCGGACAGCCGGTCGACAAGGTCGACCAGCTGCACCTCCAGGGAGGGCGTCACGCGCCCCAGGGCGACCGCGGGGGGCGCCGTCGCCGCAGCGTCCGGCGCGGCAATCGGCGTCAGTACCTCGGACGGAACGCTTGACAACGGCACCCGTTCGAAACCGCGCTCCTCGAGCGAGGCGATGCGCTCGACTCCGCCGTCGTTCAGGTGCAGGGCAAGGCGAACAGCGCGCGAATCACGTCGACGGACGACGAGGATCGACCGCGTGGGGTCGAGCGGCCGCGATTGGGCGTGCAGAGCGGCCGTCAGCAGGTCCAGGAGGCCCGTCACACCGGGCTGCGCGGAACATGTGATCGTGAGGCTGTCGGCATTCGCCGTGGTCGCGCAAGCACCGGACGCATAGCGGTCGCGGAAGCGTCTGGGCGACAAGCCGTCCTGCCAGGCCTCGTCCCACGCACCCAATCCGACGGTGGTGATACGGGCGGACGCATCCGTCCATTGACCGGCCACGACATCTCCGGACGCGTCGAGGACGCGCGTCACTCGTCGCGCCGAGTCGCCGAACACCCAGCGGTCGATCGTATGGTCCGCGTCCACGCTGTCGGTGTCGGTCCGACGCACCTGGAATCGCAGTGTCTGGCGCGTGGCCTCATCGGCACCGGGTGCAGCCGAGGCCTCCGCATCGACCGCCATGGCAACGGCCGCGATTGCGTCGGGTGGCCGCTCGGCATCGGGCTGGGACAGCCACCACGCCGACAGTGCGACCACGACGACCGCGACGACCGCCGGCACCAATGCCACGGGCCGACACCACCAGTGGCGAAGACGCGCCCGGCATGAGGCACGCCATGCAATGCCATCGGCGGTTGACGCCATCGGCTCACCCAGGGGCGGCTGGCTGGGCGCCAGCGTCGGCACCGCCTCGTCAGCGACAGACGGATCGATGTACTGAACCGTCAGCGTGGGCTGCAGCCCGGCGAAGTCGAGCGTCGCTTCGATCAGCCGGCCGTGCGACAGGCAGACACTGGCACGCTGGACAACACCGCCGTCCGTCGGTGACGCGACGTTCAGCATCAACATCCGCTGGCCTTGCTCGCTGTGGACTTCGATGAAGGCGAGCGGCTCCTCGATCCGGAGGGCCCAACGCACGTGGTTGTCAGCGGCCGGGACCCGCAGGCTCCCCGCTGGCAGGCCGTTCACCGCGATCTGAAGCTCCCGTGGTTGGTGCTCGAGGAGATCGCGAAGACCACGACGCCTGGCCCTTCGGATGGGACGCGGTGCCGAGGTCTCGCTCGAGCCGTTGTCGTCCGGCGGCTCGAAGGGCCACGTTTCGTCCGGCGGCGGCACGCCGAGCGTTGCGCAGATCCGCGTGAGACACCGTCGGCAACTTGCGACGTGGGCGAGATCACCGGTCTCCAGCATTGTGCCCGGCCGCCGATACCAGCTCGCGATCGTGGACGGCGCGGGACACGGCGGCGTGCGCGTCTGGAAGATCGCCTCACGAAGCGCGCGCACCATGGCTGCCGGGTCGAGGCTCGTCAGCGCCGGCAACGATGGCACGAGCACGTTGTCGTTTCGACCCGCCTCACGAGGACGGGGCAACGCCGTCAGGCTCGCGCGGGCCTCGACTCGGGCATCGGCCAGGAGACGCCGGATTGTCCTCGCCGGACCGTTGGCGATCCGCTCGACCTCCGTCGGGTAGAACCCATGGAAGAAGCGCAGGATGAGGATGGAGGCGCCCCTCGAGGTCGCCTTGCTTTGACACGCGAAAGTGCAAACGCGCATCAAGGCATCGCGTGCGGCCAGCGCCTGATGCGGGTCCACCTGCTCCAGCGCCCGATCGACCGAGTCGTACTCCTCGACGGCTACTTGCGCCCGGGCCTGATTCGCCCGACGTCGCAATCGCGACACGCGCAGGTTGCGGAGCAGCGTCGTGAGGTAGCCGTCGAGATGCTCGATGCCGCCGAGATCGGGCTGCGCCCCGACGAACTGCACAAAGGCGTCGTGCAGCAAGTCGTCCGCGGCTTCCGAGTCACCTTCGGTCAGCCGGCGCGCGGCACGTAGCAGCTGCCGATACCGGCTCACGAAGGCCCGTTCGTGGTCGTGACGCCCATTCGGCCGTCGTTCCGGGTGTATCGGGAGAATCTCGGGCACAGGCTGAAAGCCGCGCGGGATGCGCTGTCTGATGAGACGCAGTAACGCGCGCTCGACGGCCACACAATCTCACGAACGGTTCAAGTTGCCGGATGGATGGGTGCCACGGGGCCTCCAGCGGTTTGGCCACGCCAAGCCTCACCAGGCGGCCCGACGGTCGGAGGGCCGCAAGAGCAACCATCGAGAGTGTCGGATGCAACAGATCAGTCGCGCCCTGGAGCTGTACGCCCGATGCCTGAACGCCACGGTTCGGGAAGCCGGTCGAGGCGGGGGTTCGAGGCGGGTACCCGGGGTGTGACGGGGGTGTGACGAGTGGCCATCGCCCGTCCCGGTGGCGCTCGGCTTCAGACACCATGGGCTGGACGTGCTAGAGCTTCAGGAGCGTCTCGCGCAAGATGCGCGACTGGATGCGGCTGACCGGCAGCTCCTGGCCGTTGGACAGGGTCGCCAGATAGGTCCCGCCCGACCTCGGGCTGACCGTGGCAATGGCATCGATATTGGCGAGCACGCCGCGGCCGAGGCGAACGAAGCGCTTCGGGTCGAGCCGGCCCTCGAGCAGGCGCAGGCGGTGGGTGATGCTGTACCGCTCATTGGACAGGGTCACGATGTGCAGGAGTTCGCCATCCGAGACGACCGAGGCGATGCGCCTCACGGGTAGGATGATGATCTCCGAACGAAGTCGGATCGGAATGCGCTCGAGATAGGCGCCGCGCCTCGACTCCTCGCTGGTCCGGGCGGCGCCCGCCAGAGCCGCCGCGCGCTCCTCGGCCGGCTCGTGCCGCTCGAGGCGCAGACGGGCCCGATCGAGCGTCGCTTCCAGTCGTCCCGCGTCCACCGGCTTGAGCAGGTAGTCGACCGCGTTCAGCTCGAAGGCGTCGATGGCGAAATCGTCGAACGCGGTGACGAAGGCGACGAGCGGCAGCAAGGCGGGGGCAAGCCGCCGCACGACGTCGAGCCCGCCCAGCTCCGGCATTTGCAGATCCAGCAGCGCGAGGTCGGGCCGTTCAGCCTCGATCAGGGTGACGGCTTCTGCGCCGGTGGCGGCTTCCCCGACGAGCTCGACGCCTTTGCAGGCCTTGACCAGGCTCGACAGGAAGCGGCGGGCCGGCCCTTCATCGTCAGCGACGATCACGCGAAGCGGCGAGACCCTCATGGCGCGGCGCTCCGCCGCAGCACCTCGACGGGCCGATCGTCGGCGTCCGCGGCCGGCAGTCTCAACTCAGCCACCGTGGCGCCTTCGGCGTCGCGAGTGACGGTCACGGAGGCTTCTTCGCCGAAGTAGTGCTGCAGCCGCCGCCTGACGTTGTCGAGCCCCACCCCCAACCCGGGCTCGGTGCGCGCGCCGAGCGGCGCGCCGGTGTTGCGTACGACGATCCGCAGGTCGTCGTCGAGCGTCGCAGTCATCGCGATGGTACCGCCGTCGCGTGCGCCAGCGATTCCGTGCTTGACGGCGTTCTCGACCAGGGGCTGGACGATGAGTGAAGGCACGGCCAGCTCAAGCAGATCGTCCGGAATTTCGACCGTGAACTTCAGGCGTTCCTCGAACCGCTCGCGCTCGATCCGCAGGTAGCACTGGACGAGTGCGCGCTCGCGGCCGAGCGTCGTGAAGTCGCCCTCCGAACGCAGCGTGCTGCGCAGCAGCGTCGTGAGGTTCATCAGCGTCTTCAGCGCCCGCGGCGGCGCCCGTTGAATCAGGTAGCCAATGGTCGTCAGCGCGTTGAACAGGAAGTGGGGGTCGATCTGCGCCCGCAGCGCCCGGAGCTCGGCCTCGGTGGCCAGGGTCCGCATCTCGCGCTCCTGCAGCATCCGCTCGTACCGTTCGCCTGTGAGCCGCAGGGCGTCGATGCACCGGGCGAGGAGGAAGGCGGCGCGCTCGAGCATCGCCAGATCATCGGAGAGCAGGCGCCTGCCGCCCAGCAGCGGACCGATGCGCAGCAAGTACTGTGGGTTCTCGGCCGTCCACACCGCCACCGTATGCGGCGGAACGTCCGCCGGGGACCCGAGCTTCCGCTCCTCCCAGGTGACGGCGGTTGCCGACACCGCCGGCGCGACGACGCGGCACGCGCTGTCGAGCACCGCCTCGGCGGATTCGCGCTTCTGAATCTCTTCGGCCAGCTGCCCGAGCAGCCGGCCGTAGTCGGCCCGCGCGAGGACGACGCGGTCGACGAACCGCGCCACGGCGCGGCGGCAGAGCGGGAGTATCAGCGCGGTGCCCGTCCAGAGTGCCAGAAGAAGGGCGACCGCCGAAGGCGGCACTCGTCCGCCGACAGGGAGGAGGAGCGGCCCGACGATGGAGAAGCCGCCGAAGACGAGGGCGACCAGCACGAGGAACGCGAGCGCCTGCCTGAGGAACAGGTCGGCCAGCGCGAAGCGGTAGTCCCGGTGCAGGATGGCGAAGGCCAGGACGATCGACGCATGGTGCCCGAACAGCTCGACCGGCCACGATTCCTGCGCACCGTGGAAGCGCCCCACATGGAGCGCGGAGACGGCCACCACGGCGAGCGCAGACATCCACAGCGCGCGCTTGCTATTGGACTGCTGCCTGGTGAGAACCACGAGCGGCGGGATGATGACGATCAGGCCGACGGTGAGCCACGTCAGGCCCGACGGCGAGGGCGGGCTCGTCCCCGCGGCGGCGGCCGCGAAGTGCATGGAGGCGGCGATCGCCGCGCAGCCGTAGACGACCACGGCGATCGCGCTCCCGAGAGTCCGGTGCCGGCTCTCGAGCCGTCTCGGGGTGCGTGCCACGGAATGGACCACCACCGAGGCCAGCAGCCCCAGCGCTGAGAACGAAGCGGCATGGATCCACGAGGCGAGCGCGAGGAGACTCGCGGTGCGCGCCGCGTACGCCCCGAGCTGGCCGACGTTCCAGGCAACCCCCAGCACGCCGGTCGAGACGGCAAACGCGTCGACGCGGGCGGAGGGCCGCGCCGCCATCACCAGCAGCATGCCATAGAGCACCGCTCCGGTCAGAAAGCCGACCAGGTGCAGGAGGTCTGACGGGCCGGCGCCCAGCATCAGGCCCTCAATTGTATGCGTGTCTGCGGCAGCACCGGGCGGATGGTGCCGCTCTTCGACGAGTGCGCTTCCGGGCCACGCGCTGTCCGTGCAGCTGGTCGAACGGAGGTCGGCGTTGCCCTCGATCCTGACCATCCACGCCATCGAGGCGTAGCTCCCGGACGATGCCTGATCAGATACCGGGAGGCAGTGAAGGCCTCCTGGAACGAAAGCCGGCCTGGCACCGCCGCGGCGCCGGTGCAGGAGAAGGTGTGCGTCCTCCGGGAGCTGCAGCGGCAGAATCTGCCGCCAATCGCCCGCCCGCGTCCGCTCCGGCCTTGGGAGCGGCCCTGGGACGTGACGCAGTAGGGCGCCTCAGGAGGGCGCCATCACCCGCAGCACGTCACCGGACGGCGAGGGCCGCAGCCGCCACCCGGGCACGGCGGTCGCGCCCGGCGCCACCTGGAAGGCGCTCGCCGCCGTGCAGGCGACAAAAGCTGTCGGGCGAGATCGGGCCTGGGACGCGAACGGCAATACCGGCCGCTCCGCGTCGGAGATATTCCGTGGCGCCCACTAAAGTCTCGTGGCCGGTGCGACGATAACCAGGACAGCACCCAGCCGCGACAGCGGCAACCTCCTACCGAGGCAGCCCGGCGGGGGCGGGAATCCCCCGCCGGGTCACCAGGTAGGCGGCGAAGGTGCCCAGCCAGTGGCCGCCCTCGTAGTGCTCGCCGGTGACCGAGGCGAGGCCGGCGTCGCGGTGGCGCGCGGCGGCGTCGAGCAGGGCGGGCCGGCGGACGTCGCCGGCGGGCAGCGCGGCCGAAATACCTTCCAGCATCCACGCCCGGCTCAGGTTCAGGCCGTCGAGGTGCACCAGCTTGCCGTCGCCGGCGTCGGTGACCACCGCCGGCTCGATCCAGCCCGCCCCGTCGCCGCCGGTCGGAATGCCCGGCAGGAACTCGCCCAGCCAGGCCGCGAAACGATCCGGCTCGAGCACGCGGCGCAGCAGGTCGGCCTCGGCGAGGCACGGCGACAGGAAGTCGTGCCCGGACGGCTCGTAGGCGAGGGGGCAGCTCCGGTCGTCGAGGTAGTAGTCGGCGATGCGGGCTTCCAGGAGGTCGAGCATGGCGGTGTCGCTGGCCCGCAGTGCCCAGTCGTGGATGAGCCCGAAGGCGAACGCGGTCTGCGAGTGCTCGCCGACGCGGATGGGATGGCTCAGCCTCGGCAGCCACGACTTGATCTGCGCCGACGCGATGAACTCGAGGGGCTCCAGGGCGGCCCGCCAGCGCCGCGCCGCGGGGTCGTCCCACTCGCGCAGCTCGGCCGCGAGCTGCAGCAGCCACGCCGTCCCGTACGGCCGCTCGAAGCCCGCCCGCCCCGGCCCCTGGAAGTAGCGGACCTCGGCCGCGACGTTCTCGACGGTGAGACTGCGGTCGAGCGCGGCGCGGGCCGCCGGCGCGAAGTCCGCGTCGGGATAGAGCCGGGCCAGACGGGCGAGCAGCCAGTGCCCGTGCACCGCCGAGTGCCAGTCGAAGCACCCGAAGAACGCCGGCGTCAGCTCGCGCGGCGGGCGCACGTCGCCGTCGTCGTTGAGGACGTGGGCGATCTTGTTGGGGTACTCGCGGTGCACGCACTCGAGGGCCAGCCGCGCGAACCGCTCGACGACCGGCGCGCCGGCCGGTTCCGGTTGCGAGGCGGCGGCCGGACCGGCGAGGGCCCCGAGGCACGCCATGGCCGCGCCGATCCGCCACCATCGCCGGCGCCCGGGACACCCGCCAGAACGCGTAATCGTTCGTAGCATGCCGCATAGGGTACCGGATCGCCCCGGTTTCTGAACACCGGGAACCGCGACGTATACTGCGTGCATGCCCACGTTGCGCCGCGCTCTGACGACGGGAGGCCTCGGCCTCGCCCTGATCTGGACCGCGACCGCCGCACCCGCTCAGACCGGCGACGCGCTCTACGTCTGCGCCGACCCCGACGCCACCCGCGACATCGACATCGGCGCCACCATCTGCGACGCCGCCCCCACCGACGCCCTGATGGCGCGCCTCGAGCCCGATTACCTCCAGCTCCGCGAGGGCGCCCTCGTCACCGAGGTGTCCCCGGGGGCGTGGCCCAGGTGGCCGGGCTCCAGGCCGGGGACGTCATCTACCGCGTGGGCGGGGTCGACGTCGAGGACAACGTCGAGGCCACCGCCCGCCTCGGCCTCCTGGTCGAGAGCGCCGACACCGTGGTGAACTTCCTGCGGGGGGGCCGGCCGTACCTCGTCAGGCTCCGAAGACCCTGACCTGAGCCGGCGACTCGTCTGCCCTCTCGAAATGGCCCTGTCGAGCCATGACCGCCGATTGGGCGGCCCCGGCGCGAAACCGCCGTCGTAGGATAGTCGGATGACGTGGACCTCTCGGCTCCGGCTGCCGGTGACGGCGATTCTCGGCCTGCTGCCGGCGGCCGCCGCCGCCCATCCCCTGACGTTCACCGACACCACCGTCGTGCTGCAGCGGGACGGGACGTTCCGGGCGGACCTGGTGGTCGATCTCGACGCGCTGGCCCTCGGGGCGCCGCAGAGCGCCGACGACGCGGAGCTGGCAGCGGCGGTGCGCGCCCTCTCACCGGCCGAGCTCGACCAGGCGCTCGGCCGGCTGCGGCGCCTCTTCGAGCGCCGGGTCCGGCTGCGCTTCGACGGGGAGCCGGCGCCCTTCGAGGTGTCGTTCCCCGACCGCGGAACGCCGGCGGCGACCGAGTCGGAGATCCCGACCGTGCTGGGCCTCACCGCCCGGCTGACCGGGACGGTGCCGGCCGCCGCGGCCGAGCTCGAGTTCTTCGCGTCCCGCGCGTTCGCCGAGGTCAACCTGACCATCCGTGACGAACGGCGGGGGGTGACCCGCCAGGCCCTGCTCGAGCGCGGCGCCCGCAGCGACCCGTTTCCGCTCGCCGGCCCCGCCGCGCCGGCCGGCGCGTGGTCGACGGCCGGCCGCTACCTGCGGCTCGGGTTCGTGCACATCCTCCCCCGCGGGCTCGACCACATCCTGTTCGTGCTCGGCCTGTTCCTGCTCGGCGCCCGGCTCGGCCCCCTCGTCTGGCAGGTGAGCGCGTTCACCGTCGCCCACGCGGTGACCCTCTCCCTCGCCGTCTTCGACGTGGTCTCCCTGCCCGCCCGGGTGGTCGAGCCGCTCATCGCGCTCTCCATCGTCTACGTGGCGGTCGAGAACCTCCTCACCGAACGGTTGACCCCGTGGCGCCCCGCCACCGTGTTCCTGTTCGGCCTGCTGCACGGGCTGGGGTTCGCGGGCGTCCTGCGCGAGCTGGGGCTGCCGGCCGAGGAACGCTGGCTGGGGCTGCTGACCTTCAACGCGGGCATCGAGGTGGGCCAGCTCGCGGTCATCGGCATCGCGTTCGCCGCCGTGGGCTGGTGCCGGCGCCGCCCCTGGTACCGGCGCCGGGTGACCATCCCGGCCTCGGCCCTCATCGCCGCCATCGGGCTGCTCTGGACCCTGGAGCGGGCCCTCGGCGCCGGTGGTCCGTGACCAGTCGCCGCAGCCGGCCCGGGTAACCGGGTGACACGATTGGTGGCAATCGCCCGGACGCAAGGCGAAGTTCGAGCGCAAGTTCCGGGCAGATCCCGGGCGAACCCCGGGTAAGTCGATGACTCTGGAGAGCTTATGCCAGCGGGACAAGCTCGCTAATCTTGCCATGAATGCGCCCGGAACCCGATCGGGATCCGCGGTTCCGGGCGCGGGCGACTCTTCCTGCCGACTCGACAACGTGACCATCACCCCTGCCCGGACGGCTGAAGAGCCCCCGGCCGCTGTAGTATGATTTCTTGTTTCGGATCGCCATGAACGGCTCGGTTCGACGAGCCAGGAACTCGATGCTTCAGCGAGGGTAAGCGGGATGAACACGGCTGCACACGGCACTGCGCGGGGGGTGGCCGCGGCGCTCGTCGCCGGACTGCTGGCGGGCCTGCCGGCCGGCCCGGCCGCCGCGAACGACTGGCCGAGCTGGCGCGGACGCGCCCAGACCGGCGTCTCGGACGCGACCGGGCTCGTCTCGAGCTGGTCGCCCGACGGCGAGAACCTCATCTGGTACGACCGGTGGGTCGGGCGCTCGACCCCCGCCGTCTTCGACGGGCGGGTCTGCGCCAACGGGCGCACGGGGGACGGCGTCGACAAGCAGGAGGTCGTGGCCTGCTGGGACGCCGAGACCGGCGAGAAGCTCTGGCAGCACAGCTACAACGTGCTGAACACCACGGTGCCGTTCAACCGGGTGGGCTGGGGCAGCGTGACCGGCGACCCCGAGACCGGGTACCTCTACGCCATGAACATCGACGGCCACCTGAACGCGTTCGACCGCGACGGGGCCGTCGTGTGGAGCTGGCGCCTCGCCGAGGAGCTCGGCCGGGCCTCGGGCTACGGCGGGCGCACGTCGACGCCGCTCGTCGACGAGGACCAGCTGCTGCTGAGCATCATCGGGGCGGGCTGGGGCAACCTCGGGGGCCCGCCCCGGCACCGCTACTTCGGCTTCGACAAGATGACCGGCGAGGTCCGCTGGCACTCGACCCCGGGCGGCAACGTCGCCGACATGAACACGCAGTCGGTCGGGGTGGTCGGGGTGGTGAACGGGCAGCGCCTGTGGATAGACGGCAACGCCGACGGCCACATCTACGCCCTGAACGCGCGCACCGGCCGCAAGGTGTGGCAGTACCAGCTGAGCAAGCGCGGCATCAACGTCTCGCCGGTGCTCGCCGGCGACACGGTGTACGCGGCCCACAGCGAGGAGAACGTCGACTCGGGCATCATGGGCCGGGTGGTCGCGATAGACGCCACCGGCGAGGGCGACGTCACCGCCACCCACGAGCGCTGGCGCGCCGACGAGCTCGCCGTCGGGTTCTCGTCGCCGCTGCTGCACGACGGGCGGCTCTACGTCATCGACAACTCCGCGAACCTGTTCGCCCTCGACGCCGAAACCGGCGCCGTGGCGTGGGAGCAGAGCGTCGGCACCGTCGGCAAGGCGTCGCCGGTGTGGGCCGACGGCAAGCTCTATGTCACCGAGACCAACGGCAACGTCACCATCCTCGAGCCGGGGCCCGACGGGGCGACCCAGCTCGACCACGACGAGCTCGCGGTCGAGGACGGCCGCTACGCCGAGATCTACGGGTCGTTCGCGGTGGGCTACGGGCGGCTCTACGTGACCGCCGAGTCGGGCATCTACGCCATCGGCGACCCCGACGCGCCGTTCGAGGCGGCGCCGGGGACCGCGCCCGAGGGGCCGGCCGAGGCCGATCCCATGGACGCCGCGGCCAGCCTGCAGGTGGTGCCGGCCGAGGTCATCGCGTCGGCCGGCGACACCGTCGAGTTCCGCGTGCGCGCCTACGACGGGAACGGCCGCTTCATCGGCGCCCGCGACGCGGCCTGGTCGGTCGACGGCCTCGCCGGGGCCAGCATCTCGCAGGGCGGCGTGCTCGCCACCGACGACCGCGCCTCGAACCAGGCGGGCACGGTGACCGCCAGCGTCGGCGAGTTGAGCGCGGTGGCCCAGGTGCGCGCCTACGCGCCGCTGCCCTGGTCCGAGAACTTCGAGAGCGGGCGCCCGCCCCACTGGATCGGCGGGGGCGGCAGCCTCGCCGTCGTCGACCTCGACGGCGACCAGGTGTTCCGGAAGGGGCCCTCCCGCACCGGCATCCACCGCCACGCCACCTATCTCGGCCCCACCGACATGTCCGGCTACACGGTGCAGGCCGACGTCAGGGCGTCCGAGTGGCGCCGGCGGCGGCCCGACGTCGGGCTCATCAACAGCGGCTACACGATGGACGTGCAGGGCAACCGGCGGAAGATCCAGATCCAGTCGTGGGCGGCCGAGCTGCGCATCCGCGAGGAGGTCGACTTCGAGTGGGAGGCGGAGACCTGGTACCGGCTGAAGCTCCGGGTCGACGTGGACGGCGACCGGGGGCTGGTGCGCGGCAAGGTCTGGCCCCGCGACGAGCCCGAGCCGGCCGAGTGGACGATCACGGCCGAGGACCCCATGCCCAACCGCAACGGGAGCCCCGGCATCATCGGCTACTCGCCGATCGACATCTACTTCGACAACGTCAGCGTGATGGAGAACCAATGACTCGACACGGTGCAACCTGTCTGCTGCTGGCCGGCCTCGTCGCGGCGACCGCGGCCCCGGCCGCGGCCCAGAACGAAGTGGCGATGTTCGGCAACACGCCGTCGCGCAACATGGTGTCCGACGAGACCGGCGTCCCCGAGAGCTGGGACCCCCGGTCGGGCGAGCACATCCTGTGGACCCAGCCGGTCGGCTCGCAGGCCTACGGCGGCCCCGTCGTGGCCAACGGCAAGGTCTACGTCGGCACCAACAACGAGGGGGTCCGCAACCCCGCCTACCAGGGCGACATGGGCGTGGTGATGGCGTTCGACGCCATGACCGGCGAGTTCGTCTGGCAGATGGTGCACGAGAAGCTGTCGGCGGGCCGGGTCAACGACTGGCCGCTGCAGGGCGTCTGCTCGACCGCCTTCGTCGACGGCGACCGCGTCTGGTACGTCTCGAACCAGGCCCACGTCATCTGCCTCGACGCCAACGGGCTCGCCGACGGCAACGACGGCCCGTTCACCGACGAGCCGGGCACCGACCCCACCGACGGCGACATCATCTGGTCGTACGACATGATCGGCGAGCTCGACGTCTTTCCCCACAACCTCGCCACCGGGTCGCCGCTCGTCATCGGCGACGTGCTCTACACGGTGACGAGCAACGGCGTCGACGAGGGGCACGTCAACATCCCCTCGCCGTTCTCGCCCCACGTCATCGCCCTCGACAAGAACACCGGCGAGCTGCTGTGGGAGAACACCGACGTCGGCGAGGGGGTGCTGCACGGCAGCTGGACCAACCCCGCCTACGGGGTCATCCAGGGGCGGGCGCAGCTCATCGTGGCCGGCGGCGACGGCATCATCTACAGCCTCGATCCCGAGACGGGCGAGCAGCTCTGGCAGTTCGACTGCAACCCTCCGGACTCGGAGTGGATTCTCGGCGGGCGCGGCACCCGCAACAACATCCTCGCGACCCCGGTCATCTGGGAGGACAAGGTCTACGTGGGGGTCGGCCAGGACCCCGAGCACGGCGAGGCCCCCGGCCACTTCTACGTCATCGACGCCACCGGCTCGGGCGACGTCACCGACACCCACAAGGTGTGGAGCCGCGACGGCGAGGACTTCTACCGCACCATGTCGACCGCGGCCATCGCCGACGGCGTCCTCTACATCTCGAGCCTCTCGGGCTTCCTCCACGCCCTCGACCCGAACACGGGCGAGTACCACTGGACCTACGACACGTTCGCGGCCGTGTGGGGCTCGCCGTTCGTGGTCGACGGCAAGGTGTTCCTGGGCGACGAGGACGGCGACATCGCGGTGCTGCGGGCGGGCACCGAGATGGAGCTGCTGGCCGAGGTCAACATGGGCGCCTCGGTCTACAGCACTCCCGTGGTGCGCGACGGCGTCATGTACCTGCTGACCCGCAACCGGCTGTGGGCGGTGCAGGCGGGCGCGCAGTCGGAGCCGCTGGACGACTGAGCCGGGACGGATACCCGCGGGGAACAGAAAGGGCGCCCTGCCGCGGCCGACTCGGCGGCGACAGGGCGCCCGACTTGCGTACGGCTACTGTTGCTGCTGCTCGGCCGCGGCCCGCGCCTCCTCGGCGCGCGCGCCGGCGAGGATGTTGAACAGGCCGTAGTTGCCCTCGTGGCAGGCGTGCTCGAAGAGCGGCCCGCGCGACCTCTTCATGGGCATGTCCGCCGTCCAGGGGCGGACCCAGGTCGCCGGGTCCTCCACCGTGAACGTGTACAGGATGTCGTCGTCGGCCACGCGCGTGAACCGCTCGACCACCCGCATCCGGTCGCTGGATCCCCGGAACGGGTTCTTGCCGTTGATGTTGGTGGTCTCGACGACGAGCGTGTCGCCCTCCCACCGGCCGCGCGATATCCCCATCCACTGCCGGGTCGCCTCCGGCGGCTGGGGACGGTCGTCGAGGGGGATGATGCGCACGTTGTGGAGCTGCTCGAGCAGGATCATCACGTGGTCGGGGCCCTGCACGATGTGGAAGTTGGCGTTGTAGCCCGCGTTCAGCATGGGCGGCCCGGCGCTGCCGGTGATGATGCAGCGGGCCCCCAGCGGCAGGTTCTCGGCCCGGTCGTACTGGCCGCCCCTCGCCTCCCGCGCCGCCCGGCGCTCGGCGGCGCGCCGCCGGCCCTCGGCCGTCACCTCCGGCAGCCTGCCCGTCGGCGGGTCGACGATCAGCGACGTGCGCAGGTTCGAGGTCATCGTGGACTGACTGCGGTCGAGCCCGAACTGCGTGAAGTCGTAGTGCACGTCGGGAATCGTGCCCGGCGTGGTCAGGTCCGACTCGCGGCCCGCCCGCCCCTGCCAGATGGCCGCCGCCTCCTCCTCGGTGTAGAACGCCTTGTCGACGTCCCGCGGCCGTTCCAGCGGCGTATAGGTCTGGTTCGTCCAGAACCCCTGCAGGTCGGGATGGCCGTACTCCGTGCGCGGCGCCACGTAGTCGCCCTGGGCGGCGACCGGACCCGCGGAGCACACGACGACCGCCACGGCGGCCAGGACACCGATCGAGACGAGGGATTGTCGAGTCACGTGACGTCTCCTTGTCACCGCGTGAAGGGCGGGTCGTCCCGCCGCCGGTGCACGATCACGACGGTTATACCAGATCGCGGCGCGGCTGGCGCCAGCGACGCCAGCGACTCTGCTCGGCGAGCCGGTCGGCGAACCCGCGGCTCGTTGGCGGACGCCCGGGCCGACACTGGGAAGGCAACGGCGGTCGACGACGGTACGTCGTGCCCCGCGCGAACGCATGCGGTTCGCCGCGGGCCCCGATGGGCGAACCGCCCCCGAAACCCTCGCTTGCGCCCGCGGAAAGCGCCGTGAGGAGCTTCACCCGATGGGACGCTAGTCCCTGGCCACGGGCACGAGCTGCGTCTCCCGGCGCTCGCCGTCGCGCATGAAGACGACGGCGGCCGGCTCGTCGGCCTTGAGGAGGTCCAGCGCGCCCATGTAGTCGTAGATGTTGCCCACCGCGACCCCGGCCATCCCGACGATGACGTCGCCGGCCTGCAGGCCGGCCCGGGCGGCCGGGCCTCCGGCCATGACCCCCGACAGCCGCAGCCCCTCGATCTCGGCCCCGTAGTCGGGGATGGTCCCGGTAGTGATGCGCGTCATCGCCCGACCGGGCTGCGCGGTGCGCTCCACCGCGACGAAGTCCGGGGGCGCCGGCTCGTCGATCAGGCGCGCCGCCACCGCCGCGCCGTAGCGGGCGGTGCGCTCGAGATCGGGAAAGTTGATGGTGTGCGTATCGTCGCTCGGGCGGTGATACTCGGGGTGACTGCCGGTGAACAGGGCCAGGCTCGGCACGTCGGCCTCGACGAAGCGGATCGAGTCGGTCGGCAGGTAGGGGTCGTTGACCCGCTGGAGATCGAACCCGAACGGGCCGTTGGCCTCGTCCACCAGGCCCGGCCAGACGCTGCTGCTCCCGAGGCCCTGCACGGTCAGCGCGTTGTCGCGCATGCGCCCGACCATGTCGAAGTTGACGTAGGCGGCGACGTCGTCCATCGCCACCGGCCCGTCGTTCACGAACTCCTGCGAGCCCAGCAGGCCGATCTCCTCGCCCGACCAGAAGGCCAGCACGACGCCGCGGGCGCGGTCGCGGGCCGCCAGCTCCGCCCCCGCCGCGAGCACCGCGGCGACCCCCGACGCGTTGTCGTCGGCCCCGTTGTGCACTTCGCCGGCCGCGTCGGCCCCGGCCAGCGAGCCGCTCTCGCCGCGCCCGAGGTGGTCGTAGTGGGCGCCCAGCGCGACGTAGGGCTTGTCGTGCGGCTCCGCCGCCGTCGGCGGCAGATACCCCACGACGTTGTAGCCGGTCCGCCGCTCGCGGCTCACCCGCGCGTCGACGGTCACCTCGACGGGAATCTCGAAGCCGGCCACGTGGGGGTTCCCGTCGTCGAGCTCCCGCTGCGCGTCCTCGAGGGTCCGGTTCGCCACCCGCTCGAACAGGGCCTCGGCGACCGCGCCGGTCACGCTGACGGCGGCGATGCCCGAGTCGGCGACGGCCGCGTCGGCGGTCATCCGCACGAGCCGCCCCGCCCCCGGCGACCGCGGGCCGGTCACCACCACCATGCCCCGCGCGCCCCGCTGGCGCAGCGCCGCCGCCTTGAACCGGAGGTCCGAGTACCGCGAGAACAGCGCACGCAGGTCGCCCTCGCTGTCCTCGGGGAAGTACCGCAGCACCAGCACGACCTTGTCGGCGACGTCGAGGGTCGCGTAGCTGTCGTAGCTGAACCCGTCGGTGTCGGGTATGACCAGCCCGTAGCCGGCGAACACCAGGGGCCCGGTCGCGGTCGTCGACTCCGAGAACGACAACCCGCGCACCGAGTCGGCAAAGTCCCGGCTCCCCCCGTCCGCGGTCTCCAGCCGCAGGGTGCTCCCGCCGTCGCGGGCCGAGCCGGTGTACTCGAACGGCAGGCGGAAGTCGCCGACACCCGGCAGCGGCCCCGCCCCTATCGCCTCCAGCTCGGCGATGATGTGATCGGCGGCCTTGCGGATGCCCTCGCTGCCCGTGAACCGCCCCTCCAGGGCATCCGAGGCCAGGTACTCGACGTTGGCCCGGATCGACGACGGCTCCCCGTCCGCCCCGGACTGGGCGAACGCTCCGACGGACCCGAGGAACAGCACCGCGAGACTCACTCTGACGACTGCCGACTTGGTCATTGGTCTACCCTAACCTTGTCCTCGGCCGCGCATTCGCGCCGAGGGGCTTCCGCGGACACGGCGCCCGCCTCCCGAAGTCGACCAGCCGCCCGCGACCGTCGAACCCGCCCGACCGTCCTGAACCGCCTTCGCCCGCCTCCGCTTCCGCGCGCGTCGCCAGCCCCGGATCGTAGCGCGGCGACGGCTGGCCGCACAAGGCGGCCCCGTGCGCGGCGCGCCGGCCGGCGAACACCTGACACCATGCAGTTCCGCCGCAGGACGTCAGCGGCGGGGACCCGGCCCGGGCGACGGCGGCGCGTAGGACCTCGAGCGTCGCCGAGCCACAACGTCCGGCCCCGTTTCGGCCGGAACACCGTGGCATGCGCGCCGTCCGCCCCATACCGGTCAGCCGCTTCGCCGTACCCGGAGCTCGCCGCGGATTCGCGCGTTGGCACGTTGGAAGGCGAAGCGCTACAACCGGGCGTTGTCGGAACCTGTCGAGAACGGCAACAGTGGTCCCCTATCGCGAATCGTCGCTGGGTGGTGCTGTTGGCGTCACCTCGTTCGTTGCTATTGGCTTCGGCGGTGCCGGTCGGATCTTAACCTTGGACACCTCGGGATTGAGGCCTCGTTTTTCCACGGTAATCTCATTGAAGCCTGTGGTCCACGACTTGCCCGCCGTAGACTCCTCACGCTTGTTGGCCACTGTGTCCTCCCTTCTTGTTTGATTCTTCCTGCTGGGCCGGATCCGATCGTATAGTGGCGGCGCCACGCGGGAGCCCCGGCGCGGCGCCCGCGGCAGACCGCTGACTGGAGGAAACCGGCATGACGCTGACCGCCGATCTCGCCGCAACGGCGCAGGTTCTCGTTCACAGACCCGTGGCGGATGTCTTCGACGCGTTCGCGAATCCGAAGACCATGAGCCGGTTCTGGTTCACCCGGCGTGACGACGGCCTCCGCGCGGGGGAAACCGTGACCTGGTATCTCGGCGCGCAACCGGATGCGCCCGGGTTCGAAGTACAGGTGACGTCGCTCTGGAGCATCGCGCGCCGATCAACGTGGTGGCGGACTGCCGGGCATTCGTGAAGCAGAGGAGCGACGAGGCGGTCCGCGCGCTCGACGAGAGCCGCGCGGACCATGAGGAGGCGGTGCGCGCGCCCGACGAGAGCCGTGCGGACCATGGCGCCGAGACCGAGCCGGGGCAGTCCCGGGGCGGCGCGAAGCTTCTGCGGGACGGTCGAGGTTGCGGCGCCCGTGGAACGGTGGGCGGTCGTCAGTCCCGGGGCAGCGCGAAGACCTGCAGGACGGAGCCGGCGCCCGGCGGCCGCTGCATGGTCTCGGGGAACGCCAGCCGCGCGTTCCGCCACGAGATGCTCCAGCCGGGGCCGGACGGCACCGCGAGGTACTGGCGGCCGTCGACCGCGTAGGTGATCGGAAAGCCGTCGGTCGCGGTGGGCGTGCGGGTGCGCCAGAGCTCGGTGCCGTCCCGGGCGTCGAAGGCGTACATGTACCGGTCGATGTCGCCGACGAACACCAGCCCGCCCCCGGTGGTGAGGACCGCCGTCCCGTACTGCCACTGGCTGCGCCGGCGCCACAGCAGCTCTCCGGTGCGGCTGTCCATCGCCACGAAGTCGCCCAGCTGCTCGGGGCTGTCGGGATGGACGACGAAGCGGCGGTCGTTCGGGCCGACCCCGCCGCCGCCCAGCTCGGGCGGGGGCATCTCGCCGAAGACCAGTGCGCGCAGCCCGGCGTCAGCGGGACGTAGAACGCCTCGGTCTCGGGGTGATACGCCATGGCCCAGAGGTTCTTCAGCCCGCCGGGCCCCGGGCAGTAGTCGACCGGCACGTCGACCTGCGGGATGCGCTCGGGGACCAGGATGCCCTGTCCGCTCAGCGGGTGGATGTCGACGATGTTCTGATAGCCCAGGTCGAACGCGTTCCGAAACGCCCCGGTGCGCGGATCGAGCTCCCACAGGACGCCGATCTTGCCCATCTTGAAGAGCGACAGCCCGTCGCCCCGGTCGACGAGGACGATCTCGAACACCTCGTCCAGGTCGTGCGTCTCGGCCGGGATGTGCTGGAAGTACCAACGGATCTCGCCGGTCTCGGGATCGAGGGCCAGCGTCGAGTTCGTGTACAGCGCCGCCCCGGGGTGCCGCGCTGCACGATGGCCCACGGCTTGGCCTGGGCGGTGGACCAGTAGATGAGGTCGGTCTCGGGGTCGTAGCTGCCCGGTATCCAGGCATCGGCGCCGGCGCGCCAGCTCAGCGGCAGGTCGCCCCAGGTGTCGCCACCCGGGTCCCCGGGGCGCGCGACGGTCGACGTGCGCCACAGCTCGGCGCCGGTGTCGGGATCGTCGAAGCAGATGTCGTTCTTGTACCGCTCGACCCCGTCGCCGACGACCACCTTGCCCGCACCCGGTGGTGTACCGGTACCGCCGTCCCGTACTGCCACTGAGCTCGCGCCGGCGCCACAGCAGCTCTCCGGTGCGGCTGTCCATCGCCACGAATGTCGCCCAGCTGCTCGGGGCTGTCGGGATGGACCCGTCGAAGCGGCGGTCGTTCGGGCCGACCCCGCACGCCGCCCAGCTCGGGCGGGGGCGTCTCGCCGAAGACCGAGTGCGCGCAGCCCGGCGTCAGCGGGCGTAGAACGCCTCGGTCGGGGTGATACGCGTCATCCGGCCCAGAGGTCCTCGGTCAGCCCGGTAGGCCCCGGGCAGTAGTCGACCGGCACGTCGACCTGCGGGATGCGCTCCGGGACCAGGATGCCCTGTCCGCTCACCGGGAGGATGTCGACGATGTTCTGATAGCCCAGGTCGAACCGCGTTCCGAAACGCCCCGGTGCGCGGATCGAGCTCCCACAGGACGCCGATCTTGCCCATCTTGAAGAGCGACAGCCCGTCGCCCCCGGTCGACGAGGACGATCTCGAACACCTCGTCCAGGTCGTGCGTCCGGCCGGGATGTGCTGGAAGTACCAACGGCTCGCCGGTCTCGGGATCGAGGGCCAGCGTCGAGTTCGTGTACAGGTGCCCCCGCGGTGCCGCGCTGCACGATGCGCCCACGGCTCCGGCTGGGCGGTGGACCAGTAGATGAGGTCGGTCTCGGGGTCGTAGCTGCCCGGTATCCACGAGCCGCGCGCGCCAGCTGGTCAGGCCTCGTCGGTCGCCCCAGGTGTCGCCATCCGCCCACGGGGCGCGCGACGGTCGACGTCGCCCACAGCTCGTCCCGGTGTCGGGATCGTGGTCGGAGATGAAGCAGATGGCTTGTAGCCGCTCGCACCCCGTCATCCCCGGCGCCACCTTGCCCCGCACGACGATCGGGCCGCTGGTGTACCGGTAGCCGAGGAGTGCTGTCGGCCACCTGGTGCTGCCAGACGAGCTCGCCCGTCCGCGCGTCGAGGGCGATGAGCTCGGCCCGGCTCGTGCCGGCGAAGATCCGGTCGCCGTAGATCGGCGATGCTGCGCCGCGCCATGCCGGGGCGTCGGTTGATGGGCAGGTCCTCGTCCTCCGGAACGGCTTGCCGGCGGGAGTAGTCCCAGAGGAGGTCGCCGGTGGCGGCGTCGAGCGCCTGCACGCCGCTCCGGCTGGGAGGTCATGAACATGACGCCGTCGCGCACGAGCGGCGTGACCTCGTCCCTCAACCCGGCTGCATCGCCCACGACCACACGAGCTGGAGGTCGCCCACGTTGTCCCGGTCGATCTGGTCGAGCGCGCTGTAGCCCTGGCCGTTCAGCGTCCGGCGCCAGTTGAGCCAGTCGCCGTCGTCCGGGGCCAGGAGCTCCTCGGTGGTGACGGGCTCGAAGTCGGCGACCTGGGCGCGGGCGGCGGGAGCGAGCGCGCCGGACAGCGCATCGAGACGACCAGAACGAGGGTTGCGCGGGTCATGTCGTTCGTTCCCTTCTCATCGCATGGCAGTCCCCTGCTGAGTGCCCTCAACCCGGCTGTGCTGCCGACCGGACCGAGGATCGTCCGTAGCCTCTCGTGTTGCTCCTCGCGCCGACGCGGGGTCGCGGGCCGGTCCATCGTGGAGCAGGCAGGGCAAGCCTGGCCCGCCCATCGTCGCCTTCGGCTCCGCTGGGCGCCCAACCAATCCCAGGAGTCCGCGCCGTTCTTCGGGCAGTCTCCGGGCCCACACGGGCTGCTGGAAACGGCCATCCCGACGCTCGCGGTCAACCCTGGTCGGCCGCCGGCCGCCTGCACGTCGCCTCCGCCTGCAGGCGCGGACGCCACAACTGGTGGATCACCCAATCCAGGTCCAGACGCTCGCCGCGCCAGTCGGGCGTGAGAGTGTCGGGGTCAATCTCTATGCCCTCCCGTTCGAGCCGCGCCCTCACCGGCGCCAACGGCCGACCCGTCCAGGCCGGCGGCGCCGGCGCTTCCGGCAGCGGACGACCGTCCGGCCGGACGAACTCCACGTTCCCGGCCGCATCCAGCGTGACCCGGAACCCCTCCTCGTGAACCGCCCGGTGGTGCCGCCGGCACAGGAAGATGAGATTGTCGAGCGCCGTCGCCCCGCCGTGGGCCCAGTGCGTGATGTGGTGAGCATCGACCCGGACGTTCCGGCACCCCGGATACCGGCACTCGCGATCACGCGCGTTCAGCGCCCGGCGCAGGGCCGGCGAGATGGTCCGCGTCCGGCGGCCGACGGCGAGGACCTCGCCGTTGGGGTCGTGGTGCATCGCGACCATCGACGCGTCACAGGCCAGCCGCCGCGCCGTCTCCGCCGAGATGTGGATGCCCCCCGCCTCGGCCAGCACCGTCTGGCGGCGGCCGCCCAGGGTGGATGCGGCGGGACCCGGTCCCGGCCAAGGGGCCGGGCACGAGCGGGACGACGCGCCCCGTTGCGGCGTGTCCGCCTGGCCCATGAACGGCCCCGGCTCTCGTCGAAGTGCCACCGCGCGTGCTTCCTGGCCGGCGCGGTGCCGCACGGGCACGAGCGATGCCATCGCCGACGTTCCCGCGGGAACGTCCGAAGGGTCGCCGTGTCCTTGCGATCCGGATGCTGCCGCCGGGGCTCCTTCGGAAGCGTGCGTACGGCGGTCGCCGTGTCCTTGCGATTCGGATGCCGCCGCCGGGGCTCCCTCCGAACCGTGTCCGCCGTCGCGCGGCGCTGACCCCGGCGCGGCCGTCGCCGACGTTCCCGCGGGAACGCCGGGCGGCTCGGGAACGTCGGGCGCTTCGGTCAGGGCCTCCGCGTCCACGTGCACCACCACCTGATACCGGTCGCCCGCCGTCCCCCGGTCGAGCCCGCCCGACAACGCGCACTCCGCGATCATGCCCAGCGCATCCGCCTGCCGCTGCGCCAGCGACGGCGCCTCCGCCTCTGCGCCGGGGGCGGCGTCTCCGTTCCCGACCGCCGCCGGGGGGGCGGCGCCGCGGGCTTGGTCACACGCCGCCTCCAGCGCCCGCCGCACAACCGCGCCCACCTCGGGCGACAGACGGCCCCGCACCACCACCATCCCATTCTCGTCCACCCACGTCCGCAGCGACCGGGTCTCGTGCCGCCGTCGGTCCTCGGCCTGCTCCGCCTGGCGGTCCGTTCGCCGCCAGGCCCGCACGATCTTCTCCACGTGGGCCGCCGTCCCCGACAGCGCCACGTTCAGCAGATCGTCCTCGGTCTCCGGCGTCGCCACCCGCGTGACCGCGCGCATCTTCGAGTAGGAGACCTTGCCGCGCCGCATCGCGTCGCTCAGCTTCGGCAGGTCGGCGAGGGCGCGCGCCACCCGCACGTGCTCGCGGGCCGCGCCCGGCTCGAGCCCGGTGCGCCACCCCAGCCACTCGGCGCACGACGTGCAGCCGGCCCAGCCGTTTCTCTCGTCGAACTGCCGGATGAGGATCAGCAGCTCCCAGGTGGCGGCGTGAATGCGGGCGGAGAGCTCGGCGATGCGGTCGCCGAGCGCGACGACCTCGACCTGGGGACCGTCGGGGCACCAGGGCCGCGGTGCGGGTGCGTCGCTCTCGGGCACGATGGAGTCCGCGGGATGCCGCGGGAGGACAGGGGCATCAGGTGTCGTTTCAGGGTGCATTCCCCATCGTAACCCATTGATTTTGAGCGGCTTGTACTCGCGTCAGCGGCCCGAACGGGCGGCGGGGCGACAGATTTCGGTCTCGCGGTCGGGGTCGTGCAACCTGCGGTGCCTGAGGGGTGTTCAGAGGGCATTCCCGGTGGCGTCCCGGAAACCGCGCGGCCTGGCTGCGAAAAGCTGTCAAGCAAAAAACGCAAGGGGCGAGGCGCTCTTCGGGTGCGGGAGAGCCGCAGAGCTCGATGTCGAGACCGGCAGGCCGAGCGTTTCGTCGAGGCGCTCGGCTGCCAAGTCGCCGACGACGAGCACGCCGTCGCCGAGCAGACGGCACCGGCGCCTCACGCCCCGCCTCGGTAGGCCCGTGCGGCTCTCCGGGCGCGGCAACACGGAGCATTCACCACGACTGCCTTGCGCAACGCGTCCATCGTGGAACGCAACGGCGCGGCGCCGATACCACGCCCCGCCCGGTCGTCCTCGGCGACGACGCCCCCGGATCTGGAACTTGGCCGCGCGTCCTCCGCCAACCTCCGGAGTGGCAACGACTCCCGTCGACTCTCAGCGCCGCGCCCCCGCGGCGAGAACCGCGCTGCGCGCCGCCGCGTTCGCCGCGGTCAGGCCGCCGTTGGCGCCGCCGAAGTTGAAGATGCGGTAGCCCTGCTCCATGCGGAGGGCGGCGTTGGCCGGTGTCACGGTGCCGCCGCAGGCGAGGTCGTGCGTCCGGCAGACCTCGAGGAGGTGCTCGAAGGCGGCCGCCACCTCGGGATCTTCGGCGCTCTCGGCGCCGTACGAGGAGCTCAGGTCGCCGCCCGCGCCGAGGTAGAACCCCCCAACGCCGGGCACCTGGGCGATGGCGTCGGCATTCTCCACGCCCTCCCGCGTCTCGATCATCGCCCAGAAGACCAGGTCTCCACGCGGGTTGAGGGGCCAGAGGTCGGCGCGCTGCCGGCACTCGGCGCGGCCGATGCCCCAGAACGGGCACTGCACGGTCCCCCGCACGCCCGGCGGGTCCGGAATGGCCGACGTTCGGAGCTGCCGGGGACGGATGGTCCGCACGATGTTCTCCGCCTGCTCGGCCGTCTCGATGTTGTTGATGAGGATTCCCATCAGGCCGATGTCGAGCGCGTGCTTCACGATCCACTGCGTCTGCTCGCGGCCGTAGGGCGGAAAGCGCGCGAACACCGGCGGACGCGCCTGCGCGTGGCCCCGCTCGACGATGCCGGCCTTGTCGCTGGCAACCAGGAACGCCACGAACTGCTCGAGCTGCTCGAACCGCAGCGGGTTGTGCTCCATGTCGACGTAGACGTAGTCGATGCTCGGATCGCCGGCCAGCGACCGCGCGTTCTGAAGCGACAGGTCGGCGGTGCTCACCCCGAACACGTGCCTGCCCTGCTCCAGCTTCTCGATCACGGGGTTCAGGTGGAGGTAGGGCTCCTGGGCCGACGGCACGGACGCGAGCAGGGCTGCGGCGAGGATGCCCGCCGCGAGAAACGGGATGGCAAGGCGCGGACGAGATGAGAGCGGCATGGGAGTCCTCCTGCTACTGGGTCTACGCCCGCGGAAGCGCCGACGCGGACAACGTCAGCCTGTCGGCCGGCTGAACCCCACGCGGCCTCGTGACAGCCGACCGGTCAGGGCCCACGGAAAATCCTCATCGGGCTGGCAGCGTATCACGTGCGCCGGGCGACGACATCGAGGCTGGCGACCAGAATCTCGAGGCAGTCAGGACCGCCGCTCGTGGCCGCGCTCCCGCACTTGACAACAAAACCGTTTGCCAACATCATTGATGGCAACGAGATTGTTGGGAGGCATGATGGCAGGATTGAAGAAGGGGGGTTCGAACTGGGTCGATGGGGATCGCTTTTTCGACCGGGATGCTGAGCTCGACGTGCTCGAGGCGCGAATCCAGAACGGAACTCACACACTGCTGACCGCGCAACGACGGATGGGCAAGACGAGCCTGATCCGGGAACTGCTGCGCCGCCTGAGAGCCGCGGGGCGCTTCGAGACGGTCTTCGTCGATCTGGAGGACGCAACCACGGCGGCGGACGCCGTCGTCGAGATCGGGGTCGAGTCGCGACACGTACATGGCGCGTGGGACCGAATCAGGTCCGGGTTCGCCAACGTCCTGCGCGGGATCGAGGATCGAGTCGATGAGCTGGCCGTCGCCGAGGTGCGGGTGAAGCTGCGGGCGGGGATCGACCCCGGGAACTGGCGGCACAAGGGCGACGCGGTCTGTGCAGCCCTGGCGAGGAGCGAGCGGCCCGTGGTCCTCGCGCTCGACGAGCTTCCGATCCTCGTCAACCGGATGCTCAAGGACCACGACTACCACATCACGCCGCAGGGAAAGCAGGATGTCGACGAGTTCCTGAGCTGGCTGCGCAAGATCGGTCAGGACCACCGACAGCGGATATGCCTGATCCTGTCCGGCAGCATCGGTCTCGAGCCGGTCCTGCGCCAAGCGGGACTCAGCGCGCACGCGAACATCTTCTCACCCCTGGACCTGAAGCCCTGGAACGAGAAGACAGCCCTCGCCTGCCTTGCCGCGCTCGCCGAGACTTGCGGGCTCGACCTGCCCCTCGCCGCGCGCGAGGAGATGTGCCGCCGGCTGCGCTGTCTCGTTCCCCACCACGTGCAGCGGTTTCTCGACAGCCTGGACGAGAGTCTGCGCCTGGACGGTCGGCGCCGTGCCTCGCTCGACGACGTCGAACGCGTGTACACCGGCGAGATGCTCGGCATTCGCGGGCAGGCGGATCTGGATCACTACGAGAGCCGGCTGAAACTGGTCCTCGGACCCGATGGCTATCGGGCCGCGCTCGCGCTGCTCACCGAGGCCGCGGTCAACGACGGCGTGCTGCAGCGCGCTGCCATGGACCTGTATCGCGAGCAATTCCGGGCCTGGGCGGTGAGCGATCATCCCGTGCCCATCGACGACGTACTTCGAGTGCTCGAGCACGACGGGTACCTGGAGCCATGGGGAGACGACGAATACCGTTTCGTCTCGGGCCTGCTCGAGGATTGGTGGCGCGCCCGGCATGGCCGACACTTCGTCCCCGTCGCGCGGCGCTCCGGCTCGCAGGGGGCATGACGGAATGGGCGCACCCAGCCGCAAGTACAACCCGGGGTTTCTCACCGACGACGAGCTCGTGGCGTCGTACTGCGTGCGAACGACGGAGTTCGAGCTGCTCGTAGAGGTTCTGCGCGAGTGCACCGGAGACTCGAACCCGCACCAGATCGTGATCGGCCCGCGGGGCAGCGGAAAGACGAGCCTGCTCTTGCGCGTCGTAGCCGAGGTGGGTCGCGACGCGGCGCTGGAGTCCCGCGTCTTCCCGATCGTCTTCGCGGAGGAGAGCTACGAGGTCGCCACCGCCGGAGAATTCTGGCTGGAGTGTCTGACCAACCTGGCCACGCAAGCGCCGCGCCGGGAGCAAGCGCCGGACCTGCAACGCACCGTCGAGGAGCTGCGGGCCATCCGCGACGACCTGGCGCTGGCCGATCGTTGTCTCGGCGCGCTGTTGGACTTCGCCGATCGGGAAGACAAGCGGCTCTTGCTGGTGGTAGAGAACCTGAACATGCTTTTCGGGGACATGGCCGACCCCGATGCAGGTTGGCGGTTGCGAAAGATCCTCCAGACCGAGCCGCGGATTGTCGTGTTCGCGAGCGCGACCAGCCGCTTCGCCGAGATCGACAACCCCGACCGCGCCCTGTACGACCTCTTCCGGGTCCGCACGCTGCACCCCCTCGACAGGAAACAATGCGCCGTCCTCTGGAAGAGCGTGTCCGGCCGCCACCTGGCGCCGGAAACGATTCGTTCGCTGGAGATTCTCACCGGCGGGAGCCCGCGGTTAATCGTGATCGTGGCCGGCTTCGGTGCCGCGTTATCGTTCCGCGACCTCATGACTGACCTGTTCGACTTGGTCGATGACCACACGGTGTACTTCAAGGGCCACCTCGAAACGCTCCCAGCGCAGGAACGGCGTGTCTATCTCGCGCTCGCTACGCTGTGGAAGCCGGCGACCGCCCGGGAGATCGCGGACCACGCCCGACTTGACACTAGCACCTGCAGCGCCCAGCTTGCGCGGCTCGGCGATCGCGGGGTGGTCCAAGTAGCAGGCGGCAGCGCCAGGCGCAAGCAGTACTACCTGACCGAGCGGCTGTACAACATCTATTACCTGCTGCGGCGCCGGCGTGGGCCGGATCCGTTCGTGGAAGCACTCGTCCACTTCATGGAGTCGTTCTACTCGCCGCCTGAGCTCAAGGACATCAGTGCTCGGATGGTCCGTGACACGACCGGTCTCGAGACGGAAATGCGTTCGCTGCACCGACTGGCACTCGCGTCGTTGATGAATCTGCCGAGCTTGGCGGAATACCGTAACGAGTTGTTGGGGATAGTGCCCGCCGGCCTCGTGGCGGTGACCGGAAGGGACTCGACGCCATCGGATGTGGTTCAGGTAGACGCCGGTGAATCGGACGAGAGAACCGCCAAGGAGCTCTTCGAGACGACAGCGGCTTCGAACGTTCAGACCCGTGCAGAGGACACCCTGGTAGCCTGCGACGAGATAGTCCGTCGCTTCGGGGACAGCGAGATTCCGGGTGTCCTCAAGTGGGCCGCGAAAGCCCTCGTGAATCGAGGGGTTGCCCTCAGCAAGCTGAACCGGCCGCAGGAGGCACTGGAAGCCCACGACGAGGTGATCCGTCGTTTCGGGAAGAGTGAAACTCCGTCCCTTCTGGAGTCCGTGGCAGCCGCCCTTGTGAACAGAGGAACTTCCCTCGGCGCTCTGAATCGGCCGCGGGCCGCGCTGGAGACCTGGAACGAGGTGGTCCGTCGCTTTGGGAAAAGTGACGCGCCGAACCTCATCGCGTTGGTTGCGACCGCTCTTGTGAACAGAGGGATCGCTTTAGACGAGCTGAACCAACCGCACGACGCGCTGAAGTCATACGACGAGGTAGTTCGTCGTTTCGGAGAAAGTGAAGTTCCGGCCGTTCTGGAGCGGGTCGCCAGGGCTCTCGTGAACAAAGGGGTCGCCCTCGGTATGCTGCATCGGCCGCAGGACGCGCTGGAGTCGTACGACGAAGTGGTTCGGCGTTTCGGCGAGAGTGAGGTTCCGGGACTCCTGGAGTCCGTTGCGAACGCTCTCGCGAACACAGGGGTCATCCTCGGCACACTGAGCCGGCCGCAGGACGTGCTGGAGGCCTGTCACGAAGTGGTCCGTCGGTTCGGGGAGAAAGATAGCCCCGCCTTTCTGAAGTCGGTTGCGACGGCCCTCGTCAACAAAGGGGCCGCGCTCGGCACGCTGAACCGGCCGCACGAAGCGCTGGAATCCTGCGACGAAGTGGTCCGTCGGTTCGGTAAGAGCGACTCCCCGGCTCTTCTGGAGTCGGTTGCGAAGGCGCTCGTGAACGGAGGAACCACTCTCGGCACGCTGAACCGATGGGAGGAAGCGCTGGAGGCCGCCGACGAGGTGGTCCGTCGCTTCGGAAAAAGCGATTCCCCGGCTCTTCTGGAACCGGTCGCGACCGCTCTCGAAAACAGAGCAGGTGCGCTCGGCGCGCTGGATCGGCCGCAGGAGGCGCTGGAATCCTGTGACGAGGTGGTCCGTCGCTTCGGGAAAAGTGATTCCCCGGCTCTTCTGAGGTCCGTTGCGGCTGCCCTCGCAAACAGAGGAGCCGCCCTGAGCGCGCTGAGCCGGCCGCAGGACGCGTTGGAGGCCTGCGACGAGGCAATCCGACGCTTCGGGGAGAGCAAGATTCCCGCCGTCCTGGAGAAGGTCGCCCAGGCTCTCGTAAACAGGGCGGCCGTCCTGACCACGCTGAACCGGCCACAGGACGCGCTGGAGGCCTGCGACGAGATGGTCCGTCGGTTCGGAGAGTGTGAGGTTCCTGCCGTTCAGGAGTGGACTGCGAAGGCCCTCCTGAACAGAGCAGGCGTTCTGAGCGCGCTGAAGCGGCCGCATGAGGAGCTGGAGGCCTGCGACGAGGTGGTCCGTCGCTTCGGGAAGAGCGAGGTCCCTGGTCTCTTGGAGTCGGTTGCGACCGGTCTGGTGAACAAGGGGGTTGCCCTCATGGCCCTCAACCGGGCGCAAGATGCACTGGAAGCCTGCAACGAGGTGGTCCGCCGCTTCGGAGAGAGCGACACTCCCGCCCTCATGCGATCGGTTGCGACCGCCGTGGTGAACAGGGCAGGCGCTCTCGGTGCGCTGAATCGGCCGCAGGAGGCGCTTGCGGCCTGTGACGAGGCGGTCCGTCGCTTCGGCCGGAATGAGAATCCCGTCGTGCTGGAGAGGGTTGCGACGGCCCTCGCCAACAGGGGTTTCGTCCTCCGCGTGCTGAGTCGGCCGCAGGATGCGCTGGAGGCCTACGACGAAATCGTCCGACGCTTTGGGGAGAGCGACAGCGCGGCCCTTCTCGAGCCAGTTGCGGATGCTCTTGTGAACAAGGGCGTCGCACTCGGCGCTCTGAACCGGCCCGAGGATGCGGTGGAGGCCTACGACGAAGTCGTCCGACGCTTCGGCAAGAGCGAGCTTCCCGCACTCCAGGTGCGTGTGGGAGCCGCACTACTCGGAACCGCGAACACCGAGATCAAGGAGCGTCAATACGAGAAGGCCGTCGAGACGGCGACACGGGTGATCGAAGGCCAGAAGGGGGTGCCGGCGCAGCGATTCCAGGGCCACGTAATCCGCGCCAGGGCAATCCTTGCGGGTGGCGTCGACCGGGCCGCGTGCGAGCATGACGTCGAGGCGGTTCTCGCGCTCCTCCCTGAGTTGGGCCCTGTCTTCGGAGAGGCCGTCACGGCCCTGATGGACTTCACCGTCGCGCTAGGGCCGCAGCGCATGCTTGAGCTCATCCGGGCATCGCGGTCGCAGGATATTCTGTTGCCGTTGAAGACAGCGTTGGAACGGGAGCTTGGACTCGAGCCTCGGGCGGCGCGCGAGGTCGATGAGGTTGCTCAGGACATCCAACAGGCGCTGGCAACACTGCGAACGCACGGCACGCGTCAAGCAGAGAAACGCGAGGGCTGACTTCGTGGCCGCGATTCCCCGTGACGCGAATCTGACAGTAGCCTCACCGCATCCGAACTCTTGGATGCCATGACACGGGACATCCCAGCCTTACAAGGCGCACGGGCGAAGGGGACCCAGCCGACCTTCGCCCGCCAGCGCCGCAACTCGAGCATCACACCACCGCCCGACGTCATGGCCCGGAGCGCGGGAGCCACCGGGCGGGGCCTACCGTGCGCCGCCTACTGTGCTCCGCCACCCCCGTCCCGGAGCGCGAACACGTACAGCGCGTTGCCGGTCTGCGGGTGGTGGATGTCGGGCGCCAGGGCACGCGGGGCCGCCCGCGGGCTGCCGCCGCCGAGGCCGGTCGACACGGCCACGTACTGCCGGCCGTCGACCTCGAACGAGATCGGGAAGCCCTGCACCGACGTGCCGAGCCGGGCCTGCCACAGCACCTCGCCCGTCCGCACGTCGAACGCCCGGAACCGCCGGTCGAGGTCGCCCGCGAAGGCAATGTCCCCGGCCGTCGACAGCACGCCGGTCAGGAACGGGGCCCGCTGCTCGACGCTCCAGACTTCTTCCAGGGTCTCGGCGTCGAACGCCGCGAGCTTGCCGAGCCGGCCCTCGGTGTCGGGCATCTCGAAGAAGGGGCGCGCGCTCATCCCCACGCCGCCCGAGCCGGGCTCCAGGGCGACCTCGCGGGCCGACAGCTCCATGCAGGTCTGCGAGAGCGGGAGGATGAGGAGCCCCGAGCCGGGGTGGTAGCTCATCGGGTGCCAGTTCTTGCCGCCGGCGGTGCTGGGGCACGCCGGGACGAGCTGCTCGAACTGCGCGTCGACGATGTCCTGGCGGTAGGTGACGGCCCCGGTCTCGGGGTCGATGTGGTCGAAGACGTTCTGGAAGACGGTCTCCTTGTGGCCGAGGAACTCGCCGGTCTCGCGGTCCAGCTTCCACAGGATGCCGTGCTTGCCGGCGCTGAAGACGGTCTTCCGCCCGCCGACGTCGACGAGCACCCGCTCGAAGACCTCGTCGAGGTCGAGGCTCTCGCCGGGGACGTGCTGGAAGTGCCAGGCGAGGTCGCCGTCCCCCGGCCGCAGGGCGACGGTCGAGCTGGTGTAGAGGGCGGGGTCGTGGACGGTCATGCCCCGGCTGACCGCGACCCACGGCTTCGCCTGCGCCACGCCGAAGTAGACGAGGTCGAGCTCGGGGTCGTAGCTGCCGGTGATCCACGTCTCGCCGCCGCCGCGCAGGTAGTCGGGCAGGTTCGCCCAGGTGTTGCCGCCGGGCTCGTCCGCGCGGGCCACGGTGTTGAACCGCCAGCGCCGCTCGCCGGTCGCGGCGTCCCAGCCGCTGATGAAGCAGCCCTCGCGGGTGAACTGCCCGCAGCCGCCGAGCCCCTGCACCACCGTGCCGCCGGTGATGACGGGCCCGCTGGTGTTGCGGAAGCCCTGGGCGTCGTCGGCGATGCGGCTTGTCCAGACCTCGGCGCCGGTGCGCGCGTCGAGCGCGATGAGCCGCGCGTCGGCGGTGGCAAGATAAAGCTTGTCCTGGTAGATCGCGAGGTTGCGGCTCGAGCTGGCGAGCTGGCCCGCCTCTACGCCGACCTCGTGCTCCCAGATCAGATCGCCGTTGCGGGCGTCGAGGGCCTGCACCACGGGGCCGAAGCCGGCGAAGTAGAGCACGCCGCCGTGCGCGATGGGCGAGGGCGCGTTGCGTCCGCCCTCGTTCATGGCCCACATCCACTGCAGCTCGAGCTCGCCGACGTTGTCGCGGGTGATCGCGTCGAGGGGGCTGTGGCTCCAGGCCTGGTAGTTCCGCCTCACCATCAGCCAGTCGCCGGGGGCGGGGCTGCGCAGCATCTCGTCGGTGACCGGCGTGTAGCCCTCCACCTCGCCCGCGACCGTCAGACCGCCCGGCACGGCCGCCGCCGCCGTGCGCGTGTCGGGCCGTCGCGCCCGGCCCTGGGCCGCCGCCGTTATCGCCGGCGCGGCGGCGGTCTCTCCGGTCGCCACGTCGCCGATGGGGACGGCGGTGGCCATCGTCAGCGGCTCGTCCCCGGCCGGCGCCCCGTTCGCCTCGAGAAGGTATGCAACGATGTCGAGATAGGTCTCGTCCCCGAGTCGCCCCGGCCGGTCCGGGGGCATGGTGTCGCGGATGCGCTCGACGAGCTCCAGCGGGGTGAGGTCGCCCCAGAAGCCCAGGAAGTTGGGGCCGGCCAGCGGCGGGGCCTCGAAGTTGCCCCGCAGATCGGTGCGGTGGCAGATGGCGCAGCTCCGCGTGTAGGCCGCGCGGCCGTTCTCGGCCTGACCCGCGGTGTGGATGCCGTCCGGAGCGGGCTGCCCGGCAGCGGGAGCGGCGCCGACGACGAGACCGACGCCAACGATCAGCACCGCCGCGGTCGCCGCGGGACGCCGGAGGAGACCGCTCGCAACCGCCAGACGCCGGAGGAAACCGCTCGCAGAGATCATGTCGCCACCCCCTGTTCGGTCGGAATGCCCGTAGTCTACATGGCTGACCCCGACGAATCGCCGGAAAGTCCGCAACCGCTTGATTGCGGAATCCCGCCGGTGGTAGCGTCCCTGTCACCATGAGAGCTGGACTGACGCGGCGGAGCCTGTTGCAGAGCGCGGTCGCGGCCGGCGGGTTGCTCGGGACCGGGATGGCGACGCCGTTCGCCCCGGCCGCGCGGGCGATGCAGCCGGGCGGCGCTGCACGAACCGACCCGGCCGACTCCATCAGCCGGGAGTTCGCCCGCTGGGTCACCGGCCTGCGCTACGACGACCTGCCCCCGGAGGTGGTCGACCGCGCGAAGGGGCTCACGCTCCAGGCCCTCGCGTCCGCCCTCCTCGGCTCGCAGTTGCCGGCGGGGCGGCAGGCCGTCGAGCTCGTCACCCGGGAGGAGGGCGGCGCGCCGGCCGGCGTCACCGTGATGGTGGACGGCGCGAGGGCCACGAAGGCGGGCGCGGTCTTCGCCAACGCCGAGCTGATCCTGGCCGGCGGCAAGTGGGACACGTTCCGCATGCTCCTGCATCCCGGCACGTGCATCGTCCCCTGCGCCTTCGCGGCGGCCCAGGCCGAGGGCGCCTCCGGGCGCGACCTCGTCACCGGCCTCGCGGCCGGCTACGAGGTGATGGAGCGGATGGCCGCCGACTTCATCCCGACGATGATGGCGCGCGGCTTCCACGCCGGGCCCGTCTTCGGCATCTTCGGGGCCGCCGTCGCCGCCGCGAAGATCATGCGCCTCAACGAGGACGAGACGACGAACGCCATCGGCCTCTGCGTCAACCTCGCCGGGAGCAACCTCGAGGCCCGCGGCCTCCGGGAGAGCGCCGCCGCGCGCAACGCCATGCTCGCGGTGGCGCTGGCGCGGCAGGGCCGGGCGGCGGGCGAGGCGGCCCTGGAGGGCGACGCCGGCTTCTACCACGCCTACGCCGGCAACAACCGGGGCGACCTGACCTACAGCTTCGTCGGCGACACCCGCGCCAGCCTCGACGCGCTCACGACGGGGCTCGGCGAGGAATGGCTGCTCCTGGAGACCCTCTACCGCATCTACTCGACGGCCGGCTACAACATCGCCCACGTCGACGTCACCGCGCAGCTCTGCGAGGAGCACGGCATCACCTACGAGGACGTCGACCGGGTCGAGGCGGTGGTGAACTGGCTGGAGACCCAGTACCCGAGCCCCGCCTTCCCCACCCGGCGCGAGGACCTCGGCGAGGCCGCCGTGGGCAGCACGCGGTACTACGCCGCCTACGGGGTCGTGCGCCGCGGCTTCCCGTTGCTGGCGGGGGCGCCCGACCCGCCGGAGGTGCTCGACCTCATGCACCGGGTCACGATCATCCCGTCCCACGAGATGACCCTCTTCGGCCCGCGCATCACCGTCTTCACCAGGGACGGACGCAGCTACACCCGGCAGGCCACGGGCCGCGAGTTCATCTGGGACTTCGAGGAGGAGGCGCGGCGCATCCGCGACGTCGTCCCGGGCCTCCCCATCCCCGCCGCGCGGTTCGAGGACATCATCGCGAGCTGCCGGGGCCTCGACGGGCTCGACCCGGCCCACCGGCTCGTCGAGCTGACGGTGGCGTAAGGATGTCCGACGGCGAGCGTCAGCCGCATCCGGTGGCGCAACAGGTTCTTCGGAGGTCTCCGATGGTGACAAGCATGGTCCGCTCGGCGGTCGTCGCGGCCCTCGGTCTTCTCCTGGCTGTCGAGCCGGCGGCGGCTGCGTGCGGAGAGACCGGCGTGCAGCTCCAGATCCTGGGCTCGGGGGGACCGGGCGCGTCCTCCGGACGGGCCTCGGCCGGCTATCTCGTGTGGATCGACGGCGTCGGCCGCATCCTCGTCGACGCCGGCGGCGGCATCAAGCAGCGCTTCCATGCGTCCGGCGCCGATCTCGGCGACGTGGGGCTGCTTGCGCTCAGTCACTTCCATCCCGACCATTCCGCCGAGGTGCCGGCGCTGCTGTGGCCCGGCGGGGGCGGGTTGCGGGTCGCCGGCCCATCCGGGAGCGCGGCGTTCCCGTCGCTGAACGACTGGCTGGACGGGCTGTTCGGACCGGGTGGGGTCTTCCGGGTGCTCGGCGGCCGGCTCGACCTCGATACGGTCACCGTGGACGTCACGACCGGCGAGCCCGCCGAGGTCTGGCGCGACGGCGACGTCCGGGTGCGCGGCATCGGGGTGCCGCACGCCGACGTGCCGGCCGTGGGGTACCGGGTGGACGTGGGAGACGTCAGCGTGGGGTTCAGCAGCGACCAGAACGGTTCGGATCCCACCTTCGTCGAGCTCGTGCGGGACGTGGACGTGCTGGTGGTGCATCTGGGCCGCGCCGAGGCCTCGACCGGAAGGGGCGTCGACCTCCATGCCTCGCCGAGCGTCTGGGGCGCGCTGGCCGCGGACGCGGGCGTCGGCCGGGTGGTCGCGTCTCACGTTTCCACCTCCTCGCCGCAGGTCCTGGCCGACAGCCTCGAGTATCTGCGCGCGGCCTACGGGGGGCCGATCACCGTGGCGGAGGACCTCCTCTGCGTGCCGTTGCCCTGAGCGCGCCGCCCACTCACGGACGGACGCGCAACGCGAGCGGAGCGCGGCTCGCGCTGCTTCGAGACTCACCTGTAATCGGCCCGGCCGGCGCAGCTACGGCCGGAGCTTCCACGGCCATCCGCTCGTGCCGCAGGAGCTTCGCGCCAGCGACGCTCCCAACGCGACCGCAGGATCGCGCAGACTCCCGGCCCGGAAACCGTCGCCTTCGGCTCCGACTGCCGCCCAACCGAGCCCTTCAGCAGTCCGCGTCGTTCTACGGCGCGGACTCCCATCGCAGCTCGTCGAGCGCCACGCCACGCGCCTCGAAGGCGGCGGTGAGCAGACGGCCCGCGTTCACCGCGGCCGGCCAGCCCGCGCAGACTCCCCTCTATCGCAGCTCGTCGAGCGCCACGCCGCGCGCCTCGAAGGCGGCGGTGAGCAGACGGCCCGCGTTCACCGCGGCCGGCCAGCCCGCGTAGAACGTCACGTGCAGGACCACCTCGGAGAGCTCCTGCGGCTGGACGCCGTTCTGGTCGAGGGCCCGGTCGATGTGCAGGCGCAGCTCGTTGGTGACGTAGAGGGCCTGGTTGACAGCCACCGTGACGAGGCTGCGGTCGCGCTTCGAGAGCAGCGGCCGCTCCCAGATGTCCCCGTAGAGCAGGCTGTTGCGTAGCGCCCCCAGCCGGGGCACAGCCGCGTAGGCGTCGCTGAGCCCGCCCGGTGTGGTGACCTCGGCCTCGAGCGCCGGGGCCCGCGGCAGGTCGCCGAGGGTCAGCCCGCGCGCCTCGAACGCCTCCGCCGCGGTCACGGACGCCTGCACCCCGGTCGGCCACCCCGCGTAGAACGTCACGTGCAGGATGATCTCGGAGATCTCCTCGGGGGTCAGCCCGTTGTCGAGCCCGCGGGGGATGTGAATCGCCAGCTCCTCCCGGGCCAGCGCCTGGAGGACGGCGATGGTGATGAGGCTGCGGTCGCGCTTGGACAGGTAGGGGCGCTCCCAGACCTCGCCGTAGACCAGCGAGTTCCGCAGCTCGCGGAGATAGGGCGAGCCGGCGTACAGATCGGGAGCGGGCAGGGCGGGGACCTCGGCCTGCTGGGCGGCGGCGGGCGCGACCGAGCCGCCGAACGGGAGGCCGGAGAGGCAGAGGGCCGCCGCGACGGCCAGGTGGATTGAGCGGGTTCTCGTCAGCATCGTTCAGGACTCCTTCGGGGTTCCGGGAATCGCCCGCCAGCCGCGGGCGCGAGCATTCGGACGCGCCGATGATGGCCGGGCGCGTAGATTATCGCGCCGGCGCGTCTTTCGCATCCCGTGGCACGCAGTCGGCGGGGGCCGGACCCATTCCGGAGGATGCGCCTGCGCCGGGCGTCCGGGGCGAACGCCCGACGGTCGGGTGGCGGGCAGCGCCAGGATCGCGGCGACAACGACGGTCGCGGCCTCGCCCGACGGTCGTCGCCGAACGCGCCCGGAAGGTCGCGCTGCGGCCTCCGCCTGGCGCCCCACCGACCCTCCGCGCCGTTCTACGGCGCAGACTCCTGGTCGATCGGTGGAGAGGAGCTTGTGGACGGCGAGATGAGGGCCGAGTGGGTCGTTCGCCAAGCGTCGGCGTGGGTCACGCCGTCCGCGCCGCGCCGGCTCCGCCGGCCGCGGGAGATTCGCCCGGCTCGGCACCCGCCGCGGGCAACAGCTCGACGCTCCCGCCGGACAGTGCGCTGACCCGGGGGCCGGGCAGGAGCACCCCGGTGAGGTTCAGGGGATCGGCGGCGGACACGCGCACGGGGTCGGACGGCGCGTCCTCGCGGCGCACGACGCGCAGCAGCTCGACCGCATCGGGACGGGCGAACTGCTCCCCGACGACGCCGGCGACGAAGCGCCCGCCCCGGATCTCGCCTCGCGCCTCCATGCGGCGCAGGGCCCGAAGCAGGTCGCGCCACGGCGGGGCCAGGGTCTCCCGGGCGGCCAGATCACGACAGACGACTCCCCAGCGGTCCAGGAGCTGGCGGGCGAAGCGGGCCACCTGTTCGTCGTAGCGGCGGCGCGCCTCGTCGTCGGCATTCGGCGACGTCGCCCCCGCGGCCGGTGCGGCCGCGCCGCCGTCCGGCGCCGCCCGCGCGGCCGGTGCACCGGTATCGAGCAACGCCCACCGGCCGGCGGCGTGGCGCGGCCGCGCCGCCCGGCCCCGTCCTTCGCCGCGGCGGCGCTTGGGGTCGACGAGCGCCCGCAGGTTGTCGTAGCCGTCGGCGCTCACGAGGCCGGCCGCCACCAGCTCCCACAGCCCGTCCTCCACCTCGCTCGGCAGGCGGCCGGTCGCGCGCACCAGCTCGGGGAGGAACGAGGCGCCGCGGCCCGCCAGGGCGTCGCGCACCTCGCGCGCCGGGTGCGACAGGGCCGCGTCGTCCGCGCCGCCGCCGCCACGGCCGGCGGCGGCGAGCAGCCAGTCGGCGTCGGCGCGCAGGAAGAGGGTGACCGGGGCCACCCGCGTCGGCCGGACGCGGGCGGGGCGCGCGCGCGCCGTCCCGCGCTGCGCCCGGGCAGTCGCGGACCGAGCACCGGCGGCGCCGACCGGCGCGCCGGCGTCGGCCGCGGCCGGCCGGATCGAGGCCGGCGACTCGAACGCGGGGTGCGGCGACAGCCGCCCCCACATGACCTCGCCCGACAGGCACAGCCGGTCGAGCAGCTCGGGGTCGTACGACGCGACCCGGCGCGCGACGACCTCGCGCTCGAGCGCGGCGCCGGAGATCTCCCAGCCCTGGAGCTGCTTCAGGATCTGCAGCAGGCCGTCGGCCCCGTGCAGCTGCGTGCCCGGCGCGAGGTGCTGCCAGCGCAGCAGGAAGCGGACGAAGTCGGCGGTCGAGACGGGCTCGATCTCGCGGCGCAGGCTGCCGATGGTCAGGCGGTGGATGCGCGCGAGGACGCGCCGGTTGCACCACTCGACCTCCTTCCCGTCCCCTTCTCCGGCCGCCCCCGGGGTGAACCGGCCGCGCAGGATCTGTCCCTCGCCCTCGAGACGGGTCAGGCCGGCCTCGACGAGCGACGGCGGCAGCGCGAGCCGATCCGCCATGCCCGACGCCGTCACCGGACCCGTCGATTCCAGCCAGCCGCGCAACAGCTCCGCCGCCGCGGTCTCGCGATCCGCGGGGGCGGCGGGGCCGACGTCCGGCAGCGCCGGGTCGACCGCCTCGCCGGGATAGAGGCAGCGGACGAGCCCGAGGCGCTCGGCCGGCACCCACAGGGGGGTCTCGCCGACCCGCAGCACGCCCGCCCGCCGCGACGCGGCGAGGGCGTCGAGCCAGACCGCCCACGCCGCGACCGGGGGCAGCGCCACCAGGGTCAGCAGGGCGTCGTGCAGCTCGTCGGGGTCGCGCACCACCGGCCACGACTCGTCGGCGACGGTGGCGATGGCCGCGGGGTCGAGGGCGCCCATGCCGCCGGGGTCGCTGCCCAGCGAGCGCCGCAGCTGCACCGCGCGCGCGCGGCGCTCCTCGAGCGGCGCGTCGTCGAGGAACGCGTAGGGGTTGGCGTTGAGAATCTCGTGACAGAGGGGCGAGGGCTCGGCGGTGTCCACGGCCACCGTCCGGATGGCGCCCGACTCGATGCCCGCGAGCACCTCGCGCAGCCCGTCGAGGTCCATCGCCTCGTGCAGGCAGTCGCGCACCGTCTCGTTGACGAGGGGATGGTCGGGAATGCGGATGTCGCCGGTGAGGTTCTCCTGGCACGCGGCCTGGTCGGGGAACACCGAGGCGAGGAGGTCGTCGGACCGCATGCGCTGGATCGGCGGCGGCACCTTTCGCCCCCCCGCGAAACGCAGCACCGCGAGGGCCCGCGACGCGTTCCAGCGCCACCGCGCCCCGAACATCGGCGACGGCAGCATCGCCTGGGTCAGCACCTCCTCGACGGTGTCGACGTTGAGGAACCGGAAGATGACCTCGAGGGGAAAGCTGTGCTGCTCGGCGAGCGAGATGAGGACGCCGTTGTCGGTCGCCGCCGCCTGCAGCTCGAAGTTGAACGAGCGGCAGAAGCGCTTGCGGAGGGCGAGCCCCCACGCCCGGTTGATGCGGGCGCCGAACGGGGCGTGCACGACGAGCTGCATGCCCCCGCCCTCGTCGAAGAAGCGCTCGGCCACCACCGTGCGCTCGGCCGGGACCGCGCCGAGGGCGGCGGCCCCGGCCCGCACGTAGGCCGCGGCCTGCTCGGCGCCGGCGCGGTCGAGCCCGCAGGCCTCGGTGAGCCACGCCGCGACCCGGTCGAGGCCTGCGTCTTCCGCGCCGCCGGCGCCGGTCTCCGCCGACGCCGGCCCGGGGCGGCTGGCATCGCCGCCGGTCCGGGTCTCGGGTCCGCCCCCGGTCATCTCCGCGATTCGCTCGCGCAGGCGCGACACCTCCTCCGACAGCTCGGGAGTGCGCCCCGGGGCCTCCCCGCGCCAGAACGGCAGCGACGGGGCGGCGCCGTGGGCGTCCTCGACCCGCAGGCGGCCCGACTCCACCCGGCGGATGCGCCACGACGTGGTCCCGAGCAGGAAGATGTCGCCGGCGAGGCTCTCGACCGCGAAGTCCTCGTCGACGGTCCCCACCGTCGTCTGGTCCGGCTCGGCCACCACCAGGTAGTTGGCGTTGTCGGGAATGGCGCCGCCCCCGGTGATGGCGGCGAGCCGGGCCCCGCGCCGGCCTCGGACGGTGCCGTTGACGCGGTCGCGATGCAGGTACGCCCCCGATCGCCCGCGCGACGTGGCGATACCGTCCGACAGCATGTCCACGACCGCCTCGAACGCGGGCCGCGGCAGCGCCGCGTAGGGCGCCGCCTCCCGCACCAGCGCGAAGAGGTCGTCGACCGGCCGCGTCTCGGACGCGCACGCGGCCACGATCTGCTGGGCCAGCACGTCGAGCGGCCACTCGGGGATCTCCAGGTGGTCGAGCCGCCCCTGCCGGATGGCGTGGACGAGGGCGGCGCACTCGACGAGCTCGTCGCGGGTGGTCGCGAAGAGCCGCCCGCGCGGCACGTGGGAGCCGTCGGGGGTGTCGACGTGGTGACCGGACCGGCCGACCCGCTGCAGGGCGACCGCGATCGAGCGCGGCGACCCGATCTGACAGACCAGATCGACGGTCCCCACGTCGATGCCGAGCTCGAGCGAGGCGGTGGCGACGACGGCGCGCAGCTCGCCGCTCTTGAGCCGCCGTTCCGCGTCCTGGCGGAGCCGCCGGGAGAGGCTGCCGTGGTGCGCGAGCACCGCCTCGTCGCCCAGGCGCTCCTCCAGGTGGTGGGCCACCCGCTCGCACAGCCGCCGCGTGTTGACGAAGACGAGGGTGGTGCGGTGGGCGAGAATCAGCTCGGCGATGCGGTCGTAGATCTCGCCCCACATCTCGTTGGTGGCCACGACCCCGAGCTCGTCGCGCGGCACCTCGACGGCGAGGTCGAGCCGCCGCCGGTGCCCGCTGTCGATGACCGTCACGGAAGCGCCGGCCGGGTCGGTGGAAACGGTGCCCTGCAGGAACCGGGCGACCGCGTCGATCGGCCGCACCGTGGCCGACAGCCCGACGCGCTGGGGCCGCCGCTTCCCCGCCCTCCGGACCAGGTCGTCGAGCCGGGCGAGGGTCAGCGCGAGATGGGACCCCCGCTTGTCGTCGGCAAGGGCGTGGATCTCGTCGACGATGACCGTCTCGGCATGACGCAGGGCGGCGCGGCTGCGCTCGGCCGTCAGCAGGATGAACAGCGACTCCGGGGTGGTGACGAGGATGTGCGGCGGCCGGCGCACCATCCGCTCGCGCTCCCACGCCGGCGTGTCGCCGGTGCGCACCGCGGTCCGGATGCCCGGGGCGGGCATGCCCCGCTCGAAGGCGAGCTGCTCGAGCTCGGCCAGCGGGTTCTCCAGGTTGCGCCCGATGTCGTTGCTGAGCGCCTTGAGCGGCGAGACGTAGACGACCTCGACGCGGTCGTCGAGCCGGCCCGCGAGGCCGGCCGTCACCAGGCGGTCGAGACAGATGAGGAAGGCGGCGAGGGTCTTCCCGGAGCCGGTGGGGGCCGACACCAGCACGTCGCGGCCGGCCCGGATGGCCGGCCAGGCCTCGAGCTGCGGCGCCGTCGCGGCGGCGAACCGCCCCCGGAACCACTCCGCGGTGAGGGGATGGAAGTCCTGCATGGCGGGGCTGGGGGCCTCGGGAGCCTGCTGCATGGGCGGCGTCGGCACGATCCCGGGTCGCGCGCGGGACGTGCCGGTGCGGCGATGGTCCGCCAAGGGGACCCGGCCCGCGCCTGCATCCGGCCGGTGATGGAGGCTCGGCGGTGCCCGCGACCACCCGCGCCCCTCGCTCCGCGGGCGCCGGACGACCTCCTCGTCGGGCTCCGCTCGACCGTCAATCGCGGCGCGGCGACGTCCGCCGCCACGGGACCCTTCACCGCGACGGGGCCCGCCGCCGCGCGGCTTCGGACGTCCCCGGCGGCGAGGGCGGGGGCGGATTCAGCTTGAAGTAGCGGTCGCACGCCGCACGGAATCGCTCGGAGAGCTGGTGCCCGGTCTCGCCCGGTATCACCCCCAGCGCCCGCCGCTCGGCCTGCAGCCGCCTCACCGTCTCCGCATCCTCCCGCCGCTTCGCGTCGGCATCGGCCCGGCCGCCCATGGTGTTGCTGGCCAGCGCCTCCCGCAGCCGCGCGGCGAGAATCTCCGACGGCGAGCGCTCGTCCGCGGGTGCGGCGCCCGCCGCCTCCCGGATCATCGACTCGACGCGTTCGCAGAGCCGCTCGAGCGCCGGGACGTGGCGCAGGGGGTCGAGGTCCGTGCCGGCGAAGGCGTCGGGAAACCGATCGACGATGCGGCCGACGGCGGTGTCGAACCGCGCGGTCAGGCTGCGCTCCTGCGGCCTCGGTATCGGCTCCATGGCGCGCCACTCGGTCCGTGCGGCCTCGACCGCCGCGGCGAGATCGGGCGGCGGGCCGGCAGCGGCGACCGCCTCGCCACCAGCGGCGGGCGGCGGACCGGCAGCCGCGACCGCCTCGCCACCAGCGGCGGGCGGTGGGCCGGCAGCGGCGGGCGGCGGACCGGCAGCCGCGACCGCCTCGCCACCAGCGGCGGGCGGGCCAACAGCGGCGACCTCCTCGCCGCCAGCGGCGGGCGGGCCGGCAGCGGCGACCGCCTCGCCGGCAGCGGCGGGCGGCGGAGCGGCGGGCGGGCCGGCAGCGGCGACCGCCTCGCCGGGCGGCGGCGGGCGGCGGGCCGGCAGCGGCGACCGCGTCGCCGGCAGCGGCGGGCGGGCCGGCAGCGGCGACCGCCTCGCCGGCAGCGGCGGGCGGCGGACCGGCAGCGGCGCCCTCCTCGCCGGCAGCGGCGGCGGCGGACCGGCAGCGGCGACCTCCTCGCCGCCAGCGTCGGTGGCGAGCGCCTCCAGACGTTCGCACAGGGCGGCCCGGGCCCGGATGTGCTCGACGTAGGGGGCGTCCACCGCCTCGCGCGCCCGCACAAAGACCTGGTCGCACGCAGCGCGGAAGCGCTGCCACAACGTCTCGGAGCGCGAGCGCCGCACCGGCCCCACCGTCTTCCACTCGGCCTGCAGCTGCCTGACCGCGGCCTTGGCCGCCTCGAGGTCGGTCTCGTCGGCCAGCGCCTCCGCCTTGCCGCACAGCTCCTCCTTCAGCTGCGCGTTCTTCGCCCAGACCTCCTTGCGCTCCGCGAGGTCCTGCCGGCGCCGCCGGAAGAAATGGCCGCAGGCGGCCCGGAACCGGTTCCAGACCTCGCGCTCGTCCTTGCGGGTCGCCGGCCCCACCTGCTTCCACTGCTCCTGGAGCTCGGTCATGCGCTGCGCGACCTTGATCCACTCGGTGGAGTCGGCCAGCCGCTCCGCCTCCTCGCACAGCGCCACCTTCTTCGCGAGGTTGTCGCCGCGCGCCGCGTCCTTGACCGTCCGGTACGCCTCGAAACGGGGATAGAGCGCGTCGTGGGCGGTCTTGAAGCGCTGCCAGACGTCGTTCCCTTCGTCCCGGGCGACGTCGCTGGCCTGCCGCCACTCGTTCATGATCTGCCGGAACTCGCGGGCGAACGCCTCGTCGTCCTCCTCGTCGCGCGCGGCGAGCGCTTCGAGGCGCTGGCAGAGGGCCGCCTGCACGCCGACGTTGGCCCACTGCTTCCACTCGACGAGCGCACGCAGCTCCCGCAGCCGGCCGGTCAACCCGGTCTGGGCGGCGCGGAGTCGATCCGTGAGGGTCTCGCGGTCCTGGCGGGTCGGCAACCGCCCCAGATTGCCGAGCAGGGAACGGGTGAGACGGAGAAAGTGCTCGGCGTCCTTCAGCGTGAGCTGCTCGTCGGCGAGCGCCCGCTCGATCTCGTCGCACCGGGCCTTCTGCTTGACGAGATTGGCCTGCTCGCGGCGGCGCCGGGCCTCGCGGGCCGCGAACAACCGGTCGCCCCGCTTCTGTTCCGCCGCCGCCACCCGCGGGGCCAGCTCGGCCAGCTCGGCCGGCGTGGACTCGCCAGCCAACGCCGCCCACTCGGCGTGGGGCGCCTTCCACCCGGTCGTCAGCTCCTCCGGGCTCTCGGTCGCGCTCACCGCCTCGAGCTTCTCCGCCAGCGCCGCCAGCCGGACGACGCGGTCCGCGGCGGTACGGCGCCGCTCGACCTGACGCTCGGCCGCCGCCGCCAGATCGGCGAACCGCCGCTCGACCTGGGTGGCGTCTCCGCCCGTACGATCGTCCTCGGCCGTCCCGTCATCGGCGGCGCCATCGCCGCCGACGGACGGAACGTCGGGCAGCGCCGTCCACTCCGCGCGCACGACCCCGATCTCGGCCGCGAGGGCGTCGGCGTCCCGCGTCTCGTCGGCCGCGAGCGCGGTCAGCCGGTCGCACAGCGCGACGCGCGACGCGAGGGCATCGCTGCGGACCTGACGACGCCGGTCGGCGGCGCTCCGCGCCGCATCGAGACGCCCCAGGTGGTCGAGCCCCGCCGCCACCGCCGCCCGCCACCGTGCCGCAACCGCGGCATCGGCGTCGGTCTGCGCGGCCGCGGTCTCGGCCGGGGCCGGGGCGCCGGCCGCCGGGGACGCCTCACCGTCGGCCGCGGCCGGCTCCTCGGCCGCAACCGGCTCCTCGGCGGCGACCGGCTTCTCGGCGGCGACCGGCTCCTCGGCGGCGGCGCGCCCCTCGGAGACGACCGGCTCCGCGGGGCCGACGGACGCGTCGTCGCCAGCAGGCGCTTCGTCTTCTTCCGCCAGGTCCCGCCAGTCGCGCTCGGCCTGATCGAGCGCGGCGGTCACGGCGTCCCACTGCTGGACCCCGGCCAGCGCCTCGACGCGCTCGCACAGCTCCTCGCGCCGCCGCCGCCGCTCGTCCGCGGTCAGGGGGGCGGGCTGGGCGTCGATATCGGCGAGGGCGGCCCTCGCCCGCCGCGACACCGGCTTCGTGCGGGCGCGGACGGCGACGGTCCTCAGGAGGTCGCGGTCGACGGCACCCAGTGGGGCGAGCCGATCGAACGCGGCGAGGGCGATCTCGCGATGGTCGGTCTTGATCGCCACCGCGGCCAGCTCGCTGCGATCGTCGAGCCGGTCGAGGGCCGCCCCCCGCACCGCGCGATGCGTCGATCGCCGGGCGACGGCGCCGATCGCCTTCTGGGAATCGAGCCGCCCGAGGGCCGAGCGGCTGACCGCCTCGATGCGGGCGGTCCGGGCCACCTCGCCGAGATCGCGCTCCTCGGACAGTCCCGCGAGGGCGGCCTCGCCCGCATCGGGCTCCGCCGCCTCGACCGCGATTGCCCGCAGCATCGAGATCGCCTCGTCCCGGACATGGCCGTCCGGGTCCGTCCGCGCGATCCGCCCGATGGTCGCGGGGTCGGACAACCGAACGACGGCGGCCAGCCGCACCCCGGGGTCGGCATCCTCGGATGCAATGGCCTCGAACACGTCCTGGGCGTCGTTCTCCAGGTCGTCCACGGCCGAGGCCCGCACCAGCGGATCCTCGTGCTGCCAACCCGGCTGGCCGCGCAATCGGTCGAGCAAACTCATGAGGCTGTATGGTCCCGCTCAGTTCGTCCGTGGGTCCGGGCGCCGTGGGCCGCCGGCGACCGCCGTCGGCGCCACTGGACAGCGCCAAGGAGAATTATGCATACTCGGGGCCAAAAGTGGAGGGTGGCGCGTACTCGGGACCAGATCGGGCGCCGGGCCACTGACGGGCCGGGGGGCGGCCCAAGAAATCCACGCAATTGGATCAAACGTATCAGATAATTGGATGAGCGGCATCGGCCGCTCCCGGACCAAGCCACTCGTCGCCCCCGACGGTGCGGGGCGTCCGGGGACGCTTCATCGCTCCCGAACGGGCGAACCGCCGCTCCAACGGCCAAAGGAGGCCCCTTCATGTCGCATCGACCTCTCTCGTTCCTCGTGATCTGCGGCCTCGCCGCCATCCTGACCGCCCCGCCCGCCGCGGCCCAGAACCCCGTCGTCGTGATCGAGACCAGCCTGGGCTCCATCACCGCCGAGCTCGACCGCCGGAGCGCGCCGGTCTCGGTGGCCAACTTCCTCGCCTACGCGGAGAGCGGCTTCTACGACGGCACCATCTTCCATCGGGTGATCAGGGGCTTCATGATCCAGGGTGGCGGCATGACGGCCGACTTGCAGAGGAAGGAGACCCGCGCCCCGATCCGGAACGAGGCGACGAACGGACTCTCGAACGACCGGGGCACGCTGGCGATGGCCCGCACCAACGTCGTCGACAGCGCCACCGCCCAGTTCTTCATCAACACCGTCGACAACTCCGGGCTGAACAACCGCGGCACCGACCCCGGAAGCTACGGCTACGCGGTGTTCGGCCGGGTCACCGACGGCATGGACGTCGTCGATCGGATCGAGGGGGTGTCGACGGGGCGCCGCGGGCCGTTCAACGACGTGCCGAACACGACCGTCGAGATTCGCTCGGTCACCGTGCAGTAGCACGAGGACGGACCTGCAACCACCCGCCGGCCCGCCGGGCCGGCGAAACCCCGCGAAACCAGTGAAGGAGCACTTAGTGCATCTACGCATCCGCCGGGTCGCCCGGACGAATTCCCCTTTCTCGCTCCTCCCGGCCGACCGTCGACGAGTCCGCGGGGCCGGACGCCTGCTGTCGGCGTGCGTTCTCGCCGCCCTGCTCGCTGTACCGGCGACGGGCCAGCAGATGCCGCCCAACCCCCACGTGCTGGTGGAGACCAGCATGGGCGACTTCGAGATGGAGCTGTTCCGTGACCGGGTTCCCGCGACGGTCGTCAACTTCCTGGTCTACGTGCGGGACGGCTACTACGACGGCACCGTGTTCCATCGGATCCTGCGCGACATCATCGTGCAGGGCGGCGGCTTCGCCGTCGGCGAGGACGACCTGCTCGAGCCGAAGGTCGAGGGGCTCCGGGGCACCATCATCAACCAGGCGAGCCGCAACCTGCTGAACCTGCGCGGCACGGTGGCGATGGCGCGCGGCTCGGCGCCCGACAGCGCGCGGCAGCAGTTCTTCATCAACCTCGACAACAACGACAACTTCAACTATCGGAACCCCCTGCCGTCGGGCGTCGGCTACGCGGTCTTCGGCCGGGTGACCGAGGGCATGGACGTCGTCGACCGGATCGGCCGGGTCCGGACCGGCCGCCAGGGCGGGATGCAGGACGTCCCCCGCGAGCCGGTGGTCATCCACGCCATCACCCGGATCGAGGCCGGCTAGTGCTGCGTCACGCCATAATCTTCGGGCACGGGCCTGACCTTATGGCCACATTGTCAACGACTTGTCAGCACCGCACACCCGAACTTTTGGCTGTGGCGCTGCACTAGGAGCATCGGTCGGGCGCCATGCGGAGCCCAAGGCGACGGACCGGCGGGCCGGGATCAGCTCCCGGACAGGGCCCGACGCCGCGCCACCGGCGTCGGGGGGCGGGCGGACTCGTCCGGTTGCATCCGATCCGGCGGTAGCCTGCCGCCGGAATCGGAGGAGCGGTCCGACCACGCCGAAGGCCCGTTGATCATGTCGGCTCGCACCCCCTCGCCGAGGGACGACCCCGAACTCCAGCGCCGCATCCTGGACCTGGTCGGGCAACTGGTCGCGGAGCTCCGGCCGGGGTCTGCGGCGGCCGGCGTCAACCCCGACGACTCGCTGGAACGCGACCTCGGCCTGGGCTCTCTCGAGCAGGTCGAGCTGCTCGGGCGCATCGAACGGGACACCGGCGTCCGCGTGTCGGACACCGTGCTGGGAGCGGCCGACACCCCCGCCGAGCTGGTGCGGGCGGTGCTCGCGGCGGAGCGGTTGCCCGCGGAGGCAACGCCCGCAACGCGGCCGGCGCCCGAGGTGCGGGCATTGCCGGGGGCGGCGGCCGTCGCTCCGGCCATGGCCGAGACGCTCGTCGACGTCCTCGAGCGGCACGCACACGCGACGCCGGACCGGCCGCACGTCTACCTGCGGGAGGACGACGGCCCCGAGAGGACCCTCACCTACGGGTGGCTGTGGCGCCGCGCCGCCGCGGTGGCCGCCTCGTTGCGCGCCCGCGGCATCGGCCAGCGCGACACGGTGGCGATCATGCTGCGGACCGAGGCGGCGTTCTTCCCCGCCTTCTTCGGGACGCTGCTCGCGGGGGCGGTGCCGGTACCGGTGTACCCGCCGTTCCGCCCGGACCGGATCGCCGATTACGCCGCACGCCAGGGGCGCATCCTGTCGAACGCGGGCGCCCGCCTCCTCATCACCTTCGCCGCCGTCGAGCGGCTGGCGACGCTGCTGCGGGGGCAGGTCCCGACGTTGTCGGGGGTGACGACCCTGGACGACCTCGCACCCGAGGCCCCCGCCGACGGTCCCCTGCCGCACCGGCCCGCGAGCTGGCTGACCGGCGACGACCCGGCCCTCATCCAGTACACGTCGGGCAGCACCGGCCAGCCCAAGGGGGTGCTGCTGACGCACGCGAACCTGCTCGCCAACATCCGCGCGATCCGCGATGGGCTCGCCATCCGGCCCGACGACGCGGTCGTGAGCTGGCTGCCCCTGTACCACGACATGGGGCTCATCGGGGCGTGGCTGGGCAGCCTCTACACCGGCATCCCCGTCGCGATCCTGTCTCCGCTGGCCTTCCTGTCGCGTCCCGCCCGCTGGCTGTGGGCCATCCACGAGCACCGGGCCACCCTGTCGGTGGCGCCCAACTTCGCGTTCGACCTGTGCGCGGCCAAGGTCACCCCGAAGGAGATGGAGGGCCTCGATCTGGGTTCGCTCCGCATCCTCCTCAACGGGTCGGAGGCGATACTGCCCCGCACCCTGACCCGCTTCGCGGAGCGCTTCGCCCCGGCCGGGCTGCGGCCCGACGCCCTGCGGCCGGTCTACGGGCTCGCCGAGTGCTCGGTGGGGCTCGCGGTGACCCCGCGGCGCCACCCGCCCCTCGTCGATCGGGTCGCTCCGGGGTTCCGGGCCAGCGGCCGGGCCGAGCCGAGCGCCGGGCCCGACGCCCTGGCGTTCGTGTCGTGCGGCGCCGTCCTGCCGCGTCACGAGCTGCGGGTCGCCGACGAGAACGGCGCCGCCCTCGGCGAGCGCCTCGAGGGACGGGTGCAGTTCCGCGGCCCGTCGACGATGGCCGGGTACTACCGCAACCCCGACGCGACCCGGGCCGTCACCACCGGCGACGGCTGGCTCGACTCGGGCGACCTCGGCTACCTGGCCGGCGGCGAGCTGTTCCTGACGGGACGGCGGAAGGACATCGTCATCAAGGCCGGACGCAACATCTACCCGCACGAGGCGGAGGCGGTGGTCGACGGCGTCGACGGCGTGCGCAAGGGTTGCGTCGCCGCGTTCGGGGTCCCCGACTCGGCCCTGGGAACCGAGCGGCTGGTGGTGGTGGCGGAAACGCGGACCGCCGAGCCGGCGCGGCGGGAGCGGATGCGGCGGGAGATTCTCGAGCGCGTGGCCGATGCGCTCGGGGTCCCCCCCGACACCGTCGTGCTGGCCCGCCCCGGCTCCGTGCTCAAGACGTCGAGCGGCAAGGTGCGCCGCAGCGGGACGCGCGACGCGTACCGGGCGGGCACGCTCGAACGGGGCGCCGGCTCGCTCGCGCGCCAGTGGGTGGTCATGGCCTGGCAGGCGGCGCGCGGGCGCTGCGCCCGCATCGCCGATCTCCTGCTGCGGTCGGCCTACACCCTCTACATGGTCGGCCTGCTGGTCGTCCTGGTGCCCCCGTTGTGGGTCCTGGTGCGCACGAGCCCGCCGGCCGGAGCGGGCCCGGCGGTGGCTGCGCCGGTTCGCGCGGCTGCTGGCCGCGGCCTCGCTGTCCCGGGTCACCGCGAGCGGCCTCGAGCACGCGCGCGGCCTCGGACCGGCCGTCTTCGTGGCCAACCACGCGAGCTTCGCGGACGTCGTCGTGGTGCTCGCCACCCTCCCGGCCGGCTTCCGCTTCGCGGCCAAGAGCCGCCTCGCGACCTATCCGATCCTGAAGACCGTCATCCGTCGCGGCGGCTACCTGCAGATCGAGAAGACCGCGCAGTCGCGCCGAATGGAGGGCGCCGGCGAGGTCGGGGCCACCCTGGCCGCCGGCGAATCGATGTTCGTGTTCCCGGAGGGGCGCTTCGTCCGGGCGCCGGGGCTGCTGCCGTTCCGCCTCGGCGCGTTCCGCGCCGCGGCCGAGGCGGGATGCCCGGTGGTGCCGGTGGCCCTCGCCGGCACGCGGCGCATGTTCCCGGCGGGAACCCTGCTGCTGCGGCCCGGCCGCATCCACGTCGCGGTGGGGCCGCCGCTGCAACCTCGGAGCGCGGACTGGAGCGAGGTGGTCCGGCTTCGCGACGAGGCGCGGCGGGCGATAGCAAAGGAAACGGGCCAGGAGTCGGCGCCGTAGAACGGCGCGGACTCCTGGAGGGTTGGTTGGGCGCCCAGCGGAGCCGAAGGCGACGATGGGCGGGCGAGGAGTCGCCGTAGAACGGCGCGGACTACGGCCGCCCAATCGACGACCGGTCACAGCCTCGGCTGCCCCGACACTCGGTCATGACGGGCCACCCGCCCCTTGTCCGAAGAGCCGCATGACAGTCAGGACGAGTCCGAGCACCACGATGCCGACACCGATCACCCAGCGTATGGCGGCGAGCTCCGAGTTCTGCGCCTTGAGTCCGGCGTCGAGCTTGGCGCTCTGTGACTGGAGTTCGGCGGCAAGCTCGGCCTTCTGAGCGTCGAGCTTCGCCTCGAATCTGGCAATGAGGTTCGCCGCGGCCATGTTCTGAATCTCCTGCACCACAGTATACGCCTCTTCTTCGCTGAGCTCGGTGTTGCGAAGCAGCAGCAGGAACAGGCGTTTGTCGTCGGGGTCGGGAAGATCGGCCATGTCGTCCCCTCGCAGGGCGGCGGCGCATTCCCGCGCGACCTGCATGAGCCCGCCGTCGTCAGGACGCCAGCACGATCCGTCCGACCGCGCGGCCGGCCCGCAGGTCGTCGAGCGCGGCCTGGGCGTCGGCGAGGGGCCGCGGGGCGATGGGTATCGACGGCGCCCGCCCGGTCCCGGCCAGTTGCATCAGCTCGCGCATCTCCGCGAGGCTGCCGACGTACGACCCCTGCACGGTGAGGCTGCGCAGCGGCCAGAGGGGCAGCGACGCCCGGAGCTCGCCCCCGAAGAGCCCCACGACGACGAGCAGGCCGCCGGTGGCGAGAACGCCGAGCCCGAGGGCGGCGCTGCTCTCCGACCCCACGAAGTCGATGGCCGCGGCGGCCCCGCCGCCGGTGGCCCGGCGGATCCGCCTGGCCGCGTCCGGGGCGCGGGCGTCGACGACCTCGGCCCCCGCCTCGGCCCCGGCGGCGAGGGTCGCGTCGTCGACGTCGGCGACGACGATGGAGGCGCCGGTCAGCGCCTGCGCGAGCCGCAGGGCCGCGAAGCCGACGCCGCCGAGACCGATGATGACGAGCGGGCGCCCGTCGACCCGCGCCCGGACCTTCCGCACCGCGCCGAAGGCGGTGAGCCCCGAGCAGGCGTAGGTGCAGGCGAGGGTCACCGGCAGATCGCCGACGTCGAAGAGGTATCGGGGATGCGGGACGAGCACGCTGTCGCTGAACCCGCCCGCCCGGGTGACCCCGAGCGCCCGCGGCTGCGGGCACAGGTGCTCGTGCCCCGATCCGCAGGTGTCGCAGCCGCCGCAGCCTATCCAGGGGTAGGCCACGTACCTCCCCCCCGCGTCGACGCCGGCGGCCTCGGGGCCGCAAGCCGCAACCACGCCGGCGATCTCGTGCCCCAGCGTCAGCGGCAGCGTCCGCCCCTTCGACAGGTCCAGCCGCCGGCCGCCCCCCATGTCGAAGAACCCGTCCTGCAGGTGAAGGTCGCTGTGGCACACGCCGCAGGCCTCCGTCCGGAGGAGCACCTCGGTCCCCGTCGGCTCCGGTGGCGGCGACTCGACGCGCTCCAGGGCGTCGCCGAACCGGGTGAGCTGATAGCTGATCATCGTCGACCTTCCCCCGCGCGCCCGGGGGCGCGGCCGAACACTACCTACAGGTCTTCGTCCGCCAGCCGGTCGAGGGCCGCGCCGGTCAGGCGGTACACCGTCCAGTCGTCCATCGGCGCCGCGCCCAGGCGCCGGTAGAAACGGATGGCGGGCTCGTTCCAGTCCAGCACCGACCACTCGAAGCGGTGACAGCCGCGATCACGGGCAATCCGGGCGAGATGCCGCAGCAGGCGGCGCCCGATGCCGCGCCCCCGGTGCTCGGGGCGCACGTAGAGGTCTTCCAGATACAGGCCGCGCTTCCCCGCGAACGTGGAGAAGTTGTGGAAGAACAGCGCGAAGCCGACCGGTTGCCCGTCGACCTCCGCCATCACCGCCTCGGCGCTCGGGGCCGGACCGAACAGCGCCTCCCGGACGTCGGCCTCGGTGGCGCTGACCTCGCGGGCGAGCCGCTCGTACTCGGCCAGCTCCCGGATCAGGGCGAGGACGAGCGGCGCGTCCGCCTCGGCGGCGGGCCGGATGCGGCACGGAGGCGCTTCGCGCTCGCCCATGCTCCTGCTCACGCCGACGTCGACGCCAGCGCCCGGTCGAGGTCGGCCAGCAGGTCGTCGACCGCCTCGATGCCGATCGACAGCCGCAGCAGGTCGTCGGGCACCCGCGTGCCCGGTCCCTCGACGGGGGCCCGGTGCTCGACCAGGCTCTCGACGCCGCCCAGCGACGTGGCGTTGCGGAACAGCCGCAGCGCACCGGCCACCCGCCTGGCGGCCGGTGCACCGCCCCGCGGGCGGAACGACACGAGCATGCCGAACCCGTCGGACATCTGCCGCGCCGCCGCCGCGTGCCCCGGGTGCGACGGGAGCCCCGGGTAGTGCACCTCGAGGACCGCGGGATGCGACGCCAGCCGCTCGGCGATGCGCATCGCGCTCTCCGCCGAACGGGGGACCCGGAGAAACAGGGTCCGCATGCCCCGCAGCAGCAGCCACGTCTCGAACGGGCCGAGCACCGCGCCCCGATAGCCGCGATCGTGGACGAGCCGCTCCCAGAACCCGTCGCGGCGGGCGGTGACGACGGCCCCCGCGAGCACGTCGGCGTGGCCGTTGAGCTGCTTCGTGGCCGAGTGCACCACCAGGTCGGCGCCGTGCTCGATGGGGCGGCACAGCACCGGGGTGGCGAGGGTGCCGTCGGCGACCAGCCGGGCCCCCGCGACGTGGGCCGCCTCGGCCGACGCCTCGATGTCGGTGATCGCGGTGCCGGGGTTCGCGGGGGTCTCGACCCAGACGATCTTCGTCCGTCCGGGCCTCAGCGCCGCCTCGAGCGCGCCCAGGTCGCCGTTGGGCACGAGGTCGAGGGCGATGCGCCCGCGGCCCGCGAGCTCCTCCAGCCACCGCTGGATGGTCCAGTACATCTGCTCGGGCGCGACCACGTGATCGCCGGCGTCGAGGGTCTCGAACACCGTCGTCGCCGCCGCCATCCCCGAGGCGAAGAGCAGGGCCCCCTCGCCGCCCTCCAGGCGGTTGAGCAGGGCCTCGGCCTGGTCGTAGGTCGGGTTCTGGTCCCGCGTGTAGGTGTGGCCGCCGGGATAGCTGCCGTCCGGCGCCCGCTCGTAGAGGGTGGACGGGTAGATGGCGGGAACCACCGACCGGGTGGTCGGCTCGACCCATCCCAGCGCCTGCGCGGCCAGCGTCTCCGGGCGGTCGCGGAAGTCGCCGGGGGCGGTCGCCTCCACCCTGCCGCCCGAACGATGTCGCTCCTCGTTCACTGGGCTCCCATGCTATCCCAACGTCCCGGCGTGCCGCGTGGCCGGCGCGCTCAGGCGCGGGCCGTGCCGATGTCCACGGCGATGTGCCGCCACTTGCCCTGGCGGAACCGGACCACGCTGAGCCCGCACCGGGTCACGTGGCCGACGACGATGGCGAGCCAGATGTCGCGCGACTCCAGGCCGGTGGTCGCCTGCAGGACGCCGCAGATGCCGAGGGGCACGATGACCTGCGAGACGATGGAGATGTACAGCGGGCTGCGGGTGTCGCCGGTGCCCTGCAGCCCGCCGGTGTGGGCGAGCGCCACGGTGACGAAGAGGCCCGAGATGGCGAGATAGCCGAGCAGCTCGACCCCGATGTCGACGACCGCGCCCTCGTGCATCCCGAAGATGGCGAGGAGCGGCCGCGGTATCGCGACGAACAGCAACCCCACCCCGCAGGCGACCATCAGGCCCATCAGGGACGCGACCCACGTCGATCGGGCGCTGCGGTCCGGGAACCCGGCCCCGAGGTTCTGGCCGGCCACCGCCGCGGTGGCCCCCATCAGCCCGACCGAGGTCCAGGTGATCAGCGAGAAGAGCTCGGTGTAGCCGACCGCGTAGGCGGCCTGGGCGGCGGCGCTCTCCTGGAGGGAGCCGATGAACCGGAGCATGAGCACCCCGCCCAGGTTCATCACGATGCCCTGGAACCCGGCCGGCAGGCCGAACCGGAACAGCGACCGGATGATCTCCAGGTTCGGCCGGTACGACATCGTCCGCGAGAAGTGGATGACGAGCCGGTCCGAGAAGAGCAGCCACAGGAAGACGGCGGCGGTGATGCCGCTCGCGATGGCCGTGCCCATGGCCGCGCCGCGGGTGCCGAACGCCGGGATCGGCCCCAGCCCGCGGATCAGCACGACGTTGAGCACGATGTTCATCGCGGTCATCGCGATGCCGAGGCGCATCGGGGTCTTGGCGTCGCCGGCCGCCCGCAGGGCGCCGCCGAACATGAAGAACAGCAGCATCCCGATGCTGAAGACGAACAGGATGCGGATGTACGGCAGCGCCTCGACCTGCACCTCGGGGGCCGCGTTGATCAGCGTCAGCAGGGTCGGGGCGAGCCAGTAGCCGATCGGGGCCATGACCCCGACGGCGAGGGCGACGGCGACGATGAACGCCTGGTAGACCGACTGGTTGACCTTGTCGGGCTCGTCCGCCCCCGCGAACCGCGCCACCAGCACCCCCATGCCCGTGAACACCGACGCCACGAACACGATGACGAGGATGAAGATCTGGAGGCTGACCCCGATGGCGGCGTTGCCGGTGTGGCCGACGAAGTTGCCCACCATCGCCTGGTCGATGATGCCCTGCAGCCCGCCGATGACGTTCTGCACCATCGTGGGCCACGCGAGCCGCCAGACGGCGGGGGTCAGCGGGCCCTCGACGATCGACCGGTCGAACCTGGACTTGGCGGCGGTCTCGGTCATGCGGCGCTCGGAAGGTCGAACGGCGGCCGTCCCGGAGGAACGGCCGGCGCCGGACCGGGGCCGGCAACGGCGATGCGCGGGCCTCGCCGCACATCGGTCAGCGCGGGAACGGACTCGTGTCGGACACCCTCATCGGACGCGCCGGGAGTCTGCGCCGCAAGCGGTGCGGACCGCCGGCAGGATTTGGCTGGGCGGCAATCGGGGCCGCAGGACGATTTCCAGGCTAGGATAGAAGCCCGGATCGTGGAAGCAGCCCCGACACTCTATCAGATCGAAGATCGGCTCCGCGCCGCCCTCGACGACCCGACGCCGCGCCCGGACGTCCACGACGCCCTGGCTCCCCGGCCCCGGCGGAGCTGGCGGGCGGGGGTGATCCCGTCGCCGACCCGTCCCGCCGCCGCCCTCGTGCTCCTCTACCCCATAGACGCGCGAGCGCACCTGGTGCTTACCCGGCGCGCGGCCACCCTCGGCCGGCACGCCGGCCAGATCTCCCTGCCGGGCGGCGCCGTCGACGCGCACGAGACCATCGAGGCGGCGGCCCTGCGCGAGGCCCGCGAGGAGGTCGGGGTGGGGACGGGCCCGCGGGTGGTCGGACGCCTGACTCCGCTGCACATTCCCGTCAGCAACTTCGCCCTGCATCCGGTCGTAGCGGTCGCCGACCGCCGACCGCGGTTCGTCGCCGCGGCGGGAGAGGTGGCCCACGTGCTCGAGGTGCCCCTCGACGAGCTGCGCGGGGCCGGGTCGCGCCGGCGCGGCTGGAGCTGGCGGGGGGACGAGATGATCGCGGTGCCCTATTTCGAGGCGCACGGCGAACGCGTGTGGGGGGCGACGGCGATGGTTCTGGGCGAGCTGATTCACGTGCTGGACGCAAACCACATGTAGTAGTCTTTATCAATCGGTACCCCTACATCTGGGGGCGCGTCGTTCCCGCGGCGCACACGACCAGCCGATGGCCAAGAGACATCCCCAAGGGACCCCGCTGTTCGACGATCCGGAGCCCCGCGACGGGACCGGCCCCGCCGGACCGCCGCCGGTCGAGACGGTCGAGCTGACCGACGCCGCGCAGTCGCGTTACCTCAACTACGCGCTGTCGGTGATCACGGCGCGGGCCCTGCCGGACGTGCGCGACGGCCTGAAGCCGGTGCAGCGGCGCATCCTCTACACCATGTGGGAGCAGCGGCTGAACGCCGACGCCAAGCCCCGCAAGTCGGCCAAGGTGGTGGGCGACGTCATGGGGAGCTACCACCCCCACGGCGACACCGCGCTCTACGACACGCTGGTGCGCATGGCCCAGCCCTTCGCCCTGCGCTATCCCCTGGTGGACGGGCACGGCAACTTCGGGTCGCTCGACGGCGACTCCGCCGCCGCCATGCGCTACACCGAGTGCCGCCTCGCCCCGCCGAGCGCCGAGCTCCTCGACCGGATCGACCAGGACACGGTGCCGTTCCGGCCGAACTACGACGGCACCCGCACCGAGCCGGTGGTGCTGCCGGCCCGGCTGCCCAACCTCCTCGTCAACGGCGCCACCGGCATCGCGGTGGGCATGGCCACCAACATCCCCCCGCACCACGCCGGCGAGGTGTGCGCGGCGCTGCTCGCGCTGCTCGACGACCGCGAGCTGAGCAGCGCCGGGCTGTGCCGGTACATCAAGGGACCGGACTTCCCCACCGGCGGGCAGATCCTGAACACGCCGGACGAGCTGGCGCGCATCTACGAGACCGGCAGCGGGGCGGTCCGCATTCGCGCGACCTGGGAGCCGGGGCCGAAGACCCGCGGCGGCCGGACCCTCCACGTCACGAGCATCCCCTACGCGGTGAACAAGGCCCAGCTCGTGGAGCGCATCGCCGAGGTCATCCTCGCCCGCAAGCTCCCGCCCCTGCTCGACGTGAAGGACGTGTCGACCGACGACGTCCGCATCGCGCTGGAGATCAAGCGGGACGCCGACGAGCGCATGGTCATGGCGTACCTGTTCAGGCACACGCCCCTGCAGACCAGCTTCGCCGTCAACCTGACCTGCCTCGTGCCCACCGAGCAGCCCGAGGTGGGCCGGCCCCAGCGCCTCGACCTGCACGAGGCCCTCTCCTACTTCCTGCAGTTCCGGCTCGACGTGGTGACCCGGCGGCTCGAGCACGAGCTGCGGGCCCTCGAGCGCCGCATCCACATCCTCGAGGGCTTCGAGACGGTGTTCGACGCGCTCGACGAGGTGCTGCGCATCGTGCGGCAGTCGGACGGGAAGGCCGACGCGGCCCGACGCATCATGCGGCGCTTCGAGCTCGACGCCGAGCAGACCGACGCCATCCTCGAGCTGAAGGTGTACCGGCTCGCACGCCTCGAGATCGTCGTCATCCGCGAGGAGCTGGCCGCCAAGCGGCACCGGGCGCGCGAGATCGCCGAGCTGCTCGGCGACGAGGACCGACGCTGGGGGCTGGTGCGCGAGGAGATCGCCGCGATGCGGGAGGCCTGGGGCGAGACCGCCAATCCCCGCCGGACCCTCATCGAGAGCGCCGGCGAGGAGGCGGAGTACAGCGCCGACGACTTCATCGTGGCCGAGGACGCCATCGTCCTCGTCACCACCGACGGCTGGATAAAGCGGCAGAAGGAGGTGCGCGACCTCGCCGCCACCCGCCTGCGGGAGGGCGACGCCCTGCTCGCCGCCCTCGCGGGCAGCACCCGCGCCACCGTCGTGTTCTTCAGCAACTTCGGCGCCGCCTACACCGCGCGCATCGTCGACGTGCCCGCCACCACCGGCCACGGCGAGCCGGTCCAGCGGCTGTTCAAGCTCAAGGACGGCGAGCGCGTCGTCGCCGCGATGAGCCTCGACGAGCGGGCCGCGCCGGGCATCGCGGCGGCCGGCGAGGGAGAGGTCCCGCCGCGGCACGCGGTGGCGGTGACCAGCGACGGCTACAGCCTGCGGTTCGGCCTCGAGCCGTTCGCGGAGCCGAGCACCCGCGCCGGCCGGCGGTTCGCGCGCCCCGCCGCGGGGGCCGAGGTCGTCGGGGTGGCGGCCACGACCGGCGCCGAGACGATCATCGCGGTGACCGCGCGGGCCCGGGCCATGCTGTGCCCGGCCCGCGAGGTCAACTTCCTGTCGGGCCCCGGCAAGGGCGTCATCCTGATCAAGCTGCCCCGGGGGACGGACCGGGTCCTGGGCTTCGTCGCCTCGACCGGCGACCGCGACCTGCTGACGGTCGAGACCAGCCGGGGGGCGGCCCAGACCGTGAGCACCGCGAAGTACGCGGTCACCAACCGCGGCGGCAAGGGGCGGGAGCTGCTGCAGCGCGGGCAGTTCAGGCGGGTGATCCCGCCGCCGGTGACGGTGCCCGTGCTCGACGACTAGACCCGCGGCGAATCCCGTGTCGCGCCGCGCCCGAAGGGCGCCGGTGCGCCGAGGCCGCCGGCGGGCTGACGAGCGCCCGGGCACGAGGCGCGCCGAGGCGACCGAATCACCGACTCGATCGACCCCGTCGATCGGGTGACCGACGATCCATGGCGAACAGCTACACCGCGAAGGACATCACCGTTCTCGAAGGCCTCGAGCCGGTCCGGCGCCGACCGGGCATGTACATCGGGGGGGTCGGGCCGGCCGGGCTGCATCACCTCGTCTGGGAGATCATCGACAACGCCATCGACGAGGCGATGAACGGGCACGCGGCCCGCATCGGCGTCACCCTGCACCCCGACGGGTCGTCGGTGACCGTCACCGACGACGGGCGCGGCATCCCCGTCGACACCCACGCGCCGAGCGGACGCGGCGCCCTCGAGGTGATACTCACCACCCTCCACGCCGGCGGCAAGTTCGAGCACCGCACGTACCGCACCGCGGGCGGGCTGCACGGGGTGGGGGCGAGCGTCGTCAACGCCCTGTCGAAGGAGCTCGTCGCCACCTCCACCCGCGACGGGGCGCGCTGGGAGCAGCGCTTCGCCCGGGGCCGGCCGGTCACCCCGCTGCGCCGGCTCGGCTCCGCGCGCGGCAGCGGCACCACGGTCTTCTTCCGCCCCGACGCCACCATCTTCCCGTCCACGGCCTTCGACGCCGACGTCATCGCCGAGCGGCTGAAGGTCGCCAGCTATCTCCACCGGGGGTTGGCCGTCACCTTCTCCGACGAGGCGGCGGGACGGACCCACCGCTTCCACCACGAGGACGGGCTGGCCGACTACGCGCGGCGCATCGTCACCGACCGGCAGGCGCCGCCGGTGCACGAGGCGCCGTTCGGGCTCACCCGCGACCACGACGCCGGCGGCGCCCGGGTGGATCTCGTGCTGCAGTGGACCGAGGCCACCGACGAGCACCTGCGCAGCTACGTCAACGGCATCCCCACCGGCTCGGGCGGCACCCACGAGAACGGGCTGCGGGCGGGCATCGGCAAGGCCGTCCGCAACTTCATCGAGACCCACGGCCTCACCCCCAAGGGGGTCGCGCTGACCACCGACGACATCCGGGAGGGCCTCGTCGGGGTGCTCAGCGTCTTCGTCCCCGACCCCCAGTTCCAGGGGCAGACCAAGGACCGGCTGAACAACCCCGAGCTGACGTCGATGGTCGACGGGCTCGTGCGCCCCGCCCTCGAGCACTGGCTGAACCACAACCTCAGCGTCGCCGAGTCGATCGTGGCGCGCATCGTCCTCGCGGCGCGGGCCCGCGCCGCGAGCCGGGCCGCCCAGCAGGCGGTGTCGCGCAAGAGCGCCACCTCGAACCGCCTCAACCTGCCTGGGAAGCTCAGCGACTGCACGTCGCCGGGCAAGGCCGGCAGCGAGCTCTTCGTGGTCGAGGGCGACTCCGCCGGGGGCTCCGCCAAGCAGGGGCGCGACCGCGCCCGCCAGGCGATACTGCCGCTGCGCGGGAAGGTCCTCAACGTCGAGAGCGCGCCCCTCGCCAAGGTCCTCGAGAACAAGGAGCTCTCGGACCTCGTGACCGCCCTCGGCTGCGGCTTCGGCAAGACGTTCGACCTCGCCCGGCTCCGCTACGACCGCGTCATCATCCTCGCCGACGCCGACGCCGACGGCAACCACATCGCCACCCTGCTCCTCACGTTCCTGTACCGGTACCTGCCGAAGCTGATCAGCAGCGGCAAGGTGTTCCTGGCCCAGCCGCCGCTCTACCGCATCGACGCCGGCAAGCAGACGCACTGGGCCCTCGACGACCGGCAGCTCGACACGACGCTGGCCGCCGTCGCCAAGGGCAACGGGCGGGTCCGCCCCGAGGTCACCCGCTTCAAGGGCCTCGGCGAGATGATGCCGAAGGTGCTGTGGGAGACGACGCTGAACCCCAGGACCCGCCGGCTCCTGCGGGTCGAGGTCGCCGACCAGATCCGGACCGATCGGGTCATCGCCGACCTGATGGGGCGCGACGCCTCGGCCCGGTTCCGGTTCATCATGGACCGGGCCGAGGACGCCGACGGCCTGGACGTGTGACGCGGCCGGCCGGAACACCGGGGCCGCCGAGAGCCGATCGCATTCCACCGGCGAATCCGGCGGCCGTGGCGAAGAACCCGCTGCATTCGAGCGGCGTTGCCACCCCGCCTCGACGCTCTCGATGCGAAGCGGGATCTCACCTCGGGGGCGGCCGGGATGCGAGCGAGTCCCGGGCGCAGCGAGCGGTGGCGCCGGCCCGCCGGTGGCTGATAGGATAGGGAATTCGCGGCGGGAGGGCTCGCCGCGGCCGGTCGGCGCCTCCCGGCCGGCCACCGCTCGACGCACTGGAGAGATCGCAGATGCGCTGTGCAACCCGCCTTGTTCCGATGCTCCCGCTCGTTCTCCTGCTGATGCTCCCGCTGGCGCCCGCCCCCGCGGCGGCCCAATCCGCCGGCAAGGCGGCGGCCGCCGCGCCGGCCGACGCGTGGCCGCAGTTCCGGGGCACCCCGTCCCTGAGCGGCGTGTCCGAGGCGGAGCTGCCGGCCGAGCTGACGCTGCAGTGGACCTATCAGGCCGACGACATCATCGACTCGTCGGCGGCCATCGCCGACGGCGCCGTCTACGTCGGCAGCTACTCGGGCAACCTCATCGCCCTCGACCTCGACACCGGCGACGAGCGCTGGAAGTACTCGACCGGCGACATGGGCATCGGCGAGTCGTCGCCGGCGGTGGCGGACGGCCTCGTGTTCATCGGCGACCTCGGGGGCGTGTTCCACGCCGTCGACGCCGCGACCGGGAAGGCCCGCTGGACGTTCGAGACCCTCGGCGAGATCAAGTCGTCGCCGGTCGTCGTCGGCGACCGCGTGCTCATCGGCTCGTACGACGGCTTCCTCTACGCCCTCGACGTCGCCGACGGGACGCTCGTCTGGAAGTACGAGACGCTCAACTACGTGCACGCGACCCCCGCCGTCTGGGACGGCGTGGCCTACTTCGGCGGCTGCGACGAGGTGTTCCACGGGGTGCGCGTCAGCGACGGGGCCGAGATGGTCAGCCTGCCGGCCGGCGCCTACACCATCTCCTCTCCCGTGATCGACGACGGGCAGGTCTTCTTCGGGACCTACGACAACGAGGTCATCGGCATCGACCTCGCGACGCAGTCGCTGATCTGGCGCTACGAGCACCCGCGCCGGCACTTCCCGTACTATTCGTCCGCCCTGGCGACGAGAGACACCATCGTGGTCGGCGGGCGCGACAAGATGATCCACGCCATCGACCAGCGGACCGGCGAGTCGAGGTGGACGTTCACGACCCGGGCGCGGGTCGACTCGTCCCCGGCCGCGAGCGGCGACCGGGTGTACGCCGGGTCGAGCGACGGCCGCCTCTACGTGCTGGATCTGGCGAGCGGCGAGAAGCTGTGGGAGTTCGACACCGCCGCCCCCCTCGTGGCGTCGCCGGCCATCGCTGAGGGCCGGCTCGTCATCGGGTCCGAGGACGGCGTGCTGTACTGCTTCGGGTGAGGCCCGCGCAGCCGTTGCCGGCAGCGCTCCGGCACGGCGGCCGATCGCTCGCACGGGCTCCCCGGGACCGCAAGGACGGATGACCGAGACAACGCAAACGGCGGCGCCGGAGCAGACCGAGGTCGGCAGCTACTTCGTCGCCAACTATCCCCCGTTCTCGACGTGGACGCACGAGGCGGTGGCCGCCGACGCCCTGCCGGCGCTGGCCCAGCCGCCTGCCGACGTGCCGCTCGGGCTCTACCTGCACATCCCGTTCTGCCGGAAGCGGTGCCACTTCTGCTACTACCGGGTGTACACCGGCAAGAACGCCAGCGAGGTGACCGAGTACCTCGACCTGCTGGGCCGGGAGTGGGAGCTCTACGCCACCCAGCCCGCCATCGCGGGGCGCCCCCTGCGATTCGTGTACTTCGGGGGCGGCACGCCCTCGTTCCTCTCGGTGCGGCAGCTCCGCGGGCTCGTCGACCGGCTGTCGGCGGTGACGCCGTGGACGGGGGCCGAGGAGATCACCTTCGAGTGCGAGCCGGGCACCCTCACCGAGTCGAAGCTGGCCCAGATCCGCGAGCTGGGGGTGACGCGGCTCAGTCTCGGCATCGAGCACTACGACGACCGCATCCTCGAGCTGAACGGCCGCGCCCACCGCTCGGCCGAGGTGTTCCGGGCCTACCGGTTCGCGCAGTCGCTGGGCTTTCCCCAGATCAACATCGACCTCATCGCGGGCATGCTCGGCGACGACGACGCCAAGTGGCGGGCGGCGGTCGAGCAGACCATCGAGCTCGACCCCGACAGCGTCACCATCTACCAGATGGAGCTGCCCTACAACACCACCATCAGCCACGACCTGCTCGAGAAGACCGGGCAGTTCACGGAGGCGGTGGCGGGCTGGCCGACGAAGCGGCGCTGGGTCGACGAGGCGTTCGCGGCGCTCGAGGACGCCGGCTACACGGTCGGCAGCGCCTACACCGCGGTCAAGAACCCCGCCGCGACCCGCTTCGTCTACCGCGACCAGCTCTGGCGGGGGGCCGACCTCGCGCCGCTCGGAGTCGCTTCGTTCGGGCACGTCAACGGCGTGCACATGCAGAACTTCGACGGCTGGGGGCCCTACGCGGCCGCCATCCGGCGGGGCGAGATTCCCCTGAACCGCGCCTACCGGCCGACGGCCGAGGAGCGGCTGATCCGCGAGTTCGTGCTCCAGCTCAAGCTCGGCTCGGTGCGGCCCGACTACTTCCGGGCCAAGTACGACGTGCCGGTGCTGGAGCGGTTCGCCGGCCCCCTCGCGGCCCTGCGCGACGACGGCTACCTGACGGCGGCCGATCCGGACCGGATCGCCCTGACCCGCGACGGGCTGCTCCGGGTCGACAGCCTGCTGCCGCGCTTCTTCCTTCCCGAGCATGTCGACCTCAGGTACACCTGACGGGCTCGCGCCCGATTCGCCGTACGACGCCATCGTGGTCGGCGGCGGGCCGGCCGGGGCGACGACCGCGACGGTCCTCGCGCAGCACGGGCGGCGGGTGCTGCTGCTCGAGCGCGAGGCGTTTCCCCGCTACCACATCGGCGAGTCGCTGATGCCGTGGACCTGGTTCACCTTCGAGCGCCTCGGGGTGCTCGACTGGCTGAAGCGGTCGGGCAGCCCCCTCAAGCACAGCGTGCAGTTCGTGTCGACCAACGGCAAGGTGTCGCAGCCGTTCTACTTCTTCCAGACCATCGAGCACGAGTGCGCGAGCACGTGGCAGATCCTGCGGTCGGACTTCGACGCCATGATGCTGCGGAACGCGGCGGAGAAGGGGGCCGAGGTCCGACAGGGGGCGACGGTTCGCGAGGTCCTGATGGAGGACGGCCGGGCCGTCGGGGTGCGCGCGGCCCTGGCCGGCGGGGGGACGGAAACCTGGCGGGCCCGGGTCGTCGTCGACGCCACCGGGCGCGACGCCCTCCTGGCGGGCCGGCTGGGCTGGAAGCGGCGCGACCCCGACCTGAACAAGATCGCCATCTTCACCTACTTCACCGGCGCCCTCCGCGACCCGGGGCTGGACGAGGGGGCCACCACCGTCGCCTACATCCCCGACAAGGGCTGGTTCTGGTACATCCCCCTCGTGGACGACACCGTGAGCGTGGGCGTCGTCGCCGAGCGCGACTACCTGTACCGGGACCGGGCCATGCGCGACCCGGAGGCCATCTTCCGGCGCGAGGCGGCCGCGTGCAAGTGGATCCGCGAGCACCTCGAGCCGGGCGTTCACCGGGGGCCGGTGCGGGTCACCGGCGAGTTCAGCTACCGCTCGACCGCCGCCGGCGGCGACGGCTTCTGCCTGGTCGGCGACGCCTTCGCGTTCCTCGATCCGGTCTTCTCGTCCGGGGTCTTCGTGGCCCTCAAGAGCGGCGAGCTCGCGGCCGACGCCATCCACGCCGCCCTCGACCGCGACGAGGAGGTCACCGCCGCGACATTCACGGACTACGCGCGCGACATCCGCTACGCGCTCGACAGCTTTCGCAAGATCGTCATCGCGTTCTACGACCGGACGTTCAACTTCGGCGAGTTCATCGGCGCTTATCCCGACCTGCAGCCGCGGCTCGTCGACCTCCTCGTGGGCAACGTGTCCCGGGATCTCGAGCCGCTGTTCGAGGCGCTGGCGGAGTACACCGGCGAACGGGGACGGCAACCCGCCGCGGGGCTGCCCTGACCCCTCCCGCTTCCGAGTCCGCGCCCGCGTCCCGAACACCCATGCCGTCCAGGAACCCACCGTGGTCAGCGAGTTCCGCCTCACCCGGCGCGTGCAGTTCCACGAGACCGACGCGGCCGGCATCGTCCATTTCAGTTGCTTCTTCCGCTACATGGAGGAGGCGGAGCACGCGCTGTGGCGGGCGGCGGGCCTGAGCATCGCCCCGCCCGACGCCCGCGTGGGGTTCCCGCGCGTGGCGGCGAGCTTCGATTTCCGCCGGCCGCTGCGGTTCGAGGACGAGTTCGAGGTGCTGCTGCAGGTGACGAAGAAGTCGGCGCGGAGCCTGTCCTACCGCGCGACGATCACCAAGGACGGCAACGTCGCGGCCCGCGGCACCCTCACCGTGGCCTGCGTCGCCAAGGCCCCCGGACAGCCGTTGCGGAGCACGCCGATTCCGCCGGAGATCGCGTCGCGGTTCGCCGTGGCGTCGACGGCGGCCGAGGACGGCGGGTGATGATGTCCGGGCTTTCCCGTCCGCACCGGCGGCGGCGTCGCAGGGCGGTCGCCGCATCCGAGGGCGGCCGCTGATGGCGGCCTCCGCCCCGGCCCTGCCGGCCGTCGAGCGCCAGCCGCGCGCCGCCCTGATCGATCGGCAAGGCCGGCGGCTCGCCGAGCTGCTGGCCGCCATCAACGGCCGGAACCCGTTCTACACCCGCAAGCTCGCCGACGCCGGGGCGGACCCGGCGGCGTTCCGCTTCCCCGACGACCTCGCCGCCCTGCCGTTCACGACGCGGCAGGAGCTGGCCGCCGACCAGGACGCCCACCCGCCGTGGGGCACCAACCTCACCGAGCCGCTGGAACGCTACTCCCGCTATCACCAAACGTCGTCGACGACGGGCCGGCCGCTGCGGTGGCTCGACACCGCCGCGGGCTGGCACTGGGTGGTGGACTGCTGGACCGCGGTGTACCGCGCGGCGCGGGTCACCGCCGCCGACCGCATTCTGTTCCCCTTCGGGTTCGGGCCGTTCATCGGCTTCTGGGCGGGGTTCGACGCCGGCGCGCAGCTGGGGGCGCTGTGCGTCCCGGGCGGCGCGATGTCGAGCGAGAGCCGGCTCCGTCTGCTCGACGCGGTGCAGCCCACGGTGGTCTGCTGCACGCCCACCTACGCGCTCCGGCTGGCGGAGGTGGCGCGGGCGGGCGGACTCGTCGACCTGGCGGCGGGACCGGTGCGGACCGTCATCGTCGCGGGCGAGCCCGGCGGCCACGTACCCGCCACCCGGGAGCGGATCGAGCGCGACTGGGGCGCCCGCGTCATCGACCACCACGGCCTGACCGAGGTCGGGCCGATGAGCTTCGAGTGCCGGGAGGCGACCGACGCCCTGCACCTGAACGAGAGCGAGTTCGTCTGCGAGGTGGTCGACCCGGCGAGCGGGACGCCGGTCCCGCCCGGCGAAGCCGGCGAGCTGGTGGTCACGAACCTCGGCCGCACCGCGAGCCCGGTCATCCGCTACCGGACCGGCGACATCGTGCGGGTGCGGCAGGGGACCTGCGCCTGCGGCCGGACCCTCGCCCGCGCCGTCGGCGGTATCCTGTCGCGGGCGGACGACATGGTCTGGGTGCGGGGCGTCAACGTGTACCCGACCGCGGTCGAGGCGGTCGTCCGCCGGTTCGCCGAGGTCGTGGAGTACCGTTGCACGGTGTCGACCCGCGGCGCGCGCACCGAGCTGGCCGTCGAGGTCGAGCTGCAGGGGAACGCGGCCGACACGGGGGCGGCGAACGCGGTGGGCGCGGCCCTGCACGAGGCGCTGGGCCTGACCGTGCCGGTGCGGGTGGTGGACGCGGACACCCTGCCCCGGTTCGAGCTCAAGGCGCGGCGCTTCGTGGTGGAGGGACCGACGGCGGAAACGGTGAACACGGGAGCACGGCAATGAGCGAAGTCAAGCTGTCGGGAATCGCCAACATCATGCTGGGCACGACCGATCTGGCGCGATCGGTGGCCTTCTATCACGAGACCCTGGGGCTCGACGTCCGGTTCGAGTCGCCGGGCTTCGCCTTCCTCGACGGCGGCGGCGTGACCCTGGCCCTGAGCGAGGCCCACGCCCGCCTCGCCGACCCGGTGGCGGGGGGGACGGAGATCGTGTTCGGGGTCGAGGACGTGACCGCGGCCCACGCCGCGCTGACGGCACGGGGGGTCGAGTTCCTCAGTGGGCCCCGCAACGTCACCGGCGACCAGTGGGCGGCCAACTTCCGCGATCCGGACGGGCACCTGCTGTCGGTGTTCGGCCCGCGGGGCGGCGGGGCCTGAAGCGACAGGGCGACGTCCGGGCTATAGTGACACCGATGGACACGCGCATCTCCCGGCGCCAGTTGCTGAACGCGGTCGGCGCGGCCGGCGGGGCGGCGGCCGTGCACGCCGCGGCCACCGCGCTGGGGCTGCTGCCGGAGGTGGCCCGGGCCGGCCAGCTCGCCCTCCGTCCCGCCGGGGGCCGGCCGCGGCACGTCGTCGTCATCGGGGCCGGCATCGCCGGCCTGACCGCGGCCTGGGAGCTGCGGAAGGCGGGGCACCGCTGCACGGTCCTCGAGGCCTCGCACCGCCCCGGGGGGCGCAACCTCACCCTGCGGCACGGCGACGTCGTCGACGAGCTGGGCGCCCGGCAGGTCTGCGACTTCGACGACCACCCCGACCTCTACTTCAACGCCGGCCCGGCCCGGATTCCCGGCACCCACGCGAGCTTCCTGCGCTACTGCCGCGAGCTCGACGTCCCCCTCGAGGTCTTCGTCAACGACAACCGCAACGCCTGGGTCCACGACGACGACGCCTTCGGCGGGCGACCCGTCCGCGGCCGCGAGTACATCACCGACGCCCGCGGCTTCCTGGCCGAGCTGCTGGCGAAGTCGGTCGACCCGCGCGCCCTCGACGCCGGCCTCGACGCCGACGACCACGAGCGGCTGCGCGAGTTCCTGCGCGCCTACGGCGACCTCGACGAGACCCTCGCCTACCACGGCTCGGACCGCGCCGGCTACGCGAGCGGCGGCATGACGTCTCCCGGCGTCAAGAAGCCGGTGCGCGGCTTCCCGGAGCTGCTCGACGCCAACTTCTGGCGGGAGTACATGCACTGGGGCGAGCTGGCGGACCAGGCCGCGCCCATGCTGCAGCCGGTCGGCGGCATGGACCGCATCGTCGACGGGTTCATGCGCCGGGTGGGCGACGCGGTCGAGCTGCGGGCGGCGGTGCGCGAGATCCGGCTCGGCGAGGCCGGGGTGGAGGTGGCGTACACCGGCCCCCGCGGCGAGATACGGGCCGTTCAGGCCGACTACTGCCTCGACAGCATGCCCTGCCACCTCGTGGTGGGCCTGCGGCACAACTTTCCCGCGCGGTACGTGCGGGCGCTCTCGGCCCCGGGGCGCGGCAGCCTCTTCAAGCTGGCGTTCCAGGCGAAGCGCCGCTTCTGGGAGGACGAGCACATCTACGGGGGCATCTCCTGGACCAACCAGGACATCACCCAGATCTGGTATCCCCCGCACGGCATCCACGGCGACTCGGGGGTGATTCTCGGCGCCTACGCCTTCGACGACGGCCCCGGGCGGCGGCTGACGCGGCTGTCGCCGGCCGAGCGCATCGAGGCGGCGCTGGCCCAGGGCGAGAGGGTCCACCCCGACTACCGGCAGCTCGTGGAGCGGGGCGTCAGCGTGGCCTGGTACCGCATGAACCACGTGCTCGGCTGCTCGACCCGGTGGACGGACGAGGCGCGGCGGGACCACTTCGCGACGCTGCAGGACCCGGTCGGCCGTCACTACATGGTGGGCGATCAGATCAGCTATCACCCGGGCTGGCAGGAGGGGGCGATCCAGTCGGCCTACCATGCCCTGCGGGACATCGACGAGCGCGAGCGGGAGGCGGGGGGCGCCGGCTGAGGGGAGCGGCAACCCGGAGGCCCGCCAGAGCCATGAAGCACTCTCTGCAATCGACTGCGCCCGTCCGATGGCCGGCGCTGGCCCGACGGGCGGCGCTCGCCGGCGCGACGCTCATGGCTGCCGCCGCGGGAGGGTCCGCAGCGCAGGGGGCGGACACCGCGCCGTCTGCGCCACGGGCGCCGTACGTGGCCGCCGGCGCGGGAGGGTCCGCGGCGCAGGAGCCGGATACCGCGCCGTTCACGACCCGGGCGCTGTACGTGGCCGCCGGCGCGGAAGGGGCCGCAAGGCAGGCGGCGGACACCGCGCCGTCTGCGCCACGGGCGCTGTACGTGGCCGCCGGCGCGGGAGGGTCCGCGGCGCAGGAGCCGGACGCGGCGCCGTCCGCGCCACGGGCGCTGTACGTGGCCGCCTGCGCGTCCTGCCACGGCGCGGACGCCCAGGGCAACCGGCTCATCGACGCGCCGGTGCTGTCGGGGCTGAGCGCAGCGTACCTGGAACGCCAGATCGACGGCTTCCGACAAGGCTACCGGGGCGGCCATCCCGACGATCCGGAGGGGCGGGAGATGCGCCCCATGATCGACGGGTTCACCGACGCGGATCTCGCTACGCTCGCGGAGTGGCTGGCGTCGCTGCCCCTCCCCGCGCCTGCCGGCGCGGCGGCGGGCGGCGTGGAAGCGGCGACCGGCGCCGAAGCGGCGGCCGCCGACGAAGCCGCCCCGGAGGGCGACCCTTCGCGCGGCCGGACGCTCTACGCGGCCTGCGCCGTCTGCCACGGAAGGTCCGGGGAGGGCAACGACGCCCTCGGGGCGCCCCGGCTCGCCGGCCAGGCGAGCTGGTACACCGCGCGGCAGCTCCGCAAGTTCATCGACGGCGTGCGGGGTTCGCATCCCGACGACACGTCCGGCGCCTCCATGCGCACGAGCGTCGCGGACCTGGAGCCTGGCGACGTGGCCGACGTCGTGGCCTGGATCGAGACACTGCGGCAGCAGCCAGCCCAGGGGGAGTGAAGGACGCCGCAGGCGCCCCGGAGCTCTGCCATGCCGGCGACGGCTGGCGGCGGGAGCGGGCACCGGCGGCACGCCTGCGGTCGCCCCCCCGGCGCTGCCGCCATGCCTCGCGTCGCCATCGCGGCGCTGCCTTCGACCCCAGGTCCGTCGCGCCCCTGTCACGCGGGCTCGACCGTCCGTTCCCCACTGGAACTTGTTCTATAGTTACGGTTCCCAACTTGCGTCATGGAAACGTCATTCGGCGCCATGAGGACACACGGAGGGGCACAATCATGGGACACCACCGTTCGTCGATCGTCTGCATGGCCAGCCTCCTCGCCATCCTGACCGCCGGTCCCGCCCAAGCCCAGTTCCTGGAGAGCTTCGAGGAGACGCTCTGGGGTGTCCAGGGCTCGTTCACGCCGACCTGGCAATTTCCGAACCAGTTCAAGAACCTGCTCGAGGACGTCGGCGAGATCGACCTCTCCGGGTCCGAGTACACCATCGGATTCGCACGAGGACGCATGTCGGGAGGGCATTGGGGCCTGTCCCTGGTCAGACAGCGGATCGATGAAGGGTCGTTCTGCCAGGACAACGACTGTACCGACCTGGCGGGCGTGTCGCTGCAGGGCTTCGAGTTCGGCTCGTTTCTGGCGTTCGGCGAACCGTTCGCAGGCGACCGCATTCAGGTCGGCATGCACATCGGCGTCGGAGGCGGCTGGTATTCGGGCGTCGTCCCGTGGCGCGGCGACGACGTCGACGTCAGGGAGCTGCTGACCGTCGGGAACCGGAGCATCCCCATCCCCATCTTTCGGGCCGAGTTCGCGGTCGGGGTCACGGTGGCCCCCGGACTCAAGGTCATCGGCAGCGGCGGCTACGGCTTCCCGGGCAACCGCCGCCCGACGGTGAGCGTGGCCTACTTCCCGCTGGGCGGCCGCTGACCGGCCCCGGCGATCAGTGAAGGGGGCGGGCCGCGACACGGCAGGAGCAGCGGTGCTCGGCGGCCCCGAGAAGAGACCATGAGACACGTGAGACACACGCTCGCCGTGGCGGCGTGTGCCGGGCTGCTCATGTCGCCGGCGACCGGCGCCGCGCAGCCCGTCTGGTTCGACCTGGCCGTACCCGGCTCGATCGAGGAGATGCTGGGGACCGCGAACCGGTCGCTGGAGGGGCCCCACCTGCTGCGCCGGCTGATCGACGTCTTCCACGACGGGACGGGCACCATCGCCAACCCCGCCCAGGCGGCGGGGGCGTTTCGCGACTGTCTCGCCGACGTGCAGGGGCTGCGCGACCGCTGGCGCGCGGTCGAACGGGCGGCGGGCGAGGTGAGCCTGTCCGCGGCGACCGCTGTGGACGGACGGCGGGCGTTGCAGTCGTTCCTCGACCTGTTCGACCTGCGTCTGACGGGCGAGGGCGGTGAGCTTCGCGTGGCCCCGAACCGCGGGGAAGCGGGCCGCCGGGAGGCCGACGAGCCGGCCGACCCGCGGCGGCGGGCGGTCTGCGGCGTCGGCGACGGCTGGGGATCGGCCGAGATCGAGCGGAGCCTGAACGCGGGCGAGGCGATCGTCTGGGACGTGCCGCACTTCGACGTGTCGCTGCCCCTGTCGCCGCGGGTCTGGCTGCAGGTGCTGTACGGCGACGATGTTGGTGGAGCCGCCGTGCTGGCGGCCGAGCGGGCCGCCGATCTCGTGGGACGCCTGGTCACCAACCCGCGTGCGGCCAGGTTCTACGCCGGCCTCGCCGCGCTGGACGAGGCGACCCTGGCGTGGCTGCAGGCGAACCCGCGGGTCCTGGCGCGCCTCGCCGACGAGCACCTGACGGCGTTCGCCCAGTACGGCGGGGGCCTGCGCGTGCGCGACGGCGCGGTTCAGGCGCCCGGGGGGGCCGCCTTCTGGGAGGCGCTCGTCGGCGTCCCCGTCACCGAGCCCGAGCGCTTCGTGGACCGGCTGTTCGCCTCCGAACAGGCCGCCAATGCCTACGACCTCGTGGCGCGGCTGCCGGAGGCGTCGCGGCGCTTCGTGACCGGCGCGGGACGGCCCGACGCCCGCGACTGGCGCCGCGGCCTGGCCCTGCTCGGACGCGTCTTCGAGACGCTGCCGCTGCCCGACCCCCGGTTCGCCGAACGCGCCGACGTCCGGGACCCGGACCGGGTGTTCACGCCGCGGCCGGGCCTCAGGTCCGGCGACCGTCTGAACGAGAACATCTGCAACCTGCCGGATGACGAGGCGACGGTTCTCACGTGGCTTGACGTCGAGAATTACGCCCTGACCGTGTCCGGCGCGAAGGTCGAGCTTCCCGGAGGGCCGTGGACTGCGTGTGGTCCACTCTACTGCACCCGCGGGCACCAGAACGAGATGGACGCGATTGAGCGAACGGTTGGTCGCGGAGAAGCCGAGTACGTCTGTCAGGTCGAGACCCGGATTACCCTGAATCCGGCGGGGCTTCCGCTTTCGGACTTCGGCGGTACACAGGTGCCCGCGAGGCTGTACCGACTCGGCTTTCCGCTGGAGGGTGCGCTCGACGACCCGCGGCGGTTCATCGCTCGATGAGCGCCCTGCGGGCAGGAGTCGGAGTTCGGGCGCGTGACCAATCGAGGGACGCAGAGGCTGTGCTGATGCGGAGCGCGGTGGCCGCGATCTCATAGACGGCGATGAATCGAACTTGAGAGTGGCGACGTCGCGAACTCGACAAGACCAAGAAGACGATGGCAACCCGCCCTGACGAAGCCGCCCGCCTGGCGGACCCGAATTCGAGAAGCCCCGAACAGCCGTGCTGCGTGCCTGCAAGAAGACAGCTCGTCGTGGCGCTGGTCGCCGGCGCCCTCGTGTCGCCGTCCGCCCCGGCCTTTGCTCAGGCAGCCGACTCGCTCCGGCCGCTCGATCCGGCGACGGTGCTGCGCGCCCTCACCTTCGACGAATCGGGTAATCTCGCCGGCCCCGCCGCACGCGACTTCTGGGAACGGGTGTTCCGGAACGATCAGGTTCCCCAAGACCCCCGCCGCGAGCTCGGCCGCGTCGACCCCGACCCCCTCGTCGACGCCGCCTACGTCCTCGCCGCGACCTGCACGGGCCCGCCCGCGGCGGGCCGGGCCCGGCTGCGCGCCTTCGCCTTCTTGCAGCGGATCGCGCCGGCCGGCGGCGCAGCGGACCTGCCGGCGTTGCTCGTGGCGGCGCGGGCGGTCATGCGCTACCCCATGCTGATGCTGTCGGTCGAGCGCATGGGCATCGACGACCTCGTCGTGCACGCGGCGCTGGCGCGAGCGGCCCGCGGCTTCGAGCGGATCGCCAATCCCCTTCGGCTGCGGCGCGCCCTGTCGCAGCTCCAGGGAGCGATGGCGCTGGTCGAGCGCGCGCGCATGGCGGGCCGTCTGCCGCCCGACGCGGCGGGGGCGGCGCTGCTGACCCTGGCGTCGGTCCCTCTGTCCCGAGACGGCTTCGACGGGGCGATGGCCGACTGGCTCGCCCGTGACCTGCTCCCCCGCCTGGACGTGCCGGTGACGCCGTCGCTCACCGCCGCCACGATGGACCAACGGCTGCTCGCGGCCCTCGCCGGCCCGCGCGACGCGGAGACGCCGGTCCTGGAATGGGAGGGGCTGACGTATCGGTTCGACCGGCGTATCGCCCAGTTCGAGCGCTACGTGCGGTCGCGCACGCAGCTGGGGGGCAACCCGCTCGACGCGGTGCTCGCCCTGTGGGAGGTCGCCGACTCGCTGGCGGCGGGGAGCGTCGCCGTCGGCGACGTCCCATCCCTCGTCGAGCGGTTGGAGACGTCGGCCGCGGTCGTCCGGACCCCCCGGGTGGGACTGCACGTGCCGGGGGCGCGGAGCGTCCCGTACGCGGAGACGATCCAACCCGTCGTGGACGACCTGCGGGAGATCACCGACCGGGGACGCCTGCGCCGGCTGCCGGGCATCGCCGAGCGCCTGCGCTACGTGGTCGACGTGCTGCTCGCCGACCTGCTGAGGACCCTGCCCTACGTCCTGCATCTCGCGGACGCCTACGGCGCGGAGACCCTGGGGGCCGACGTCGCGGCGCGCCACGAGTTCGGCGTCCGCCTCGCGGACCCCGGCCACCGCGACCAGGCTCCGTGGGCGATACCGCAGGGACGGGTCGGCCCGCCGGCCTCGTTCGACCGGATCGGCGAGCCGTGGACCGCGGCGCCCGGCGAGGACCGTTTCTCGACCGCCTGGCACGTCTACGGCTCGCTGCTCTCGCTCGATCTCGCGCTGGCGCCGCTCTATCTGCCCCGGTTCGCCGGGGTGATGCCCCCGGAGGTCCCGGCCTTCCAGGCCGACGAGGAGGAGTACTTCGCGCAGGCCGTGGCCCTGTTCGATCCGGCCGCCGCGGACGGAGGACAGGCGGCGTCCCTCGTCGACGCCATCCGGCGGGGCCGGGCGCGGGTGCGCCGGCTGGCCGCGGGCGCCGCGAGCCTCGCGGACATCGCGGACGCGGCGGGGCTCGATCCGGCGCGCCGCAACGATCTGGCCTGGATGCTGCGGCGCCGCCCGGGCGAGGTCGACGGGTTCTTCTCGCGGTCCGAGCTCCTGTGGCTGGGCCTGCAGGAGGTCGACGGGGCGCCCGGCCGCCCGCCGCCCGGCTGGGGCGCGCCCGCGGTCTGGCCGGCGGGCTGCCCGTGCACGCGGATGCCGTTGCCGGACGCCGAAGACCTTTTCCGCGCGCCGGCCGCCCGCCTCGCGTCGCGCTTCGCCGACCTGCAGCTCGCGCTGGCCGAGGCGGTGGACGACATGGCCCTCCCCGCGCGGATCGTCCGGGACCTGTTGCCGGTAGCGACGCGCGAGATGCTCGACGGCGTCCAGTTCACCTTCGCGGGGCGCTTCGACGCGTTGGCGCGCTACGTCCACGAGCTGCCGCGTACTCGCATCGAGGACTACGTGGCGGCCCTCGTCGGCCCCGGCCGCCCGCTGCGCCCGGTGGGCCCGGCCGAAGGACCGTGAGGAGGACGACATGAGCTTCCGCGCGCCGCGCGCCGCCGCCGTCTGCATCGCGCTCGCCGGGGCATCGGGCGCCGTCGCGTCGCCCGAGCCCGGGTCCGCCGCCGGCGCCCGGGCCGCAGCCCAGGCCGACCCGGTGCTGACCATCGTGGAGCCCGACGACCAGAGCCAGCTCACCGGCGTCGTGCGGCTCCGCGCCGACGTCGCCCCGGCGGACGAGGTCGAGGCGGTCGAGTTCTTCGTCGACGGGTCGCGGGTCTGCGTGGTCCCCGCCCCGCCGTTCGAGTGCGCCTGGGACGCGGGGCGGCGGGCGGAGGCGCACGTGGTCCGCGTGGCGGCGCGCCTCGGCGGGGGGCGGCGGGTGGTGCAGAGCGTCCTCACGCGCGGCGGCCCCGTCGCGTTCTTCTCGACCGGCACCAGCGCGGTGCTCGTCCCGGTGGCGGTCCGGGACCGGCGCGGGCGTTTCGTCGACGGGTTGACCCGCGACGACTTCGCCCTCTACGAGGACGGCGTCCGGCAGGAGCTCTCGTTCCTCGAATCGGCCGACATGGACCTGGTGCTGGCCGTCGATTTCAGCGCGAGCATGGGCTCGTCGATGGGGCTGCTTCGGAGCGCCGTCCGGCGGTTCCTCGGGGAGCTGCCGCGAGCCGCCCGCCTGAGCCTGCTGGCGTTCAACGACCGGGTATTCGTCGTCGCCCGGCACGAACGGGACCGCGAGAGGCTCCTGGCCGCGGTGGACGACCTGCCGCGGCCGTACGGCGGGACCTCGATGCTCGACGCCGTCGTCCACGCCCTCGAGATCCATGGCGGCGACGTCGCGCACAAGGCGGTCGTGCTGTTCAGCGACGGCGACGAGCGCGACAGCTTCACCAACTTCGCCACCGCCGAGCAGCGGATCCGGGCGAGCCGGGCGACGCTGTACGCCATCACCATGGGTCGGAGCCGGGCCGTCGAACGGGTGCGGGCGCAGCTGGGGTCGCTGGCGCGGATCAGCGGGGGCCAGTCGTTCCCCATCGCTCGCATCGACGACCTCGACGAGGCCCTGACCTACGTCCGGGAGGATCTCGAGAACCGCTACCTCCTCGGCTACGAACCCTCGAACCGCCTCTCGGATGGCACGTGGCGCAGCATCGAGGTCCGCACCGCGAACCGCCGCCACGCCGTGCAGGCCCGGGAAGGGTACCTGGCCGTGCCATCGTACTGAGCCGCCCCGGCGCACCCGCCGCCGGGGGGCGACGCTGGCCCGACTTCGCGCGGCTGAAGTAGAATCTCACGCGGGCAGGGTTGGCTTCCCTCGGTCATACGCACGAACAAGCAGCGAGAAGCCCCGGCGCACCACGCGTGGGCGCGCGCCGGCTCGAGAGGCAGGTTGCAGGCATGCGTCGAAACGGATGGGTGACGGTGGCACTGGCGTGCGCCCTGGCCGCGTCGTGCGGCGGGAGCGGCGGCGAGGGCGGGGACGCGGCGCCGGAGCGCGTGTTCCTGAGCATGGGCACGGCGCCGCCGGGGGGCGCGTTCTTCGTCGTCGGCAGCGCGCTGGCCGAGGTGCTGAACGAGTTCGGGACCGGTTTCGGCTGGAACGCCACCGCCGAGGCGACCAGCGGCTCGCAGGAGAACATCCGGCGGCTCGACAGCGGCGAGCTCGACTTCGCGATGTCGAACGCCGCCATCACCTACTTCGCGGTCCGGGGCGGCGAGGGCTGGGAGAAGGCGTACCCGATGCGGGCGGTGATGACCCTCGCCCCGAACGTGGCCCTGTTCATCAGCCCCGAGGGCTCCGGCGTCGAGACCATCGCCGACCTGCGCGACGAGCGGGTGGGGGTGGGGCCGGCCGGGGCCGGCTTCGAGTACTTCGTGGGGCCGCTGCTCGGGGCGCACGGCCTGACCTACGACGACTTCTCGCCGCTGAACGCCACCCAGTCGGGGGCCGTCGACCTCATCGCCGACGGCTCGGCGGCGGCGGTCTTCGTGGGCGGGGCGGTGCCGACGGCCTCGATCACCCAGGCCTCGGCGTCGCAGGACATCCACTTCATCCCGTTCGACGAGGACGCCCGGCAGCGGCTCGTCGACGAGTACCTCTTCTTCCGCCCCGCGACGATTCCCGCCGGCACCTACCGCGGGCAGGACGAGCCGTTCGAGGGGCTCGACGTCGGGTCGATGCACTTGATCGCGTCGGCCGCCGCGAGCGACGACCTCGTCTACAACGTGACGAAGACCCTGTACGAGCAGCGGGAGAGCGTGGTCGAGAAACACGCCGCGGGCCGGGCCATCAACCCCGGCAACGTGGTGCGCGACACCGGGACCGAGTTCCATCCCGGCGCCATCCGCTTCTACCAGGAGATCGGCATCTGGCCGCAGCCGGAGCCGGCGCAGTAGCACGGCGCGACCATGCCCGAGACGACCGCACCGGCGCCGGCCGAGCGCGACCCCGACGCCCTGCGGCAGGCGGTCACCCGCGTGCTCGCGGTGGGGCTGTGCGTGTTCACCCTCTTTCAGGTGAACTACCCGATCCTGGCCCCCCAGCCGCAGCTCGCGGTCTTCGCCCTGCTGGGGCTGGTCATCTGCTTCCTGAACGTCCCCGTTCACCCGAACCTGAAGAACCACCCCGCGGCGCGGGCGGGCGACCTCGTCCTGGCCGGGTTGGCCACGGTCTGCTGCGGGTGGATCCTCGTCCAGAACGACCCGTTCTTCGAGGGCCTGTGGCAGGGCGGCTCGAGCCTCGGAAACCGCGCCGGGTTCGAGACCGGGGCCGACATCGCCATCGGGGTCGTCGGCCTCCTGCTGGTGATCGAGGCGGCGCGCCGCTCCCTCGGGCTCGCCCTGCCGATCCTGTGCGGCCTCTTCCTGGTCTATGCGTACGTCGGCGCCGGCATGCCCGACTGGCTGTTCCCGCACCGCGGGTACTCGGTCGAGCGCATCGTCGCCCAGGCGTTCCTGCAAGCGCAGGGCACCTTCGGCGTTGCGCTGGGGGTGATGTTCACGTACGTCTTCCTGTTCGTCATCTTCGGCGCCTTCCTCTCGGCGAGCGGCGCGACCCTGTTCATCATCGACTTCGCGCAGGCGGTCTTCGGCCGGAGCCCCGGGGGGCCCGCCAAGGTGGCGGTGCTGGCCAGCGGCCTCATGGGGTCGCTGTCGGGCAGCGCCGTCGCCAACACCGCGACCACCGGGTCGTTCACCATCCCGATGATGCGCAGCGCCGGGTTCAGGGCCACCACCGCGGCGGGCATCCAGGCCGCGGCGAGCTCCGGCGGGGCGCTGATGCCCCCGGTGATGGGGGCCGGCGCCTACATGATGCTCGAGATCGTCGATCCCCCGGTGACCTATCTCCAGATCATCCGGGCCGCGCTGATTCCGGCGATTCTCTACTACCTGTCGCTGCTGCTGATCACGCACTTCCAGGGGCGCAGCACCGCGCCCGTCGACCCCGAGGCCGGCACGAAGGAGGCGCCGACCACCTCCCCGCTGGCCGAGTCGCGGCCCGAGGGCATCGTCTTCGCCACCGCCCTCGGCACCCTGATCCTGCTGCTCATCCTCGGCTACACCCCGTTCCGGGCGGTGACCGCGTCGCTGGTGGGCATCGTCGTCGTCGGGGCGTTCAACGAGCGGACCCGCCTGTCGGTCCAGGACGTCGTCAAGGCCTTCGTGAAGTCGGCGCGCGACGTCGTCTCCCTCGTCGCCGCCTCCGCGTCGGTGGGCATCATCATCGGCATCGTGACCCTGACCGGCATCGGCACCCGCCTGCCCGCGACCATCCTGCCCCTGGCCGAGCAGAGCCTGTTCCTGGCCCTCGTGCTCATCATGGTCTCGTCGATCGTCCTCGGCATGGGCCTTCCCTCGGCCGTCTGCTACCTGCTGCTGGCGACCCTCATCGGACCCGTGCTCGGCAACCTCGGGGTGGTGCCCCTGGCCGCCCACCTGTTCATCTTCTACTTCGGCATGATGTCGATGGTGACTCCGCCGGTCGCCCTCGCCGGCTACGCCGCCGCCTCGATCGCGGGCACCAACATCATGGCGACGAGCTTCGCCGCCTTCCGATTCGCCCTCGTCGGGTTCACGCTGCCCTACATCTTCGTCTACCGTCCCGAGCTGCTCATGCTGACCCCGGCCGGCGAGACGGCCGGGCCCCTCGCGATGCTCGTGCCGGTCGCCATCGGCACCCTCGGGGTGCTGTGCTTCGCCTCGGGCATCACCGGCCAGCTCCGGACCGCCCTGCCCCTGCCCCTCCGCCTCGCCATGTTCGCGGCGGCCGCGCTGCTGCTCGCCCCCGGCCCAACCGTCGCGCTGGCCGGCCTGCCGGTGCCGGTGCTCGACGCGGCCGGCGTGGTGCTGTTCGGGGTGATCTTCACAATGAACCGGGCGAAGTGAGGCGGGTGGTGCATCCGATCCAGCCTTCCTGATGGCATGGCAGGATGCACAGCCGGCAAACAGACTTGCGGCAGGTTCGCCGGAACTTCTCACCGCGCCGGCTACCGCCGCGCGTCGAACGTGGCCGCCACGTCGACGGCGATGCCCCCCAGCAGTGGAGAGGTCGCCGATTGGCCGCGCGAGAAGACGCCGTGCTCGACGTAGCCGCCGTGCCGGAGCGTCAGCACGGTGATGGTGTCGTGCCGCGGGTCGACGATCCAGTACTCCGGAATACCGGCCTCGGCGTAGTCGACACGCTTCTCGACCAGGTCCCGCTCCGGACCGTCCGGGCTGACGACCTCCACCACCAGGTCCGCACCCAGCCAAAAGCGGTCCTGAAAGCGGGGATCCGAACCGTCACGCAGCACCAGGAGGTCGGGCTCGCGGAACTTGCCCTCGCGAACGCGCAGCCGCAGGGCCGAGAACATGACGACCCCGCCCGCGGGATCGAGGTAGGCGTAGAGCTGGCGATAGAGAAACGCCAGGATGGCCTGGTGCCTCGACGTCGGCATCGGCAGCTCCTCGACGTAGCCGTCGGTGAACTCGATCAGTCGGCGGGTCCGATCCGAGAGCCACAGGTACTCCTCGTCGCTCCAGCTGCCCTGACGCGGCATGGTGTCGCACAGAATGGCGTCGAGGGCCTCCTGCGACGTCGCGACGGTGCTCGTCGATGCCACGAGAAGAGTATAGCTGCGTCGCGTCAGCCCCGCGTCACCCCAGGTACCACGGCAGCACTCGGAAGCCCCGGAACTCGAAGCGCTCGGCGCCGCCGTGGACGAGGACGCCGCCGCGGTTCGGGTTGCCGGGAAGTGCGGTCCACCACGCCAGGGTGTCGACGGCGTCGGCCGGCACCGTCCGCCCCGACTTGACCTCGACGGGAACGATGCGGCCGCCGGCGTCGATCAGGACGTCGATCTCGCGGCCGGCCGCGTCGCGCCACCACGACAGCGGCGGCTCGCGGCGCCGCGCGGCGAACGCCTTGACCAGCTCCGAGACGACGAACGACTCGAAGACGGCGCCGCGCAGCGGGTGACGCTCCAGGGTTCGGGCGTCGGGAATGTCCAGAAGGTAGCAGACGAGGCCGGTATCGAGGAAGTGGAGGCGGCGGCGCTTGCGCAGCCGCTTGCGGTAGCTGGCGTGATGCGGCGGGAGGGTCGTCGCGAGAAAGCCGATCTCGAGGGCCGCGAGCCAGCGCTTCGCGGTCTGCTGGGTCACGCCGGCGTCGGCGGCGAGGGCACTGAAGTTCACCTCCTGCGCAGTCCGCGCCGCCGCGAGTCGGAGGAAGTTCTCGAAGCTGCGCGGATCGGATACCTGCAGCACCTCGCGAAGGTCCCGTTCGACGTAGGTACGCACGTAGTCGGCCAGCCACGGCTGCGCCGGCAACCGGTGGGCGTGGATGCGCGGATAGAAGCCGTCCACGAGGGTTTGCCACGGACTCTGCGGCAAGGGGCCGGCCGCCGCCTCGGCCGGCGGGCCGGCGGCGCCGTCGAGGCTCAGCGGATCGAGCGGCGGCCGTGCGTGGAGCTCCGCGATCGAAAAGGGATGGAGACGCAGGAGCGCCGTCCGCCCCGCCAGCGTCTGCGAGACCGACTCCATCAGCAGCAGGTTCTGCGAGCCGGTCAGGATGAAGCGGCCGAGATCGTCGCGCTCGTCGACGAGCACCTGGATGTAGGACAGCAGCTCGGGCGCGCGCTGGATCTCGTCGAGGATCAGGCCCCCGCCCCCTGCCTCGGCCAGTACGCTCCGCGGGTCGGCGAGAGCCCGCGCCCGTTCGTCCGGCGCCTCGAGCGACAGGTAGCGGTGCGCGGGGAAGGTGGCGCGCACCAGCGTCGTCTTGCCCGACTGGCGGGGTCCGGTGAGGGTGACGACCGGATTCGCCGCGGCGGCGGCCCGCAATGCGCCGGTCAGGTGCCGCGGCAACATGCCCGATCGTCCCATGCCATTCGACGCAGCGTCAAATCGGTGATTCAATCATCAAAAAGACACGCCCATCGGCCCGCGGGCAGGTCCTCACGCTGCCGGGTTCTCGCCCCGCGAGCCCGCGACCTTCACGGTGACGACGTCGATGCCGTGGTACTTTCCGTGGCGCACCGACGAAGCGTAGTGCCGCAACAGCCGGAACGAGATGTCGGTCTCGCTCTCCTCCGGGGTCGCCGCACGGTCGCCGAGATAGGCCAGCCGGTCCTCGAGGTTCTCCTTCTCGAAGACGGCCAGGAACTCCATCTCGATGGTCTCGCGCTCGGGGCGCGCAACGAGAATCATGCGGGGTGACTCGTCCCCGGCCTGGTCCCCGCGCACCTGAAGCAGACACATCAGCGCCTCCTCGCCGGCGGCGCGCAACCGCTCCACGGACGCGCCGTTCCACCGCAGCCGGCCTCCCAGCTCGCGCAGCAGGGCGTCTATCGCCGGCAGGGCCGAGGTGTCGAGCTCCGCCTCGAGCCGCCGGCGCCGCGGGCCGCTGAGCTCCAGGAAGGCGGTCATCAGAACCGCGGTCAGCACCCCGACGGTCATGCCGTTGCCGAGCGAAGCGCTCCACGTCTCGCCGAGCACGCCGCTGAAGGCACTCCCGTCGTCGAGGGCCACGCCGAGAGCGAGGGCCACGCCCACGACGAGGCCCTTCGTGGGATCGAGGCCGTCCTGCACGACGGTGCGAATGCCCTCCACGAAGAGCAGCCCCATGATGATCAGCAGAAAGGCCCCCATGACGGCGCCGGGAACCGCGAGCAGCATGGCCGTCAGCTTGGGCAGGAACGCGAGCGCGAACATGATGCCGCCGATGGCGAACCCGACCGTCCGCGCCGCGACCCCGGTGAGATTGATGAGCGACACGCTGGAGGGGAGGTACACGATGACGGGCGGCGTCGCCGCGATCCCGGAGAGCAGGATGCCGACGCCGCTCGCGTTGAGCGCGCCCTGCACCAGTCGAAAGTCGGTCGCACGCGGGCGGCGGGACGAGGCCCGTTGAATGACGACGCCGTCGCTGCTGGTCTTGATGGCGGCGACGACGGCCACGATCACGAACACCGGCAGGAGCGCCCAGAATCGCGCGTCCAGCGTCACGTCGAGCCCCGGCCAGCCCGAGAGTTCCGGACCGTCGAACCACGAAGCCGCGCTCACGGGCCGAACGTCGTACAGCCCGAAGAACGGGGCGACGGCACTACCGGCCAGGATTCCGCTGAGCGGCGCCCACAGCCGCCAGACGCCCGAAGCGCGCAGCGCCATCGCGGTGGTGACGCCCAGGGTCACGGCGGCGACGATCAGGGGTCCGGCGGCGGGCGCGCCGGCAGGCGCGTCCGCGATTCTGCCGACGGCGATCGGCATGACCGTGACCGCTATCAGCATGAGGGCGGTGCCCGACACGACGGGTGTGACCAGCCGTCGCAGAAACGGAAGCCACGCGGCCATTGCAAACTGAAACAGCGACGAAACGACGATGAGACTCGCCAGCGTCGCGAGCCCCGCCTGCGTCAGGGCGACGACCGAGATCGCGATGAAGTGGGGGCCGGCGCCGGTCATCAGGACATGGCCGGCCCCGAACCGGCCGACGCGAGCGGCCTGCAGGGCGGTGGAGACCCCGGCGATTACCAACGCCGCGAAGACCGCCCAGGCAAGGTAGGAATCGTCCTCGCCGGCGGCCCGGACGATGATGGTCACCATCAGGACCGTGTTGGCGAGGACGAGAACGACGCCCTGCAAGGCGACGCCGAGCGTCACGAGGGGCGGGCACCGTTCATCCGGCTCGTAGCGGATGCGCCGGTTGATGCGGGTCTTGCCCATGTTCGTCCGACCGGTGGCGGCCGGAGGACCGCGTGGAACACGACAGGCGGTCAAGGGCTGGCTATGGCCAAGCCAGCTGGCCAGCTAGCCCGCCCATCGTCGCCTTCGGCTCCGCTGGGCGCCCAACCAACCCTGCCAGGGGTCTGCACCGTTCTACGGCGCAGACTCCTAGAGCCCTTCCACGATGGTCGCGTCCCTGGTGCACGCGCCGGCCGTCAGACGCTGGGACTCCTGGTACCTCGGATCCGCGGCGAACGCCTTCGCCGTCGCGAAATCGGCGAATCGGACGATGACGTTGCGACTTCGGCCTTCGCCGGACGTCTGTTCGCATCGACCGCCTCGGGCCAGGACCTCGCCGCCGAACTCCTTCACCGCCTCGGCGGCCAGGTTGACGTGTTTCTCGTAGACCTCGGGGTCATGAACGTCGACGCGCATGATGAAGTACGCTGACATCGGCAGTTTCTCCAATGCTCACCGGCATGGTGAGGGGATATTCGCCCCGGCCCCGGGACCGACCGGATCGACGGCGCCGGCTCCCGTTCCGGGCAACTCCGACCGGCGGATGATACATGATCGGCGCTCGCGCCATGATACAGTGACCCCCGGAGGAAGCCGATGAAACGCCTTGTCGTTGGTCTCGCAATCGCCGTCGCCGCCGTTCTTCTCGTCCCCGGCGCCGGGCTCGTGACGCCCGCCCAGGAGGCGATGCCCTGGATGCGCGTCGACATTCTGGAAGTCATCCCCCGGGAGATGGACCAGTTCATCGAGGTGCAGAGCCGGGACGTCAATAGCGCCATGCAGCGCGCGGGGGTGCCGTGGCGCTCGGCATGGAGAACGGCCGAGTTCGGAAACCTCTACGAGTGGATGTTCGTGACGCCGATGGAGGATCTGGCCGATCTCGATCGCGGCGGTCTGATGGCGCTCACCCTCGATCGACGGGACCTGGAGCGCATCGACGAGCGCGTGCGCCGCACCATCTCCGGTCACCGGAGCTATGCGCTGCGCTACCGCCCCGAGCTGAGCGTCGAAGCCGGGAACGCCGGCAACCTCTCTCTGGCCTGGATCACGACGCTCGAGGTGGCGCCGGGGCGCCTCGCCGACTGGCAGGCCTTCATGCAGCAGAGCCTTCCGGGGTTCCGCGGAAGCAACGCGGTCTTCGGCATGTACGAACGCTACCTGGGGTCGGGAGCGGCGGTGTGGCAGCTCGTCGAGAACCACTCCAGCTTCACCGAGCTCGAGCGCCCCACCATCATGCAGCTCGCCCTCGGCGATCGGACCAGCCCCACCGCGGCCGGGCTGGCCGGCGTGGTCCTCTCGGTGGAACGCACCGTGCTGCGCTACGACGCCCGAATGAGCTACTCGGGAGCAGGAGCGATTCCCCAGGGCGGCCGGTTCCGGTAGGTCGGGCGGCCGGGGGAGCCGTCAGGCGGCGATGGGCGGGCCGGGGATTCCCGGTCGCGGTTCCCCGGGGCGTGGCGCGGGTCACGTAGACCTGGCACGGGGTTCGAGCCAGCCGGGGCGGCCGCGGGGCCGGCCCGGCTGCGGTGCGCCAGCCGGCGACGGGGCGTGGGGTTCCCATCCCTCGCCTTCGGCTCAGGCAGAGACCATCGCGCGGCCCGGAACGCCGTGACGGCCACCAGGTCGTGGCCGCCGCGCGACCCGCGGCTTGGCTGATTCGTTGCGGGCCGGACGAGACGGAAGGGGCCGGCCGACCGGCGTTCCACCCGCGGCGACGGCAACTGATACGATCGACCGGTCGCAGCCAGCCGCCGCCCCACCCATGCCCCCCGCCGAAATCCCCTATAATCGCTCGCGGTTCTCGACCCGCCTCCTCGAGGACAGGCTCTACACGGCCGGCCACAGCTGGCTCGAGCGGGAGGACGAGGAGGTGTGGCGGGTCGGGTTCACGAAGTTCGCGGTGCGCATGCTCGGCGAGATCGTCGAGCTCGGGTTCGAGACCGAGCCGGGCGCGACGGTCGAGACCGGCCAGGTCATCGGCTGGCTGGAGGGCTTCAAGGCGGTGACCGACATGTATTCGCCGCTGGCGGGGCGCTTCGAGGGGTTCAACCCCGCCGTCGACGAGCAGGCGGCGCTGCTGTCGAACGACCCCTACCGCCGGGGCTGGCTCTTCCGGGTGCGCGGGCAGCCGGACGACGACTGCCTCGACGTGCACGGCTACATCGCGCTGCTGGACACGACCATCGACAAGATGCTGGGACGACGGCATGAGCACGACTAGGGTGCGCTGCATCGCGATCGCCATCCGAGCCTCCAGCCGGCTCCCCGTTCGGGCCTCCAGTTCGGTGTCGGGCACCGGAAGTCTGCGCCGTAGAACGGCGCGTGCTTCCGGGGGTGTTGGTTGGACGGTGAGCGGAGCCGTAGCCGACGCTCTCCGGGCTGGGTGCGAGCATGCCTGAGCCGGCGCGCTACGTCATGATCGGCGGCTTTCTCGGGGCGGGGAAGACGACCGCGGTGGCGCGGCTCGCCCGGCACCTGACGGACCGGGGCAAACGGGTGGGACTGATCTGCAACGACCAGAGCAGCGGGCTCGTCGACACCACCGTGCTGCGCTCCCAGGGCTTCCCGGTCGAGGAGATCACCGGGGGCTGCTTCTGCTGCCGCTTCAACTCGCTGCTCGAGGCGGCCGAGAACCTGACCCGCGACTCGCGGCCCGACCTCTTCCTCGCCGAGCCCGTCGGGAGCTGCACCGACCTCGTGGCCACCGTCTCCTATCCGCTGCGCCGCATCTACGGCGACCGGTTCACGGTGGCGCCCCTGAGCGTCATGGTCGACCCGGTGCGGGCGGCCCGCATGGTGGGCCTCGTCGAGGGCCGCAGCTTCTCGGAGAAGGTGACCTACGTCTACCGCAAGCAGCTCCAGGAGGCGGACGTCATCGTCGTCAACAAGTGCGACGCGCACCCCGCCGATCTCCTCGAGCGGCTCTCGGCGGCCCTCGCCGCGGAGCTCCCGCGGGCGACGGTCCTCACCTGCTCGGCCCGGACCGGCGCCGGGGTCGACGCCTGGTTCGAGGCGGTGCTCGCCCAGAATCCCGCGTCGCGGTCGCTGGAGATCGACTACGATATATACGCCGAGGGCGAGGCCCTGCTGGGCTGGCTGAACTGTACCGTCCAGCTCCGCGCGGAGAGCCCGTTCGACGGCAACCGGACGCTGGTCGATCTGGCCCGGCAGGTGCGCGAACGGCTCGCGGCGGCCGGGGAGGAGATTGCCCATCTCAAGATGACGCTGGACGCGCGGGACGGGTCCGGGACGCTGTCGGTGGTGAGTCTCGTCGGCAGCGACCGGGAGCCCGATCTGCGCGAGTCGCTGCTCGACCGCATCGACGCGGGCGAGCTGGTGGTGAACCTGCGGGCCGAGACCGACCCGGTGCGGCTCGAGGCGGTGCTGCGCGAGACCCTGGACGGCCTCGACGCCGTCGAGGCGCGGGTCGAGCACCTGGAGCAGTTGCGGCCGGGACGGCCGGTTCCCACGCACAGGATGGCGTGACGGCGCATCGATGGCGGTCACGGTGCGGCGGGTGGCGGTCACGGTGCGGCGGATGGCGTGAAGGCCGCGGGACGGCGTACGGCCGCGGATGGCATGGCGGCCGCGGATGGGCGTGACGGCGCGGCGGATGGCGCGATGAAGATCCTGTACTGCAACTGCACCTACGCCAAGGTCGTGCCGGCCGACGTCAAGAAGGACGTGCTGCGCCGCCTCTGCGACTCGGGCCAGGCCTTCGACGCGGTGGCCGACCTCTGCGACATGTCGGCGCGCAAGGACGCGGCGTTGCGCAAGATCGCCGAGGGCGGCGACACGAAGATCGCGGCCTGCTATCCGCGCGCCGTGAAGTGGCTGTTCCACGCGGCGGGCACGCCGCTTCCGAGCGAGGGGGTCGACGTGCTGAACATGCGCGAGGACTCGGCCGAGGACATCGCGAAGGAGCTGCTCGCATGAGCCGCACCGACCACGCCACGAGGGAGCTGCCCGCATGAGCCGCATCGAGGGACGCAACCTGCGGGTCGTGCTGTACGAGGGCCCGGGCAGCCGGGCCCTGGCCGACGACGAGCGCTTCCAGGCCCTCTCGGCCCTGCTCGACAACGGCTTCGAGGTCACGCGCCCGATGGCCGGCCAGGAGGTGGCCCCGGCCGACGGCGCCCCGATGCTGGTGCTGGGCCGGCTCGACGAGGCGCCGGCGGCGGACCCGGAGCAGGAGGTGCACTTCCGCGACCTCGGCGAGGTCGACGCCCTCGCCGCGGCCCGCGAGGTGCGGGAGGCGGCCGGCGCGCGGAAGCTCGAAGCGTGGAAGCCGTGGTTCCCGGTGATCGACTTCGACCGCTGCACCAACTGCATGCAGTGCCTGACCTTCTGCCTCTTCGACGTGTACGGGGTCGACGAGAAGAAGCAGATCACGGTGCAGAACCAGGACAACTGCAAGACCGACTGCCCCGCCTGCTCGCGCGTCTGCCCCGAGGTCGCGATACTGTTCCCGAAGTACGGCAAGGGCCCCATCAACGGCGACGTCGTCCGCGAGCAGGACGTGCAGCGCGAGGCGATGAAGGTGGACATCTCCACCCTGCTGGGCGGCGACCTCTACGGGTCGCTCCGCACCCGGCAGCGCGAGGCCCGCAAGCGATTCTCGACCGAGCGCGACGAGTCGAAGGCCCTGCTCGAGCGCAAGCGCTGCCTCGGCAAGCTCAAGAAGGACCTCGACATCCCCGACGAGGTGCTCATGACCCTCCCCTCGGCCGAGGACATCGAGGAGCGGGCGGCCCGGGCCAAGGCGAAGATGGAGAAGCGGCTCGCGCGGTCGCAGACGGTGCAGGACACGCGGCCGGCGCCGACGGAGCGGGACTGGGGAATCTGATCGCGGGCGGCCGGACGAGAGAGATCGCGGGCGGCCGGACGAGAGAGACGCGGGCGGCCGGACGAGAGAGAGAGTCCGCGCGCCGCGGAACGGCACCGACTCTCGCGGGATTGGCCGGGCGGGCACCGGCGCCGAGCGGCGGTGCCGACCGGGCGGGGACCGACGGAGACCGGAGCGGAACGATCATGTTGAGAGCGGCGGCCGGCCTCGGCTATCGCACGGTGCGCTCGACCGACGCGCGCGTGCTGCGGAAGTTCGCCTGGAACTTCGGCTACAAGGGCGTCCGCTCGGTCCAGAAGTTCAAGAAGCGGCTGAAGGCCGGCGTGTCGTTCCCCCCGTTCCTCTACATCTCCATCACCAACGCCTGCAACCTGCGCTGCCAGGGGTGCTGGGTCGACGTCGACAAGCCGCAGCACGTCATCAGCTACGACGACCTGAACCGGCTCATCGACAGCGCCAAGGCGCACGGCAACAGCTTCTTCGGCATCCTCGGGGGCGAGCCGTTCATGCACCCCGACCTCCTCCGGGTCCTCGAGGCGCACCCCGACTGCTACTTCCAGATCTTCACCAACGGCCACCCCATCACCGACGCCACGGCCGAGCGGCTGCGCAAGGCGGGCAACGCGACCCCGCTCATCAGCGTCGAGGGCACCGAGTCGATCAGCGACGAGCGGCGCGGGCGCGAGGGGGTGCTGAACCGCACCCTGGAGGGCATCCGGGCCAGCGTGCGCCACGGGCTGATCACCGGCGTCTGCACCAGCGTCTGCCAGACCAACATCGACGACCTCGTGCGCGAGGCGTGGGTCGACGAGCTGATCGGCATGGGGGTGCACTACTGCTGGTTCCACACCTACCGGGTGGTGGGGCCGGTGCCCAACCCCCAGCTCGCCCTGACCCCCGAGCAGGTGCTGTCGGTGCGGCGCTTCGTGATGGACATGCGCAACCGCAAGCCCATCGGCCTCATCGACGCCTACTGGGACGACAAGGGGCAGGCGCTGTGCCCGGCCGCCACCGGCATCAGCCACCACATCGGCCCGTTCGGCGACGTCGAGCCCTGCCCCATCATCCAGTTCGCGAACGAGAAGATTCAGGACAACGACGGCGACATCTACAAGACGATGACGGAGTCGCCGCTGCTCGCGGACTTCCGGCGGACCGCGGCCGACGCGACGCGGGGCTGCATCGTGCTCGAGCGCCCCGACCTCCTGCGGGAGATCGTCGCGCGGCACGGCGCCGACGACACGACGATACGCCGGACCGCGGGCCCCGAGCTCGAGGCCCTGCGCTCGCGGCCGAGCCAGCACAACCCCGGGAACGAGATTCCCGAGGAGAACTGGGTGTACCGCTTCGCCAAGAAGCACTGGTTCTTCGGATTCGGTGCTTATACATAGAGGATCAGCGAGATCCATGGCCACCGACACTTCGAGCGTCGCCGAGCCCCAGGTCATCCCCCTGCTGCAGCTCCCGGTGCAGGTGCCCCGGCAGACCTACCGGCAGGCGCAGTCGAACATCCCGGACGACAAGGCGGTGCGGGTCCGCCTGAAGCAGATCACCGAGGAGCGCGTCAGGCGGACGGGGGCGGTTCCCCCCCTCACGCTCGACGAGCTGACCGAGCACACCGCGGCGGTGCTCGCCGAGGCCGGCCTCGACCCGATCTACGGCGACTACACGTCGATTCTCGTCAGCAACGCCGCTTGGCGCGACTCGCTGGCCCGGATTCCCTACGAGCGCCGGCTCCTCCTCATTCCGAAGTGCCTGCGGGTCGAAGAGAAGTGCCCCGCCCCGTTCGACGAGTTCGGCCTGCTCTGCAAGGAGTGCGGGCTGTGCTCGATCCAGGACCTGACGGTCGAGGCGGAGCGGCTCGGCTACGCGGTGCTGGTGGCCGAGGGCTCGGCCATCGTCCGCTCGATGATCGAGACCGGCAAGATCGAGGCCATCGTCGGCGTGAGCTGCATCAACGTGCTCGAGAAGTGCTTCCCGCACATGGAGGCGGCGGCCATCCCCGGCGTGGCCATTCCCCTGCTGCAGGACGACTGCGTCAACACCACCGTCGACCTCGACTGGGTCTGGGACCTCATTCACCTGACGAGCGACGACAAGACCTACCGCCTCGACCTCGACGCGCTGAAGACCAGGGTGCGCGACTGGTTCGGGTCCGACATCCTCGACGTGATCATGGGCCCGGTGGACGCCGACGACGCCACCGCCCGCATCGCCCGCGACTACCTAGAGAAGGGCGGCAAGCGCTGGCGCCCGTATCTCGCGGCGTGCACCTACATGGCACTGGAGACCGACCGCCGCGGCGTCGAGCCGGAGCTGCCCGAGGCGGTCCTCAAGGCCGCCGTCGCCATCGAGTGCTTCCACAAGGCGTCGCTCATCCACGACGACATCGAGGACGGCGACGAGCGCCGCTACGACAGCCCCGCCCTGCACGCCGAGGTGGGGGTGCCGGTGGCCCTCAACGCGGGCGACTTCCTGGTGGGCGAGGGCTACCGGCTGCTCGCCGAGGCGGGACACCCCGAGGCCGTCGCCATCGCGGCCGAGGGCCACGTGACCCTGAGCCGCGGTCAGGGCCGCGAGCTGCTGTGGGCGCGCGACCCGCGGCCGCTGGCGTCGCTGCAGGTTCTGGACATCTTCCGGCAGAAGACGGCGGCGGCCTTCGAGGTGGCGCTGCGCATCGGGGCGGTCCTCGGCGGGGCCGACGCGGCGACCCACGACGTGCTGCGCAAGTACAGCGAGTCGCTGGGCATCGCCTACCAGATCAAGGACGACATCGACGACTTCAGGGGCGAGGCCGACTCGGACGACCTCGAGCAGGTGCGCCTGTCCCTCATCATGACCATCGCCCACAAGCGCGCCGAAGCCGGCGACCGGGACCGGGTCGCGGCGGCCATCCGTTCGGGCGCCGCCGACGGGTCGGACGAGCTGCGCCGCATCGCCGAGCGGTACGGCGTGCTCGACAAGGCCGAGGACCTGCTCGCGGCCTACCGGGAGGACGCGGTCCGGTCGCTGCGGTTCCTCTCGAGCCCGACCCTCAAGGGACTGATGCGCCGCATCGTCGGCAAGATCTTCGGCGAGGCGTTGATCGAGGGCTACTGCAGTGAGTTTGAGACTCGAAATGCTGCAAGTCGCGCGGCTGGCGCCGAAGCTGCTGCAGGAAGCCTCTGACCCCGTCGCCGGGTTCCTCCACTCCCAGTTCAACGACGACGGCGGCGCCGCCGACCGGTCCGGCCAGAGCGACCTGTACTACACGGTCTTCGCGCTCGAGGGCCTCATCGCGCTGCAACGCGATATCCCGCCCGGCGTCCGCGGCTTTCTCGAGTCGTTCGGAGACGGCGACGACCTCGACCTCGTGCACCTGTGCTGCCTCGCCCGGTGCTGGGCGGCGGTGAAGCAGCCGGGGCCCGACCTCTCCGCCCGCATCCGCGCGCAATGGGACCGCGGCAGCGTGTACCACAGCTTCCTGGCGTGGGGCGCCCTGGAGGACCTGGGGCAGCGGCCCGAGCCGTTCGCGGTGCCGGGCGACACCGGCGTCCGCACCACCCCGACGACGGCCGCGGCGGTCACCCTGCTCCGTCGGATGGGCGTCCCGGCGCCCCCGGAGGCGACCCGGTGGCTGCTGGCGCGGGCCCACCCCGAGGGCGGGTTCCTGGCCGCCGACGCGGCGCCCATGCCCGACCTGCTGTCGACCGCCACCGCCCTGCACGCCCTCGCGGGCGAGCACGTCCCGTTCGCGCACCTGAAGGAGAAGACCCTCGACTTCCTCGACACGCTGTGGACCGGAAAGGCCTTCTGCGGCACCTGGGCCGACGATGAACCCGACGCCGAGTACACCTGGTACGCGCTCCTCGCCATGGGCCACCTCAGCCTTGCGTGACGGGCAGGGCGCTCCGCGGCACCTGGGCCGACGATGAACCCGACGCCGAGTACACCTGGTACGCGCTCCTCGCCATGGGCCGCCTCGGCCCTGCGTGACGGGCAGGGCGTTCCGCGGCACCTGGACCGACGATGAACCGGACGCCGAGTACACCTGGTACGCGCTCCTCGCCATGGGCCGCCTCGGCCCTGCGCGAACGGCTGCTCGCGGCCCGCACGCCGGCCGGCCACTGGGAGGGCGAGCTGTCGTCGAGCCCCCTCTCGACCGCTACCGCGGTGACCGCCCTGACCCTCGCGGGCGGGCACGAGGGGCTCGTGCGCGGCGGGCTCCGCTGGCTGGCCGCCCACCAGAACGCGGACGGCGGCTTCGGCGACGCCGACGGCTGCCCCAGCAACGTCAGCACCACCACCCTGGCGTGGGCCACCCTCGGGCAGCACCGCGCGGTGGGGCGGGAACGCGCGGAAGCCTGGCTCTCGCGGCGCGTCGGCCCCCTGACCGCGGAGTCGCTGGCCGCCGCCATCACCCACGTCTACGGCGACGACCGCACCTTCGCGGTCCCCATCCTCACCCACTGCGCATTGGCCGGGCGCTTCGGCTGGGAGCACGTGCCCGTGTTGCCGTTCGAGCTCGCCGCCCTCCCCCACGCCTGGTTCAAGTGGATCGGCCTGCCGGTGGTGAGCTACGCGCTGCCCGCCCTGATCGCCATCGGGCAGGCGCAGCACCACCACCATCCGACCGCGAGCCGGACCGGCCGCGCGGTGCGCGACGCGGTCCGCGCGCGCACCCTGCGCATTCTCGAGTCGATCCAGCCCGCGTCGGGCGGGTTCCTCGAGGCCGCCCCCCTGACGAGCTTCGTCACCATGGCCCTCGCCGGGAGCGGGCTCGCCGGCCACCCCGTGGCCCGGCAGGGCGTCGCCTTCCTCACCGACTCGGTCCGCCCCGACGGAAGCTGGCCCATCGACACCAACCTCGCTACCTGGCTGACCACGCTGTCGATCAACGCCCTCGGGGGGGCCGCGTTCACCCCGGAGGAACGGCGCTACCTGCGGCGCTGGCTGCTCGGCCAGCAGTACCGCGTCGTCCATCCCTACACCCGGTCGGCCCCCGGCGGCTGGGCCTGGACCGACCTGTCGGGCGGCGTGCCCGACGGCGACGACACTCCCGGCGCCCTCCTCGCGCTGGCCGAGCTGGCAGCGGCGGACGATGGCGCGCGGCGTCGTGCCGAGACCGGTGAAGGCGTCGGCGGAGAAACGGCGCCGGCGTCGCAGGGCGCGACCGCGGCCTCCGCGGAACCTGGAAGACCCGGGACGGAGCGCAGGGCGACGGGCAGCACTGCCCACGCGGTACACGGCGCGGGTCGAATGCGGCGGCACTCCCGCCACGGGCTCCCGGCCCATGATGCCGAGCTCCTGGCGGCGGCCACGGCCGGGGTCGGCTGGCTGATCGACCTGCAGAACGACGACGGCGGCGTCCCGACGTTCTGCCGGGGCTGGGGCCGGCTGCCGTTCGACCGGAGCAGCCCCGACCTCACCGCCCACGCCCTGCGCGCGTGGCACGCATGGCGCGCGGTGGACCCGCGGGTCGACCGGGCGATGGAACGGGCGGTCGCGTACCTGGTGCGCCACCAGCGCCCCGACGGGTCGTGGATTCCCCTGTGGTTCGGCAACCCGTGGACCCCGGACCAGACGAATCCCGTCTACGGCACGGCGCGGGTCCTGGAGTGCCGGGACCTCCTGCCGGCGGAGGCGCGACTGCGAGGCGAGGCGTTCCTCCGGTCGAAGCGGCACGAGGACGGAAGCTTCGGCACCATCGAGGAAACCGCTCTCGCCGTCGCCGCCACCGGCGACCCCCGCGGCCGGCAGTGGCTGCTCACCCGGGACGCGTTCGGGCCGGCCCCCATCGGGCTCTACTTTGCGAAGCTGTGGTACTTCGAGAAGCTCTACCCGCTGATCTTCACGGTGGCGGCACTGGCCCGCCCATCGTCGCCTTCCGCGCCGTTCTACGGCGCAGACTCCTAGCCGCGGGCGAGCGCGGTTGATGGATGCACCCAACCCGGCACGCACCCAGCTCATCCCGGGTCCCGGGCCTTGAAGAGGCGTTCACTCATCGGATGCACCAGGTATAATCTGCTGACTCGCAGCAGCTTATGCCCCTCGAACCCCTGCCGACGATCGGGACCAAGACCCACGGGCTGCAGGCGGTGACGGTGAATGGCCGCACCCAGATCGGCATGGGCTACCTCGGGGCCGGGAAGGTGGCGAAGCTGGAGTTCCGGTCGCGGGAGGAGCTGCAGCGACTGAGAGCGGAGACGAGACCATGAGCATGGCTCAGTACGTCGTGCGATGCCTCGGGCTGGCCGGCGCCCTCGCGGCGCTTCCGTGCTCGGCGCCGGCGCAGCCGGCCGACGAGGCGGGCCCGCCCCGTACGCCCTGGGGCGTGCCGGATCTCCAGGGGACCTGGTCGCTTCCCACGATGACGCCCCTCGAGCGACCGGCCGAATTCGAGGACAGACTTCGTCTCACGGAAGAAGAAGAGGCGGAGTTTCTTGCCACGCGGCGGAGCCGCATCCGCGAGGGGCTCGCTCGGGCCCTGAGCGCCGACTTCGAGCTGGGCGATGGCGGGGTCGACCAGTCCATCTACGACCATCCGCTGCTGGACGGGCGCACGTCGCTCGTCGTCTCACCCGAGAACGGGCGGATTCCACGCACCGAGGAAGGCCGCTACCGGGTGGGCATGCCGGGTCGGCGCATGAGGGGCATCGCGGAGGGCCCCGAGGACCGGGCACTGGACGAACGCTGCCTGATCGGCGGGATGCTGCCGCTCCGAGGGAGTGCGTTCCCGGCCCGGATCTTCCAGACCCCGGATCATGTGGTCATCCACTACGAGTTCGTCAACTCCACGATCACGGTCCCGCTGGACGACCGGCCGCGGGTGTCCAGCGCCATCCAGCAGTGGACCGGGACCTCGCGCGGCTCCTGGGACGGCGACACCCTGGTGATCGAATCGACGAACTTCGACCCGCGCTGGACCTTTGCGGGGTCCGGGGCGGGCATGCGTCTGGTGCAGCGTCTGACGCGGATCGACCAGGCCACGATGCATCAGGAGTACACCGTCTACGACCCGGACTCGTTCACGGAGCCGTGGTCGGCGGAGTACCCTCTGACCAACACCGAGGAGCCGATCTACGAGTATGCCTGTCACGAAGGCAATCGGAGCATGACGCTGCTGTTGAACGGCGCGCGGGCCACCGAGCAGATGGCCCGGTTCGTCGGCGCGTTCGGTCTCTCGTCGTTCGAGCGGGTCGGTGGCGCGGCCGCGGACGGTTCGGCGTTCACCGACGGGATGCTGTCGCATGACGCCAGCGGCCGGGTGTCGGTCCAGCTTTCAGGCCGTGAGACCTATCTGGCCTACTACGGCCGATATGACGTGAACGTCTTTCGGAGAGTCGTCGAGCATGAGGTCGAGGGCGGGTCTCGACCGGATGTGCGGGGCAGGACGCTGAGCTACTCGTACGACCTCGCGGACGACGGCGACACGCTGGTGCTGTCGCTGATGGGTGACGACGGAGTCGAGAGCCGCGCCACCTGGCAGCGTCATCGCTAGTCCCTCCGGACTGGGTCCGTCGCGGTTCGAGGCCGGCGAGACGTGCGACTTGACACGGGCCGCGACGGCGCCCGTTGCGTCTCGGCCCCGTCGACGAGCACCACCCAGCGCTTACCGCTCCGGGTCGTGGCGCTCCGCTTCGAGCATCGCCTCGACGATCACCTCCCCGGGCTCCCGTTCAAGGCTCGCCCAGACCCGTTTCGCCACCGGGCGGGGCCGCACCGCCGGCGGCTTGCCCTTCTTGCCCTTCTTCTTGGTCTTGTCCCCGGGCTGGCGGGGCATCAAGCTCTACAGGGACTCGCCCGCGCTCCGCACGTACGGCGCGACCGCGTAGACGGCGGCCACCGTCGCCATCCTCTTCGAGTGCTACTTCTCCCCCGGCTTGAGACGATTGAACGGGGAGAGCTGCTCCCGTTGCCGACGGCGCCGCTCCGCCCCCCCGACCCACGGCAGCAGCAGGAAGCGGCTGTTGTTGACCACGGGCTGCAGATTCCGCGCCCGGGTCGCGTCGTCCCAGCCGACCCAGCCGTCCCGCGCCGCCATGCGCCACGCCGGACTGGAGAACTGCAGGCAGCCGACCACGACCCGCTGAGGCCTCGACGCGAACACCAGATAGCGCAGGTGGGCGCCGAAGGGAACCGTGTGCCCCAGGTAGTGGTAGCGGCCCACCAGCTCCCGGAACAGCAGGCGCTCGGCCGGCTCACGCACCAACTCGACCTGAAGCGGCTCGATGTCGCGCACGCGGCCCACGAGCGGGCAACCCGGCTCTCCCGCCGCCGTCCGGGGCACGCGGGTGACCGAACCCGGTGCGCGGCCAAGGCGCTTGTCCGGCAGCGCCAGCGCACCCTCCGCGTCGAGCCGCTCCAGGAACTCGCGGCACTCCCGGGCCTTCAGCCGCCCGTTCGGGCGCCGCCACCGCAACAGCTCCCACACCGTGCGCGCCAGCTCCATCCGGCTCAAGCCCGAACAGTCCTGCACGACCTCGCGGATCAGCGTCATCTCCCGCGCGCTGAAGGTGCGTCCAGTGAACCTCGTCGTCGCCGTGGCCATCGCCGCGGGGGTCTCCCTTCCCGACGACGCCGTACCAAAACGCCGTGGGAATGTCCAGGGGGGGCGCGCCGGAGGCGAAGACCGGAGCGTGCCGGCGTCGTGATCAGGCCGGGCAGGGGCTCGAAAGTAGCGGGTGGGACGCTGGCCGGAAGCTGTCCCCGGCCAAAGCGCACCGGTGAGGGGGCGCCCGTTGGCATAACTCCTTATGAATGAGCCAGATAGCACTCTACGCAAAAGAGCCGCACCCTTTTCGGTTGCCATTTCCAGGCTGGCCCGGTTCGGGGGACAATAGAACCATGACGAAACGGATTTCCCGCCGCGAGGCGATCACCGCCGGACTCGCCGGCGCCGCCGCGTTCAGCGCCTACGGGAACGACGCCGGCGAAACCGGGACACCCGAGGCCACACCGGCCACGAGCCCGCCGCAAACCGGAAGCGGCGTCCGGGCCGCCGTGATCGGGGCCGGCGCCTTCGGCGGCTGGACGGCGCTCTGGCTCCGCCGCGCGGGCGCCGAGGTGACGCTTGTGGACGCTTGGGGGGCGGGCAACGCCCGCGCGAGTTCGGGGGGCGAGAGCCGGCTGATCCGGGCCTCCTACGGGACGCGGCGGATCTACAGCGCGATGGTGGCCCGGGCGGCCGAGATCTGGAAGGAGTACGAGGCGCGCTGGGACGACCGGTTGCTCTTTCCCATCGGCATGCTGCGGATGAGGAGCGGGGAGAACGAGTACACGAAGGCCGCGGTGCCGATCCTCCGGGAACTCGGCCTCCCGGTCGAGGAACTCGACGGCGACGAGCTGGCGCGCCGCTTCCCCCAGATCAACCCGGAGGGCCTCTCCTACGGCGTGTTCGAAAGGGACGCCGGCTACCTGCTCGCCCGGCGCGGCTGCGAACGGGTGCTCCGGGAGTTCCAGGAGGCAGGCGGCAGTTTCCGGCGGGCGGAGGCGGCGCCGGGCGCGATGGACGGAGGCCGCATGCGGGAGATCCGCCTTTCGGACGGCGGCGCGCTGGAAGCCGACCTCTTCGTCTTCGCCTGCGGGCCCTGGCTCGCGAAGCTCTTCCCGGAGTTCGACCCGCCGCTCGTCCGCTCCACCCGGCAGGAGGTCTTCTATTTCGGTCCCCCGGCGGGCCGCGCCGACCTGACCGAGGCGGAGTTCCCGACCTGGATCGAGGGCCCGTTCTACGGCGTACCGGCGACCCGCTTCCGGGGCTTCAAGATCGCGGACGACCGGCGCGGCGCCGACTTCGACCCCACCGACGGTGACCGGACGCCCTCACCGAAGGGCATCCGCGAGGCGCGGGAGTACATGGAGCACCGCTTCCCGGGGCTCAAGGGAGCGCCGCTGATCGAGGCGCGCGTCTGCCAGTACGAGCAGAGCGCCGACGGGAACCTCATCGTGGACACCCATCCGGAAGCGGAGAACGTCTGGATCGCGGGCGGCGGGTCCGGCCACGGCTACAAGCTGGGCGCCTCGCTCGGGGAGATGCTGGCGGAGCAGGCGCTCGGCGAGCGCGAGAAGGAACCCTTCTTCGGGCTGGCGCGGCTCGTGGGCTGATCGACAGCGGTCCTGGCCCGGACTTCTCATACCGCCGGGGTCGGGTCTGGGCGGTATTGGAGGAGCGGGGAAGCGGCAGAGGCGGTCGGAAGGGGTTGGTGCGGGCCCGGAGATAGCCTTTGGCGAGGATGCGACGTGGGCTGGGCGTTCGGGGAGGCGTATGCGACGGTATTGAGGGTGGTGTGAACGCACGAGTGCTGTTTCTCGGGGGATCGGCCGGGGTGCGGGGCGTCAGGTGGGGCGGAGGCGGTCCCAGGCGAGGCGGAAGAGGTCCTGGTCGGGACAGGCGGAGGACATGGAGAGATAGACGCGTCGCACGGAGATGCGGACCAGGGCTCCGATCGCCGAGCACCACAGTTTGATCGTCACCGGGGCGTGCGGGATCGGGAAGAGCTTCCTCGCCTGCGCTTTCGTCGAACGAGCGTGTCGCCGTGGATTCACCGCCCGCTACGTCCGGATGCCGCGCCTGCTGCACGAGCTCGCCGTCGGTCGCGGCGACGGCTCCTACACTCGGCTCCTCGCCCGCCTCGCCAAGCTCGACCTGCTCGCCATCGACGACTGGATGCTCGCGCCCTTGCGCGACGCCGAACGCCGCGACCTCACCGAGGTCATCGAGGACCGTGCCGAACGCGCTTCGACCCTGATCGCCAGCCAGTTGCTCGTCACCGACTGGCACGCCGTCATCGGCGACCCCAACCAGGCCGACGCGATCTGCGACCGACTGCTCCACGACGCGCACCGCATCGAGCTCAAGGGCCACTCGATGCGACGGACGCACGACGCGCCGAAGACCCGCAACCGGAAGAAGACATGACCCCGCCAGGCCGGCCCGTGGATCGCACCGGTGCCATGGAAAACGCGCTCGAGACGCTCGCGGCTGACCGCGCCATCGTGCAGGCGCGTTTTCCACAGCCCCTTGGACGGCGAAGAGCGCCGCCCATACGCTCCACAGGCAAGATCGCGTCTGGTTACTCTAGAAGAACGACGTACGGCACCGATGGGAGGAAACTGACCGACGACGCTGCTGCGCTCCGACGAGCCGATCCACTTCACCGAAATCGCCGATCCACATCCCCGGAATCGGTGATCTACTTCACCGAAATACGCACACCGCGGCGTGGCCGTCCGGCCGCGTCGAGGACCTCGACCGCCGGCGCGCTCAGTGGGACCCGGTGCTCGCGGTGCATCTTCATGCGAGCGGGTTGGCTGGGCGCCCAGCGGAGCCGAGGGTGACGATGGACGGGCCAAGCCACCCTGCATGCGAAGAGCCCGCACCTCCGGCTCGATGAGCGGCGACCGGGAACCGAGTCGTGGCAAGGGGTGAGCCTCGTTCCCCTTGGGCCGAACTCGAACGGTCCCACCAGTTGCGCAAGGGCCGGCCGGGTCTCACGTCGGCCACTTGCAGGTCGGCCTACGGCAGCGGCATCTCCGGGCTGTCCTCGTCGCGCGCCCGCTCGAACGCCGGGCGCGGCGTGTCCGAGCGCACCTGCTCCAGCCAGAACACCCCGTCGTAGGGCGCACTGTTGCCGCGCGTGCCCAGGAAGTCGACGTCGCCGTCGCCGTCGACGTCCCGAGCGATGAACTTGTCGTACATGCCCCGCTTGCGGCGCGAGACGTCGTGCCGCCGCCACTGCCCGGCGGCGTCGCCGGGGTGCTCGAACCAGCCGATGCGCCCGAGGGCGTCGTCCTTGTCGACGTCGCCGTCGCCTTCGCGGGGGCCGCGGCTGTAGCTGCCGGCCATGACGTCGAGGTCGCCGTCGCCGTCGATGTCGGCCACCTCGAGGCCGGTCATGCTGTCGGGGGCGAAGCTGCCAATCCGGTGCGCGTTCCACGCGTCGTCGATGCGCTCGGGCTGTTCCAGCCAGGCGAGGCCGCCGGCGGCGGCGCCGATGATGTCGAGGCGCCCGTCCCCGTTCAGGTCCGCGTACTCCAGGTTGAAGCCGGCCGCCCGCGCGCCGTAGATGCCGATGGCGTGCTCGCGGAAGTCGAGGCTGCCGTCGCCCGGGTTCTCGAAGAACAGGATGCGGTTCTCGCCCCGCGTCCCCACCACGACGTCGAGGTCGCCGTCGCCGTCCAGGTCCACCGGCTCGGCGTTCTGCGGCACGCTGTAGCGTCCGAGCACCGTCTCGGTCCAGCTCCCGCCCTCGAGCGGATCCCCACGCACCGAGAAGATGGAGACCGGCGTGGAGCGCGCGAAGTCCTCCGGCGCCGGCCGTTGCGCGCCCTTGTTGGGGGCGGTCATCTCGGGGACGCCGTCGCCGTCGAGGTCGGCCAGGAAGACGCGGATGTACGATCCGCGACCCTTCGTCATCGGCAGTATCAGCCGCGGCCACGCGGCGCGGCGCACGTCCGCGCCCGGATTCTGCAGATAGATGAGATGCGAGAGCTCCGCCGCCACCACCACGTCGAGGTGTCCGTCGCCGTTGACGTCGGCGATGGCCGCGTCCTCCGGCGCGGGCGCGTCCGCTCCCTCCGCGATGGTGACGTTCGTCCACCCGTCCGGGTCGGCCGAGCCGAACGCGACCCGCACGTGGCCCTCGGCGTCCGGCACGTAGTCGGGGTCGGGGACGGTCGAGTCGTACTCGCTGTCCGACTCGTGCACCGACACGATGTCCTCGTGGCCGTCGTTGTCGAGGTCCGCCATCACGAGGCCGTCGCTGCCGCTCAGGCCGAACCCGGCGGTGGCGGGCTCGTCGATGATGTGCTCGCGCCAACTGATGTAGCTCCCGTCCGCCGCCCGCGCGGCGGTGGGGGTGTCGCCGACCACGGGCTGCGCGCCGGCCCCCTGCGGCCACAGGCACACGAGGCAGACGAGAAAGAGCCCGCGACAACCACGGCCCGTTCGGAACCGCATCGGCGCGCCGGCCGGCTGTGCTTGCTCGACGGTCATGGTGATCCTCCTCCTCGTCACTGTTCGCCGGACATCCCCCTGAATGTCAGCTTCTGCATGCCCGCGCCCGTCGCCGCGAGGTAGAGATTGCCCTGCGAATCGGTCGCGATGTGGTGGCCGGCGCCCAGGATGCCCTCGGGGCGGACGGTTCCGAGTATCTCGAGCGTCGCGCGGTCGACGACGACGATGCCGTCGTCGCCGCCGACGTAGAGGAACTGCTGCTCGGGGTCCGGGGACAGGGCCAGGTTGCGCGCGAAGGGTGCGTCGGGCGTGACGACCTGGCTCACGAACGCGCCGCCGAGCGTGAACACCTGCACGCGGCGGTGCTCGCGGTCGGCCGCGTACACCAGGCCGTCGTTCGACACCCGGATGGCGTGGAGGACGTTGAAGTACGAAGGACCCGGATCGGAGAAGCTGGTGGGGTTCTGCACCTGACACTGGTCGTCGTCCACCGGCGTGTCGCCGAAGGCTCCCCACCTGCGCTTGAACCGGCCGGTCTCGGCGTCGAACACGGCGACGCGGCGGTTGCCGTAGCCGTCGGCCACGAACAGCTCGTTGGTCGGGGGATGGACCTGCTGGTCGGCCGGCCGGTGGACGTTCATCATGTCGGCGTTGCCCCGGCTGCCGTCGGTGCGGCCGATCTGCATGACGAACGCGCCGTCCCGGGTGAACTTCAGGAGCTGGTCGTCGTTGACCGGCTCGACCCTGGGCACGCCGTTGGTCGGGCAGTTGTTGCCGCCCAGCCAGACGAAGCCCTCGTGGTCGATGTGGAGCCCGTGTTCCCGCTGGGGCCACTCGTACCCGTCGCCGGGGCCGCCCCAGGCCCGGATGAAGTTGCCTTCCGCGTCGAAGACGACGACCGGCGGCGCCGCCATCGCGTCCTCCTCGGCCGGGAGCGTCAGCGGGCGGTGCAGGACCCAGACGTTGTCCTCCGCGTCGATGGCGATGCTGGACGGCGCGCCCAGGCTCATCCCGGCCGGCACCGCGGGCCACGCCGGGTCGACCTCGAAGACCGGCAGGCTGCGACCCTGCGCGGAGGCCGATTCGGCGGACGGCCCCGAACCGGACAGCCATGCCGGCCCCGCGGTGGCGCCCGCGGCCGCGACCAGGGTCATGAGAACCGCACGAGACAGTCTCTTGCTCTGCATGCCGACCTCCTTTCCCCTCGCAACGCGAGGGCGACGACTATCTCAGCACCCGCCCGACGGGAGGATGCGGCTAGAACACGGCTATCGGGTTCATCGCCGACCCGGCGCCGTTCGGCACCGCGTGGGGCGATGCGGTGAACAGGAACTCCCAACGGCCCAGCTCGCTCGCGGTCCGCGCCAGGTCCTCGAGCCCGAGGTTGTCGAACAGGTGGACGCCGAGGGCGACCAGCGTGAAGACGTGGATGGGGATGGCCACGCCCTCGACCGCGCCGCCTTCCTGGGGCACGTCCGCGCCGAGCAGCGCGATGTCGCGCTCCTTGAGGAACGGGATCAGCGACGGATGGTAGCCGCCCTGCTGCCCGACATCGCGGCCCGTGCGCAGGAACAGGGCGTCGCCGGACGATATGGTGACGCCGGTCTCGGCCTCCCACGCCTCGATGTCCGCGCGCGTGACCGCCTTTCCGGGCATGTCGACGAGGACGCCGCGCGTCACCAGCCCGTCCTTCGCGTTGATGACGCCCATGGCCGTGCAGCCGCCCTCGACGGTGGCGACCTCCTCGAAGGCGCGGCCGTTGTAGACCCTGCCTTCGTAGGCCACGTGGCACAGCGCGTCGAGATGCGACACCAGGAGCCCGTGGTACTCGACCTCGTAGCGCTCCCAGAAGTAGCCGTTCGCGGTGTCGATGTCGAACACGTTGCGGACGGCGCCCATGAGCACCGGCTTCCGGTTCGCACTGGCCGCGTCGGGGTCGTCGAGGACCTGGAGCTCGATGGGCCGGGCCATCGACACGACCTGCCCCGTTCGAACGAGCCGCGCCGCCTCGACCCGCTTGCCCGGCGTGATGAGGTTGAGGGCGCCGAGCTGGTCGTCGTCGCCCCAGCGGCCCCAGTTCGAGAGCTCCGTCATCCAGGCGTCGAACTGCGCCCTGGTCACCTCCGGAGGCGGCTCCTGAGCGCCGAGTCCTGCGCCCGCCAGCACCACCGCCACCAGACCCGCCAGCACGCGTGAACCCCAGCTCGCCGTCATCATGCCCTCCCGGTATCTCCGCATGGTCCCGACACATGATAGTGCCGAACCCCGTCCAGCGGGCAGTCCGGCGATCGCGTCGGCCGCTCAGCCCACGCCCGCCGCGCGAGCGCTTCTCCGATCGGCGCGGTGCCCGCGCTGCGGACTGGCCCACCGGCCCTGCTCTCCGTATCCCCGGCAGCGTTCTACAGCCCCGGCAGCCGCGGCGAAGTCGTCAACGAAACTGTCCCGTCCAACCGGTCGATCTCTCCGGTCTTCACCAGCAGTTTCAGGACCTTGTTCAGGTGCGTGACAAGCCACGGTTGCGAGCGAAGTTCTTGTTCGAGGTCAACCTTCCCGTACGCTCTGTGGCGCAGACGTTCCAGGATCCATGCTCGCAACGGCTCCAGGTCAGTGGATTCGGTGATGTGGACGTTGCGAAGTTGCGGGGAAGGCGTCATACGTGCGGCCGTTGAGCGTGCGACCGGTAGTGTGCTTGCGCACTCCACCCCATTGCTTGAAGAAAAACGGCACCCCCTGACGCCGGCACTCACGTTCGAGGTCAATGATCCATTCACTGTGCATCACTCGGGCGCGCGGACCGCTCTCCCCGCCCGCGATCACCCAGTGGATTCCCGTCAAATCGACGGTGCCCAGGTCTTCAAGCAGGGGTTCCATGGAAGCGAAGCGAACGGTCGCCGGCGTCCGGCGCAACGCCGCCAATCGCGGGAGACCGTGGCGCCGGTCCTCGACGCTCACACCGAACCAGGCGTTGGGCAGTGCGCCCATCCAGTTCAGGTCACCGCTGAGCAGACGCTGCATGCGGTGGTGTCTCTTGGTCAACACCTGGAACGTGTGCCAGTCGGCCTGCTGCATCACGCGGCCAACGGCTTCGATGTACTCGACCGGCACTTCCGCGTGAAAAAGGTCGCTCATCGAGTTCACGAAGATCCGTCGGGGACGCCGCCACCCAAGCGGCCGCTCCAGCATGTCCGGCGCGAGACGCGGATCGAAGCCTCGCTCGAACGGGTGCCCTGGGACGTTGCGAAAGCGCTCAGCGAACCGCTCCGCGTAGCAGTGCGCGCAGCCCGGGCTGATCTTCGAGCAGCCTCGGACCGGATTCCACGTCGCGTCGGTCCACTCAATCGTTGAGCGATCGCTCATTGAAGGCGAATATACAACGAAACGCGGTATCTCTTCAAGTGCGCCGTCGGCGCCCTCAGGACTCCCAATCCCGCCGTGAGACGGACAGCCTCGCCACGGGTCTCACGCTCGCCGCGTCGGACTCTGCCGGCGGGGCTGACTGCGCGGAGCGGCGGGTTGATATCATGACCGGCGATCGCGGGCTGTCGAATCGACACGGACGCTCCTCAACGCATGGCGACCAACAGCGAACGCTCCTTCAACGAGGCATTGTGCCGCGTTCTGTGGACGAAACACCCGTCGTGGCGGCGGCGCATGGCCGCCGAACAGCACCGGGCGGTCAAGGGCGGCGGCTCGCCGGATCTCATCGTACGCGACCCGTTCGCGGCGCCGGTGGTCCTGGAGACCGAGTACGTGCCCGCGAGAACCGTTGAGGACGATGCGGTCGCCAGACTCGGCGCGGGCTTGGCTGATTCTGGGGACATCGTCGAACAGTGCATCGCGGTACGCGTGCCCATCGCCCTCCAGACCGCGCCCCAGCCGGATCTGGAAGCGGCAGCCGCAAGCGCGACCTACGAGTTTTGTCTGTTTTCTGGCACCGAAGACGCCGGCCATGAGCGCTGGCCCCGGAGCGGATGGCTGACGGGCGGAGTCGACAATCTCGCGGACTTGATCGAAAACGCCGCGATCTCCGAGCGCGTCGTTGCCCGGAGCCTCGACACGCTGGAGACCGGGGTGCGGGAAGCCGCGGCACGCCTGGGCGGCGCGGATCTCCCTGCGGTCGAAGCCCGTATCGCCGAGACGCTCTGCCAGGAAGCCGGTGAGCAGACCGCTCGGATGGCGATGGCCATTCTCGCGAACGCGCTCACGTTCCAGACGATGCTCGCGGGGGTCCACGAGGTACGGACGCTCGACGCCCTGCGGCGGCGCGGCGTGCTGCCCAAGGCGCCAGTGCTTCGGGAGTGGGAGCGGATCCTGAAGATCAACTACTGGCCGATCTTCCACGTGGCCAGGGAGGTGCTCATTCCGATTCCCGACCGCATCGCGGCGGCGCTGCTCGACCGGCTGGCGAACATCGCGAGCGAGCTCGAGGCGCACGGCGCCACGCGGTCGCACGACATCTACGGTCGGACGTTCCAGCGATTGATCAGCGACCGCAAGTTCCTGGCGACCTTCTATACCCTGCCCGAGTCCGCGGCGCTGCTCGCGGAACTGGCGGTCGGCCTGATCGAGGCCGACTGGGGCAAGCCGACAACCCTCACGCGGTTGCGCGCATGTGATTTCGCTTGCGGTACGGGCACGCTGATCACCGCCGCCTATCATGCCCCTCCTCGCCCGCCATCGGCGAGCCAGAGGCGACGACGCCGCGGTTCACCGGGCGATGATGGAGCGATCCATTGTCGCCGCCGACATCATGCCCGCGGCGACCCACCTGACGATCTCGATGTTGTCGAGCGCCCACCCGACGACACCGTTCGAGGCAACGCAGGTGCATCTTCTGCCCTACGGCCGACAGGCGGAAGCCAAGAAGGGGTTCGCGCTCGGCGCGCTCGACCTGATTCGCAAGCAGCACGGCACGGGGTTGTTCGAGAACACCGGCATCTCAGTGCACCGGGGAACCGGCGACGCCACCGGCGTCTCGCGCGAAGGCCGGGGCTGGAGCGACACGTTCCTGCTCGAACACGAGTCGATGGACCTCGTCATCATGAACCCGCCGTTCACCCGTCCGACCAACCACGAAGCGACGACCGTGCCGGTGCCGTCGTTCGCCGGCCTGGGCAACGACGCCGAGGAGCAGTCCGCCATGTCGCGGCTGCTCAAGGACATCCGGAAGGAAATCGAGGAGCCCGCCGGCCACGGAAACGCGGGGCTTGCCTCAAACTTCCTCGACCTGGCCCACGCGAAGGTCAAGCCGGGAGGCGTGCTCGCGTTGGTGATGCCGTTGAGTCTGTTGCAGGGCGGCGCCTGGGCGGCCAGTCGAGCGCTGTTGCGGGCGCAGTACGAGCGGACCACCGTCATCGGTTTGGCGGCTCCCGGTCGCGACGATCAGAAGTCGTTCTCGGCCGACACGGGCATGGGCGAGGTACTTGTCGTTGCGCGGCGCCGGCGGCGGTCTCGCGCTACCCGGCGAAAGCCAGTGGATTCGCCGGTGACCTTCGTTGCACTCCGGAAGCGCCCCGCGTCTGGTGCCGAGGCCGCAGCCTTGGCGGCAGCCATTCGGGACGGCACACCGCACAAGGGAACTCGCGTCGTGCTCGGCGACGACCTGTACGGCGTGCTGACGCACGGCACGTGGGACGATGGCAAGTGCGCATCCATCGTGCACGCCGATGTGGTCGAGACCGCACAGGCACTGCCCGCCGGCAAGTTGAGACTGCCGCAAACCAAGAACACACATGCAATCCCAATGACGACGCTCCACGAGTTGGGTGCGCGCGGACTGTTGGACCGCGACATCAACGGAATCGAGAAGAGCGCGAAGAGGCACGCCGAGGCTTGGGGGAACGACCCAAGGCGCGGCGACGGTTCTTTCCGCGGACCGTTCGACATCGTGTCCCTGAGTACCGATGCCCCGACGTATCCTGCGCTCTGGGGACACGACGCAGGCCGCGAACGTACGCTGGTCGTCGAGCCCGACTCGGAAGGTCAAGTTCGGGAACATTGCGAGGACCGCGCGCATGACGTGTGGAAGACAGCGACGCGGCTCCACTTCAATCGCGATTTTCGACTCAATTCGCAGAGCCTCGCCGCGTGTCTGACCCCGTCGTCCGCCCTGGGCGGCCGGGCATGGCCCAATTTCCTCATGAAGAACCGGCGCGATGAGACCGCCACTGTCCTGTGGGCCAACACGACGCTCGGACTGATCCTCTTCTGGTGGTTCGGCACGACACAGCAGGCCGGACGCAGCAACCTGACTATCAGCCGCCTGCCCAGTCTGCCAGCCTTCAACGCCGCACGTATGTCCGACGCGCAGCACGCCTGCGCGCAAGGCATCTTCGAAGACTTCCGAGGGCGCCCGTTCCTGCCGGCGAACGAGGCCTACCGTGACCGGACCCGACACGCACTCGACGAAGCCGTGCTCGTCGAACTGCTCGGCCTGCCGCGCACGATACTCGACCCACTCGCCCTGCTCCGTACGCAGTGGTGCGAGGAACCCACCGTGCACGGCGGCAAGGCCACGAAGCCGTGACCCGGCGGCGCTCCGACCCCGGCGATTGCGGTGGCGGCGGCTACGTTCCGTCGATTCGCGGAACCGACGGCGAAGAACTCCCAAGGCACGTCGCGTCGGAGCCGTCCGCTAAACCTTACTGGATTCCGATGATCTACCTGGACCACAACGCCACGACGCCCCTCGACCCCCGGGTCCTCGACGCGATGCTGCCGTTCCTCAGGGAGCGCTTCGGGAACGCGGCGAGCCGCCATCACGCGCTGGGCTGCGACGCCGCCACGGCGGTCGAGACCGCGCGCGAGCAGGTGGCGGCGGTCATCGGCGCCGATCCGCGAGAGATCATCTGGACGAGCGGCGCGACCGAGTCGGACAACCTGGCCCTGCAGGGGGTCGCCCGCGCGCCGGCGTACGCGAAGAAGCGGCACGTCGTCACGGTGACGACCGAGCATCGCGCCGTCCTCGACGCCTGCGAGCACCTCGAGCGGCAGGGAATCGACGTCACGTACCTGGGCGTCGACGGCGACGGACGGCTGGACCTCGACCGGCTCGCGGCGGCGATCACGGAGCGTACGGTGCTCGTCTCGGTCATGCACGCCAACAACGAGACCGGCGTCCTGCACCCCATCGCCCGCATCGGGGCGCTGTGCCGGGAGCGCGGGGTCCTCTTCCACACCGACGCCACCCAGTCGTGGGGCAAGGAGCCCATCGACGTGAACGCCATGCACGTCGACCTGCTGAGCGCCAGCGCCCACAAGATCCACGGGCCGAAGGGCGTCGGCATGCTCTTCGTCCGCCGCCGCGGCCCCCGGGTGCGGTGCGAGCCCATGGTGCACGGCGGCGGCCACGAGCGCGGCCTGCGGTCGGGCACCCTCAACGTGCCCGGCATCGTGGGCATGGGCGTCGCCGCCGCCCTCGCCAGCAGCGACGGCGCGGGGCGGGCCGGCGGCGACGGCACGGGGCGGGCCCTGCGCGACCGCCTGGAGACCGGCTTGCAGTCCCGGTTGGACGGCGTCGAGGTGAACGGCCACCGCGTCGAGCGCCTCGCCAACACCACCAACCTCAGCTTCGCGGGGGTGGACGGGGCCAAGTTGATGAAGCGGATGCCGGGGCTGGCGGTGTCGTCGAGCTCCGCCTGCACCAGCGCCGCCCTCCAGCCCAGCTACGTCCTCGGCGCGATGGGCTGCGACGACGCGCGCATCCGCGGCAGCGTGCGCTTCTCGCTCGGCCGCTTCAACACCGCCGACGAGATCGAGACCGCCATCGAAACCGTCGCCGAGGCGGTGGCGGGGTTGCGGGGTGGACAGACGGCCGCCTGTGAATCGAGATCGCGATAGAGACAGTCCCTGGACAGCCGCCTTCTGCTCTTGCCTACGACGACGGCGCCACCCACGTAGAACTCGGCTGCCACTGCGCGATCTTGGCAAGCTCCTGGGCATGCTGCTTTCGGAGCTCGCGGCCGGTGCAGGTTGTCGTCGGAAGCAGCACGATGTCGGCGTGGTACGGATTGTCGGTCTGTGGAGAGGCGCGCACACGCCGCCGCCCGGCATCGCGGACCTCGCCGCAGTTGACGACTGCCCACCCCTGAAGCGGGGGCCGGTTGACGGATGTCCTCCGGGCTGCCTGCTCCACATCGGCCGGGGACGCCGTGCTGAGCCGGTCGACCGAGATCAGGACATCATCGCTCTCGAACACTTTCGGGAGGACACGCCCCCGATATGCCCGATCCGCGGTCCTTTTCGAGAATATGCGTCGCCCGAGTTGCTCTGTCCTCCTCGCCACGCATCCTGGCATCACACGGCGTCCAGTGTGGCCAGCGCCTCTCGCAGGAAGCTGGGCGGCGGGTCGGCCGCGTAGTCGCGGTCGTAGTACGCCCGGCTGTGCCCCCGCTCCAGACTGGTCGAGCAGTGCACGCCGCCGTCAGGATCGCACGTCACCAGGACGGAGCGTCCACCCTCCGGGATGTAGATGCACATCTCGCGATCCTGCGTCGGGTAGACCTCGTACCGGCACGGCCGAAGCTCGTACATGCGGTGCAGCAGCCGGCGGGCGTTTCTCGTCGCCACCTCGGCCGGCGGCGCGTACCCCTCCTCACGAGCCTCGTCGGGAGACTCCTCCAGATCCTTCAGCGCATCCTCGAAATCCGATCCAGGCGATGGCTTGGCTTCCGGCGCCGGGAGCTGAAGCCCCAAGCGATGGGGAGAACCCGCGATGGTGCCGGGGATGTCCTGCGAGCGGCGACTGGTGGTCTTCATGGTGGTCTCAACGGTCTTCATGGACCATGATACGCGATCCCGTTGGGCCTCTACTCGGGCGGATCCGCGGCCGTCCCGTGATAGGCTGGCGTTCGCGGCGGAACCAGACAAGGAGCGTGGCATGACCGCCAGACTGCTGGGCGTCGTCGGACTCGCGGGCGTCCTGTGCCTGCCGCTTTCCGCCGGGGCGCAGGAGACCACCCGGGGCGCCGGGGGACAGGAGACGACCCGGGGCTACGCCCCCGCGACGCTCCCGAGCACGATCCCGATCTTCCCGCTGCCCGACGTCATGCTCTTCCCGGGCGCGACCCGCCCCCTGCACATCTTCGAGGCGCGCTACCGGGAGATGATCGCGGACGCCCTGGAGGGCGACCGCCTGATCGGGATGGTGATGCTGCAGCCCGGCTACGAGGCCGACTACGAAGGGCGCCCGCCCGTCCATCCCGTCGGCTGCGTCGGGGTCATCGCCGAGGCCACCGAGCTCCCCGACGGCCGCTACAACATCCTGCTCGGCGGCCTGACCAAGTTCCGCATCCTCCGCGAGGACGACAGCCGCGCCTATCGGCTCGCCGACATCGAGCCGATCAGCGACGCCATCAGCACCGCCGACCGCAACCGGCTGCGCGACGTGCGCGAGGACCTCGCGGCCCTGATTCCCCTCGGCATCCCCGGGCTGCAGGTGCCCGACGGCCTCGACGACGAGGATCTCGTCAACGGCATCTCGCAGCTCATCGACATCGCCCCGCCGACCGGCTGGGGCTGCTCGAGCAGCCGGGGCCGCTGGCGCGGGCGGAAGCGCTCATCGACCTCATCTACATCCGCTCCGCCCTCCGGCAGTGAACGCCGACGACCGTGAGGCCGCTCGTCCACGGTCGCGCGTCGTTGGCGAGCCTGCCCCGGTACGTCCGGACGGCGGCGCCCGCGTCGCGCGACCGCACCGGCGACCGTCCGTGAGACTGTTCGTCTACCTGTGGGCGCCGTTCGCAAACCTGCTCTGGTACGCCCACACGGTGGTCATGGCCAGCCTGTCGTTCCTCATCTGGCCCTTCGACCGCACCGGCGACCGGCAGTTCTGGTGCGCGCGGTGGTGGTGCCGGCTCGTGGCGTGGTCCATCTTCGCCCGCATCCGCGTGCACGGCGCCGAGCGGGTGCGGCGGGACCGGAGCTACGTGTACGTGGCCAACCACGCGAGCCTCATCGACACCCCGGCCCTGTTCGCGTACCTGCCGCACCCGTTCCGCATCGTGGCCAAGCGCAGCCTCTTCCACGTCCCGTTCATGGGCTGGCATCTCTGGACGGCCGGCCACTTCCCGATCGACCGCGGCGATGCGCGCAAGACCGCGCGCAGCCTGCGGCGGGTCATCGACGGGGTTCGGAACGGCCGGTCGCTGGCCGGGTTCCCCGAGGGCACCCGGACCCGCGACGGCCGTCTCCAGACGTTCCAGCCGGGCCTGTTCCGCATCGCCCTCAAGGCCGGCGTGCCCGTCGTCCCCGTCACCATCCTGGGCACGTTCGCCCTCCTGCCCCGGACCACCCTGGCCCCGCGGCCCGGCCCGGTCGACGTGATCGTCGGAGAGCCGATCGCCACCGCCGACTACGGCGAGCGGGGGGTCGACCGGCTGATCGACCGCACCCGGGCGGTGATTCAGCAGACGCTCGAAGCCGGTCCGCCCGGCCGGCGCGGGTGAAGGCGCCGATGACGGACGCGGGCGCCGCGAACGACGGCGCCTGGACCCGCCCGGCCGGCCGCCACCGCGTCCCTGCAAGCCGACGACGGGCGCGGGCGCCGCGAACGCCGACGCCTGGACCCGCCCGCGCGGCCGTCACCGCGTCCCCGCAGGTCGATGACGGGCGCGGGCGCCGCGAACGACGGCGGCGGTCGTTATTCGCGCGGCGGGGCCCGCGGCGAGGCGCAGCCGGCGGCCGCCGCTTCGGGAGGGTCACTGCGGCGGCCCCCGAGTGTCGGAACGTCGCGACGCGCCGGGATCGGAGCGGCCGGGCTTGCCAATCCCCCGGACAACGGGTAGCCTGATACGGCGACAATCACGAAGGAGCCTTCATGCGCACGCTGCTCGCCGTTCTCTCGTTGCTGGTGGTCGGTTTCGGGGTCCACACCGCGGTGCAGACCCAGGAGCCGGTCATCGAGGTCTACAAGTCACCCACCTGAGGGTGCTGCGTGGGATGGGTCTTGCATCTCAAGGAAGCGGGTTTCAACGTAAAGACCACCGACGTGCCTGACGTGACGCCGCTCAAGCAGGAGAAGGGGATTCCGCAGCGCCTGTTCTCGTGCCACACGGGCCTCGTGGACGGCTACGTCATCGAGGGTCACGTGCCGGCCGAGGACATCCGCCGGCTGCTCGACGAGCGCCCCGACGTCGCGGGCATCTCGGTGCCGGGCATGCCCGTCGGCTCGCCGGGCATGGAAGGGCCGAAGTCCCTCTACCGGGAATACCCGGTGATCTCGTTCACCGACGACGGCGAGCTGGCGCTCTACAACACCCACATGCCGCAATAGCGGCGGCCGCGGACCGGAGCAGCGCGCCCCCGGGGAAGCCATGGTGAAGCACCGTTCCTCGAGGGCGCGCCTCTTTGTACGCATCCGACGCGCGAGTGTGCCGGCCGCCGTCGGCGCGCGCCGTTTCCGTCCCGGCCGCCTGCGCCCTCGCCCCACCGCCTCGTCCCCGTTGCCGGCCGCCGACTCCTGACGAGGGCGGGATGGCTCGGCAAGCGTATCCGTCCGGCGACCGAGCACCGCAGCAGGCGGCGGCCATCCCTTTCAGATACCGCGAAGACGCCCTCGAGATCTGCCTCGTCACGACCGTCAAGGCCAGCCGCTGGACCGTGCCCAAGGGGTTCATCGATCCCGGCGAGACCGCGCCCGAGACCGCCCTCAAGGAAGCTCGCGAAGAGGCGGGCATTCACGGGCGTGTCCTGGGCGGCCCGGTCGGTTACTATGACACCACCAAGCAGGGCGGCCGTTACCGCGTCGCCGTCTACCTGATGCACGTCGATCGGGTGGACGACGCCTGGCAGGAGCAGGCCCTCCGGCAACGGCGCTGGACCTCGGCCCGCCGCGCGGAGAAGCTGCTCGCGGGCAGGCCCGTCGAGGCCGTGTTCCGGCGGGCGTTGACCCACATCATCAGCAAGGAGCCATCATGACCATCAAGACCCGCCATCTCGTCGCGTTCGTCGCCGCGGTGTTCGTCGCCGGCTTCGCGGCCGGAACCCTGTGGCAGGCGGACACCGCCGTCCACGCCCAGGGCGAGAAGGTCTTCGAGCTGAGGACCTACACCGCCCCCGAGGGCAAGCTGCCGAACCTCGAGGCCCGGTTCCGCGACCACACCATGCGCATCTTCGAGAAGCACGGCATGAGCAACGTGGGCTACTGGGTGCCGCAGGACGCCCCGGACTCGGAGAACACGCTCATCTACATCATCTCGCACGACAGCCGCGAGCAGGCGGCCGAGAACTGGGACACCTTCCGCGCCGACCCCGAGTGGCAGGAAGTGTCCCGAGCGTCGCAGGTCGACGGCCGCATCGTGAGCGGCGTCGAAGCGGTGTTCATGGACGCGACCGACTACTCGCCCCTGAAGTAGGCGGGCCTGGCCGGGCGGCCGGCGTCTCGCCGTCACCGCCCGGCCACTCCTCGTCACCGCCGGCGTCCCCCCGCCGGACCGCCCCCCATCGCGCGAGGACGCGTCCCTGCGCGGCGGCCGGTCCGTGGCGGCGAGACGCTGACGTCGGCTACCCGGAGAGCGTCGCCGGCGGGCTCCGCTCGCCGCCCAACCAACGCGGCGAGACGCCGACGTCGGCTACCCGGAGAGCGTCGCCGGCGACTCCGCTCGCCGCCCAACCAACCCTGCCAGGGGTCCTTTTGCACCGTTCTACGGCGCAGACTCGCGGGGAGGAGAACGCGTGAGCGAAAAGGACGGCTACGTCGTCATCTCGATCGTGCAGGGCCAGTTCGTCGAGGCCCAGATCAAGGCGTTCCTCGAGGCCCACGGCATTCCCTGCCAGCTTCGCGGCGAGGCCCTGCGGGTGACCCACGCCATCTCCATCGACGGCATCGGCGCGGCCGAGGTGCTGGTGCCGGCGGACCGGGCCGACGAGGCGCGCGACCTCCTGGCGCGGGCCGACCGCGGCGAGCTCGCCATCGACGATCCGCCGGCGGAGCCGCCCGCCGGGTCCTGACCGGACCGCGACGCCCGGGCGGCGGCCCACGAGGTTGACGATGAACGAGTCCGTCCAGCTCATCCCGCTGACCCGGCTCGCCCTCGCGTTCCTGCCCGTCCTCGCCGTCCTCGTCATCATCCACCGCTGGTCGCTGGGCACCCGCACCGCGGTGGTCGCGGTGCTGCGCATGGTCACCCAGCTCCTGCTGGTGGGCTACGTGCTGACGTTCATCTTCGGATCGGAGCGGGCGCTGGTGACCCTCGCGGTGGTCGGCGTGATGCTGGCCGTGGCCGGCTGGATCGCGCTGCGTCCGCTGGGAGACGAACGGGCGGGCCGCTATCCGGCGGTGCTGGCGGCCATCGGCGTCGGTGCCCTGACCGTGCTCGCCCTGGTGACCCAGGGCGTGCTCGGCGCGAGCCCGTGGCACGACGCCAGCGTGGTCGTCCCCCTCGCCGGCATGATCATCGCCAACTCGATGAACACCGTCAGCCTCGCGGCCGAGCGCTTCCGGGCCGAGCGCCGGCGCGGCGCCACCTACCCCGAGGCGCGGCACGCGGCCATGAGCACGGCCCTGATCCCGATGACCAACTCGCTGCTCGCGGTCGGGCTGGTGTCGCTGCCCGGCATGATGACCGGACAGATTCTCTCGGGCGTCGCCCCCCTCGTCGCGGTGCGCTACCAGGTGCTCGTGATGTGCATGATCTTCGGGTCGGCGGGCCTGGCCACGAGCTGCTACCTCGTGCTGCAGCGGCCCCGCTGACGTACGCCTCGTCGATCCGCGCCGACCGGCGGCGCTCGAACGGCGCACGCGGAAGACTGCGGTCAGGAGTGCTCGGCGGGCTCCGCGTCCGGCGCGGCGCCGAACACCCGGTCGAAGTTTCCGCCGACCCGCTGACCCGGTGGGGCTTCGGCCACCCGGTCAGGACGGGTCGGCGGGCTCCGCGTCCGGCGCGGCGCCGAACACCCGGTCGAAGCTCCCGCCGAAGATCGCCGTTCGGACCGCTTCGTCCGCATCGACGGCCTCGAGCGCCTCGCGTTGCGCCTCCCAGACCGGCCGCTGCCAGCCCCGCGGGAAGAACGACGAGTCCGAGCCGAACAGGATGCGCTCGGGGCCGAGGACGGCGAGGGCCTGCCGGAACACGTCGTCGAGCGTGAGGGGCGGCGCCTGGTACCTCACCCAGCCGTTCGAGCTCGACGTGTCGACGTGGAGGTTCGCACAGAGGTCGGCGGCCATGAGCGTCTCGCGGAAGAGGCCGGCGCCGAAGTGCGGAATGATGACCGGGACGGAAGGGAACGCGGTTGCGGCCGGCACGAGGTCGAGCGGGTTGCCCCGCCGCACGTCGAACCGGCACGGCAGGCCGAGCTTGCGGCGGACGCCGACCGAGAGGACCCCGCAGTGCACGAACACCGCCCGGCCGTGCTCGGCCGCCGACTCGAAGACCGCGAACACCCGCGCGTCGTCGAGGGCGAAGTGGTGCATGGCGGGGAAGAGGCAGGCGCAGCGGAGCCCGTGCTCGCCGAACGCCCGGCCGAGGCGGCCGGCCACGTCGGGCGCCGTCGGGTTGAACATGAAGCTGCCCGCGAGCCGCGCCGGGTGCCGGGCCACCGCCGCCGCGACCGACGCCTCGTCGCCGGGAACGCTCGCCATCAGCGCCGCGCGCGCCACCCCGTGCCGGTCGAGCTCCTCGACCCAGCGATCCGCGAGGGCGGCGGGGCGCCCCGGGGCGTCCCAGCCCAGCCGCGCCGGCAGATCGACGGCGGGGTCGGCGGCGGGAGGCGCGGCGGGGTCCTTCGCCAGGGTCTCGAAGAACCCGGCCGAGAAGAAGTGGCAGTGGGCGTCGTTGAGCGTTTCAGTGGGGGCTGGAGTGGTCATGTTCGTCGTCGTCCGCCAGCGGGCGCGGGTACGCCTCGAAGGCAAAACGGGAGCAACGGGGTTCCCGACCGGCAACAGGGCGATTCGGGCTCGCTCCCGCTGCAGCCGAGACGAAACCGCGACGAGGCCGGCCTCGTCCTTCGACCGCCGTCCGAAAATCAGGACCCAACGCTATTCTCTTGTTGAATATCTCACTGTCGTCGTCAGATATTCAACAATGTGAGATGCAATCGCGCGGGGCTCGCTCGACGAAAGAAGAAATGCAGCCACCACATCCGATGCGCCCGGCAAACAGCCACCTGACGCAGGTCTCTCTCGACATGCTGGTCCTGCACGCGGTCGCCGCGGGGCCGGCGCACGGCTTCGGCGTCATGCAGCGGCTCCGCCAGCTTTCGGGCGAGGTGTTCCAGGTTTCCCCGACGACCCTCTATCCGACGCTTCACCGGCTGGAGAGCACGGGACTGCTCGCGGCGGCCCGGAAGACGTCGGGCGGTCGACTCGCGAAGTTCTACCGGTTGACCGCCGCCGGCCGCAACCGGCTCGGCGACGACACGGGCTGGAAGCTGCTGTCGGACGCCGTCGGCCGGATCGCGAAGCTGCAGCACGAGATGGAGACGGCGGCGGCGATCCAGAGGGCGCTGCTGCCGACCACCCACCGGGCCGGCCCGTTCTTCGACGCCGCGGCGACGACGCTGCCGTGCCGGTCCATCGGAGGCGACTTCTTCGACTACATGGACCTGCCCGGCGGCGCGCTCGGCTTCGCGCTGGGCGACGTCGCCGGCAAGGGACCGCCCGCCGCCCTGCTCGCGGCGCTGATGCAGGGGTCGCTGGCCGCGCACGCGCACGCGAGCGACGGGCCGGCGGCCACGATGGCCGCGGTCAACGCCGCCATCGTCCGCCGGGGGATACAGGGCCGCTTCGTCACGCTCTTCTACGGCGTGCTCTTCCCCGACGGCAGGGTCGCGTACTGCAACGCCGGTCACAACCCTCCCATCCTCGCGGGCAGCTCCGGCGTTCGCCGGCTCGAGACCGGCGGCATGGTGCTCGGCTTCTTCGAGGACGTGCCGTACGCGGAAGGCTCCGTGACGCTCCTGCCGGACGACTACCTCGTGCTGTTCAGCGACGGGATCTCGGAGGCGATGAACGACGAGGAAGAGGAGTTCGGCGACGACCGGCTCCTCGGCTGCCTCGCCGGGGTCGCGGAGGCCGAGGCCGATTCCCGCCTGCGCCACATCTTCGCCAGCGTGAAGCGGTTCACCGCCTCGGCCCCGCAGCACGACGACGTGACGGCCATGATCGTGGCGTATCGCCCGTCGGCGGCGTGACGACGACGGATCGCGCCACGTGTCCCGGACCCGCTTGACGGCGGCGTAGGTGTCCGGCAGGACTCCGGCCATGCCGGTCCGGCGCACCCTCGGGACCGCGCACGCATCGGCGCACCTCACCCCCGTAACCCCCTCAGCCCACGCCGCCCCTGCCCTTCCGGCGTACCCTCGGAACCGCGCACGCATGGGCGCACCCCACTCCGCAACCCCGTCAGCCCACGCCGCCACCTACCCTTGCTTACCGAGAGGGATGGTGTCACCATACACGGTAACCGAGAGGACGGCACGAATGGAGCAACCATCGGGAGGACCGGACCGTCGAACTCGATGCAGGGGCGGCCGCTGACGGAGGCGGATCATGTCTTTCGAGCGTTGGCTCTACGCATGGCGGGTCCGGCTGCGGGCTCTCATCGACCGCGGTCGCGTCGACCGCGAGCTGGACGACGAATTGCGGCACCACGTCGCGCTCGAGGCGGAAGCGCGGCGGGCGCAGGGTGTTTCGCCGGCCGAGGCGCGCCGGCAGGCGCTTGCGGCCCTCGGGGGACTCGAGTCGGCCCGGAACCACGTTCGCGAGGCGCGGTTCGGGGCGGCGATGGAGCACGTGCTGCAGGACGTCCGTTACGTCCTGCGGGTGCTGCGCCGGAACCCCGGGTTCACGGCGACCACGGTGCTGACCCTGACGCTGGCGATCAGCGCGACCACCGCGACCTTCTCGGTGGTGGACGCGGTGCTGCTGCAGCCGCCGCCCTTTCCCGAGCCGGAGCGTCTCGTCACCCTGTGGGAGACGGACCCCGAGAACGGCAACCAGCCCGCCGAGGTCGCCTCCGCGAACTTCCTCGACTGGCGCGAGCAGGCGACGAGCTTCGAGCACGTCGCGGCCCTCGATCCGTGGTCGGTCGACCTCACCGGCGCCGACGAGCCCGAGGTGCTCTACGGGTGGCAGGTCACGGAAGGGTTCTTCGAGGCGCTCGGCGCGGGCGCCGCCCGCGGGCGCACGTTCCTGCCCGACGATCACCGGCCGGGCAGCGGCGTGGTCGTCATGACGGACGGACTCTGGCGGCGCCGCTTCGACGGCGACCCCGCCATCATCGGCCGGACCCTGGTGCTGGACGGCGAGCCGCACACGGTGGTGGGGGTCCTCGCTCCGAGCTTCGAGCTCCGGCTGGAGCGCGGTCGAAGCGATCGGGACATCTTCCTCCCCAAGGCCGTCGCCGAGTACGAGAGCTACATTCGCAGCGGCGGCTGGTGGCAGGTGGTCGCCCGGATCCGCCCCGACGTCACCCTGGCCGGGGCCCAGGCCGAGATGGACGCCGTCGCCGGCCGGCTCGCCGCCGACCATCCACGCACCAACGCCGGCGTCGGCGCGCGCGTCATCCCCTTGCAGACGCGTCAGATCGCAGCGGTCCGCCCGGTGCTGCTGTTGCTGTGGGGGGCCGTGGTCTTCGTCCTCCTCATCGCCTGCGTCAACGTCGCCAATCTCATGCTGGCCCGCTACTCGCGGCGCGAGCAGGAGTTCGCGGTCCGCTCGGCGGTGGGCGGCGGCCCCGGACGCCTTCTGCGCCAGCTCTTGACAGAGAGCGTGGTCATCGCGGCCCTCGGCGGCCTCGGCGGCCTCGTGGCGACCGCCTACGCCCTCGACCTGCTCGTGGCGCTCATGCCCGCCGACGCGCCGCGCCTCGCGCAGATAGCCGTAAACCAGCGGCTCCTCGGGTTCACGGCCGGCCTCGTCGTGCTCACGGCCCTGGCGTTCGGCTGCGCGCCCGCCGTCCGGATACTCCGGCAGGACGTCAACGGCCCCCTCACCCGGGGCCACCGCGCCGGTGACACGCCGGCCCAGCAGCGGCTGCGGCGCACGCTGGTGGCGGCCGAGGTCGCCCTCGCCCTCGTGCTCCTGGTCGGCGCGGGCCTCCTCATGCAGAGCTTCGTGCGGCTGGTGAACGTCGACCTCGGCTTCGCCCCGCAGAACACGGCGGCGCTGCAGGTGTTCCATTACGGGGAAGGCGGCGGCACCGAGGCCACGCCGGGCTTCTTCCGCGAGACCCTCGCGGGCATCCGCGCCCTCCCCGGCGTCGCCGCCGCCGGCGCCGTATCGGCGTTCCCGCTCGGCCTCGCCGACCTGAGCGCTCAGAGCCCCCTGACCTTGCACGACCGGCCGCCGCCCCCGCCCGGCGAGGAGCCGTCGACGGCCGTCTCCATGGTCACCCCGGGCTACCTCGACACGATGCGCGTCCCGCTCCGGGCCGGGCGGTGGTTCGACGAGCGCGACGACGCCGAGGGGCCGGCCGTCGCGGTCGTCAACGAGACGCTGGCCCGGCAGCACTGGCCGGACGGGAATCCGCTCACGCGGCGGGTGAGCGTGCAGGTGTCGGGACAGGCGTTCATCATGGAGACCTTCGAGGCGGAAATCGTCGGCGTCGTCGGCACGGTGCGGCCGCGGGGCTTCGACAGCCCCCCGCGCCCCGAGGTGTTCGTCCCCCACGCGCAGGCGCCGAACGGCGCGATGACCTACGTCGTCCGGACCGGCGGGGATCCGGCGGCCAGCATCTCCGCCATCCAGAGCGTCGTCTGGGACGCCGCCCCGCACCTCGCCTTCTACAGCGTCGCAACGGTCGATCAGCTCCTGTCGGACACCCTCGCGGCGCGGCGGTTCACGACCCTGCTCCTCGCCCTGTTCGGGGCGGCGGCCCTCGCCCTCGCCGGCCTCGGCATCTACGGGGTGATCGCGGTGGCCACGTCGCAGCGGACCCGCGAGATCGGCCTGCGCCTTGCCATGGGGGCCGAGCCGCGCAACGTCGTGTGGATGGTCGTCCGCGGCGCCGTCGGCCTCGCGGGCGCCGGCGTCGCGGCGGGGCTGCTCGCGTCGCTGCTGTTCTCGCAGACCCTCACCAGCCTGCTCTTCGACGTGGCCCCGTTCGACGCCGCGACGCTGGCCGCGGTGTCCGTGCTGCTGCTCGCGGTGGCTGCCGCCGCCGCGTGGTCCCCGGCCCGGCGCGCCAGTCGGGTGGATCCGCTCGTGGCGCTGCGGACGGAGTAGGAGTCCACGCCCACAGAACGTCGCCAACGCTCGTGAGGCGCTGGCCAGCGGCGGAGCCGCACGCGACGTTGCCCCGGCAGCCGAACTCCGGTCAGCCCGCCGCTACCCCGGCTTGAACGGGATAGCCGACCCACCAAAAAGGGGCGGCGTTCCGGCCGCCGGAGCAGCCCCATCCCTGCAGCCATGGTTCCTGTACCGGGCGACTACAATGGGGGCGCATGCCGCTCATGAAGAAGACCTCCATCCGGACCACAAGGGACGCCGGCTCCACCGTCATCGCGCTCCCCTGCCCTGCTCGCCCGAACGACATTCCACCTGTCGAGCTCGAGGCACACGACGTCGTCTACGGCAGCGAAGGCCCGCGCGTGCCGACGGAAGGGAGGTGGCGGGCGTGATCGACCGCATCGTCATCGAGAATTTCAAGAGCCTGCGTCGCGTCGAGCTGAAGCTGGGCCGGATGAACCTGCTCGTGGGCACGAACGGCAGCGGCAAGTCGAACGTGCTCGACGCGCTACGCGTGCTGCAAGGCGTGGGGAGCGGCTTCACGATCAGCGAGATCCTCGACGGAAAGCCCAGGAGCGCGACCGGCGCGGCGTGGGACGGCATTCGAGGGGGAAGCCGCCACGCGTGCTTCGCCGGCGGCGGAGGGAGCGGAGGCGGAACAGGAGATGTGACGTTCGAGGTGCGGGGTGACCTCGACATCGACCGCATCGGGACGGGCAAGCACGCCTCCGAGGGGGGGAACCGCTTGAAGTGGGAGCTCCTGAGCGAGTTCTCGCCGGAGTCGAGCTGCGTGACCCGCGAGCGTCTCGAGGGGGAGGGGACCGTCATCTACAACACCGACCGCATCGAAGGCTTCTCGCAGACGGACCCGAAGCTCCCGGTATGGTGCCCCATTGAGGACGGGGCGGTCTGGTCCGCCCAGTTGCAGCGGACGCGTCCGGCACTGGGGCAACTGGCCGGTCCCTGGCGGCACGAGGGCGGCGCCGCACGAAGCGCGGGCGACGCTGCGAATCCGGAGTTGCCGCCCTCGTGGGACCACCTGGCCATCGACGTGGCCGAGGTGCTCGCCAACATCCGACAGGTGGAGCCCGAAGTGCGTCTGCTGAGGCAGTATTCGCAGGTGGCCCAGGTGCGGCAGATGGGCGACCGAGGGGAGAACTTCGCGGCCCTCGTGCACGCGATATGCCAGGACGAACAGACCAAGGACGCCTATCTGTCGTGGCTCCGGCAACTTCGCCCCGAGGAGATCGACGACGTGGGCGTGCTCCTCGGCGCCGTGGACGAACCGCTCTTCATGCTGCGAGAGAACGGCCGAGAGTTTCCGGCGATGGTCCTCAGCGACGGCACCTTGCGCTTTGCGGCACTCACCGCGGCTTTCTTTCAGCCGGACATGCCCAGCCTCATGATGATGGAGGAGATCGAGAACGGCACTCATGCGAGCCGAGCCCGGCTCCTCCTCGAGCTGTTGCGCAGCCAGTCGACGGCCGCGGCGACGCAGGTCGTCGCGACGACGCATTCGGCGACGGTGCTGGACTGGCTCGGGGAGGAAGACTACCGAACGACGTTCGTCTGCAAGCGCGACGAAGAGACCGGCGAATCGCGGATCTGTGCCCTGGCGGACGTACCGCATTTCATGGACGTCGTCAAGAAGCGCCCCCCGTCCGAGCTGTTCTCGGAGGGCTGGCTGGAAGCGGCGCTGTGAGCTTCAAGGTGCTCGTCGTCCCGGAAGATCCAACCCTGAACGGACACATCCTCAAGCCGTTGACCGAGGCGTTGCTGGGCGACGCGGGCCGACCCAGAGCCAGAGTGAAGGTACTTGAAAACCCACGCGTCCAAGGTTACCCCGACGCAGCGCGGACCATCCGCGGTGACGAGCTCCATGCCAGCTATGCGTTCTACGACCTCTGGCTGTTCATTCCCGACGCCGACCGTGCGAAGCGCGACGCCATGGACCACCTGGAAGCCGTCTCGAGATCCCGAGGAGTTTCGCTGCTCTGCTGTCCGGCCCAGCCGGAAGTCGACATCTATGCCTGCGTCCCGTTCCGCCACGAACTGCACATGAGTTGGGAGGAGGTTCGCAACCACCCTCGGATGAGAGAGGAAGTGTTCGAGCCGCTCCTCGCGAGACACGGACACGCGCGCCGACCCGGGGGCGGCAGAGACATGATGATCACGAGGTCGCTCCGGAATCTCCCGCTGCTGTATCGACTATGCCCCGAGACGAAACGCCTCCGCGACCGAATCGCGGCGCATCTCGAGCCTCGCTGACAGGCTGCGCGGCGCCGACCACGGTCCGGTCACGGACGCCGGACAACCTCGACCCCGCATCGGCAATCCATCATGCGGCCGAGGCCGCGCATCGTCGAGCCGGGCGGGCCGGGGGTGCGAGTGCTGCATCCGCCACGGACCGGACGTGGACCACGGCCCGATCTTCCAGTCCCATCGGGGAGCGGTGAGGGGACCGCAGGCGCGACACCCTTCAAGCGCACCAAGCACCGGGTTCCCCGTCGTCGCGGCTGCCGGTATGATCGACACGTCCACCACGGCCTGTGCTGGCCATCCGCGACGTCGCTACCCACCACGCAGCCAACGGAGCCCGCTATGTACTTCGCACGATCGCTCGGAACCACCGCCTTGGTCCTCGCCGTCTCGGCCCTCCCGGTCGCGGCGCAGGTGGAACCCCTGGCCGACCCCATTCCCGACCCGATCCTGAAGGGGGACCTCGTCGTGGCGGCGACCCCGTTCGTCCGCGCGCCGCGGACCTCGGATTCCGCCGTGGACGCCATGACGAACGAGGCCTACGCGCGCATCCAGTATCTGACGCCGATCGGAGACGGCTCGGGGCGGCTGGTCCTCAACGACCTGCGCGGGCTGCTGTACATCACCGACGAGGACGGCACGGCGCCGGTGACCTACATGGACATCCGCACCCTCGATGTCGGCTTCGACGACTCGATGTTCCCCAACGAGACCGGCCTCGTGGGGGTGGCGTTCCACCCGCGGTTCGCCGACGCCGGCGCGCCGGGGTTCGGCAAGTTCTACACGGCGTACAGCGCCCGGTCGGACAGCGGGACCGCCGACTACCTCGACGACGACGCCGGGAGCCACGAGAGCGTGATCCGGGAGTGGACGGTCGACGACCCGGCGGCGAACGCGTTCAGCGGCACCTCGCGCGAGGTCTTCCGCATCGGCCAGTTCGCCCCCAACCACAACGTCGGCACCATCGCGTTCAACCCGAACGCGGCCCCGGGGTCGCCGGAGTACGGGTTGCTCTACGCGAGCCTCGGGGACGCCGGGGCGGCCCACGATCCCCGCGACTTCGGCCAGTCCCTCGCCGCGCCCCACGGCGCGATCATCCGCATCGACCCCCTCGGCGGCGACGGCAGCCGGGGATACGGCGTTCCCGCCGACAATCCCTTCGTGGGCGAGGCGGGCGTCGCCCCCGAGATCTGGGCCTACGGCCTGCGGCACGCCCAGCAGTTCTCGTGGGACACGGACGGCCGGATGTTCATGGGCGACATCGGCCAGAACGTGGTGGAAGAGGTCAACCTGGGCGTGCCCGGCGCCAACTACGGCTGGCGGCTCCGGGAGGGCACGTTCGGCACCGGCTACACGCTCACGCCCCGCCGTCCGGGACCGGCGTACCCGCCCCCGGCCGAGGACGACCGTCCCTTCGTGTACCCGGTGGCCCAGTACGATCACGACGAGGGCTACGCCGTCAGCGGCGGGTTCGTCTACCGCGGTGAGGCCATTCCCGAGCTGCAGGGCAAGTACGTCTTCACCGACTTCCCGCGGGGCCGGGTGTTCTACATCGACGCCGACGGGCTCGTGCCCGGCCAGCTCGCCGAGATCCGGGAGCTCCGGCTGGTCATCGACGGCGAGGAGCGCGACCTCGTCGAGGCGGCCGGCATCCGTAACACGTACGCCCCGGGCGACCGGGCGGACGCCCGCCTGGGCATCGACTCCGCGGGAGAGCTCTACCTGCTGACGAAGAGCGACGGTTGGGTCCGGAAGCTGGGGCCGGTGGGAGGGCGGTAGGGGCACAGGCGCGGCGGCGCCGGACGACGCCCACGAGGCCCCTTCGTGCTCCGCCGGGTGAGTCAGACGCCGGGTCGACTGCGGCGATGCTCGGAAAGGCGGATCACCGGTCTCACCGGGCTCGACGCGGGGCGGCGGCTCCAAGGCCGCAACGGCCGTTGCGCGCGCCGGCGCCGCGAACTCTCGGCAGCTCCCGAACGTATGTAACCTCGGGACCCGTGATCACTCAGCGCGCACTGGTCAGCCGATTCGCACTGCTCAAGAAGCGCCGGCTCACGCTGCTCGCCGCCGGCCTGCTCGGCGCCGGCGCCCTCGTCGGCGCGGGCTTCGCGTCCGGCATCCTGGGCGGATCGCCGGCGCCGGAAGGCGCGTCGACGGTCATCCTCGCCCACGGGCTGGGACGGACCCCGGTGTCGATGGCGATCCTCGCCAGCCGCCTGGAGCAGGCCGGGTTCCGGGTCGTCCGGTTCGGTTACCCGTCGCGCACCGAGCCGATAGAGACGCTCGTCGATCGCCTGGAGGAAGCCGTCGCCCAATGCTGCGGGGACAATCCCGGGGCCGTGCACTTCGTCACCCATTCGATGGGCGGCGTCCTCGTGCGCAGCTACCTCTCCGAAAGGCCGGAGCCGCACGAAGGCCGCGTCGTCATGCTCAGCCCGCCCAACCGGGGCAGCGAGATCGTCGACGCGTTCGCCGACTCCGACCTGCTGCGGTCGTTCCTCGGCCCGGCGGGTGAACGGCTGGGGACCACGCCGGACGGCATCGCGAGCCAGCTCCCGCCCGTCCGGTTCAGCCTCGGCATCATTACCGGCAGCCGCAGCATGAACCCCATCGGTTCCTGGCTCATCCCGGGCCCCGACGACGGCACCGTCGGCGTCGACCGCGCCGACGTCGAAGGCTCGTCGTCGTTCCTCGTCCTGCCCGCCACCCACACGTTCATCATGAACCGCCGCGACGTCGCCGAGGAGGTGGTGCACTTCCTCCGGCACGGGAGGTTTCGGCGGGAGAGCACCTGAGGCGGGAACGGCCGTTGCGGGCCCCGTGGAGAAGCGGCGATGCCCCTCGGCGCGGGCGGCAGACCAGTCCCGCCGGCCGTCCTCAGTCGCCGCCGCCCCGGCGCTCCCCTATCGCGTAGAGGTGGCCGGTGGTGCGCAGGAAGATCTGCCCGTCGGACACCGCGATGGAGCTGAGGACGTAGTCGTCCAGGTCGTTCTCGGCGAGCAGCTCGAACTCGGGCCCCGCCCGGAAGACGCTGGTCAGACCGCCCTCGCTGGTGATGTAGACCTTGCCGTCGGCCAGCACCGGCGAGGCGCTGTAGGTGCCCGGGCGCAGCCGCCGGCGGCCGTAGATCTGCTCCCCGGTCTTCGCGTCGAGCACCCACACGATGCCCTGGTCGTTGACGATGTAGAAGTACCGCCCGTCCGTCACCGGGGTCGGCACGTCGGGCCCGTTGTCGGTCTTCCACACGAGGTGCGAGGTGGTGACATCGCCCCGGCCGCCGGCCCGGAGGGCGAGGAGGGGGCGGACCCGGGTCGGCGCGTAGATCATCTCGCCGTGGACGACCGGCGACGCGATGATGCGGTAGGCGCCGTTGTTGCGCGGGTTCAGGCCGTCGGCGCGCCACAGCTCGCGCCCCGTGTCGAGATCGTGCCCGGTCACGACGTCGCCGCCCGTGATCACGATCTCGCGGGCGCCGCCGTATTCGAGCAGGGCGGGCGTGGTGTACGAGTCGGGCGACTCGCGGCGGGCGTTGGTGGGCCGCTCGACCCGCCACACCGTCTCGCCCGTGTGCCGGTCGATGCGCAGGACGTAGGACGGGTCGTCGGTCCGCATGCCGTGGATGACCTGGACGAACAGGGCGTCGTCCACGAGGAGCGGCGACGACGCGTATCCCCAGTTGAGCCCGAACCGGCCGTACGACGCCTGGATGTCCCGCTGCCAGAGCTGGTCGCCCTCGAAGTCGAACGCGGTCAGCCGGCCCGTCCCCGTCATCACGTAGACGTGCTCGCCGTTGGTCACCGGCGACGGCGACGACATGTTCTGCTTGCGCAGCCGGCGGTCGCCGTCGCTGAGGTGGCGCACCCAGTGCGTCTCGCCGCGGTCCCTGTCGAGGCACCACAGGCTGATGTTCTCGCCGTCGGCGACGTTGAGGAAGATGCGCTCGCCCCAGACGATCGGGGTCGACCCCGTCCACGCCGGCATCTCCACCTTCCAGGCCACGTTCGTGTCCGGCCCCCACATCACCGGCAGGCCGGTCTCGGTGCTGACCCCGTCGGCGGACGGCCCCCGCCAGTGCGGCCAGTTCTCGCCCGCCCCGGCGGCGGTCGGGGCGGTCAGGCCGACGAGCAGCGCCAACGCCGCCCGACCGAACCGCACTCCCGTCCGGGCCCGACCCCCATCACCTGGTGCAGAGAACCGATGCATCACGTCAGTCTTCCTTCCCCGGCTCCCGCGCCGCTACTGCTGCTCGGTGGCCGCGGCCCGCTCCTCCGCCCGCGCGCCGCTCAGCAGGTTGAACATGCCGTGGTTGCCCTCGTGGCAGGCGTACTCGTAGAGAGGCGCGTCGGACCGGTTCAGCGGCATCCGGCCGGTGAACGGCGCCGTCCACGTGTCGGGATCGTCCACCGTGAACTCGTAGCGCATGGTGTCGCCGTCCACCCGCGTGAACCGCTCGACGAGCCGCGTGTTCTCGGCCGACCCCCAGGACACGAACGAGGTGTTGAAGCTGCCCGTCCCGTCCGTGAAGTTCGTGGTCTCGACGACCAGGGTGTCGCCCTCCCACCGGCCGCGCGAGCTCCCCAGCCACTGGCGGACGCTCCCCGGCAGGGCGTCGCGGCCGTCCACCGGCACCACCCGCACGTCGTGCACCATCTCGTGCAGCAGGACCACGTAGCCCGGCGACTGGAAGATCTGCACGTTGTTGTTGTAGCCGCCGGGCAGCATCGGCGGCCCGGTGCTGAAGCCCAGCAGGCACCGCTCGGCCACCCCGCGCGCCTCGGGACCGTCCTCGTTGAGGCCGCCCACCCGCACCCGCACCGGGTAACCGCCGCCCGCGCGGTGCGCCTCGGCCGCGGCCTCGGCCGCCGCCGTCAGGGCGGGCAGCCGGCCGTCGGGCGGGTCCACGAGCAGCGACGCCTGGGTCAGCGCCGTCGGCCGCGCCCGGTCCGTCCACACCTCCTGGCTGTAACCCCCGGGGTCGCCCGGCGGCGGCCCGTCCGCGTCGCGCGCCAGCGCCGCGGCGGTGCCGCGCTGGCCGACAACCGCCGCCTCCTCGGCCGTCAGCTCGCCGCGCTCCCCGAACTCCTCGGGCCTCTCGAGCGGCGTGAACGTCCAGTAGTCCCAGACCCCCTGCAGGTCCGGGTCGCCCCACGGGGTGCGGGGCCCATCTGCCCCGCTCTGCCCGGCCGCAAGCGCCGGCGACAACGTCAATCCGGCAACCAGTGCCGCAACCCCTGCCAATCTGGACAGTCGTTTCATTTGAGAATCCCCTTTCCCGCCGCCATCCCCTGCCGCTCCGGAGCCGGGGTCGGGACCCGGCCAACTCCTCCGATTCTCAGCATTATGACTCATCCGCAAGGTGCCGGCACCGCTCGCTCGCGGCGACACCCTCGCGGACGCCGTGGCCTGTCACGCGCACGGAGCATCAGTTGTGATAAGTTGCTAATCAGACAACCATCGAGGTAACCGTGGCAACAACGACCGTAGGCGTCAAGCTGGACGACGACACCCGCGCCCGCCTCAAGAACCTCGGCCGGGCGAAGCAGCGCTCGACTCACTGGATGGTGAAGGAGGCCGTGGCGCGGTATCTCGAAGTCGAAGAACGCTACGAACGGGAAAGGGCCGAGGACCTGGCCCGCTGGGAGCGCTACGTCGAGACCGGCCGCGCCGTGCCGCACGACACCGTCACCGCGTGGCTCGACGAGCTCGCCGCCGAAGCCGACCGACGGACCGGCGACACATGACCGTCCGCTGGCTCGAACCGGCCCTGGACGACGTCAGGCGCCTCTACGACTTCCTGCTCGACAGGGACCCGGCCGCCGCCGGGCGCGCCGCGCGCGCGATTCGCGCCGGCGCCGACCGGCTCCTCGACTCGCCCGAAATCGGCCGGCCCCTCGCCGACGGCACCGGCCGCCGGGAGCTCGTGATCCCCTTCGGCGGGGGCGCCTACGTCCTGCGCCATCGCATCCACGACGACACCGTGGTGTTGATACGCGTCCGGCACGGTCGCGAAGACCGGTAGACAGCCGCCGAGCCGTCCGAGACGGAAACGGAGCCGATGGAGTACCCGGGCGGCATTACGGGAAGAACACCAGCTTGATCAAGAGCCCCAGAATGAGTGGGCCGAACAGGAAGATGGCGACCTTCAGGCCTGCGATTTCTGCCTTCAGCTCCGCGATGTCCTCCTTGGTCGCCAGATGCTCGCCGACCGGGATGGCGGCAGCCGCCGCCTTGGCCTTGGAGGCGCCCGCCTCGATCAGAGCGTCATAGACCTCGCTGACGATGATGCTCATGCTCTCAATGTAGCCGGTGGCGGCGGCGCTGGCAACCGCCCGATAGTCGCAGACGCCTACGCCACTCCCGCCTCGCGGAGGAGGAACGCGTACTGCAGCGCCGTCTCCCGGTAGCGGCGGTAGCGGCCGGAGACGCCGCCGTGGCCGGCGTCCAGGTTGGTCTTGAGGAGCAGCGGCCGGACGTCGGTCTTCAGGGCCCGGAGCTTCGCGACCCACTTCGCCGGCTCCCAGTACTGCACCTGCGAGTCGTGCAGGCCGGCGAGGACGAGCAGGGCGGGATAGTCGCGGGCGGCGACGTTGTCGTAGGGCGAGTAGGCGAGGATGTCGTCGAACGCGGGCCGCTCGTGGGGATTGCCCCACTCGTCGTACTCGCCGGTGGTCAGCGGAACGGAGTCGTCGAGCATGGTGGTCAGCACGTCGACGAACGGGACCTGGGCCACCGCGCCGGCGAACAGGTCGGGCCGCATGTTGAGGACCGCGCCCATCAGCAGCCCGCCGGCGCTGCCGCCCATCGCGTAGAGGCGCCCGGGGCTCGTGTACCGCTCGCGGACGAGGTGCTCGGCGCAGGCGATGAAGTCGGTGAACGTGTTCCGCTTGCGGCCCAGCCGGCCGTCGTCGTACCAGTGCCGGCCGAGCTCCTGCCCGCCGCGCACGTGGGCTATGGCGAACCGGAACCCGCGGCCGAGCAGGCTGAGCCGCGCCGAGTTGAACGCGGGGTCCATGGAGATGCCGTAGGCGCCGTAGCCGTAGAGCAGCAGCGGGCTCGCCCCGTCCCGCGGCGTGCCGGCCCGCGCGACGATCGAGATGGGGACCTGCCGGCCGTCCGGTGCGGTCGCGAGCACGCGCTCGGCCGCGTACTCCGCCGGGTCGAACCCGCCCAGCACCTCCTGGCGCTTCAGCAGGGTGCGGGAGCGCGCTTCCATGTCGTAGTCGTAGACCGACCGCGGCGTGGTCAGCGACTCGTACCCGAACCGCAGCAGCCGGGTGTCGGGCTCCCGGTTCACCGACACGTGCACGTCGTAGACGGGCTCGTCGAAGGCGATGTCGTGGGCGCCGTCTCCCGACCACGGGCGCACGTGCAGGCGGCTCAGGCCGCCGCAGCGCTCCTGCAGCACGAGATGGCCGCGGAACAGCGCGAACGACTCCAGCAGCACGTCGTCGCGGTGCGGCACCACCTCGACCCACCGCTCGGGCGGAGTCCCCGCGGCGGCGGTCTCCATCAACCGGAAGTTGCGGGCGCGGTGGTTGGTGCGGACGTAGAACCGGTCGCGATAGTGGTCGACGTCGTACTCGTGGTCGCGCGCGCGGGGCCAGAACACGTCGAAGGCCCCGTCGGGCCGGTCGGCGTCGAGCAACCGGTACTCGGTAGACACCGTCTGCGCCGACGCGATCAGCAGGTAGCGCTTCGACCGGGTCTTGCCCACCTCGCAGTTGAACGTCTCGTCCGCCTCTTCGTAGACGAGGACGTCCTCGGCCTGCGGGGTCCCCAGCGCATGCCGCCAGACCTGGTGCCAGCGCAGCGTCTCGGGATGCTGGCGCGCGTAGAAGAGGGTGCGGTTGTCGTTGGCCCAGACGAGGTTGCTCGTCACTCCCGTCAGCTCGTCGTCGAGCAGGGCGCCGGCGGCCAGGTCCTTCACGCGGATGGTGTGGATGCGGCGTCCCTCGACGTCGATCGCATAGGCAAGCAGGCGCCCGTCGGGGCTGACATCCAGCGCCGACACCTGGCAGAAGTCGCGGCCCTCGGCGAGCACGTTGACGTCGAGCAGAACCTGCTCCCCGTCGACCGCCGTCCGGCCGTCGACCACCACCGGCGCATCGAGCACCGCGGGCGCGTCGTCCGCCGCCGGCGCATCGACCGGCCGCCGGCAGTGGATGGGGTACTCCCGCCCGTCCTCGTAGCGGGTGTAGTAGAGGTAGGCCCCCTCGCGGTAGGGCACCGACATGTCGGTCTGCCTGATGCGCCCCTTGATCTCGTCGAACAGGGTCTCCTGCAGCGCCTCGGTCGGCGCCATCACCGCTTGCGTGTAGGCGTTCTCCGCCTCCAGATACGCGGTGACCGCCGGGTCGCCACGGTCGCGCAACCAATGGTAATCGTCGACCCGCACCACGCCGTGGGTCTCGTGGCGCACGGGAGAAACCCGCGCCCGCGGCGGCGGAACGCCGGCCGTGGACAACGGAGCCGACGAGGACGCCATCGCCGCGACCGCGACATGGGGTCCGTTCTCGCGACCGTCGACGGCGGAGACCGGGGCCGGCGAGGAGCCCGTCCCCGCCGTCACCGCGTCATCGCCGGCGGAGCGAGAGGAAGCGTCGGCGCCCGTCGCGGCATCTTCACCGGCGGAGCGGGACCGGCGGGCGGCACCGGTCACGGCGTCTTCACCGGCGGGGCGGGGCGCGTGGGCAGCGGCCGCGGGTCCTCCCTGATCATCCGGGCGATCTCCGCGATGGCCCGCTCGAGCTGGGGGTCGCCGCCGGCGATGACCGACTTCGGATCGTTCTCGACCTCGATGTCGGGCTCGACGCCGTAGCCCTCTATCACCCAGCTCCCGTCGCGGCCGGCGGTGCCGAACTCGGGCACGTTGACCGAGCCCCCGTCGACGAGGGGCCCGCGGTTGGTGATGCCGATCACCCCGCCCCACGAGCGCTTCCCGATGAGGGGGCCGAGGCCCGCGGCCTTGAAGCGGGCGGGGAAGATGTCGCCGTCCGAGGCCGAGTCCTCGTCGAGGATGCATACGAGGTGGCCGGTGAACACCGTCGAGGGATAGGTCTCGGTGTTCTCCACCGTCCGGGAGAAGCCGGTGCCGAGGAGCTCGCGGCTCAGCCGCTGGATGAGCATCGCCGACACGTTGCCGCCCCCGTTGCCGCGCACGTCGATGATCAGCCCGTCCTTGCGGATCTGGCCGTAGAAGTACTTGATGAACTCCTGGATGCCCGCCACGCCCATGTCGGGGATGTGCAGGTAGCCGACCCGCCCTTCCGTCGCCGCGTCGACCTTCTCGCGGTTCGCGGTGACCTCGGCGAGGTAGCGCAGGTTGGTCTCGCTCGTGATGGGCCGGAAGGTCACCTCGCGGGCCGCGCCCTCGGCGGCGGGGAACGCGGGGTCCGCGCTCAGGGTCAGCCGCACCGGCCGGTCCGTCTTGTGACGGAGCAGGCGGTAGGGGTTGTCGCCGCCCGCGAGCTCCTCGCCGTCGATGGCGAGCACGTAGTCGCCGACGCCGGCGTCCACCCCCACCTCGGTCAGCGGCGCCCGGTAGCGCGGCTCCTCGTTGTGACCCTCGAAGATCTCGGCCAGCCGGTAGCGCCCGGCCTCGCGGTCGAGCTCGAACACCGCCCCCGGCAGGGCGACCGGGGGCCGCTCCGGGGTCTCCCAGTCGCCGCCCGCGATGTAGGCGTGGCTGACGTTCAGCTCCGCCACCATCTCGCCGATCACGTAGTTCAGGTCCGACCGGTGGGCGACGTGCTCGAGCCAGGGGCGGTACTGCTCGCGCAGCGCCTCCCAGTCGTAGCCGTGCATGTTGTCGACGTAGAAGAAGTCGCGGAAGCGCCGCCACACCTCGTCGAAGATCTGCTCCCACTCCTCGGCCGGCACCCGGTCCACCATCAGCCCGCCCGTCGAGACGGTCTGCGGGTCGCCGGCCCCCGACGCGTTGTGCAGCTCGAAGCGCCCGCCGGTGGCGATGAGCACCTTCTCGCGGTCGCCGGACACCGCGTAGCCGCCGGCCGCGGCCAGCGTCTCGGTCTCCCGGTCCTCGAACGAGAAGGTCTGCACCTCGGTCGGCACGTCGCCCCCGCGCCCGTAGAACTGCGCGCCGGTGCGGATGAAGAACACGCGGTCGTTGCCGGCGCTCAGCCCCACGTAGTTGTCGAACGTCACGGGCAGCCGCACCACCCGCCGCGCGAGGCCGTCGAAGTCGATTTGGATTGGATCCTCGTCGTCGCCGTCCTCCGACGCGTCATCGTCCCCGCCGTCCTCGGCGTCCTCCTCGTCCTCCTCCACCGTCACCTCGTCGCTCTCCGGCGGCAGCGGGTGCGGCACGTCCTTCCGCAGGGCCAGCGCGTAGATGCCGGTCTCGCGGTCGACGAGATAGTTCCACTCGAACGACCCGAGCTGGGGCGTGAACGAACGGTCGGACAAGTAGTAGAGGAAATCGCCGTCGGGGTCCCAGGCCGGGTTCCACTCGTGGAACAGGTCGCTCGTCACCTGGCGCGTCTCTCCGCCGGCGCGCTCCCAGACGTGGATGGAGCTGAAGCCGGTTTCCTCGGTGAGCGAGAACGCGAGGTAGCCGCCCCGCGGCGACCACACGTGGTCCCGCAACTGCCCGTTCGCCGCGTCGGCGACCAGCGTCGACTCCCTCGACTCGACGTCCAGGACGTACAGCTTCCCGTCCTTGTCGCTGAACGCCAGGTGGTCGCCGCCGGGCGACCACGCCGGCGCGTAGCGCATCGCCTCGCCGCCGTCCGTCATCTGCTCGGGGGGACCGCTGCCGTCCTGGGGCACGACGTAGATCTCGTCCTCGCCGTCGCGGTCCGAGACGAAGGCGATGCGCGAGCCGTCGGGCGACCAGCGCGCCCACTTGTCGTGGGCGTCCGACGTCCGCGTGAGGTTGCGGGTCGGGCCGTTCTCGATCGGCGCCGTGAACACGTCGCCGCGGGCCACGAACAGGGCGCGCTCGCCCGCGGGGCTCAGCTCGAAGTCCTCGATCTGCCCCGCCGCCGACACCCGCGCCGGACGCGCCGCCACCCCGTCGTCGGGCACGAAGATGGGAATCGGCCGCGACTCGCCGCTGTCGATGGCGAAGAGGTGCAGCTCGCCGTTCATCTCGTAGACGATCTGATTCGCACCGTCGTCCCCCGGCCAACGCACGTCCCACTGCGTGCTGTCGGTGAGCTGCGTGGTCTCGCCGGCGCCGAGGTCGAAGGCGTACAGGTTGAGCGTGCCGTCGCGGTCGGACGTGAAGTAGATGGTGTCGCCGATCCACATCGGGTCGCGGTCGGCCCGCGGATGGTCGGTGACCCGCTCGACGTCGTGGGTCTCGCGGTCGAACACGTAGAGCTCCTGCGCCCAGCCCCCCTCGTAGCGCTTCCACGTCCGGAAGTCGCGGAAGAGCGGCGAGTACACCACCCGCGTGCCGTCCGGAGAGAGGTCGCCGGCCCCCGACTCGGGCATCGGCAGCGGCACCGGGAGCCCCCCGTCCATCGAGGCGAGGAAGAGCCGGCTGTCCGAGAGATCGGTGCTGTAGCGCAGCGACCGGAAGAGCACCGACCCGCCGTCCGGGGTCCAGTCGTAGACCTGGTTGTCGTAGCCCCAGCGGGGGGCCAGCGGCCCGCGGGCCGGATACCAGGTGAGCTGTCGCGGCACGCCCCCCGACGACGGCACCACGTAGACCTGCTCGTCGCCGTCGTACTGCCCCGTGAACGCGATCCATTGCCCGTCGGGCGAGAACTTGGGGAAGATCTCCAGCCCCGGGTGGGCCGTCAGGCGCACCGCGGTGCCGCCCGCGGACGACGCCGTCCACAGGTCTCCCGCGTAGACGAACACGACGCGGTCGCCGTGCACGTCGGGGAAACGAAGCAGCCTCGTCTGCGCCTCCCCGGGCGCCGCCGCGCCGACCAGCACTCCCAACGCCAGCAGGTATCGAACTGTGTTCATGGAGTCTCTCCAGGCATGCCGGCCACGATCGCCGGCCGGTTTCTACTCCGATCGCAACGACGCCAGCAGCGGCGACCGGACCGCGGCGGCGGTGGCGGCCAGCGACGAGGCGAGGCCGGCCGCGGCCACCGCGAGCAGCATCCCCCCCAGCCCCACGACCGGGAACTGGCCGCCGCGCTCGAGCCACGCGGGCGCTATCGCCACCACCGCGCACACCGTCCCGATGGCGAGGCCGCCGAACAGGAGCAGGCCGTTCTCGACCAGCACCATCAGCGAGACGTGCCGCGTGTCGTAGCCGACGGCGCGCAGCAGGGCCAGCTCGCGCCGCCGCTCGAGCACGTTGCGCAGCAGCACCGCCCCCAGCCCCAGCGTCCCCAGCAGCAGGCCGAGGGCCCCGAGGGTCTGGAACGTGGCGAGGTAGGTGTTGTTGACGCGGTGGAAGGCGGCGAGGCGCTCGGGGGTCGAGGTGACGTCGAACCCGTAGTCGGAGAGCCGGTCCTCGAGGGCCGCGGTCGTCTCGGCGGTGCGGTCGGCCGGCGCGTCGACGAGGAAGAACCGGTACCCGTCGTGCTCGGGAAACAGGCGCAGGAACGCCGCCTCGCCGACGATCAGCTCGCGCTGGAAGATGCTGTCGGAGAGGGCCGCGACGATGCGCAGCCGGACCGGGTTGTCGGTCTCGCGGTTCAGCACGAAGTCGTCGCCCACCGACAGGTGCAGCGCGTAGGCGAGCGACGTGGCGTCGGCGATGGCGGGCACCGCCCCGTCGTCGAAGACGCGGTCGAGAAGCAGCCAGGGGTTGGCGGCCTCCTCGTCGGTCTCGGCCAGCGTCGCCCCGAACCGGAAGCGCCCCTCCGGCAGGAACGCCGCCTCGGGCGCGAGCACCCGCGGGTCCTTGGCCTGGTAGAGGTTGAGGCAGCTCGTGTCCTCGCCCGGCCGCAGGCGGAACCGCGCGTACGCCACGTCGGCGAAGATCTCGTCGTCGAACGACGACACGCCCAGCTCTTCCCGTTCGGCCTCCGAGCCGAGGTCGCGCACGATGGGCAGCAGCGACTCGGCCAGCAGCGGGTAGCCCCCGGTGCCCGACGACCGGTCGCCGGGGTCTCCGCCGCCCTCGAGGTGGAAAGCGTCGACGGCCACGATGATGAACGAGGCGAACGCGATGAGGGTGATGCACAGGACCGATCGGCCGGGCCGGGCCGTGGTGTTGCGCAGCCCGACCCGGGGCACCGTCCACGTCGACGGCGCCGCCACGCCGGCCGGCGCCTGCCGCCCCAGCCACGACCACGACAGGGTGAGCAGCGACGCCAGCAGCAGCATGCCCGCCCCGAAGAAGCCGGCGGTGTCGCCGACGGCGCCGGCCAGGGTCAGGGCGAGCGCGGCCGCCCCGAGCAGCCCGAGGACGGCGGGGGCGTGGCGCGCGGCGGCGGCGGCGCGCGAGGGCGGCGCGTCCTCGTCGCCGCCGCCGCGCGACGCGACGGCCCCGGATGAAGGCAGCACCCCGTGGATGAGGGCGCGCGGCGTCGCCCGCGCCACCATGCGCAGGCTCCACGCGATGGACACCACGGCCGCCGCCATGCCGCCGCCGATGCCCGCGGCGAGGGCGAGGGGCGAGACGTGCAGCACGAGCAGGGTGGTGCCCACCGCGTCGACCCACCACGTGCGCAGGCCCCACATGATCAGCTCGGCGTAGCCCACCGCGCCGGCCGCCCCGACGAGGCCCCCCGCGAGGGAGAGGGCCCCCGCCTCGGCCCAGAACAGCCGCCGCACGCTCCCCTCGTCGAAGCCGAGGGCGCGCAGGGCGCCGATCTCGCGCAGGCGCTGCTCGACCCCGAGCCGGAAAAACAGGCTCGCCAGGAGCAGGGCCGACACCACGAGGAAGAAGCTGAAGTAGGTGAAGTACTCGCCGAAATCGGTCACCCCGGCCGACGCCTCGAGGGCGAGGTCGCGGGCCGGATAGACCACGAACCCGGCCGCGAGGGGGTCGAGCCGCGACCGCAGCGCGTCGCGGAACGCCGCCGCCGCGGCCTCCGAGACCCCGTCCGGGGGGACGACCCGCAACGAGGTCACCTGTCCCCACCGCGACCCCCACAGCCGCTGGCCGTCCTCGAGGGCGATGAACGCCCTTCGACGCGGTGCGGTACTCGTCCCAGTAGTCCTCGTCCCTCGGGCGCACGAGGCCGAGGTCGATGGGGAACGGCGGGTCCCAGTCGGACAGGTCGGTGGCCTCGGTGATGCCGGGGTACTCCGGCGCGAGGTCCCGGTCGACCGCGAGCCCCTCCATCGGGAGCACCCCGGCCACCCGGAACTCGGCCTCGTCGGTGACCAGCGCGCCCGCCTCCTCCCACAGGTAGTACTGCAGCGTCACCGTGTCGCCGGGCGCCGCCTCGAGGTCGTCGGCAGTCCACGTGTTCAGCCAGATCGGGGATGCTTCGGCGGCCGGCCCGCCCTCGACGGCAGGAGCGGCCGGCCCGCCCTCGACGGCAGGGGCGGTCGGCTCACCGTCGACGGCAGGGGCGGTCGGCGGCCCCGCGGCGGGCGCCGCGACTCGTCCGCCAGCCGGGTCGCCACCGCCCGGGTCGGGGCCGAGCGGCGCCCCCGCGACGGGCGCCGCGTCTCCCGGGGGCGCGACGCCCAGCGACGCGAGATCCAGCGCGGTCACCAGCGAGTACGGCGTGACCCGCTCGCCCCGCCGGATCTCGTTGGCCAGGTAGGTCAGGACGGGCTGCTCGCCCATGTCCCCCGCCGCGGCCGCGGCCCGCGCGGCGGCGACGACCTCGTCGTTCAGCAGCCCCGCCGTCGACTCCACTGCCAGGGCGCCCGGCCCCGGAAGCGCCCGCACCCGCAGGCCGAGGTCGCCGAGCTGCGTGGTGGCCCGCAGCGCCGCCTCGATGGCGGCCACTGCCGGCGCCCCCGCCCCGACCCCGGCGAGCAGCAGGGTGTTGGCCTCGCGGCCCAGCTCGAGGTCGCGCTGCATGCGCTCGAGATTGACGAAGACGGCGCGCGAGAACCCCTGCTGGGGCCGGAACGAGAACTCTCCCAGGTCGTCGGGGGCGAGCACCTCGCGGATGCTCAGCCGCATCGTGCTCCCCAGGTCGTCGCGCCGCCCGTGCAGGGAGCTCACGGGAATGGCCGACGGCTTCTGCATCCGGACGAGCAGGGTGTCCTCGACCGACGCCCCGAGCTCGCGGGCGAGGCCGCCGCTCACCAGCACCTCCCCGGGCCCGGGCCCGCGCCCCGCGCCGTCGGCCTCGCCGTCGAGCCCGCCGTCAGGCCCGTTGAACGCCCAGAACCGGTCGTCCACGCCGTAGACCTGGATGCCCCCGGCGCGGCTGCCGCTCTCCTGGTGGGTGGCGAAGCCTTCCAGCGCGATCATCGGCACTGCCGCCGGCGCGGCTGCCGCCGGCGACGCCGCCATGGCGGCTGCATCGGCGCCGTCCCCGGCCAGGGCGTCGGAGGCCAGCATCTCGCCCGCGAGCGCCTCGCGGAAGAAGGCCCCCGCCGTCACCACCTGGTCCACCTCCCCGAGCCGCTGCAGGGCGAGGTCGCGCAGGCTCGCGCGCACCGACGTCCCCACGAGGAACGCTCCCGCCAGCACCGACACCGCCACGCCCACCCCGGCGACCACCGCGAGGTTTATCCGCCAGAAGTGGGTCAGGCTCCGGAGCAGCAGGGTGATGGAGGTCATGGTGCTTCGCTCCCCGTCGTCTCGCCGTCGTTCACACGCTTCAGCCCCAGACCCTCCAGCCGGTACCTGATGGGGCACCTCGCCGCCAGCTCGACGTTGTGCGTCACCACCACCAGCACCGTCTCCTGCCGGCCGTGGAGATCGAACAGCATGTCCGCCACCACCTCGCCGGCGGCGCGGTCGAGGTTGCCGGTGGGCTCGTCGCACAACAGCAGCGGCGGGCGGCGGATCAGGGCGCGGGCGAGGGCCACGCGCTGCCGTTCTCCCCCGGACAGCTCTGCCGGCCGGTGGTCGAGCCGGTCGGCGAGGCCGGCCCGCGCCAGCAGGTCGCGGGCGCGATCCGGCGCCCCGTCCATGCCCTCCCCCACCAGGGTCGGGATCAGCACGTTCTCGAGCACCGTGCACTGCGGCAGCAGCAGGTGGTCCTGGAAGACGAAGCCGACCCGGCGGTTCCGGAAGGCGGCGACCTCGGCCGGGGCGAGGGTGAAGGGGTCGACGCCGTCGAGGGTGACGGTGCCCGCGGTAGGCGGCTCGAGGGCGCCCAGGACGTAGAGCAGGGTGCTCTTCCCGCTGCCCGACGGCCCCACGATGGAGGCCGCCTCACCGGGTCTCAGCGTGAAACCGACCCCGGAGAGGATGTCGAGGGCGCCCCGCGGCGTCGGATACGACTTCGCGAGGCCGGTGACTTCGAGCACTGGGACCTCCACCCTGGCAGTGTGTTATATTTGACGCAGCCATGGAGATGGTCCTGCTGACGTGCGCCGCCGGCGGCAGCGTGGTCGCTGCGGTGGCCGGCCTGTGGAACGCGTACCAGTTCACGCGGCTGAACGGCCGTGTCGACGAGATCAGCACTCAACTCAAGGCTCACATCAACGCACCCGGTCTTCACAACTGATCGGCCAATCGAGATCCCCGATCCCGCCTCGCCAATCGTCGCCGCAGGAGTCTACGACGCCTGCTGGAACGCCCGGGGACGGAACAGGAAGTCCACGATGTTCCCCTCGTGCGGCTGCAGCCAGTTGAGCCGGGTCGTGGGCACCGGGCCGAGGTTGAGCCGGTCGATGTTGCGGGCGTCGAGCAGGGCCCGCGAGAAGGCCGGGTCCTCGGTCAGGCCGGTCGCCACCAGGGTCGTCCCGATCGCCCGGATCATCTTGTCCTGCGGGCACTCGACGACGGTGACGAAGGGGTACATGTACTCCTTCTTGGCCATCGCGACGTCGGGCGAGCCGCAGTGCACGACGGTGGGGCGCAGGTAGTCGCAACGCTCCATCGAGACGAGGCGCCCGCCGTCCTGGTGCCGCGCCGACACCTCCTCGACCCCGTCCTCCTTGAGGGCGTTGTCGATGTCGGCCGAGATCGCCGTCGCCTGTCCCGGCACCGTGAACGCGGCGAGCTCCGCCTTGGGGTCGTCGGGCGGCAACGGGGCGATGGGACCGATGCGCTCGGCCACCGCCTCGGCGATCTCGCGGGTGTGCCGAGACGCCCAGATGCCCGAGCAGTTGATGCAGCCGCGGCCGCTGTTGATGGCCACGCTCTCGACCATCAGGTCGAGATGCCGCTCCCAGTCGTCGACCATGTCGTCGCCGATGAGGATCTTGCTGAACCCCGGCCCATGCACCTGGACGCCGGGGTTGGCGGCGTACTGCTCGACCGTCGCGGTGCCCCCGAAGATGAGGCTCCGCGGCGAGTTGTTCAGCACCGCCGCGCCGACCTCGCCGAGGCCCGGGTAGAGGGCGATGGCCTCGCGCGGCACCCCCGCCTGGAAGAACGCCTGGGCCATCCGCCACGGGGTCCACGGCTCCTGGGGCCCCGGCTTCAGCACCAGCCCGATCTGCAGCGGGATGATCGGCAGCCACAGGCTGTGCACGCCGGGCGAGTTCGACGGCAGCACCATGCCGAGCACCGGCGTCGTCGCCTGGTAGCTGCGCATCACCCCGTCCTCCTCCCCGTAGCCGCGGGTGAGGATGTCGTAGTCGAGGCGGCGGGTCAGCGAGCGCAGGACGTCGTCGAGGTGGGTCAGCACGTACTCGAGCTTGCCCATGTTCATGCGGCACAGGTGCTCGGGGAGCCCCGTCGTGGCCGACTGCTGGCGCACGAAGTCGTCGGGGGTCTGCACCCCGTCGCCGAGCGGCAGGTCCGCCGACTTGAAGAGCTCGCCGCCCTTCTTGACCATGGCCAGCAGGTCGGCGCACGGAATCTCGCGCAGCACGTCGCGAGCCCGGCCCGCCCCCTTGCGCAGGTCCCGGGCGACGATGCCGGGGTTGGCCTGGCTGACCTCGGCCACCGGCTCGCCGGTCAGGAAGTGCTCGACCTTGGCGAGCTCGAGGCTCTTGTACTCCTGTCCCCAACGCAGAATCGGAAAGTGAATCACGCTAGTCCGCCAATCGTCGCCTCGCGGCTTCGCCGCCGTGCGGCGCCGCCGCCCAACCAATCATCCAGGAGCACGCGCCGCCCGCGGCGCAGACCCCTAGTACACTCCCACCGTAGTCGCCGACGCGAGCCGGCTGAACGGGCGCACCCCGCTCACCCCGTCCCACGGATACTGCTCGCACGGCGGCTCGCGCTCGCCCTCGTCCCGCTCCTGGAAGCGCGGCACGAAGAACTCCTTCGTCAACGTGGTCAGCATCACCCGGCCCGTCTCGCCGTACCCGACCACGCGGTCGGCGTCGTCGGGGTCGACGACCTGCAGGACGGCCCGCGGCTGCGGCGCGTAGTAGGTGATCTTGTAGCCGTTCTCGGGGCCGCTCGGGGGGCTGCCGGCGAGGCCCATGAGGGTGTTGCCGTAGGTCGGCGTCATGTAGATGCCGTCGAGCAGCTCCTCGTGGGCGAAGCGGTTCCACTGCGGCGTGAACTCGGTGCCGCCGGCGAAGATGCCGGTGATGCCGGTGTCCTTCAGGCACGACCCGTCGGCCTCGAGCCGGTTGGCGAGGGCCTCGAGCAGCTTGGGGGTCGAGAACAGGCACTTGATGTCGTGCCCGGCCGACAGCACCGTGATCGCCTGGTCGATGACGTGGTTCTGGTAGGCCTTCAGGTGCTCCATCCAGCCCTTCTTGATGAGCTTGATGACCCACCGGGGGTCGAGGTCCACGCAGAAGCAGATGCCGCCCCGGTGCTGGGCGAGGTGCTCGACCGCGAGCCGGAGGCGCCGGGGACCGCTGGGCCCCAGCATCAGCCAGTTGCTGCCCTTGGGAAAGTGCTCGTCGGGCAGGGTCTCGGAGAAGAGCTCGTAGTCGATGCGGAAGTCCTCCTGGGCCACCCGGCTCTTGGGGATGCCGGTGGTGCCGCCGGTCTCGAACACGAACGTCGGCCGGTCGGCGTAGGCTTTGGGCACCCAGCGGCGGACGGGCCCGCCCCGCAGCTTCTCGTCCTCGAAATGGGGGAACTTCGCGAGGTCGTCGAACCCGTGGACCTCGCGGCGCGGGTCCCACCCGGCGTCGCGCGCCCAGTCGAGCCAGAACGGGCACCCGGTGTCGGGGTTGAAGTGCCACTCGATGATCTCGCGCACCCAGGCGTCGAGCGCCGTCCTCGCCTGGGCGGCCCTGGTCTCAGCCGTGCTAGTCTCCGTATTCATCAACCCATGATCCTACACCAGGAGTCTGCGCCGTAGAACGGCGCAGACTCCTGGCAGGGTTGGTTGGGCGCCGGAGCCGAAGGCGACGATTTCCGGGCCAGGAGTCTGCGCCGTAGAACGGTGCAGACTCCTGGCAGGGTTGGTTGGGCGCCCAGCGGAGCCGAGGCGACGGTGGGCGGGCTAGGAGTCTGCGCCGTAGAACGGAACAGACGGAACAGGACTCCTGGAGGGTTGGCCGGGCGCCGGCCGACAATCGGGGAGCGTGAACGAATGGGACGTCTCGAACGGATCTGGGTGAAACGGTTCCACCGCGGCCCGATGGACCCGGCCGAGGCCGCCGACCTCCGTCGCGGCGCGGGCATCGTCGGCAACGCCAACCAGGGGGGCTGGCGGCAGGTCACGATCATCGCGGCCGCCGACTGGGACCGCATCGTCGAGGCGCTCGGGGCAGCCGTCGATCCGGGAGAGAGGCGCGCCAACCTGCTCGTCAGCGGGGTCGCCCTCGCCCACACCCGCGACCGCGTCCTGCGGGTGGGCGGCTGCCGGCTGCGGGTGCGCGGCGAGACCCGCCCCTGCGAGCGGATGGACGAGGCCGAGCCGGGGCTGCGCGCCGCCCTCGACCCCGGGTGGCGGGGAGGCGTGTTCGCCGAGGTGCTCGACGACGGCCGCATCAGCGTCGGCGACCCCGTCGCCTGGGCGGAACCTGCGTAGCCCGCCCCCGCGCCCGCCACCGCCGCGATCCGGCCGGAAGCCCCCTCGAGGCGCCGACTCCTGCCCGGCGGTGCGGGGCTCAGACCGACTCCAGACGGTCCGTCTTGGCCGCGAAGACGAAGTCGCTCTCCGTCAGGCCGTCGATCTTGTGGGTCCAGATGGTGACGGTGGCCCGGCCCCAGGCGAGCAGGATGTCGGGATGGTGACCCTGCTCCTCGGCCATCTCGCCGACCCGCACCGTGAAGTCGAGGGCCTGCCGGAAGTCCCCGAAGCGGTAGGTCTTCTCGAGGTGATGCCCGTCGACCACCTCCCAGCCGCCGCCCAGTTGCCGCTGGTACCCCGCCAGCTCCTCGCCGGCGAGGGGCGGCACTCCGCCCCGGCAGGGCACGCACTGCTTCGACGCGAGATCGCTCATGCGTCTTCCTCCGTATGCCGGTCGTGCGGCCGGGCCGACACCTCTCCCCCGATAGTGTAGCTGCATCTCCGCCCGGCGACGGACGGCCCCTGCGACGAACCGCCGGCAGAAGGACCTCGCCGCGATCTGACGGCGGGTCCCATCGCGGAATACCATAGAGGGTTGCACCCGGCCGATGTGCCGTGCACAGAGCTTCGCGGCAGCCTGCCGCTCGATGACGCCCGCCGATCGTCGGCAGAGCCGTCGGTCGCGGAACGAGAGGCGTCGCCGCACGGACGCCAGAGACCCGCAGGAGACCATCGATGCCCGACCAGCAGCAGAACTTCGACAACCACGTCCGTTTCGTGCCCGTCTACCACTACGTCGCCGGCCCCATCCTGCTCGTGAACTTCGGCTGGGCGGTATGGAGCCTCCGCGCCCCGTCGTTCCCCGCCCTGCTGGACGTGCTGGTGGCCCTCGCCCTGATCATCCTGTTCCTGTACGCAAGGGGCTTCGCCCTGAAGGCGCAGGACCGCGTGATCCGCCTCGAGATGCGCCTGCGCATGCGCGAGCTGCTGCCCGAGGACCTGCAGGGGCGGATAAACGAGTTCACGCCGACCCAGATGGTGGGCCTCCGGTTCGCCGGCGACGCCGAGCTGCCCGACCTCGCCCGCAAGGTGCTCGACGAGAACATCACCGCGGCGACGCCCATCAAGAAGCTCGTCACCGACTGGCAGGGGGACTACTACCGCGTCTAGGAATCGGCGCCGTAGACGCAGAACGGTGCAGACTCCCGGCCGGGTCGGCCGGGCGCCCGGCGGAGCCGAAGGCGTCGATGGGCGGGCCAGCGCCTGGCGCGGCTGGCGGCCCAACGGCACGCGCGTCGCCCCGGGGGGGGCGCCCGGTTCGCGAGACGCCCGGCGACGGGGGCGTGACGGGCGAGCGATGGAACAAGGGGCGCGGCGGCTTCGTCCATGACGGCGTAGCGCCGGGGTCGGAGTCGCCGCTGAGACCGGGCGCGGCGGCCCGGCGATGGAATGAACGGCGCCGGCGCGTCGTCTACTAGTATTGGTGAAGGTGCGCTCGGCCCCGGAATCAGGCGGCCGGGCGCGTTGCGCCGGACGGAGCCCGGGTCGAGCCTGCCGCGCTCGCGCGTCGGCACGGCACGCGATTTCGCTTCCACGGCTCCCGGACGGGATCACGGAAAGGGCAACAGTCATGAAGGGCGGCATCGCCTGGTTCGCTCGCAATCCGGTCGCCGCCAACCTGATGATGATCTTCATCATCATGAGCGGCCTGATCGCCACCCGGGCGGTCAAGGAAGAGGTCTTCCCCGAGATCGAGCTCGACCGGGTCAGCATCAACGTCCCCTATCTCGGCGCGGCGCCGGAGGAGGTCGAGTCGGGGGTCATACTCCGCATCGAGGAGGCCATCCAGGGCGTCGACGGCATCAAGGAGATCCAGTCGACGGCGTCCGAGGGCAGCGCCTCGGTCATGGTCGAGCTCGAGCTCGGCGCCGACGCCCGGCGCGTCGTCGACGAGATCAAGAACCAGGTCGACGCCATCACCACGTTTCCCATCGAGACCGAAGAGCCCATCATCCGCGAGCTCATCGCCCGCAACCAGGTCACCGACATCGCCGTCTCCGGCGCCACCGACGTCTTCACCCTCAAGGCGATCGCCGAGCAGGTGCGCGACGAGCTGACGGTGCTGCCCGAGATCACCCAGGTCGACATCGTCAGCGCCCCGCCCTACGAGATCTCCATCGAGGTCTCCGAGACCGCCCTGCGGCGGCACGGCATGACCTTCGACCAGGTCGCCGACGCGGTGCGCCGGTCGTCGCTCGACCTCCCCGGAGGGTCGGTCCGCACCGACGGCGGCGAGATCCTGCTGCGCACCATCGGCCAGGCCTACCGCGGCGACGAGTACGAGAGCCTCGTGCTGTGGACCCGCGCCGACGGCACCCGCCTGCGCCTCGGCGACGTCGCCAACGTCGTCGACGGCTTCGCGGAGACGGACCAGGAGGCCCGCTTCGACCGCGACACGACGGTGATGGTGTCGGTGTTCCGCACCGGCGACCAGAGCGCCCTCGACATCGCGGCGGCGGTGAACGGCTACGTCGAGGACATGCAGACGCAGGTCCCCGAGGGCATCTCGCTGACCATCTGGCAGGACCAGGCCGAGATTCTCGCCGACCGGCTGACCCTGATGCTGCGCAACGGCGCCACCGGGTTCGTGCTCGTCTTCATCGTCCTCGCCCTCTTCCTCCAGTTCCGGCTCGCGTTCTGGGTCAGCCTCGGCATCCCCATCTCGTTCCTCGGGGCCATCGCGCTGATGCCGACGTTCGACGTCTCGGCCAACGTCATCTCGCTGTTCGCGTTCATCCTCGTGCTGGGCATCGTGGTCGACGACGCGATCATCGTGGGCGAGAACATCTTCCGGCACCAGGAGAACCACGGCGAGGCCCTGCGGGGCTCCATCGAGGGGGCGCGGGAGATCGCCAAGCCGGTGACCTTCGCGGTGCTGACGACGGTGGCGGCGTTCATGCCGCTGATGTTCGTGCCCGGCATGATGGGCAAGATCTTCCGGGTCATCCCCCTCGTCGTCATCCCGTGCCTGCTCTTCTCGCTGATCGAGTCGCTCGGCATCCTGCCCGCCCACCTCGCCCACATGCGCGAGCGCCGCACGTCCGGCCCGTGGCACCGGTTCCAGCAGTTCTTCGCCAACGGGCTGAAGACGTTCGTCCGGACCGTCTACCAGCCGCTGCTCGAGACCGCGCTCCGCTGGCGCTACGTCACCGCCGCGGTGGGGCTCTCGACCCTCATCGTGACCGGGGGCATGGTGCTCGGCGGGTGGACCAGCTTCCACTTCTTCCCCTCCATCGAGGCCGACTTCATGGCGGCGTCGCTCACCATGCCGCAGGGCACGCCGGTCGAACAGACGTCGCGGGCGGTGGAAGAGCTCGAGGAGGGGGCCGCACGGCTCCGCGCCCGGCTGCAGCAGGAAACCGGCATGGACTACTTCCGCCACGTGTCGGCCGCGGTCGGCGACCAGCCGATGCTGTCGCGCGGCGGCGGGCCGATGGGGCCGATGGAGGTGGCCAGCGCCGCGAACCTCGGCGAGGTGACGGTCGAGCTCGCCCCGGCCGAGACCCGGTCGTACACGAGCGAGCAGCTCGGCCTGATGTGGCGCGAGGCGACCGACCCCATCCCGGAGGCGGTGGAGGTCAACTTCGACATGTCGATGATGACCCCCGGCGACGACGTCGACGTGCAGCTCGCGGGGCCCGACATCGAGCAGCTGCGGACGGCGGCCGACGAGGTCAAGCGGCGGCTCGCGGCGTACGCCGGCGTCTACGAGATCTCCGACTCGTTCCGGGCCGGCAAGGTGGAGATGCAGCTCGGCATCAAGCCGGCGGCGGAGACCCTCGGCCTGACCCTGCAGGACCTCGGCCGGCAGGTGCGGCAGGCCTTCTACGGCGAGGAGGCCCAGCGCATCCAGCGCGGGCGCGACGACATCCGGGTCATGGTGCGCTATCCCCGGGACGACCGCCGCTCGCTCGGCGACCTCGAGAACATGCGCATCCGCACCCCGAACGGCGGCGAGGTGCCGTTCAGCCAGGTCGCCCAGGTCGAGCCGGGCCGCGGCTTCGCGTCGATCAAGCGGGTCGACCGCAACCGGGCCGTGAACGTGACCGCATCGGTCGACCCCGCGGTCACGTCGTCCGGCGCGGTCATCGCGGACCTGCAGGCGCGCATCCTGCCCGACGTGCTGGCCGACTACCCCGGCGTCTTCTACACGTTCGAGGGCGCCCAGGCCGAGCAGGTCGAGGCGGTGGGCGGGCTGCAGTGGGGGTTCTTCCTCGCCGTCCTCATGATCTTCGCCCTCCTCGCGGTCCCGCTGCGCTCGTACGTGCAGCCGCTCATCATCATGGCGGCCATCCCCTTCGGCCTCGTCGGGGCCATCTGGGGCCACATGGTGATGCGGCTCGACGTCACCATGATGTCGATGTTCGGCCTCGTGGCCCTGACCGGCGTCGTCGTGAACGACAGCCTCGTGATGGTCGACTTCATCAACCGCGCGCGGAAGGTGCACGCCGACGTGGGCGACAAGGTGCGGCAGGCGGGCGGACAGCCGCGGGACCGGCACGCGTTCGAGTCGACCGGCCTCCAGCTCGCGATCCGCGAGGCGGGGAGCAACCGCTTCCGCCCCATCCTCCTCACGTCGCTGACGACGTTCTTCGGGCTCGCGCCGCTGATGCTCGAGCGCAGCATGCAGGCGGCGTTCCTCGTGCCGATGGCGGTGTCGCTGGCCTTCGGCGTGCTGTTCGCGACCTTCATCACGCTGATCCTGGTGCCGACGGCGTACCTCATCCTCGACGACGTCCAGCGGACGATGCGGCGGCTGTTCGGACAGGAAGAGCCGGCGTTCGCCCCCGAGGCGCCGCCCCTGACCGACGACGCGGTGGTGGCGGGCGGCGCCCGGGCGGCGAGGACCGCGGAGGCGGCGTCGTAGCGGACGGCGGCAGTCGCGAGGCGGGCGGACGCGGCATCGCAACGACGGTGTCGCGAACGGGCCGGTGCAACGGGGCGCCGGTTCGGCCGATACCGCAGTGGACCACTCGACCCTCACGATCTCTGGCTCCCGCTCCCCGGCGGTCCCCTGACGTCGGTCGCTCGATCCGACCGATCGCCGATCTCGATCCGCGCGATCTCTTGATATAGTGGGCGCCCCATCCCGTGGGCATCGATGGTGGAGCGCGCGTGGCGCGACACATGCCGAGGAAGGAGCCGCAGTAATGAAGCAGGTCACCGCAATCATCAAGCCGCACATGCTGGACGAGGTTCGTGACACGCTCTCGCGTCTCGGCGTCGCCGGCATGACCACGACCGAGGTCAAGGGCTTCGGCCGCCAGAAGGGCCATACCGAGATCTACCGGGGGGCCGAGTACTCGGTCGACTTCGTGCCCAAGGTCAAGCTCGAGATCGTCGTTGACGACGACCGCCTCGACGCGGTCGTGGACGCCATCAAGACCTCCGCGCGAACCGGCCAGATCGGCGACGGCAAGATCTTCGTGGCCGACATGGAGCAGGCGGTCCGCATCCGGACCGGCGAGGTGGGATCCAACGCGCTCTAGCCGCCCGGTCGAGCCCCGCGCGGGAGGACCCGCCACCGGACGGCGCCGTTTCCGACGCCGCGCGCGGGCAGGTGAAGCGTCGAGACGGATTCCCGCGTCTCGAACCCTGTCTGGACGAGGAGGATACGCATGACCTTGAAGTCGAAGACGATTCTGGTCGGACTGGCCGGTGCGTTCGCCATCACCCTCCCCCGCGCGGCCTGGGCCCAGGACGAGCTGAGCTCGGGCGACACCGCGTGGATGCTCACCTCGGCCGTGCTCGTCCTGTTCATGACCATTCCCGGGCTCTCGCTCTTCTACGCGGGCCTGGTGCGGGCCAAGAACGTCCTGTCGGTGATGATGCAGTGCTTCGTCATCACCTGCCTGGTGACGCTCATCTGGACCGTGTACGGGTACGGCCTCGCGTTCGGCGACGGCGGCGGCCTCAACGCGTTCGTCGGGGTCGGCAACTTCTTCCTGTCGGGCATCGGGGTCGACACCGTCTCGGGCACGATCCCCGAGTCGGTGTTCCAGATGTTCCAGCTCACGTTCGCCATCATCACCCCCGCCCTCATCGTCGGCGCGTTCGCCGAGCGGATGAAGTTCTCGGCCATGCTGCTGTTCATGGCCCTCTGGGTCACGGTGGTCTACGCGCCGGTCGCCCACTGGGTCTGGGGCGGCGGCTGGCTCGGCGAGATGGGGGTGCTCGACTTCGCGGGCGGCACCGTCGTCCACATCAACGCGGGCATCGCCGCCCTCGTGCTCTGCATCGTGCTCGGCAAGCGGCAGGGCTATCCGACCACGCCGATGGCGCCCAACAGCCTCGTACTGACCGTGGTCGGGGCCTCGATGCTGTGGGTCGGCTGGTTCGGGTTCAACGCGGGCAGCCAGCTCGCGGCGGACGGCACGGCGGGCATGGCGATGACCGTGACCCACATCGCCACCGCCACCGCGGCGCTGGCGTGGATGACGACGGAGTGGATGATCCACGGCAAGCCGAGCGTCCTCGGCATCGCCACCGGCGCCGTGGCGGGGCTCGTCGCCATCACCCCCGCCTCGGGCACCGTCGGTCCCGTCGGGGCCCTCGCCATCGGCCTCGCGTCCGGCGTGATCTGCTACTGGGCGGCGAGCAGCCTCAAGCGCAAGATGGGCTACGACGACTCGCTCGACGTCTTCGGCGTCCACGGGGTCGGCGGCTTCATCGGCGCCATCCTGACCGGGGTGTTCACGGCCGAGGCGTTCGGGGGCTCGGGGCTCGACAACGGCATCGGGTCGCAGCTCGGCCTGCAGTTCATCGGCGCCGCCGCCACCATCGCCTACTCGGGGGTGCTCACCTTCATCCTCGCCAAGGCGCTCGACGCCACCATGGGGCTGCGCGTCACGGCCGAGGAGGAATCGGAAGGCCTCGACCTCGCCCTGCACGACGAGCGCGGGTTCAGCCTGTAGGACGAGCGCGGGTCAGCCTTGTAGTCCGAAGCCCGGCGGGCCGCGGAGAGCCGCGGCCCGCCGGCAACCCGTCTCCCAGTCGGGCGTCACCTGATCGACGACGACCGGCTTCGGTGCCTGCCCCCCGGCGACCGGGGGCACGCCCGCCAGTCGTCGCCTGCGGCTCCGTCCCCCGAGGGGGAGCCTGGGCGGCCGAGCGAGCCGCCGTCGCGGCCGCTCGGCAGGCGAGCGGGGTTCAAGAATCGGCCGACTCGAAGATCTCCCGGAGCACCGTGCGTCGATACTCGAAGACGCGCTCGAGGTCGGGGCGGACCAGCAGGCGGTCGACGATGCGCCCTCCCCAGACCGCGTAGCGCACGTGGTCGCTCGCCAGCGTCCGCCCCTCCCGCTCCTCGAAGCGGTGCTCGTGGACCCAGAGCCGGTAGGGACCGCGCCGCTGCTCGTCCACGAACCGGAGGGGCGGCTCCCACGCCGTGATCTCGCTCCGCCAACGGATCGGCACCCCGCGCAGGCGCAACCGGTAGTCGATGGTGGCGCCCGGCCGCATCTCGATCGGCCCCGGCGTCAGCACGGCGAAGCGGAGCCACGGCGGCGTCAGCCGCTCGAGGTTCCGGGCGTCTGCAAAGAACGGGAACACCTCGGCCGGCGGCCGTGGCAGCATCAACTCGCTGGTCAGCTCGAAGGTACGCACCGCAGGAACGCCCCCCTCCACTTCGTCCATCGACGCCCGGGCCGGCCGGCGGCAGGCAACCGAGCCCCGAACCGACCGTCGCCGGTGCGCGTCCCGTGGCGCCCCGCCGAGACTACGCCGGGAATCCCGGGCAAACCGTAAACCCGTTGCAGCATGAAGAGCAAGGCCTGAACGAGGCGCCCGTCCACGTACGCCCATATGGGACACCGCCCGGACGGACGCCGAGCGCACCCATGGATCATGTATATGACAGTAAATCTCAATTTTATTTAACTAGTATTGAATAAAATATCGTCTCGTGCCACAATGCGACGTGCCTCCCCGCGGACGGCTGCCCGCGTCGTGCCCGAGCTGCAGCGGCGACCTGCGGGTGGCGCAGCTCGCGTGCCCCGCCTGCGGGACCACGGTGCACGGCGACTTCCTGCTGCCCGCGCTGGCGCGGCTCGGCAGCGAGGACCAACAGTTCGCGCTTGCCTTCGTCCTGCGCAGCGGCAGCCTGAAAGAGATGGCGAGGCTGTACAGCGTGTCGTACCCGACCGTCCGGAACCGGCTCGATGAGCTGATCGCGCGCCTTGGCGCGAACGTCGAGGCGCTGGCGAACGAGGCGGCCGAAGATCCGGCCGGAGTCGACGCCGGCGGTGGAGGAGGTGATTCCGATGCAGGAGACGACTAGCGCGGGGCTCGCGCGACGAATGACCGCCGCCCGGTGGTTGTTCAATCCGTTCGTCCGAATCGGCGGAGAGCAGGCGCTGGCGATCGGGTCGAGCGTCATCGTCGTGAGCGGGCTGGTGGCGGCCGCTGGGGGCGTGCACTTCGACGGACTGCTCGACTTCCACCCCGGCTACCGCGTGTCGTTCTGGGTCCCCGTGGTCGAAGGCCTCGTGAACTGGTCCGTGATCTCGGTGCTCCTTGCTCTGGTCGCGCTCCTCGTCGCGCCGCGAACCGTCCGCCTCGTCGACGTCGTCGGCACGCAGGCGCTGGCGCGCGCCCCGCTGTTGCTCGCCGCCCTGGTGTGCGTGCCGGCGCCGGTTCGCGACGGCAACGCAGAGCTGGCCGCCGCCGCGGCCGACGGCCGGATAGTGACGCTGACCACGGCGACCCTCGTCGCCGGGCTGCTTGCCAGCGCCTGCATGATCTGGACGGTCTGGCTGATGTGGAAGGCGTTCGCCGTTTCCTGCAACCAGCGGGGCGTCCGGGCGGTGGCGATCTTCGCGGCGGCGGTCATCGCGGGGGAGGTGGCGACGAAGCTCCTGCTGATCCGAGTGCTCGGCGGGCTGGTCGCCGCGGGCATACCGGCAGAAAGCTGACTCGAACGGAGGCGCGGAGATGGAATCACGACACGGGACGTGTGCGGCGGTGCTATTGGCCGTTGTGGCAGCCGCGCTCGCGGCATGCGGCGGCGATGGCGGCAGTCCGACAGCGCCGACGACTCCTGTCACGCCCCCGACCGACATGCGGTCGGACGAGGACGCGGCGCGGCAATCGGTCGAGGCATGGCTGTCGCTGCTCGACGCGGGAGACTTCTCGGAGGCCTACGAGGCTGCCGCGAGCCTCTTCCGAGAGGGCGTGACGGCCGAGGAGTTTCGGCTCCTCATGGAAGACCGGCTGGCCCTGCTGGGCGCCTTCGAGTCCCGTACGCTGAGCAGCACGCAACGCCTGACGACGATACCGGATGCGCCGCCCGGCGACTACTTCGTGTTCGAGTTCGACGGCGTCTACGAGCTGCGGCCGAACGCCCGCGAGCGAGTCACGGCGATGTCCGAGTCCGACGAGTGGCCGGTCGTCGGCATCTACCTCATTCGGTGACGGCTCTCGAGACGTTGCCGGGTCCGGGCGCCGTCACCAGCCGCTGGCATCTGCCATACCTGCTGTCGTCCGATCGGCTGGCAGCAGCCGCGTTATCGAGTTGCCAATCCCTCACGGCAACGCGAACACGAACAGCGCGTTGCCCTGGCGCGGGTTCCGCATCTCCCGCAGCAGGTCGGCGGGCAGGATGCTCGTCCAGCTCGAGCCGCCGAGGGGGCCGCCGGCGCTGAACGCGATGTACTGCTTGCCGTCGACCGCGTAGGTGATCGGATAGCCGTTGGACATCGTGGTGAGCCGGGTCTGCCAGAGCTGCTCGCCGCTCGCGGCGTCGTAGGCGAAGACGTAGCGCTCCCAGTCGCCGACGAAGACGAGGCCGCCGGCGGTGGTGAGAGCGGCGGTGTTGTAGGGAGCGCGGCGGCGGTGCTTCCACAGGGTCTCGCCGGTGCGGATGTCGAGGGCCTGGAACTCGCCCATCTGGTCGGGCGCGTCGGGGTGGAAGTGGTTCAGCCGGCCGCGCACGCCGCCGGTGCCGCCGCCGCCGAGCCGGCGCTCGACGGGGCCGAACGCGGCGGTCTCGCAGTTGAGGTTGAGGGGGATGTAGAGGGCCGTCGTGTCGGGATGGTAGGCCATCGCCCGGAGGCTCTTGAAGCCGCCGGTGCTGGGGCAGAAGAAGAGCTCTTCGCCCACGCCGGAGACCATGCCCTCGCGGTAGGTGAACTCGCCCGTCTCGGGGTCGACGTCGGCCAGGTTCTGGTAGCCGAGGTCGACGGCGCTGGTGAACGCGCCGCTCGCCCGGTCGAGCTCCCAGAGAATGGCGAGCTTGCCCATGCTGAACACCGACTGCTTGCCGTCGTAGTCGATGAGGATGCGCTCGAACGTCTCGTCCATGTCGTGGCTGTCGCCGGGGATGTGCTGGAAGTACCACGCCATCTCGCCGGTGGCGGGGTCGAGGGCGAGGGTCGAGTTGCTGTAGAGGGCGTCGCCGTCGGTGCCGCGGGCGTCGCGCGACCACGGCTTGGCCTGGGCCGTGCCGTAGAAGACGAGGCCGGTCGCGGGGTCGTAGCTGCCGGGAATCCACGCGTCGCTGCCGGCGCGGAACAAGAGCGGCAGGTCGCCCCAGGTGTCGCCGCCGCGCTCGCCGGGCCGGGCGATGGTCGACGTGCGCCAGAGGGCCTGGCCGGTGCGGGCGTCGAGGCCGACGATGTAGCAGGTGTCCTCGCGGAACCGCTCGCAGCCCCGCAGGCCGGCCACGACGACGCCGTTCGCGATGACCGGGCCGCTCGAGAAGCCGTAGCCCTCCTCCTCGGGAATGACCGGCGTCTCCCAGCGCACCTCGCCGGTGCGGGCGTCGAGGCCGACGACGTGGGCGTCGACGGTGTTCAGGATGATGAGGTCCTCGTAGATGGCGAGGCTGCGCATCTGGGCGGCGGGCCGGCGGGCCTCCTCCATCTCGCGCCGGTACTCCCAGATGAAGTCGCCGCTGCCGGCGTGCAGGGCCTGCACCACGTTCCCGGGGTTGGCGAGGTAGAGGATGCCGTCGTGCACGAGCGGCGTCGTCTGCGACACGCCGGGCTCCATGCCCCACGACCACGCGAGCCGCAGCTCGCCGACGTTGCCGCGGTCGATCTCGTCGAGGGGGCTGTAGCCCCACCCGTCGAGGGTGCGCCGCCAGCTCAGCCAGTCGGCGGGGTCGGGATCCTGGAGCACCGCGTCGGTGACCGGCGTCAGCTCCTCCACCTGCGCGCGGGCCGGCTCCACCGCCCCGAACAGCACCACGACGCTTGCACATGCGACGAACCAGGCACGAACTGTCATCCCGAACCTCCTCACGTCTTCGTCAACGGCGTCCGCGACTACGCGATCCCCGCGCCGCGCACCCCCACGTACACCGAGTAGAGCGACTGGCTGGCCGTCATGAACAGCCGGTTGCGCTTCGCCCCGCCGAAGCAGACGTTCGCGCAGACCTCGGGGAGCCGGATGACGCCGATGGTGTCGCCGTCCGGGGCCACGATCTGCACGCCGGGGCGGGCGCCGGCCCAGATGTTGCCGTCGACGTCGCAGCGCATGCCGTCGGCCCCCGAGATGGTGTCCGGATCGCCGGGCATGGTGAGCTGCACGTGCCGCCGCCCGTTGCGGAGGCGGGTCCCGTCGACGTCCCAGACCCGGATCTCCCGCCCGCTGCCGGTGTCGGCCACGTAGAGCCGGTCGTAGTCGGGCGAGAAGCAGATGCCGTTGGGGGCCCCGATGTCGTCGGTGACCCGCGCGATCTCGCCGGTCTGCCCGTCGACCCGGTAGACGGACAGGGGCAGCTCGGCCTCGGCCCGGAAGCCCTCGTAGTCGCCGCGCACGCCGTACGGCGGGTCGGTGAACCAGATGCTGCGGTCGGGATGCACCACCACGTCGTTGGGCGAGTTCAGCGGCCGCCCCTCGTAGCTGTCGGCGATGACCGTCACCTCGCCCGACTGCTCGTAGCGGGCGACCCGGCGCCCCCCGTGCTCGCACGAGAGCTGCCGGCCCTCGTGGTCGAAGGTGTTGCCGTTGCTGTAGCCCGACGGGTTGCGGAACTCGGTGACCCGGCCGTCGTCCTCGATCCACCGCATCTGGCGGTTGTTGGGAATGTCGCTCCACACCAGGTAGCGGCCCACCCCGTTCCACGCCGGACCCTCCGCCCAGAGGGTGCCGGTGTAGTGGCGGCGGATCGGGGTGTTGAACAGGATGTAGCGGCGGAACCGGGGGTCGAGGGCGATGATGTCGGGATCGGGATAGCGGAGCGGCGTGTTCCCCGACCAGTCGCGCGGCTGATAGGGCGGAATCGCGGGCTGCTGCCGGGCGAGCAGCGGCGCGGCGGCGCCGGCCGCCCCCACGGCCCCGGCGGCGAACGCGGACAGAAACGTGCGTCGGTCTACGGATCGGCGGTTCATGGTCACCTCAGTCACACTCTCGAACATGGGAGCCGGCGCGCAGGAGCTTCGCGCCAGCGAAACTCCCAACGCGACCGAAGGTCGCGCGGTCGCAGCAGTTACCTCGTCAGCTCGGCCAGAGCGGCGACGGCCTCGGCCGGGAAGAGCTCGTCGGTCTCCTGCGGCTGCACCCCCAGGACGTTGAGCGACATCGACACCAGGCGGTAGTTGGCCACCGTCATCACCACGCTCATCATCTCGCGGGTGTCGTAGCGCGACGCCAGGTCCGCCCACGTGTCGTCGGCAATGATACCGTCCCGGTAGATCTCGTCGGCGGCCCGCACGTGGGCCTGCTCGAACGGGTCCCACCCCGCGTCGCGCCCGAGGGCGATGCGCTCCGGCTCGAGGCCGTGGTCGCGGGCGCGGCCCACGCTGCCCACGTGCTTCGCCCACTCGTAGACGGCCTGGCAGTTCCAGCCGATGCGCAGGATCAGCAGCTCGCGGTAGTACGGGGTGAGCGGCGAGACGCGGTTCACGTAGCCCGACTGCCCGCTGCGCGCCGCCTGCATGCGGGGATGGCGCCCGAAGGTGCGGCCCACCCGGATGCCCGGCCCCTCGAGGGGCGCCACCCGCGGCTCGCGCAGCGGCGGCTCGGGGTCGGCCACGTCGAGCCGCCAGGGCACGTCGGCCGGCCAGCGGGCGAGGGCGTCGGCGTCGGGCTGGACGCCGAACGAGTTGAGCAGCATCGCGAGCAGGGTGGTCTGGTTGACGGTCATCACCGCGTCGACGAGCTCGAGCAGGTCGTAGCGCTCGTCGAGGGCGGCCCACACCGCGTCGCGGACCGACGAGTTGCGGTAGAGCTCGTCGGCCAGCCGCAGCAGCGTCGCCTCGAAGGGCGACCACCCCGGCGCGGCCGGTCCCTCCGCGATCCGGCTCACCTCGTCGGCCGTGAGCCCGACGAGGCGGGCCGTCGGCGCGTGGTCGGCCCACAGATGGCGGTTCTGCGTGAGCCACGCCGTGCGCAGGATCAGCAGCTCGCGGTGGCGGGGGGGAATCGTCGTCTCGCGGGTGATGTAGACGCGGAACGGCATGACCGCGTCGACGAGCTCGGGCACGTGCAGCAGCGTTCGGAAGGCGTTGCCGATGCGCACCTCGGGGGCCCAGCGGTCCACCCGGGCGCGGTGCTCGTCCGTCCACTGCGACTCCGGCAGCGGGGCGATGCGGGGCTCGTCGAGCCGGACGAGCGCCGCCGTTCCCGGCGGATCGGGCCGGAGCTGCGCCGCGGCGGGCGCGGCGGCCAACAGGGCGGTCCCGGCGGCGGCGAGGCACGCGGCGGCGCGGGCGATCGACGGTCTTGCGGGCATCACGGCGTCCTTTCGCGGAAGGTGCACGAACCGAACCGTGCACATGCTATCTCCCACCGCCGATCTTCGCGACAAGGAATTGCATCACGGCGACGCCGACCCGAACGGCACGGCGGTCCAGTCCGGGTCGACGCATCGCCACGGAAGCCATCGATTGCATCACGGCGGCGCCGACCCGAACGGCACGGCGGTCCAGTCCGGGTCGACGCATTGCCACGGAAGCCATCGATTGCATCACCGCGACGCCGAACCGAACGGCACGGCCGTCCGGGCCGGGTCAACGCATCGGCACGGAAGCCACCGGCGGCCCGCGACCGCCTGTTCCAGGCGGCGTCCGGCGTAGTCCGGCGTGTCTCCGCGCGCCGAATGGACTACGATCGCTTGTTTGGCGTCACCGCCGCGGGCCCCTTCCGGCCCCCGCACCCGGAGAATCGATGACCCGCTTCGCACGCACCCTCGCCGCCGTCTGCCTCCTGCCCGCCCTGGCGGGCTCGGGCGGCGGCGTCAGGGCGCAGGCGCCGGACGCGCCGGGCGGCTCCGAACCCATCGCGGTGCTCGCGTTCACGAACCTCTCGCCCGACCCCGAAGACGCCTGGCTGGGCGAAGGCATCGCGGAGACGCTGACGGCCGAGCTCGAGGCGCGCGGCCTGACCGTGGTCGGCCGGCTACCCCTCGCCGGCGCCGCGAACGACCCGGCCGGAGACCTCGGGCGGCTGCACCGCCGGCTCGGCGCACGCCGGGCGGTCACCGGCAGCTATCAGCAGATCGGGCAGCGGCTCCGCGTCAACGCCCGCATCGTCGACCTGCCTTCGGCCGTCGTGCTCCACGCGGTCAGGGTCGACGGCGAGCGGCACGAGATCTTCGCACTGCAGGACCGAATCGCCGGCGAGCTTGCGGCCGGCCTGTCCACGGGACGATTCCGCACCGGAATGCTCCAGCCGGGCCGGCCTCCCGCCGCCGGACGCCGGCGGGCGGACACCCCGCCGCCGAGGCCTCGCGGCGAGCCGCCCCTTCCCTTCTCCGCCCCTCCCTCGACACCCCTGCCGACGGCGGACCCGGCGCCGGCCGGCGGGGACGTCCCGGGCCGGGCCTCGGGCGGCGCCGCGGTCCCGGCCCCGGCCGGCGGGACGGCCGGGCTCGGCATCGCCAGCGGCGCCGGCATTCTCACCGGCCGCCCCAGCGTGCGTCCCGAGCGCACCGCCGCCGCCCCCCGCATCGACGGGACCCTCGACGACCCGGTCTGGGAGCGGGCCACGCGCATCGCCGACTTCGTGCAGCAGCGCCCCCTCGACGGGGCCCCGGCCACCGAGGACACCGAGGTCCTCATCGCCTACGACAACGACAACCTCTACTTCGGCATCCGGGCGCACTACTCCGACCCCGCCCTGATCCGCGCCAACCGGGCCGACCGCGACCAGACGTTCATCGACGACACGGTGGCCGTCTACTTCGACCCGTTCCTCGACCAGCAGCGCGCCTACGTCTTCTCGGTGAACGGCTACGGGGTGCAGGCCGACTCGCTGCTCGAGTCGAGCGCCGAGCGCATGCCCGGCGGGGGCGGCGGCGGGGGCGGCGGACGGCCCGGCGGCGGGGGGGCCGGACCCCGGGCAGCGGGCGGGGAGGCATGAGCGCGGCGCTCGCCGCGTCGCTGGGCGCGCCCCCCACCGGCGACCTGTCGTGGGACGCCCTCTTCGACTCGGCGGCGAGGCTGGCCGCCGACGGCTGGACGGCGGAGATGGCCATTCCGTTCAAGAGCCTCCGCTATCCCGAACGCGGTCCGGGCGAGCCCCACCGATGGGGGTTCCAGATCGTGCGGACGATCTTCGGCAAGGACGAGGCCGACGTGTGGTCCCCGGTCTCGCGCGGGCTGGCCGGCTTCCTGACCCAGATGGGCCTGCTCGACGGGCTCACGGGCCTGTCGACGAGCCGCAACCTGGAGATCCTGCCGACGGTCACCGCCATCCGCATCGGGTCGCTCGACGCCGGGACGGGGGCGTTCGAAGAGGCCACGCAGCCCGAGGGCGCGCTGAACCTGAAGTACGGGGTCACCCCGAACCTCACCGCCGACTTCACCTACAACCCCGACTTCTCGCAGATCGAGTCGGACACCCCGCAGATCGAGGTCAACCAGCGCTTCCCCCTCTTCTTCCCCGAGCTGCGCCCGTTCTTCCTCGAGGGCCAGGAGGTCTTCACGGTGCCGGGGCAGGTCAACCTGCTGCACACCCGCACCATCATCGATCCGCGCTACGGCGGGAAGCTGACGGGCAAGGTCGGCAACACCACCCTCGGGGTCCTCGTCGCCAACGACGAGGCGGCGGGCAGGCGGGACGGCCTGCCCCTCGACGCCGTGGGCAAGACGTCGCAGGTGTTCGTGGGGCGGGCCCGCTACGACCTGTACGCGGAGTCGTCGGTGGGGATGATGGCGACGGGCCGGGAGTTCCTCGACGCCTACAGCCGGGTCGCGGCCGTCGACGGCCGCTTCCGCCTCGGCCGCACGTCGTCGCTGACGATGCTCTACGCGGGGTCGCAGCACCGAGACGACGAGGGGGCCGAGCGCACCGGACCCACCGCCCACGTCGCCTACAACCGGCAGGGCCGCAACCTCAGCTACGGCGCGTCGTTCGACACCGTCGACCCGGACTTCCGCACCGACACCGGGTTCGTGCAGCGCGTCGACACCCGGAGCGCCCGGGCCAACGCCGGCTACCAGTGGTGGCCCGACAACCTCGTGATCAACTGGGGCCCCTTCGCCAGCTACGGCCGGATCTACGACTTCGGGGGGATCCTGCAGGACGAGCAGTCGGGCCTCGGGGTGCGGGCCACCCTGGCCAACGGCATCATCACCGTCGCCAATGTCAACCGCGACATGGAGCGCTACGGCGGCATCGACTTCCTCAAGACCTCGGCGTTCATCGGCGGCGGCGCCAGCGCCAGCCGCAAGGTCTCGTTCGGGGGGTTCCTCAACTGGGGCGACCAGGTCCGCTACGGCGACGACCCGTTCCTGGGCCGGTCCGTCAACACCACGGTGTTCACGAACCTGCGCCCGACGAGCCGGCTCAGCGCCGACGTGACCCTCATCACCAGCCGCCTGCACGACCCGATGACCGAGGCGCTGGTCTTCGACGTGAAGATCCTGCGCACGTTCACGACCTACCAGCTCACCAACCGGCTCGCCCTCCGCAACATCATGGAGTACAACTCGCTGAACCGGACCCTCGGCGCCAACGTCCTGTTCACCTACCGCGTCAACGCCGGCACCGTGTTCTTCATCGGCTACGACGACCACTATCAGCAGGGCGACCTGTTCGACGCGGTACGGTTCCCCACCACCGCCCTGCGGCAGACCAACCGGGCGTTCTTCACGAAGCTGTCGTACCTGTTCCGGTACTGAGCCGTTCGTTTCGATTTCGAGGCCCGGAAGAGGCGCTTTCGGTGCACCTGTGTCCACTACCTCCCGGCCCACCGTGTTCGTCGCGGGCGCTGTGTAGTGTCAGAACTGCCACTACCGACCGACTTGGCACTCGACCCGCACGTGGTGGACGCGACCGCTTCAGGAGGGAGTCGCGGGCGCTGTGCCGCGGGCGCTGTATAGTGTCAGAACTGCCACTACCGACCGACTTGGCACTCGACCCACGCGTGATGGACGCTTCAGGAGGGAGCAGCAGACAGGCGTGCGTGCCCCGATCCGCGTGTCGTTCCGCCACCGCCTCTGAGCTCGGACCGGCAGCAAGACGATGGAAGGCCCCACCAGCTCCGGAGGCCCCGAGGAGATGCCGATGACGTCATTGCTCCGTTCCCCACTGCAGACCGCACTGATCTCCGGTCTCCTCGTCGTTTCGCCCCTGCTGCCGGCGCCGCGGACCCTCGCGCAGTCGACGGGCACGATCGACGGATCGGTCTCCGACATCGGAGGCGGCGCCCTGCCCGGCGTCACCGTCGCGGTGACCGGCGCGCCCCTTCCCGCCGCCCGGCTGCAGGTCACCGGACCCGACGGCCGCTTCGTCTTCGACATGCTGCCGGCGGCCGAGTACGTGGTGCGGTTCACCCTCCCCGGCTTCGAGCCGCGGGAGATGCAGGTCACGGTCGAGGCCGGCGCCGCCGCCTCGCTCGACGTCGTGCTGGAGATCGAGCGGCTGCTCGAGGCGGTGTCCGTCATCGCCGACGAGCCGACGATCTTCGCCACCAACGTCGTCGCCGAGCCGATGCTCGAGCAGCAGGCCGCCATCACCAGCGTCGTCGCCGTCGTCGACAACCTCCCGGGGGTGTCGGTGCAGGAAGGCGACACCTACGGGTTCGACGACTGGTCGAGCTCGGTCGCCGTCCGCGGCTTCCAGACCAACCTCAACGAGGCGCAGATCGGCACCACCATCGACGGGTTCCCCAACGGCACCTCCGACTACTGGAGCGGGGCCAAGGCCAACCGCTTCGTCGACCCCGCCAACCTCGGCGGCGTCGAGGTGTCGCAGGGCACCGCCGACGTCGCCTCGCGCTCGGTCGAGGCGCTGGGCGGCACCTTCAACTTCCTCACCGACGCCCCCGAGACCGAGCGCACCTACACCGCGTCGGTCACCCTCGGGGAGAACGACGGCGAGCGCTACTACATGCGGGTCGACACCGGCTCGCTCTTCGACCGCGAGACCTTGGCGTGGCTCTCGGCGGGACGGCAGACCGCCACCGACTGGGTGCACGGCGCGGCCCGGAACGAGCGCGAGCACCTCGCGGCCAAGCTCGCCTCGTCGCACGGGCGCCTGGAGCTGACGTCGTACTTCTCCTACGATCAGATTCGCGAGGACGTCTACCAGCGCCTCTACTCGGCCGCCGACTTCGCGGCCGCCCCCCGCTGGGACCGCCTCATCGACGACTGGCCGGGGGTGCCGTACCTCAACCAGTTCTACCGGCGCGGCTGGTCGACCTACCGCAAGAACACCTTCGGCTATCTGAAGGCCGACTGGGCGCTCAACGACGCCACCACCCTCAGCGCCGGCGCCTACTATCACCGGAACCGCGGCCGCGGCGACTGGCTGCCGCCGTTCATCGTCGACGTGACGGACGACGGCGGCGGCCCCGAGTCCGAGCTGATGGGCGGACCGCCCGTGCGGGGCGGCGACATCCTGGGGCGGATCCGCTTCGTCGACCGGAACCTCGTGGCGGTGGCGCCGCAGCCCGGCTGCGCGTCGTCGTTCATCTTCCACTACTACGGGGCGGGCGGGCCCGAGGTCGACCCCGCGTGCCACCCCGGGGCCGCCGCGGTGCAGTCGTTCCGCCACAGCCACTACGGCAAGGACCGGCTCGGCTTCACCCTCGACGAAGAGTGGACGGGCGCCGTCGGCGCCGCCGGCAACACCCTGCGGGCCGGCCTCTGGCTCGAGGACTCGACCCGGATGCTCGGCCGCGACTGGCACCGCATCCTGGACCCGCGCGTCAACGTCACCTTCGACGAGAACCCGTACTGGCAGCAGTACGACTGGGACTTCCCGCAGCAGGTCTTCAAGTGGTACGTCGAGGACACCGTCTACGCGGGGCCCCTCGCCATCTCCGGGGGGGTCAAGCAGTTCCTGGTGAACGTCTCCCGCAACGACCTGTTCGGCGTCGACCCCGGCCTCGCCGTCGACTCCGACTCCGACCTGCTCTTCTCGGGCGGCGTGACTCTCGAGACCCCGGTCGAGGGCCTCGAGCTGTTCGCGGGCTACGCCGAGAACTTCAGGTCGCTCGCCGACCGGCTGCTCGAGGTGCCGGGCCGGAGCCTCGCCGCCCTCGAGCCCGAGACCGCCACGAACGTCGACGTGGGGATGCGCTACTCGGGCGAGAGCGTCGCCCTCGGGGCCACCTGGTACGACATCGACTTCGACAACCGCATCTTCTTCCTCGGGCCCACGACCACCGCCGGCCCCAACTACCTCGTTCCCGGCGGCGGCGCCTACTTCAACGCCGGCGGCATAGACACGCGCGGCGTCGAGCTCTCGGCCACGGTGCAGATGCCCGGCCGGACGTCGTTCTACACCGCCTGGACGTTCAACGACTCGCAGTACGTCGGCACCGGCGACCCGCTGGCCGACGCCTCGCAGAACATCCGGCCGGGCACCGACGTGACGGGGGTGCCCGACCGGCTGTGGGTCCTGTCGCTCGACCGCTCGGGCCCCCTCGGCATGGGGATCTCCGGGAAGTACACGTCGTCGCGGCGGGTCAGCCTGACCGCCGACTGGTACGCCGACGCCTACTGGCTGGTCGACGCCTACCTGACGTTCTCGGTCGAGTCGCTGTCGGACCGCTTCGAGTCGGCCGAGGTGTCGCTGGTCGCGAACAACCTCTTCGACGCCTCGTACCTTGCCGCCATCGTGGAGAACGCGGCGTGGCTGGGAGCGCCGCGCACCATCTCGATGAACATGTCGGTGTCGTTCTAGCCCCACCCGTAGCTTGGCGGCTGTCGTATCCTGTGCACCGTGCCGAGCTTCGAGTGCCAAGTGTGCGGGGCACGGTTCGACGTTCCCCAGGCGGCGATGGACCGCTATCCAGGCTGGCGGCCCAAGTACTGCCGCGACCACTCTCCGAAGAAGGCTGCCGCCTCCCCGAAGAAGGCGCCGGCGACACGCCCCGGGCGGGGCGGAGCCAATCGCGCGCGCCCCCTGCGCGAGGAGAACCTGACCCCGGCCGAGGCCCGCGCCAAGTACACGGACGGCCCCGCCTCCGGCGTCTTCACCGACGGCAGCGCGGTGCCCAACCCGGGTCCCGGCGGCTGGGGAGTCGTGTGGGTCGAGAACGGCGAGATCGTGTCCGAGAAGCACGGCCACGACCCCGACACCACGAACAACCGCATGGAGCTGCGCGCCCTCATCGAGGCGTTCAGCATGCTGCCCGAGGACGCCGAGGTCCGCGTCTTCACCGACAGCCGGCTCTGCGTGAACACCATCACCCAGTGGGCGCCGGGGTGGGAGCGCCGGGGCTGGAAGAAGAAGTCCGGCCCCATCATGAACCTGGCGCTCGTGCAGGAGCTGCTGGCCCTCTACCGCGCTCATCCCGCCTGCGAGCTGCGCTGGATCGCCGCCCACGCCGGCCACCGCTGGAACGAGTACGCCGACAGCCTCGCCACCGCCTGGATGCGTTCCGAGCGCTGAGTGGCGAAGGCCGCGCCGAACGCGCAGTGCGGCCCCGCCAACTGACGCCTCCCGTCGTTCGAGCCCGGTGGCAACCGCTTCGCAGCATGCGGCCGGCGGCTGCCCGGTCAGTCTGTCCTTCGGCGGCGCCGGCGTCGCCGCCGCGCTCGACGCGGTCTGCCGGCGCCAAGGTCCGCGCGATCGGTCTCGTTCGACATCCGGACCATTGGCCTGTGTTATGTTTGACAAGACGGTTGGTGATCGGCGGGGTGATTCTCCCCAGGATCATCGTGCAACGTCTCTCTCGGGAGAGGCAGGGAGGACCGGCGCCCTGCACACCGGCTACGCCGTACTTCCAGTCAGGCTACGACACATGGCCGACCCGGCAACCCTGTCCAACCCCTCTCCGCCGTCGGCGCGCCGGTCGGAAGCGGCCGCGCCGTCGCCCGACCCCGCGCCCGCTCCGGCGACCATGGACGACGTTGTGATGGCGCTGGACCCCGACGAATTCCCCGGCTGCCGCGCCGTGCACATCTCCCGCGAGGAGTTCGACGACTACGACGGCCGCGTCGAGGTCTGGGACGCCGCCACCGAGACCGCCATGGTATGCGAGGCGGCCGGCCTCTACCACGAGGAACCCTCGCAGCGCCTGGCCCAGATGGCGGCCCTTATCGCGGTGGCGCGGGGCTCGCCCATCGACACGTTCGGCTCGACGGACCTGCTGCTGCGGGACGAGCACGGCGCGCGGCGGCGGATCATGCAGGCGGACCAGACCGTGTATCTGCACGCGGGGCGGGACCGCCCCGACGGCCCCGCCATCGTGGTGGGCGAGGACGCCCTGCCGGACGTGGTGGTCGAGGTGGACCACACGACCGACGTGCGGCGCCGCAAGCTCGCGATGTACGAGTCGTGGAAGCTGCCCGAGGTCTGGGTCGAGGTGCCCGACGTGCGCGCCCCGAGCCGGGCCGCGAACCGCGAGCCGGGCCTCGTGATACACGTGTTGCACCCCGACGGCCGCTACCGCCCGGCGCCCGAGAGCCGGGCGTTCCCCGGCTGGACGGCGGCCGAGATCCACCGGGCGATGAACGAGCCGGTGTTGTCGGAGAAGACGATCCTGGTACTCGAACGCGTCGGCCGGGCGCTGCGTGCGCGGGATGGCGGCGGGCCGCAGGACATCCCCTTTCTGCGCCGGATGCGCACGGCGAGTCGTACCGAAGGACGGGCGGAGGGCCACGCCGAAGGACGGGCGGAGGGCCACGGGACGGGCGGAGGGCCGCGCCGAGCAACGGGCGCTGCTGTGCCGCCAGGCGGCGCGCCGGTTCGACGCCGGAACCGCGGAGAGGCTGGCCGAGCTCCTCGCCAACGTCGACGACCCGGCCCGCCTGGCCGACGTGGGCGGCTGGCTTGTGGACTGCACCTCCGGGAGCGAGCTGCTGGAACGATGTTCGAGTCTGCCCGGCCGGCGTCGGCCAGGATCGAGCTGAGCGGTCTCGCGAGCGTACTGTTTGCGCATCGAGTCTCCCTGACGGCGAACGGCATGCGGTCCGCTCACCGGTGCCGCGCCCCGAGCGAGGACTACGGCCCGAATGGACTCCCGCGCGGCGCGTCCGCCTCGGCCCGCCGTGACAGTCCCCACCCGCGCCAGATCGTGTAGACGGCGGGGAACGCCAGGAGCACGACGAGGGCCGTCGTCACCACCCCGCCCACCATCGGCGCCGCGATGCGCTTCATCACGTCGGCCCCGGTGCCGGTGCTCCACATGATGGGCAGCAGGCCGAGCACGGTGGTGGCGCTCAGCATCACCACCGGGCGGACGCGGCGGGCGGCGCCGTCGAACACCGCCTCGCGGAGCTCGGCGAGCGTCCGGAGGCGTCCCTCCGCCCGGGCGGTGTCGCAGGCGCGGTCGAGGTACAGCAGCATCACCACCCCGGTCTCCGCGCTCAGGCCGGCCAGGGCGATGATGCCCACCCACACCGCGATGCTCAGGTTGTAGCCGAGCCCGTACAGCAGCCAGAACGTACCGATCAGGGACAGCGGCACCGCCGACAGCACGATGAGGGTCCTGGCGACCGAGCGGGTGCTGGCGTAGATGGTCAGGAAGATGAGCAGCAGCGTGATCGGGACCACCAGCCGCATCCGTTCCTGCGCGCGCACCATGTACTCGTACTGGCCGCTCCACCCGAGGCTGTAGCCGGTGGGAATCTCCACCTGCGCCGCCACCGCCTCCCGGGCGCGCTCGACGTAGGTCCCGACGTCGACGTCCTCGATGTCCACGTAGACCCAGGCGTTCGGCCGCGCCTGCTCGCTCTTGATGGCCGGCGGCCCCTTGACGAACGACATGGTCGCGAGGTGGCCGAGGGGAATCTGCTGCCGGGTCGGGGTCTGGACGAGGATGTCCCGCAGCGCCGCGGGGTTGTCGCGGAGGTCGCGGCTGTAGCGCAGGTTGACGGGGTAGCGTTCCAGCCCCTCCACCGTCGTGGTGATGTTCATGCCGCCGATGGCCGACTGGATGACGTCCTGCACGTCGCCCACGGTGAGCCCGTAGCGGGCGATCTCGTCCCGCCGGACCGAGAAGTTCAGGTAGTTGCCGCCCATCACCCGCTCGGCGTAGACCGATCGGGTGCCGGGGACCTCCCGCACCACCGCCTCGACGTCGCGGCCGACCGCCTCCAGCACCGCGAGATCGGGTCCGGAGATCTTGATGCCCACCGGGGTCTTGATGCCCGTCGACAGCATGTCGATGCGGGTCTTGATGGGCATGGTCCAGGCGTTGGTGACGCCCGGGAACCGGATGGCGCGGTTCATCTCGTCGGTCAGCCGCTCGGGGGTCATGCCCGGCCGCCAGGCCGCCTCCGGCTTGAGCTGAATGGTCGTCTCGAGCATGCTCAGCGGGGCCGGATCGGTCGCGGTGTCCGCGCGCCCGACCTTGCCGAACACGTGCTCGACCTCGGGGAAGGTGCGCAGGATGCGGTCGGTCTGCTGCAGGATCTCGCGCGCCTTGGTAATCGACACCCCCGGCAGGGTCGTCGGCATGTAGAGCAGGTCGCCCTCCCAGAGCGGGGGCATGAACTCGGAGCCGAGCCGCGAGAAGGGAACCGCGGTCGCGGCCAGCGCCGCCAGCGTCGCGACGACGACCGCCCAGCGCCCGGCCAGCACCAGACGCAGCACCGGCCGGTACAGCGCCATGAGCAGCCAGGTCAGCGGGTTGGCGCCCGCCGGCCGGACACGGCCGCGTATCCAGTAGCCGACGAGCACCGGCACCAGGGTGACGGAGAGCAGGGCGGCGGCGGCCATGGCGTAGGTCTTCGTGAACGCGAGCGGCTTGAAGAGCCGTCCCTCCTGCGCCTCGAGGGTGAAGATGGGGGCGAAGGAGATGGTGATCACCAGCAGCGCGAAGAACAGGGTGGGGCCGACCTCGGTGGCGGCGCGGGTGACGATCTGCCAGTGGGGCAGGCGACCGCCGTCGCGCTCCAGGTGCCGGTGCGCGTTCTCGACCATCACGATCGCGGCGTCCACCATCGCGCCGATGGCGATGGCGATGCCCCCCAGCGACATGATGTTGGCGTTGATGCCCTGCAGGTACATCACGACGAGGGCCATCAGCACCGCCAGCGGCAGGGTCAGCACCGCGACGAGCGCCGACCGCACGTGCAGCAGGAAGACCGCGCAGACGAGCGCGACGATCGCCATCTCCTCGAGCAGCTTCTGCTGCAGGGTGTCGATCGAGCGCTCGATCAACGACGTGCGGTCGTAGACGGGGACGACCTCCACCCCCGGCGGCAGCCCCGACTGCAGCTCCGCGAGCCGCGCCTTCACCCGCTCGACCACCTCGTGGACGTTGGTGCCGTAGCGCACCACGACGATGCCGCCGACCACCTCGCCCTCGCCGTTCAGCTCGGCGAGCCCGCGGCGGATGTCGGGCCCTATCTGCACCGTGGCGACGTCCTGGACCGTGATCGGGGTGCCGGACTCGTCGACCCCGAGGGCGACCCGCCTCACGTCGTCGACGCCCTGGATGTAGCCCTCGCCGCGCACCATGAACTCGGCCTCGGACATCTCGAGGACCCGCCCGCCGACGTCGTTGTTGCTCCGCTCGACGGCCTCCCGGATGCGCGACAGAGAGATGTCGTAGGCGCGCAGGCGGTTGGGGTCGACGGTGATCTGGTACTGCTTGACGAAGCCGCCGATGCTGGCGACCTCCGACACGCCCGGCACCGCCGTCAGCTCGTACTTGAGGAACCAGTCCTGCAGCGAGCGCAGCTCGGCGAGGTCGGTGTCGTCGGAGCGGAGCGCGTACATGTACGCCCAGCCGACGCCGGTGGCGTCGGGGCCGAGGGTCGGGGTGACGCCCCGGGGAAGGCGGCCGCCGACGTAGTTGAGGTACTCGAGGACGCGGCTGCGCGCCCAGTACAGGTCGGTGCCGTCCTCGAAGATGACGTAGACGAACGAGAAGCCGAAGAACGAGTAGCCGCGCACCACCGTGGCGGAGGGGACCGCGAGCATCTGCGTGGTGATGGGATAGGTGACCTGGTCCTCGACGACCTGCGGGGCCTGCCCGGGGTAGTCGGTGAAGACGATCACCTGCACGTCGGAGAGGTCCGGCAGCGCGTCGAGGGGCGTCGCGCGCAGGGCGTAGATACCGCCGAGGGCGATGAACACCGCCCCGACGACGACGAGGAAGCGGTTGCCGATGGACCACTCGATGACCCTGGCGAGCATCGGTCTCCTCCCGCGACGTCGGCCGCGTCAGTGACGGCGGCCGGCCGGCCCCGCCGACGGGCCGCCCGGTCCCTCGGGCCGCGCCGGCGCCGGTTCCGCGCCGTGCTCGTGACCCGCCGGCATCCCGGGCATCGCCGAAAGGCCGGCCGCGGGCGCTTCGGGCTCCGCGCTGTGCTCGTGACCCGCCGGCATCCCGGGCATGGGCGGCGCACCGGACGCGGGTGGCGCGCCGTTCACCTGCCCCGCCGGCATCCCGGGCATCGCCGACAGGCCGGACACGGGCGCCGCGGGCGCCGCGCCGTGCACGTGCTCCGCCGGCATCCCGGGCATCGCCGGACCCGATTCGATGCTCCGGATCGCCTGCGTGAGGTTGCTCTCGGAGTTGATGAGGAACTGCGCGGAGACGACGACCGTGTCCCCCTCCTCGATGCCATCCAGCACCTCCCAGACGCCGCCGCCCTGCCGGCCGAGGGTCACGGCGGCGACCTGGAACGTGCCGGTCGACCGCTCGAGGACCACGATGTCGCGGGTGCCGCCGCGTATCACCGCCTCCTCGGGCACCGCCAGCGTGTTGCGCGCCACCGGCACGTCGAACGTCACGTTGGCGTACATGCCCGCGCGCAGCGTCAGGTCGGGGTTCTCGAGCTCGATCGAGACGGTCATCGTGCGCGTCCGCTCGTCGAAGTGGGGATAGAGGTAGCGCACGAACCCGGTGTACGGCCGTCCCGGCAGGTACGGCAGCTCGACCTGCGCGCGCTGGCCGACGCGCATCGCCTCGACCTGGTGCTCGAAGACCTCGACGTCGACCCAGATGGTGGTCAGGTCGGCCATCTTGTAGAGGTTCATGCCCGCCTCGACGTACATACCGTCGAGCGCCTGGTCCATCTTCTCGACGACGACGCCGGTGACCGGGGACAGGACCGACAGGGTGCGGCGCGGCGTGCGCTCGCGCTCCAACGTCGCGATCTGCTCGTCGGTGATGTCCCAGTAGCCGAGCCGCGCGCGCGCCGACGCGACGAGCGAGCGAGCGCGCTCGGCGATGGCGGGATAGGCCGACGTCTCGAGCCGCGCCGCGTAGTCGACCGCCTGCAGGTACTCCATCTGGGTGGTGACGAGCCGCGGGCTGTAGATGTCGAAGAGGACCTGCCCCTCCGCGACCGTCTCGCCGAGGTAGTTCACGGCGACGTTCTCGATCCAGCCGTCGTACTTCGTGTTGACCCAGGCGATCTGCCGGTCGTTGTGGGCGAGGGTGCCCACGGTGCGGATGGTCTGCGCGATGCTCTGCCGCGCGACGGGCTCGCTGCGGACGCCGACGCTCTGCACGAAGCCCGGGTCGATGCGCACCGTGCCCGGCGGCAGGTCCCCGCCGCCGTCCGCGTACACCGGGACGAGGTCCATGCCCATGGGCGACACCCCCGGCCGGTCCGACGTGAAGGTGGGGTCCATGGGGGCGCGCCAGTACAGGATCTCGCGGTCGTCTTCCGCGGCGGGCGCGCCGGCCAACGCGCGGCCGGCCGGCGCCGCTGCCTCGCGCGCCGAGGCGAGGGAGAAGAGGCGCGAAGACCACTGCCAACCTGCCGGATTGACGACCACCAGCGCCGTGGCGGCCATGCCGAGAACGAAGCTCACGATGCCGACCGCGATCGCCTTGTTCATGGCATCCTCCCGATCCCGGGAGCTCGTTGCGAAGCCCCCTGCTTCGAGCGGCGATGCATCCCGCCTGACTGCGTTGTCCGCCGGCTGCAACTACCAGACATGCGCCCTCCTCACGCCTGGTCAGGCGGCACCTCGGCCGTCCCGCCGCCGGCGTTCAGGCGCGGTGCGAACGCTGGTCTCACCGCGGGCTCCCCGGCACGCGCGTGCCGATCGCCCGTTCGAGGGCGGTGAGCGCGATGAGGATGTCGGAGAGGTAGCGCGCGCGCATCGAGCGGACGTCTATCACCGTCCGCTCGATGTCGAGCAGCTCGAGCACGCCGAGCTCGCCCGTCTCGTAGGCGGTCTCGGTGGCGCGCAGCGCCTCCTCGGTCTGCGGAATCAACACCGTGTCGAGCAGGTCGATCTGCCGGTCGAGGGTCTCGAGGCGGACCACCGCCTCCTGGACCTCCATCTCCATGGCGTTGCGCGCCGCCGCGCGCCGCCGGGTGTGCGCGCGGAGCTCCGCGTCCGCCTCCACGACCCGCGCGCGGTACCTCGCGCCCCAGAGAGGCAGCGACATGCCGAGAGAGACGGTGACCGAGTTCCTGCCGTCGTCGGCCAACGGCAGGAGGGCGGCGTCGTCGCGCCGGCCCACGTTGGTCACTCCCACGCTGGCGGTGAAGCCCGGCCGCGCGTCCTTCTTCGCGAGCTCCACGGCCCGTTCGCCGCCCTCGATGAGCGCGCTCGCCGCCCGCAGCTCGTGGCGGTTGAGATCGCCGAGGCGGTAGAGCTCGTCGCGGTCCACGGCAACGGGGGGCCGCACCAGCGGCGCCGCCGCCGGCACCGGCCCCTCCGCGGGCCGGTCGAGCAGGGTGTTGAGGCGCGCCGCGAGCGTCGCGCGCTGACGGTCGAGCAGGTGCCGGCGGTCGATGACGCGGGTTATCTCCGCCTGCAGCCGGATCACCGCCTGCTGCAGCCCCTGACCGGTGGCGTAGCGGGCGCTGGCCAGGGTCTCGTAGTGCTCGAGCAGCGACTGCTCTTCGCCGGCGAGGCCGAGCGCGGCGTCGACGTACCCGAGGTCGTAGTAGACCTCCTTGACCTCGGCGACGACGTCCCGCCGGGCTGCCTGGTACAGGTGCCGCAGGGCCGTCGCCTCCAGCAGCGCCACGCGCTCCCGCAGCTCCAGGGTGCCGAACCAGGGGAACGACTGGGTCAGGGTGACGCTGTTGAGCTGGGGGCCGACGCGGGTCTCCACGCTGCGCAGGGCCTGGGTGAAGCTCACGACCGGATCGGGAAGCGCGGCAACCTGGGGCGCCCGCTCCCGCGCCGCTTCGTACCGCGCGCGAGACTCGAGTATCGCCGGATTGCACTCGATCGCCGCCGTCACGTAGGCGCGCAGATCCGGCGCGACGGCGTAGAAGTCGAGCGCGTCCTCCGGCGGCGACGGCTCCACCGCGGGCGGCGACTGGGCCGCGGGCGGCGGCTGGGCTGCGGACGGCGGTACCGGTCGGACCGCGGCCAACGTCGAGGGCCGGACCGTCGCCGGTGGCGCCAGCCGGACTGCAGGCGGCGGCGCCGGCCGCACTGCGGCCGTCAGCGACGGTCGGACTGCAGGCGGCAGCGACGGTCGGGCCGCAGGCAACAGCGACGGTCGGACCGCGGTCGACGGCCCCGGTTGGACTGCCGCAGGCAACGCGGGCCCGACCGCAGCCGGCGGCGCCGGCTGGGCCGCGACCAGCGTCGACATCAGGCCCGCGGCGGCCAGCCCGGCCGCGGACGGCCGAGAGCGTGGTGCAGGCATGGGATCGTCCCCGTGTTCGGTCGCATTCCCGGAGCTCGTGGGCGAAACCTCGCGGTCACCACGGCTTCCGGGGAACAGGCGTCCTCCCCCGAGCGCGGAATGCAACGACACCGGCGGTGCGCGCGACGCGCGGATCGGCGGCGCGCGGTCGCGCCCCGGACCCGACGCTCGGGCGGAGAGAACGACGGCCGTGACGGAGAACGATCAGATCAGCAGGGAGGCGTGTTGCACGAAGAGCGGCGGCGAGACGGATCGAGGCCGCGGGTGGTCGGCGTGCCACTCGGCCCGCCGCGACGCGTGCGGCGCGATGTCGACGGCGGGCGGCAACGCGGCGACGGCATCGGGCGCGGCGTTCGCCGCCACGGCGGCGACGACGGGCGCGCAGCAGGTGAACGCGGGCGAGGTGTCGCCGTGGTGATCCTGGCGCGGCTGGTCGTGACAGCTCGACGCGGCGGGCATCGCCGCCGCGGCCGCCATCAACGGGCAGAGCGCCACGGCGGCCAGCAGGGTCGAGCCGACCCCGAGCACGAAGGACCGCCGCCACCCACGCAGCATGGCCCCATCGTCGCACAATCCGGCCGCCATTGCACGAACTCGATGTGGTCGACCCCGGGTCCGTTCGGGCATGGCCGGCCTTCGCCACGCGCCGCGCCAGCCAACTCCAGGCGGCGGAGACCGCGGTGCTGGCCGACACCGCCCGGCGCCGCGTCTTCGGCGAGTACCAGGCGGCGGAGCCCTCGCGATTCCTCCCACAGGGACTTGCTCGGCAGAATGACCCGGGCCGAATCCGCCCGCGTCCGGATCGGGATCGGCGCCCGGAACCGCCTTCCTCCGCCTTGCACGGCCGGTTGTCGGCCCGGCCGATTGTCGCGGATGCCGGCCGTGCGGCGTGCCTCCTCTCGCGCGTGAGGCGCCGGATTGCGGCGGGTATAATCGACCCGGCCCGACCGGAGGATGCGATGACCACTCCCCTAGACCGCTCAAGGCGCCGGTTCGTGAAGCAGATGGGCGTCGCCGCCGGCATGCTCGCCGCAGCGCCCGGCGGAGCCGCGGCCCAGGCGCCGACTCTGGAGGAGGCCCCGCGGTCGGTCCACCCGACCCTCAACCGGCGGACGCGCGGCTGGCTGCGCTTCCTGTGGGAGAAGGCGACGACCCCCGACGACTGGAACGCCGACGGCGTACCCCACATGTGGTGGGACCGCTACTCCAACCCCGTCGTCACCAGCTACGGCCGCTTCGACCTGCACAACTCGTCGTACGCGCTGCTGCTGATGGCCGACCAGACGCCGGCGTGGCGCGAGGTCTACACCCGCATCGCGGACGGGCTCGCGAGCCGCTACCCGACCTACTGGGGGCCGTCGACTGGCTGACCCAGATCGGCGACGACCCGCGGCGGGAGAACTATCCTCCGCAGGTGATGGCGGGCATCCCCGAGCGGCTCCGCGGCCGCTACAACCGCATCGGGTGGACCGCGAACGGCATCGAGCCGTGGGGGCTGTCGCCGGATCCGATCGGGTCGGAGGGCAACCTCTTCTTCCGCGGCTGGTTCAACCTGGTGCTCGGCATCTACAAGTACGTCTCGGGCGACGACAAGTACGAGCGGCCGTTTCCCGTGACGGGCTACGGCGACGAGCGCTTCGAGTGGGACCAGCACCGTATCGCGGCCCTGCTCGAGCGGCAGTACCGGGAACGCCCGGAAGGCCCGCACTGCGAGAACACGAAGATCTGGTTCCCCTGCAACGCCTCCGCGGGCCTGGGCATGTTCCTGTACGACCGGCTCTACGGGCGCGACACCCACCGCCCGGTGCAGGGGTGGCTGGAGTACGCGCGCGACAACTTCATCGGCATGTCCCCCGACGGGCGGCTCGAGTGGGTCACCAGCTACTACGACCCCATCGTCAACCACAAGGCCAACGGCGGCCCCGGGGCGGGGGTCGGCGTCGCCTTCCTGCTCCTGCCCCAGGACCGCGAGACGGCGACCCTGCTCTACGAGTCCGCCGCCAACGCCCTCGGCTGGAACGACCCCAGCGTCGAGATCCGCGCCTCGGCCACCGGCCTCGTGATGGCGCGCGAGCTCGGCGACCACACCTCCCTGGAGCGGCTGCGCGCGGCGGCCGAGCGCGAGTACGACCCGCGCTTCTTCGGCGAGCACGACGAGAAGTTCGGCTGGTGGTTCGGCCTGAACGAGGCCTACCCGCGCGGCCAGCGCAGCGCGAGCATGATGGTGGCCGAGGTGGGCGACGGCGACGCCTGGAACCGCGCCTTCGACGCGCCGCACATGGACAAGTTCGACGCCCCCACCGTGGAGGGCGTCGACTTCCCGTCGCTCGGCATCTACCAGGCGTGGAACGACGTCGAGAGCGGCGCCCTCCACGTCGGCACCTGCGCGGCGGCGCCCGAGCGGCGCGGCGACGCCACGAGCTGGCGGGTGACCAACCTGCCCGACCCCGGCGACGTCTTCATCCTGTGCGACGGCGCGCCGTTCTCGCGGTTCGCCGCCGACGGGCCCAACGCCATCCGCATCGACGGCGACATCGGTCTCCACCGGTACCAGATCTTCACCGGTTACCGGGGACCGGACCCGCGCCAAGCCGAGGCGCGCCGCCAGGAACGCCGCCGCGCCACGGCAGCCGCGAGCGCCGCGGCCAGCGCCGCCGCACCGGCCGACCGGCCGCCGCGCGACACCCGTCAGGCCACGGCCAGCTTCTCGTCGGGCGACGGCCCCACCTGCGCCTGCTGCGTGGGGTGACGTTCTACGGCGCCCGTCTCGCGGCCGCCTCCAGCACGCGCTCGCCGCGCAGCGCGTTGGCGATTCCGTAGTTCCCCTCGTGGCACGCGTACTCGTAGATGACGTAGCCGGGAGGGCTGACGAGGGGCAGCTCCACCGTGAAGGGGCGCGTGTACGTCGCCTCGTCGTGAATCGTGTAGCGGTACTCGATGGTGTCGGCGTCGATGCGGGTGAACCGCTCCACCGCGCGCAGGCCTCGGGTGCCCGGGAACCCCCGCCACGTCGTGTCGTCGCGGTAGTGTGTGGTCTCGACCACGAGGGTGTCGCCATCCCAGCGCCCGCGGCCGTCGCCGTTCCACTGGCGGATGCGCCCGTCGATGGGCGGACGCCCGTCGAGCGGCACGACGCGCACGTCGTGGATCATCTCGTTGAGGATGACGACCTGCCCGGGGCTCTGGAAGATCTGGTACGCGTTGCTGTAGCCGGACGGCACCGGCGGCACCCGCTGGTAGGTCATGCACCGCTCCTGCAGCGGCCGGTCGGCCCACGAATCGAAGGGGCCGGCGGCGCGCCGCTCGCGTGCGGCCGCGAGCCGGCGCTCGGCCGCCGGGGTCAGGGGCGGCAGCCGGCCGTCGGGCGGGTCCACGATGAGCGACGTGCGCCCGGTCGACTCGCCCCGGTCCCACCACACCTGGTCGTAGGCGAGGGCGAGGTCGCGCTCGGCCGAGAGCTCGGCGCGGCGTTCGGACGTCGCCCGGGTCGCGTCGGCCAGGTTCTGCGCGGCCACCTCCTCCGGGGTCAGGAGCTCGCGCCCCGCGAACTCCGCCGGCCGCTGGAGCGGCGTGAACGTGGCGTAGGACCAGACGCCCTGCAGGTCCGGATCGCCCCACGGGGTCCGGTACGCCGCCCCATCCGGGCTCGATGCGGTTTCCTGACCGACGGCGAGAGCGGGCATCAGCCACGCCGCCGCGAGCATCGCCGCCACCGAACGCACCAACCATCGACGGGTCATGTCAACCTCCTCGGCTCGCGAGGGCAGATTGTCGGTCGGGCTGCCCGCGCCCGCCGCCACCGATCCGCCAGTCTGGAGAGCGTCGCTTGCAGCCTCGCTCACAGCCCGACCGACCCTCCAGGAAGTCTGTGCCTCCTCGAGAGGCGGCGCCGTTCCACGGCGCTGATTCCTGACCCTCGTTCAGATCCCCGAGCGATACCCGCTGACCCGACACCCGCGAACGTCGGACCGCTGACCGACACGCGCTCACCCGCCGCCGGGTACTCCGGCTCGCGGCATGACCTCGTGCCCCGAATCTCGACGCCGACTGGCCGAGCTGTGGAAGCGGCCGGGGCGGTCCTCGTGGAAGGGCCACGGGCTTCGTGAAGACCGCGACCGCGGCGCGGGCGGCGGCCAGCGAAGTGCTGCCGCCGACGACAACGCCCGGCGCATGATCGGCGCCGACCTCGGCAACGGTGCGGACGAGACGCGCCGCGGCTGAGACGAATGGCAGCTTGAACCGGCTCTGGAACCCCCGCCGAAGGTCGCCGGCGACGCCCCCCGGCCAGCATCCTCACCGCCGCCGTCGACCACGCGCACCGCGTCGTTCTCCAGGGCGACCTTCGGGTGATCCGCCCGCGTCCAGCGTGCGCGAGAACACGATCTCCAGCGGGGCGATCCGTTGCGGCGACTTCTCGACGGCGCCGAGCAACGGGCCCGCGATCCGAGACTCGCCGATCGCCGACGAAGCCGAGCTCGTCTGCGCCGGCGGCTGGCCGGGCCACGTCGGCCGGTCGTTCCGGGAACCCTGCGCGGAACCGCGGCTACCGACGAGGTCCGCCGTACCGACGTCACGAGAGTCAGCGGCAAGACGCGCCCCCGTGAAGGTGGGCCGCCTGCTGCGCTCGCTGGCCGCAACGTCGCCACGCCCGTGACCCTGTCGAAGCTGGCCGCCGAGGTGGGCGAGGACGGCCGGCCCGTCAAGACCGACACCGTGGCCGACCTCGACGCGCTCGACCGGCTCATGGTGGTGGAGAACCAGCCCTTGCCTGGTCGCGGCCAGCCGGTCGCGCCGACGCTCCGGCAGCGCCGGGAACGCTTCGACACTTCGTCGATCCGTCCCTGGTCCGTCGCCGCCCTGCGGGCCACCCGGCGCCGCCTGACCGCCGACCCGCGAGTTCCTCGGCCGCGTTCAGCAGCTCCGCGACCTCGCGTCCGACCAGGCCCCGATGCGCAGGTGTTCCGGATACCGCGAGAAGGCCGGCACTGGAAGATGGACGCCGTCGTGGAGGCTCACGGCCGCTTGGCGGCCTTCGAGATCAAGCTGGGCGAACGCTGGGTCGCCGACGGCGCGAGGAGCCGGTGAACCGGCTCGTCCGGCGCATGGAGGGCAGCGACCTCGGCAGGCCCTCCGCTTCCTCGCCGTGATCGTCCCGACCGGAACGGCTACGTGAACACCCGGGAAGACGGGGGTCATCCCCGATCGGTCCCGGGGCCCTGACGTTCGCCGAATCACCCGTTGGAATTGCGCTCCCTGACCATCGAGTCAAATCGGCCTGAACACGGCTTCCGCTCGTGTGAAGTAGATTCCCGTCCTGGCTTCGAATCCCGAGTCGACGCCGAAGAACAGCCAGGCCCGGCCACTGGCGGGTACCGAGATCGGTGCCGGTATCGGTCTGCCCTCGAAGGACTTGCGCTCCCACCGGCGCGGCTCCTCGCAGCGTCTCGAGTTGGCGACGTCGCCGAGCACCACGCCCTCGGAGCCGCCCGCCGACTGATTGCCGACGTCGATGTTCATGCGCAAGTAGCCGCCGTCGCGGATCGGAAGCGGCTCCACCGCGGTCGCCCCGGCCTTGACCCAGACACTCTCGCCCGGCGCACCGCCGACGCCTACGCACCCGGCCGGCACGTCGGTCGCGATCTCCACGCTGACGGTGACGTCGTAGCTCGCCCCCGGCAACAGCCCGTCGACGGGTCCCTTGAAGAACATGAAGAGGTCGTCGCTCCGGTTGACTCCCGAGATGAACAGGGCGGGCTCCGGCGCCAACGGCGGCGGGAGGGTGCCGTGGTCGGAGGTCAGCTCGTAGATATCTGCATTGCCGGGCGGGTAGTCCGCGAAGCCGGCGACGAACCCCAGCGGCCCGCTCCGGAAGTCGAAGGTGAACGTCAGCGCGTCCGTCGGTGCGCTCGGGTTTCCCGAGCATCCGCCGAGCACCGCGGCCAACAACGCCACCGCCGGCCGCAAGCAGGCGTTCACGGGGACCCTGCGGTGCAAATGCAATACGCCATATTCGATTTGATCGCTTCCGTGCCGCGCCGCCGCACCTCCGCGCGCCTTGAACCCCGGCGCCCCGAGAAAATCAGCCCCGATCCGCGGCCGGAACGCTACGCCGGCGGGCGTGCGCACCGATCGCAAGCAGCAAGGCCATCAGCGCCATGAGGGCGGCCGGCGGCATTCCCGGCACGGCCGCGGCTACCACGCCGCACGCCAGCCGGGCGCCGCCACCGCCCAGCGGCTCCGGCGAGTCCGAGTAGTTGTCCCCGCCCTCGTGAATCACCAGCGCGCGCCCGTACAGGTCGCTCATCGTCAACCGCGTCGCGACCACCGCCGTGACCACCCGGCCCGCTTCCGACGCCAGCCGCGGCAGGTCGCCGAGGTGACCGTCGCCTTCGGGCCCCTCGTGCCGGCCCGTGTCCCCCGGATCATAGTGTCCGCCCGCGGCCTGTCCCCCCGCTCCGCAGTCGGGATTCACGTGGGCATGAAAGCCGTGATCGCCCGCGGGGAGGATGTCGCCGAGATCGGGCGTGAAGCGCACGCCGCCGCCGGCCTCCCCCTGGAGCACGATGGTCCCCAGTCGTTCCCTGCCCGTGGCCGTGTCGAAGATGTCCACGGTCGTCTGCGCCGCCGCAGGCCCTGCAAGCGACATCGCCGCGACCGCGACCGCCAGCGCTCGTCTTCGAGTCATGCTGCCCCTCCCTTCTCCCTGCCGCGACACTGATGGTGTGACCGGCATCAGGCGCCGCACCGACCATCCGGGCGCCCGCGCGTCTCTACCTGATGTGCCGCTGGCTCTGCGTCGAGCCGCGGAACGTCACGAAGTGGGCCAGGGCCGCGTGGAGCGACACCCACTCGCAGGAGCTCACGCGAGATGTCGCCACTGCTGCATCACCTCGATGCCTTCTTCGAGCAGAGCGCGGTCGCGCTCCGTGACGGCCGCGCCGGGGAAACAAGAGCGATGCCGTGCGACTTACGCCAGAATCCCCCGGATCGGGTGCCCGTCCACGTCGGCCAGCCGGAAGTCCCGGCCGCCGAAGCGGTAGGTCAGGTTGCGGTAGTCGAGCCCCAGCAGGGTGAGCACCGTCGCGTGGAGATCGCGCACGGTGTGCGAGTTCTCGACGACGCGGTAGCCGTACTCGTCGGTCTGCCCGTAGATGAAGCCCTTCTTCAGGCCGCCGCCGGCCAGCCACAGGCTGAAGCCGTAGGGGTTGTGGTCGCGGCCGTTGGTGCCCTGCACGAACGGGGTCCGGCCGAACTCGCCCGAGAAGATGACCAGCGTCTCGTCGAGGAGGCCGCGGGCGCGGAGGTCCTTGACGAGGCCGGCCACGGGCTGGTCGACGGTCAGGGCGTTGGCGGTGTGGCCCTCGATCAGCTTGGTGTGCTGGTCCCACGGGTTGGCGGCCTGCCCCATGCCGTCGGTGCCCACCATGGTGAGCTCGACGAAGCGGACGCCGCGCTCGACGAGGCGGCGGGCGACCAGGCACTGGCGGCCGTAGGCGGCCGTCGACGCGTTGGGCGAGTCCATGCCGTAGAGGCGCTTCGTGGCCTCGGTCTCGCCCGCGAGGTCGACGAGCTCGGGCACCGCGGTCTGCATGCGGTAGGCGATCTCGTAGTTGTCGATGGCCGCCTCGACCTGCCGGTCGCCGCCGATGCGGTCGACGAAGGCGGCGTCGAGGTCGCCGATGAGGCCCAGGCGGCCCCGCTGCCGCCGGTCCGTCTCGCGCGGCCGCACGTTGTTGAGGGGCTCGGGGTTCTCGGGATAGAGCAACGAGCCCTGGTGGACGGCGGGCAGGAAGCCGTTGCCGAAGATGTTGACGCCGCCCAGCGGGATGCCGCCGCTGCCGAGGACCACGAAGCCCGGCAGGTTCTGGTTCTCCGTGCCGAGGCCGTAGGTCACCCACGCCCCCATGCTGGGGAAGCCGTTGAACGGCATGCCCGAGTGGAAGTAGAAGTTGGCCTGGGCGTGCTCCATGAACGGAGCGGTCATCGAGCGGACGACGGTCAGCTCGTCGGCCACACTGCCGACGTGGGGGAAGAGCGCGCTCACGGGGATGCCGCTCTCGCCGTAACGGGTGAACTCCCAGGGGCTCGGCCAGATGTTGCCGTCCTGGTTGAACATCGTCCGCTCGGTCCGGAACGGCATCGGCCGCCCCGCCTCGGCCGCGAGCCGGGGCTTGGGGTCGAACGAGTCGATGTGCGACAGCCCCCCCGACATGTAGCAGAAGATGACGTTCTTCACCTTCGGCGGGAAGTGCGGCGGCTTCGCGGCCAGCGGGCCGTCGCCCGCCTCCTGCGCGAGACCCGCGTAGGACCGGTCGGCCATCAGGGCCGACAGCGCGAGCAGGCCGAAGCCGCTCGACGTCTGGCGCAGCATCTCCCGGCGCGTCATGAACGGGCTGGGGGCGGGGTGACGGCGTGGATCAAGACACATGGAAGAACCTCGCCTACCGGACGAACAGGTACTCCTTCAGGTTGAACAGACTGTGCGCGACGTCCTGCCACACCTGCGGGTCGTAGAGCAGCAGGTGGGGCGCGCTACCGCGCTCCGCCGCCACGCCCTCGAGATAGCCGGCGACCCGCGCGCGCTCCGCGTCGGAGGGCCGGCGGGTCAGCGCCTTGACGAACATGTGGTCGATGCGGCTCTCCACCGACCCCGCCTCGCCCTCGGCGAGACGCCGCCCCCATTCCGCCGCCTGCCCGATGACGAACGGGCTGTTGAGCATGGTCAGCGACTGCGCAGGCACGTTGGTGGCGTCGCGCTGGCCGCGCGTCGTCGCCGGCCGCGGCAGGTCGAAGACGTCGAGGAACGGGTTGTGCGCGTTGCGGCGAATCTCCTGGTAGATGCTGCGCCGCCCGGCGCCGTCGACGGGGCCGTTGTTCGGATCGCCCTCCGTCAACCCGTACCGCTCCGCGTAACGCACCGGCACCGACGGGCCGAACATCGTCGGGTCGAGCCGGCCCGACACCGACAGGATCGAGTCGCGGATGGCCTCGGCGTCGAGCCGGCGCAGGTTGGCGTGCTGCAGCAGCCGGTTGGACGGGTCGGCCGCGAGGGCCTCCGGCGATCCCTGGCTGCTCATGCGATACGCCGCGGTCGACACGAGGCGCCGGACGAGCCGCTTCACCGAGTGGCCGTCGCCGGCGAACTCCGCCGCGAGGTGATCGAGCAGCGCCGGGTGCGTCGGCGGGTCGCCGAGCCGCCCGAAGTTGTCGACGGTGCGGACGAGGCCGTACCCGAACAGGTGGCGCCACACGCGGTTCACGGCGACGCGCGCGGTCAGGGGATTGTCGGGCGCGGTGATCGCGTCGGCGAGACGCAGCCGGACCAGGCCGGGGTCCTCGTAGCGCCGCGCGTCGAGCGCGGTGAGGAACGCGCGGGGCACCGCCTCGCCGAGGGTCCTGTGGTTGCCGCGCACCAGCAGCGGGTGGTCCGGCGCCGTCTCCTCGACCACCCCGGGGGCGCGGCGCGCCACCGGCACGTCGCGTTCGAGCAGGCGGTAGCGCGCGGCCGGCGCGCGCAGGGCCACGAGGTCTTCCAGCGACCGCGGCAGCAGGTCGGCGCGCACGAACTCGTCGAGGAACGCCGCCTCGGTCTCGGTCAGCGCGCCGCCGCGCCAGCGGGACACCGCCTCGCCCACGCGGCGGCCGACGCGCTCGGCCAGCTCGGCGCGCGAGCCGGGCGGCGGCCCGTCGCCGGCGAGCAGGTGCAGCACCGGCAGGTGGGTGTCGCGCGGCTCCGCCGCCTCGTCGTGGAACAGCACCTGGCCGACCCCGATCGACGAGCGGCCGTCGCCGCGCCGCACCGGCCGGTTCGTCTGCCGGCCGTCCTCGGGGTCGAGGGTGAACTGCGTCACGTCGTCCTGCGTCGCGAACTCGATGTAGGCGCTGAACCCCTTCCAGAACGTGGCGTCCCACTGCGCCCACGTCATCCGGTCCCGCTTCGGGCTGTAGCGCAGGTGGTAGATGCCGCCGCGCGGCACCGCGTAGTTCTCGATGATGAGGTTGGCGAAGCTGAGGTCGCCGCCCAGCACCCGGAAGCTGATGAAGTCGCTGTCGATGGTGAAGCGCGGGGTCTGGATGACCCCCGCGTGCTTCGACGAGAGCAGGTGCGTGTAGGCGCCGCCGGGATAGATGCCGTTCAGCAGCCGGTCGCCGCGCCGCTCGATGGCGAACTCGCCCGGGGGCGACGGCACGTCGGGGCGGCCGAGGCCGTGCCCGACGGTCGCGGCGTAGTCGGGGCCGGCGAGGTCCCACGCCACTTCGAAATGCTCGCGGTTGAACCGCTCACGCTCGGCGAGCTCCGCCTGCCAGCGGGCGCGCAGCTCCTCCCACGCGCGCGGCAGGTCCGCGTCGTCCACCGCGGCCAGCTCGCGCCACGCGGCCAGCGCGCCGCCGTCGCGCTCGTCTCGACCCGCGACCCGCGCCGGGGCCGCGTCCGCGGGGGCCGTCGCAGCCGCATTCTCGGAGGCGGCCGCCGCCTCTTCCAGCAGCCGCGCGCCAACCGTACCCGCCGCGTCGAGCCAAGCGTCGGCCAACCCGTCGCGTATCTCCTCCTTCAGCGCCGCCAGCGCGTCCCGGTTGGTCTCGAGCAGGGCCGGGTCGTCGATGGCGCGCTGGGTCGGCCGCGCGCCGTAGAGGGTGCCGAACAGCGAGTAGTAGTCCTTCTGGCTGATCGCGTCGAACTTGTGGTCGTGGCACCGGGCGCACGAGACGGTCAGGCCCATGAACGCCTTCGACACCACGTCGACCTGGTTGTCGGCCCACTTGACCCGGTCCTCCCACGGGTCGACGGGCTGATAGCCGTGCTCGACGAGCCGGTAGTGGGCGGTGCCGATGATCGACTCGTTGGTGCGGTTCTCCGCGTCGAGCCGCGGCTCGGGCAGCAGATCGCCGGCCACGTGCTCCCGAATCAGCTGGTCGTAGGGCACGTCGCGGTTGAAGGCGCGGATCAGGTAGTCGCGGTAGCGCCACGCGAGGGGAATGTCGGGGTCGCCCTCGCTGCCGTGCGACTCGCTGTAGCGGAACAGGTCCATCCAGTGCCGCGCCCACCGCTCGCCGAAGTGGGGCGACGCCAGGTACCGGTCGACGAGGTCGGCGTAGGCGTCGGGCGACGGGTCGCCGACGAACCGGGCAATCTCGGCCGGCGTCGGGGGCAGCCCCCGCAGGTCGAACGACAGCCGGCGGATCAGCGTCCGGCGATCGACGGGCGGCGCCGGCTCCAACCCCTCCGCCTCCAGCCGCGCGAGGATGAACCGGTCCTCGGCGCTCCGCGGCCACGCCTCGTCGGCGACCGCGGGCGGCCCGGCCGGCTCGACCGGCCGCCACGCCCAGTGCTCGCGCCGCCGCTTGTCGAGGTCGAACGGCTCCGACGGGTCCGGCGTGCCGGCGTCGGCCACCGCGGCCTCGGGCCACGGCACGCCCATCTCGACCCAGGCAATCAGGCTCTCCACCTGTGCCGGCGCGAGGGCCCCGGTCGGCGGCATGAGCACCGGCCGTCCCTGAACGCGGTGCACGAGCGGGCTCGCCGCGGGATCGCCCGGCACCACTGCCGGCCCCGAGTCGCCCCCCGCGAGCAACCCGTCCCGGCTGTCGAGCCGCAGCCCCCCGAACGGCGTCTCCAGCGCCGCCCCGTGGCACTGGAAGCACTGCTCCGCGAGCAACGGCCGGATCTCGGTCTCGAAGAACTCGACCTGCTCCGGGCTCGGCCCCGCCGGCTGGGCGCCGGCGTGGACGCCAGCGGAAAGGGCCGCGGTCAGGCCCAGGAAGGCCGCGATTGATCCGACTCTCATCTCGCCCCGCACTGTACCGCCGGGCCGACCACGACGCAAGGGCCGGATGACGTGGGTTGACAAGCAGCGGAATCGCACGTTGCGACGTGACTGGCGCCGCAACACGGTGGCACCTTACGCTGTGTCCATCATGAAGAACATCACCGTCAGCGTCCATGAAGACGTGATTCGCGCAGTCCGCCTGTACGCGGCAGCACGGAACTCGACCGTCGAAGCGCTCGTCCGCAAGTTCCTCATCGAGCTGGCGAATCGAAAGGGCCGAACCCGCAAGGCGCGCCGGAGAATCGTGGAGCTGAGCGAGCGGTCGACGGCGCGAATCGGCTCTCGCGCGTGGACCCGTGAGGACCTCCATGAGCGTTGACCGCCGCGTTGGGTACCCTCCCCAAGACGATCAGTCCACGGAGCTGACCTTGACCAAGGTCACCTTGCAGCGGACATCGCATCCGCGACGCGGCGGGCGAGGGCCCGCGAGAACTTCGCCTGAGCGGACGGGCTGCCGCGGGCGAACAGTCGATCGAGATCGGCGCGGGTCAGGCCGGGGAAGACGCCGCTTTCCTCGGCGGGCCGGCACCCTGCGGCAGCCCCGGCGTCCGGCCTCCAGATCGCCGCACTTTCCAGGCGGTGGTTCGTCCAGACTTCCTCGACACCCATCCTGAAGTAGGGCGCCAGCTTGCGGCTAGATCGCCGGCTGCGGTCGATCTCGACAATCAGGGTGGGCGGCAGCAGGCCGGTGCGCACATCGACGTAGCCCTCCACCTGACCGAGCGCCCGCGCCGCTTCAGCGTCCAGATAGAAGCTGGCGTCGGCCTCGAACGCGCCGTCGTCGCTCAACAGTCGCGTCGCCCCGGCCGGCCGCCACGAGACTTCCACACCGCTGTCGGCGAGGGCGTCCTGGACGCGGAAAACGAATTGGCCGGCCGCCATCGTCTGCACCTCATGCGTCATGTCGGGCACGGCAACGAACTCGGCCAGGCCGGCGTGCTCGTCGTACCGGCAGCGCGGCGCGTCGTCGTGGTCGGTCAGGCGGTCGAAGAGCGCGCGCGGCATCGCTACCTCGACCCGCACCGGTGCGTCGGCGCCGCCGGCCGGCGCGAGCTCGCCGGCCGACCGGCGACCGACGTCGGAGGCAACGGTCGAGGCTCCCATTTCTTTCGCCCTCAGCCAACCCGCGGTTCGCGTCGTCCTTCAGCGCGAGGAGGCGTCGAGGATCCGCAGGGCCACACGGCGGGCGAGACGACGGGCATGACGGGCCTGCTCGCGCGGATCTCCGCTCGTGCAGAGCGGAGCGAGATCGGCGGGGGTCAACCCCGGGAGGACGGCGCTGGCCGGAACCGAGCGGAAGCCCTCGACCGCACCTGCATCAGGCGTCCAGATGGTGACGCCGTCCTTCCGGTCCGAAGTCCACGTCTCCTTGACGCCCATGCGGAAGTACGGGGCGAGCTTGTGCCGCGACCGGCGGCTGCGGTCGATCTCCACCACCAGGTCGGGAGGCGCCAAGCCTGTGCGCACGTCGACGTAGCCCACAATTCCGCGGTTTCGCAACGCGCGTGCCGCGGCCACGTCGAAGTAGAAGCTGGCGTCGGCCTCGAAGGCGCCATCGTCGCTCAGCAGGCGCAACGCACCGGTCGCCTGCCAGCCGACATGACGCCCGTGTTCGGCGAGCACGTACCGGACACACGACACCAAGTCGCCGATGGCCCAGGCCGGCCCCTCGTGCGCCACCCCGGGCTCGGCCACGAACTCCGCGAGCCCCGTGAGCTCGTCGTACCGGCAGCGGGGCGCCTCGTCGTGCTCCGTCAGCCGGTCGAAGAGATCGCGGGGCATGGCGACCTCGATCCGCACCGGGGCGTCGGGGCCGCCGGCGGGCGCGGGCTCGCCGGCCGGCAGGCGAACGACATCGGGGACAACCGTCGGAGACGCCACGTGTCGAGAGTAACACAACACCCGCAGGACTTGCCGGGCGACCCCTGGAGGGATCAGCGGCACGGTCCGGTCACCCGCCCGGCGGCGTGCCGCTCATGCGGCGAGAACCGCGTCGAGATTGACGCGTTCCAGAAGCGCCGTGTCGGCCGGGCGTTCCAGGAAAGGCTCCACGTCGCGGATCAGGACGCCGGTGTCCAGGTCGGCGAGCCGTGCCCGAAGCAGGCGCCGCCAGTCCGCGGCCCGGCGGCGGCCGGCGCCCTGCGTCTGGTCCAGGGCATGCTGGAGGAGCTCCACGTTCGGCGCGACCGGCGGGCGGCGCGACCGGTACCACACCAGGTCGAACCAGTCGCGGCCCTTCGGATACCGGCGCGTGAGCAACGCGTGCAGCTTGCCGGCCATCAGCGACGGCAGGTCGTAGTGAGCGATCACGAACGTGAAGTGGCGGGTGACGACCGTGCGCCGGACCGCCGCTCCTGCCGGCGGACGGGTGTCGATCTCGACCTTGATGGAGAGGTTCTGCTCCCGGCGACCGGACAGGCCCGCCTCCGCCAGCAGCGACGCGGCTCGGACCCAGGCGACCTGCACCGGCTTGCGGTCGATCCAGCGGACCGTACTGTCGAAGCCGGCGAGATGGAGGTCCCGCTTGAGCTTGCGCAGCCAGCGCACGGGCTCGTAGCCGTCTGACGAGACCTGCGAGAAATCGAGGTCTTCGGAGAACCGCGGGAGGTCCTCGAGAAACCGCAACGCGGTCCCGCCGACGAACGCGACCGCCCGCGAGGCCTCGCTCTCGTGCAGCGACCGCATGATGAAGGCCTGCAGATACTCGCGCAGGGCGTTGAGCCTGCGCCCCGGATCGTCGAACCGAGACGCCGCATCGAGGGCCCGGTCCTTCACAGTTCCACGCCGTCTTCCTGCGCGTCGCAGCACTCGCGCCACACCTGCACGGCGCGCAGAATGCGGGGCTTCCCCATGCGTCGCGCCCAGGCCTGCAGACGGTGTCGGTCGACCACCCCGGTCTGCTGGAACCGCATCTCGAGCATCCGCGGGCGGTCCCATTCGCCGCTGCTCAGGTGAAACAGGTCGAGCAGCGCCTTCTCCGCCGTGGCCAGCACGACCTCGGCGCCGGCGATGGAGACGGCACGGTAGCCGAAGAAGAAGCTCCGCTTGATGGCGGTGTAGTGGAACGCGCCGAACGGATTGTCGAACCTGCGCGGCGTGCGCGTGGTGACGCTGGTGTAGACGGACACGCCCTCCGGAATCAGGCCGAAGAACCCGAGCGCCCAGAGCCCGCTGATGTAGGAAGGCGAGTACAGGGCGTTGGCCAGGGCGGCCGGCGAGACGGGAACGCGACGATAGCGATCGACGAACGTGTACATGCCGCGGCGAAGCGGCACCAGCTTCCCGGCCCGGCTCCAGCGGTGAAGCTGATTCACGGCGCTCGAATGCGATTCCTCCGTCAACTGCACGACCGTAGAGAGATCGAAGAAGGGCATCGCGCCCAGCAGCTCGACGGCCGTATCGAGACGCATCACTCTCGATAATCTGCAAAAATGCCTATTTTTGTCAACGATTCACCGCATTCGGGGTGCACCGCCAGATTCGTGAAATGGCCGCCCTGACACCCATGGGTCGGCGGTCCGACGGCGTCTCACTCTCTTGTCGCGCACCCCTGCGTTCGCACCACGGTTGCCGTCCCCCGGGGCGCGGCCGGGAGCCGACCGCGACGACATCATTCGGCAGGCACCGCACCGCAAACGCGACCTGCCAAGTTCGGATCCGGCCGTCAGCGAAGCGGCGTCGCTCATGAGGGCGCCGGTCACGGGGCCGCCGGGCGCCGCGTGCTCGCCGCCACCTGCGATCCCCTTGCAGAACGCCGCTACGGCGCCCGCACGTTCGGTGCGACCTGCAACACGAGCTGCGACGGGTGCAGGTCGTCGTGCAGCACGCGCTGGGTCGCCGTCTGCACGTCCGCGCTCTGCCCGAACGGGGCGCCGGTGTTCGGGTTCCGGTCGAAGTGCGGGAAGTTCGACGAGCTGATCTCCAGGCGGATGCGGTGCCCGGCCCGGAACACGGTGGCGGTGTAGCCGAGGTCGATGGTGTAGTCGTGGGCGGCCCCCGGCGTGAGCCACGACTCGAGGTAGTCGGAGTTGCGGTACCGGGCGCGGACGATGCCCTCCGACACGTTGTGGGCGTAGCCGTCGAGGTGCACGTCGACGAGCTTGGCCGTGAAGTCGGTGTCGCGGGCCGACGACGCCGCCCACAGGCGCACCTCGACCGGGCCGATGACGGTCAGGTCCTCGGCCAGCGGCTCGCTGGTGTAGACGAGGACGTCGCCGCGTTGCTCGACCTCGCGCTGGTCGAAGGCGCCCGAGGCGAGGAGGCCGTTCTGGCAGCACATGTTGCCGCCGACGGTGGGCACCGGGTCGCGGGGGTCGTAGACGTACTCGTCGGCCGGCCCGCCGGGACCCTCGTCCGAGAGGACGCCGTCGCCGGCGGCCGTGTTGGCGCCGCCGGCGCTCTGCAGGTAGAAGCGCGTCTCCACCGCGTCGGGCAGCGGGAACTCGTCGGCGGTGATCCAGAAGCCGCCGCCGGCGGTGCCCTCGTCGGGCGGCGTCATCACGAAGAGCCGCACCGCGGGGTCGTCGGCGACGCCGTTGTCGACGCCCTTCAGCCAGTAGTCGAACCAGCGCGCCCACGCCGCGTTGAGGTCGAGCACGTTGTCGGGGCCGAAGTCGATGTCGCCGGCGGTGGTGTCGCCGGGGCAGGCGTGGCAGAGGGCGCGCATGATGAGCTTCGTGCCGTTCCGCGCGACATCGGTCCCGCCCTCCTCGCGCACCCCCATGAAGTTGCGGATGGTGCCCTCCTGGAAGATGTCGTACCAGCCGCCGGTGATCAGGGCCGGCACCTCGACGAGCGGCCACTTCGTCTCGACGTCGAGGTGGGCCCAGTAGTCGTCGTAGCTCGGCCGCGCGAGCCACTCGTCGTAGTAGGCGGCGATGTTGCCGCTGCGCCGGAACCCCGCGAAGTCGGCGAGGGGCAGCTGCCAGAGCCAGTCGTCGAGCAGCTTCTCCTGCCCCTCGGCGACGAACGCGCCGACCTCCTCGAGGGCCTGCGCCCTCGGCATCCCCCCGCCTCGAGGCGCCGCTGCAGGGTGTCGGGGGCGAGGGTCTGCGCGGTCCAGCTCAGGGCGAACCACAGGTCGAAGGCGCCGCCCTGGTAGGTCCACCCCTTGTGGTAGTCCGACGAGCTGTAGTGCGGGGCGATGGCCACCAGGTGCGGCGGCTGCTCGACCGCCGCCTGCCACTGCGTGAGCCCGACGTAGGACCCGCCGATCATGCCCACCTTGCCGTTGGACCACGGCTGTGCCGCCGCCCACTCCACCGCGTCGTAGCCGTCGGCCGCCTCCTGCCGCATGGCGTCGAACTCGCCCTCCGAGCGGTAGCGGCCCCGGGTGTCCTGGTTGAGGGTCGCGTAGCCGCGCTCGGCGAAGTAGCGCCCGGTGCCGGAATCGCAGTCGCTGCCGGGGTTGGGCGAGCGCCGGTTGTAGGGCGTCCGCTGCAGGATCACGGGGAACGGCCCGTCACCCGCCGGCAGGTACACCTCGGTCGCGAGCCTGACGCCGTCGCGCATCGGCGCCCACTCGACGGCACAACGCACGCCGCCGGCATCGCCGTCCTGCCCCCGACTCGCCCCCGCCCCGGCCGGACCCGGCAGCACGAGTACCAGACCCGCCGCCGCGGCGAGAACCACGCGACCGGCCGCGCATTGCTTCGACATCGTCCCCTCCCCAGCCGTGATGAAGTCCGCCAGCATTCTACCCGTCGGCGACGCAGCCCCCGCGGATTGCCCCGCTCCGCGGGTGCCGCGGAGGCCAGCGGGTACACTAACCGGACCGTCATATTCCCGGAGGCGTCATTCCCGACCAGCCCGAGCCCCGCAAGCCGCCGGCCTCCCCGGCCGTCGATCGGCCGATGTTCGGCCTCGCCCTGCTCTGCCTGCTCGGCGTGAGCCTTCCCATCCTGATGGCCCCGGAGGCAGCCGGCACCGTCGTGTCGGCCGTCTACGAGTGGTTGGCCCGCGAGCTGGGCCTCGTCTACCAGTGGGCGACCCTGTTCACCCTGGGGTTCCTCGCCTGGCTCGCCCTCGGCCGTCACGGCTCGCGCGTGCTCGGCCGCGCGCCCGAGCCGGAGTACGGCAACGCGAGCTGGATGGCGATGCTGTTCTGCGCCGGCATCGGCGGCGGGCTCATGTACTGGAGCTCCATCGAGTGGGCGTTCTACGTCGACCAGCCGCCGTTCGGGGTCGAGCCCGGCAGCCTCGCCGCGCGCGAGTGGGCCGCGACGTACGGCATCTTCCATTGGGGCCCCGCCGCGTGGGGCCTCTATGCCCTGCCGACAGTCGCCATCGCCTGGCCGTACTACCGCTACGACCTCCCGTGCCTGCGGTTCTCCGGCGCCCTCGTGGGCCTCTTCGGCCGCGGCTTTCCGGAACGGCCCGCCGGGCGCGCCGTCGACTTCTTCTTCATCATCGCCATCATCGGCGGCACCGGCACGTCGCTCGGCCTCACCACGCCGATGCTCGGGGCGGTGGCGGCCCGGCTCTTCGACGTCGTCCAGTCCCTGGGCCTGACCTGGATCATCACGGGCGCCTGCGTCGGGCTGTTCGGGGCCAGCGCCTACCTCGGCCTCGATCGCGGCATCAAGCGCCTGTCCAACCTCAACCTCGTCCTCGGCGCGGTCTTCCTCGCGTGGGTCCTCGCGGTGGGCCCGGCGCGGTTCGCCCTCGAGCTCGGCACGTCGTCGATAGGCCTCATGCTGCAGGAGTTCGTCCGCATGACCACGTGGGCCGAGCCCCTCGCCGACACCGGCTTCGTGGAGGACTGGACGATCTTCTACTGGGCGTGGTGGATCGCCTACGGCCCGTTCATGGGACTGTTCGTGACCCGCATCTCCCGCGGCCGCACCCTGCGCGCGCTCGTCCTGGGCATGGCCGGCTTCGGCACCCTGGGCTGCGCCGCGTTCTACGTCGTCTGGGGCAACAGCGTCCTCTGGCTCGACCTGCAGGGGGGACTCGGGCTGCTCGACCTCGTGCGCGCCGGCGACGCGGCCACCGCCATCGCCGCCGCCCTCGGCGCCATCCCCGGCCAGCCGTGGCCGCTGCTGCTGTTCCTGGTCCTCGGCTTCGTCTTCGTGGCCACCACCTACGACTCCGCGTCGTACGCGATCGCGGCGGCGGCGACCCGCGACCTGCGCCCCGGCACCCATCCACACCGCGCCCACCGCCTGTTCTGGGCCGGGGCGCTGGCCTTCCTGCCGGCGGCCCTCATCGTCATCGGCAGCCTCGAAGCGGTACGGTCGGCGGTGCTCGTGGCGTCGCTGCCGATCCTCGTCATCGGGGTGCTCGCGGTGGTGTCGCTGCTGCGTTCGCTGCAGGAAAGGGAGGACGCGGCATGACCGACGGCGCCGCGAGCCCCCGGCGGCTGGGCATCGGGTTCATCGGCAGCGGGTTCATCACCCGCTTCCACATCCGGTCGATGGTCGGGGTGCGGGACGCCGACGTGCGCGGGTGCTGGAGCCCGCGCCGCGAGAACGCCGAGGAAGCGGCGGCGCTGGCCCGCGCGCTCGACGTGGGCGACGCCCGCGCGTTTCCCTCGATCGAGGCGATGGCGGCCGACCCGGCCGTCGACGCGGTCTGGCTGTGCGGGCCGAACCACACGCGCATCGAGAACCTCGAGGCCGTCGTGTCCGCGGTCCGGGCCGGCGCCGCCCTGCGCGGGTTGGCGTGCGAGAAGCCGCTGGCCCGCACCGTCGCCGAGGCGAAGCGGATGCGGGCCCTCGCGGCCGAGGCCGGCGTCCCCCACGGTTATCTGGAGAACCAGATCTTCGCGCCCGCCGTCGCCCGCGGCCGCGAGCTGCTGTGGCGCCGCGGCGCCGCCCTCACCGGCCGGCCGTACCTGGCGCGTGCCGCCGAGGAGCACAGCGGCCCCCACCGGCCGTGGTTCTGGCGCGGCGACCTGCAGGGGGGCGGGGTGCTGAACGACATGGCCTGCCACTCGGTCGAGGTGGTGCGGCACCTGCTGACCGCGCCGGGCGCGCCGCGGGCGTCGATCCGCCCGCGCCGGGTGACGGGGCGCATCGCCTCGCTGAAGTGGACCCGCCCGGAGTACGCGGCCCGCCTGCGGCAAACGATGGGGGCCGAGGTCGACTACCGGGCGCGCCCGGCCGAGGACTTCGCCAGCGTGACCATCGAGTACGAGGCCGAGGACGGGGCCCCCCTGGTCGGCGAGGCCACCACGTCGTGGGGCTTCGTGGGGGCGGGGCTGCGGCTGAGCCTGGAGCTGCTCGGCCCCGAGTACTCGCTGTCGGCGAGCTCGCTCGACAGCGGCGTGAAGCTCTTCTTCAGCCGCGCGGTGCAAGGAGAGGCGGGCGAGGACCTCGTCGAGAAGCAGAACGCCGAGGTCGGCTCCATGCCGGTGGTCGTCGACGAGGCGTCGGAGTACGGCTACACTGCCGAGAACCGCCACATGGTGCGGGCGTTCCTGCGCGGCGAGGCGCCGCAGGTGACGTTCGACGACGGCGTCGAGGTGGTCGAGCTGCTCATGACCGCGTACATGAGCGCCGAGCGGGGCCGCACCCTGCCTTTCCGCCCGGCCGGGCTCGAGGCCTTCGTCCCCGCGGTGGCGCGGGGAACGTGGAAGGGGGCAATCGACGATGCCGGTGAACGCTGAGAGACCGCATCAGGCGGGAGGAAGCGCTCTCCTGTCCCTTTCCAACCCGTTCGACCACACCATGCGCGGGCCCATCGAATCCGACGCGCACTCCAGCAGGCCTGCGCCCGCGGGGAGGGCGACCAGGTCGTCTGGGAGACGCCTTGACCTCGACAGGCGCCTGTGCGATGTTTGCGCCTGAAAAAGCGTGAATCGAGGAGACCGCGACGGCGCGGTCCCGATCGAGGAGACCGCGCCGCGGTCCTGAAGGAGGATTCAGATGAGGCACACACGGCTACGTTCATTCGCCGTTCCCGTCCTGGCGTTCGTGGTCACGGTCGTGGCCGCCGCCACCGCCGCCGGACAGGCCCCCAAGACCCCGTGGGGCGATCCGGACATTCAGGGCATCTGGTCGTCGTCCGGGGCCACGCCCTTCGAGCGGCCCGACACCTTCCAGGGGCGCGAGACGCTGACCGAGGAAGAGGTCGCGGAGATTCGCGGCGCGACCGAGGCCCGCAACCAGGCGCTGCTCGACGCCTCGGCCCAGCGCACCCAGGCCGGGGGCAACGTCGGCGCCTACAACAACTTCTGGATGGAGCGGGGGGCGCGGTCGAACCGGACGTCGATGATCGTCGACCCGCCGAACGGCCGCTTCCCGGCCCTGACCGAGGCGGGCGAGATGGCCCGCAACAGCCGCCCCCGCGGCGACGACACCTGGGGCGACCGCCACATCTGGGAGCGCTGCGTGACGCGGGGCGGCATGCCCAACGCGATGTTCCCGCGGTCGTACAACAACAACATGCAGGTCTTCCAGTCGCCCGGCTGGGTCGTGATGCTCCTCGAGCAGGTCCACGAGCTGCGTGCCGTGCCCCTCGACGACCGCCCGTTCCCGCCGCCGCACGTCGGCCAGTGGAACGGCCTCTCCCGCGGGCGCTTCGAGGGCGACACCCTGGTGGTCGAGACGAGGAACCTCGACCCGCGGGTGAGCGCGCTCCAGCCGTGGTCGGCGTTCAGCTCGCACGACGACGAGGGCTCGGGCGAGGGGCTCACCCTCGTCGAGCGCTTCACCCGCACCGGCCCCGACAGCCTCGAGTACGAGGTGGAGGTCACCGACGCGCAGATGTACACACGGCCGTGGACCGTCGCCTATCCGTTCTCGCGGATGACCGACCAGGTGATGTACGAGTACGCCTGCCACGAGGGCAACATCGGCATGGAGGGCATCCTCGCCGGCGGTCGCGCCGAGGACGCCGCGGAGGCCACCGACAAGCAGTAGCGGGACAGGGCCGGGCGCGGGAACGACCCTGCGCCCGGAACACCATCGGCGGCTCTGCCGGTCGCCCCGTCGAATCGACTCGGGGACCTGCGCCTTTCCCGCGGCGCAGGCCCCCGGCTCGCGTCGCATGACGAGGGCGCGGCCCGGTACGCGGCCTCGGCGAACCGGCGTCCACGGGGCCCCGTCACAGCGGTGTGCTGCGCTCCCGCTCCCGGTAGCTCTCCAGCAGCGCTGCCAGCCGCTCGACCACCTCCGGGAACCCGTCGTACACGTTTCGCCTCTCCCCCACGTCCGATTCCAGGTCGTAGAGCTGGATGGGCGGCATGTTCCGCCGCCGCACCTCCTCCGCGCTCAGGTTCGCGTAGCCGCCCGAGCTGCCGGTCAGCTCCAGCTTCCAGCGCCCCTGGCGGATCGAGAACGAGCCGTCGCCGGCCTGGTGGACGGTCGCCTCCCGGATGGGTCCGGCCAGCCGCTCGCCGACGAGGGCGGGCAGGATGTCGTAGCTGTCCTCCCCGGCGTCGGGGGGCAGCTCGGCGCCGAGGATGGCGGCGCAGGTGGCGAGCAGGTCGGTCAGGCAGACCGTCTCGTGCGAGCTCGACCCCGCCCGGACCCGCCTCGGCCACCGGGCGAGGCACGGGATGCGGTGGCCGCCCTCCCAGATGTCCGACTTGTAGCCGCGGTAGATGTAGCTCGGGTAGTGCCCCTGCTCGTTCATCTCCTCGACGCCGATGTAGGGCGCGCACCCGTTGTCGGCGGCGAAGATGACGAGCGTGTCCTCGGCGAAGCCGCGGCGGTCGAGGGCGTCGAGCACCGCCCCCACCGACTCGTCGACCTGGATGCAGAAGTCGCCGTAGGGCCCCAGCGGGCTCCGGCCCACGTACTCGGGAGACGGCACGATGGGGATGTGCGGCGCCGTCAGCGACATGCACAGGAAGAAGGGGTCGCCGTCGGGCCGGCCCTCGATGTAGCCGACGCTGCGCCGGGTGATCTCGGGCAGCACGTCCTCGGCCACGAAGTCGGCGTGCGACGGCCCGGTGTTGTCGGCGTAGCGCGCCGGCCGGAAGTCGCGGGTGATGAACAGCAGGTCCTGCGTGGTGGTGCACTCCCCGACGAACCGGTCGTCCTCGATGTAGATGTAGGGGTGCATGTCGAGCGACGCGGAGATGCCGTGGAAGTGGTCGAACCCCACCGCGAGGGGGCCGTTCCGGATGGTCCCCGACCAGTCGACGTCGGCGGTGTAGGCGCGCCGGTCGGCCTCGGCGTGGGGCAGCCGGGTGCCCCGGCCGTCGCGCGTCGGCATGTCCATGCCGAGGTGCCACTTGCCGATGCACGCGGTGTGGTAGCCGTGCGCCTTCAGCAGCGATGGGACGGTCGTCCGCTCGGGCTCGATGAGGTGCCGGCTGTAGCCCCACAGCACGCCCCGCGTGACCCGCGTGCGCCAGCAGTAGCGCCCGGTGAGAATGCCGTAGCGGGTCGGCGTGCACAGGGCCGACGGCGAGTGGGCGTCGGCGAAGAACATCCCCTCGCGCCCGATGCGGTCGATGTTCGGGGTGGGGATGCGCGACTCGCGGTTGAGGTACGACAGGTCGCCGTAGCCCATGTCGTCGGCCAGCACGAACACGATGTTGGGCCGGTCGTCGCGCTGCCGCGCGCCCTCCACCGCGCGGGGCAGCGCCGCCGACGCGGTGGCCGCCCCCACCGTCTTCAGAAAGTCTCGTCGCTTCATGGTGTCCCTCCGTTTCCGGCCGCAGTATAGCGGGCGGGGAGAACGGCCGCGGCAGTGGCGGTCCTCGGCGGCATCCGGCTGATATGACGCTCAGCCCCGGAGGAACCGCAACGGCGAGGGTAGCGGTCTCGAGGGGGCGGATCGACGGCGATCCCGCGGACGGATCGAGCGGCTCCCCAGGTCTGCGACTCGGTTCAGCCCGCCCCCCGGGCCAACTCCCTCGGTCCTCCTTGACCCCACCTCCGAGCTGGCAATCGGCCGGATTCATGGAGCGGGCGGTACGGCCCCCACGGCGTGTCGGGCATAGTCGGGCATAGTAGTATTGGCGGGTCGAGAGGACAGACAGCATGCGAGGTCTACGAGCGTTCTGGCGGCGGACGTCGGTCGCCCTCGTGATGGCCGGCCTCGGTGTCGCCGCGGGGCCGGACGCAGCCGGCCAGGACGCGGCCGGGCAGGAGACCGCCCTCACCGAGGCGGTGCGGCGCGGCGACCGGGAGGCGGTCGCGTACCTGCTGGAGCAGGGCGTTGACGTCGACGCGGCGGGCAACGACGGAACCACCGCCCTCCACTGGGCCGCGTACCTGAACGACGCGGAGACGAGCGCCGCCCTGATCCGGGCGGGAGCGCGCGCGGACACCCCGAACAGCTACCGGGTGACGCCGCTGGCCCTCGCTGCGAGGAACGGCAACGCCGCCGTCATCGGTCAGCTCCTGGCCGCCGGGGTCGACCCGAACGACCCGCGGCAGGCGGTGAACACCGGCGAGACCCCCCTGATGCACGCGGCGCGTGCGGGGCAGGTCGCGGCGGTGCGGGCCCTCGTCGAGGCCGGGGCCGACGTCGACGCGCAGGAGGGGTGGAACGGGCAGTCGGCCCTCATGTGGGCGGCGGCCGAGGGCCACGTCCCCGTCGTCGAGACCCTGATCGCGGCCGGGGCCGACATCCGCGCCCGCTCCAACAGCGGCGCCACGCCCCTGCTGTTCGCCGCGCGCAAGGGCAGCATCGGCGCCGTGCGCGCGCTGCTCGCGGCCGGCGCCGACGTGAACGAGGCGCGCCCCGACGGCGCCGCTCCCCTGCTCGTCGCCGTCGTCAACGGGCACGAGGACCTCGTCGACCTGCTGCTCGCGGCCGGCGCCGACCCGAACGCCGAGGGCGGCTCGACCCGGCTGACGGTGCAGGGCATCCGGGCCCGGGCCATGCCCCTGCGCATCCGGAAGCTCGGCTACAGCGAGCGCGAGTCGGAGGGCATCGTGCCCGGCAACATCTTCGGCCGGCCGCTGCAGGCGGCCGTGCACGTCGCGAACTGGCACATCAGCGACCAGTTCATCTCGGTGAACATCGACCGGCTGCGGGTCATCCGCGCCCTGCTCGAGCACGGCGCCGACGTCAACGGACGCAACTCGATGGAGGAGCCGCGCTGGTCGGGCGCACGCTACCGCCGCCACATGACCGGCGCCACCGCGTTCATGCTCGCGGCCAAGTCGGCCGACGTCGAGGTGCTGCGCCTGCTGCTCGAGTACGGCGCCGACCCCACCATCGACACCGAGGACGGCATCACGCCGCTGATGGCGGCGGCGGGCATCTCGTGGGCGTCGAACCAGGACCGCGCGAGCGAGGCGCAGGTGCTCGAGGCGGTCCGGCTGCTGGTGGAGGAGCTGGGCCTCGACGTCAACGCCGTCAACGACGTCGGCGAGACCCCCATGCACGCGGCCGCCTACCGCGGCGCCAACAGCGTCGTGCAGTACCTGTTCGACCAGGGCGCGGAGCTCGACGTCGTGGCCCTCGACGGGCGCACGCCCCTGCAAGTCGCCGACGGCGTCGAGTACGGCAACTCGTTCGCCGCGCACCCCCACACCGCGGTGCTGCTGCGCGAGCTCGGCGCCCGGGAGATCCCGTGTCCGGCGCCCTGCGCGGCGGCCATCCCGGAGGAGGCGCTGAACCGATGACGGATTCCCCTTCGACACGGCTGGTCGCACAAACGCGCGCCCGCCGGCGCCCGCGCGGATGTCCCCGCGCCGCGCGGCTTCACACCGGGCTCCTGCCGGTGGCGCTCGCCCTGGCCGCCGTTTCCGCGCCACTCGGTGCGACGGCGGGACAAGCCGCTGAGCCCCAGCCGTCGCCCGCGGCGCTCGAGGCCGCGAACGGACCCGCTCCCCGCGCCGTCCTCCAGCGCTACTGTTTCGCGTGCCATAACGAGCGCACACTGACGGCGGGACTGGCCCTCGACGTCCTCGACATGACCCGCCCCGGCGATCACGCCGAGGTCTGGGAGGCCGTCATCGACAAGCTGCGAACCGGCGCGATGCCGCCGCTCGGACGGCCGCGGCCCGACCGGGCCACCTACCGCGAGGTGGTGGCGTGGCTCGAGACCGAGCTCGACCGCGCCGCCCTCGCCAACCCCGACCCCGGCCGTCCCACGCTGCACCGCCTGAACCGGACCGAGTACCGCAACGCCGTCCGCGACCTGCTGGCGGTGGACATCGACACGGCCCTGCTGCCCGCCGACAACGCCGCCTACGGCTTCGACAACAACGCCGACGCCCTCACCCTGTCGTCGTCCCTGACCGAGCGGTACCTGGGCGCGGCGGCCCGCATCGCCGAGATGGCCCTCGGCCGGCCGCGGGGGACCCCCGCCCCCGAGACCATCCTCGTGCCGACCGACCGCGACCAGGGCGTCCGCATCAGCGACGACCTCCCGTTCGGCTCGCGCGGCGGCGCCGCGTTCCCTTACTACTTCCCCGCCGACGGCGATTACGACTTCCAGCTGCGGCCGAAGGAGAGCGGCGTCGCCGGCGGCTTCGAGGGCGTCACCGCCGAGCCCCACGAGCTGCACGTCAGCATCGACGGCGCGCGGGTCTGGACCGGCATCGTGCAGCGGCCGGAGGGCGCGCGCGGCAACGAGCGGATCCGGCTGATTCTCGAGCGCATGCGGTTCCGGGCGCCGGTGACCGCGGGCTCGCACCTCGTGCAGGTGTACTTCACGGCCAAGACCTCCGCCTACGTCGAGGACCTGTTCGACCCCGACCTGCGCCGCGACCCGTACCGGGCCGCCAACGGCGAGCCGGTGGTGTCGAGCGTGACGATCACCGGTCCGATGCCCGAGACCGCGTCGCCCGGCGACTCGCCCAGCCGCCGGAAGCTGCTGGTCTGCGCGCCGGCTCCCGACGCGACGTCGGAGGAGGAAGCGGCCTGCGCCCGCGAGATCGTCTCGACCCTCGCGCGGCGCGCCTACCGGCGCCCGGTGACCGAGGCCGACCTCGAGATTCCCCTCGGGCTGTATCGCGAGGGCGCCGCCCGGGGCGGCTTCGAGGCGGGCGTCGAGCTGGCGGTGCGCGGCATCCTCGTGAGTCCCAACTTCCTGTTCCGGTTCGAGGACGAGCCGCCGTCGGCCCAGGCGGGAACGCCTTACCGCATCTCCGACCTCGAGCTGGCCTCGCGCCTCTCGTTCTTCCTCTGGAGCAGCATCCCCGACGACGAGCTGGTCGAGCTGGCCGTGGCGGAACGGCTGCACGACGCCGAGGTGCTCCGCCGGCAGGTCCAGCGCATGCTGGAAGACCCGCGGTCGCGGGCCCTCGTCGACAACTTCGCCGGCCAGTGGCTGCACATCCGCAACGTCTCGGGGTTCCAGCCCAGCCCCGAGCTGCTGTTCCACTTCGACGACAACCTGCGCCTGGCCTTCGAGCAGGAGACGAAGCTCTTCTTCGAGAGCATGGTCCGCGAGGACCGCAGCGTCCTCGACCTCCTCGACGCCGACTACACGTTCCTCAACGAGCGCCTCGCCCGGCACTACGGCATCCCCGGGGTCTACGGCGAGCGCTTCCGGCGCGTCACGCTCCCGGCCGACAGCCCTCGCCGCGGGCTCCTCGGGCAGGGCTCCATCCTCACCGGCACGTCGCGGGCCAACCGCACCTCGCCGGTCATCCGCGGCAAGTGGATCATGGAGAACATCCTGGGCACGCCGCCGCCCCCGCCGCCCCCCGACGTGCCCGATCTCGTCGAGGAGCGCGACCCCCGCAAGGTGCTCCCGATGCGCGAGCAGATGGCCGCCCACCGCGCCAACCCCGTCTGCGCCGCCTGCCACGCCCAGATGGACCAGCTCGGCTTCGCCCTCGAGAACTTCGACGCCATCGGCGAGTGGCGCGACATCTACGCCTCGGGCCTCCCCATCGACGCCTCGGCCGAGTTCCCCGACGGCACCACCTTCGACGGCCCCGCCGAGCTCCGCGCCCTGCTGCTGAGCCACGCGGACGACTTCCTCACCACCGCGATCGACCGCCTCCTCACCTACGCCCTCGGCCGCGGCCTCGAGGCCACCGACATGCCCACCGTGCGCCGCATCAAGCGCGACGCGGCTGCCGACGGCCACCGCTTCGCCGCCCTCGTCCAGGGCGTCGTCGCGAGCGCCCCGTTCCGGATGCGCATGGCGCAGGACCGGGCGGACTGAGGTTCTCGCGAACCCATGCGGAAGCCGAAGGATGCGCGAAGCAATTGTCGGCTTCGATTCGGCATGGGGCGACAGGGTGCCCGGGGCCGCCGCCTGGGCGACGGTCGCAGACGGCCGCTTCGAGACGTTCGGTCCGCCGAGAACCGTTCATTTCGACTGTGTCGCGCAGATCGTGGCAGAACATCGGATCAACGCCGACTATGTACTGGTCGCGATGGACCAGCCTTCCCTGGTGCCCAACGAGAAGGGCATGCGACCCGTCGAACGGGTCGCGGCATCCCTCGTATCTGGATTGGGAGGAGGCGTTCAGCCTGCCAATCGCCGGAAGGCGCTCCTGTTCGGCGCGGCTGCGCCGGTCTGGCGATTCCTCGACCGCCTTGGCGCTCGGCAGAACCCGCCCATTGCTCGAACGGCGACAGATGGATTGCACCTGATCGAGGTCTTCCCCGCGCTGGCTCTTCCGGCTCTCTGTCCAGGCATTCGTCAACGTAAGCGCGCAGCGTTCTACAACCCCGCGAACCAGCAGTCGTTTTTGCTCTCTGACTATCGTCTGGTGGTGGATGCGGTTCGGTCACACGCCGATGAACTCGGCTTCACCGCCCTGTCCGACTGGGCCGCGCGACAGGCCGCAAACAACGCGCCAACCAAGGGCGATCAGGACTGTCTCGACGCAGCCATCTGCCTTCTCGTCGCGCTGCAGTGGCGCCGACTCCCACGACACCGCATGATGCTCGTCGGAGATCTACGAGGCTACATGGTCACACCGGTATCGCCAGAGACCCGGACGATACTGATGGCAGCCGCGAAATCGCGGGGCGTGCCGGTGGATGCAGACTGGCCGCAGGACGCCGATCATCGAACCCATGCAGCGGCCGCTTCCCGGCCAGCGGAGATCACCCATCAGGGAGCCGCCACTTCCAGACCGAGGACCGGACCACTCGAACGTCGCGATTATCCCTGTCCGGTCCCGGGATGCACCAAGGTCTTCCACGGAACGCGCGGCGGCTGGGATGCCCATGTAGCCTCGTGGCGCATGCATCCGCATTTGGCACCCGGACGTCACCGACGGAGACGAACGCAAGAGGCGTTTCAGGAGAGAGTACCCCCGCTGGTGACGGTCCCGCGCTCGCGAGGACGCGACGCCACGGCAACGCTCCTGTCCTTGGCCGAATCCGCTGACTGCCGACGCTCATGTAGCCGCCGGGCGGCCCGGGCGAACCCGAGGAAGTAGCGGCGGAGCCCGCGGGCCGAGCCCGGCGGCACGTCGGGGTCGAAGAAAAGGCGGCAGAACTCATCGCGGGCGCGCAGGATCTCCTGGCAGCGGTGCCCCCGCCAGCGGGGATCGGCGGCCGTCAGGTCGAACAGCTCCAGCGCCCTCTCGAGAGCGCTCTCGAACCGGTCCGTCCGGCCCGCCTCGTGGGCCCGGATCGCGCGTTCTACTTCACTGCCCACGTTCCCGAGCTGCTCGACCAGCTCGAGCCGTGCCCAGCCCCCGGCGGCGGCGTTCCTGTGCAGGACACGGGTCAATGACAGGCCCCTCCTTATCCGAGCGCGAAGTGCGCCTCGCACGCCGACCCCGTGCCCAGGCGCCGATCCAGAGAGCGGACCAAGCGTCCCAAGCCAACCCCGGTGGTTAGCCTACACACAGAGCGGCGGCAGTCAAGGCCAGGACCTCGACGGCTCCGGATGGTGGACTTCAGTCGGCCGGGCGACAACCTTTCGATCAGCTGAGCCTCAACATTTCAATCAGCCGAACTGTCGAGTTACGATCAGCCGAGTGACGGAAGCTGCCCTGTACCCGCGTTTCGCCGAGCCGCGCCTCGCGGAGGCGCTCGACGACTCGCCGGCCGTGCTGATTCACGGACCGCGCCAGTGCGGCAAGACGACGCTCGCCCGAACGTCGGAGGCGTCCCGAGGCTACCCCTACGTCAGCTTCGACGACGATGCAGTTCGAGCCGCGGCCGCGGCGGACCCGATGGGATTCGTGGCCGATCTACCCGAACGGGTCGTGCTGGACGAGGTGCAGCGGGCGCCCGCGATCTTCCCGGCCATGAAGCTGGCCATCGATCGCCGCCGGACGCCGGGACGCTTCCTGCTGACCGGGTCGAGCCAGGTGCTGCTCGTGCCGGCGCTCGCCGACTCGCTGGCGGGACGCCTGGAGACCCTGCGGCTGCACCCGCTGGCGCAGTGCGAGATCGAGCGTCGGCCGCCCGACTTCCTCGACGCCCTGTTCGGCGACGGGTTCGCCTTCGAGCAGCGCGAGCGGCTGGGCAAGGGGTTGGCGGGACTGATCGTGGCAGGCGGCTATCCGGCGGCGTTGGCGCGCCCAGCGGGGCGGCGGCGCGCCAACTGGTACCGCGACTACCTCGACGCCCTGGTCCAGCGCGACGTGCGGGACCTGGCCCGCATCGGCACCCTGGAAGCGTTGCCGCGGCTGCTGGCGCTCGCCGCGGCCCAGTCGGCCCAGCTGTTCAACGTGAGCGATCTGGCCGCGCCGTTCCAGCTCAGCCGGCCGACGATACGCGACTACGTGACGCTGCTCGAACGCGTGTTCCTGCTGGAGCGACTGCCGCCGTGGCACACGAACCGGCTGAGCCGGCTGGTGAAGACCCCCAAGCTGCACGTCGCCGACACCGGGCTGGCCGCGGCGCTGCTCGGCGCGGACGCCGACGCGCTGGCCGCCAACCGGCCCCTGCTCGGGCAACTGCTGGAGACGTTCGTGTTCGGGGAGCTGCGGCGGCAGGCGAGCTGGCACGAGGCGCCGACGGCGTTCTTCCACTTCCGCGACAGGGACGGCGTCGAGGTGGATCTCGTCCTCGAGCGCGGCGCCGGGATGATCGCGGGCGTCGAGGTCAAGGCGTCGGGCACGGTGACCACTTCCGACTTCCGCGGCCTGCGCAAGCTGGCCGGCGCGGCGGGGACACGGTTCGCCGGTGGCGTGGTGCTCTACGACGGGGAGATCGGCGCGAGCTTCGGCCACCGCCTCCACGCCGTCCCGGTCTCCCGCCTGTGGGCGGGAGCATGATACGTTCAGATTCGGCGGACTCATCTCGTGGGGGCGGGCCGCACCGGATCCCGGGCGTTCATGACCAGACGCAAGCTGCCCATCGGCATACAGACGTTCCGGGAGATTCGTGAAGAGAACCACTACTACGTCGACAAGACCGCCTACGCGCAGCAGATGGTGGAGGAGGGCAAGCACTACTTCCTGTCCCGCCCGCGCCGGTTCGGCAAGAGTCTGCTCGTCGACACGCTGAAGGAGCTGTTCGAGGGGAACGAGCCGCTCTTTCGAGGGCTGCACGTCCACGACGGTTGGGACTGGTCGTCACGCCACCCCGTGCTGCGGCTCAGCTTTGGCGGCGGCAACTTCACCGAGCCGGGCCATCTGCACGCCAACCTGATGGCGCAGTTGGGAGCGCTCGAACGGACGGCCGCCACCGGTTCGGACCATGCCACCGGGCCGGAACGTCTCGGCAGCTTGATCGAGGCGCTACGCGAGCGCGCCGGCCGGCGCGTCGCGGTGCTGGTCGACGAGTACGACAAGCCGATTCTCGATGCGCTCGACGTCCCGGACGTCGCCCGCGCCAACCGCGAGTACCTGCGTGCGCTGTACTCGGTCATCAAGGACCGCGATGCTCACGTACGGTTCACGTTCCTGACGGGAGTCAGCAAGTTCTCCAAGGTCAGCCTGTTCTCCGGCCTCAACAACCTCAAGGACATCACCCTCGACCCTCGCTACTCGGCTGTGTGCGGCTACACCGACGCCGACCTGGACACGGTGTTCGCGCCGGAGCTGCCCGGCCTGGACAGGGACGAGATCCGCGATTGGTACAACGGCTACAACTGGCGAGGCGCGGAGCGCGTCTACAACCCGTTCGACATCCTGCTGCTCTTCGACCGCCGCGAGTTCGGCGCGTACTGGTTCGAGACCGGCACGCCGCGGTTCCTGGTCGAGACCCTGTTGTCCCGCGGCGTCGGTTCTCCGACGTTGAACGGCATGCTCGGAAGCGACGAGCTGCTGTCGGCGTTCGACGTCGACCACATCGCGACCGAGGCGCTGCTGTTCCAGACCGGCTACCTGACGATCCGGCGCACCGAGCCGCGCGGCGGGCGCCTGTTCTACCGCCTGGGCTTCCCCAACCGAGAGGTGCGCCAGAGCCTCAACGAGAACCTGCTGCACCGCCTGGCGGGGAAATCCACCCAGCGGGTGGAACAGAGCGCCAGACTCTACGACCTGCTCCTGGCCAACGACTTCACGGGTCTGGAGAAGCTGTTCCGAGCGTTCTTCGCCAGCATCCCCTACGAGTGGCACACGAACAACGAGATCGCCGCCTACGAGGGCTACTACGCCAGCGTGTTCTACTCGTACTTCGCAGGGCTGGGGCTGGACGTGACGGTGGAGGACAGCAGCAGCCACGGCCGCCTCGACATGGCCGTGCTGTTCAACGAGCACGTGTACCTGTTCGAGTTGAAGGTCGTCGAGCTGGCCCCGGAAGGCGCGGCAATGGCGCAACTGCAGACGCGGGGCTACGCCGACAAGTACCGCCACCTGGGCCGCCCGATCCACCTGATCGCGGTCGAGTTCAGCCGAGAGGCCCGCAACCTCGCGGCGTTCGAGGTGGCAAGCGCCTGAGCCGATGAGCTGCCGATCGAGTCGATCCCGCGGCCGCCGAAGTGCTGCGAGACGAGCGGCGACACCGCTGACGCCAGCGGGCTGGCGGACGCCGGATCGATCCTGACATCGCCCGACGCCGGTTGCCGCGGACATCGACTGCAACTGCCGCCGCTTTCCTCTATAATTGCCCCTCCGGCGGATTGCGTACCGCTTGCCCTTCGTCGTGCGCCGTAGACGAGGCGACCGCGACACGAGAGGACGCCGGACCGCGACGGAGCCTGTGAGTCGGACGACAGGAGCTGCACGATGGTGATCACGAAGCTGGCGTTGCCGAGACGGACGTTCCTGCGCGGCATGGGGGCCACCCTGGCGCTGCCGCTCCTCGACGCGATGGTGCCGGCCCTGTCGGCGCGGGCGCCGGGTACGCCGCGGTTCGCGGTGGTGTACGTCGGCAACGGCATGAACATGTGGGACTGGACCCCGCCCACCGACGGCAAGGGGTTCGAGCTCTCCCCCATCCTGCAGCCGCTCGAGCGGTTCCGCCGGCACACGCTGGTGCTGAGCGGGCTCGACAACTACCCGGCGACCGACCAGGGCGACACCGGCGGCCAGCATCCGCGCGCCGCCCCCGCGTTCATGAGCTCGGTGCACCCGAAGCAGACCGAGGGCGCGGACGTGGAGGCGGGGACGACCGTCGACCAGATGATCGCCGAGCTGATCTGCCGCGACTCGAAGCTGCCGTCGCTCGAGGTCTCGGTCGACCGCAACGACGTCGTCGGCGCCTGCGACCACGGCTACGCCTGCGCGTACATGAACTCGCTGTCGTGGAAGACGCCGACCCAGCCGCTGCCGGCCGAGACGAACCCGCGGTTCGTGTTCGAGCGACTCTTCGGCACCGGCGACACCGCCGAGGAGCGGCAGCTCCGCGTCGAGGAGGACCGCAGCATCCTCGACGGGCTGACCCGCGAGATCGAGGCCCTGACGGGCCGGCTCGGCGGCCACGACCGCACCAAGCTCGGCGAGTACCTCGACTCGATCCGCGACGTGGAGCAGCGCATCGCCCGGGCCGAGTCGACCAACAGCGACTTCGCGGTGCCCGAGCGCCCCGTCGGCGTGCCCGAGACGTTCCGCGAGTACGCCGAGCTGATGCTCGACCTGCAGGTGCTCGCGTTCCAGGCCGACATCACCCGCGTCACGTCGTTCATGATGGCCCGCGAGAACATCAACCGGTCGTACAACGAGATCGGGCTGCCCGAGGCGCATCACTCGATGTCGCACCACGGCAACAACCCCGAGAAGATGCAGGACTTCACGAAGCTGAACACCTACCACGTCGACACCCTGGCGTACTACCTCGACCGCCTGCAGTCGGTTCCCGACGGCGACGGGACGCTGCTCGACGGCACCGTGGTCCTCTACGGCAGCGGCATGAGCGACGGCAACGTCCACAACAACTACGACGTGCCGGTGGTGGTGGTCGGCGGGCCCGAGCGCGGGCTCGAGGGCGACCGGCACCTCGTCTACCCGAAGGGCACGCCGCTCGCGAACCTGTCGCTGAGCCTGATGGCCAAGTTCGGCGTGCGCGAGGAGGCGTTCGGCGACAGCACCGGGCAGCTTCCGCTGCTGTCCGGCGTGTAGGGAAGCCGGCGCGGGCGCTTCACGGACCCGGGACCCCGGCCGGAGCGGCAACCACCGCTTCCGCCGGGGTTTCTCACGCCTTCATCCGGCTGTTCCCGGGATCGAACACGGGGCCGGCGGCCACCGTCACCGGGTAGGCTTCGTTCATGTACAGCACCTGCAACCGGGTGCCGGGCGCCGCGTGCTCGACCGGCAGGTAGGCGAGCAGCAGGTACTCGCCGACCGACGGCCCCATGCCGGCCGAGGTGACGCGCGACTCGCGGCCGCGGGCGTCGACGATGCGGGCACCGTCCGGGGTCAGGATCGGCTCGTTGCCCCCGGTGGGGAAGCGGGGCACCCCCGCCGCCCCGGCATGGCGGTCCATGGTCAGGGTGCACAGCTTCGCGACCGGTCCCGCCTCGCGCGCCCGCAGATAGGCTTCCTTGCCGATGAAGTCCGCGTCCTTCACGCGCGCGTGCCCCAGGCCGGCCTCGACCGGCGAGTGCTCCGAGCTGAGATCGGCGCCCATCAGCGCGTAGCCCTTCTCCAGCCGGGCCGTCGTGCCGTAGACCCCGAGGCCCACCGGCCGGACGTCGAGGCCACGGCCGGCCTCCATGATCGCGTCCCACAGGCGCGCCCCGTGCGGCATGGACACGTAGATCTCCCAGCCGTTCTCGCCCAGGTACGAGATGCGCAGCATCGTCACCGGCACGCCGTCGACGAGCGCCTCCCGCAACGTGCCGTAGGGGAAGGCGGCCTGGGAGAGGGGCGTGTCGGTGATGGTGCAGAGCAGGGCCGGTGCGTCGGGACCCCACACCCCGAGCGTGCAGAGCGCGGACGACAGGTTCTCGAGCTGCACGGAGCCGTCGTCGGACAGGTGCCGGCGGAACCAGACCTCGTCGCGCGCGCCGTCGAGGACGCCGGTCACGATGCGGAACCGGTCGGCGGCGAGGCGCTGGATGGTGAGGTCGGCGCGGATGCCGCCGTCCGGCGTGAGGAGGGGCGTGTAGATGCAGCGGCCGACCGGCCGGTCGCAGCGGTTGACGGTCAGCCGCTCCAGGTACGGCACGACGCCGGGTCCGGACGCGTCGAAGATCTGGAACGCGCTCAGGTCGACCACGCCCACCTTCTCGCGCAGGTGGAGATGCTCGGCGTCGATGATGGGCGACCACCAGCGGCGGTCCCACTCGTGGGGGCGGTCCGCGACCGCGTAGCGCTCGACGAGATCCGCGTTCGACGCGTACCACTGCGGCCGTTCCCAGCCGCGCGCCTCGAAGAACTCGGCCCCGAGGGCGGCCGTCCGGTCGTGGAACGGCGCCCGGCTCATGCCGCGCCCCGACGCCCACTGCTCGCGCGGGTGGACGATGCCGTAGGTCTTGTTGAAGTGCTCGCGGCACCGCTGTCGGATGTGGCCGACGGTCCGCTCGTGCGGGTAGAAGCGCGTGACATCGGACCCGTGCGGGTCGCAGAGGCGCGGGTAGCCGTGGGTGATCCACTCGGCGACGAGCCGGGCCGTGCCCGGGCCCTCCTTCACCCACACCGCCGCCGCCGACCAGAGCTTCTCGACCTCGGCGGTCTCGCCCAGCACCTGGTGCGTGTCGGGGGTCAGCGACAGCAGGCCGTTCACCGCGTACCGCATCTCCGACCCGGCGAGCAGCTCGCCCATGATCTCGCGGGCGCGCTCGAGCTGGGGCGCGAAGTCGCCGGCGGTGAACGGAAGCTCGGTGGGCGAACGCTCGGCCGCCGCCAGCGACGGAATGTCGTCGGGATGCACGAGGATGGGGCGATGGGCGTAGGAGCCGACCTCCATCGCGTCGTGGCTCTGCCGCTCGTACATGAACGTGTCCATGTCGCGCACGATGGGATAGCCGATCTCGTTGCCGGTCCGGTGCAGGAGGTCGATGGGACCGAGGTCGGCCATCTGGTGCACGGCCGGCGTGAGGGGAACGGTGGCGCCGGCCATGGCCGCGACGCGCGGGCTCCAGACCCCGCATGCGATGACCACCTGCTCGACCGCGATCGTGCCGCGATCGGTGGCCACCGCGCGGATGCGCGGGCGGCCGTAGCGCGGGCGGGTCACCTCGAGCCCGACGACCTCGGTGTCGGCCAGCACCGTGAGCGCCCCCTTCGCCTGCGCCCGCTCGCGCATGATGGTGCCCGCCCTGACCGAGTCGACCACCGACACGCTCGGCATGTAGAAGCCGCCCCGGATGACGTCGCGGTTCACGAAGGGCGCCCTGGCGACGACCTCGTCCGGCGACAGCAGCTCGGCCTCGATGCCCCAGACCCGCGCCGAGGTCATGCGCCGGCGCAGCTCCTCCATGCGCGCCTCGGTGCGCGCCACCTCGATGCCGCCGCAGGTGGTGTTGACGCCGAGCGCCTCGTACTGCCGCTGGCTGTCGAGGGTCAGCATGGCGATCTCGCGGTTGTGATCGGTCGGGAAGATGAAGTTCGACGCGTGGCCGGTCGAGCCGCCCGGATTGGGCAGCGGCCCCTTGTCGATGAGCAGGAGGTCGCGCCAGCCGAGTTCCGCGAGATGGCCGACCAGGCAGTTGCCGACGATGCCGGCGCCGATCACCGCGATGCTCGCCCTTGCCGGCGGCGCCGGCGAAGCGCCGACCCGCGCGATGGTGCTGTCCGATCCGCTCATCGTCGACCTCCTACTGCGGCGCGTTGCGCCCGTGCGCGGCCGGACCGTTGACCGGGACGCGACCGTGAATGATCGTGCCTTGCCCTCGCTCTTGCAACGGCATCGCGGGGAGGAGCCATGAGCGGTCAGCCGCGCAGCGTCGATCAGTCCGATCGCATCGTGCCGATCAACCTGCGCCAGAGCGGCCGGACGCCCACCGAGCTGCTCATCTCGACGCGCGTGCGCAAGTCGCCCTACTGGCACCTCTCCCACGCCGCGGGCTGCTGGCGGGCCACGGTCTACAACCGCGTCTACCATCCCCGCGGCTACGTCAGGCCGGAGGACGGCGGCGCCGCGGCCGAGCACCGCTGAGCGCCAACCACCGCTGCCAGGGGTCTGCACCGTTCTACGGCGCAGACTCCTGGTCCGCCAATCGTCGCGTGGCGCCCAACCGACTCTCCCGCATCCGCCGTTCCGGGGCGCAGGTTCCTAGCCCATCCAGAAGCCCTTGCGGTGGGAGATGCCGAGCACCTTGTGGCAACCGGCGCAGAAATACACGTAGCGCTTGCCGAAGAACCCGGACAGGGCCCGGTACTGGATGGAGCGCAGCCGTTCGTTGCAGTGGGGACACACCGGGGTGACGTCGTTGCGTTCTTCGCTCTGGATCATTGGGCTCCCTTCCTCTCGGGATCTACGCGGGCCCGCAGCTCGGCATTCGACGGCCGGCGCCGGGGCGGCCGGCGCGCGTGAACGACTCGCGCGCGCCCAGCGCTTCGGCCGGTCGCATCCGGCGGTCAGCGTGCTCGAGCCCGAAACGGAGGCCGGCGGCGCGGAACGCGGCTTGCGCGAAGCGGCGGCCGGGTCCATCATGGGGAGCGGCGCGGACGAGTGCCGCGAGCACGAACGAGGAGGGTCAGATGAGCCGACGTTGTCTCGTTGCCGTGACGATCGTGACGGCGGGGCTTGCGGTGGCGCCGGGACCGGCGGCCGCGCAGTCGGAGGAGGAGGCGGCATCGCTCAAGACGGGGTGGGGCGAGCCCTCCCTCGTGGGCATCTGGGACTTCCGCTCCATCACGCCGCTGCAGCGGCCCGAGCGGCACGCGGACCGCGAGTTCCTTTCCGCCGAGGAGGCGGCGGGCCTGGAGCAGGCGACCGTCGACCGCGAGCTCGAGCTGCTGCTCCGGCCCGCCCGGCGGACCCGGGCCGGGTCCAGCGTCGACCGCGGCGAGGACGGCGCGCTGGGCGCCTACAACGACTATTGGCTCGACCGCGGGACGACCACCCAGACCACCCGGCGCACGTCGCTCATCGTCGACCCGCCGAACGGGCGCATGCCGCCCCTGACGGCCGAGGCCGAGCGGCGGCGGGCGGAGCGCGCGGCCTACCGGCGCGAGCACCCCGCCGACTCGTGGGAGGACCGCGGCCTGAACGACCGGTGCATGTTCACCACCGGCCTGCCCATGGTCCCGAGCGCCTACAACAACAACGTGCACATCTTCCAGACCCCGGACCACGTGGCGATGGTCATCGAGATGACCCACACCCTGCGGGTGGTCCCCCTCGACGGGCGCCCGCGGCCGGAGCAGCCCATCCGCCAGTTCTCGGGCCAGTCGCGCGGCCACTGGGAGGGCGACACCCTCGTCGTCGAGACGATGCACTTCAACCGCCTGACCAGCCTTCGGGGCTCGACCCCCGACGCCCGGCTCGTCGAGCGCTTCACCCGGGTCGCCCCCGACCTCATCGAGTACGAGTTCACCATCGAGGATCCGGCGACGTGGGCCCGCCCGTGGACGGCGCGGGTCGAGCTGAAGCGGACCGACGAGCCCCTCTACGAGTACGCCTGCCACGAGGGCAACTACTCGATGGAGGGCATCCTGGCCGGCGCGCGGGCGGACGAGCGCGCGGCGGCGGAATCGCGCTAAACGGCGGGGACGACTCGGCCTCGAACTTCTCGAAGCCGCGCGCTCGCGCGGGCGGACGAGCGCGCGGCGGCGGAATCGCGCTAAACGGCGGGGACGACTCGGGCGGACGAGCGCGCGGCGGCGGAATCGCGCTAGACGGCGACTCCGACCCCCGGCCTTCACGAAGCCGCGAGCTCGCGCGAGCCGAGGAGCGTACGGCGGCGGAATCGCGGTAGGAGCGGGCGGCGGCGGAACATGGAAGTCGAAGGCAGCAATTGGCGGGCTGGCGGCGAGGGCCGCGCCCGAGACAAGGAGATGGCGATGAGAGGCCCAGCCCGCTCGATGATCACGATTCCCGCCCGAATGAGGCAGGGTCGCCACGTCGCCCTCGCCGTGGTGGTCGCCTGCCTGTGCGCGCCGTTGGCCGCGGCCCAGCCGGCGGCGCCGGCCGCGTTAGCGCCGGCCCCGCTGCACTACGCCGAGGTGGTCGACGAGGCGCGTGCGCTGGTGCTGGCAGACATCGCCGAGCGCGGTTACCCCGGCATCGCGATCGCGGTGTCGGTCGACGGCGAGACGGTGTGGTCGGAGGGCTTCGGCTACGCCGACCTCGAGCACCGGGTCCCGATGTCGCCGGCGGTGAAGTTCCGCGTCGGCAGCATCTCGAAGTCGATGACGGCGGCGGCGGCGGCGTCACTGGTCGAGAAGGACCTGCTCGACCTCGACGCGCCGGTCCAGCAGTACGTCCCGTCGTTCCCCGAGAAGGCGCACGCCGTCACGACACGGCAGCTCGGCGGCCATCTGGGCGGGATCCGCCACTACCGGGGGAACGAGAACTTCATTCGCGACCCCTACGCGACGGTGCTCGACGGGCTGTCCATCTTCGCCGACGACCCGCTGCTGCACGAGCCGGGCACCGCGTTCTCGTACACGAGCCACGGCTTCAACCTGATCAGCGCGGTGGTCGAGGGGGCCGCCGGGACGCCGTTCCTCGACTACATGCGCGACGCGGTGTTCCGTCCCCTCGGCATGCGTGACACCGTCGCCGACTTCGTGACCCCCATCATCCCCGGCCGGACCCGCTACTACGTGCGGGACGACGACGGGCGCGTGGTGAACGCGCCGTTCGTCAACAACAGCTACAAGTGGGCCGGCGGCGGCTTCCTCTCGACCACCGAGGACGTGCTGCGATTCGCCAACGCGCACCTCGACGACGGCTTCCTGTCGAAGGCGTCCCGCGAGCTGCTCTTCACCGAGCAGCGCACCCGCGACGGCGAGGGCGTGGGCTACGGCTTCGGCTGGTTCATCCGCACCCGCGACGACGGGCGCCGCCTGCTCTCGCACTCCGGCGGATCGGTCGGCGGCACGTCGCTGATGGTCATGGAGCCGGAGACCCGCGTGGTCGTCGTCGGGCTGATCAACCTGACGGGCGCCGACAACGGGGTCGTCCGCGAGGTGCTCGACCTGTTCATCGACGCGGCGGCCTCGACGGCGCATTGAGGCCGTCGCCGGCCGTTCCGCACTACGGCTCGCCCGGGCGCAGACGACGGACGTGGTCGCCGGCGCAGCGTGGGGAGCCGGCCACGAGCCTTGGGGAGCGCCCGACAGGGACGGGCGGGAACAGGCGTCAGGGGCCGGTGGGAACCAGGCGCCAGGGGGCCGGCGGGAACAGGCGTCATTCCGCTCCCGCGGGCACCCGGCGAGCACGGGTCGACTCGGCCGGGCCGCTGCCCCTGCTCACCGCGTGAGCACATCCCACAGGTCCTCGACCCGGAAGCCCAGCGAGGGATCGAACGTGAAGGCGTCGGGGTCGAACGCCATCTCCGTCACGTTCACGATCCGCGTCTCATCCAGCTCGGGCGTGCCGTCCTCGGCGGTCCTCACCCACGACTCCGCCAGCGTCAGCCAAGGACCGAGGTCGACGACAGGATTGAAGTTCGGGAAACGGTAGTCCCAGTGGTCGAGGATGCCGGTCGGAAACTCCGCCCGGGAGTGGTGGAGGGTCAGCGGGCCCCGGACCTCCTCGCCGACGTACCGCATCGGCGCACTCGCCCCGTCCCGCGTCACCGTCCGCGTCATCGACACCACCCGCGCGCGGGACCGCAGCGCGGCTAGCGCCGGTATGGAGGCCTCGGCACCCGTCACGACGTTGAGCGGGCCGGTGCGCACGACCCCGAGGCCGTAGTCGATCACGATCTGGCTGCCGCCACCATCGGCCCCAGGGGCGACAATCTCCGTGGTCGTCCGTTCGCCGTCGACCACGCGGTCCATCCGGCGGTGCCCGGTCGGGGTGAAGGTGTGGGTGCCCTCCTCCCGCTCCAGCAGCGTCGCGCCACGGGTCCGCGTCTTGACGTAGTCGACGCGGTACATGGTGTCCTGGGCCGCCGCCGGCCCCGACTGCGGGCCGGCGACGAGGGCCGCCACCGACACGGCCACGCCCAGGCTCCAGAAGCGGGCGAGTCGCGCCATCGGACGCCGGTTCGTGCGGGGATTCAACATGGTGGCAACCTCCGTTTCAGGTGTGACGGGTCGATGATCTGCCGCTCGCGACGCTACAGGCGGCAGTGCCATGGTCCTCCATGCTCAGTTAGACTCCGACCGGATGCAGCGGTTCCGCCGGCGGCGGTGCCAGTCGCCGGAGAGGGCGGCCCGTGGTAGATTGGCACAGCGTCAAATTCAGGTAACGGAGTGAAGCGATGAGCATCTCCTTGTCGAGGATCCGCGTTCGGGCCGTGGTGCTGTCGGCGCTCGTGGCGGCGAGTCCGGTCCTGGCGTCGGCGAACGACGGGGCCGTGCCCGAGCACCCCACGTTCACCCGCGACGTGCTGCCCATCCTGCAGGCCTCCTGCCAGGTCTGCCACCGGCCGGACATGTTCACGCCGATGTCGCTGCTGACCTACGAGGAGGTCCGGCCGTGGGCGCGGTCGATCAGGCAGCGGGTCGAGGAGCGGGTCATGCCGCCGTGGTTCGCCGACCGGACGGTGGGCCGGTACCGCGACGACCCGTCGCTGAGCGAGGCGCAGATCGCCACCATCGCCCGGTGGGTCGACCAGGGCGCCCCGCGCGGGAATCCCGCCGACGCCCCGCCGCCGGTCGAGTGGCCGGCCGTCGACACTTGGTACCACGGCGAGGAGCCGGACCTGGTGGTCACCAGCCCGCCGGTCGTGGTGCCTCCCAACTCGACCGAGACCTACCCCGAGCCCGAGATGTCGACCGGGCTCGCCGAGGACCGCTACATCAAGTGGATTCAGGTCATGCCGGGCGAGTCGCGCGTCGTCCACCACGTGCTCGTCTACGCGGTGCGCGACGCGGAGGACGGGGCGGCGGACGACGGGGCGCCCCGCGGGGTGCGCCAGCTGCTGGCCAACCGCGCGCGCGGTGACTTCGTCGGCGACCACTTCGAGGACGGCTACGCGCGGCTGCTGCGCAAGGACGACCGCATCCGGCTGCAGCTCCACTACCTGCCCGACGACGAGCGGAGCTTCACCGACGAGACCAGCGTCGGCATCAAGTTCTACCCCGCGGGCTACGAGCCGGAGTACGTGGTGAGGACGAGGGCGGTGTCGAACGCCGCCGACCTGATCATTCCGCCGGGCGCGCCCAACGTGCGCAGCGACGCCTACTTCACCCTGACCGAGCCGACCCGCATCATCAGCTTCCAGCCCCACATGCACTACCGGGGCAAGGCGATGACCCTGGAGGCGATACGGCCCGGCAGCACCCGCCCCGAGATTCTGAGCGACGTGGATCGCTTCGCCTGGGACTGGCAGCCGACCTACGTGTACGAGACGCCCGCTCACGCTGCCGGCCGGCACCGTCATGCACGTGACCGCGTACCACGACAACTCGGCCGCCAACCGGGTCAACCCCGACCCGGAGGCGGCGGTCGGCTGGGGCCAGCGGACCATCGACGAGATGAACATCGGGTGGCTCGACTACTTCCACATCTCGGAGGAAGAGTACGCCGAGCTGCAGGCGGAGGAATAGCCGCATGCGCCGGGCCGCCGTCGTTCTCGCGCTGGCGGGCGCCGCCGCCGCGTCGGCCGCCGGGGCCCAGCCCCGGCACCCCGTCTACCTGATCTACGACGGCTTCATCGCGAACGCCGACGGCTCGCTGACGCTGGCGTTCGGCTACCACAACGTGAACCACGTGGACGTGACGGTCGCCGGCGACGACAACACGTTCCTCTCCGGCGCGCCCGACCGCGAGCAGCCCACCGTGTTCCAGCCGGGGCGGCACCGGTTCGCCTGCGTCATGGTCGTGCCGGACGGCTTCGAGTGCCCCCTTGCAGTGGCGCGTGCGCTTCGCGGGCCACACGTCCACGACGACGCCCCGCATGCTCGATCCCCTCTACGCGCTCGAAGAGGCGAGCGCGCGGCGGGCCGTCGAGGGCATCGACCTCGACGGAGCGCCCCCGGGAACCTGCCTGGCGGAATGCCTGAACGACCCCAGGAACCTGCGCCGTAGTGGACCGTCCTGAAGCAAGGCTGCCCATGGCGCGGGCGTTTCGAGCAGTTGCCGACGAGAATCAGCGACAGGGCGGCAAAGCTGGCTCTGGGACAGTCCGCGGACGACAGATCCCACCGGGTGGTCAGAGGTCGAGGTCTCGGGCGAGGATTGGCGGGCCGGGCGACGCCCACTCCACCGCACACGGCCCCGTGACCAATCCCCGCACCTGACCGACCCGAAGGACGCTCGAGCCGGGTAGAACCCTGCCTGCCGTTGGTCAAGGGCGCTCCCCGTCGTCCCGGAGCTGCGAAGTTCACGGTCACCGTCAGCAGGATGGAAACGGGCTCGCCATCCACCAGCGTGGGCTCGTACCGCCACTGCCTGACCGCGGCGATCGCCGCCTCGTCGAGAAGCCGGCACGGCGGAACGCAGCACCTCCACGTCGCTCACCGCGCCCGTCCGGCGTGAGGGTGGCCTCCAGGATGACGACGCCCTGAACACGGGCCTCCCGGGCCTCGGGCGGGTAGACCGGCGCAACATCGAGGACCTTCATGGGCGCACGGATCCCGTCACCGATTCGGAAGGGCTCGCCCGAGCCCCCGGCCGGCCGGTCGGAGTCGCCGAGCAGGGCCTGCAGCTCGTCGAGCACGGCCTGCAGCTGTTCCTGGAGGGCGGCGGCCCTCGCGACGAGCTCCGCGATCTGCTCGCTGGACGGCTCGGCCGACTGCTCCTGCTCGACCGCGCCGCCGGTCGATTCGGCGAGACGCGACGCCGACACCGGCCCGACCTGCAGGCCGGCGACCAGGGCCGAGGTCAGCACGAGCACGCCGAGGCTCGAGAGATGACCGAAGCGCGTCATCGAACGCCGATTCGTGTGGGATTCGACATGGCGGGCAACCTCCGTTCGAGATGTGACGGACTCCCCTCGCCCGCTCGGCGGACCCGTAGAGACCATTCTCGCCGAGACGGGCAGTGCCGGACGGTCCTTCCAAGCCCATTAGACTCCGTCCGGTGGCGGCGGTTCCGCCGGCCCCGTTGTCTCCTGAAGCCCATGCCCGCCATCGAGTCAATCGCTGCTCGGACAAATAAAATAGCAAACGGGCACGCCGACCGGCCGGTAGCGCGCACCAGTGGCGCTGATACCCGACCAGAGGGATAATCGAGTCGGCGGCCGGGCCGTCGGGTCGGTCGAAGAAGGAGTATCATGCACCGGCACAGATGGGCACGTAGACGGGCGGCGGCGCTCGCGCTGCTGCTGCCCGTCGGGGCCGGCGCCGGGGGCGCGCAGGAGGCGGATCTCGTCTCCCTGCAGGCCGACCCCGCCCGGTGGCTCATGCCCAACGGCAACTACGCGGCCTGGAACTACAGTCCACTGGACCAGATCGACCTGGACAACGTCGGTGGCCTCACGGTGGCCTGGACCCTCCCTTCGATGCTGAACCTCCAATCCGCGGTCGCCGGCACGAGGTCGACCGGTCGGCACCGGTCGACATGAGCAGAGAAAACCCAATCTCGCTGAACGCGGGCCGCCCGGGCAGCGGGGCCATGGTCGGCGCGGTGTGGACGGCGGGGCTGGCTGCCGCGCTCGTGCTGTGCGCCCTCCTCCTCGCGACGCTCCCCCGGGCGGCGGCCGCGCAGCAGCAGGCCCTCGCCCCGCAGACCGGGGCCATCGACGGCCCCCCCGCACCGGTCCCGCCGGCCACCATCAACCGTGGCCCGGCCGGCGGGGCGACGGTGCGCGCCGTCCGCCTCGAGGGCCCCTGGCAGCTCGACGGCGTGCTCGACGAGCCGATGTACGCGGCCGTCGAGTCGTTCGGCGGCTTCATCCAGCAGGCCCCCGACGAGGGGGCGCCGGCCACGGAGGCGACCGAGAACTGGATCTTCTTCGACGACGAGTCGATCTACGTGGGGGCCCGGGTGTACGAGTCGGTCCCCGAGTCGGCGTGGGTCGCCAACGAGATGCAGCGCGACTCGTTCCAGCTCATCAACAACGACGGGTACATCGTCGTCTTCGACACGTTCTACGACCGCCGCAACGGCTTCTCGTTCCGGGTCAACCCCATCGGGGGGTTCAGCGACCAGCAGATCACCGACGAGGGCAACCCCAACCCCGACTGGAACCCCGTGTGGGACGTCCGCACCGGCCGCTTCGACGGCGGCTGGACGGTGGAGATGGAGGTCCCCTTCCAGTCGCTCCGCTTCCGGCCGGGGGCGAACCAGGTGTGGGGCATCCAGATCGGCCGCGACATCCGGTCGAACTACGAGGAGGCGTACCTCACGGCGGTGCCCATCTCGGCCGGGCCGGGGCAGTTCCGCCTGTCGGTGGCCGGCACCCTCGTCGGCCTGGAGGTGCCCGCGGACAGCCGCACGTTCGAGATCAAGCCCTACGCCATCGGCTCGCTCAACACCGACCGCACCGTCTCACCGCCGATCTCGAACGCCGGCGACGGGAACGGCGGCGTCGACCTCAAGTACGGGCTGACCGAGAACCTGACCGCCGACTTCACCCTGAACACCGACTTCGCGCAGGTCGAGGTGGACGAGCAGCAGATCAACCTGACCCGGTTCAGCCTGTTCTTCCCCGAGAAGCGCGAGTTCTTCCTGGAGAGCCAGGGCATCTTCGACTTCGCGCGGGTGGCCGGCTTCGGCGGCTTCGGCGGGTCCGCGCGGGGCAGCCTCAACGCCGCGCCGGGGGTGTTCCCGCCCGGGGACGCGCCGACCCTCTTCTTCAGCCGGCGCATCGGTCTCGACGCGTCGGGGCGGACGGTGCCCATCCTGGGCGGCGGGCGGCTGACCGGCAAGGTGGGCGACTTCAGCGTCGGGGCCATCAACATCCAGACCGACGACGTGTCGACCGGCGCCGCGTCGGCCACCGGCGCCTCGCCGACCGCCGGCGCCGCCGGCACCAACTTCAGCGTGCTCCGCATCAAGCGCGACATCCTGCGCCGGAGCCGCGTCGGCGCGATGCTCACCAACCGGTCGGTCTCGCTGAACGGAGACGGCGCGAACCAGGCCTACGGCCTCGACGGGTCGTTCTCGTTCTACGACAACGTCAACCTCTACGGCTACTACGCCCAAACCAGGACGCCGGGCCTCGAGGGCGACGACGAGAGCTACCAGGCCGCGTTCTCCTACGAGGGCGACCTCTACGGGCTGCTCGTCGACCACCTGCAGGTCGGCGGGAACTTCAACCCCGAGATCGGCTTCATGCGCCGCCACGACTTCCGGCGCAGCTACGTCCACGGGCAGTTCAGCCCCCGGCCCGAGGGCATCGAGGCGGTGCGCCAGTTCACGTGGGCCGGCAGCCTCGACTACATCACGAACGGGGCCGGGCAGATCGAGACGCGCATCCTCTCGGGACGCTTCCAGACGTCGTTCGAGAACAGCGACAGCCTGAGCGCCGACATCCAGCAGGACTACGAGCTGCTCACCGAGCCCTTCGAGCTCGCCGACGCGGTGACCCTGCCCGTCGGCGGCTACGAGTTCACGGACTTCCAGGTGTCGTACCGCATGGGGCCGCAACGCCGGGTGGCGGGCAACCTGTGGGTGCAGCACGGCGAGTTCTTCGACGGCGACATCACCGCCGTCGGCTACTCGCGCGGCCGCATCGAGGTCACGCGGCAGTTCGCGGTAGAGCCGAGCGTCTCGCTCAACCGCATCACCCTGCCGCAGGGGGCGTTCACGGCCCGGGTGACCACGACGCGGCTCACCTACACCTTCACGCCGCGCATGTTCGCGAGCGCCCTGCTGCAGCACAACTCGGTCGACAACGTGCTGAGCACCAACGTGCGCCTGCGCTGGGAGTACCAGCCGGGCAGCGAGCTGTTCGTGGTGTACAACGACCAGCGGAACACGTGGCTCGACCGCGGCTTCCCGATGCTCGAGAACCGCGCCTTCGTGGTGAAGGTCACCCGGCAGTTCCGCTTCTGAGCGGCTGCGGGACGGCCGCCGGACTCACTCGTCACGACGGTCCTGCAGAATCAACGCGATGGCGTCCCGGAGGCTGCGCCGCGCTTCACTCTCGGTCCGGCCCTGTCCGTTGGCGCCGGGAATCTCCGGGCAGTACGCGACGTACCACCCGCCGTCGCGCTCGAACACCACGGTGAACTCGTTTCGCATCTCGTCTCGACGGTCGGCTCGCCTGCCCCGGGTGCTACGAACCGAGCATCCGAAGGATGGCGACGGCCGCGCCGATCACGGCGGCGAGGATCACGCCTGTCTGCGCCAGCATGGCTCCCGCGAAGCGCCACGTCAGGCGAGCCTCGAGGGCGGCGAGATCCGCCTTGGTGGCCATGTCGGTCGGCGCGGCGGCGGCTTGGCGCACGGCGAACGATGGCGTCGGCGTGTTCCGGCTTGATACCGGCGTCGGTCAGGCGGCGGGCGGCGGCGAGCGTGTCAAGCAACGGTCGGTCCTTCCCGGCAAGCGCAGATCCTGTAGACATGTTATCGGCCATGGCAGGACGGGTGTCAACAACCTGTCTCGGGCCGCTTCAATCACGCGGTCAGAACCGCGTGACAAGATTGCCCGCCCGTCTGCCGCCACACCGCCACGGGAGCCTGACGCTATGATGATCGCCTCCACGCGGTCAGCCAGGAGCAGATGATGACGACGCTGTCGGGCCCGGGATACGGCATGGGACGCATGGTCGCTTCGATCGCGGCGCTCGCAAGCGCATCGGCGATGGGTGCGACCGTCGCACTGGCCCAGGGCTTCCAAATCGAAGAAGCCACCATCGGCGACATCCAGCGCGCGATCCGGCAGGGCGAGACGACCTGCGTGCAGGTGATCGAGGCCTACGTCGAGCGCGCGAGGGCCTACAACGGCATCTGCACGCGGCTGGTCACCGCGGACGGCGCGCCGATCGCGCCGGGCCGCGGCGCCGTGCGGGCGGGCGCGCCGATCGAGTTCCCCGCCAGCACCGTGCCGGTGCGCGAGATTCTGCCGGACTTCGACGACTACCGGGGGCTGCCGATCGAGTTCGGGCGCATGGAGGCCACGCGGTCAGACCCCGCCGTCCAGCAGCAGTACGGCATGGTCGTCGGCATGGAGGACGCGGGCCAGCTCAACGCGCTGAGCACGCTCAACCTGCGCGGCGAGCGCTCGGTCACCTGCCGGGCCGGGTGCGACGCGCACCCGTCGGACGGCGCCCTGCCCGCGCACTGCCCCGCCGCCTGCGAGGCGTTCCGGCGGCAGCCCGACGCGCTCGAACGGGCCGCCGAGCTCGACGCGCTGTACGGCGCGAACCCCGACCTCGATCGGATGCCGATGTACTGCGCCGCGATCTCGTTCAAGGACGTCTTCGACACGACCGACATGCGCTCGACGAGCGGGGCCGACGCCGCCTATGCGATGGACGCCGCGCCGCGGGACTCGACCGTCGTCGCCGAGCTGCGCGCCAAGGGCGCCATCGTCTACGCCAAGGCCAACCTCTCGGAGTACAACGCGGGCGGCGGGAACCCGGGAGGCGCGGTCGCCCGCTCGCGGACGTTCGGCGCGGGCGTCGCCCGCAGCACCTGGGCCGGTCCGTCGTGCAACGTCTACGACACCGCCCGCGAGCCCGGCGGCTCGAGCTCGGGGTCGGCGGTGTCGGTCGGCGCGAACCTCGCCACCTGCTCCATCTGCGAGGAGACCGGCGGCTCGTGCCGGCAGCCGGCGTGGCGCAACGGCGTCGTCGGCTTCGTGACGACCAAGGGGCTGGTTCCCTACGGCGGTTCGACCGGCGTCGAGCCCTACCTCGACCGCGGCGGCATCAACTGCCGCACCGTCGAGGACTCGGCCCGGGTCCTCGACGCGCTCCGCAACCCCGACCGCGGCTTCCACGACCCACGCGACATCTACGCCGCGCTGCCGCGCGCGCTGATACCCGAGGCGCCCTACGCGAGCGTCGTCGTCGACGAGGTGACGGCCGGCGCCAAGCCGCTCGCCGGCGTGCGCATCGGCGTCGTGCGCGAATACATGGTCGAGCACACCGACAACGACGCCGCGACGAGCGATCTCGTCAACCACGAGATCCTGCGCGTGCTGCGCGACGAGCTCGGCGCGGAGATCGTCGAGTCGTCCGATCCGCTCTATCCGGACGACCCGTCGATCCCGAACATGGCGTACGACTTCCACCGGGCGATAGCCGAGATCCTGCCCGTCCACATGCCGGAGTTGATCCAGGCCAGGGACGCCCGAGGCGAGTACCGGTTCGCGGTGCCCGGCCACGACGTGACCAGCCGCGACTATCTGGTGCGGGCGGCCGAGGGCGCCGCGCCGCTGTCGCCCGACCTGAACCTGCGCAGCATCAACAGCTCGCCGCGGACCCTGAGCTTCAGCTTTCACCTGGCCCAGTACCTGATGCGCCGCGGGGATGCCACGGTGACCGACTGGGCAAGCCTGAACGCGAACTCGACGTACTACAGCGAGCGGCGCGCGGTGGCGATGCGCAACTGGGAGAATGCCCGCAACATCCGGTCGGCGGGCATCACCCGGCGCGTGAAGATGCGCGAGGTCATGCGGCTCGTCCTGCTCAACGTGCTGCACCGGAACGACATCGACGTGCTCGTCAACCCGACGATCACGGTGCCCCCGGTGCGCATCGGCTACGCGGGCGAGCCGTCGGTCGACGACCGCCCGACCGGCCGGTTCCCCACCAGCGCCAACCTCGGCGTTCCGGAGATCACGGTGCCGGCCGGCTTCAACCGCATCGTCTACGACCCCGAGTACGTGCTGAACGAGGAAAAGAACGGCTACGACAACGTCACCGGCAGCCAGCGCACGGAGCTCGACGCCCCGCTCCCGGTCGGCATCTCGTTCTGGGCGGGGCCCGGCGACGAGCCGATCGTCCTGCGCGTCGCGTCGGCCTACGAGGCGGCCACCCGGCACCGCCGGCCGCCCCCGGACTTCGGCCCGGTCGTCCGATGACGCCGGCGCGCCGGGAACTGCTCATCCTCGCGCACTCCGGGGTACATGCGATGGCGCGCGGTCGTTGCAGTTCCTGCGGTTCGTCGAGACGCTGTCGAGCTCTCGTTCGGTCAATCTCGCCGCCAGCAGATCGTCCCGCGTACGCCGCACGAACTTCTCCGCGTTCATGAGCCTGCGCGCGAGGAGTTGCCCCGAAGCCGCCGACGCTGATGGAAACGTCGTTCGGCCGATGATGCCGGCGTGCGAGACGGTGCCCCGCGGGGGGCGGCCGCTGACGGACGCCACTCGACCGCTGCCTACGCGGCTCGTGATGATAGGATGGCCGGCCTGCCCGGCGGACGCACTACGGAATCGGAGAGTCCGATGACGAAGAACGCCATCACGTTGCCACTCGCCCTGGCGCTCGCCGTCGCGTTCACCGCGACCGCCGGCGCGCAGCAGGCCGCGTTCGACCGCCTGCCGCCCGACGTCCTCGACGCTGCACCGCCGTCGGAGCGCGTCACCGGCGAGCCCGGCGCCATGAAGATCCGCCGGACGTCGTGCCGCACGGCGCCGATGGACGAGGTCCGGCAGCGGATCGTCGCCCTGGCGGTCCAGGAGTGGGCATACTTCGGATTCATCGTCGTGGACCAGACCGTGGTCGAGGCGTCCGGCTCGGGGCAGCCGCGCCGGCGCCGTTGGCGGCGCCCCGGCCGGGCCGAGTCGGCCCGCGTGGCCGCCTCCATCGCCGGCTACTGGACCGTCACGCCGCAGGGCGGCTGGATCATCGGCGAGCAGAACGACGCCTGGAGCGGGCCGCGCGGCGTCGCCTCGCGCTGGCGCTACCCGTGGTCGGCGGCCTTCGTGTCGTGGGCGATGTGCGAGGCCGGCCTCGGCGAGGCGTCCCGCTTCCAGCGCGCGGTGGCGCACCACGTCTACATCGACCAGGCCATCCGCGCGCGCGGCGGCCGCGCGCCGGATGCGGCGTTCGCGGCCTACGACGTCGGCGAGGCGCCGGTCGTGCCGGGCGATCTGCTGTGCAGCGCCCGCCGGCCCGCCTACCGGTCCATCGCCGAGCGGCGGCGCCAGCTCGGCGTCGGCGCCCGCACCCACTGCGACATCGTCGTGAAGGTCGAGCCGTCGCGCAGCCGCATTCTCGCCGTCGGCGGCAACGTGCGCGGCGCCGTGAGCCTGAAGCTGCTCCCGGCCGCCGACGACGGCCCCGACGGCAGTCTCCGCCCGCTACCGGGCCGGAGGCGGATCTTCGCGCACCTCAAGCTGCGCGCCCCGGCGCTCGCGGCCGACGCGCTCGACCGCACGCCCACGATGCGCGCGGTCCGGTGCACCGACGACTTCCCGCTGCCGCCAGCGGCAACCGCGGCCGGGCTCGTCGGTCGCAGCGCCCTCTGCTGAATCGAGCCGCAACGGAGTCACGGCCTCCTCGCCCGAATCACCAGCTCTGTCGTCTGTGGGTGTAGAGTCTGAAGCTGGCGCCGCAACGGAGTCACGGCCTCCTCGCCCGAATCACCCGGTGTCCGGACCTCCCTGACGCGGCATGGGTTCGGCGCTCGTCGGCGCGTCACCCTCCCTTCGAGGGGCCCACGGGCCACGGCAGCCCGCGTCCGCCGTTCCTCCTCCGGGTCGTGCGTGACCGCCTCGAGGCGTTGCGGGCGCAGCCACGAGACGATGCTCACCTGATCGAGAGGCGGTGACGGCCGTTCGGGCGATGACTCGCCGGCCGGCCGTCGGCGCCAGACGATGAACGAAGTCGGTCGACCCCACGTCCAACCGGGCACGGAGCAGGAACCAAACGAGGGGCGCGGGTCCAAACGTCCCTGGGGGAAGAGATGCGCCATTTCACCGCTACGCTGACGCTGCTCGTTTCGCTGGGCGCGACGACCGCCTGGGCCCAGATCGACGCCCGGATGCTGCGCTATCCCGACGTCTCCGAGACGCAGATCGCCTTCGTCTACGCCGGCGACATCTGGGTGGCGGCCAAGGAGGGCGGCCCGGCCCGCAAGCTGAGCTCGCCGCCCGGGGAGGAGTCCTTCCCGCGGTTCTCGCCCGACGGCACGCAAATCGCCTTCAGCGGCAACTACAACGGCAACAACGACGTCTACGTCGTCCCGACCCTGGGCGGCGCGCCGTTCCGGCTCACGCACCATCCGGGCGCCGACCGCGTCCTCGACTGGACGCCGGACGGCCGGGGCGTCCTCCTCGCCTCCAGCCGGCGGAGCGGGCTGCCCGCCTTTCGGCAGATTTACCGCGTGGCGGTCGAGGGCGGCCAGCCCGAGCGGCTCGCCGTGCCCTACGGTGAGTTCGGCACGCTGTCGCCCGACGGGCGGCGCATCGCCTACACCCCGGAGACCCGCGGGTTCCGCACGTGGAAGCGCTACCGGGGCGGGGCGGCGCCCGAGATCTGGCTCCTCGATCTCGAGACGCTCGACGCCGAGAACGTCAGCGACAACCCGGCCAACGACGCCCAGCCGATGTGGCACGGCGACACGCTGTACTTCCTCTCGGATCGCGGGCCGGCCCAGCGGTACAACATCTGGGCCCACGACCTCGCGACCGGCTCGAAGCGGCAGGTGACCACGTTCGCCGACTTCGACATCACGTTCCCCGCCATCGGGCCGTCGGACCTCGTCTTCCAGGCCGGGGGCCGGCTCTTCCGCATGGATCTGGCCAGCGAGCGCGTCTCCGAGGTGGACGTCGACGTGGTGACCGATCTCGCCGCCCTCGTCCCGCGCACCGCCGACGTGGCGAGCCGCATCACCTCGGCGGGGATCTCGCCGACCGGGCAGCGCGCGGTGTTCGAGGCGCGGGGCGAGATCTTCACGGTCCCCGCCCGGCACGGCGCGGTGCGCAACCTGACGCACTCGTCGGGCGCGGCCGATCGATTCCCGGCCTGGTCGCCCGACGGCCGGTGGATCGCCTCGTGGAGCGACAGCGGAGGCGAGTACGAGCTGACCCTGCACCGGGCCGACGGCGCCGGCGAGCCCGAGGTCGTGACCGCGCTCGGACCGGGGTTCCGCTACCGGCCGTTCTGGTCCCCCGACAGCACGAAGCTCGCCTTCATCGACCACACGCAGCGCATCCACGTCTTCGACCGCGAGACCGGGGCGCTGACCGAGGTCGACCGCGGGCTGCACATGCTGCATGGCGCGCTGGCCGGCTTCGAGCTGAGCTGGTCGCACGACAGCCGCTGGATCGCCTGGTCCCGCGGGCTCGACACCACCAACAGCGCCGTCTTCCTCTTCGATACCCAGGCCGGCGAGCGGTTCCAGGCGACCTCCGGCTACTACAACGACTTCCGCCCGGTCTTCGACCCAGCCGGGAACCACCTCTACTACTACTCGAACCGGACGCTCGCCCCGGTCTACTCCGATCTCGACGCCACCTGGGTCTACCCGAACGCGACGAACATCGTGGCCGCGACCCTGCGCGACGACGTGCCGTCGCCCCTCGCGCCCCGCAACGACGAGGAGCCCGTCGCGGAGGACGACGACGAGGCCGGGCCCGACGAGGAGGCGGCCGGGGAAGAGGACGAGGCCGAGCCCGGGTCGGACGACGGAGACGACGACGGGACGGCGCCGCTCGACATCGACGTCGACGGCTTCGAGAGCCGGGCCGTGATGCTGCCCGTCGAGGCCGGGAACTTCGGCCGCCTGCGGGCGGTCGACGGCAAGGTCGTCTTCCACCGGCGACCGCGCGCCGGCGCCGCCGGCGACCAGCCGAGCCCCATCGTCGCCTGGAACCTCGAGGAACGCGAGGAGCAGACCATCCTGCCCGACGGCGACAGCTACGAGATCTCGGCCGACGGCAGGAAGCTGCTCGTGTCGAACGAGCGATCGTGGGCGATCGTCGACGTCGCGCCGGGCCAGACGCTGGAAGACCGCCTCGCCACCAACGCGCTGACGATGACGCTCGATCCGCCGGCCGAGTGGCGGCAGATGTTCGACGAGGTGTGGCGCACCTATCGGGACTACTTCTACGACGACGACCTGCACGGCCTCGACTGGAACGGACTGCGGGCGCAGTACGGCGGCCTGCTCGACCAGGCCGTCACGCGCTGGGACGTCAACTTCCTGATCGGGGAGCTCATCGGCGAGGTCAACGCGTCGCACACCTACGTCGGCGGGGGCGACACCGAGGCCCCGCGCCGGCGCGGGGTCGGCCTGCTCGGCGTCGACTGGTCGCTCGAGAACGGCGCCTACCGCATCGCCCGCATCGTGCGGGGCGCGCCCTGGGACATCGAGGACCGGTCTCCGCTCGACGAGCCCGGCGTCGACGTCGACGAGGGCGACTACCTGCTCGCCGTCAACGGGAACCCCCTCGACCCCGCGCGCGACCCGTACTCGGCCTTCGAGGGACTGGCGGGCGAGACCGTCCTCCTCACCGTGAACGACCGGCCGACCGTCGACGGCGCCCGCGAGGTCGTCGTGACGACGCTCGCGAGCGAGGCGACGCTCCGGATGCGCGACTGGATCGAGCGGAACCGCCTCCGCGTCGACGAGGCGTCCGGCGGCCGCATCGGCTACGTGTACGTGCCGAACACGGCGGTCCCCGGCCAGACCGAGCTGGTGCGGCAGTTCAACCACCAGCACGCCAAGGACGGGCTGATCATCGACGAGCGCTGGAACGGCGGCGGCCAGCTGCCCGATCGCTTCGTCGAGCTGATGAACCGGGAGACGGTCGGCCACATCTACTTCCGGCACGGCGCGATCGCGCGCCAGCCGGCCATCACCCACCGCGGCCACAAGGCGATGCTCATCAACGGCCAGGCCGGCTCGGGCGGCGACGCGTTCCCGTGGTTCTTCCGCGAGATGGACGCGGGCGTCCTCGTGGGCGAGCGCACCTGGGGCGGCCTCATCGGCCCCGCCTCGGGGCACCAGCTCATCGACGGCGGCTTCTACACGGCGCCGCCCGGGCGGCTCTACCGGAACGACGGGCAGTGGTTCGCCGAAGGCCACGGGGTCGAGCCGGACATCCCCGTAACCGACCACCCGGGCGAGTTGGCCAAGGGGAACGACCCGCAACTCGACGCCGCGGTCGCGGAGCTCATGCGCCGGATCCGGGAGGATCCCCCGGCGCTGCCCGCGCCGCCCCCTGACGAGCGGCGGATCGTCACCGATTCCAGCGGCGGGAACGGGGACCGGTAGGGCGTTGACGAAAGACCACCAACGGGCGCGCGGATTGTGCTACGCTTCGCAACAGGATGTCAGCAATCGCCAATGGCTTTGGCACTCGCCGTGGCCACTGCCACGGAGCAGCTCGGAGCGTGATCGACAACGACCTTGCGCGCGTGGTGCCCGCTGTCACACAGCGCGAGTCCTGAACCATGACCCCCGAGTTCTGGGCCATCATCGGCGTTGGGGTTGCCGTTCTGACGGTCGGCGCGACGGTTGTGGCGTCTCACTTCAGCCTGCACCGCGACATGGCGGATCTGCGCGAACGGATGGCGAAGCTTGAGGGCGCGATGGGCGGCTGGACGAAGGCCGTCGACGCCCTGACCCCGCGCGCGCTTCCACCGGCCTGAATCTCGCGCGGCGTCTCGCCGAGTTGCGGGCAGAGAGAAACACCGGCAGAATCGGAATCAGATAGAGGAATCGGGCGTGGACGCGACACCCATCGAGCTCTTCACAGCGGCAATCGGAACGCTCACAGCCGCCGGGGTCTTGTTCCTGGCGTACGACGTGCGGGCGCTGAACCGCAAGTTCGACCGGCTCGAGGGACGCGTCAGCGCGGTGGAAACAGCGCAGAACGCGCACGTGAACGCACCCGGGCTCCACGGGATCCGGTAGGCAGGCAAGCGGGGCACTCGTCCGCCGCCGGCGACCAGCCGAGCCCCATCGTCGCCTGGGACCTCGAGGAACGGGAGGAGCAGACCATCCTGCCCGACGGGACAGCTACGAGATCTCGGCCGACGGCAGGAAGCTGCTCGCGTCGAACGAGCGATCGTGGGCGATCGTCGACGTCGCGCCGGGGCAGACGCTGGAAGACCGCCTCGCCACCAACGCGCTGACGATGACGCTCGACCCGCCGGCCGAGTGGCGGCAGATGTTCGACGAGGTGTGGCGCACCTATCGGGACTACTTCTACGACGACGACCTGCACGGCCTCGACTGGAACGGGCTCCGGGCGCAGTACGGCGGCCTGGTCGACCAGGCCGTCACGCGCTGGGACGTCAACTTCCCGATAGGCGAGCTCATCGGCGAGGTCAACGCGTCGCACACCTACGTCGGCGGGGGCGACACCGAGACGCCGCGCCGGCGCGGGGTCGGCCTGCTCGGCGTCGACTGGTCGCTGGAGGACGGCGCCTACCGCATCGCCCGCATCGTGCGCGGCGCGCCCTGGGACATCGAGGACCGGTCTCCCCTCGACGAGCCCGGCGTCGACGTCGACGAAGGCGACTACGTGCTCGCCGTCAACGGGAACCCCCTCGACCCGGCGCGCGACCCGCACTCGGCCTTCGAGGGGCTGGCTGGCGAGACCGTCCTCCTCACCGTGAACGACCGGCCGACGGCCGACGGCGCCCGCGAGGTCGTCGTGACGACGCTCGCGAGCGAGGCGACGCTCCGGATGCGCGATTGGATCGAGCGGAACCGCCTCCGCGTCGACGAGGCGTCGGGCGGCCGCATCGGCTACGTGTACGTGCCGAACACGGCGGTCCCCGGCCAGACGGAGCTGGTGCGGCAGTTCAACCACCAGCACGCCAAGGACGGGCTGATCATCGACGAGCGGTGGAACGGCGGCGGCCAGCTGCCCGACCGCTTCGTCGAGCTGATGACCCGGGAGACGGTCGGCCACGTCTACTTCCGGCACGGGGCGACCGTGCGTCACCCGACCATCACCCAGCGCGGTCACAAGGCGATGCCCATCAACGGCCAGGCCGGCTCGGGCGGCGATGCGTTCCCGTGGTTCTTCCGCGAGATGAACGCCGGCGTCCTCGTGGGCGAGCGCACCTGGGGCGGCCTCATCGGCCCCGCCTCGGGACACCAGCTCATCGACGGCGGCTTCTACACGGCGCCGCCCGGGCGGCTCTACCGCAACGACGGGCAGTGGTTCGCGGAGGGGCACGGGGTCAAGCCGGACATCCCGGTGACGGACCACCCGGGCGAGCTGGCCAAGGGAAACGACCCGCAGCTCGACGCCGCGGTCGCGGAGCTCATGCGCCGGATCCGGGAGGATCCCCCGGCGCTGCCCGCGCCGCCTCCTGACGAGCGGCGGGTCGCCACCGATTCCGACGGTGGGGACGGGGACCGTTAGCCCCTGTCTACGCATGCGAAAGCGACGCATCGAGATTCAGGAACTCCACGCGAACCTGGGCAGGTGCCTGGACGAGGTCCGGCGCGGCACGACTCTTCTCCTGACGGATGGCGAGCACCGGGTGGCTCGGCTCATCCCGGAAGCCGCCGCCAGCACCTTGGGGAGCGGCCCCATCGCCTGGACCGGACGCGGGCTGAAGAAGACCAGACCGAGAGCTCGCCTGCGCGGCGGGGGCAGCATGGCGGACATCGTCAGGGAGAACCGCCGGTGACGCTGCTCTACCTGGACACGAGCGCCCAGTTCAAGCTGCCATGTCCAGGAGGCCGAGTCGGAAGCACTGCTCGGCCGGATCGTGTTCGCCTGCTTCGACAACGATCTGCGCCGGGCGGCAGCCGCGGAAGGCCTCGACACATGGCCAGCATGAGCTGCTGCCCATGTGTCGGTGCGGGGCGGTTGCATGCATGCCGTCCCCGCCGCCCCCCGGCGGGGACAGTGACCCGCTACCTGAGCCGGGCCGACCGCTCAGCTCACAGCCGGCCGTCGTGGATGTGGCCGTCGTACGCGGCATCCCGCTTGACCGACCTCAGAACGTCGCGATCGGGTTTATCGGCGACCCGGTGCCGCGCGTGGGCAGCGGCGCCGCCGTCAGCAGGAACTCGTAGCGGTCCAGCGAGGCGGCCACCTCCCCCACCGCCTCGAGGTCCAGGTTGTCGAACAGCGGCATCCCCAGGTAGATGAGCGCGAAGCGGTGGAGCGGGCGGGGACCGAGGTCGTCCGCCGCCATCACGGCCGCCTCGGCGTCGGCGGGGGCCATGTCCTGGGCCGCCTCGCCGCCCAGTATCGCGATGTCCCGCTCCCTCAGCCACGGAATGACCGACGCGTGCAAGCCGGCCGCCGCGTTGGCCACGTCCCAGGGACCGACCTCGGCGCGCCGGGCCCAGCGGCCGGTGCGGACGACCACCACGTCGCCGGCGGAGACGGTCACCCCCGTCGCCGCCTCCCAGGCCTCGATGTCCTCGACGCGGATCGGTGTGCCGGGCTCCAGGTACGGTACGCCCCGGAACCGCGCCATGTCGATCAGCACGCCGCGGGTGACGATGCCCGTCTTGGCGTTGTGTACGGTGTTCCGGGCGTGGCCGCCCTGCGCCGCGACCACGGCGGGATCGGGCCGGTAGCCGTTGTAGGTCACGCCCTCGCCGATGAAGTTGTGGTTCAGGAAGTCGAGGTGCGTGTGGATGAACCCGTGGTACGCGATCCGGATCTCGTCGGCGGTGATCCCGAGGGGGGTGACCTGATAGGGCCGCGGGCCATCGATGGTCGCCTCGGTCTCGGCGTCGCGCGCGAGCGAGACGGAGATGCCCTCCCGCACGAGGGCGGCGGCCTGCCTGCGCTTCTCCGGCGTGATGACGTTGAGGGTGCCCCGCTCGTCGTCGGCGCCCCACCGGCCCCAGTTCGTCAGCTCCTGCTTCCACCGCTCGACGTCCGCCTGCGTGACCCGCTGTCCGCCTGCGGTCGGCGCTGAGCCCGGCTGGAAGCCCGGGGAACGGACGGTCTGCCCGAGCAGCGGCACCACGACGACGCACGCCAGCGCGACGACGCCGGCCAGATTCGGTCGTCTCCCGGTTGTTCCCATTGGTCCCTCCTTGGTCCGGCTCCGTGGTCGATCGCGGCTCCGCGACCTGAGCCCGAGACGTCCTCCGCCGATTCCGCCGATCGGGTCAGGCCATCGAACGGTTCCCGGCCCCGCGCGCCTCACTCCCCGAGACGCCCGTCCCGATGATAGGCCATCCCGCGGTTCACTCGGCGCGGCGGGAACGGGCCACGAGTCTGCGCCGTGAAGCGGCGCCGACTCCTGTAGGATTGGTTGGGTGCCAAGCGGAGGCCGCAGCGCGACCTTGCGGTCGCGTCCGGCGACGATTGGCGGGCGAGGATCGAGAGAATGCTCACGCTGCTGCCGGACGAGAGAACGTGGCTCGACCGATACCGGGAAGCGATCAGGAACGAATGCCCGGACGCGGTGCGGGATCTCCTGATCTACGGCTCGAAGGCGCGGGGGGACGCCCACGAGGACAGCGACATCGACATGCTCGTGATCGTGAAGAAGGGCCACGATCACGTGAAGAACCGCCTGACCGACATGGCGGACGACCTCGCGGTGACGGCGAACGCCGCACCGTCCGCGATCGCGCTGACCGAGGACGAGTGGGGGCGCATGAAGGAGCTGAGACTGCCGTTCCGGCGGAATGTGGAACGGGACGCGGTCTCCGTGCTCTCCGGCTCGCTCGAGGAGAGAGGACGGGCACGGAAGATCCACGGCAGGCCGGATCGCCGCAGAACCGGATCACCGGCGACGCGAACCCGAGGGCAGACCGCCCGGGAGCGCCCAATGAACAAGGAAGCGGTGCTGGCCGAATGGGGAAGCGCGGCCGATGCGCTGATCGATACGAAGGTGATGAGGGAGCAGCGGCGCATCAAGGGGACGATCTCGCGCGCCTGCTACGCCATCATGCACGCGGCCAGGGCCGCACTGCTCGTCCACGACGTGAGCACGTCGAGCCACGAGGCGGTGCGGAAGCAGTTCGGCGAGCACGTCGTGAAGAGAGGCGGAATCGAACGAGAATGGGGCAGGATGCTGCACCCCAGCGCCACGCAGAGGCAACTGGCGGACTACGGAACCTCGACGACTATCAGGTCCACCGAGCAGGACGCCGACTCGGCGGCGGAGAACGCGGAGAGATTCGTGCAGCGCACGCGGGACTATCTGTTGGCGGCGGGATTGACCGAACCAGAGCTCGACAGCGTCGTCGACGAACCGAAGGAACTGCAATGACGGACGCTGGGCAGGAACCGAACCGGCCCTCGCGGGCTGGCTCGATGCCGCCGATGGAGGAATCGAAGTCGCTGGCCTGCCCTGAACCAAGAGACATCAGAATCCCGACGATCACGGTGACTGTCGCGATCACGGTCCCGACCATCCAGCGGATGAGCCTGGTTTCGAGGTTCTCGACCTCGGTGTGCACTCCGCGATCTGAGTAGCGAGCCGGGTGTCGAGGGTTGCGATCTCTCAGCTCGCAATCGCCGAGTCCGGCCTTGAACCGGTCGGAGGCGACGTGGTCGCCCTGCTCGACGGTCTGACCCGGAAGCTGGAGCGGAAGCCGTGCGACACCGCTGCGATGTGCAGGTCCTTGAGCAACTGCGACTGGGCAGCAGAGGAGACCGACCATCGACGCGAGGTCATCGAGGCGGCGCTGGCGCAGGTAGGCGCAGGTGGTCCGCGACCGGGTCGAGGCAGCCAACGCCAGCGGGAAGGCTGACCCGCGATCCACTGCCCGCGAGACGCGACGCCTGCGGCCGGGAGCGCCAGAACCGAGACCGCATCGACCAGAACCTTGGGACTAGTGCCGCCTCGATGTCGGGGAACGCTACAACGTGCCGGAGGCGTCGGTTACGTAATGGCAAATGTACCGGCTCGGCTCTTTTTCCTCAAGAAACTCAACAATCTCAGTACACACGTCAAAGTCGTCCGCCCATCCATGAATGGTAGCGACGTGCTGCAGCTCGCCAGGACTGATGGCGCTCGACTTGTAGATTCCAACAGCATCCGCCCTCTGGCTCTCCGGAACAAGGCCCGTGCTGCATGCTGAGACCATGCCCAACAAGATCATCATCAACGTCAATGCACAAGTGTGTCTCACAGTAGTCCTCCGGCAATCGTGTTCCGAACCCGCGCAAACAGCTAAAATCAGCCGAGCAGCCGAAGCGCTGCGACAACGAGCCCGCCAACCGCAAGCATGCGCCATGTGAGATCGGCTCGGAGCATCGCGATTTCGGCGCGCAACATGTTGGGCGTGACATGCTCGCACTACGATGCACTTTCATCCAGAGCGACCAAGAAACGAGCCTCTACCGCATCTTCCTCAGGGTTCCAGATGCGTCGGGCGCCACTCTCGCGCACGGCGTTGCGCCTCGCTCACGTCCGCCGACGTCATTCGCTCGGCTACGCCGTCGCGCATAGCTGCCGCCCGCTCGCGATCGGCGCCCGACAAACCGAGGGCGGCGAGGTTGAACCACATATGTGCGGTAACGTAGTCTTGCGGCACGCCGTTGCCGGTGGCGTACATGAGCCCGAGGCTGTACTGGGACTGGGCGTATCCCCGTTGGGCGGCCCGGCCGTACCATCGGACGGCTTCAGCGTAGTCCTGCGGTACAGCCTCACCAGTGGAGTACATGAACCCGAGTTCGTGCTGATCGACACGGGAGCCGTGCTCGGCCCACAGGTGAAGCCACCGGGCAGCTTTCTGGTAGTCCTGCGGCACGACCCGGCCGTAGCCGTACAAGAGCCCGAGCTGCAACCGGGCGCTGGCGTCACCCTGCTCGGCGGCTAGACGGTACCAACGGACGGCTTCCGCACCATTCTGCGGCACCACCTCACCGGTGGCGTACGAAAGCGCGAGCCTAGCCTGGGCGCCTGCGTGACCTTGCTCTGCGGCCAGGCGGCGCCACCGGAGAGCTTCGGTGGCGTCCTCCGGAACATACAATCCGATGCTGTACCAGTTCCCGAGCTTGTACTGTGCGTCGGCGTCACCCGCCTCTGCTCGGACGCGGAGATCGGCGAGTTCTCGTGTTGTCGGCGTGTCCTGAGCGAGTAACGGTGGACCAAGCACCGCGAGAATGAAAATGCCAACGACAGCGACTGCACACAGTACACGTGACGGATGGTGCATCATCTCCTCCGAGACCCTCGCGAAGCGCCGGCTACGTCGCAGGTATTCGATCAATCGCATCGACCTCGCGACGGATTTCGTCAATCTTCGAACGCAGGATGTCTCTGTCCTGTTCTGTCATGTGTCTAAACGGCCAACTATCCTCCGCGATCCGACACATGATGTTGAGCATGTCGTCAACTAGTCGCTTGGCACCGTTTAACCTGATGCTCCAACCTTTTGGCCTGAAATGAGAAAACTCGTTCCGAAGTGCGTGCAGCCGTGCGAACGATTCTCTTTGCTGTTCGGTGATCGAAACTACTCCACCACATTCAGCCTCAATCCGAGCCGTCGAACAACGTAGTCTCTTGAACAGTTTCCGAGCGTCGGCGATGCGCGGTGCCGGAGGGGGATCCCCAGCATCTTTATCGCCACTCTGAATACTGTTGTTGTTCCATTTGAGCCATCTTTTGGCATCGTCTTCTTGTAGCGCACCGAGTTGCTCCGGTCCTGACAGGTGACAGACCATGGCACCCTGCAAGGCGCTATGAAGGGACAAGATGACCCATTTCCAAGCCCGTTCTGACCGATGCGCTTGAGCCAAGCTGAAGGCACACCGGTCGAGAGATGCCAATACGTCCTGACACTCATCGGTATGTACGAAGTTGCTCATCGGCTTCTTCACCCAGCCGACACGTTCCACCCGACGTTACCCGACGTGGACGTGTACATTGCGAGGGGCCGTCAGGCCGAACGAGATCGCTTACCGATACCCCCGCGCGCCGGTCGTCCCGTCGACCGGTTCATCCGCCGGTTGGTGCGCGGCCGGTCGGCGACGAGCACAGGCTCGCGTACAAGTTCGAACCCCCGTCGCGTTGCGATCGGGCGGCAGGGTCGGTCACACCGTCGGCCCGCTCCCTGTCCTCGTCGTTCCGCTCCGTGACCTCGACTCCCATCCCGCGCCCGCTCTCCCTCACCACCCTCTGCTTCCCGTGGGTCACCGTGACCGCCGCCCCTCTACCTGAGTCAGTGACACGACTCCTGCGAGCACCGGCTCGTCCTGTGACCCAGATCCGGGTAGTCGGTCTCCACCGCTGATTATGCCAGAGTTCCCCCCGTCTCTGATCCGCGTCCTTCGATGCCGTCGGCGCGCGGAACGGGATGCAGGTTCCGTAGCCGGTCGGTTCGAGGCGGATCGTGCTCGCCAGCGGCTCCGACGGGCAGCGGTTCGAGGACGTGGTGGGATCGCCGGTCCGTCTACCGGGCCGGAAGCTCCTGCGCCGGGGACGGCCTCTCCGTCCGCGACCAAGCCGGCCGCCTCGCTGCCGCGGGTCGCACGCGGCACGCGCCGCACGCCGCAGGCGTGGATTCGGGACGTCACCAGGAGCGCGAATGCACGACCCCGCCTACAAGCACTTGTTCTCGCGCCCGCGCATGGTCCGCGACCTGCTCGACGGCTTCGCCGCCCGAGGCTGGAGCGGCGTCCTCGACTTCGAGTCGCTGGCCCCTCTGCCCACCAGCTTCGTCGGCCGGGAGCTCCAGCAGCGCCACGGCGACCTCATCTGGCGCGTCCGCTTCCGCGACGACCGCTGGCTCTATCTGGTCCTGCTCCTCGAGTTCCAAGCCACCGTCGAACCGGCGATGGCAGTGCGCATCCTGGAGTACACCGCGCTGCTCTACCGGCGGCTGGTCGCCCAGGACGTGCTCCGAGAACACGGGGCCCTGCCGCCGGTGCTGCCCATCGTGCTCTACAACGGCCGCCGACGGTGGACGGCGCCGGTCGAGGTGACGGAGCTGCTGGCGGCCGGGCACGACGTGCTGGCGCCGTACCAGCCGTCGCAGCGATACTATGTTCTGGACGTGTCGCGCGCGGTGGATGCGGACCTGCCGGCGGACAACCTGGTGTCGGCGCTCATCGGTCTGGAGAAGACGCGCGACGCGGCGAGCCTGCGCGAGGCGCTGAAGGTCCTGTCCGACCTTCTGCGGCGGCAGAAGGACGACGCTCTGACGCAGGCTTTCCAGATGTGGCTGCAGCAGGGGCTGCGGCATGCGGGTCGGCTGCCGGCGGACGGGGAGGACCCGTTGGCGCAGTTGCAGGAGACGCAGACGATGCTGGAAGAGACGGTGCGGGAATGGACGCGTGAATGGCTCGAGCAGGGCCGCGCCCAGGGCATCGAGCAGGGCCGCGCCCAGGGCATCGAGCAGGGCCGCCACGAAGAGCGGGCGCTGCTCTGCCGTTTGGCGGCCCGGAAATTCGATGCGGGGGCGGCCGAGGGGCTGGCCGCCGCCCTGACCGGCGTCACCGACCCGGATCGCCTTGCGCGGGTCGGCGACTGGATCATCGAGTGCGCGTCGGCGTCGGACCTGCTGGCCCGCGTCCGCGGCGACGAGGGGCCGGGCGGCTGAGGCGTCCGGGAGGCGGGACCCGGCGGCGACGCGGCAATCGCCGACGCGGACCCCTCCGAACCCGCCGAGCCCCCCAGCCCCGAGCTGTGGATCGCCCGCGGCGCCGAGGGAGCGCGCCGCCCGCCGCCCCCATTGCGGTTTGCCGCCCCGGCTCCTAGAATGGACATCCGGCCCCGGCCGGAAACCGCGTTCGCACCGAGGAGGCCCCGGATGATGACTACCCGAAACCGGCGGCGGACGTTCCCCCTCCAAATCGTGCTCACCACGGCGGTCGCGGCTCTCGCCGCGATGCCGGCGCCGGCGGCCGCGCAGGCCGCGGCGACCGACGAGGTCACGTTCACCCGCGACATCGCGCCCATCCTCCAGCGGAGCTGTCAGAAGTGCCATCGGCCGAACTCGCTGGCCCCGATGTCGCTGATCGACTACGAGGAGGTGCGCCCCTGGGCCCGCGCCATCAAGCTCCGCACCGGGCTGCGCGACAAGCCGGGGGTGATGCCCCCGTGGTACATCGAGAAGAACATCGGCATCCAGCGGTTCAAGGACGACCCGTCGCTGAGCGACGAGGAAGTCGCCCTGATCGCGCGGTGGGCCGACAACGGCGCGCCGCGGGGCGACCCGGCCGACCTGCCCCCGCCGGTCCCGTTCATCGACGTCGACCAGTGGGAGATCGGGCAGCCCGACCTGATCGTGTCGTCGCCGAGCTTCGAGGTGGCGGGCGACGCCCCCGACTGGTGGGGATCGATCGGCGAGGTGCCGACGGGGCTGACCGAGGATCGCTACGTCGCGGCGATGGAGTACAAGGAGGTCACCGAGTCGAGCGTGGGCGAGACCCGCAACACCGTCGGCGGCCTCTTCGTGGTGCACCACGCCACCCTCGGCGTCACCGACCCCAACCCCGACGAGAACGAGGACGATCCGCTGGCCGCGCAGCGCCGCTGGCCGACCCACGAGGTGGGGCGCAACGCCGACGTCTTCGACCCCGAGGCGGGCAAGATCATGAAGGCGGGGTCGAAGCTGCAGTTCAACTCGATGCACCTGCACGCGAACGGGGCGGACACGCGGGCCCACCTCGACGTCGGCTTCAAGTTCCATCCCCGCGGCTACGAGCCGACCCGGAAGTGGGTGCGGATGTCGTTCGGCAACGGAGTCGACCTCGACATCGAGGCGATGGACCCCGACCAGCAGGAGGAGGCGTACTTCACCCTGCCGGAGAACACGCTGATCACGATCTTCGAGCCCCACATGCACGCGCCCGGGGTGCGGATGTGCCTCGACGCCATCTGGGGGCACAACGTCCAGACCCTGAACTGCGCCGGCTACGACCACAGCTGGGTGCGGGTCTACAACTACGCCGACGACGCGGCGCCGCTGCTGCCGAAGGGCACCATCCTTCGGATGACCGGCTACTTCAACAACTCGCCGTCGAACCCCAACGTGCCCGATCCGCGCAACTGGTCGGGCGGCGGACACCGCTCGGTCGACCAGATGTTCATCAACCTGATGCGCGGGGTCTACCTGACCGACGAGGAGTTCGCGGCGGAGATGGCCAAGCGGCGCGAGGCCCTCGACCTCGCCGACGGCGAGGTGGTCCTCGGCTGCCCGCTCTGCGGAACCGTGGTGGCGGCGCCGGCCGAGAACGCCGGAGGCGGACAGTGAGAGCCGCGGCCGGGTCCAGCGCGGGTACCGGACCGCAGCGCCGGGGGCGGACCATGAGGGCCAGGCGGAACGGCGGCGCCGGGGTCTGCCCGGAACGCGCGGGCGGGACGGTGAGAACCGCGGCGGGCCGCCACCGCGCCCTGCCGGCGATCGTCCTCCTCCTCGCCGGGCTGCTGGTCGGCCCGGCCGTGCAGGACGCGGACGCGCAGGGCTCGCGCCGCGCCTACGACTTCGGCCAGGAGGTGGTGCCGGCCTACGAGGGCTGGGAGCAGAACCCGGACGGCTCGTTCAACCTGGTGTTCGGGACGATGAACCGGAACTGGGAGGAGGAGCTGCACATCCCCGTCGGCCCCGACAACCACATCGAGCCCGGCGGACCCGACCAGGGACAGCCGACGTGGTTCCTGCCGCGGCGCAACCGCTTCCTCTTCCGCATCCGCGTCCCCGCCGACTTCGGCGACAAGGAGCTGGTGTGGACCCTCACCAGTCACGGCGAGACGAAGCGCGCCTACGGCACGTTGAAGCCCGACTACTACATGGACAATAACGTCCGCATGGCCAACAACGGGGCCGGCGTCTCCGGCGAGCTGTTCAACAACGTGGGCCCGACGCTCGAGGTGCACGGCGAGTCGACCCGCACCGTGAAGGCGAACACGCCGGTCACCCTGACCGCGGTCGCCCGCGACGAGGACGAGCTGCCGCGGCGGCGGGGGATGCGCGCCGTCGACCCGGGCCGGCCCACGAGCCTGACGCCGATCGCGGCGACGGGCCTTCGGCTCTCGTGGTTCGTCTACCGGGGGGCCGTGCCGGTGACCTTCGACCCGGTGCAGACCAAGGTGTGGGAGGACACCCGGGCGAACTCGAACTCGCCGTGGGGCGCGGGCTGGGACACGCCCGACCCGCCCCCGGACAACGAGTGGGTGGTGCAGGCGACCTTCACCGAGCCCGGCACCTACGTGCTGCGCTGCATTGCCCACGACGGGGGGCTGGCAACCTACGAGGACATTACGTTCGTGGTGACGGAGTGAGCGACGCTCCGTCACCGCGGGTTGTCAGCCAGCTCGACTCGGGAAACGCGCCTCCATCTCGCGCCGCGCCTTCACGGCCATTCCGCCCGGGTCGATCTCCACGTCGTCCCAGCCGACGACCTCGCCCGCGCCGACGGCCCGCTTCAGGGTCACGCCGTGGGCGAGGCCGATCGGCAGCGCCCCGCGCTCGATCGACGCTCGCGCCGGCAACAGCTTGCCGTAGACGGTGAACCCGCCCTCGCCGTCGAGCGTATCCCCCGCCGCGAGGTCGCGCTTCGCGGTCGCCGCGACGTCACCGACGAAGTCGCGCGCGGCACCGGTCGCCTTCCCGAGCAACCCCGCCGCGAACACCGACACGTTGAGCTCGAGTCCGATGAGGTGGAACGGCTTGTACATCGCCGAGTAGCGGCCCGTCGCGTCGGTGTTCATGCCGTACTGCCGGAAGCAGCCCGCGGTGTAGTCGTTGGGCGCCTCGACGACGACGTAGACGCCCCAGCGCAGGTCGCCGGGCACGGGGCGCCCGTCGCGCTCGAGCGACGACACCACCTCGACCTGCCCCTTGTGGTGGAGCTGGCCGCCGGCCTCGGCGGGCCGCAGCACGTGGGCGAGGTCGTCCCGGCCGCAGGGTGGGAACCGCAGGCCGTCGGGCGCGGGGGCGAGGCCCGTCGCGTTGGCGATGGCGGCCATCTCGATGGCCGACTTCGTCCCGTCTAGGAACGAGTTGAACATGCGGCTGTTCATGCCCGCCGCCCGCGCCTCGGCGGCGGTGAGCCCGTAGTGGTCCCACACCGTGTCGGGCGTCGAGGCGTGGTAAGACGGCAGGTACTTGGTGCCCTTCCCCGCCGCCACCACGTCGAAGCCGCACGCGCGCGCCCACTCCACGAGCTCGCAGGTCAGGGCGGGCTGGTCGCCGTAGGCCATCGTGTAGACGACACCCGCCTCGCGCGCCTCGGCCGCCAGCAGCGGCCCCGCCAGCACGTCGGCCTCGACGTTCACCATCACCACGTGCCGCCCCGCCGCGCACGCCGCGCGCGCGTGCGCGATGCCCGCCGCGGGGTCGCCGGTCGCCTCGACGACGACGTCGACGGCATCGTCGCGCACCGCATCCATCGCGTCGTCGGTGAAGCGCACCGCCGCGATGCGCGCGTCGTCCCACCCGACGGCGCGGCACGCGGCGCGCGCGCGGGCCGGGTCGAGGTCGGCGATAGCGCGCACCTCGAGGCCGGCCGTCGAAGGGACCTGGCTCAGGAACATCGATCCGAACTTGCCGGCGCCGATCAGGCCGACCCGCACCGGCCGGCCGGTCGCGGCGCGCGCGCGCAACTCGTCCCAGAGATACATGGCGCCTCGCTCAGACCGCCGCCGCGCCGGCGCGCGCCAGCTCGGCGAGGCAGTCGTCGGCCAGCGGCTCGATGGGCTTGAAGTCGCGGTGCGCAATCCACGCCGCGCGCTTGAACCGGCGGATGTGGTTGTCGACGTGGCACAGCGACAGGTAGACGATGCTGCGGCCGAAGGGGCTGATGTTGGGCGGGCTCGCGTGCACGAGGGTCGAGGCGAAGACGATGATGCTGCCGGGGGGCCCGGTCGGGGCCACGCAGCCGCCCCGCTCGGCGAGCCGGGTCACCGTGGCGCGGTCGAGCGTCCACAGCGGGTAGCTCGTCGTCTCGAGGTCGTGCCCGGCCTCGAACACCCCCTGCCGGTGGCTCCCCGGCAGGAACAGCAGCGGCCCGTTGGCGGCGGTCACCTCGTCCAGGAACACCGCGATGTTCATGGCCCGCGGCTCGGGCATCTCGTCGTCGCGGTGCCACGTGCCGAAGTCCTGGTGCCACTGCCACACCTCGCCGTCGAACGCGGCCTTCGCGTTCACCTTGTACTGGTGCATGTACACGGGGCCGTCGACGAGCTGCATCACCGGCTCGACGAGGCGCGGGTGGCGCCCCAGGCGCCGGAACGCCTCGTTGTAGGTGTGGGCCGCGAACGCGGTGCGGGCGACGCCGCTCGACTCGCGCCACACCTCGTCGCGGTCCAGCGCGTAGACCTCGTCGGCGGCGGCCCGCAGCACCGCCGCCTCGTCGGCCGAGAAGCGCGAGGGGAAGAACAGGTAGCCCTGCTCGTCGAACCGTTCCATCTCCTCGGGGGTCAGCTTCATGACGGATCCCTCCTCGGTCGGAGCCGGTGCCGGCGCCGCGGGCCGGCCCGAATCGCCGCCCGGCTCCCGGTCACGTACACTGTAGGCCATGTCAGCCTCGACGACCGTCACCAAGTTTACGTGGAACGACATGCCCAAGGAGCGGGTCCAGGACTGGCTGGACCACACGGACGACTACTTCGAGGACCAGTAGGGACGCCCGCATGCCCGCACTGACCGACTACCGCGTTCTGACCTTCGACTGCTACGGCACCCTGATCGACTGGGAGTGCGGCATCTGGGACGCGCTGCAGCCCGTGATCATGCGCAACCCCGGCGCCGGCGTCACCCGCGACGCCGGGCTGCGCGCCTTCGCGCAGTGCGAGCCCCGGCAGGAGCAGGCCACGCCGGGCCTGCGCTATCCGAAGCTGCTCGCCCGCGTGCACCGGCGCATCGCCGAGAGCCTCGACCTGCGGACGGACGACGAGCTCGACGCGGCCTTCGGCGCCTCCGTGCCGCACTGGCCGGCGTTCCCCGACACCGCCGACGCGCTGCGCGTCCTCAAGCAGCACTACCGGCTCGTCATCCTGTCCAACGTGCACCGCGACGGCATCGCCGCCTCGAACCGGAAGCTCGGGGTCGACTTCGACGCCATCTACACCGCCGAGGACATCGGGTCGTACAAGCCGGCCGACGCCAACTTCGAGTACATGCTGGCCCACCTGAAGTCGGACCTGGGGCTGGAGCGGCCGCACGTCCTGCACACCGCGCAGAGCCTCCACCACGACCACGGGCCGGCGAACCGGTTCGGGCTCTCCAACGCCTGGATCGACCGCCAGCGGCTGTCGGAGGGCGGAAGCTGGGGCGCCACCGAACGCGTCGAGACCCTGCCATCGACGGACTTCGTGTTCTTCTCGATGGGCGAGATGGCCTCGGCGGTGGAGGCCGCGCACCGATAGCGCGGGTTTCCGTCTCCAGATGCCAGCCAAGACGCGCAACACTCTCGCTGTTGGACCGACGGGATTCGTCGTCCGCATGACGCCCGCGGTGCGGCGGATGTGGCCCGGCACAGCGGCCGTCTCCTACGACCGATTCGTCTCTACGGCCGAGGAGGGAGGACAGTCGACGGGCGGGACGATTCCCTGAACCACGACATCCGGCTGAACACCAGGTAGATGGGCGGCCGTTTTCCCCGACCGGTTCGGCTCTACCGGTCGAGGGAGGACAGACGGACGAGGCGGGACGATTCCCTGAACCACGACATCCGGCTGAACACCAGGTAGAACAGCCGGGTCACGAGCGGCAGCCGCTTGCGCTCGTCGCGCCGCAATTCCGCCAGAAACTCGGCGCTCGCCACGGTGTACGCGTTGTCGGTCACGAGCGACTCGAGGTCATCCGCCGCCCACCGGAACCGCGCGTCGTAGTGCCGCATCATCGGATGACCGTCCTGGCGGCTCATGGCTCCCGTCCCGACCGTGTCGAACACGATGCTGCTGGCCGGGAAGCCGGCGGAGACCGCACGAATGAACCGCGCCACGTCGTCGGGTTCCAGGTAGTAGAGCACCGCCTCGGCCACGAACAGGAACGGGCGTTCCCTCGGCCCCACCCGATCGTGCCACGCCGGGTCTTGCAGCGAGGCCGCGAGCATCCGCCTTCGCGCACCGTCCTCGAAGTACCGCCGGCGAAGCTCGATCACCGCGGGCAGGTCGAGATCGAACCAGTCGACCCGGCCGCCGCCGCACCGCTCCCAGCGGGTGTCCAGACCGCAGCCGAGCTCGACGACGGCGCCGTCCGGATGCCGGTCGACGAACTGGCGCACCGCCTGGTCGAAGCGCGCGGCCCGCACCTCGAGCATCGGCATCATCGCTCGCGCATGGCCGAGCTTCGCCTCGAAGTCGTACCCCAACCGCTCGACCAGCTCGACCGCCGCGGGGTCGTCGATCAGGCCTCCGCGCCGCGTGGCCAAGGTGCGGGCCCACAACGGGATCGTCAGGGTCTCTTCGACGCCCCTCAACTCGACGGAATCGCTCATGGGCCGCTCCCGTCCGCAGACACCGGCTCTCCGACTTCCCTCAGCCGCTCGCGATCAACGACTGCAGGCGCCTTCGGATCCGCGGCCACTCATCCTCCAGGATGCTGTAGTAGATGGTGTCGCGATAACGCCCGTCGTGCATCAACGTGTGCGAGCGCAACGTCCCCTCCCGCGTCGCGCCAATCTTCATCAGCGCGCCGCGCGCGCGTCGGTTCACCGCGTCCGTCTTGAACTCCACACGGTGAGCGGACAGCGAATCGAAGCAATGCTCGAGAAGGAGGTACTTCGCGCGCGTGTTGATCCCGCGCCCCTGCGACCCCGCTGCGAGCCAGGTCCAGCCGATCTCGATCCGCCGGTCCTTGGCCGAGGCGTTCCCGAGGGCGGTCCCGCCGACCACTACCCCCTCCCGGCGGTCGACCACCGCGAAAGACAGGAGCCGGCCTGCCCGCTGGTGGTCGAGCGCGGTTTCGATGTAGTCGCGGGCATCGGCCGGGCTCTGGAGGGAGCTCACGGTGTGCTGCCAGATTCTCGGGTCGAGACCGACTTCGATCAACGCGTCGAGGTCCGCGAGACTCCATTGCCGCAGGAGCACGCAATCGTCCGAGAGGGACACGCTCTTCGTCAGGTCCACCCCATGCCTTTCCAGTGCTTGGCGTGCATCCACTGCATCGGTCTGTAGCGCAGGGTCGGATGAGACCGCGCAGCCGACCCGGCTCAGAACGGCGGCTTCCAGATGGCGGCAAGATCGAGCGAGAACCCCGGCAGGACCGTTTCGCCGGTGACGACGTCCGGTTCGGAGCGCTGTTCGAGGCTGCCGTCGGCACGGTAGATGGTGACCTGGCGCCGGGCGGGATCGATGAGCCAGCCCAGGCGGGCGCCGTTGGCGCGGTACTCCTCCATCTTTCGCCGGGCGGCGGCACGAGAGTCGGACGGCGAGAGCAGCTCGATGACGAAGTCGGGGCACAGCGGCAGGAAGCGCTCCTTGTCCTCGGGAGAGAGCCGCGCAAGCCGGTCGCGGGGGACCCAGGCCGCATCCGGCGCACGTACCGCGCCATTGGGCAGCTCGAAGCCGGTCGAGGAATCGAAGGCGACGCCGGTCCCATCCTCTTCGGCCCAGCGATGCAACGCGGCCGCCAAGGAAAGGCCGCGCGCCCCCGTTTCCCCGCCGGCGGGCGTCATCACCGTGATGCTCCCTTCCGCGTTGCGCTCCATTCGCAGGTCGCGATTCAGTTGGCAGAGCTGGAAGAACTGCTCCCGGCTCATGTCGATGGCGGGGAGCATGTGGAGCTCCAGGGCCGCCGGGCCGGGTCGCGGATGGAGGACCGCCATGACCTCAGGCTACCGCACGCGTCACGCGGGAATCAACGTAACCAGTCCGCCTCGACGCGGGGCGGGCCGCACGCCGGACGCCAAATAGCCGGGGCGCCACGACAGCTCGGCACCGTAATAGCCGGGGCGCCACGACAGCTCGGCACCGTACATGTTCCGTCCACCCGCTTCGCACACGGTTGCCCGGCCGCCGCCGCAGCGTCGGCGTCGGTACACGCGGACGCGCCCTGCGCCGGGCGCCTGCCGCCGGACCATCGACGCGTGTCAACGTCTCGTTCCGCCGGTCTCGGCGACGAGCCTCGCGGCGACCGTGGAGAGGCCCAGCCGGTGATCGTCCGGGTCGATCCAGCGTCCGGCGTCCTCCCGGACCGCGGCCGGCCGGGACTTCAGGCGGACGTAGACCGGCTCGACGTCGAGGTCGTAGTGGGTGAACGCGTGGCGGAAGACGTCGGCGGCGCGGACCTCGTCGACGAGGCCGGCATCCACGCCGGCCTCGTCGAGGAACCCGTCCACCGTCTCGCGGGCGTCGCGGTCGGGCGGCGACCAGAGGCCGCCCCAGATGCCGGTGGGCGGCCGATGCTCCACGAGACAGGCGCCGTCGGGATCGACGAGCACGAAGAACCGGCGCCGCTCGAGGCGGCGGCGACGGCGGGGCGCGGCCTCGGGATACCGCTCGGGGTCGCCCGCCGCGAAGGCCCGGCAGCCGGCGCGCACCGGACAGTCGGCGCACCGCGGCCGCCGGCGGCGGCACACCGTCGCGCCCAGGTCCATGACGGCCTGCGTGTAGTCCGCGGCGCGGTCTCCGGGGGTGTGCAGCTCCGCGAGGCGCCAGAGCTCGCCGAGGGTCGCCGACGACGACACCGGGCCGGGGACCCGGTGCCGACGCGCCAGCACGCGCTTGACGTTGCCGTCCAGGATGGGCGCGCGGCGGCCGTGGGCCTGGGCGACGATGGCGGCGGCGGTGGACCGGCCGATGCCCGGCAGCGCCTGGAGCTCCGCCTGCGTGGCGGGGAGCGTCCCCCCGTGCTCCCGGAGGACGATGCCGGCGGTGCGGTGCAGGTTGCGCGCGCGCGCATAGTAGCCGAGGCCGCTCCACAGGTGCAGCACGTCGTCGAGGCGGGCGCGCGCCAGGGTCTCGACGTCGGGGAAGCGGGCCGTGAACCGCTCGAAGTACGGCGCGACCGTGCCCACCTGGGTCTGCTGCAGCATGATCTCGGCCACCCACACCCGGTACGGGGTGCGCTCCCGCTGCCACGGCAGGTCCTTGCGGCCGTGGGCGTCCCACCAAGCGAGCAGGCGGCGGGCGAAGGAAGCGGCGGCGGCCATGGTTACGCTAGCAGCCCGTGGCGGAAGTCCCCGCCGCATTCGAGCAGCGATGCATCCCGCCTGACCGCGTTGTTCGTCGGTTACATATGCCCAAGATGCGCCCTCCTCACGCCTTGTCAGGCGGGCGCCTCGGCCGGTCGCTGGCGCCCTTCGGCCGCGGTGCAACGCGGGGTTCCACCACGGGCTGCCAGGGCGCTGACGGGAACTACCTTGCCACGTGCCGAGCGCGTCGCCCCACGGAAACGGGTTCGCCGCCGGGGCGCAGTTGGCAACTTCATGGCAATCACGTTCGCTGTCCCCTTACCCCGACATCACCCGCGCCAGCGCCGCGAAGTCCTCGACGACGAGGTCCGGCTGGTGCGGCGAGCCGCCGAAGGGACGGCGGCGCCGGTCGATGAACGCGGTGTGCATGCCGCCGGCCTTCGCGCCGATGCAGTCGAACGCGTGGTTGGCGACGAAGAGCACGGTCGGAGGGTCGGCGCCGAGGCGCTCGCACGCCATCGCGTAGGTCGCGCGGTGCGGCTTGAAGTAGCCCGCCTCCTCGACCGAGATCACCGCGTCGAAGGGGAACCCGATGTGCGGTTTCGCGGCCTCGAGCATGTCGCGGTCGCCGTTCGAGAGAATCGCGAGGCGGTAGCGCCCGCGCAGCCGTTCGAGCGCCTCGATCACATCGGGGAAGGGTTTCAGGCGTTCGATGCAGCCGACGAGCCAGCGCACCTCGTCGGGCGTGTGGTCGATGCCCGCGCGCCGCATGACCTGCGACACCGCGCGTTGGCCGATCTCGCGGTACGACGTGTGGCCGCGGTCGCACAGCGAGTCGATCATCGAGTCTTCGAAGTGCGTGCGCCGCCACCAGGTGACGAAGCGGTGGGGATCGCCGCGCCAGCCCTTGCCGGCCAGGAACGGCGCCACCATCTCGCTGAGGCCGCCCTGCATGTCGACGATGGTGCCGTACTGGTCGAACATCAGGGTCGAGACCTCGCCGCGCAGGAGACCGGCCGGGTCGGCGCTCATCGCGTTCTCCTCTTCGTCCAGTGACCGGCGCACTCGGCGCCGCACCGCCGCCGCAGGCGGGGCAACAGCCCGGGGGGCCGCATCCCCCAGGAGCGGAACAGCCCGGGCCGCGTCCGCCATCAGGTGCGCCGGTGCGCTCGGCCCCGCGCCGACGCCGCGTCCTCCAGGAGCGGCAGCACCGCCTGAGTCGCGTCCGCCATCAGGCGCGTCAGGAACGCGTCGTCGTCCGGCCGGCCCGGATAGTGCAGGCCGGCCCCCGCGTCGAGCAGCATCCGGACGACCTCGACGTAGGCATCGCTGCGGGCTCGGGCGCCGCCCGAGTAACGCGCGCCGTGGACCGCCCACCCGAGCGGCGAGTTGTCGTGGCACGCATCGAAGGCCTCGAGCGGCGCGCCGGCCTCGAGCAGCAGCCGGGCGTTGTCGGGCTGGCCGAACCACGCGGCCTGATGCAGCGGCGTCCCCTCGTCGAGCCCCGTCGCGGTCAGGTCCGCGCCCGCCGCGATGAGCAGGGCCACCTGTGCGGTGCCGGGTCGCCCGGCCACGTCGGCGAGCAGGCGGTCCTCTTCCGGGTTGCCGGTGCGCGCGCACCCGGGGTGGGCCTCGAGCAGGCGCCTGGCCTCTTCGAGCCTCCCGCCGACGACGGCGACGGCCAGCCGGTCGGCGGGGGCGAGCGCGGTGTCGGCCCCGCGCTCCGTGAGCAGGCGCACCAGCTCGGAGAACCCGCGCCGCGCGGCGTGGGCATGGGCGGTCTTCCCGCCCGCGGTGCGCGCGTCGATGTCGGCGCCGTGGTCGAGCAGACACCGCACCGCCTCGACACGCCGGCGCCTCGTCGCCACGTGGAGCGCGGTTTCCGCCGCGGCGCCGTCCCGCGCCGCGAGGTCCGCCCCCGCCTCGAGCCGGCGGGCGAGCTCCGCGTCGCCGTCCGGGCCGTAGCCGTCGTCGAGAAACTCGTGCAGGCTCGCCTCCGCCTGCGCCCCGCCGGGCGCGAGACCCATCTGCGCGAGCACCCCGAGATGGTCCCATTCCGCCCATGCCTCGACCAAGCGTCCCGCCTCGAGGCGGTAGACGGCGAGATAGCGGACCCGCACCGGCCGGCCGGACGGGGGATGGTCCCCGAACGGGCCGGTCTGCGTGCCGGTGAGCAGATGGCGCGCGGCGACCCGATCGCCTTCGGCGACGAGGCCCTCGACCATCTCCCGCGCATCGGGGAACGTCAGGTGCTCGTTGCGCAGGAACCACTTGAGATCGTCCCGGCTGCGCACCCCCGGCTCACCGGCCGCGTCGCTGTGCCGGACGAACTCCGGAGCCACGAGGCGGTCCAGCGCCTCCCAGTCCTGCGCGTTGACGGCGTCGACGAACGCCAGGACGATCCGCTTGTTGCGCTCGACCTCGCTCGTTGCATGGTCTGACATCGTCCCCATCCATCGAACACCGCGGCCGACCCGCGGACACCTCACGCCAGGTAGCGGGCCACCGCCGCCTCGTCCCAGTCCATGCCGAGACCCGGGCCGCGCGCGGTGACCATTCCGTCGACCACCCGCGGCGGGTCGGCGAGGACGGCGCCGGCGAGGTCGAGGTACTCCAGGTAGTGCGCCAGCGGCGTCACCGGCAGGACGTGGGCGCTGGCCTCGACGAAGAGGTGGCTCGACACGGGGACGGCGGCCGCCTCGGCCTGCCCCATGGCGCGCAGCCAGCCCGTCACGCCCCCGATCTTCATGATGTCGGGCATGCACAGGTCGCAGGCGCCGGCCGCGAGGGCGTGGGCCATGTCGTGCCCGAACCACCAGTTCTCGCCGGTCTGAACCGGGACGGGAGAGGCCGCGCGGACGCGGGCGTGGCCGGCGAGATCCTCGGCCGGCACGGGCTCCTCCACCCATTCCAGGTCGAACCGGGCGAGCGCGCGGATGCGCCGCAGGGCCTCGGGCGCGGTCAGCGACTGGTTGTAGTCGACCATCAGCCGCACGTCGGGCCCGACGATCTCGCGCACCCCGGCGACCCTGGCGACGTCCCACGCCAGATCGCGGGCCCCAATTTTGATCTTGATCGCGCGGAATCCCTGCTCGACGCTGCGCTCGAGCGCAGCCCGGTCGGCAACCGGATCGACGATGCCGTAGCTGTCATAGGCCGGCACCGGATTCGCCTGTCCGCCGAGCAGCTCGACGACCGGCCGCTGCTGCGCGCGCCCCTGCAGGTCCCACAGAGCCATGTCCAGGCCCGACAGCGCCATGCCGACGAGCCCCTGGCGCCCCATCAGACGGAAGCGCGCGGCCAGATCGTCGTACAGCGCCACGGGCACGGCCGGGCGTCCCCGCACGACCTCCTCCACGTCCTCGAGAAACGCCTTCAACGCGCGCAGCGTGAGGGTGGTGTACCCGAAGACGTAGGCCCGGCCGACAGGACCCTCCTCCGAGGCGACTTCCACCAGCAGCAGGGGCGAGACCGGGATGTCGCCGGACGCGGTGCGCAGCGGCCGCGCCAGCGGCGCGGCGACGGCGCGCGCGGTCAGCGTGCGGATGGTCAGAGCGGATTCCGGCATGACACTCTCCGTGGCGGTCGTCGTCCGTCCCCGTCAGGCCTCCGCCGCCGCGCGCTCCGGGGTCAGCCGGAAGCGGCCGATGTCCCAGCTCGGCGACCGTCCCAGGCAGAGCTCGGCCATGACCCGGCCGACGACGCTGCAGAACTCCAACCCCAGCACCCGGCAGCCCGCATGTGCGAGGTGGTAGACGGTGGCGCTGCCCATCCCGCCGACACCGATCACGATTGCGCCATACATGGTCGACTCGCGAACGCTCGCCGCGTGCGGCGTCGGGCCGCCCGCGCAGACGATAAGCCGGGGGCCGAACGAAGGTCAACGGGGTTCCCGAAAGCGCAACGAAAACGGACTCCGAAGGACCGATTCCCCCGGTTGGCGGTAGACTCGCATCGAGCGGCGCCGCAGACTCGCGGTGCGGCGGGAGGCAAGCACCATGATGATTCCCGGTTCGATCTCTGCCCTGCGACCCCGGCGGCGGCTCGGCGTCTGCCTGCTGCTCGCGCTGTTCCTCGCGGCCGCGAGCGCGTCCGGCCAGGACGACGGCCGACGCCACCTGGCCCTCGACGACTATCTCTCGTGGGAGACGGTCGCCAATCCCCGCATCTCGCCCGACGGCGAGACCGTCGTCTACGAGCGGCGCTTCGTCGACCCGGTGGCCGACGGCGTCCGCAGCGAGCTGTGGGTCATCGGCGCCGACGGTGCGCGCAACCGCTTCCTCACCGAGGGCGCCGGCCCCCGCTGGTCGCCCGACGGCACCCGCATCGCGTTCACGCGGTCGGGCGAGCCGCGGGGCTCGCAGGTGTTCGTCCGCTGGATGGACGCCGAGGGCGCCGAGAGCCAGATCACGCGGCTCGAGAACCCGCCGTCGCAGATCCGGTGGGCGCCCGACAGCGGCTCGCTCGCCTTCCGCGCCGTTGTCCCTCCGCCTCCCGACCCGGCCTGGGACATCGACATGCCGAGGGCGCCGGAGGGCGCCGAGTGGACCGCCCCGCCCCGCATCGTGACCCGGCTGAGCTACCGGCGCGACGGGTCCGGCTACACCCCGGCCGGCTACCGCCACATCTTCGTGGTCAGCGCCGCGGGGGGCACGCCGCGGCAGTTGACGAGCGGCGACTTCCACCACGACGGCCCGCGGTTCACCCCCGACGGCCGCGCCATCGTCTTCTCGGGCCTCCGCGAACCGGACGCCGAGTACGCGTGGCGGCAGTCCGACGTGTACCGGGTGGACCTGGCGACCCGCGAGATCGCCGCCCTGACGAGCCGCGACGGTCCCGACGCCGGCGCCGTCCCCTCGCCCGACGGCCGCGCCATCGCCTACACCGGCATGGACCACACCACCGACACCTACCGCGAGGAGGGCCTCTACGTGATGGCCGCCGACGGCTCAGGGCCCCGGGTCGTCGCCACCGAGATGGGGCGGCGCCCCGGCATCGTGGGCTGGGCCGCGGACGGCAGCGGCGTCTACCTGAACGCGCAGCTCCGGGGGACGAGCAACCTCCACTTCGCGTCGGTCGACGGCGAGGTCCGGCAGGTGACGAGCGGCAACCACATGCTCTCGGTGTCGTCGGTCAGCGACAACGGCGTCGCGGTCGGCGTCGTCTCGAGCTACCACGTGCCCGGCGACCTCGTCGCCTTCGACGTCGACGACCGGGCGACGCTGCGCACCCTGCACCGGACCAACGCCGGGCTGCTCGCCGACCTGCGCCTGGGCGACGTCGAGGAGATCTGGTACCGATCGCCGGACGGGCTCGACATCCAGGGCTGGATCGTCAAGCCGCCCGACTTCGACCCCACGCGAGAGTACCCGCTCATTCTCCGCATCCACGGCGGCCCCCACGCCATGTACAACGCCGGGTTCGACTTCAAGAACCAGGACCACGCGGCCAACGGCTACGTCGTCCTCTACACGAACCCGCGCGGCAGCAGCGGCTACGGCAGCGCGTTCGGCAACGCCATCAAGAACGCGTACCCGGGGGAGGACTACGACGACCTCATGGCCGGGGTCGACGAGGTGATCTCGCGCGGCTACGTCGACGAGCGCAACCTCTTCGTGTACGGCGGCAGCGGCGGGGGCGTCCTGACGTCGTGGATCGTCGGCCGCACCGGGCGCTTCACCGCCGCCGTGGTCAAGGCGCCGGTCACCAACTGGCTGAGCTTCGTCGGCACCACCGACGGATCGGGCTGGTACCGCAACTTCGAGAAGCTGCCCTGGGAGGACCCCGAGGAGCACCTGCGGCGGTCCACGCTGATGTACGTGGGCAACGTCACCACGCCGACCCTGCTGATGACCGGCGAGCGCGACCTGCGGACGCCGATGGAGCAGACCGAGCAGTATTACCGGGCCCTGAAGCTGCGCAAGGTGCCCACCGCGATGATCCGCCTGACCGACAGCTGGCACAGCCGCAGCTCGCCCCCGACCAACTTCATGCGGGTGCAGCTCTACCTGCGGCTGTGGTTCGATCGGTTCCTGGTCGGTGGGGCCGCGGCCACCGACCAGGAGGGGTAGAGGGACCTGGGTGCGCGACAAGCAGAGTGAGACGCCGCCTGGAACCACACCGGAACCACGGGCCCGGGCGGGCCGGAGGGCGTCATCTCACGATCCTGCATGCGCCCTGGAAAGCCTCGGCGGGATTGGGTTCGGGCGGCGATCCGAGCCGCAGGCGACGATCCCGGGACAGGACTCCCCCTGCGACGGGGAGATCGAGGAGTCATGCCATCGAGCTTCGGTGCGGTCGCAGGGGTCAGCCGGGAGGAGCTTCAGTGATGTCTGGAACGAGTAGACGCGTTGGGTTGGCCGCCGCGGCGGTTCTGGCTCTGACCGGCGCCGCGTGGGCGCAGTCGGCGGCCGAGATCGGACCGCAGGCCGCGTTGAACGCGATGGGCGTCGTCGGCTACGCCGACCGGATGGGCGTGGCGCCGGGCGAGACCATCCGGTTCATGGTGAGCAGCGAGCTGCCCACCTACCGGGCGGAGATCGTCCGGCTGATCCACGGCGACGCGAACCCGAACGGGCCGGGCATCAAGGAGACGCTGGTCGAGACGCCGGTCAACGACGACTATCCCGGCCGGCGCCAGGAGCTGCCGCTCGGCTCCTACGTCACCGTGCCGGACGCCGAGCCGTTGCGCCTCGGCGGGAGCTTCACGATCACGGCCTGGGTGGCGCCGACGCGGCCCGGGGTCGTCGGCTGGGTGGGCGAGCCGGGCGCGCAGGGCGTGGTGACGAAGTGGGCGGCGGACCGCGGCTACGGGCTGATGATCGACGAGCAGGGGCGGCTGGCGCTCTGGCTCGGGGCGGCCGACGGGCAGGTGGCGCGCGTGGCGGCGGAGCCGCCGTTGCGGCGCTGGATGCCGGCGATTCCGGGGGCGGGCCGGCCGCGGCCGCACGGCGTGCCGACGCAGTGGTACTTCGTGGCCGCGACGTTCGACGCCGACGACGGTCGGGTGACGCTGTACCAGGAGCCGCTCGACCTCTACGCGAACGACCCGACGCGTGTGGTGTTGGAGGAGACGACGCCCGTGCGGGCGCTGGCAACGCCCGACGCGCCCCTGCACATGGCCGCCTACGCGACCGCGGACGGCGGCGTGGCCGGGCACTACAACGGGAAGATCGACAACCCGCGCATCTATGCGCGGGCGCTGAGCCGGGCCGAGGTCGAGGCGATCGCGGCCGGCGCGGGGCCGGACGACGCGGTGGCGGCGTGGGACTTCGCGGCGGACATCGAGACCGACCGCGTGCGCGACACCGAGGGAAGCGGGCTGGACGGCCGGACGGTGAACCAGCCGACGCGAGCGGTGACGGGCCACCTGTGGGACGCCACGGAGATGGACTTCCGGCGGGCGCGAGAGCAGTACGGCGCCATCCACTTCCACGACAGCGACCTGCTGGACGCGGGGTGGGACGTCGGCTTCGCCTTCGAGGTGCCGGCGGACCTGCCGAGCGGCGTGTACGCGGCGCGGCTGCGGACGATCACGAGCGAGGACTACGTGCCGTTCTTCGTCCGCCCGCCGCGCGGGACCGCCACCGCGGAGATCGCGTTCCTCGCCCCGACCGTCAGCTACCTCGCCTACGCGGGGACCGGCGGCACCGGCTTCCAGCCGATGAGCCTCTATTCCACGCACACCGACGGCAGCGGCGTCGCCTACTCGTCGCGGCTGCGCCCCATCACCAACATGCGCCCGAAGATCGACACCCGCAACCCGTGGCAGTTCATGGCCGACACCCACCTCGTCGACTGGCTCGAGGTCAAGGGCTTCACCGTCGACGTGGTGACCGACCACGACCTGCACGCGGAGGGGGCGGCGCTGCTCGAGCCCTACAACGTCGTGCTGACCGGCACCCACCCGGAGTACTACTCGTGGGAGATGTTCCACGGGATGCGGTCGTACCTGGAGCAGGGCGGCCGGCTGATGTACATGGGCGGCAACGGCTTCTACTGGGTGACGCCGGTCGACCCGACGGGCACCTTCATCGAGGTGCGGCGCCGCGACGGCACCGAGCACTGGCAGGGGGCGCCGGGCGAGAGCCACCACAGCCTGACCGGCGAGCCCGGCGGCCTGTGGCGCTTCCGCGGCCGGGCCCCGCAGTGGCTGGTGGGGGTGGGGTTCACCGCGCAGGGGTTCGACCGGAACTCCCCCTACCAGCGCATGCCGGACAGCTTCGACCCGCGGGTCGCGTTCATCTTCGAGGGCATCGGCGACAACGAGCTCATCGGCAACCACCCGTCGCTGGTGCTCGACTTCGGGGCGGCAGGGTCGGAGCTCGACCGGGTGGACCTCGCCCAGGGCTCGCCGCCCCACACGCTGGTCCTGGCGCGGTCGTTCGGGCACTCCGACGCCTACCAGCACGTGATCGAGGAGGTGAACACCAGCAACTCCGAGCAGGGGGGCACCGTCAACCCGCTCGTCTACGCCGACATGGCGTACGTGGAGTACCCCAACGGGGGCGCGGTGTTCTCGACGAGCTCCATCGCGTGGAGCGGCAGCCTGTCGTTCAACGACTACGACAACAACGTCTCGCGGCTGACCGAGAACGTGCTGCGGCGGTTCGCGTCGGACGAGCCGCTGCCGGGGCCGGCCGCGGCGCCATCGGAGGGCGGCGGCGGGCGATGACGCCCGTGCGAGCCGATGTACCAGGTCGAGGCGTGGTCGGCGCTGCGGCGGGCCCGGCAGGACGCGGGTAGCGTCTTCCGCTGGCGCCACGTCAGCGGCACCGTCTGGGCGCTGGGCTTCACGAGCCTCTTCACGGACGTCTCGTCCGAGATGGTCGCCACCGTGCTGCCCGTCTACCTGGTCCTCTACCTCGGGCTGACGCCCTTCCAGTTCGGCATCGTCGACGGGCTCTACCACGGGGTGACGGCGCTGCTGCGGCTGGCCAGCGGCGTCGCGGTGGACCGGACCGGCCGCTCGAAGGAGATCGCGCTGGCGGGCTACGGCGCCTCGGCGCTGTCGCGGCTCGCCATGCTGGCGGCCGGCGCCTCGTGGCCGCTCATCGCCGGCGTCGTGGCGTTCGACCGGGCCGCCAAGGGCGCCCGCGCCGTGCCGCGCGACGTGCTGATCTCGCTGAGCAGCCGCCCCGACGGCCTCGCGACCGCGTTCGGCGTGCACCGGGCCCTCGACAGCGCCGGCGCCATGCTGGGGCCGCTCGTCGCCCTCGCCATACTCGCCGCCCTCCCGAACGCCTTCGACGTCGTCTTCGTCGCCAGCTTCAGCGTGGCGATCGTCGGGCTCGGGGTGCTGCTGCTCTTCGTCACCAACGCCGAGCGCCCGCAGGCACCGGCGCCGCCGGACGCATCCGGCGCACATGCACGAGCCGCCGGCTTCCACGGTGGTGACGCCCGCGCCCCCTCAGCGCCCACGCCAGCGGACGCGTCCGGCCCACCGCTCGCCACCACCGCTCGCGCGGCGACAACGGCGACGCGATCAGAGGCGCCGACGGCCACTTCCGTCGGGCCGCCCACCACGGAGCGCCGTCACGCCCCGTCGGGCGGGCGCCTCGCCGGTCCGCTGGCCGGGCGCGACGCAACGCGTGAGTTCACCACGGGCATAATGAAGGTGTCCGGCCTGCTTCGCCTCACCGTCGCGGCGACCCTGCTCGGCGCGGCGACGGTGAGCGACGGCTTCCTCTACCTGCTGCTGCAGCGGGAGGCCGGCTTCAGTCCGGGCCTGTTCCCGCTGCTCTACGTCGGCACGTCGGCCTGCTATCTGGCGTTGGCGGTGCCGGCCGGCGGGCTGGCGGATCGCATCGGACGGCGGCGGGCGTTCCTCGCGGGCTACGCGTCGCTCGCCGCCGCCTACGTGGCGACGATGCAGGACGGCATCGGCCTGCCGGGGGTGACGGCCTGCCTCTTCCTGCTGGGCGCCCACTACGCGCTGACCGACGGCGTGCTGATGGCGTTCGCCAGCGGGCGGCTGTCTCCGGAGCACCGCGGCAGCGGACTGGCCCTCGTCACGACCGGGGCCAGCCTCGCCCGACTGTTGGGCTCGGTCCTGTTCGGCGCGCTCTGGACGCGGTACGGCGCCGCGACGGCGGTCCCCGTGTTCCTGATCGCGCTCGCGGCGGCGATGACGTTCGCGGCGGTCCTTCTGCGAGACACGGATGACAGGGGCGAACGATGACCGCCATTCCCGTGTTCCCGATCGGGCTGGTGGAACGGACCTTCCCACCCAGCCACCGGCGCGGCACCCGGCACGCGTGGGGCGGACGGGACAGCGGCATGGGCAGGTGTCATGCCGAACGGTCCACCGGCGGCGGCGATGGCGGTCGCGGCGGTCCTTCTGCGAGACACGGATGACAGGGGCCAACGATGACGGCACCGACCGAAGATCGGCACACCGGGCACGCAACCCGCCGGCCGGGGGGCGGGGGGCCGGGGAATCGGCGCTTTCCTTCCCGCATCGCCGCATTCATGCTCCTGTGCGCCGCCTCCCTCGCGCTGGCCGTCGGCTACGCCTGGTGGTCGGCGGCGCGCCGCGCGAGCTTCGTTCGGCAGGTCTCCCTGCCGCCGATCGGCAGTCTGGCCGAGCTCGAGGCGCCGGCCGCAGAGGAGGGCTCCACGCCACCCGTGGGCGAGGTTGCCGCGCCGCCCGGGGTGGGTTCCACGCAGACCACGGGGCTGGGTCCGGCGGCGCCCGAGGGCTCCGGTCCCGCGCCGCTCACGGGGGCGGGTTCGGTGCCGCCCGAGGGGGCGGGTTCCGCGCCGCCCGAGGGGGCGGGTTCCGCGCCGCGCCCGTCCGCTCCACGCGACGACCCGACGACCCCGAACCCGTCGACCACCCGGCCGTCGGGAGACCGGTTCGGAGCCGCTGGACGGTCCTCGCCAGCGTCGGATTCCTATCCGACAGCGAATGCGGACGGCCCCGTGCCGGGACTGGTCGACGCCACGCCCGGGGTGGGCGGCCCGACGGCGCCGGACGTCGATGGCCACCGGCCCGGGCGCGCCCTGCTCTTCCGCCACACCGGGCTCGACGAGAGCTTCGGCGTGGCCAGCGTCGAGCGGCTGGGCGCCGGCGGCGGCCGTCGCGCGACGCCGCTGCGGTGCGACCGGGTCGACTTCGCGGGCGAGCGGGGCGTCTGCCTGACGACCGACCGCTTCTACACGACGCACGCGATCATGGTGTTCGACGGCGCGTTCGAGCCGCTGCACCGGCTGCCGCTGCACGGCGTCCCCAGCCGCGTGCGCCTCGCGCCCGACGGCCGGCTCGCCGCGGTGACGGTGTTCGTCTCCGGCCACTCGTACCTCGACGAGGGCTTCTCGACCGAGACGAGCATCGTCGACACCTACTCCGGCGAGCGCCGGATCGCCAACCTGGAGGAGCTCGGCGTGTACCGGGACGGCGCGCCGTTCCGGGCCGTCGACTTCAATTTCTGGGGCGTCACCTTCGCGGCCGACGGCGACCGGTTCTACGCGACCCTGGGCACCGGGGGGACCACCCATCTCGTCGAGGGACGCGTCTCGACCCGCCGCGCCGACGTCGTGGTCGAAGGCGTCGAGTGCCCGTCGCTGTCTCCGGACCAGCGCCGCATCGTCTTCAAGAAGCGCCTGCCCCTCGCGGCCGGGCTCGGGTGGCGGCTCCACGTCATGGACCTGCGCTCGGGCGCGGTCACCCCGCTCGCCGAGCGCCGGTCCGTGGACGATCAGGCCGAGTGGCTGGACGACTCGACGATCCTGTACGCCCTCCCGGACGCATCCGCACCCACCCCGATGGTGACCGACGTCTGGCGGGTCCCGGCCGACGGCGGCGGCGCGCCGGCCCTGCTCCTCGAGGGCGCTTCGTCGCCGGCCGTGCTCCGCCACGGGTCTGCGCCGTAGACGCGCAGCCCTGGTGGCGGTCCCGGCCGACGGCGGCGGCGCGCCGGTCCTGCTCCTCGAGGGCGCTTCGTCGCCGGCCGTGCTCCGCCACCAGGAGCCCTGGTGGCGGTCCACGCCGTAGACGCGGGGCCCTGGAACGCCCCGGGCCGTACGGGACCGGGGGGCGGCAGGTCCTGGATCGGCCGTCCGCCCGGGAGCCGGCCGAATCCCGAGCATGCGCGCACCTGCGAGCGCCTGCAGGGCCGGCCGGTCTGTACAGCGTGTAGCGAGACGTAGCCCGACCTGCCCCGCGCGCTCCTGTTCCACGACAGGTCGCCCCGCCGATTCACGGAGCTCTTCACCGCCGGCACGAACAGAACGAGAGCGGCACCTGTCGTGATCGCGTACGGACGCCCTCGATCCGCCTTCGGCAGATCCTGGCGCGGGTGGGCGATCCGACGGTGCTGAGGGCCGAGCTGCGCGTCGCGGAGACCGACGCCAGGCACGTCCCAGGGCGGCCGGGCGGCGGCCATCGGAACCCCCGCAACGGTGTCTACGTATTGACATTCGATAGAACTTGACTGCATCCTATCGAAACCAGACAGGACCAGCCCGGAGAATCGCCGTGGCCGGGTTGAGGACGACGAGCCGAATCGCCATCGCCAACGTGTCGAGGTAGCCAATGGACATCTCCCGACCCGACGTCGCCCGCAGGAAGAAGCTCCGCCAGGCGCTGTATGCCGCGACGGCGGTCATGGTGATCGTCGTCGTCCCGGTCGGCGTCTCGCGCCTGGAGCCGGCGGCGCCCCGGATCGACCGCGACACCGTCTACCTCGACACGGTGCAGCGCGGTCCGATGCTGCGGCAGGTGCGCGGCGCCGGCACCCTGGTCCCCGAGCGGATCCGCTGGATTCCGGCCACCACCGACGGCACCGTCGAGCGCATCGTCATCCGGCCCGGCGCCGTCGTCGCGCCCGACACCGTGATCCTCGAGCTGAGCAATCCCGAGCTGGAGCAGTCCACCCTCGAGGCGCGGCTCAACTTCGAGGCGGCCGAGGCGCGCTACGGCAACCGGCAGGTCGAGGTGGAGCGCGACATCCTCGACCAGCGGGCGACGCTGGCCACCACCGAGGCGCAGCTCGAGTCGGCGCGGCTGCAGGCCGCCGCCGACGGCCGGCTCCACACGCGGGGCCTCGTCTCGTCGATCCAGCTCCAGCAGTCGCAGTCGGACGAGCGGGAGTACGAGACGCGCTACGCGCTCGAGCAGGAACGGCTGCAAATGGCCACCGACACCGTCGAGGCGCAGCTCGCGGTCGAGCGGGCCGAGGTGGACCGCCTGCGGACGCTGTACGAGCTGCGGCGGCAGCAGGTCGCCGCCCTGCGCGTGCGGGCCGGCCTGTCCGGCGTCCTGCAGCAGGTGCCGCTCGAGGAAGGGCAGCGCATCACCACCGGCACGAACCTGGCGCGAGTGGGCGATCCGACGGTGCTGAAGGCCGAGCTGCGCGTCGCGGAGACCGAGGCCAGGGACGTCCAGATCGGCCAGACGGCGGCCATCGACACCCGCAACGGCGTCGTCCCGGGGCGCGTCACCCGCATCGACCCGGCGGTGGAGAACGGGACGGTGACGGTGGACGTCGCCCTCGACGGCGAGCTGCCGCGCGGCGCCCGGCCCGACCTGACGGTCGACGGCACCATCGAGCTGGAACGCATGGACGACATTCTCTTCGTCGGCCGGCCGGTGTTCGGGCAGGAGCAGAGCGAGGTCAGCCTGTTCACGGTGGAGGAGGACGGCACCCACGCGTCCCGAACACGCGTGAGCCTCGGCCGCGCCTCGGTCAACACCATCGAGGTGCTCGACGGCCTCCAGCCGGGCGACCGCGTGGTCCTGTCCGACACGTCGAGCTGGGATCGGTTCGACCGGGTCCGTATCGAATAGGCCGTCTCCCGTGCCGCGGGTGAGGACGACCCGCCCCGAGACAGAACGTCATTGTGAACGGAGGCACCAAGATGAGCCAGAACCAGCTCTCGTGCCAGGTTGGACTCCCGGACTGGGGGGTCATTTTGTCGACTCGGGTTCGTGCTTTCGCATTCGCGCCCCTGTTGGCCGGTCTGATGATTGCGGCCGCCGCGCGCCCGACCTGCGGCCAGGGCCTCGACACCACCGTCGGCGCGCGAGTCGCCGGAGTCGCGCGCCGGGCCGGCCAAGCGGGGCAGCCGGCCCGCCGTTTCGAGCTCACGCTCGACGATGCCGTCCAGCGTGCTCTCGAGCAGAACCTCGACATCGCCGTCCGGCGCATTCACCCGCTCGTGCAGGACATGCAGGTCGCCGCCGCCGGCGCGGCGTTCCTGCCCTTCGCCTCCTCCGGCTTCGACTTCAACCAGTCCACCGTTCCCAACCGCTTCGTGTTCGACGGCGGCGGGCTCGGCGGCCGGTCCATCGTCACCGACCAGGGCGCCTACGACCTCGGGATCGGGCAGGAGATCCGGTGGGGCGGCGGCCGCTACGACGTCACCTGGAACAGCACGCGCGAGGAGTCGACCAACATCTTCTCGACCTTCAACCCGAGCTTCGGCGCCAACATGACGCTGCAGTACACGCAGCCGCTGCTGCGCGGCTTCCGCACCGACGCCCGGCGCACGCAGCTCGTCGTCTCGCGCATCAACCGCGACATCTCCGACATCGACCTCGAGGAGACCGTCGTCAACACCCTCGCCGACGTCGGCCTCGCCTACTGGGACCTCGTCTATGCGCGCGCCGCCCTGGACGTGCAGCGGCAGGCGCTGGCCCTGGCCGAGCAGTTCGTCGAGGACAACCGGTTTCGGGTCGAGGTCGGCACGATGGCCCCGATCGACGTCGTGCAGGCGCAGTCCGAGGCCGCGGCCCGACGGCAATCGGTGGCGCAAGCGGTCGAGACGCAGCGGACCAACGAGGTGGTCCTGAAGGAGCTCATCGTCGCGGGAACGTCCGATCCACTGTGGAACGCGGAGATCGACCCGACCGACCAGCCACGGATCGAGCCGACGCCGATCGACCTGCGGCAGGCCATCCAGGCCGCGCTCGACAGCCGCACCGACATCTCGCGCGCGCGGCGGCAGCTCGACATCAACGAAGCGACGGTCCGCAATCTCCGCGACAGCGCCCTGCCGGCGCTCGACCTGGTCGGCAGCTATCAACTCACCGGCCAGGGCGGTCCCCAGCTGATCCCCGCCGGAAACAGCTTCGAGGACATCTTCGGCGGTGCCGGCGGCATGCTCCCCGGCGGCTACCGCGACGCGCTGCGCAGCATCGGCAGCGCGGACTACCCGGTGTGGAGCGTCCAGCTCCGGATGAGCTATCCGCTCGGCCGGAGCGCGGATCGCGCCGCGCACGAGCGGGCCCGCCGGGAGCTGCAGCAGAACGAAGCCCAGATTCGCCGCATCGAGCTTCGGATCGCCGGCGAGGTCACCGCCGCGGCGCTCCGCATCGAGTCGATCCAGGAGCGCATCGAGGCCGCGACGGCATCGCGGGAGCTGGCGGAACAACAGCTCCAGGCCGAGGAGAGCAAGTTCGAGACCGGCCTGTCCGCGAACTTCTTCGTCCTGCAGTCGCAACGCGACCTCGCGGCCGCGCAGGACGCCGAGCTGCGCGCGATTCTCGACTACCAGCGCGCGCTGATCGAGTTCGACCGCACGCAGCGGGCTTCCCTCGGCGGCGGAAGCATCGTCGTTGTCGGCGGCGGGGCGCCGCCCGCCGCCCAGGAGTCTGCGCCGTAGAACGGCGCCGCCCCCGAAGGAGGCGCGGACTCCCTGGAGGCTTGGTTGGGCCAGGCGGAGCCGAAGGCGACGATTGGCGGGCCAGGCCCGGAATCCCGTCCGACGTCCGGAACCGCTCTGTCTGTCGCGCGTTGAACCAGGCAGGCACGTTGCCCATCACGGGAGGAGTCGTCATGAGCCGCTTGCGCATCTTCGCCGTTCGCCTGCTGAACCTGTTCCGGCGCGGCGGGCCATTCGAAGGCGAACTCGATGCAGAGCTCCAGGCGTACCTGGAGCTGGACATTGACCAGAACATCCGGCGCGGCATGGCTCCGAAGGAGGCGCGCCGCACGGCGCTGGCCCGTCTGGGAGGCCTGGAGATGACGACGATCAAGGAGCAATGCCGCGACGTACACCGCTTCCGTGCCCTCGACGACCTGTGGCGCGACTTCCAGTTCGGGTTCCGCCGGCTGCATGCTCGCCCGGTTCTCGCCGTCGTGGCCGTCGCCGTCCTGGCCATCGGCATCGGTGCGAACACGGCCATTTTCGCCCTGCTCGACGCGCTGCTCCTGCGTCCGTTGCCCGGCGCGGACCCGCATCGCCTGGCCGTCGTGTTCACGAGCGATCACTCGAGCGGGCAGCCGCGCGCAAATTCGTATCCGGACTTTCTCGACATTCGCGAGTCTACCGGCGACGTGTTCGAACACATCACCGCAGCGTCTCTAAGCCCGGTCGGTGTCCGTATCGAAGGAGAGCTTCGGGTCATGTCCGCCCAGATGGTGGAACCCAACTACTTCGATACGATGGGGTTGAGGCCGGTCCATGGGCGTGCGTTCGAGGCGGCCGAGACCCGCCCCGTCGCCGTAATCAGCAACGGCGTGTGGCTTTCCGAGTTCGGCGGCGATCCGTCGGCGCTGGGCCGGACAATCGCCGTCAACGGGTCGGCATTCACAGTCGTGGGTGTGGCGCCCGTCGAGCTGGGGGGCCAGTTCGGCGGCACGCAAGGCCTCCTCCGCGTCGACGTCTGGTTGCCCGCGGCCCTTGAGCAGTCGCTGTTGGGGCAGGACTACGCCAGACAGGAGCTGCGCGGCGCGCGCGGGTACGACATAGTAGGCCGGCTGCGCGAGGGCGTCCGGAATTGACGAGGCACAGACGCGTCTTGACGTCGTCGGACGACGCCTTCATCAGTCCTACCCCGAGGATTGGACGGGACTCTCCGGACAGCCGCGGGCCCTGACGATCAGGGCCGCGAACGAAGCACGCCTGCCCTCTATCGCCTTCGGGCCTCTGGCCGTCCTGACGGGACTGGTCGGCACTCTCCTGCTCATCGTCTGCGCCAACATCTCGGGCCTTCTGCTCGCCGACGCATCGGTTCGCCGTCGCGAGATGTCGATTCGGCGGGCCCTGGGGGCGAGCCGGTTCAGACTGGTCCGGCAGGTCGCCGTGGAGAGCCTCGGTCTCGGTCTGGTCGCGGGGGGCCTGGGCGTCGCCGCGGCATCGGTCGCCATCAGCTTCGTGACGCTGCTCGTACCGGACCTGCCCTTGCCCGTGCCCTTGCAGTTGAACCTCGAGCCGGCGTTGGCGCCTGCTCGCGGCCGCGCTGGTCGTGTCATCGGGCGTCGGCCTCCTGGTGGGGTTTCTTCCCGCACTGTACGCAACCCAGGCCAAACCGCGGCTTGGCAGATTCTCGCAGACGAGGCTGCGCAACACCCTGACCGCGATGCAGGCGACCGCCGCCGTCTTTCTCCTGATCATCGCGGGGGCGTTCGCGCGCAGCATCGTGACCGCGTACGCCGTCCCGCTCGGCTACGACGCCGATGGACTGGCGCTCGTCACCGTCGATCTGGAGGCGGCCGGGTACTCCGAAGATCGCGGTCGCGCGTATCTCCGGACAGCGTGTTGGAGCAAGTGCCGATGGCTGAAGCATCAGCAGCGCCGTTCCTGTCTCTCCAGGCGCTGTCGACGTCGTGGCATAAGCGATGTCGACGAGTACCGATACGGGCCCGGAGAGGACCCGGCTGATGAACACGCAAACGTCGTCAGTCCCGGTTACGTTCGCCTAATGGGCGTGCCCCTCCTTCGCGGCCGCGACCTCGAACCCGGAGAGCGAAACGCGGTGCTCGTCAACCGCGCGTTCGCGGAGCGGTTCTGGCCCGGGCAGAACGCCGTCGGCAGGCGACTGCGCCGACTGACTCTGGATGAGGTCCTTCCGTCAGGAATGCGCGGCGATCCCGCGCCTGCTCCACGGCGGTTCCCCGTGGTCGACCGTGGTCGGCGTGGTCGAAGACGGCCAGTTCGTGTCGTTTCGAGAGGATGCGGTTCCCGTCGTGTTCGAGTCCATGGAGGACGTCTACTCCCCGCAGGTCACGTTTCACATCCGGGGCGTATCGGCCGAAGCGGCCCGAGAGGGCATCGCTCGAATCGACCCGGGCGTGCCCGTCGTGAACGTGGCGACGATGACCGAAATGGTCGGCACGGCGCTGCTGCCGGCGTGGATTGCGGCCGTCGTGAGCGGCTTCGTCGGGGCCGGCGGCCTGCTGCTCGCGTGCATCGGGCTCTTCGGCACGCTGAGCTACGTCGTGGCGCAGCGGGCCCCGGAGATCGGCCTCCGCGTCGCGCTCGGGGCCCGGCCGCTGCAGATCTTTCGGCTGGTGGCGGGGAGCACGAGCGTGAAGCTGGCGACGGTCGGCGTCGTCGTCGGGGCCGCACTGGGAAGTGGTGTCTCGCCGCTGCTTCAGTCGCAGTTCTCTCGTGCCGGCGGCGTGGACCCTCTCGCGCTCGCGGGGGCGGCGGCGTGCCTCGCGCTGGTGGCGTCCGTCGCCGTCGGCCTGCCGGTCGCGCGCGCCCTCAGGATCGATCCCGCGGAGGTCCTGCGCGTCGAGGAGTAGGTGCGGTCGAAGCAGAGGAAGAACACCATGACCATGGAGAACGCGCAGATCGTGCTCGTTGCCGCCGCGCTGTTGGGCGTGGCCGGCGCGACCGCGGGCCGGACCGAGGAAGGAGGACCCAGCAAATGAACGACGCAGCCCAGCCGCTGATTCGCCTCGACAGGGTGACGAAGATCTTCTTCACCGACGAAGTCGAGACCCATGCCCTCGCCGAGATCGACCTCGACATCTACCCGGGGGAGTACATCGCCATCTCGGGACCGTCCGGCTGCGGGAAGTCGACGCTGCTGTCGATTCTCGGGCTGCTCGACTCGCCGTCCGACGGTCAGTACCGGCTCAACGGCCGGCCGGTGGCGAGCCTCAGGATGTCGGCCCGCGCCCGCACCCGGAACCGCGAGATCGGGTTCATCTTCCAGAGCTTCAACCTGATCGGCGACCTCACCGTCCACGAGAACGTCGAGCTGCCCCTGACCTACCGGGGCATGCGGCCGGCCGAGCGGCGGCAGCGGGTGAACGAGGCCCTCGAGAAGGTGGAGATGGCCCACCGCGCCAGGCACCTGCCGAGCCAGCTCTCCGGCGGCCAGCAGCAGCGGGTGGCGGTGGCCCGCGCCGTCGCCGGCCAGCCCTCGATCCTGCTCGCCGACGAGCCGACCGGCAACCTCGACTCGAAGAACGGCGAGGCGGTGATGCAGCTTCTCGCGGGCCTGCACGCCGAGGGGTCGACCATCTGCATGGTCACCCACGACCCCCGCTACGCCCAGCACGCCGGCCGCGAGGTGCACCTGTTCGACGGGCAGGTGGTGGACGGCCTCCCGGGCGAGAGCTGAGGTCGGTCGGGGTTCCGGCGCAAGTGGCGGCGGTCAGGACATAATGACCCATGGCAGAGAGACCGACGGACATCCCGCCCGGCGCGCGCGCCCCGGGCTACCCACGCGCCCCCGGACATCGCGTCGCCTTCGTGCCCCGCCACGTCCGCGTGCGCGTGGCCGCGGGCGGGACCGAGATAGCCGCGACCACCGACGTCGTGGCGCTCGAGGAGAAGGGGTACCCGACGCGCTACTACCTGGCCCGCGACGGCGTCGACATGTCACGCCTGGAGAAGACGGGCAAGACGACGTTCTGCCCCTTCAAGGGGCTGGCCACCTACTACGTGATCCACGGCCCCGAAGGCGCAGTTCGCGACGCGGCGTGGAGCTACGAGCAGCCGTATCGCGAGGCCGAGCTCGTGCGCGACCGCCTCGCGTTCGATGCCGACGCGGTGGAGGAGACGGTCGGCTCGACGCCGTGACCGGGGCCACCGCCGCGGCCAGGGTCGCCCCTGGCCGCCACGTCGCGGCCGAGCGCGTCGGCTCGACGCCGTGACCGGGTCACCACCGCGGCGGTCGAGGCGCCGGTCGCCCACGGGCTGGCAGCCCGCGGCGAGAGTCCGCGCTGCACTCGACGGGTAATGCACAGCACCGTCTCGGTGAGACCTGGGACTTCCGCCGCGGGTCGCTGAGCGTCCTCGGCTCGACCGCCGGGTCGGACCGGGCGCCGGCCTCGCACCCGGCGTGAGAGAATCCGCCCGTGCGGTTCGCGACCACGCGCTGGAGCATGGTGCTCGCGGCCGGCGCCGGCCCGTCCGAGCGCGCGGACCGGGCCCTCGCGGAGCTGTGCGCGGGCTACTGGCACCCGCTCTACGCCTACGTGCGGCGGCGCGGCTACGACCCCGACGACGCGTGCGACCTCACCCAGGCGTTCTTCGCGCGACTCATCGAGCAGCGGAGGCTCGCGGCCGCGGACCCCATGCGCGGGCGGTTCCGCAGCTTCCTGCTCACGTCGATGAAGAACTTCCTCACCAGCGAGTGGCGGCGACAGTCGGCCGCGAAGCGCGGCGGCGGCGCGGACGTGGTACCCTTCGACGCGACCGACGCCGAGGACCGCTACCGGGTCGAGCCGGCCGACAACCGTACGCCCGAGGCGGAGTACGAGATCAGGCGGGCGGTCGACGAGTGCGGCGCTGGGCGCTCGCCTTGATCAGGCGGGCGGTCGACGACGTGCGGCGCGCCTACGCCAACCGGGGACAGGTCGAGCTCTTCGACGCCCTCAAGGCGTACCTGGCCGCCGAGATCGGAGGCGTGCCTTACGACGAGCTGTCCCGCCGACTCGGCCGGAGCGAGGCGGCCCTGCGGACGGCGCTGTCGCGGCTGCGCGCCCGCTGGCGGACCCGGCTGCGCGAGGTCGTCGCGGAGACCGTGCAGGAGCAGCACCTGATCGACGACGAGCTCGCCCATCTCGTCCGGGCCCTCGCGCCGCCCCCGTAGCCGGCGAGGTGCACATGCTCGCCATGGACGTCCGGCTTCATCGCGTCGAACCGCGCGGCCCTCGCGCCGCCCCGTAGCCGGCGAGGTGCGCCGGCGGCTGTAACGACCCACGGGGAATCGCGTAGCAACCGGCATGACCGATACCCGAACCTGTCCGGAATGCCACGCCGAGATCCCGCCCGACGCGCCCGTCTCACCCGGCAGGCCCGCGTGCTCGGCACCCCGCACTACATGGCCCCCGAGCAGATCGAGCGCCCGTCCGAGGTGGACCACCGCGCCGACATCTACGCCCTCGGCGTCGTCTTCTACGAGATGCTGACCGGCGAGCTGCCGATCGGCCGCTTCCCCCCGCCGTCGCAGAAGGTCGAGGTCGACGTGCGGCTCGACGAGGTCGTGCTGCGGCGATGCAGTGGGTGTCGTTCGCAGCCTGGGGACTGCTCACCGCCGTGGTCGCGCTGATCGTGGCAGGGCTGGTAATCTGGTGGCAGGACGCTGGCGACGGTGATGCAGGCACCTGACCGACGACATGACCCCGACAAGACTCTACGAAGCGGCTTTCCCGTTCGCCGACGACGTTCTCGCCCTGCCGGTCGACGACATCGACCGCGCCGCGCGGTGGTACGGCCCACGATTCGGCCTGGTCGAGGTCGAGCGACGGAACGATCCGGTGCCGACCGTGGTGATGGAACGCGACGGCGTGCGGGTCGGCTTCGCCGTCAACGGCGGGGACCCCGCCAACGAGGGAGCCGCCATCCGGGTGACGGACATCCAGCGGGCCCGCGACGAGCTGGAGGCCAACGGCGTCGAGACCGCCAACTGGCGCGTGGACGAGCGCGACGGCGAGCGGTACCAGGTCTTCTTCGTCGTCGCGCCGGACGGCCTCTGCTACTACTTTCATCAACGGATTGGCCGTGCCGACGAGTAGGCCCGAACCGGCCGTTGCGCCCGCCGAGCGCATTGCCGAATGGACGCGGCACATGTGGACCGATGGCCTTGTCGACGTCCTCGGCCGCCGGAGCCGGCGACGACCCCGGCCATAGGCGCCGCATGCCGCCTCCCCGCATCCTGCTGATCTTCGCGCATCCGGACGACGAGAGCTTCATCGCCGCCGGTCTCGTGCGCGGTCACGCTGACCGCGGCGCGCGAACGGCACTCGTTACCGCGACCCGCGGCGATGCCGGACGCGTCGGTGATCCCCCTCTGTGCGACCGGGCAGAGCTGCCGGCCGTCCGCGAGGCCGAGCTCCGCCGGGCCGCCGCCGTCCTCGGCATCTCCGACGTGCAGCTGCTCGACTACCGCGACAAGCACCTGGCGGAGGCGCCGGCGGACGCCATGCGTGAAGCCCTGGTCCGCCGCATCCGGGGACACCGGCCGCACGTGGTGATCACCTTCGATCCCGACGGGATGAACGGCCATCCCGATCACGTCGCCATCGCCCGGTTCACGATCGACGCGGTCACGGCGGCGGCCGACCCGCGGTGGATGGCCGCGGCGGGGCGGCCGTACCGCGTGCCGCGCCTTCTCTGGACCACGCCGATTCTGCCGTGGGAGGTGACACGGCCGAGGGACCTGGGCCAGGAACCGGGCGTCGACTTCGTGGTCGACGTGGCGGCGCAGCGCGCGGCGAAGGCGGCCGCGCTACGGGCGCATCGCACGCAGCACGTCCCGATCGACCGCTGCTTCTTCAGCAAGCCGGACGTCGACCGAATCCTGAGCGTCGAAGTGTTCAGGCAGGCTTGGGGTCCGCCGCTACGACGATTTCCCGAGAACGACGTGCTGGCCGGAATCGACCTGTCGGAAGCGGTCCCGTAGAAGGGCGAAAACGTAGCGACCATCGCGGCGCGGCGGTTGCTCCCGGCGACGGACTACTCCGACCCCGCAGGTAGGCGAGCCCGGCGACGGAGCGATGGGTCCCTGCCCCGCCTGTGCCCTGTCCGCCTAGCCATCGCGAGGCTGAGAAACGAGCCCGAGGGCTTTGCGCACGGCGACCTGGTCGACCTCGGGAACGGCCCCGAAGCGACCTTGCAGGTAGGCTCTTTCCAGGTTCTGGGACTTCCTCACGCGTTCACCCCCGAACTCGGCCAGACCAACGAGGCGCGTGGTGGCGGCAGGCGCTTTCTCGGTGAGCCAGACCTCGTCGCGGTTCAAGCTGTTCAGCAGGGACGTATCGTGGGAAGTAAAGACCAGTTGAGCCCCACGGGCGTTGGTCAAGGGATCCTGGAAGATCTCGATCAGACGGGCCGAGAGCCGGGGATGGAGACTGGCGTCGATCTCGTCGAGCAGGAGGACCCGGCCGAATCTGAGCGCCGCGAACGCAGGACCGATCAGACGGAACCAGGTCTGGGTTCCTGCAGATTCTTCCTCCAGATCGAAAGTGACCGGTTCACCCTCTCCGCGATGCACGAAACCAAGGTGACGGCGAGATCCACTCATACCCCCGTACTCCTCTTCGCTGATCACGAAATCTTCGATTCCCGGATCCGCGAAGCGAAGCAAGTCCAGAACACGTCTTGGATTCTTGACGGGTGGATCTTCTGAGGTACCAGAGAGACTCGGCTGATCGGCTTCATCTGCCTCGAAGAGCAAGCGTAACGTGGGGTCGAACGGGTGGAAGCCACCCACATGAGGCAGCCGTCGCCTCTGGATCCCGAGAACACGCATCCTGGCCAGCCGTTGCCAGACGCGTGCGAAGTCGGTACCACCTAGCCGCCTCCCGGCAGAGAGCGCCAACGTCGTTGGGGTCAGCAGGTCCCGTATTCCCCGGGCTCCGGCGAGGCCCCGGCGGAAGTCGATTTCGCCCTTGCGGCGTGTGAAGAGGTTGCGCCGTCGTCCTTCCGGATAGCTGTCCAGGCTCTCAAGAAGGACGGCCGAGTCGTCCACTTCGAGACGGTACCCATATCGGACACCCTTGGCGACCAGATCCAGATCGAATTCCGATGGAGAGACAGGTCCGTTGCCGAGTCGGTGGGCCTCGCGCGGAACGTAGTCCTCCCAGCTTCGAAGCGACGTGGCAACGGCCATCGACAGCCACGCCAGGGCATCCAGAACGTTGGACTTGCCCGACGCGTTGGGCCCGTAGATTCCGGCGACGGTCAAGACGCGCTCCGACAAGCCGTCGAACCCGCGCGTCGCCGCCCGGTCCTCGTCGACGGCGATCATCGACAGCTCTACCGGATCGAGAATCGACCGGTGATTGGCGACCCGGAATCGCAGCAGCACGGATACAGTTTAGCGCAAGAGCGACATTTTATCGCCGGTTCCCGTCGAAGTCGTGCAGAATTGAGCATGAAGGCGCAACGCAGGAGACTTCACGCCCTGCACCTGCAGCTCGCACGGGCCCTGACGACCACGGTGGAGATCGCTTCACTCCATGCAGACGACAAGAACCAGCGAGAACAGCCCACTCCGCATCGACGCGGTGACCCCGGGGGAAGGCCGAGGGGAAGGCCGGGGCCGGATCGGCATCACCCTGTGTCCCGGCAAGACCGATTCGGAAGGGATCTCGGGGCCGTGGGCACGCGACCTGGACACCGACCTCGACGCGATTCGAGACTGGGGCGCGACCGCGGTCATCAGCCTGATCACTCACGAGGAGATCGACTTTCTGGGGGTTCGGGACCTTGACGAGGCGGTGCGCGACCGGCACATGGAGTGGTGGCACGCGCCGATACCGGACGGGATGCCGCCGGGAGCCGGCTTCGAGGAGGCGTGGAAAGGGGCAGGCGAGGCCATCCGGACGACCGGGGCGAGGAAGCGGCTCCGCCTGGGGTTCGACGTGCTCGTCCACTGCAAGGGAGGTCTGGGCCGCGCCGGGACCGTCGCCGCGCGCCTGCTCGTGGAACTGGGGGCGCGCCCCGACGACACGATCCGCCGTGTGCGTGGGGCTCTGACCGGACAGCTCGCCGGCGCCCTCTACGGCTTGAGCGGCATCCCCGACGACTGGCTCGAACGCGTGATCTGGAACGACGGGTTGCTGGAAGCCGGGGAACGATTGCTCCGGACGCCACACGCCAACGGTCAGGAGTCGGGCGAGTAGGCGCAGCCGCGACGGGCATCCCCGGGCACGCACGCTCGCGACGCGCGGCTGCCGTCGCTGCGGTCCGAAGTCGGCCGCCCGGGCGCGGACACAAGGCGCGCGGGTGACGCGCTACGCAATGCGCGGAGGCGAGCCGCGAGGCCGTCACGCCCGCGCACGCGCGGGGGGCGCGGACATGACGACGTTGGCGCCACATGCAGGCCGATGCACGGAAGCGCACGCACGAGTGACGCGCTACTCCGGCGCCGGCAGGTAGGCGAGCCGGTCGCCCCGGTACGACCCCAGCCACAGCTCGTCGCCGATGCGGAGCGCGGTGGTGGACGCGATGAACCCGGCCATGGCCGGCTGCACCAGGATCCGCTCGGCCTCGAGGGTCTCGGGGTCGATGGCGGCGACGTTGCTCGTCTCCAGGGTCGGCTCGCGGGGGTCGGTGATCGAGTTGCCGTCCCTGTCGGTGTGGCCGGCCGCGTAGATGACGGAGCCGTCGAGGGCCTTGCGCAGGTTGTCGGGCCGGAACCCGAGGTCGACGACGTCCTTCCGCACCGGCTCGACGCCGCGCGACAGGCGCGTCAGCTTCTCCTCGGCCCAGCCGGCGATGTAGAGGGTCTCGCCGTCCTCGGACACCTCGATGCCGTTCGGGGCGGTGTCCTCGCTCTCGGGCAGCACCGCCCAGCCGCTGCCGGCCTGCCACTCCCAGACCCCGATGCCGGCGTTGGTGGTGGCGAAGCCGCCGCCGGGCAGGGCGACGACCGAGTTCAGGCGGGCGCCCTCGGGGGCCACCGCGCAGCCGGTCCAGGCCAGGGTCGGCGGGCCGTCGCCGGCGTCGACGTCGAAGAACTCGATCGACTCCCGGGGACCGTGATGGACGACGAGCAGGGTGTGGACGTCGTCCGCGCCCGGCGCGAGGTAGAGCCCGTGGTACACCGACGCGGGGTCCGCGGGGTCGAGCGGACCGGGGCAGTCGGGATATGCCTCGGCGTCGGGCCGCATCTCGCTGTCGGGGGTCGGGAACAGCACCGTCCTGCTCTTGTCGCCCACGTTCACGAGGTTGATGCGGCCGCCCTCGCGGGCGCCGGAGACGATGGCCCACTCCGCGCCGGGGACGACCACGATGTCCTCGGGGCTGACCATGTCGCAGATGAACTGCACGTCGCCGACGGGGTCGCAGGGGTGCTCGCCGGTGACCGCGAACTGCGGCGGCTCCGGTGCGGCGTCGGCTTCAGGCTCCGGCGCGGGCTCCGGAGCGCCGCAGGCCGCCGCGACCATCATGACCAACCCGAGTGCTGCCAGCTTCGCCGCGCTCATGAGGTGCCTCCTCCCAGGTCCAGTTGGCGACAGGATACCACCGGGGCGCTATGATTCTCGTGCTCCCGGGCCAGGAGACTGCGCCGGAAACGGCACGTCATGGGGCAAGGGGAAGGGGAACCATGGACATCAGGCGCATCTGCGGCGTGATTCTCGTCGGGATGGCGGTCGTGGTCGCCGTTCACACGGTCGTCGAACCCCTCTACTACACCTCCACCGAGGAGAGCCCCTACAGTCCCGTATGGGGGATCCTCGGCTGGATCATGATGCTGCCCCTGGCGCTGGGCGTGTGCTTCGGCTACGTCCGCAAGAAGACGGTCGAGATCGGCGGGAGCGACGGCCCGGTCACGCGCGAGCTCCTCGCCGCCAACGTGCACTTCTACGGCGGCCTGTTCCTCGGCATCGTGTTCCTCGTGAACTGGTTCGCCCAGATCACCCCCACGTTCACGGCGATAGGAGGCGACACCGTCTCCCTCGTGTGGATCGTCCTCGACGCCGGGCTGCCGCTGCTGTGGGGCTCGATGGGGGTGTTCCTGCTGCGCGGCGGCGGGAAGTAGCGCCGCGGATGACATAATCTGGCGATGCACCATCCCCCCCTCACGCGGCGCCAGCTCCTGCGGAGCGCGGCCGCCGGAATCGCCGTGACTGCAGCGCGACCGAACACCGGAGCGGCCGGAAGCGCAACCGCGCAGGCCGCGCCCCAGCCGTACCCGGCCGGCGTGCTGCCGCCCGGCGTCCGCTCCCGCTTCGTCGCCGGAGTCAACGGCATCCGCATGCACGTGCTCGAGGCGGGGTCGAAGGCCGGCGCGCGGGCCGGCGTCCTCCTGCTGCACGGCTTCCCCGAGCTCGCCTACAGCTGGCGGCGGCTGATGCCGGCCCTCGCGGCGGCGGGCTACCACGTCATCGCGCCCGACCTGCGCGGCTACGGCCGGAGCGACGGGACCGGCGTGGCCTACGACGACGACCTGCGCCCGTTCCGGATGCTGAACGAGGTGCGGGACATGCTCTCGCTGGTGGCGGCGTTCGGCTACCGGCAGGTCCACCTCGCGGGCCACGACTTCGGGTCGCTGGTGGCGTCGTGGTGCGCGGTGGCCCGGCCCGACGTCTTCCCCTCCGTCGTCCTCATGAGCGCCCCGTTCGGCGGCACCGCGACGCTGCCGTTCGACACCGCCGACGCGCCGGCGGCCGCGGCGGGCGCCCCCGCGCCCGACATCGACGCCGAGCTCGCGAGCCTGGAACCGCCGCGCTGGCACTACCGGCGCTTCTACGCCACCCGCGGGGCCAACGACGACCTGTGGCGGGCGCCGCAGGGGGTGCACGACTTCCTGCGCGCCTACTACCACATGAAGAGCGGCGACTGGAGCGGCAACCGGCCCGAGCCGCTCCGCGAGTGGTCGGCGGCCGAGCTGGCCCGGCTCCCCCGCTACTACGTCCTCGACCTCGGCCGGGGCATGGCCGAGACGGTGGCCGAGCACATGCCGTCGCCGGCCGAGATCGCGGCCTGCGAGTGGCTGCCCGACGACGAGCTGCGCGTCTACAGCGCGGAGTACGAGCGGACCGGGTTCCAGGGCGGGCTGCAGTGGTACCGCAGCGTGGCGTCGGTGTCGTCCATCTTCGGCGGCGGCATCAACGCCGACCTGCAGGTGTTCGCCGGCCGCACCATCGACCAGCCGTCGATGTTCATCGCCGGCGCGCGCGACTGGGGCATCCACCAGCGCCCGGGCGCCCTCGAGCGGATGGACGGGCAGGCCTGCACCGACATGCGGGGCCTGCACCTGCTCGACGGCGCCGGCCACTGGGTTCAGCAGGAGAGCTCGGCCGAGGTCAACCGCCTGGTGCTCGACTTCCTGCGCTCGCTTTGACGACGCACCGCCGGCCGCTCCGCACCGACGTTTTGCCCGCGCGACATCCTCCCTTCACCGCGGCCTGATACGTTTCTCCGTAAACGCGATTCGGCGCCCGGCCGGTAAACAGTGCGTGAACTCCCCCGAATTTAATCGCTCCGTAACCCGACTCGGAATCGACTCGGCGACAATCGGGACTCGTTTCGAGATGGTCCAGCGGAGAGTCCGTCGCTCGTCAGATCGTTGCAGGAGGTGTCGGAGATGATTCGTCGTACGTCGAGAAGGGTCGCAGCGGCGCTCACCATCGCCGCGGTGCTGGGAACGACCGCCGCCGTCAGCGCGCAGAACGCCACCACCGGCACCCTCGGCGGCGTCGTGCGCGACGCGCAACTGGGGGTGCTGCCGGGCGCGAGCGTCGTCGCCGTCCACGCCCCGACGGGAACGCGATACGAGACGTTCACCCGCGCCGACGGCCGGTTCGACCTGCTGAACGCGCAGGTCGGCCCCTACGACCTCGAGATCGCCCTGAGCGGCTTCGGCACACGGGCCCTGTCGGGCGTCGTCGTCAGCCTCGGCGAGGCGACCGAGGTCCCCGTCACCCTGCAGCTCGCCACCGTCACCGAGACCGTGGAGGTCACCGCAGAGGCGAGCGCGGTCTTCTCGCCGGCGCGGTCGGGCACGACGGCCAGCGTCGAGTCGGGCGTCATCGAGACCCTGCCGACCCTCGAGCGCAGCCTCCAGGACTTCGCGCGCACGAACCCGTTCTTCGTCAAGACGAGCCGCAACGCCGACTCCGAGAGCTTCCTGAGCGTCGCCGGCCGGAGCGGCCGCTACAACAACATCCAGATCGACGGCGCCGTCAACAACGACCTGTTCGGGCTGGCCCGGCAGGGGACGCCGGGGGGCCAGGCCAACACCCAGCCCATCAGCCTCGACGCGGTGAGCGAGCTGCAGCTCGTGGTGGCGCCCTACGACGTGCGCCAGAGCGGCTTCTCGGGGGGCGGCATCAACGTCATCACCCGCAGCGGCTCGAACCGCTTCGGGGGCACCGCGTACCTCTACAGCCGCAACCAGGGGCTCGTCGGGCGCGGCATCGACGACCTGCCCATCGCGACCTTCTTCGACCGGCAGCAGGGGGCCAGCGTGGGCGGCCCGCTGGTCCGGAACCGCGCCTTCTTCTTCGCGAACGTCGACGTCCAGCGGCGGGAGACGCCGGTCGGCTACTCGCTCGACGGGTCGTCCGGCGTCGACTTCGGGCGGCTCGCCGAGGGCCGGCGCATCGTCGACGCGGCGCGCACCCGGTACGGCTACGACATCCCGGGCGGCTTCGGCGAGCTCATCCGCGGGAACCCGAACGACAAGGTCTTCGTGCGGTCCGACCTGAACCTGTCGGCCGCCCACCGGCTGTCGGTGCGGCACAACCTCGTGAACGCCACCGCCGACGTCGGCTCGCAGTCGAACTTCCGCTACCGCTTCACCGACAACTTCTATCTCTTCCGCAGCCGGACCAACTCGACGGTGGCCCAGCTCAACAGCACGCTCGGCGGCGCGTTCAACCTGGCGCGGGTCAGTTACCAGCAGATTCGCGACCGCCGGGGGCCGCGGACCGCCCCGTTCCCGCAGGTGACCATCGATCTGGAGGGCGGGGAGGAGATACGGTTCGGCAGCGAGCAGTTCTCGACCGCCAACGAGCTCGACCAGGACATCGTCGAGATCCACAACGACCTGACGTGGGTGCGGGGGCGGCACCAGCTCACCATCGGCACCCACAACGAGCTCTTCCGGTTCCGCAACCTGTTCATCCGCGACAACTTCGGCGTCTACGAGTTCACGAGCCCGGCCCTCTTCGAGCAGGGGCTCGCCCAGTCCTACAGCTACAGCTTCTCGCGCACCGCCGACCCCCGGCAGGCGGCCGGGTTCCGGGTCTACCAGCTCGGGTTCTACGCCGGCGACCAGTGGCGGGTGCGCGACGACCTCACGCTGACCTACGGCATCCGCCTCGACGCGCCCGTCTTCCCCGACGCCCCGAGCGCGAACCCGCTGGTCGAGACGCTGTACGGGCGGGCCACCGACGTCGTGCCGGCGACGCGGAACTGGTCGCCGCGCATCGGCTTCAACTACGACCTGGGCCCGCAGTCGCGGGACGACCCGGCCCCGCGGTCGCGGCTCCGCCAGCAGGTACGGGGCGGCTTGGGCCTCTTCCACGGCCGCACGCCGTACGTCTGGCTGTCGAACCAGTACTCGAACACCGGGAACGAGTTCCAGCGCATCCGCGTGTTCTTCGACCCCGACAACCGGATTCCGTTCTCCTCCGACCCCCACGCCCAGCCGACCGACATCGGCTCGGCGTCGACCAACGAGATCAACCTCGTCGACCCGGAGTACCGCTTCCCGCAGCTCCTGCGCGGCAACCTCGCCTACGACCGCGACCTCGGCTTCTTCGGCCTCGTGGGCAGCGTCGAGCTGCTCTTCTCGAAGACCGTCCGCGACATCGACTACCGCAACCTCAACCTCGTCGCGGCCGGCGCCGCGCCCGACGGGCGGCCGACCCACGCGCGCCTGCACCGCGACTTCAGCAACGTCGTCCTCCTGACGAACACCGACCAGGGCGGAAGCTGGACGGTGGCCACGAAGGTCGACAAGCGGTTCGGCGACAACTGGTTCATGAGCGGCTCGTACCTCTACGGCGAGTCGCACTCCGTCAACGACGGCGGGTCGAGCCAGGCGACGTCGAACTGGCGCTACAACTACCACGACGGCGACCCCAACGCGGTGCCCCTGGCCGTGTCGAACTTCTCGCCCGGCCACCGGTTCAGCCTGTCGGGCTCGTACCGCATCCCCGCCGGGCCCGCCGGCGTCACCCTCGCGGCCTACTACGACGCCCAGCAGGGCCGCCCCTACAGCTACCTGGACGGGAGCGACAGCAACCGCGACGGCACGCGCGGGAACGACCTGCTCTACGTCCCCCGCGACGCTACCGACGTCATCGTCACCGACGGCACCTTCGACGACCTGATGGGTTTCCTCTCGGCCGGCTGCGACGTCACGCCGGGGACGATCGTGCCGCGGAACGCCTGCCGCGGCCCGTGGGTCCACGCCCTCGACTTCCGCCTCGCCGTGGACATACCGCGGGGGCCGAACGAGGTCGAGCTGTTCCTCGACGTCCGCAACCTGATCAACGCGTTCGACGCCAGGAACGGGCTCGTGGAGTTCGCCTTCTTCCAGAACCTCCAGCCGGTGCGGTCGAGCGTCGACCCCGACAGCGGCCGCTACGTCTACAGCCTCAACACCCCGGCCCGGCCCGGCTTCGCCGGCGACCGCTACGCACGCGACGACCTGCGGAGCCGCTGGCAGGCGCAGCTGGGGGTGCGCTACTCGTTCGGGCGGTAGGAGCCTGCGACGTAGAACCGGGGCGGGCTCTCTGGCAGCCGCTGTCAGGCGCAGCTGGGAGTGCGCTACTCGTTCGGGCGGTAGGAGCCTGCGACGTAGAACCGGGCGGGCTCTCTGAAGGATTGACTGGGCGGTCATCCTCGCGGCACAGAAGTTCCGCACCAGCGAGACGTCCAAGGCGACCGCGAGGTCGCCCGGCGACGATGGGCGGGCCAGGGCGTGCCGGCGTCGAGCCGACCGCGCCGGAGTCGCGCGGCCAGGCTCAAGTTGCGTGCCACGCGGCCCCCTGGACGACGCGGGTGGTACGATACCGGCCATGATGACCCATCCCTCGGTCCCTATCGGGCTCGTGCTGGCCGTCCTGGGCGTGACCGCCGGGGCCGCCGCGCAGACGCTCCCCAACCCCTACCGGCTCCTCGACGAGTGGCCGAACCTGCCTGCGCACATGAACGGCGGGAGGTGGGGCGAGACGATCGGCGTCGACCGCGACGCGGACGGGAACATCTGGGTCTTCCACCGCTGCTTCAACAACCAGCCGCCCGGCGCCGCCACCTGCGTGGGGCGAGACGACGACCCGCCGGTCGTCAAGTTCAGCCCCGACGGCGAGCTCCTCGACAGCTGGGGCGAGGGGGTGTTCGCGGCCCCCCACGGCTTCCACATCGACCCCGAGGGCAACCTCTGGGCCACCGACTACAACGGCAGCGAGACGGTGCTCGGCCTGCCCGCCGGCGGGCGCGGGCACCAGGTGTTCAAGTTCAGCCCGACCGGCGAGATCCTGATGACCCTCGGCAAGGCGGGGGTCGCGGGAAACGGCCCCGACACCTTCGACCGACCGAGCGACGTCGCCGTCAACGCCGACGGCGACATCTTCGTCACCGACGGGCACGGGCCGAACAACCGGGTGGTGAAGTTCGACCGGAACGGCCGCTTCCTCCTGACGTGGGGCGGGCCGGGCAGCGGCCCCGGCGAGTTCGACCAGCCCCACACCCTCACCCTCGACAGCCGCGGGCGCGTCTTCGTCGGGGACCGTTCGAACGGGCGCGTTCAGATCTTCGAGCCGGACGGCACCTTCGTCGCCGAGTGGCGGCAGTTCGGCCGGCCGAGCGGGATGTTCATCGACGAGGACGACGTGCTCTACGTGACCGACTCGACATCGACCTCGTCGAACAACCCCGGCTTCAAGCGCGGCATCTACATCGGAAGCGCCGTGGACGGGACGGTCCACGCGTACATCCCCGATCCTGATCTCGACCGGCAGGACGAGTTGCGAATCTCCGGAGCATCGGGCATCACCGCCGACCGAGAGGGCAACGTCTACGCCGCCGACGTTGGCCCCCAACGGATCCGGAAGTACGTCACGCGGTAGCAGGCTGCAGGCAAGGCTCCCGGACGCACCTCGGATCGACCCAGAACAGGTTCTTCACGCTGGACGACGAGGTGTGGGTGACCACGACCGGGACGCCGTATCAGAAGGGCGGTTGGAATCCCTCCTTGCCCTCGCCGAGCCCCGGTAGTCGCTCCACGAGTACTTCGCGAACCGCTCGATAGTGCGTCAGATACGCCTCTCGGAACTTCTTCCGGTCGCTCGACAGCTTCTCGGCCATCAGGCTCAACGCCGCGTCCCGGGTTCCGGCGACGAACTTGCCGCGCTGAAAGTGAAACGGCTGGACGATGAACTTCCGGATACCCGTGTTCAGCAGGTCCTCCACGAACCGCCGCGCGTTCCGCACCAGCAGCAGCGGCGTCATCGTGACGCACGTTTCGATGCCTCTCGCTCGCAGCTCCCGGGCCGCATTCAGCCGGACCGCATTGCTCGGACAGAACGGCTCGAACGTGCGCCGGACCTCCTCGTCATCCGTCGTCACCGTCATGTTCACCTGAACGCGTCCGCCCAGATCGACGATCTCGCGAAACAGCTCTGCGTCATCCACCACGTCAGGACTCCGCGTTTGCACCACCAACTTCGGGCGGTGCTGCGCGAGGCCTTCCAGCAGCCCGCGAGTAAGCCTGAGCTGGCGCTCGATGGGCTGATACGGATCGGTGACGCTGCTCATGTAGATCCGCTTGCCATTGAGGCTGCCGCGACGACGCCGAAGACGTTCGACGGCGTCCTCCTTGACGTCGACCCAGCGACCCCAGGAGTCGCGTCTCTCCGGGCTGTGGGAGAAAAACGCGGCGTAGCAGTAGGTGCAGCCGTATGAACAACCGGCGTACGGGTTCAGTGTGAAGTCATAGGCATCCATGAAGCCGGTCGCCCGAGTGAGGATGTCGCGGACCCCCGTGTACTTGACGTCTACGCGGCCCAGCCGTTCCGGACGACGCTGCGGCTGCGACGGTCGCTCCTCGAACAGCGACAGCTGCGGATTTAGATTGGTCATTGCGTCCCGCCCCGGATCATGACTGTATCGCCCTCTATCCCGTTGCTCCATGGATTCCACCTGACAGGCTTACTCAGATAGTTGTCTATCAGGTCAGCGGTTCCTTCCACTCCCAGGCGATGCCGTAGTGTTCGGCGCCATTGCGTAGTGCGTTCGAGTTCTTCACGTCCCCAAGGAGTCTGCTCTATAGTCAGATCCGATCCTCCAAAGAACGTCGCATGCTCGCGCTTACGGTCATCCGTAGTCAGCAGCTCCAGCACAGGTGTGCAATCCCGACGGATACGCTGGAATTCCGTCTCCAGTTCCTGCCGGTTCGACGGATACACGACGTGAAAAGCCGTCAACCAACAGTCGTCAGATGTAGAAGGTCCCGCGGCACCATCTGACACAAGCGCATCGTAGGAGGCGTAGCAAGTGCAGGAATCGGTCAAGGTGTCGAGGGTCTCCCCCAGGAGCCGGCAAATGGGATCCTGCGCGTTGTCCCCCACGAGATCCCGAAGCTCGCGCCACAATCGCTCGCCCATCTGTCTCTTGGCCGGCTGCAGTCAATTCCATGAACGATGAGACCCTGCAATGCCGGCTTCTCGGCGGTCAGGATAGCCAAGGCGATCTGGACGGCCCACGCGCCACATCCGAAGTCAATGACTTGGCGCGGAGTGTGCTGTTTCGAGATCTGTTGACCGAGTACGGTGTAAGCCAAATGGATATGGCGTGGCTGGTACCAGGTGAGGTAGAAAAGAGCGATCCACTCGCCATAGTGGGGCTTACCTCCACGACCGAGATCCTTCAGTGACTCGAGAGCATCGTTCACATGCTGTCTCTGCTCCCCAAGGTCCATCCCTTCAGCCAACCGAGCATACTCCGCCTTCGCCACATCGGCGATGGCACGATCGAGTGCGTCGCGAATGGGCGTGGCTGAATCCGATTCAGGCATTCTGGCTCCTTGGACCGAACCAGCGCCATTCGACGGCGGTTCGATATCGCATACAGTACCATCGAATGGCCCTCGACAGGCAATAGCGCGGTACTCGAAGGCTGGCTCGTGGTCCCCGCCGGTCACATGCCCCAGACGGTGACCGGCGCAACGCCGCGGGCCGACTCTTCGCGGCGGAAGATCTTCTCCTCCCACGTCCTGGACGGCGAACGGTCGAAGACGACCAGGTGTCCCGACTCCGCCCCGCAACGGTCCATGTAGCCCCGCGTCTGCTCGACACCCTCGCGGATCGTCCGCTCCAGCCCGTCGCGGCGCACCTTGCACTCGACGACGAACCTCCGGACGCGGCCGCCGTGCGGCCAGACGAGCAGCAGATCGACGCGCCCCCGACCCAGGGCGTACTCCCGTTCGATGCGGCCGCCACCGTTCACTACTTTCTGAAGATACGCCTGCAGCAGCAGTTGCGGCCCCGCCTCCTTGTATCGGTCGAAGCGCTGCGTCCAGTGCTCCGAGTGCTCGCGGAAGAACCGCTGGAACGCCTCCAGCAGCTTGTCCACGTCCAGCCCGCCGCCGGCGTCCACGTACCACGCCGTCTCCGCCTCGACGTCGTCCTCTGCTACCCACGTCAGCTCGCGCGGGATCACCTCCGCGTAGATCGGGTTGGCGATCCGCTTCGCATCGTCCTGCGCCAGCAGGCCCAGGTCGCGCGCGTACTCCACGTCGCGGGCCCGGTCGGCGTAGCTGTCCCGGTCTGCGGCGCCGGTCAGCATCGGGGCCACGACGCGACGCACGCGCTCCTCGCGCAGCTTGTCGGCCAGGTTGTCCAGGTGCGTCACGCGGGCCAGGATCAGCCGCTCCTGGGCGTCCAGGACGTCGCCTTCCGTGACCGCACGGGAACGGTCCCGGCCCGCCACGGTCTCGAAGCACGCCTCCCGGCACAACGCGTTCACCAGCCACGGCTGCCCCGCCGTGCGCGTGCACACCGCCTCCAGCGCCCCCGGTGTGAACGCCTGCCCCGTCTCCGCGGTGTGCTGCGCCAACAGCGCACGCGTCTCCGTCTCGCTGAAGTCGCCCAGGCGCAACGACTTCGACTTGATGTTGAACGCGCTGCCGCCGAGCACGAGCGCGTTCCGCGCCCCGGACCGAATGCGGTAGTCACGCACGTCCCGCACCCCGCACAAGACGACGCTGTGCGGGAAACTCGCCGGCCGCTGGTCGTAGCCCGCCCGCAACTGCCGCAACACCGAAAGCAACGTGTCGCCGACCAGCGTGTCGATCTCGTCGATGAGCAGCACCAGCGGGCGCGACTCGGCCGCCGCCCAACGGGAGAGGACGTCGATCAGCGCCCCGTCGGCCCCTTCGCTGTCCAGCGCCGTCGCCCGCAGCCGGTCCGGGGTCTCGTCGCCCAACGTCAGCCGCGCCCGGCGGGCGAGCTCGCCGAGCATCGCCCGCATCGCCCGCGCCGTGTCCTCGCGCGCCGCCTGCCCGACCTCGAAGTTCGCATAGACGCAGCGATAGTCACCGGCGCCGCCCGCGTTCAGCAAGTCGCGCAGGGCGAGCAGCGCCGACGTCTTGCCCGTCTGTCTTGGGGCGTGCAGCACGAAGTACTTCTGGGTCCGCACGAGCGCCAGCACGTCGTCGAGATCGACCCTTTCCAGCGGCGGAATGCAGTAGTGCTCCCCCGCACGGACCGGACCCTCGGTGTTGAAGAAGCGCATCGCTTCCATTGCGGCAACCCGCGGCGAACCGCCAAGCGATTCGTTTGCAGTGTCGTCGGAACGAATCGCCAGATCCGTCCCGAGCTCTCACGCGTCCGGCTTGGGCGCGTCGAACACCGATCTCACGTCGGCCGCGAATCCGTCGAGCACCCGTGACTCGGCGGCGTCGCCGGGGCCGAACACGCCGAGATCGCGGTAGGCGCCGCCCTCGAGGACGAGCACCGTGATCCCCGCCACGACCCGGCGGTCGCCGGTGCCGTTCCACCGTGGTCGTATACAGTACCACCCCATGGCCGAGGCGCCGCCGAGACCCGTCCGAGCGCCCCGCGTCGACGCCGCCCGGCTCGGGGTGGTGGCCGCGGTCGGCGCCGCGGTGTGGCTCGTCCCGACGCCGGACGGGGTCGAGCCGCGGGCGTGGCAGCTCCTCGCGGTGTTCGTCGCCACCATCCTGGGCATCATCCTGCGCCCCCTGCCCATGGGGGCGATGGCGTTCGTGGGGGTGGCGTTCGCGGTGATGTCGGGCACCCTGACCATCGCGGAGGCGACGGCCGGGTTCGGGAACACCGTGGTGTGGCTGGTGGTGGCGGCGTTCTTCATCGCCACCGCGTTCGTCAAGACGGGGCTCGGGGCGCGCATCGCGTACCACTTCCTTCGGATCCTGGGGAAGCGGAGCCTCGGGCTCGGCTACGGCATCGTGGCCACCGACCTCGTCCTCTCGCCCTTCATTCCCAGCAACACGGCGCGCGGCGGGGGCGTCATCTACCCGATTCTCAAGTCGCTTTGCGTCTCGCTCGGCAGCGACGCCGCCGACGGCACCCAGGGCCGGGTGGCCGGCTTCCTGACGTTCACGGCCTACCAGGGGGTGGTGGTCACCAGCGCGATGTTCCTGACGGCCATGGCCGCGAACCCGCTGGCGGCGGAGCTGGCCGCGCAGCAGGGGGTGAACATCACGTGGGCGGGCTGGGCGGCGGCGGCGATCGTCCCGGGTCTGCTGAGCCTGCTGCTGGTGCCGCTGCTCGTCTACCGCCTCTATCCCCCGGAGGTGACCCACACGCCGGAGGCGCCGGCGTTCGCGCGGGAGCGGCTGCGCGAGATGGGCCCCATGACGCGCGACGAACGGGTCCTGGTGGCGGTCTTCGTCTTCCTCCTGAGCTTCTGGATCGTGGGCGGCGAGCTCGGCATCAACTCGACCGCCACCGCCATGGCCGGGGTAGCCGCGATGCTCGCCACCGGCGCCCTCGCGTGGCAGGACATCCTCGACGAGCGGAAGGGTTGGGACACCCTGATCTGGTTCGCGGTGCTCGTGATGATGGCGAGCCAGCTCGGCGAGCTGGGCCTCGTGGGCTGGTTCACCGACCGCGTGTCGGGGGTGCTGGGCGAGGGGCACTGGCTCCCCGCGTTCCTCGCTCTGTGCCTCATCTACTTCTACGTGCACTACTTCTTCGCGTCGAACACCGCTCACGTCAGCGCGATGTACGCCCCGTTCCTCGCCGTCGCCCTCGCGGTGGGGACCCCGCCGGTGCTCGCCGCCCTCGTGCTGGCCTTCTTCAGCAACCTGTTCGCGTCGCTGACCCACTACGGCACCGCCGCCGCCCCCATCCTCTTCGGCTCGGGCAACGTCGACATCGGCACCTGGTGGAGGCTCGGGGCGCTCATCAGCGTGGTGAACATCACCATCTGGCTCGGCGCCGGCAGCCTCTGGTGGCGACTGCTGGGGCTGTGGTGACGGCCGGACGTCGCGCAGGCCGGCCGGTCTCGCGGGCATGCCGAACACCGGGGGGACGAGGAGGCGATCATGAGATACTGGTCGGCATGAGCCTCGCCTACCACGACTTCGACACCCCCATCGGAACCCTGCGGGTCGTCGGCGACGACGGCGCCATCGAGCGCATCGACCTGCCCAACGCGGCGGCGAACGCTCCCGATCCGGAGTGGCGGGAGCGACGCAGATCCCTGCCCCGACCCTTGCGCGAGGCGAAGCGGCAATTGCTGGAGTACTTCGGGGGTGGGCGCCGCGACTTCGACCTGCCGCTCGTCCCCGCCGGCACCCCGTTCCAGCGCCGGGTGTGGGACGAGCTGCGCCGCATTCCCTACGGCGACACCGTCTCCTACGGCGAGCTCGCACGGCGCATCGGGCGGCCGACCGCCTCGCGGGCCGTCGGCGCCGCCAACGGCCGGAACCCGCTCGCTATCGTCGTGCCGTGCCACCGGGTGATCGGGTCGGACGGCACGCTGGTCGGCTACGGCGGGGGACTGCCGGTGAAGGAGACCCTGCTCGCGCACGAGCGGGGTCTCGCCAGCCCGGCCGCCTGAGCTACCGGCCCGCCTCCTCCATGCGCGCGCCGCCGAGGGCGTTCGGCACCGAGTAGTTCCCCTCGTGGCAGGCGTACTCGAACTGCAGGTACTCGTCGTCGCGGTTGAACGGGAACGCCGCGGTCCAGGGCTCGGTGTAGGTCTCCGCGTCGTCCATTGTGACGGAGTAGCGCAGCTCGTCGGGGCCGGTGATCGTGAACCGCTCGACGATCCTCTGCGACTCGGACTGGCGCGACCGGAGGCCCGCCGACGGCCCCCGCATGTTCTTCACGGCGCGGAAGTTGGTCGACTCGACGATCAGCGTATTGCCCTCCCAGCGTCCGCGGGGGTCCCCCTCCCACTGCCGCACCCTGGCGTCGGCGTGGGGCCGGTCGATGGGGATGATGCGGGCGTTGTGGATCATCTCGCTGTGGATGACGACGTAGCCCGGCGACTGCAGGATGAGGGTGCCGTTGTTGTACTCGGTCGGCATCATCATGCCGAGCACGCCGCGCGAGATGCACCGGTCGCCCGACTCCATGTTCCCGGCCGCGGCGTGCAATTCGGCCATGTTCATGGCGATGGACTCGCGGGCGTTCGCGGTGTACTCGGGCACCCGGCCGGTGGGCGGGTCCACGATGATCGAGGCCTGGCCGATGTCGACCGGCGTCTCCCAGTACCAGTCGAACCAGTAGGTACCGTAGCCGCCGACGCCCCGCGAGCTCTCGTGGCCGCGCCATTCGGAGCGCTCCTTGCGGCCGTTGGCCCGCGCCTCGGCCCGGGCCTGCAGCTCGTCGGCCGACAGCTCCCGGCCGACCAGCTCCTCCGGCAGCTCGAGCGGCGTGAACGTCGCGTTCGAGTTGTTCCACATGCCGGTGATGTCGGGCTGACCATCGGCCAGGACCTCCGGCGTCCACCCGTCCGGCGCGCCCTGTGCGAACGCAGGCGTGCCCGATGCGGCAACGAGGGCGCACAAGAGCCCCGCGACAATCCCGATACGCGACCCACTCGAGCGGTTCATGATCCCTTCCTCCCCCGGCCGTCGTCCTGGTTCCTCGGAACATCGAATCCGATCGCGGCTCGGGCCGACGGCCGACCCGGACCCGTCGCCCGCAGAATAGCACGCGCCCCGCGGACTCCTGGCACGGGAATCGAGACCGGGGTAGAATGGCCGGGTCATTTTCTACCAGGAACCGGGATGAGCCTGAACATCAAGAACGAGGAGACCTGCCGGCTGGCCGCGGAGCTCGCCGGCCTGACCGGCGAGACGATGACCGGCGCGATAACCGTGGCGCTGCGCGACCGCCTGGAGCGGGAGAAGCGGCTGCGCAACGCGGACGAGCTGGCGGCGAAGCTCCACGCCATCGGACAGCGTTGCGCCGCCCGCATGGGACCGGGCCCCTCGGCGGTCGAGCATGGCGACTACCTCTATGACGAGCGAGGACTGCCGAAGTGATCATCGACACGTCGGCGGTCGTGGCGATCCTGCTCGCCGAATCGGACGCGGCGCGCTACGAACGGACGATCTCGACGGCCTGGCCCCGTCGCATGTCGGTGGTCGCACTGCTCGAGACGACCATGGTCATCGAGGGCAGAAGCGGGCCGGACGCGGGACACGACCTCGACCAGTTTCTGCAGGAGGCCGAGATCGAGCTGACGCCGGTCACGTTGGAGCAGGTCGAGGCCGCGCGTCAGGCTTGGCGTCGTTTCGGCAAGGGGAATCACGAGGCGGCACTGAACTTCGGCGACTGCTTCGCGTACGCGCTGGCGACGGTCACCGGCGAACCGCTGCTCTTCAAGGGCGACGACTTCCGCCGCACCGACGTCGAGGCGGCGTGACCGGCACCGGAGCCGGCGGGAAGGCGGAACGGGGAGCGCCGCGATCGAAGAAGCCGGACGAGTGTGGTCTAATAGACCGATTTTCGTGGTCCCGGCCGGCGTGGATCATCCTCAATCCTGCCGGAAGCTGAGAGCGAAGATGCGACAGAGCGCCCCACTCGTGCTCGCTGCCTGCGTGATGCTCGCCGGCTCGGCGCCGGCGCACGGCCAGTCTCAGGGCCCGCCGCCGGGCGGGGAGGCGCCGGCATCGGTCCAGATCACCGCCCCCGGCGCCGGCATGAGCGCGCCCGTCGCCGGCAAGTGGGGGGTGGCGCAGTGGCGCGAGCAGGCGCCGAACCTCGACGGCAACGTGCTCGACGACCCCGCCTGGGCCGAGGTGCAGCCGGTCAGCGGGTTCCGCCAGAGCGCGCCCGACGAGGGGGAGCCGGCAACGGAGCGGACCGAGGTGCGGGTGGTGTTCACCGACGACACCGTCTACTTCGGCGTCGTCTGCTACGACCGCGACCCCTCCGCCATCATCATGAGCGACAGCCGGCGCGACTCGTCGATGAACGACGCCGACAGCTTCCAGATGGTGCTCGACACCTTCCGCGACCGGCAGAACGGCTTCGTCTTCGGCACCACCCCGGCCGGGCAGGAGTACGACGGCCAGGTGACCGACGAGGGCGGCGGCCGCCGGGGCAGCCGTTCGGGGGGCGGGGGCGGCTTCTCGCGGGGCAGCGGCAACGGCTTCAACCTGAACTGGGACGGCGCCTGGCAGGTGCAGACCCAGATCTCCGACATCGGGTGGAGCGCCGAGTTCGCCATCCCCTTCCGGACCATCCGCTACCCGGACCGCGAGGACCAGGTGTGGGGGATGAACTTCCAGCGCAACATCCGCCGCCGGAACGAGACCGCGTACTGGGCACCCCTGCCCCGGCAGTACAACCTGTACCGGGTCTCGCTGGCGGGGCAGCTCACCGGCGTGCGCGCCCCCGCCGGCTTCACCGGGAACCTGCAGGTCACCCCCTACGTGGTCGGCGAGATGGCCACGCGCGATGTCGACCCGAGCCTCGGCGTGCAGGGGTTCGGCGACTACGGCGCCGACCTCAAGTACAGCGTGACGCCGGGGCTGACCCTCGACGGCACATGGAGGACGGACTTCGCGCAGGTCGAGGTGGACCAGCAGCAGATCAACCTCGACCGGTTCAACCTGTTCTTCCCCGAGAAGCGGCCGTTCTTCCTCGAGAACGCCGGCGCCTTCTCGGTGGCGAACCAGTCGAGCGGCCGGAACCTCGGGCAGACCGAGCTGTTCTTCAGCCGGCGCATCGGCATCCAGGACGGGGCCCAGATCCCCATCATGGGCGGCGCCCGCATGTCGGGCAAGGTGACCGACTCGACGACGGTGGGGTTCCTGAACATGCAGACCGAGCAGGTCGGCACCGGGGTCAACACCGCCAACAACTTCTCGGTGGCCCGGCTGCGCCGCGACCTGCCCAACCGCTCGAGCATCGGCGGGCTCTTCGTCAACCGCCAGGGTACCGGCAGCCTCGCCCTGAACGACGACTACAACCGCACCTACGCCTTCGACGGCCGGTGGGGCATCGGCGAGAACGGCATGGTGCAGGGCTACCTGGCCCGCACCGAGACGCCCGGCCGCGACGGGCGCGACCACGCCGTGAGCGTGACGAGCCAGTACAGCTCCGAGGCCTGGCGCCTCGGGGCCGGCTACCAGGAGAACGGTGAGGACTTCAACCCCGAGGTCGGCTACCTCCGCCGCTGGGGAGGGTTCCGGAAGGTCGACTTCTCGGTCTACAACACCACCCGGCCCGACGACAACCCCCTGAGGTACCAGGAGCTCACGCCGCACATGAGCTACACGCGGTTCTGGAACCTCGACGGCATCATGGAGACGACCTACGTCCATCTCCACTACGACGGCCAGTTCGAGGACAGCTCATCGGCCGGAATCGCCTACGACATCCGGCAGGAGTACGTGTTCGAGGATTTCCAGGTGTCGGGCCTCACGGTGCCGGCCGGCCGCTGGGACTTCAACGAGCTCACCTACTCGTACAACTCGAACCGGTCGGCCCCGTTCAGCGCCGGCATCCGGGCCACCACCGCGGGGTTCTTCAACGGTACCATCGTCACCGTCCGGCCCTCGATAAACGCGCGCTACGGCGAGACCTTCAACCTGTCGCTGAGCTACAGCCGGAACGACATCGACCTGCCCAGCGGCAGCACCGTCACCAACCTGAGCAGCATCGACATCGGCTACAACTTCTCGCCGCGGCTCTACGCCCAGACCCTCCTGCAGCACAACGACAGCGCCGACCTCTGGGCGGTGAACTTCCGCGTGGGCTGGCTGCAGGACGCCAACACCGGACTCTTCTTCGTCTACAACGAGACCGACGGGCTCGGCGACTTCATCCCCTCCTACGCCGGCCGCAGCGTCATCCTGAAGTACAGCTACCTGTTCGACGTGCTCGACTGACGGCGTGGCGGAAACAGCCGCAGCTCGACGGCAGGCGGAGGTTCATCCATGGCGAAGGAACAATCCGACGGGCCGAAGGCACCGGCCGCCGCGCAGGGCAGCTTCGTCGACCGCGCCCTGAACGGCATCGAGACGCTCGGCAACCGGCTGCCGGACCCCGCCATCCTGTTTCTCCTGCTGCTGGTGCTGACCTGGATCGCCTCGGCGGTCCTCGCGCCGATCGAGTTCGCCGAGACGGACCCCCGCACCGGCGAGCCGCTGCGCATCGCCAACCAGCTGACGGGGCCCGCCCTCGCCACGTTCCTGGTGCGGCTGGTGCCCACCTTCACCGGATTCGCACCGCTGGGCGTCGTGCTGGTGGCGCTGCTCGGGGTCGGGGTGGCCGAGAAGACCGGCTTCATCAACGCCGGCCTCAAGCTGATTCTGGGCCGGACGTCGCCGAGCCTGCTGACGCCGATGCTGATCCTGGCCGCCATCGTCAGCCACACCGCCGCCGACGCCGGCTACGTGCTCGTCATTCCGTTGGGCGGGGTCATCTTCTACGCGGCGGGCCGGCATCCGCTGGCCGGCATCTCGGCCGCGTTCGCGGGGGTCTCGGGCGGCTTCTCGGCCAACTTCATCCCCTCGGGCATCGACCCGCTGCTGCAGGGATTCACCCAGCAGGCGGCGCAGATCCTCGACCCCGAGCGGCTGGTCAACCCCCTGAGCAACCTCGGCTTCACCGCGCTCTCGTCGCTGCTCGTCATCGGCGTCGGCTGGTACCTGACCGACCGCGTCATCGAGCCGCGCCTCCAGTCGACGCCGGTCGACGGCGACCCCGAGCAGATGCCGAAGATGGAGGAGCTGACGGACGACGACCGCCGCGGCTTCCTCGCCGGCGCGGGCGCCATGGCCGCGGGGCTCCTGCTGCTGACCTTGTGGGCCCTGCCCGAGGGGTCGGCGCTGCGCAGCCCGGAGGGCGGGCTGACCAGCTTCACCGCCCCCCTGATGGGCATGATGGTGCCCCTCATCTTTCTGCTGTTCCTGATTCCGGGGGTCGTGCACGGCTACGTGGCGGGCACTGTGAAGACGCATCGCGACATCGTCAAGGGCATGACCGCGGCGATGGGCACGATGTCCTATTACCTGGTGATGGCGTTCTTCGCCGCCCAGTTCATCGCGGCGTTCAACAGCTCGAACGTCGGCCTGCTCATCGCCCTGAAGGGCGCCAACTTCCTGCGCGACCTCGCCCTGCCCCCGCAGATCACCATCGTCGGCATCATCCTGCTGACCTCGGTCGTCAACATCTTCGTCGGCTCCGCCTCCGCCAAGTGGGCGCTGCTCTCCAGCATCTTCGTGCCGATGCTGATGAGCCTCGGCATCGCCCCCGAGCTGACCCAGGCCGCCTACCGCGTCGGCGACAGCGTGACCAACATCGTCACCCCGCTCATGCCGTACTTCCCGCTCGTCGTCGTCTTCTGCCAGCGCTACGTCAGGTCGACCGGCATCGGCACCGTGGCGTCGCTCATGCTGCCCTACTGCGTCGTGCTGCTGGTGACATGGACCCTGTTCCTGGTCGCCTACTGGATAATCGGCCTGCCCCTGGGCATCCAGGGCGCCTACACGTATCCGTGAGCCTCTGCCGGGCGAAACCGGAACCCCGCCGTGCGGGCGGCCGTGTTAAGATTATCTCGCCGTGGGAATCCTGGCGAGACTCGTGGAAGGCGTGAACGCCGCCGACGTCGGCATGCTGCTGGCTCTCGTCTGGCTGGTCGTTCGGCTGGAATGGACCCGGTCGGAGAACGCTGCCGCCCACGCCGCCATCACCAGGAACATCGAGGGCGTCAGGCGCGAGCTCACCGGGAACATCGAGGGCGTCAGGCGCGAGCTCACCGGGAACATCGAGGGCGTCAGGCGCGAGCTCACCGGGAACATCGAGGGCGTCAGGCGCGAGCTCACCGAGAACATCGAGGGCGTCAAGCAGGAGCTCAACGGCCTCAAGCAGGACGTCAAGAGGCTGCTGACCGGCGACGTTCCCTGGATGCAGGCCGTCCTGCGGGATCATCAACGCAACGAGTAGTCCCGCTCGCTCCCCGCCCCTCTCCGGCTCGGGGCCCCCATCGGCTTCCGCACCGACAACCCTGCCAAGACGTCGTTCCGAGAATCCTGTGGGAGCGTGCGGGGGGCTGCGCCGCCACGCGGCGCAGCCCCCCGCGGATGGCTACACGCCGGCGAGCGGCTCGATGGGCTCGAGCGGGAGCGTCCCGGTCGCGTCGCCGAACTTCTCGGCCGGCACCCCGGCGCGCTGGAGCATCGCGACCAGCAGGTTGTTCATCGGGGTGTCCTTCGAGTGGCGCAGGACGCGGCCGCCCTTCACCCCGCCGGCGCCGCCGATCATGACGAGCGGCAGGTCGATGTGCGAGTGCTCGTTGGCGTCGCTGATGCCGCCGCCGTGCAGGACGAGCGAGTGGTCGAGCAGGTTGCCGTCGCCGTCCGGCGTCGACTTCAGCTTGTCGAGGAAGTGCGCGGTGAGGCCGATGTGGTACTGGTTGACCTTCGCACCCTGCTCGAACTTGAGGGGGTCGTGCTGGTGGTGCGACACCGCGTGGTGCGCGGCGTTGACGCCCAGCTCGGGATAGGCGCGGTTGGTCTGCTCCTTGCCGAGGGTGAACACGAAGACGCGGGTGATGTCGGCCTTGAAGGCGACGGCCAGCAGGTCGAACATCAACTTGGCGTGCGCGTCGTAGTCCTCGGGCACGCCGATGGGCCGGTCGGGCAGCTCGAGGACCGACTCGCCGTGCTGGCGCTCGGCGACCTGGATGCGGCGCTCGATCTCGCGCACCGAGTCGAGGTACTCGCCGACGCTGTTGCGGTCGGCCGCGCCCAGCCGCTTCTGAAGCTGCGAGATGTCCTGCGTCACCCAGTCGAGGATGCTGCGGTCCTCCTGGAGCTGCGCGAGGCGCTGCTCCGGCGTGCCGCCGTCGCCGAACATGCGCTGGAAGACGATGCGCGGGTTCGTCTCGTGGGGGTTCGGGGTGGTGGCGGTGCGCCACGAGATGCTGTTGGTGTAGACGCAGCTGTAGCCGTTGTCGCAGTTGCCGATGAGGTAGGTCTGCTCCATCGCCAGCTCGAGCGACGTCAGCGGCGTGTCGCCGCCGATGTGCTGCGCGGCGATCTGGTCCGCGGTGATGCCGTTGCGGACGTCGGCGCCCTCGGTCTCCTTCGGGTGCACGCCGCTCAGCCAGACGGTGCCGGCCCGCGAGTGCTCGCCGTTGCCGTCGCCGAGGGCCTCGGCCTGCTTCTGGCTGAGGCCGATGGGGACGATGACCTGGTCCTGGAACGGGGCGAGGGGGCTGAGCGTCCGAGACAGCTCGGTGAGCTTCCCGTCGCCGGCCGGCTGCCACGAGTTCATCACCGCCCCGTTCGGGATGTAGACGAAGCCGAGCCGGCGCACCGGCTTCGCGGCGGTGCTGGCCAACGCGGTGGCGGCGGGCACCATCGCGTCGAGCAGCGGCAGCGCGAGGCTGACCCCCATGCCGCGGAGGAACGTCCGACGGGGCAACGCCATCTTGCTGATGAACATGACAGATCAGTCTCCTCGACCCGAGCTCGACGTCCTGGACCGGAAACCGGAGCCATGCGGCTCGGTTCTTCCGCCCGACCGAATCCTACACCATTCCGCTCTACTATTCCGCTTCCGCCGCGACGCCGGCCAGCCGCATCCGGAACGGCGTGCTCTGCACCACGCCGACCACGAGCGAGGCGAGGCCGTAGTCGTCGGCCGCCGAGCCGCGCACGATCTGCCGCACCGCCGGCGCGTCGTAGTACTCGATGCCGCGGCCGAGGGCGTAGATCAGCAGCTTCTCGGTCACCACGGTGGCGAACTGCTCCCGGTCGCGCACGAGGAGGCCGCGCAGCTCGGCGGGGCCGTCGAACGCGGTGCCGTCGGGCATGGTGCCCGAGGCGTCGATGGCGATGCCCCCGGGCATGTGCCCGCGCCAACGCCCGATCGCGTCGAAGTTCTCCAGGGCCAGCCCCAGCGGGTCCATCACGCGGTGGCAGCTCGCGCACACCGGGTTCTCGCGGTGCTGCTCCATCCGCTCGCGCATCGCCAGGACCCTGCCGGTGTCCTCGGCCGGCTCGAGCTCGGGCACGTTCGGGGGCGGGGGCGGCGGCGGCGTCCCCAGCACGTTCTCGAGCACCCACTTGCCGCGGCCCACCGGCGAGGTGCGGTCCGGATACGACGTGACGGTGAGGATGCTGCCCTGGCCGAGCAGCCCCCGGCGGTTGCCGTCGGCGAGCGACACCCGCCGGAAGTCGCTGCCGTAAATGCCGGGGACGCCGTAGTGCCGGGCGAGCCGCTCGTTCAGGAACGTGTGGTCGGCCGTCAGCAGGTCGATGACGCTCCGGCCCTCGCGGAGGATGCTGTCGAAGAACAGCTCCGTCTCGCGCACGAAGTCCTGCCGCAGGCTCTCGCCGAAGTCGGGGAAGAGCACGTCGGAGGGCAGGGCCCCCGAGATGTTGCGCAGGCGCAGCCACTGCCCCGCGAAGTTGCGGGCGAGGGCCTCGGAGCGGGGGTCGGCGAGCATCCGCCGCACCTGCGCCTCGACGACCGCGGGATCCTCGAGGCCGCCCGCCTCGGCGACGGCCAGCAGCTCGTCGTCGGGCAGGCTGCTCCACAGGAAGAACGAGATGCGAGACGCCAGCTCGAGGCCGCTCAGCCGGTAGGGCGTGCCGGGCTCGGCCCCGGGCGGGTCCGAGACCACCCGGAACAGGAAGTCGGGGCTCACGAGCAGGGCTCGGAGGGCGCGCTCGATGCCCGCCTCGAACCCGCCGGTCCGGCGGCCTTCCTCGTAAAAGGCGACCAGCGGAGCGAGATCCCGCCCGGTGACGGGGCGGCGGTAGGCGCGGCGGGCCAGGGCCGACAGGATCTGCCGGGCGCAGGGCGCCTCCTCGGCCGCGTTCCCGGGTTGGCAGACGAAGATGCGGCGCCGCGTGGGCGTGTCCGCGATGCCGGTCTCGTCGAACGGCCCGGTGATGGTGAGGGTGCCCAGGTGCGGGGCGTACAGCAGGTAGTCGCCCTCGCCGTGGGGGCGGTCGAACGGCTGCCGGAGGCTCTCGGCCAGCGCGCCGGTCTTCCTGATGAAGGTGGCGGTAACCGTGCGCGGTCCGGCCGCGACGGGGACGCGCACCCGCAGGTCCTCGGGCCCGGTGTTGTAGGCGGCGCCCTGGTCCCGTTCGGGGTCGACGGGCGCGAGCGGGAACAGGGCGACCCGCTCGCCGTCCACGCTGACCTCGAGCTGGTGCGGCTCGCGGATCGGGGCGCCCGCAAAGAGATCGAGCATGGCGAGCTCGATGTCGTACTCGCCGTCCCGCGGGAAGTTGTACGAGACGGAGAGGCCGCCGCGGGTGCCGAACGGCAGGCCGTCCTGGTGCCCGTACTGCGACAGGTCGGAGACGATGCGGAACGTCTCGCCGGTCGGGGCCATCGGCGACGCCCCCACCGCGAGGCGGCTGATGAAGCGCGCCGCGTTCATGTAGCGCTCGAGCAGGGTCGGCGAGACCTTGAGCACGCCGGCGATGTTGTCGAACCCGTAGCTCTGGTCGTCGGCCGGCACCAGGGCCGCCGCATCGACGTCGAGGTCGAGGAGGTCGCGGACGGCGTTCTGGTACTCGGTGCGGTTCAGCCGGTGCAGGGGCACGGTGCGGCCGGGGTTGGGGCTCGCCGCCGCGGCCCGGTCGATCTCGGTCTCGAGCCACGCCGCGAGGCGATCGGCCGCCGCCGCGTCGGGGCGCGGGCGCCCGAGGGGCGGCATGGTCCCGGTGCGGACCTTGCGGATGACCTTCTCCCAGATCTCGGCCTGGGCCGGCACCGTCTCGAGGTCGGCGCTCTCGAGCTCGACGGGGACCGTGCCGCGCTCCATCATGCGCTGCGTATGGCAGGTCAGGCAGTACCGGCCGAGCAATGCCGCATGATCGGCGATCTCACTGCCGCGTTCGGGCGCCACCGCCGGGGCTGTCGGGAGTGCCGCCACCGGCTCCGGCGCCTGGCCGGCCTCCGCGAGCCCGCCCGCAACGAGCGCGGCGACCACCGCGATGCCGGCGAGCCACCGTGAACGCCGACTGGACGCCTGCTCCATCGCCATCATGCTGCTGTGCCTTCCGAGGTATGCGAAACGATCCTGCAATGCTACAGCTTCCGCCCAAGGTGTCAACCGGCGGCAGAGACAAGCCGGCCTCCGCGCCCTGCTGCTCGGGGGAATGCGGTTCGCGGCGCCGACCGGCCGGAATCAGAGCCCGCAACGGGCATCGAGACGCGGTGGCGACTACCGCTCGCGCTCGGAGGTGGCGACTACCGCTCGCGCTCGGAGAGCGTGGCGACCGCCTCCGCAAGCAGCTGGATTTGGTAGCGCAGGCTCTCCGCGATCACGTCGAAGTGGACGCGCAGCCGCTGTTCCGACTCGCTCACGGCGGCCCGCAACTCCTCCTTCGTCGCCAGCGGCGCGAGCTCCTCCTTCGTCGCCAGCGGCGCGAGCTCCTCCTTCGTCGCCAGCGGCGCGAGCTCCTCCTTCGTCGCCAGCGGCGCGACGGCCGCCCGCAACTCCTCCTTCGTCGCCAGCGGCGCGACGGCCGCCCGCAACTCCTCCTTCGTCGCCAGCGGCGCGACGGCGACCCTCAGATCGTTCCTTGTCGCGAGAGTCGGCACGATCTGCTCGATTCGATCGAGCCGATGTTCGCAGTTTCCGACACGCTGATCCAGCTGTTCCGCGCGCATGGCCCCCTCTGTCCCACGATGGCGACGGCGGTCAAAGGGCCGGCCGCCTGACCGGCGCCACCGTCGGTCAAGTCATCCAGTCAAGTCACCAGAAGCAAGGGCCGTACCAGTCTCAGCGGAATCCACCGCCTCCATCATCCCGGTTGCGGATCGACAGAACGGACGCTAGCATACAGCCAACAGGGGCCAAGCCGATGCTCGACCCCGACAGCTGGAGCCAACGATGCTCACGAATCCCGGATCCGAGTTGCGGTCCGTCGCCAACTGGACCTTGTCGATCGTCGGCGCGGGTCTACTGACGGCCACCTCGGCAGGCGCCGCGGCCCCCGCGGTGCCGCTCGTCGACGCCGCCAGGGCGGAGGACGCCGCCGCCGTCCGCGCCCTGCTCGAGCAGCAGGCCGACGTGAACGCGGCCGAGGTGGACGGCACCACCGCGCTGCACTGGGCGGCCTACCAGGGCGACGTCGAGACGGCCCGCCTCCTGCTCGCGGCGGGGGCCCGCACCGGCGTCACGAACCGGTACGGCGTGACCCCGCTCGCGCTGGCCGCGGAGCGGGGCGAAGCCCGCATCGTCGGCGCGCTGCTCGAAGCGGGCGCCGACCCCAACGCCACCCTGCCCGAGGGCGAGACGGTGCTGATGGCCGCCGCCCGCGCCGGCGACGTCGACACGCTGCGGCTGCTGCTCGCCCACGGCGCCGACGTGGCGGCGCGCGAGAGCTGGCGCGGCCAGACCGCGCTGATGTGGGCCGCCGCCCAGAACCACGCCCGGGCCGTGCACACCCTGATCGAGCTCGGGGCCCGCGTCGACGAGCGCTCGGACGCCGGCTGGTCGGCGCTGCTCTTCGCGGTGCGGGCCGGGCAGGCCGCGGCGGTCGACGCCCTGCTCGCGGCCGGGGCCGACGTGAACGACACCATCCGCCCCCGGTCGGCGGAAGCGGAGGCGGCCCTGGGACGCGGCGTGGGCGGCCCCGCGGGCACCAGCGCGCTGGTCATCGCGGTGACCAACGGGCACTTCTCGCTCGCGAAGCACCTCGTCGAGCGGGGCGCCGACCCCAACGCGGCCGAGCAGGGCTGGACCGCCCTGCACCAGCTCTCGTACACGCGCCGGCCCAACTCGGGCAAGGGCATGCCCCCGGTGCGGCTGCTCGACAGCCTCGACACCCTCGAGTTCGCGCGGTTCCTCCTCGAGAACGGGGCCGACCCGGACCTGCGCCAGTCGCAGCGGTTCAACAACCGCGAGCGGAACAACCTGAACCGCGTGGGGGCCACCCCCTACCTGCTCGCGGCCAAGCACGCCGACGTCCCGCTGATGCAGCTCCTCGCCGACCACGGCGCCGACACCCGCATGCCGACCGAGGGCGACGCCTCGCCCCTGATGGTCGCGGCCGGGGTCGGCATCTTCAACGTGGGCGAGAGCGCCGGCACCAACGACGAGGCGTTCGACGCGGTGCAGCTCGCGTGGGAGCTCGGCGACCGCGGCGTGCTGCAGGCCGACGACCGGGGATACACGGCGCTGCACGGGGCGGCCCTGCGGGGAGCGAACCCCATCGTCGAGTTCCTCGTCGACCGCGGGGCGGACCTCCTGGCCGAGAGCCGCGAGGGCTGGACGCCCCTCCGCATCGCCGACGGCGTGCACTACACCGGCACCGTCAAGCGCGCCGACCACACGGCCGAGCTGCTGCGCCGCTACATGCGCGAGCAGGGCGTCTACCGCGCCGAGCACGAGCGCGACGTCAACAGCGTGGCGGTGGTCAGGCCGGCGGGCGGGCAGTAGAACGGCAGCCGGAAGCCCGCTCCCTCGGCGGTCTGCCGGCGCTTCCACCTTGCACCTCGGCTTCGGATTGCGCCGTGTCACGGTCGATCCGTTCGATGGGTGGAGTGCGGACGTCGGTTCTCGCCGCGCCGGGCTGGGGACGCCGACGGCCTTCATCCCCGACCCCGACGGCGTTCACCCCCCCCGCCCCCCAACGGCGTTCACCGCCAAACCCGACGGTGTTCACCCCGATCCCGACGGCGTTCATCCGCGACGCCAGCGGTCCTTGACTTGACCCCGACCGTGTTCACCCCGACGACGTTTCACCCGCGACCCCGGAGACCCTCGCCCCCCGACTCCCCACCTCGTCCTCTGCATTCCCGTCCACCAACCACCCGCTCTCGCCCACCAGGCTGCCGAACTCGCGGCCCCATGAGCTCGTCCTAGTGCTGTAGGGCATCCCTCCCGCAGGGGATGCCCGCCCTCGGACACTTCGACACGGAACAGCAGCCCATGGACACACTTCTGCACGATCTCCGGCACACCGTCCGCGGGCTCGTTCGCAGCCCCGGCTTCACCCTGGCCGCCGTCGCGGCGCTGGCCCTGGGCATCGGGGCGGCCACCGCGGTCTTCTCCATCGTCAACACGGTCCTGCTGAAGCCGGCGCCGTTCCCCGAGCCCGATCGCATCGTGTGGCTGCAGGTGGTGTCTCCGCAGGGCCGCAACCCCGGCGGGTCCCCGGCGAAGTTCGCGTACTGGCGGGCCCAGGACGAGGTGCTGCAGCACGTGTCCGCCTTCCGGGCCGGCCGCATCAACGACACCGGCGGCGACGTGCCCGAGCAACTGCGCTGGGCCCAGGTCTCGGCCGACTACTTCCGGCTCTTCGGCGCCGCCATCGTCTCGGGGCGCGCCTTCACGGCCGAGGAGGACCTGCCCAACGGACCGAAGGTGGCGCTCGTCGGCGAGCGCCTGTGGGAACGCCGGTTCGACCGCGATCCGGAGATCGTCGGCCGCAGCCTGTCGCTGAGCGGGGAGCCGCACGTCGTCGTCGGCGTGGTGAGCGAGGGCTTCGACTTCAGCGACTTCGGCGCCGCCCCCGACGTCTGGACCCCGTTCCAGCTCGACCCCAACGCGACCGACCAGGGACACTACTTCACCGTCGCGGGCCGGCTGAGGCCCGGCGTCTCGCTGGCGCAGGCCCAGGCGGCGCTGGCCCAGTCGACCGGCCCGTACCGCGAGCGCTTCCCCGAGGTCTTCCCCGAAGGGGAGGCCGCCTTCGGGGCGGAGCCCATCCGGGAGATGCTGGTCCGGAACGCCCGGCCCCTCCTGCTGGTGCTCCTCGGCGCCGTCGGCCTCGTGCTGCTCATCGCCTGCGCCAACGTCGCCAACCTGCTGCTCGTGCGGGCGGTCGGCCGGAAGCGGGAGATCGCGCTCCGCACCGCCCTCGGCGCCGGGCGCGGCCGCCTCGTCCGGCAGCTGCTGACGGAGAGCGTCGTGCTGTCGGTGGTCGGCGGGGCGCTGGGGCTCGCCGCCGGCGTCGCCGGCGTCCGGGCCCTGCTGTCGGTGAGCACCGTCGGGCTGCCGCGCATCGGCCCCGACGGGGCGCTCGTCGCCGTCGACTGGCGCGTGCTGCTGTTCGCGGTCGCGGTGTCGGTGGGGACGGGGGTGCTGTTCGGGCTGATCCCGGCGCTGCAGGGGTCGCGCACCGACCTCGGCGGGACCCTCAAGGAGGGCGGCGGGCGCACCGGCACCGGCTTCCGCCAGAACCGCACGCGCGCGGTGCTCGTCGTCGGCGAGGTCGCGCTGGCGTTGATCCTGCTGATCGGCTCGGCCCTGCTGATCCGCACGTCCATCGCCCTGAACGCCGTCGACCCCGGCTTCGACGCCGCCAACGTGCTCACGATGCGGACGTCGCTTACCGGACCGCGCTTCGAGACCGCCGCCGGGGTCGAGCAGGTCCTGCGCACCGGGGTCGACCGCCTGCGCGCGGTGCCCGGCGTCGAGCATGCCGCGGCCACGTGCTGCGTGCCGCTCGAGGGCGGGTTCGGGCTGCCGTTCATCATCTCCGGGCGGCCGCTCGAGGACGGGCCGTTCCACGGCGGGGGCGGCTGGGTGACGGTGTCGGACGGGTTCTTCGAGGTGTTCCGCATCCCCCTCCGGCGCGGCCGGGTGTTCACGGATCGCGACGTCGGGGGGACGCCCCCGGTCGTCGTCATCAACGAGACGATGGCCGACCGCTACTGGCCCGACGGCGACCCCCTCACCGGCCGGCTCGTGATCGGCCGGGGCGTCATGCAGCAGTTCGCCGACGAGCCCGAACGGCAGATCATCGGGGTGGTGGCCGACGTGCGGGACGCGGGACTCGACACCGACCCGCAGCCCCGCATGTACGTGCCGCAGGCGCAGCTGCCGGACGCGGTGAGCGCGCTCGCCCTCGAGATCGCGCCGATGGGCTGGACGGTCCGGACGCGGACCGCCCCGGGCGCGCTCGACCGGCAGATTCAGGAGGAGCTGCGGCTGGCTACCGGCCTGCCGGTCTCGGACGTCCGGACCATGGGCGAGGTGGTGTCGCGGTCCACGGCCCGGCAGCGGTTCAACATGCTGCTGATGACGGTGTTCGGCGCGGCGGCGCTGCTGCTGGCCGCCATCGGCGTCTACGGCCTGATGGCGTACTCGGTCGAGCAGCGGACGCAGGAGATCGGCGTCCGCCTGGCTCTGGGGGCCGAGACCGCGCACGTCTGGAGAATGGTCGTGCTGCAGGGGATGCGGCTGGTCGCGGCCGGCGTCGTCATCGGCGTCGCCTCCGCAACCGGGCTCACCCGCCTCCTCGCCAGCTTCCTCTTCGGGGTCGAGACGTCCGACCCGGCCACGTTCGTCACCGTGCCGCTCGTGCTCGCCGCCGTGGCCCTGGGCGCCGTCGCGGTGCCGGCCCGGCGCGCCACCCGGGTCGACCCGCTGCTCGCGTTGCGCGGGAACTAAGGACAGTGATCGATACAACCTTGCCAACCACGTTCAGGATCGTCCCGCGCGCCCGCGGTTCCCGTGCGCGGCACGTGGCAAGGTAATTCCCGTCACCGTCCCAAGCTCCATCCGGTCTCCGGCATCAGGGACCGCACCTCTCCGCGACCATCCCGAGGGTGCTGACGTTGACGCGGTCCCGGTCCGGGGACCGGATGAGGAACCCCTTCGCTTCCATCCGGTGGCCGACGTGGGCGGCGGGGTCGGGGTAGACGGCCATCAGCTCGAACGTCCGGGTGCCGAGCGGCCGCCCCGCAAGGGCGGCCAGCGCCTCGGGGCTCGATTCGGAAGGGTCTGTCGTGCGGACAGCGGGGGCGGCCCGGGTCAGCATCCAGTCCCCGCCGTCACCGCGCTCCAGGCAGCCGACGACGCTCACCAGGGCGAAGCTGGGCACGTCGCCGGGGCCGTCCTCGGCCTCGATGCGGACGTCGGCCGCCCCCGCCACGGTCAGCTCGCGGGGGCCGGCGGGGAACCCGTTGACCTGCAGCAGATAGGCGACGCTGTCGAGGTAGGCGTCGTCGCTCAGGCTGGCCGGCTCGTCGAAGGGCATCAGGTTCCGGGTGCGGGTGTAGAGGTTGCCGACGGTGTCCTCGCGCCACGCGTCCATGAACGCGTCGCCGGACAGGGCGCTGGCCTCCTCGGTGCCGCTGAAGTCGGCCTGGTGGCAGCTGAGGCAGTGGCTCTTGTACACGGCTTCGCCGCGCTCCGCCTGCTCGGCGGTGTAGACCCCGTCCCAGACGGTGACCCGGTTCTCCTGGGCCTCCCCCGCTCTTGCGTCCGCCGTGCCGGCAGGACCCGCGACGAACAGCGCCATGACGGTCCACGTCAATCTCATGGGCACGGTCTCCAGACCCGCAGCTCGAACATCCGTCGCTCCCGGCTCGCCGGGCGCCTTCGCCCGGGGCGCAGGAGTCGGCGCCGCCCCTTCGTACGCGGACTCCCGGTTCGCGAGCTTCGGCGTCGCCCGGCTGCCGCGGCCGCGATACCCCATCGCGGCTGCGAGCCGCCGGCGCGGCTACTTCGGCGTCCCCTTGATACGGACGCCCTCGTCCTGAATCGTCCGGTTCAGCAGGCTGACGCAGGCGTGGAGGGCGCGCAGGGTCGGCACCTCGACCCCGGTCATCTCCGCGAGCTCGACGACCACGCCGAGCATGCCGTCCACCTCGAGGGGCTTGCCCGCCTCCACGTCCTGCAGCATCGACGTCTTGTGCTTGCCGACGCCCTCGGCCCCGGCGATGCGGCGCTCCATCGGCACCCGGAAGCGGGCGCCGAGCCGCTCCGCGACCTGCTGGGCCTCGGTCATCATGGCGGCGGCGAGGGCGCGCGTCAGGGGGAACCGGCAGATGTCGACGAGGGTCGAGTGGGTCAGCGCGCTGATGGGGTTGAAGGTCAGGTTCCCCCACAGCTTCAGCCAGATCTCGGAGCGGATGTCGTCGAGGACGCGGGACTTGAAGCCGGCCTCCTCGAACAGGCCCGAGACCATGCGCACCCGCTCCGAGTCGCGGCCGTCGAGCTCGCCCACCGGGAACCGGTTGCCCTCGATGTGCCGGATCACCCCCGGCTCGGCGATCTCGGCCGCCGGATAGGCGATGCAGCCGATGACGCGCCCCGGGTCGATGGCCCGGAACAGCACCCCGCCGGGGTCCACCGTCTCGACCACTCGGCCCGCGTACTCGCCGTCGACCTGCTGGAAGTACCACCACGGGATGCCGTTCTGCAGCGTCACGATGACGGTGTCGGGACCGAACAGGGCCGGCAGGTCGTCGACGACGGGGACTATCTGGTGCGCCTTCAGGGCCAGGAGCACGATGTCCTGCGGCCCCGGCTCGCCGACGCGGTCGGTGGCGGTCAGGTCCGTCGCCACGAGCTCCTGGTCGCCCTCGATCAGCTTCAGCCCGTTCGCCCGGATGGCGGCGAGATGGGGACCGCGCGCGATCGCCGACACCGTGTGACCCGCGTGGGCCAGCCGCACCGCCATGTAGCCGCCGATGGCTCCCGCTCCGACTACGCAGACCTTCATGTCGCTCCTTGTCTCGACGGCGCCCCGGCCTTCGCGAGCAGCAGCTCCCGGACGAACTCCACCCGGGGCGCCGCGGTCGAACGTCCGTCGCTCGACCGATCGCGCCACCGGCCCCGCCGTCTTCTTCCGAAACCGCTTGCCTCCCAGAGCGACCGCGACGGGGCTCCGAAGCACCCGTGGGGCAAGTCCTACACCGCCCGGTCGGCCCGGGCCCGGGCGATCGCCGCGTCGTCCATCCCGAGCACCTCGCGCAGCACCTCGTCGGTGTGCTCGCCCAGCAGCGGCGACCGCTTGACGTCGGCCGGCGAGTCCGACAGCTTGACGGGGTTGCCCACGGTGAGGTATGGCCCGCGCTCCGGATGGTCGACCTCGACCACCGTTCCCGTCGCCCGCAGCGAAGGCTCCTCCGACAGCTCCTTCATCGACAGCACCGGCCCGCACGGCACGTTCAGCGGGTTCAGCACCTCCATGACCTCGAACTTGGTCAGGGTCTGCGTCCACTTCTCGATCTCGTCGAACATCTCGCCGATCTTCGGCAGTCGGACCTCGGGAGTGTTCCACTCGGGATCGGTCAGCCAGTCCTCGTGGCCGATGACCCGGGCGAGGCCGTCGAAGGCCGCGGCCTGGGCGATGACGTAGATGTAGGCGTCGGGGTCGGTCTCCCACCCCTTGCACTTGACGATCCAGCCGGGCTGGCCGCCGCCGGAGGCGTTGCCGGCCCTCGGCGTCGCCTTCCCGAACGTGCCGTGGGGATACTGCGGGTACTCCTTCAGGGGCCCGTGGGTCAGGCGCTGCTGGTCGCGGAGCTTGACGCGGCAGAGGTTGAGCACCCCGTCCTGCATGGCGCACTCCACCCGCTGGCCCCGCCCCGTCTTCTCGCGCTGGAAGAGGGCGGTCACGATGCCCAGGGCGAGGTGCAGGCCGGTGCCCGAGTCGCCGATCTGCGCCCCCGCGACGACCGGCGGCCCCTCGGGGAACCCCGTCGTGCTGGCCCCGCCGCCCGCGCACTGGGCGACGTTCTCGTAGACCTTGCAGTCCTCGTAGGGCCCCGGCCCGAAGCCCTTGACCGACGCGTAGATGATGCGCGGGTTGATCTCCTGGATGCGCTCCCAGGAGAAACCCATGCGGTCGAGCGCACCGGGGGCGAAGTTCTCGGCGAGGACGTCGCAGCTCTGCAACAGGCGCGTGAAGAGGGCCTTCCCGCTCTCGCTCTTGGTGTTGAGGGTGACGCTGCGCTTGTTGTGGTTCAGCATCGTGAAGTACAGGCTGTCGACGTCGGGTATGTCGCGCAGCTGACCTCGCGTGGCGTCCCCCTTGCCCGGGCGCTCGACCTTGATGACGTCGGCGCCGAACCAGGCGAGCAACTGGGTGCAGGTCGGTCCCGACTGGACATGCGTCATGTCCAGAACACGTACTCCCTCGAGGGCTTTCATGGACTCTCCGTGGACTTGACGGCCGACGGCGTGCACCGACGGCGTGCTGACTCGACGTAATCACGCACCCGGCAACGACGGCCGCCACCCGGCGAGTGCATCGGTGGAGGTGCCGCCTGCCGCTCGAAACTGTACATTATCGCATCTACGCCAAGCGCTCAGGCCGCCGGCCGGAAGGCCAGCCACCGGCGGGGATTGTCGACCAGGATCTTGCGGATGACGTCCTCCGGCACCCCCCGATAGCGCAGCTTCGGGACGAACTGCACGAGCACGGTCGAGAACCCGTTGCCCCAGTTGGCCTTGAGCTGGGTGGTGTTGGCGAAGTCGGACGACAGCAGGACGTGGTCTTCGAACCCCGCGTCGATCGCGCTCAGCACCATCTCGACCTTCTCGCTCTCGGGGATGAACGACGCGCTCATGCGGTGGCCGACGGTGTCGAGCCCGATGAACGCGCCCCGGCGGGCAATCTCCCGGTGGGTCTCCCACCCCGGGTCGTCCGAGCGCTTGATCGTCGACTGGTGTCCGATGCACAGGTGGGCGAGGTCGACCCCCTGCGCCTCGTAGATGTCGAGCTGCTCGATGGCGCACGAGGGGCAGCTCTCATGAGGCACGTGCGTGAAGATGGGGAGCCCCGTCTCGCGATGGGCGCGGCTGACCGCGCGCAGCATCTTCCGCTCCTCGTCGTGCATCTCCGGAAACGAGGTGCCGACCTCGCCCAGCGCCCCCCACCCCTCGCGGCCCGCCTGCTCGACGAGCCTCGCCGCAATCGCCTCCTCGGGCAGCCCGACGATCTCCTCCGGATAGGACCGCAGCAGAAAGTAGCTGCCGCCGAGGACGACGTGCACGCCCGACCGCCGCGCCATCGCCGTGAGGTTCGCAAGCTGCTGCTCGGTGCGGGGGCCGATGGACGAGTCGACGATGCAGCTCACCCCGTCGAACGCGGCCATCTGCAGCTCTTCCACCAGGAGGTCGACCATCTCGTCGTTGGAGGGCGCCGGGGGCGGCGGGGTGCCGGGCGCGCGCGGCTCGGGCGGCGGGCTGCTGTACGCGAACGAGAGATGCTCGTGGAAGAGGGTCGCGCCGCCCGCGAGGTCCTCGGGCGACACGTCGCCCAGCCGCGTGCGCACCACCGCCCCGTCGGGAAAGGCCAATCCGGAAGCCGGCTGCAGCCCCGCGCCGGCCGGGCCGCGGGCGCTCGCCGGGGCGCCGACCCCGCCGAACCCGAGTCCGACCGCCCCGGCCCCCAACGCCCGCATCACCTCGCGCCGGCCGATGGATCTCGTGCGTGCTTCTCGCATCGTCGTCCCCCCGTCCCGCCATCCTGTCACGTCGACCCGACCCGCGCCGCAACCCGCAGGGCCGCCTTGCCGGCGTCGCCGGCTGGTCGCGCTTCGGCCCTGTCAGCCCTGGCGAAAATCCCCGTTGCGTTCGAGCGGTGCAACGCGGGGTTCACTAAACTGGCTGCCATGCCCCGTGCGTCATGGCAGGGCCGGCGGCCCGGTCTGCCAGCGGGCCGCGGCGAGTCTCATGACAGCCCTGAAAGACCCGTTCGCCACCGCAGGGCGGGGTGCCGACCGTACCGGGCAGCCGCGGCAGGTCCCGCGCCGCCCCGAACCCGCGCACCCCGTAGTATCGCAGGTTCTCGGGGCGCATCGCCCCCGGGGCCGCATATAATCTCCCGCATGTTTCCACGACTTCAGACACTGCTCGTCTCGCCGGCCCGTCTCGCCGGCATGACCCTCCCGGCGGCGCTGCTCGCGGCGGCGCTGGCACCCACTGCCCTCGCCGCCGAGAACGAGAACTGGCCCGCGTTCCGCGGCGCCGACGCGCTGGCGACGGCCGACGACGACCCGCGCCTGCCCCTCACCTGGAGCACGACCGAGAACGTCGTGTGGAAGACCCCCATCGACGGGCTGGGCTGGTCGTCGCCGGTCATCTGGGGCGACCGCGTCTTCCTGACCACCGTGGTCAGCGACGGCGAGACCCAGGAGCCGCGCATGGGGCTCTACTTCCCCTACGGGTCGCCCCAGGAGATGCCCGGCGGGCCGTTTCCCCCCGCCCGGCCCGGCGACCTGATGGAGCGCGAGCGGGACGTGCACCACTGGCTCGTCCTCGCCCTCGACTTCGAGACCGGCGAGGTCGTCTGGACCACCGAGGTCAACGCCGGCCCGCCGCAGTTCGACCGGCACCTCAAGAACACCTTCGCCTCGTCGACCCCGGTGACCGACGGCGAGCGGGTCTACGCCTACTTCGGGAACGTGGGCGTCTTCGCCCTCGACATGAGCGGCGCCCTCGTCTGGGAGCGGCGCTTCGACCCCGCCGAGACGCGCCTCGGCTGGGGCCCCGCCGCCTCGCCGGCGCTCCACGACGACACCCTGTTCGTCGTCAACGACAACGACGAGCAGTCGTTCGTCGTCGCCCTCGACGCCGCGACCGGGGCCGAGCGCTGGCGCGTCGATCGCGACGAGGGCACCAACTGGTCGACCCCGTTCGTCTGGGAGCACGACGCCCGCACCGAGCTGATAACCACCGGCAGCGACCTCGTGCGGGCCTACGACCTCGACGGCAACGAGATCTGGTCGTTCCGCGGGATGAACTCCATCTCCATCCCGCAGCCGTTCAGCGCCCACGGGCTGCTCTACGTCATGTCGGGCTACGTCGGCGACGCGGTGCGGCCGGTCTACGCCATCCGGCCCGGGGCCAGCGGCGACATCTCGCTCGAGCCGGGCGAGACGTCCAACGACCACGTGGCCTGGTACGCGGAGACCGCCGGCCCCTACCACCCGACCCCGCTCGTCTACGGCGACCACTACTTCACGCTGCTCGACCGCGGCTTCTACACCGTGCACGACGCCCGGACGGGCGAGGAGCTCTACTACACCGAGCGCCAGGTCCTCGACCGCGAGGTGCGGCGGCGCGTCGCGCGCGGCACCGGCGGCTTCACCTCGTCGCCGTGGGCCTACAACGGCAAGGTCTTCGTGCTGAGCGAGGAGGGTGTCACCTACGTCATCGACACCGAGAACGACTTCAACGTCGTCGGCACCAACGAGCTGGAGGAGGTGGCGATGTCGACCCCGGCCATCTCCCGCGGCAACCTGTTCATCCGTACCCGGTCGCACCTGTGGCGGCTGACGGATCTCGGCGGGGACGAGGGGCGGTAGCGGGGCGTCCCGGCGTCACGAACGGCCGTTGACGGGCGTTCACTCGGAAGCGTTGCCTGGGGCGGCGGCGGTCCGGTGCTGCCGGACATGATCGCGCAACGCGCGGTTGATCGCGGTCTGATAGCCGCGCCCCCCAGGCGCCTGCCGCCTGAACCAGGCGAGCACGTCGGCGTCCAGCCGCAATGTGACCTGCCGCTTCACGGGCCGATAGAACAGCCCCCTCCTCGCGTCCGACCAGTCGAGCATCTCGGGGATGTCGTTGGTGTCGATCCGCTCATCCGGCAACTCTGCGAGGGCCTGAAGCTCCGCCGCCTGATTCCCGGTCAGCCCCGTCTCAGATCTCTTCCTCATAGAGCCTCCGTTCACGTGCGGTCGCCTTTCGGGCACTGATGATGCGCCCGGCGTATCCCCTCACTCTCACGGGCCGGCCAAGTGTGGATCACGAGCAACAGCACGTTGCCGACCATGCCGAGTGTCTGCCAGCGTTCCTCGTCCGGATACGGGTTTCCACGTGACGCCGCGTGCGGATCGTCGAACACGAGCACCGCCGTCTCGAAGCTGAGGCCGTGGTTGCGCCTGTTGTCGCGATTCTTGCGAGCATCCCACGTCCAACGCATGACACGACGATATTGTAACTACAAAAGCGCCTGCGCTCCCCGCCGCTTGCAGGGCGGAACCACACATCACCCGGCTACCGATCGAGGGGGCTGGGCCGCATCTGGAACTTGACGATCTTGGGCCCGGTGCCGCCCTCGATGAAGTGGGGCGTGTAGGTCGAGTAGTTGGACCAGAGGCCCCGGCCCTTCCAGCCGGCGTCGGGATCGTCGATGCGGCCCTGGGCCGAGCGCGAGAAGAAGCCCTTGGGATAGGGCACGACCATGTCGAGGAACTCGCCCGTCGCCGGAATGAGCACCTGCAGCGAGTAGCTGTTGACGGGGCCGGTGATCACCGATTCGCCCCCCAGCCCGAGCACGTCGGCGTGGTCGATCTGGGTCAGGTACATCATCTCGGCGTGGATCGGCGACGGCGTGCCCTGCAGGTTGGGACGCTCCATCTGGTGCACGGCCCAGCCCTCGGGGCAGTGCCGGCCGGTGGCGGCGGGCCCGCTGGTGACGTCGCACCGGCTGCGGTCGAAGCTGGTGACCTGGTCCGTCCCCCGCCAGTTGAGCCAGACGATGCCGTCGCCGTCCACCGCCACCCCGCCGCTCTTGAAGATGGGAACGTCCAGCTCCGGCGCCTCGAACACCTCCGCCATGCAGCTCCGGGGCGGGTCGTCGCCCCGCACGAAGCGCACGAGCTTGTTGTCGTCCTCGCCGATGCCCGCGCACCACAGGCTGCCGTCGTTGGTGTCGACCCCGATGGAGTAGCAGCCGAACTCGATGCGGCGGTCGAGGCCGGGGCTGATGGGCTCGTCGGGCTCCGTCCACTCGGTGATCGCCCCGTCCCCGTTGGTGTCGAGCACGGCGGGGCACCAGCCCTGCGAGGCCTCGGCGTCCTGCGTCTCGTCCCACACCTCGGTGCTAATCCACCCCACCGCGTCGTTCACTCCGAAGTAGATGGGCGCGTCGTCCTCGTCGGTGAAGTGGTTGTGGTCGACGGCGAGGCAGTGGGGGATCTTCTCGACCGAGCCGTCCCGGGGGTCGTAGACCACCGCCTGCTTGGGGCTCCCGGACGGGCGGAAGTTGGCGAGGTACGGGTTGTCCGACCCGGGGCCGCAGAAGTCCGGCGGGGCTTCGCCGGGGTCGAGCCGAGCGGTGGCCCAGACGCGTCCCTGGCCGTCCATGGCGATGCTGCGCAGCCCCTGGGCGTCGAGCTCGATGCGGCCGACCTCGTGGGTCGCCGGATCGAGCCACGACAGCCTGGTGTCTTCCTGGTGAACGCCGTAGACGCGCCCGCCCGCGTTGAGGGTCTGGTTCCACGCGTAGGTGCCCTGCGAGTCGCTGCGCGAGCCCTGGGGGGTGGCCCAGTCCCAGACCGTGATCACGACGTTGCGCTCGAGCCCCGACGGCCGCGGCGGCGGCTCGGGATAGGCGCCGGCGGCGATGGCGTCGGTCCAGCGGCCGAACATCCGGGCCTGCTCGCCGAGCCCGCGGAACATGCCGGTCATCATGCTGCCGCCGAACAGCTCGCTGTTCAGGCGTTGCAGCCATGCCTCGTCGGTGGGGAGATCCTCGAGGTGCGAGGGTATCTGCCGGGTCCCCTCGTTGCCGAGGGGGTGGCACTGCAGGCACGACTTGACGGTCGACGCGACCTGCAGGGGCGGGATGTCGCCGTCGGGAATCTCGAGCAGGCTGAGCCACGAGGCGGGGGGATAGACGGCGGCGGCGGCCCGGGCGTCGGGGGCCACCGTCGCCGCGAGGTCGAGACGCTGCCCGCGCACGCCGGCCACCCGCTCGGAGTCGAGCAGGCCGTAGCCGCGCACGAAGACCTCGTAGTCGGCCTCCGGCAGGTCCGGGACCACGTACCGCCCCTCGTCGTCGGTCACCACGATGCGCGCGAACGGGGTGGGCAGGTCGCGGGTCTCGGCGATCACCCAGACCCCGGCCTCCGGTCCCTGCGCGCTCGCGACCACGCCCCCGATGTCGTCCGCGTCGAGCGCGACGGCGGCCGGCTCCTGCGCGCGCGTCCCCGCTACGACGGCCATCAGCGCCGCCAAACCGCATGCCACACACGCTGCAGAGAGCCTCATTCCGTCACCTCCGTGCCTGTACGCGGGCCGGGCGGGCAGCGCGCGCCGCCCGCCCGGCCAACTGTCCTCGACTGTGGTCGTGCCGCCGGTGTGGAACCGCTACTGCCCGCCCGCCGCCGCGCGCTCCTCGGCGCGGGCGCCGGCGAGGATGCCCGGCATGGCGTAGTTGCCCTCGTGGCAGGCGTACTCGAAGATCGGGTCCCGCGTGCCGTCGAGCAGCAGCTCCACCGTCCACGGCTGCGTCCACGTGTCCGGGTCGTTCAGGGTGATCTCGTGCCGGAGGACGTCGGGGGCGATGCGATCGAACCGCTCCACGAGAACCAGCCCCGCCGAGGCGCCGCTGTAGCGGGTGCGCGGGTCGTAGTTGCGGGTCTCGACCACGAGGGTGTCCCCCTCCCAGCGCCCGCGCGAGTTCCCCGCCCACTGCGCGATGTTCTCGTGGAGGTGCGGGCGCCCGTCGAGCGGGATGGTCCGCGCGTGGTGGCCCATCTCCTGGATCATCACGACCTGATCCTCGGTCTGGAAGATCTGCGTGTAGCTGTTGTAGCCCGACCCCATGTTGGGCACGCCGAAGAACAGGCAGCGGTCGCCCAGGGTGCGGTCCTCGGGCCCGTCCGAGCCGGTCGCCCCGAGGCCGCCGGCCTGCGCCGCCCGCCGCCGCTCGATCGCCGCCTCGGTCAGGGGCGGCCGGCGCCCGTTCGGCGGGTCGATGATGAGCGACGTGCGGTTGTCCAGCGTCCGCTCGACCAGCCAGAACGCGTTGTAGTTGCCGGTGACGACGTCGAAGTCCTGGAACTCGGCGTTGCCCAGGGCCTGCTGGACCAGCCGGTCGCCCAGCAGGTCGCCGGCCTGCTCGGCGTCGCGGAACTCCTGGATGCGGGCGGTCAGGTCCGCGAGCTCCTCGTCGGTGAGCCTCGCCTTGTCGCCGAGCTGCTCGGGCCGCTCCATCGGGGTGGCGCTGTTGTTGGCCCAGATGCCCTGCAGGTCGGGATGCCCGTCCGCCGTCCGCGGCACCGTCCAGCCCTCCGGCGCCTGCCCCGCCGCCGCGAGGGGGAGCGCCGCCGCGCCCACCACCGCCATCGCCAACGCCCGTGCCAACCTCTGCTTCCTCATGGCCGCTACTCCTTGCCGCTTCCTGCTCAGCTCGATTCCTGCTTCGTTCGATCCTCGATCCAGGGACCCGCGCAGCGACAGGCCCCGCACTCGACCGACGGTCCGGGCCCAACGCGGGGCTTCATCACTGCTGCAGACCCGGTCCAAACGCCGGCGCCACGACGACCGATCGTCTCGGCGCCACGCGGGGTCCGTCACGACTCCCCAAGTCGCCGATCCTCGCGAGGACCGCGTCCGTTCACGGTACCTCATCGCGTCACGACGCGTCATCTCATGCGGCGCGACGCGTCACTCGTCGTCGTCCTCCGGCATGATCACGAACTCGGGGTACGCCTCCATGCCGAGCTCCGCCACGTCCTGGCCGAGCTGCTCGACCCGATCCGACACGCGGACGCCGACGGCCTTCTCCAGCCCCATCCACAGCAGCCAGGAAAGGACGAACACGAACGCGCCGACGGAGACCACCCCGAGGAGCTGCACGCCGATGTTGCCGCCGGCCGCGATGCAGACCGCGAGCGTGCCCCACACGCCGGCGAACAGGTGGGCCGGCACCGCGCCCACCACGTCGTCCACCCGCAGATTCTCGAGCAGCCGCATGGCGGCGATGCAGACGATGCCGCCGATGGCGCCGATGACGAGGGCCCAGGGGTGCTGCACGATGTCGGGACCGGCGGTGATGGCGACCAGGCCCCCGAGGGCGCCGTTCAGGCCCCCGAGCAGATCGACGCGGCCGAGAATGGGTCGCGAAAGGGCGAGAGCGGCGATGAAGCCGGCCGCGCCGCCGAGGTTCGTGTTGACGAGCACGTTGCTCATGTGGACCGCCTCGGCGACGCCCCCGAGGGCGAGCACCGAGCCCCCGTTGAACCCGAACCAGCCGAACCAGAGGATGAAGACCCCGAGGGTCACGGTCGGAATGCTCGACGGGGGGGTCGCCCGTACCGTCCCGTCCTTGCGGAACTTGCCCCGCCGGGGCCCGACGACGAGAAGGCCGGCCAGCGCCGCCCAGCCGCCGGTGCCGTGCACGATGGTCGACCCCGCGAAGTCCTGGAAACCCATCTGGTTCAACCAGCCTCCGCCCCAGGTCCAGGCGCCCACGATGGGATAGATGACGGCGGTCAGCACGAGGGTGAACGCGAAGAACGACCACAGCTTGACCCGCTCGGCCAGGGCCCCGGAGACGATGGACGCGGCGGTGGCGACGAAGACCATCTGGAAGAACCAGTCCGACATCACCGAGTAGCCGTTGGCGACGACCGCCGCCTGCGCCTCGGCGTTCCCCTCGAGCAGGGCGATCTCGTCGGCCGAGGGCCCGTACAGGAACCGGACCGAGCCCATCAGGCTCCCGACGTCGACGTACATCAGGTTGTAGCCGATGAGGTAGAAGGCGATGCCCGCGACGGAGTACAGCCCGACGTTCTTCAGGCAGATGACCGACGCGTTCTTCGTCCGCACCGACCCGGACTCGAGCATCGTGAAGCCGGCCGCCATCCACATGACGAGCCCACCCCAGATGAGGAAGGAGAACGTGTTGAAGATGAACTGGACCTCGTCACTGACCATGTTCCCTGCCCCTTCCTCCCCGGCCGCGCCGGTGGCCCCTGCCACCGGAAGCGACGCGGGGGTGTCGGGGGGGGTCGCCCCCCGGAGAGTCAGCGTGCGGAACGCGCCCGGATGCGAACCGGCCCGGCCATTGCCGCGGCAGGCGTGTCGCGCCGGCGAGACTCCCGACGCGACCGCAAGGGCGCGCTGGCCCGCCGTTTCCGTTCCGGCCCCGACCGAGCCACGCGAAGCCCAGCCCGGAGAGCAGACCGGTGGCGCCGACGCCTACTGTTCCGCCTCACGCGGCACGTCGCGCAGGCGCTCCTGCACGGTGCCGGGAATGCCGAGCCGCGTGTTGGCCCCGAGGCGCGCGAGGAGGGCGGCGGTCTCGGGCCAGCTCTGGAACTGGAACGACTGCTTCGACCCCTCGGCCATCCGGTACGCGGTGCGGCCGCGGAAGTCGCGCGCGTCGATGTCGGCGCCGTTGGCCACCAGGTACTCGACGACCTCGTTCAGCCCGCGGAACGCGGCCCCGTGCAGGGCCGTGAAGTCGGCCTCGTTGACGGCGTCGATGTCGGCCCCGGCCTCGAGGAGGATGCGGACCGCCGCCTCCGCGCCGGGCGACCGCACGCCCCGCGGCTCGCGCGGCGTGTAGGTCGAGCGGCCGAGCCCGGCCGCGGCCATGAACGGCGTCGTCCCGTCGACGGTGGTCAGGTGCTGGTCGGCGCCGGCCGCGAGCAGGGCCTCGAGAATGGCGCCGCCGCTGGGGGCGTAGCTGCGAGGAGCGCCGGAGTACCGGGGGGCGGGGCGGTTCAGCTCGAACGCCGCGACCCACAGCGGCGTGGCCCCGCGCAGGTCGCCGGTGCCGCACGCGAACGGCTCGAAGGCGCCCTTCCGGGGATAGCCGATGTAGTTCATGATCATCGCCGAGGTGGTGATGCGCCCGTTGGGGTCGGCGCCGGCGGCGAGGAGCGCCTCGACGAGCCGCAGCCGGCGGTCCGAGTCGAGGCCGCTCCGCCCGAACTGGGCGTAGCGGTCGATGTCGTTGTGCCGGCGGTTCCAGTCGGTCATCCACGTGAAGATGCTGCCGGCGGCGGCGTGCAGGGCCGGCACCCCCGCCATCGTCCCGTTGGGGTCGGCGCCGCGCTCTATCAGGAAGTGCGCGAACGCGTCGTGGCCGGAGACGATGGCGTAGGGCAGGGCGTGGGTGTCGTCGGTCCCCGTCTCGTCGGGGTGGACGCCGGCCTCGAGCAGGGTCTCGGCCATCGGCACGTCGCCGTTGCGGGCGGCGTAGAGCAGCGGCGTGAACCCCTTGGCGGTCGACGGGTGGGGGTCGGCGCCGGCGTCGAGCAGGGCGCGCACGACCGCGGGATGCGCCCCCGCCACCGCCCACATCAGGGCGGTGCTCCGGGTCTCGCGGGTCGCCGCGTTCGCGTCGGCCCCGTGCGCGAGCAGCGCCTCGACCACGGCCACGCTGCCGGTCCGCGCCGCCGTCATCAACGGCGTCAGCCCGCTGGTGCGGGCGACGTCGGCGCGGGCGCCGGCGGCCAGCAGGCGCTCGACCATCGGCAGGCTGGCGTTCTCGGCCGCCCGCTCGAGAGGGGTCACGCCGTGGTCGTCGGCCGCGTTCACGTCGGCGCCGGCCCGGACGAGCCGGCCCGCGAGGTCGGCGTCGTCCCAGTGGGCCGCCCACAGCAACGCCGTCGCCCCGTCGGCGCGCGACGCGTTCACGTCGGCGCCGGCGTCGAGCAGGGCCCGCACCGCCTGCGCGTCCTGGACCGCGACGGCGTCGACGAGCCGGAGATCCTGGCCGGCGGCCGCGCCGGGCGCCAGCAACATCCCTGCGACGACGACGGCGACGGACACTCGCTTCATGGTCCTTCTCCCCCGCAACGGAATGCGCGGCGTTCCGCGGTCCCGGTCGATATCGGCGAATCACGGGCAGTATAGGGCAGGGCGACGGCGAAGTCATCACGGCCGAGCCGACGAAGATGACGTTCCGTCACGATTCACCGACCCCCGGTCACTCGAAGATCCCGCAGCTCGCCTGCCGTTCGGTGGAGAACAACGGGACCGCGTCCGCGTTGGCCCGCAGCAGCTCGTCGTGGTCGAACGGATAGGCGTCGTAGTCGACGCACAGGAAGTGGTCGCCGATGCGGTTCGCGCAGGCATTGGGCAGGCTCGCCGGCTCGAAGGCGTCGGCGCGTCCGCTCACGAGCCCGCCGTCGACGAAGGTGGCGATGACGTCGGCGGGCGTCGAGGCCGCGAGGTCGGCGTACGGGTCGCCGGATCGGCCGCGGAAGACCACGAGGTCGGCGGCGAGCCCCGGCGCCAGGCGCCCCGTCCGGTCCTCGATGCCGAGGGCGTAGGCGCCGTGACGGGTGGCCATCTCCCAGAGGTCGCGGGCCGAGAGGCGGTCGTCCCACAGCGCCGCGTCGGCGCTCTCGGCGCAGCGGAGCTCCTCGAGGAGGTTGTACGAGCCCGAGTACGACCAGTCCGAGCCGATCGCGACGCGGGCGCCGGCCTCCAGGGCGTCGGGCACGTCCACCGTCTCGCCGTACAGCGCCAGGTTCGACCGGGGCGACCAGACGAGGGTGACGTCCAGGCCTCCGAGCCGCTCGATGCTCGCGGAATCGAGTCCGACGCCGTGGATGAGCGCGTAGCGCCGGCCCGGGTTGGCCGCGACGTGATCCAGGTAGAACCGGCCCTCGAGGGCCGCCGTGCAGTCCGTCCCCTCGGCGATGTGCGGCGTGTAGGGCGCGTCCGGCGGAAACCCCGGGCTCGACCTCGGCTCGACGGGCGCCGGTCCGTCGTAGGGGCAGGTGAGGCCGGAGAACGACTCGCTGGCGGTTCCGTAGGGGAACGTCTGCATGTCGGCCCGGTAGACGTAGGCCGGATCGTCCCGCCAGCCCGCGTTCTTGAGCAGCCCCGCCACCGCCCCCGACCCGCCGAGCGTCGTCGTGCCCGCGAGCAGATGTCGGAGCTCGATCCAGAACTGCTGGACGGGAGCATCGGTTCTCGCGTACTCGAGCGGGTAGTGCTCGTCGCCGGCGCGGCCCTGCCACTGCTCGCGGTGCGTGTAGACCGGCCGCATCCCCGGATCGGGGAACCCCCCGCTGACGTTCGGGTGCTCGTGGGCGTTGACGAGCCCCGGCGAGAGGTAAGCGGAGCCGCAGTCGATGACGGTGGCCTCCGGAACCGACGATCGCAGCGCGGCGGGCTCGCCGACGGACGCGATCAGGCCGCCGGCAACGAGGATCGCGCCGCGCTCGGCGTCGGCCGCGCCCAGGAGCAGCCGCCCGGCGACGATGGTCTCGTTCGAAGCTCCAGGAGACACGTCGCACCGGTTCGCAACCTCCACCGCGGACGACTCCTGCCCGTAGCGAACAGCCGTCGGCGCGGCCGCGCCGGGATCGACCTCGACGGCGGTGGCCGGGGCAGTCCCTCGGCCGTCCCGAACGACCGGGGACGACGACGCCCCGAGCACGACGAAGCACGCGACACCCGCCACGACGCCCCTGAACACCATGACCGTTCCCCTTCACTGCGACATCGCCCGACCCGCGATCACCGCCCCGCGGTTTCCACGCCGCCTCATGGATCCTATCGGAGCCTTCGCCTCGCACGGCATAATAGGGTGCGTCGTTTGCCGCGGAACGGCACGGCGTGAAGGAGAGCGGAATGCGAGCCATCGTCGTCTGCCTGGTGTCCCTGGCTGTCGTCTCCGGGACCGCGCCCGATGCGGCCGGACAGGGCCCGAGCCTGGTCGACGCGGTGGCCGCGCAGGACGCCGCCGCGGTCGAGGCGCTGCTCGCGGGCGGCGCCGACGTGAACGCGCGGCGCCCCGACGGGGCCACCGCCCTGATGTGGGCCGCGCACTGGGACGACCTCGCCCTGGCGGGGAGGCTCCTCGAGGCGGGGGCGGACGCCGACGCGGCCGACGACCACGGGGTGACGCCGCTCGAGCGGGCGGCCGAGAACGCCAGCCTCGCGATGGTCGAGCTGCTGCTCGACGGCGGCGCCGACGCGGGAGCGGCCCGGACGAGCGGCCTCACCCCCCTGATGACGGCGGCGCGCACCGGCGAGGCGGCCATCGTCGAGGCGCTCCTCGACCACGGGGCGGACGTGAACGCGGTCACCGCCGAGACCCGGAGCACCGCGCTGATGTGGGCGCTCGCGGCGCCCCATCACGACGTCGCGCGCCTGCTGCTCGCGCGCGGGGCGGACCCGACCCTGGAGACCTCCGCCGGCTTCACGACGCTCATGTTCGCGGCGCGCAACGGCGACGTGGCGATGGGCCGCGCCCTCGTCGAGGCCGGCGTCGACGTCAACGCGCCGGGGTCCGACGGGACCCACGCCCTGCCGTTCGCGATCATCGCGGGTGAGGCCGGGTTCGCCCGGTTCCTGCTCGACGAGGGCGCCGACCCCAATCACCGGGCGGGCGGGGTCGCCGCCATCCACGCCGCCGCCGGCGGCGTCGGCACGTGGCTGGGCGACTGGTACCGCCGCCACGGCCGTGTCGGCGGCCGGCTCCGCGCGGGCGAGCGGCTGGAGCTGGTCGACGCCCTGCTCGCGGCCGGCGCCGACCCCAACGCGCGCATCACCTCGTGGGCGATGCTGATGTCCTACATCGGCTATCCGCGGAAGGGCGCGTTCGAGCCGTTCGCCCCCGGCACCGGCGACCTGCAGGGGGCGACCCCGCTGTGGGTGGCCGCGTTCGACCTGAACGGCGCACCCAGCCAGGTGTTCAGCGTCATCCCCAGCTTCACCGGCAGCAGCACCGACATATTGACGCGGCTCCTCGAGGCCGGGGCCGACCTGACCCTGACCACCGTCGACGGCACGACGCCGCTGATGGCGGCGGCCGGCCTGGGCCGGGCCACCTACACGCCGCGGCAACCCCGCGGGGTGCGGTCGCCGACGGCGGAGGCGGCGGTGCGCCTGCTCGTGGAGGCCGGGGCCGACGTCAACGCGACCAACGAGGCCGACTTCACCGCCCTGCACGGGGCCACCTTCCGGGGCCTGAACGAGGTCATCGAGTACCTCGTGGCCCGGGGCGCCGACATCGACGCCCGCGACTTCCGGGGCCGCACCCCCTACCGCATGGCGGAGGGGGCCAAGCAGTCGTTCCAGTTCCAGAGCTGGCCCGAGACGGCCGAGCTCCTCGCCCGCCTCGGCGCCGACACCGACCTCGGCATCCCCGGCACCGTGCAGGAGCGCCTGCGCGACGTGCCCGTCGACGCCGTCGCTCCCTGACCCGGCTACGGCTCGAGGTCGGCCAGAATCTTGTCGACGAGCTGGGGGACGTAGCTCCGGTACTGCCGCCGCATGCCGGCCTGCCCGCGCGGCAGGGCCCGGATGGCCTCGACGGCGCCGCGGGCGCGGTCGTCCAGGTAGTCGAGGGCATTGAGGGCCAGCACGGCGGTGAAGAGGTCGTTGCCGTCGAGATTCGCCCGCGACAGGAGCCGATCGAGGGCGGGGGCCAGGTCCTCGTCCCGCCCGAACCGGCCGAGCGCCTCCGCCGCCGTCACCTGCACGCTCGCCGACGGGTCGTCGAGGGCCGCCCGCAGCGCGGGCCCTGCCGCCTCGACGGCAGACCCGCCGCGAGCCAGCAGCCCGACCGCTCCCCAGTACCGCACCGCGCCGTCGGCATGGTCGAGGGCCGCCGTCAGCTCCGGGACCGCGGGGACGCCGGGCCGGGTCGCCAGATCCGCGATCCCGACGATCTCGGCGAGGGGATAGCGTTCGTCGTCCTGCCCGAGGTCGTACGGCGCGCCGCCGCCGCTCCGCGCGAGCAGCTCCGGCTCGGGCAGGAAGCCGAGATCGCGAATGGCGAACACGTGGTCACGCAGCGCGCCGCGCAGCCGGGCGAGGGTCGCCGCGTGCCGGGGATCGGCGGCGAGGTCGTTCACCTCGTCGGGGTCGGCCTCGAGATCGTACAGCTCCTCGGCCGGCTTCGTCTCCCAGAAGCGGCGCTGCGCCGGCTCGAGCCGTCCCGCGTCGTACAGCGCCTTCCAGACGCGAGTGGTCGGCGTCTGGAACATGTAGGCCACGTGCTGCCCGTAGATGCGGTGCGGGGCGTAGTTCCGCACGTACAGGTACCGGCGATCGCGCACTGCGCGGACGAAGTCGTAGCGCTCGTCCATGCGGCCGCGGAACCCGTGCAGGTACTCCGCGGGGGTGTCGCGATACGGCCCCAGCAGCGCCCGCCCGTGCATGTGGTCCGGCGGGGGAATGCCGGCGAGGCTGAGCATGGTCGGCGCCAGGTCGACGAAGGCGGCGGGCTCGGCGGTGCTCTCGCCGGTGCGGTAACCGTCGCCGGCGAGCTCCCGGAAGCCCGGCGGCACGTAGACGATCAGCGGCACCCGCAGCCCCGAGCTCAGCAGCGACCGCTTGCCCCGCGGCAGGCCCACGCCGTGGTCGCCGAAGTACACGACGATGGTGTCGCCGGCCAGCCCCGCCGCCTCGAGCTCGGCCAGGCGCTCGCCCGCCTGGGCGTCCATCTCGGTCAGCCGGTCGTAGTACTGCGCCCAGTCCCGCCGCACCTCCGGCGTGTCGGGATGATAGGCGGGGACCCGCACCCCGGCCGGGTCGTGCACCGCCTCGTGCGGCCGCTGGCGGATGCGGCTCTCGTGGGTGATGCCGAGGTTGAACACCGCGAAGAAGGGCGCCGCACCGGGACCGCCATGCCCCGGACGGTTGCGCCAGTGCGCCTCGTTCGACGACTCGTCCCAGACCCGGCCCGGCTTCTCGACGTTGTAGTCCTCCTTCGCGTTGTTCGTCGCGTAGTAGCCGGCCGCGCGCAGCAGCTGCGGGAACATCCGCACCCCGTCCGGCAGGCGCACCCGGCTGCGCATGTGGTGCGCCCCGATGGCCGGCGGATACATCCCGGTGATGATTGCGGTGCGGGCGGGCGCGCACACCGGTGCGTTCGACCACGCGTTCAGGTAGACGGTGCCGCGCTCGGCCAATCGATCCAGATTCGGCGTGTCGGCGTACGCGTCACCGTAGGCCCCGAGGGCGGGTCCGTTGTCCTCGCTGCTCAGCCACAGGATGTTCGGCCGCTCCTGCGCCTGCGCCGCCCCGACCAGCGCCGCGGCCGCCACCGCCGCCGCCACGATTGCCCGTCTGCGCACAAATGCCTCCTGTGATCCGGACGCACCCGCGATCCGCCAGCCCGCCTTGGCCGCCAAGTGCCTCAATCAGGCCGGCATTCTATCGCGCGACCGCGGGCGAAGCTCGACCTCCGGCCGTCGATCTCGTGCGCAACGGCCGCGTCGTCGGTCGGCGGTGACGAACACGCTGTTCCGGGCGCTCCCCCCATCAAGGCTTCGGCTTGGCCGGCGGAGGGATCGGCTTTGGCTCGGGCGGCGCCTTGGGTGGCCGTGGCGGCGGGGATGGCCAATACTCTGCTTGACTCTCACGAAGCCGGATCCCGATCTCGTTGGCGGGAGGTCATCGAGCCGACGCGTATGCCTCGGCCTGGTCGAAGCACTGCGCGAGAACTCTCGCGTCGACGCGATAGGTGATGGACTGCTGGTCGATGGGCTCGATGCGCCGCTCGATGGCGCGCAGGGATGTGCGGACCTTGTCGTGCGAGAGGCCGCCCCGCTCACTCTCCGTCCACATGTCGAGCGTCTCCTGGTGGATTCGGCCCCAGTCCACGGCGAAGCCGGTGTGCTTCATCGCCACGGATCCGAGCTCGAGCGTGAACGACGCGGCGGCGAGAACCGCCGTCGCGAATGCGAACGACTCCGGGCCCAGCCCGAGGCCGCCGACGGCAGTGACCCCGGTCGCACTCGACGTGAAGAAGATGGCCACCCGGAGAGCGCGATCCCGGACGTGCGCACGCTGCGCCATCCGGGCGAAGTAGCGCTGGCGCATGTCGGCCTCGACGCGAGCGTTCCACAGCTCACGGCGCAACTCGGCCGACGGGGTCTCGATTGGCGAAGCCATCGACCCAGTATACGCGGATTCCCACGGTCGGCCTCGCGGCCGATCGCCGCATCGTCCTGGTGGAGAATACCGGTTGCGGCCGGCCCCGTCGCGGACTCGTACCAGCGACTCGCCGACCGCCTCCCTTGCGCCAGTGGGCAGCCGATTCGGACCGACTCGTTGAAGAAGGCAGGCCAAGAGGAGGACCGCCAGTGAGCCGCGTCCACAACCGTCCCGGGCCGATGGTCGACCAGGGCATCAGGTCGCTCGCGGCGTGCGTCCTGCTGCTGGCGGCGCTGTTCCTTTGGAATCGATTGCACGCCGGTTCGTGCCTGGCCCTCGGCCTGCCGACCCTCGTCTGCCTCGCCGCCTGCTACGGGATCTTCACCTACCGGTTGGAGCGGAGGCGCTTCGCCCTCCGGTACTGGCTCGACCCCAGGTCCTCCCTGCGCGCCCGGCTCGGGCGCCATTGGCTGACGGCGGCGATCAGCCTGGTTCTCGGCGTCTCGCTGACCGGGGCGCTGGCGATCTTCGCCGCCCTGGCCCGAGGCGCCGACTGGTATTTCCTCTGCGCCATCGCCGTGGGCTTTCCCTTGGCGTTCACGGCGCTGCGCGTCTGGCCGGGCGGCCACTTCCGGCAGACCGCGGGCGCTTGCCGGACGGCGCTCGCCGACGTCCTGACCGCGCGACTCGCGGGGTGGCTGGTCTTCGCCGGCGTCGCCGCGGGCTACGTCTACCTCCACGGCTACTACCTTCCCCTGCCCGTCGAGCCGCTGCCCGTCGAACCGGGCGCACTCGAACGCTCTCTGAGGGAGTTCGCGGCGCAGGCCGGGTCGGCCTGCCCCGTGGTCGCCGACACGCTGGGCATCGCCGCCGTGTTCGAGGGGCTGTCCTGGCACGTCGTCGCGGAAGGAACGTCGCTGCCCGTCATGCACCGTGACCTGGGTTGGCTCGGTGAACCGAGTTGGCTGGTCCGGGCCGGCTTCTTCCTGAACAGGTCCGTGGCGTTCGTCGGCTTCATCCGGAGCCTGGAAGGGGCGCTTCTGCTCGCGCGCCCGACGGCGGGACCCCACGGCCGAGCGTAGCGTCCCGCGGGCACGGCCTGACCGGGGGTTCGACCAGGCGCGGGGGGCGCAGCTGCGGGTGCCGAACGGCAGGACCCCACGGCCGGCTCAGCGTCCCGCGGGCACGGCCCGACCGGGGTTCGACCAGGCGCGGGGGCGCCACTGCCCCGAGCGCCGAGCGGCACGACCCCACGGCCGGCTCAGCGTCCCGCGGGCACGGCTCGACCGGGGGTTCGACCAGGCGCGGGGGCGCCACTGCCCCGAGCGCCGAGCGGCACGACCCCACGGCCGGCTCAGCGTCCCGCGGGCACGGCCCGGCGGGTGTTCGACCAAGTACAATGCGCGGCACTGTCGGGTTCCGTCAGTGGCGGCAACGATCCTGACGACTGCCGCCGGAATCGACGCCCAACCCGCGGGGTATCGCCGGGCGGTCGCTCCGCGCCGCCTTCGTTGGCAGTCGGCCTGCGGAGCCCGCACGTCGTCGCAGGACCGAGAGATGGACGCCGAGAACGCGAACGACCACGAGGAGACCCCGGACACCGCGGGCCCCGCGGCCTCACCCGGGCCGGACGGCGACGCGCGCTCGGAACAGGCGCAGGCCCCGGGCTCGCCCGACCCGCACGTACAGGTCGACACGGGCGGGGCCGGCGCGATCGGTGTGGTGGCCTGGGTCTGGCGCACCATCGTCGTGCTCGCCTGCGTCACCCTGGTGTTGGCGATCGCGGCCATCAGCAACCGACCGGAGCCCACGAGCCACCCGGGCCCGCCCGACCCTCCACGACCTCCGGCCGAACTCCCCGACATCGGGCCCGCCACGATGCCGCCCGACGTGCAACAGGTGCTGAGACGGCGGATGCTGGGGTGTCTCTGCGACGATGGACGGACCGGCCTCGCAGAGTTGCGCCGAGACCTGCACCATGCCGTCGAGGCCGATTTGAGGCCGATCTACGAGAGGCGCATTCCCGACTTCCTGGACTGGCACTATTCGGTGGTCGGGCAGTACACCGAGCTGGGACTGGCGGCGGCCAATCGACTGGAAAGGGAAGTCACGAGGCGCCTGTTCGGCGATCTTGACGAGGGCATCAGGAAGACGTTCGGCGACGCGACGGAAGGGTGGGCCGAGGAGATGCGCACCGTGATGGCGCGGTGCATCGACGATCAGGTGCAAGTGCTGGACGCGGACGAGGAAACGAGGAGGCTCCGCGCCCGCATGCTCGAGGCGGCGATCCCGGAGACCCTCCACCGGTTCATGACGTCCGTCGGCCTGTCGGGCATCGTCGCCGCCGGCACCGGCCTCGCGGGAGCCGCGTCGGCTGCGACGCTCATCAAGTCGTTCACGACCAAGCTGGTGGCGTCCGTCGCGGCGAAGACTGCGGGAAAGGTGGCCGGGAAGGGCGCGGGAACATTCGGCGGGGCAGCGGCCGGCGCGGGAGCCGGGGCCACCCTCGGCCCCGTCGGGGCCGCGGTGGGTGGCATCGTGGGCGGCTTGGGGGGCTGGCTGGGTGTGGACGTGGGCGCCGTGAAGCTCGACGAACACTTCAACCGCGACCAGCTCGAGCGTGACCTGAAGGCGTTGGTGGACGAGCGTCGGTCGGACGTCAGGGAGGCGGTGTCCGAGGCGATCGAAGCCAGGTTGCAGGCGTTCGACGCGGCATGTGGGCCGCGGCCGCGGGACGACGCCGTACCGGAGGCACCGGGGCCGGTCGCACCGGCCGACAACTCGGGACCCCGTTGACCGGCGTCCCCCCGGCGAGGGGCCGGGCCGTCGGCGGCGACCCCGACCCGTTGCAGACGTCGATCCGTTGACCGGCGTCCCCCGGCGAAGGGCCGGGCCAGGCCGCTCGCCGGTGCGCCGCGAGCGCACAGGCACCGGCCGTCGCCGACCGTCTGGAGGAAACCGTCGTGGGCTTTGTCGAAACCGCCGCCGACCCGTGGGGACGCGAGGTGCTGACGCACGTCGCGTGGAACGTCCTGTGGGTGTCGATCTTCGTCTTCATCACGTTCCTCGTCGCGCACGCGTCCTACGTCATCCTGTCGGCGCACCGGGTCCGCGCCAAGGCGGAGACGGACGCCCTCGAGGCGAAGCACGCCGGCCTGCCGAAGCGCGTCAAGCGGCACTCGTTCATGGCGCGGCTGTTCCACTGGGTGATGGCCGGGTCCGTCTTCACGCTGCTCGGCACCGCGTTCTTCCCGATCATGGGTTGGCGGTTCGACTGGGTGGGCATCCACTACACGGCGGGCCTGGTGCTGACCGGGGCCATCGTCTTCCACATCTTCCACACCGTGTTCTTCCTCGACTTCTGGTCGATCTGGGTGGGCCCGAAGGACATCCCCGAGTTCAAGGCCGAGGTCATGCGCGAGGCGGGCCACGACGTGCCGGGGCCGCATCCGGCCAAGTATCCGATCGGCAACCGCCTGTATCACCTGGTGCTGACGTTCGTGGGGTGCACGGTGGCCCTGACCGGCATGGTGATGCTGTGGCGCATGGGCACGCCGTTCATCACCCCCAACCCCTACATCCTCCCCGAGGGCGCGTGGGGCTGGATCTACGTCTTCCACGGCATGACCGGCCTGTCCCTGGCAGGGTTGAGCCTCGCCCACATCATCTTCGGCGCCCGGCCGAAGAACTGGTGGCTGACGAAGTCGATGATCGTCGGCTCGGTCTCGCGGCGCGAGTACCTGGAGCACCACGAGCCGTCGCGCTGGCCGATCAGGGTCCGGGGCGCGGCGAAGAGGCCGGCCCCGGAGACCGGCGACGCGTAGCGCGGGCGTTCGAGATCAAGAGACGGGCGGGAGATACCGCCACTGACCGCCCGATTCCCGCACCGTCTGTCCGCCGTTGCCGTGCGTCTTCCACGGCCGTTCCTTCAGCACGTCTTCCGCCGTGCGAACCGCCGACTGGGTGGTGATCGCGGCGAGGTCGGCCAGGTACTCGACGAAGGGCGGCAGGTCACCGCCGTCGGCCCACTCCAGGTTCCGGATGTAGTCGTTGCGCTGCGTCATCGAGATGACCGGCGGAAACTCCCCGGCGCGGGCGAAGACGTAGGCCATCAGCAGCCGCGCCATGCGGCCGTTGCCGTCCTGGAAGGGATGGATGCGGACGAAGCGATGGTGCAGCCAGGCGGCCTCCACCTCGGCCGGCAGGCCGCGGTCCGCGTGCCCGTGGTGCATCTCGAGCAGCCGATCCATCTCGCTGCGGGTCTGCTCGGGGGGGCAGTACTCGTGGACGACGCCGTCCGGCCGCCGCGGGTTGTTCGGCCGGATCTTGTACTCGCCGCGAAGCAGCGGGATCGCCACGCGCCTGCCGTCGCGAATGCCCACCGCGTGCTCCTGGTGGCGGGTCAGGAGCTGGTGCCAGCTCTTCATCGTGTGGTGGGACAGCGGACGGCGGCCGGCCGCTGCCTCGAAGACCAGCTCCACGGCAGCGTGCTGGTCCTCCAGCAGGCCCTTCAAGGTCCGGTCCGAAAGACCCGGCTCGAGGGCGTGGGCCGCGCGCACGCCCCCGAAGCCCTCGGCGATCAGTTGCTCGGTCACCCCGCGCCGCAGGGTGTAGAGCCCCTCTATCTGCCCGGTCTCGATGGCGAACGCGCGCGACCGCTCGCGCAGCCAGATGTCGAGCAGGGTCCGGTCGACGCCCGGGTCCTGCAGCCGGGCACGGGCGTCCTGCCAGCGCCGGACGCGCTCCCGGTAGTGCGACGATCCCCACGAGGCGGCGTCGGCCGGCAGGTCCTCGATGGGCCTCCAGACGGCCTCGGGCGGCTTCCCGCTTCCCATACCGCCAGCGTAGCATGGCGGTCATGCCGCGACAACGCGGCCGAAAACCACCATCCGGGGCCGATCCCGCGATCGACGACGGCCATCAACCCAGTGCCGGGCCTTGCGGCCAACCCGGCGGCGAACCACCAACCGGCGCACCGGCCCGGGCACCCGCCATGAGCTCGCACGGCAGGGTCTTGCGGCCAACCGGGCGGCACACCGCCACCCGGCGCACCGGCCCGGGGAACCATGACGCTAGCCCGCCCATCGTCGCCTTCGGCTCCGCTGGGCGCCCAACCAACCCTGCCAGGAGTCTGCACCGTTCTACGGCGCAGACTCCTAGCCCGCCCATCGTCGCCTTCGGCTCCGCTGGGCGCCCAACCAACCCTGCCAGGAGTCTGCACCGTTCTACGGCGCAGACTCCTGGCCCCGGGTGCGACACACCGCCATCATGGGATCGGAGCAGCCGCATCCGCCGTGAACCGACCACGAACCGGAACCCCGGCTTCATCGTAGGAACAGGGCAGGAGGGACCTTGATCACGGTCGACGCGCTGCGCAAGAGCTACGGCGACCTCGTCGCGGTGGACGGGGTCAGCTTCACGGCCGGCGAGGGCGGCATCTTCGGGCTGCTCGGGCCCAACGGGGCCGGCAAGTCGACGACCATCGGCTGCATCTCGGGCCTGCTGCCGCCGTCGTCGGGCCGCATCCACGTGCTCGGGCACGACGTGGTCCTCGACGGGCGGGCGGCGCGGTCGTGCATCGGCGTGGTGCCGCAGGAGCTGGCCCTCTACGAGGACCTCAGCGCGACCGACAACCTCGGCTACTGGGGCGCCGCCTACGGCCTGCGGGGACCGGAGCTGAAGCGGCGGGTCGGCGAGGTGCTCGAGCTGACCGGCCTCCTCGACCGCGCCCGCGAGCCGGTCAAGCGGTACAGCGGGGGCATGAAGCGGCGCCTGAACTTCGGCTGCGGCATCGTCCACCGGCCGCGGGTCCTCCTGCTCGACGAGCCCACCGCCGGCGTCGACCCGCAGAGCCGCGTGAGGCTGCTCGACCTCGTGCGCGAGCAGGTGGCGGCGGGCGCCTGCGTCCTCTACACCACGCACTACATGGAAGAGGCGCAGGAGCTGTGCGACCGGCTCGCGATCATGGACCACGGCCGCATCCTCGCGGCCGGGACGCTGGCCGAGCTGCGCGCCATGGTGGGCGAGCGCGACCTGCTGCGGCTGAACGGGGCGTTCGACCCGGACCTCGCGCGAGGGGCGGTCGAGGGCCTCGACGACGCCGGGATCGTGAGCGCCGACGCCGGGACCCTCCTCATCGCGGCCGGCGCCGCCTCGCGGCGGCTGCCCGCGATTCTCGAGGCGGTCGCGGGCGCGGGCGGCGAGGTCGCCGAGATCACCCTGAGCCAGCCGAGCCTCGAGAACCTGTTCATCACCCTGACGGGACGGGAGCTGCGCGAGTGACGGGGCGCTTCGTCGTCGCGACCGCCCTCAAGGACGTGCGCCGGCAGCTCGCCGACCCCGTGGGCCTGCTCACCTGGATGGGGCTGCCGCTGGCCATCGGCGGCCTGATCGTCCTCATCTACGCCGGCGGAGCTTCCCCGCGGGGACGGCTGCTCGTGGCCGACGAGGACGAGTCGTTCCTGAGCGGCCTGGTCGGCGGCGCCGCGGTGCAGGGACCCGTCGCCGAGCTCTTCGACGTCACCCCGGTGGACGTCGACCAAGGCCGCCGCATCATGGACGCCGGCGACGCCAGCGCCCTCGTCGTTCTGCCCGCCGGCCTGCAGGAAGCGGTCCTCGGGGAAGGAACGGCCGAGATCCGGCTCGTCACCAATCCCGCCCAGCGCATCCTGCCCGGCATGATCGAAGAGGCGCTCGAGGTCGCCGTGGAGCTGGCCTTCTACGGCGAGCGCCTGCTCGGCGAGCCCGCGGGCCGGATTGTCGACGGACCGCCCGACGGCGGCAGCTTCTTCTCCAACGAGGCGGTCGCCGAGCTGAGCACCGCCATCAACACGCGCCTGCGGGAGCTCGAGGGACACGCTGTCGCCGCCCGTCCTCACCGTCGAGTTCGTCGACCCGCCCGACGCCGGCGAGGCGGAAGCACCGCTGGGCGTCGTCGACCTCGGCATGATCTTCCTGCCCGGCATGATCTTCATGTCGATTCTGTTCGCCGCGCAGGGCATGAGCGGCGACGTCTGGGACGAGAAGCGGCTCGGCACCCTGCGCCGCGCCGCGTCGGCGCCGCCGCCGATGGCCGCGGTCCTCGCCGGCAAGCTGCTCGCGGGCGGGGCGATCGTCGGCGCGGTCGCGGTGGTCGGGGTGGCCCTGGGGATGGTCGTGCTGGACCTGCCGCCGCTGCACGCCCCCCTCGCCGTCGTCTGGATCGCCTTCGCCGGCACGGTCATGCTCAGCTACTTCGTGCTGCTGCAGCTGCTCGCCTCGGGGCAGCAGGCCGGCGGCATGCTCACCAACCTGGTGCTGTTCCCGATCGTCATGCTGGGCGGCTCGTTCTTTCCCTTCGAGGCGATGCCCGAGTGGATGGCCGCCGTCGGCCGGTGGACGCCGAACGGCCTCGCCGTCGTGCATCTCAAGGAGATCGTCGCGGGGCAGCCGGACGCCGCCCGCCTCCTCGGGGCCGCCCTCGCCATCGGCCTTCCCGCCGCCGCCGCGTTCGCGCTCTCGGTGCGGCGGCTGCGCGGCGGCTTCCTGGTGAGCTGACCATGCGGGGAGACGCCCGGGTTCATCCCGTAGGCTCGGATAGGCATCGCGCCGTTGGCCGGATGGCGAACTCGATCATGTGGCGGGATGCCCGGGTTCATCCCGGAGGCCCGGGCCGGCATCGCCCTGTCCGGATGGTGATACTGATCATGTGGCGTGACGCCTGGCTCATCGCACGCTCGATCATGTGGCGGGATGCCCGGGTTCATCCCGGAGGCCCGGGCCGGCATCGCCCTGTCCGGATGGTGAACTGATCATGTGGCGTGACGCCCGGCTCATCGCACGGCACGACCTGCAGCGCATGCTGCTGGCACGCGAGACCCTGCTGTGGACCTTCGCGATGCCCGTGCTCTTCTTCTACTTCCTCGGCACGGTGACCGGCGGTTTCGGGACGCCGGACCCCGACCGGCCCGACCCGATCGCGCTCCGCGGGGCGGACGGGGGCGGCTTCCTCGTCGACGAGCTGACCCGGCGGCTCGAGGAGCAGAGCTTCGCGGTGGCGACCCCGGCGTCGGACGAGGAGGCGGAACGCTACGCGCGCCGGCTGACGCTGCCCGGCCCGGCGGCCGGGCACGACGACCTGACCGCCTCGATTCTCGCCGGGAACCAGGCGACGCTGACCTTCGACCGCCGCGGCGAGGACCTGAACCGGCAGTACGACCAGCTCCGCGTGGGGCGCGCCGTCTACACGGTGCTGGCCGACCTCGCGGCCGCCTCGGTCCTCGACGGCGGCGCGTCGCCGGAGACGTTCGCGGCCCTCGAGGCGGCGCCGCGCACGGTGACCCTCGAGGTCACCGCCGCGGGCCGGCGGGAGGACCCGCCGATCGGCTACGCGCAGGCCATCCCCGGCACGATGGTCATGTTCACGATGCTCGTGCTCCTGTCCAGCGGCGGCATCACGCTCGTCATCGAGCGGAAGCAGGGCCTGCTGCGCCGGCTCGCGTCGACCCCGATCCGGCCCGCCTCGGTGGTGGCCGGCAAGTGGGCGGCGCGCATGGCCCTGGGCGTGGTGCAGATCGGCTTCGCGATGCTCGTCGGCCGCGTCCTGTTCGGGATGGACTGGGGCGCCGCGGTCGGCATGGTGGGCCTCGTCCTGCTCGCGTGGGCCGGGCTCAACGCCTCGCTCGCCCTCCTCCTCGGCAACCTCGCGCGCAGCGAGGGTCAGATGGCGGGCATCGGGGTGCTGGGCACGATGGCGCTGGCCGCCCTCGGCGGCTGCTGGTGGCCCATCGAGATCACCCCGGCGTGGATGCAGACGCTCGCCGGCTTCCTGCCCACCGGGTGGACCATGGACGCGCTGCACAAGCTGGTGAGCTTCGGCTACGGCCCCGCCGCCGCCCTGCCCCACCTGGCCGCCCTGGCCGCCGCCGCCCTCGCGTGCGGCGCCGCCGCGGCGCGGACGTTCCGCTATCATTGACGGCCGCCCGCCGGCCGCGATGAGCGCGAAGCGGGTCGGAAACAGCAGGCCAACCACCCGATGAGCTCTACCCGACCGCCGTCCCCCGCGGACGGCCGAATCGTCGCCTGGTCGCGGCGGACGACCCGCGCCGGGTGGTTCCGGCACGGCGTCACCGCCGTCATCGTCGCCAACGCCGTCGTCATCGGCCTCGACACGTCGGTGGCCCTCGCCGCGCGCTTCGGCGGGGCCTTCGCGCTGGCCAGCCAGGCGTTCCTCGCCATCTTCGTCGTCGAGGCCCTGATCAAGATGGCGGCGGTGTGGCCCCGGCTCCGGGACTACTTCGCGGACGGCTGGAACCTCTTCGACTTCACCGTCATAGCGGTCAGCCTGCTGCCGGCCACCGGCGAGCTGGCGACCCTCGCCCGGCTCGCCCGCCTGTTCCGGGTGCTGCGGCTCGTGTCGGCGCTGCCCGAGCTGCGGCTCATCGTCGCCACCCTGATCCGCTCGGTGCCCGGCATGTTCAACGTGCTCGCGCTGATGTCGATCGTCTTCTACGTCTACGGCGTGGCCGGCTACCACCTGTTCCGCGACGTCGATCCGACCCACTGGCGCACCCTCGGCATCTCGCTCCTGTCGCTCTTCCGCATCGTGACCCTGGAGGACTGGACCGACATCATGTACGCGGCGCTCGAGCACCACTGGTGGGCGTGGGCGTACTTCGTGAGCTTCGTCGTGGTGGGCACGTTCGTCGTCATCAACCTGTTCATCGCGGTGGTGATCAACAGCCTGGACGAAGCGAAGCAGGACCGGCTGCGCGACCTCGCGGCGCCCCCGACGCACAAGGAGCTGATGGCGGAGCTGTCCCGCACGCGGGACACGCTGGCCCGGCTGCAGGAGCGCCTGGAACGCACGGGGAGCGGGTAGGCGGGCGGCGGAGCGCGCTCGGAAGCGCAAGGCGCGCCGCGTCGTCGCGCTCCGTGGCACGGGCATTTGGCCGGACCCGGAGCCGGGCCGAACTCGGGGCCTCGGGCCGGAGACGCAGTGCGTGCAGCCTGGATCGCCGCCAGCCGATCCCTCCGGTCCAAACCGCAGTCGGCTACCGCGGCGCGCGGATAGTCCCGGCTGAACCCGTTGCGGCTGTTGGTCACCGTGAACGATCCGTCCCGCCGCGCCGAGATCCGGATCCAGCTCGCGTCCCCCATGTGGACGGTCCGGCCGTCGGGCATCTCCACACCCTCGTCGAGGTTGGCGATGAACGCCTCGGGCGCGTTGAGGTCGCCGGCGGGGATGGAGTAGTGGTTCTGCCAGATGTCCGGCGGCGCCTCGGCCGCCCGCAGGATCTCGAACGTCTGGGCGGCGCCGCCCTTGCGGGGGCCGTTGTTCATGACCGCGGCCCGCGGTGCGATGGCGTGGGTCAGCGCCTCCGAGCCGGAAGTCTCCGAGCCGTGGTGCGACACGAGGTAGAGATCGACGGTGCCGATGCGGTCGTCGGGGCACATCAGGTCGTGCTCGCGGTTCCAGTTCAGGTCGCCCATGATGACGGTGCGGAACCGGCCGAAGCCGACGAAGGTGCTGATCGACTGGTCGTCCTCGGCGTTGCCGTAGCGGCTCGTGATGTCCTCGCCGTGGAACGTGAAGCCCTCGCAGAACGGGTTGGCGCCCCCCGCCCCCGGCAGCGGCGCGTCGAGCACGGCGCCGGCCGAGGCGATGATGCGGACGTCGAGCCCCTCTATCGACACCCGGTCGCCCGGCGCGGCCACGACGTGCCGGGCGGTCTCGCGCAGGTCGACGTACCGGGCGAAGGCGTTCAGCTGGCGCTCGCCCTCGTCGACGGTGGTCCCGTGGTCGATGAAGCTCCCGACGGGCAGCCGCTCCGCGAGCTGGTGGGCGCCGCCCATGTGGTCGCCGTGGAAGTGGGTGACGATGAGGTGGTCGATGGCGGCCGCGCCGGCATCGGCGGCGGCGGCGGCGATACGGTCGGCGTCGCGCCCGTCGAAGCCCGGCCACCCCGTGTCGAAGAGCATCGACTCGCCCGACGGGGCGACGAAGAGCGTCGCCTCGCCGCCCTCCACGTCGACGACGTAGATCTCCAGCGTGTCGTCCGCCCCGTCCTGGGCCGCCGTGGGGGCCGCCCCGAGGGCGAGACAGAGTGCAAGACCCGACAGCGTGCCGGCAAGTCGCATGGCTTTGCTCCCGCAGTTGACGCGTGGTCGACGCTGAACCGCCCGCCCGACGACGTCCACCATCGAAGCGTCAACGTCGGGCCGAGGCGGACGCCCGGAGTCCGGAAGCCGATTATCCTCCATCTCCGGACCGCCGCCGGGTCCGCGGCGTGTGTCAGAATGGGAACCTCGACGCTTCAACGGAGGTGACGATGCGATTCGTTCACGGTTTCCTCGGCGTCGTGCTCCTCGCCGTCATGCTCGAACCATCCTCGCTGCTCGCCGAGCCCCGCACGGTTCGGGGGTGCGTCGAGGAGACGACCCCGCAGGGCGTGTGGCTGAGGGTGGCCGCCCGCATAGAAGGCGAGCCCGCGACGAACAGGTTCCTGCTGATAGCCGACGACGACCTGCTGGAGGAGATCTCCCGCCGAGAGGGTCAGGAAGTCCAGGTGACCGGCCTCATCAACCCGGACTTGTCGCCGCCGGTGATTACCGAACCGCCCGTCTTTCCGCCGCCGGGCGCCGGCAACTTCCCCCGCGCGGGAGGGCCGCCTGGGGTGACGAGTCGAGTGACGACTCGAGTGTCGGTCCCCGGGACGGGACGGCCGCGCGGCCCGTTCGCGGTGGGGGTGCCCATCGACCGCATCCTGGTCGAGGAGTACAGGGCAACCCGACCGGCGTGTCGCCGGTACGGCCCGCCCCCTCGTTTACCCGAGCGCCCCGGGCGTTTCTGACCCCGCGTGCCAGGCTCGAGAGCGCGCGACGCCATGGCCATCGAGCGCCGATCGGCGGCGGCATCCGACGGCCCCATCAACCGCATCGTCCTCGACGCCCATCCGGATGCCGCAGGCAATCTACCTGTACGGCACCTGGGGCACCCACTCCCAGCGTCCGGACAGCGACGTCGAGCCGGGCCCGCGACGTGTGCCGGAAGACGTGTGCCAGAATAGGAACCTCGGCTCTTCCACGGAGGTGACGATGCGACTTGCCCTCGGTCTCCTCGCCGTCATGTTCCTCGCCGTCATGCTCGCACCATCCTCGCCGCTCGCCCAGTCGCGCAAGGTTCGGGGGTGCGTCGCGGAGGCGACCCCGCAGGGCGTGCGGATGTGGGCGGTCGACCGCGACCGCCAGGCCTTCGACAGCGGCAACGACGTCGAACCCGGCCAGCTGTTTCTGCTGATAGGCGACGACGACCTGCTGGAGGACATCGGCCGTCGCGAGGGTTGGGAACTCGAGGTGACCGGCCGCCTCAACCCGAAGTTCTCGTCCCCGGCGATTATCGAGCCCCCCGTTTCTCAGCCGCCGGGCGCGGGTTGGCCGCCCCAACCTCCGGGAACGACTCGAGTGTCGGGCTTCGGAACAGGACGCCCGGTCGGCCCGTTCGCGGAGGAGGTGCCCGTCGACGTCATCCTGGTCGACGAATACAGGGCATTCGGACCGGCCTGTCGCCGGCTCGAGCGCCATTGACCCCGGCCGCCTGGCACGAGAGCACGCCACGCCATTGGCCACCGAGCACCGAACGGGAAGAGGATGGAGGTGGTGAGGGCGTCGTCACACGTCTCTCGTGCCCCTGCGCCCGGCCGAGAGCACGGCTACCGCCGACGGCGGCCCACGACAAAGAGGACGGCGCCTACCAGACGGCGCCAGACGAAGAGGACGCTGGTCGAGACCAGGAACAGGATGGAGGTGGTGAGGGCGTCGACGGTCACGAGCCAGCGGCTGAACCCGGACCAGTGCGGAACCACCGAGAGCCCCCCGACGACGAACGCCGCCCACTCCACGCGGGTCAGGGCCAGCGGCGCGGGGTCCGTCGCGGCGCCCAGACCGAACATCGCCGCGAACGTGATGCCGGCATCGGACAGGGTGTCCGCCCGGAACACGACCCACAGGCACAGAACCGCCAGCAGCACGTAGCCGTGCCGCAGCGGGCGCGGCCAGCGGGCGAGGCGGGCGCCCAGGCCGGCCTGCTCCAGCCCCACCACGGCGCCGTGCAGCAGCGCCCACGCCAGGACGTTCCAGCCGGGGCCGTGCCAGAGGCCGATGCCCAGGAACAACAGCAGGATGCGCCCGGCGCGGGCGAGCGGCTGCCCGCCGGAAGGGTCGAGGGACAGGCCGAGATAGTCGCGGAACCAGTGGAACAGGGTGACGAACCAGCGCCGCCAGAACTCCGTGACCGAGTCGGCCCCGTACGGCCACCGGAAGTTCTCGGCGAGCCGGAACCCGAACATGCGCGCAAACCCGATGGCCATGTCGGCGTAGCCCGACAGGCTGAAGTAGACCTGCAGCCCGAAGCACGCCGCGCCGAGCCAGGCGTGCGCTGCGCCGAGCCCGCCGGCCGGCAGGGCGAACGCGGCGTCCGCCGGCCCGGCCAGGGCGGAGGCCAGGAACGCCACCTTCCAGAACCCCACCAGCCACCGGCGCACGCCGTACGCGAACGCGGCCATCGTGGCCCGCCGCTCGACGAGCTGCGCGGCCACGTCGCGGTATCGCGCCAACGGCCCCGCGCACAGCAGGGGGAAGCAGAGCAGGTAGGACGCGGCGGTGACCGGATTGGCCTGGGCCGGCGCCTCGCCGCGGTGCACGTCGACCGCGTAGGAGACGGCGTGGCAGACGACGAACGACAACCCCAGGGGAACCAGCAACTGGGGGACCGCGAACGCCGGATCCTCCAGAACCGGGGGCAGCGGCATCGCGTACTTGAAGACCCCGAACAGCACCGCCCCGCCGGTCACTGCGATCGCGAGCAGGGCCTCGGGGAGCAGGCGGAACCGGCCCGACGTCTCTCCCGCCCGCCGGGCCCACGCCATCGCCAGTCCCGCCAGCCAGGCGGTCAGCGCCCAGCCCGCGAGCCAACGCGCGAACGGCCCCGCCCCACAGTGGATGAACGCCAGGCTCCCGGCCAGCAGGACGGGGTTGGCGAGGACGAAGCGCCGCCCCCCCTCCTTCCAGCGACGCGGCGTGAGGGCCAACGCGAGGAAGAACAGCGCGAGCAGCAGCGGGAGGAAGCGGAGCAGGAAGGTCGAGTCGGTGAACAGCACGGAGCGACAGCCGGTGATGCCGATCGCCGGCGCCCGCGAGATCGGCGCGCCGCCGGACGACAGCGAAAACGCCGCATCCTATCAGGTTGGCCTCGGGGCGCCCGTAGCGAGTCGTAGCGAGGGCGTAGCGAGTCGTAGCGAGAGGCCCGGGGCAGTCGACCGCCGTACGCGCCGCGTGCCCGTACCGCCCCGCGGACGGTTCGCAGTCGCCGCGCCTGTCCGGGGGCCCGGCGTCGAATCCGCGCCCCGTTCTCGCCGCCGAACCGTGCCCTCTCCCATCTCGCTGCGCGGCTCGCCGCGAGGTCCCAGGCAGAAAACGACTCCGGCGCCCGAGAATGCCGGCCACCACAACGTCTCCGCCCAATCCGCTTCCAGCCCCAGCAGCCAACCTGCTTCGGTGACGCATGGCCGGCTGGCGCGCCTCGAAGCGAGGCCCCCGGGCAGGTGCGCGAACACCCCGGTCGTGGTAGTGTCCGGTCACACGGCACGAACGACGGAGGAGGCACCATGACACGACAGTATCGTTCACGGGGACCGGCGGCCTGGCTGGCCGTCGCACTGCTGATGGCCACGGGACCGGCCGCCGACAGCGCGGCCCAGGACGGCCGCGAGGCGATGCTCGCCCGCGCGGCGGCAGCGGAGCTCGACACCGAGTACGAGGCCCCGCCCGGCGACGCCCTGTGGCACCACACCGCCGGCTTCGCCAAGACCCTGTGCTCCGCCGTCTTCGTGACCGGCCTCGACCCGGCGTTCGCGGCCGAGAACGTCGGCTTCTTCAGCGGCCCCTACCAGTACCGTTCTCAGGTCTCCGCCATCGAGGTCGACCAGGACGAGCGCCGGGTGCGGCTGACCCTGCCCGACGGGGTGGTGCGAACCGCGAAGTTCAACGGCGACCACGGCTGCGTCGCGCTGCCCATCGATGCGGAGGACGTGTTCTTCGAACCGGTCGACATCCCCAGCGCCCTGCCCGACCCCTGGACGCAGATGTGGCCGATGGGCGACGCGGTGCCCAACACGCCCCTCGCCGAGGGCGTCGACGCCGCGAAGGTGGCCGAGGCGGTGGACGCCGCATTCGATCCGCCGGAGGGGATGACAGCGGCGTTCGTGGTGACCCACCGGGGGCGCATCATCGGCGAGCGCTACGGCCCCGGCATCGACCTGCACACCCCGCTCGAGAGCTGGTCGATGGGCAAGAGCCTGACCGCCACCCTCATGGGGGTGCTGATTCAGCAGGGCGTCTACGACCTGTGGCAGCCCGCCCCGGTGCCCGAGTGGCAGGCCGACGGCGACCCCCGCCAGGCCATCCGCATCGCCGACATCCTGCGCATGTCGAGCGGCGTGCGCTTCCGCGGCGTCGCCGACCCCGACCTCGACCCCGCCCTCGGCTACCCCGACCACCTCTACGTCTACACCGGCACCGTCAACTCGTTCGAGTGGGCGGCGACCCGCCCCCAGCAGTGGCCGCCGAACACCATCGGCCGCTACCGCAACTCGGACCCGGTGCTGACCAACTACCTCGTCCGCCTCGGCGTCGAGGGGCGCGGCGACGACTACCTCTCGTTCCCCCAGCGCGAGCTCTTCGACAAGATCGGCATCCGCGGCATGGTGCTCGAGACCGACCCCTACGGGAACTACCTTCTCCAGGGCTACGAGCTCGCCCCCGCCCGCGACTGGGCCCGGCTCGGCAACCTCTACCTCCAGGACGGCGTCTGGAACGGCGAGCGCATCCTGCCCGAGGGCTACGCCGAGTTCGTCAGCACGATCGCCCCCGCGTGGGAGGCCGACGGCCGGCCCATCTACGGCGGATTCTTCTGGATCAACACCACCGGCACGTTCCCGGTCCCGCGCGACGCCTACTACATGTCCGGCGCGGGCGGCCAGACCACCCTCATCGTCCCCTCGCACGACCTCGTCGTCGTGCGCCAGGGCCACTACGCCGGGGCCGGCGACGGCGGGCGGGCCCTGCGCAACGCGCTGGCTTTGCTGATGGAGGCCATACCGGCGAGCGAGTAGGTCGGGGTGGCGCAAGAGCTGCGCCGCAGCCGTCCAGCGTGTCTCGGGAAACCGCCCGCTGGTGCACTGGGCATACAGCCGGCCGCGCGGCCGCACGTCACCTCCGACCTGCCGGGCCCGTCATCGCGGAGCTTCGCCTGCTCGGTTGAGTGAACCGCCCGGGGCGGCCGGCGTTCCCGGCCGGAGCAAGAAGCCTCGGTCGCCGCCGTTGTCACCGATACGCCGCCGGGGGGCTGCATTTCGAGCGGAAGGACCGTGGCGGGACCAGGGGAATAGCCGAGGGTGCCGATGGGAGAGGTGTCGTACCCGCTGTTGCGGCCGGGGATCGTGTTGATGTGGGGCCTTGGACTTACCGCGGTGCTTCCTTGGGTGCTCCGAACATCGCTACGGAAGCGCCTGGCTATCTTCGCGGCAATGATGTTGTGCTTGTTTGCGACTGCGATGCGTTGACTGAACAAAAGGGGGCGTCCCGCTTCGAGAACCCCTGAAGGACCTCCTGCAGGACCGATTGACGGGACGGATCGAGGCGGTGCTCTCGTAGACCTCGTGCGGCGGGTCGGATACCACGGACCGAATCCGCTCCGGGAGCCCGGGGAGAGTCTTCGGGTCCACCAGAGCATGGCGCACGTGTCGAGGAGCAGCTTCGTTTCCCGGACGGATCCCCCCTGCCCTCGAACGACTCGATGACATCGTCGGGCAGCGGCTCGAAGAACGAGTCCGGGACCGTAACTGCCCGCGGGCCAACCCGATCGGCCGCGGCTCGCCGAGCGCCCGGGGCAGAGCCCGGATCTCGCCGACCGGCTCGTTGCGTCGGCGGAGCAGGATCGTCTCGCCCTCCCGAAGCCGAGCGGGAAGCCCCTCACGTGAGGGTGCTCGCGGCACGGGCAATCGTGGAGACCGTGAGATCCCAGCGACGGGCCTGTTCCACCAGGTATCGGCGAGTCGCCGCGTCGACCTCTGCCACGTCGCCCTCCTCGAAGTACGCCAGGGCCTTCACCGCCTCCATCGGTGGAAAGCGGTGACCGTACAGCGCCGCGGCGGCGCCGAGTCCGTCTGGGAGGGGCAATCCGGAGCGCAGGATGGCCGCGAGGTCGAGGTAGTCCCTCGCGGCGACGCGCTGCAGCAGCACCTTGAGCTTCGTGGCGAACAGGTCCAGAAGCGAGGCGACCAGGACGACGCCGTCGTCGGTCCGCTGGGGCTCTCCCACGCGGCCGGTGTCGATGGCACCGAAGAACGAGACCTTGACAGGCCGCGAGCCGCCGGACGGCCGCGTCGAGACGGTCAGCGTATCGGGGTCGCGCTGCAAGACCTCCGCGTCAGCGAGACAGGGCAACCCGAGCAACGCGTCGCTGTCGAGCCGCTCCGACGAGAAGAAGTCGAAATCGACCGAGGACCGGTGCCCCAGCCTCAGCGCGAGCGCGGTGCCGCCGTAGAGGACGAGCGAATCGGGCAGGTCGCCGAGCGCCGGCCAGAGCGCGCGCTGCGCTTCCGGGAGCACGTCGAGCCTCGGCGTGAACGTCATCGCGGCAATCGCGGCGGCAGCCGCCGCACCGGCGGATCCGCGACCGGATCCAGGCCGAGCCGGCGGCGCCAGAAGCTCCAGGAGCGGCGGTTGAACACGCCCACCGGGGGATCGTGCAGCACGCGGCGCAAGTCGGCCTCGGACACCCGTGCCAACAGCCAGCGGACGTCGCCGACGGTGCCGAGCGTCATCATCTGCGCGAGCAGGAGCCGCCGATCCGCCAGGGTGCTCTCGGCCGGCTGCCACCAGACGTACTTCCGGGCCATCGCCGCGCTGCGCTCGTCGCCGGTCAGCCGGTCCCTGTCCATGGCCGCCACCAGAATAACGTGCTACCCGGTCCGCTCGGGCCGCTCGGGCATACGGCCTCACAACGCGGCACCGATGCGGCCTCCTGGTCGACGAGGCTGGAATCGGGCTCGCCGAGTGCAGTACCTTGTAGCACGTGGCAACTCTCACCGTCCGCATCGACGACAGGCTGGACGAGGAGCTGCGGGAAGCGGCGGCGCGGGCAGGCACGAACAAGAGCGCGTTCGTGCGCGAAGCAGTGCGGCACCAGTTGGCGATCGCGCAACTCGCAGGATTGCGGCGACGCGTCGCGCCGTTCGCCGAGGTCAACGGCTGGCTGACCGACGAGGACGTCTTCCGCGAAGTCTCGTGAGGCTCGTGGTGGGACACCACGTCCTGGTCGCCGCGACACGCGGCTCGGCACGCGCGCGCCGCCCCTTTCACGGAGACATGACATGACACGACACCTGACGCTGCCGAGTCGACGACGCTTTCTGCAGACTGCCGGCGGGCTCGCGGCGGCGGCCGCGGCCCTCGGGGGCCGGCGGGCCGAAGCGGCCCGCGCGCAGGGCCCCGCCCTCAGGATACGCGCCGTCGACGCCTATCCCATCTACATCAACCAGCGCTCGGACGGGCTGCTCGACGCGCCGACGTTCTCGGGCGACGACGACCCCCGGCGCTGGCGCTGGGGGGGACCGTTCGAGCAGTTGCCGTCGGCCATCATCGCGATCATCAAGACCGACCAGGGGGTGACCGGCTTCGGCATGGGGGCGGGGGGCAGCGCCGCCGTCGAGATCATCGACGGGCACCTGAAGCACCTGCTGATGGGGGCCGACCCCCTGAACGTGGAGCAGCTCTGGGACCAGATGTACCAGTCGGCCATCTTCTACGGGCGGCGCGGGGTGTTCGCGATGGCCCTGAGCGCGGTGGACAACGCGCTGTGGGACATCGCGGGCAAGCACGCCGGACAGCCCGTGCACGAGCTGCTCGGCGGGGCCGACCGCGACCGCATCCCCCTCTACCAGACCGGGGGCGACGTCGCGGCGGGGGTCGCCGCGGGCGTCCGCAACTTCAAGCGCAGCCTGCCCGTGAACCCGCTGACCCCGCCGGACGTGCTCGACCGGGCCATCGACTCGGTGCTCGAGGCCCGCGACGTCCTGGGGCCCGACGGCAACCTCATGACCGACTGCGTCTCGCGCAACGGCACCGCCGACTGGGCGGTCGGGGTGGCGGAGCGGCTGCGGCCGGCCGGGCTCTACTTCATGGAGGAGATGCTGTCGCCGGACGACGTGTTCGGCTACGCCGAGCTGGTGCGCCGCATCGGGGGCGGGGGCCCGGGCTGGACCCGGGTCGCGTGCGGCGAGCACGAGTACACCGAGCACGGCTTCGAGGTGCTGGTGCGGCTCGGCTCGGCCGAGATCCTGCAGCCCGACATCACGTGGTGCGGCGGCACCACCGCGGGGCTCCGCATCTCGCGGCTCGTCGAAGGGGCGGGGCTCGAGATCATCCCCCACCGCGGCGCGAGCTCGTGGGGGCTCCCCATCGCGCTCATCTCGCCGAGCTGCACCATGGCCGAGAGCTTCCCCGCGGGCTCGGCGATCCTCGACGCGATGTCGCCGCCGGTCGAGAACGGCGAGGTCGTGGCCCCCGCCGAGCCGGGCTTCGGGACGACCCTGACCGAGGAGATGGTGCTCGACCACCGGCTCGCCGGGCGGGCGGCCGTATGACCGTTGTATAGTGGGCGTCGTCATCTGAACGTGAATGAACGGAGGCACTTCATGAGACGAATCACGGTTCTGGCCGCGGTGATCGCCATCGGCCTCGCGGCGGCCGTCAGCCGCCCCGTTGCGCAGGGCAACGTGGCCGAGATCGAGCACGTCAAGGACAACCTGTACATGATCACCGGCGGGGGCGGGAACACCGCGGCCCTCGTCACCGGCGAGGGCGTCGTCCTCGTGGACACCAAGAACCCCGGGTGGGGCGAGGCCATCCTCGACAAGGTGCGGACGGTGACCGACGAGCCGGTCACGATGATCATCAACACCCACACCCACGGCGACCACGTGGGGAGCAACATCGACTTCGCACAGCCGGTCGAGGTGGTGGCCCACGTCAACACCCGGACGAACATGGAGCGCATGCCCGCGTTCCAGTCCGCGAGCGGCGCGGAGTACCTGCCCGGCACGACCTACGAGGACCGGCTGACCCTGCTCGACGGGGCCAACCAGATCGACCTCTACCACTTCGGCCCCGGCCACACCAGCGGCGACTCCGTCGTGGTCTTCACGGGCCTCGGCGTCGCCCACACCGGCGACCTCTTCGCGTGGAAGGGCACGCCCTACATCGACGTGAACAACGGCGGCAGCGGGATCAGCTACGGCCGGACGGTGCTCGCCGCGGCCGACGGCATCTCGGGCGTCGACACCGTGATTCCCGGGCACAGCCCGGTCATGGGCTGGGCCGACTTCCGCGAGTTCGGCGAGTTCAACCGCGACTTCCTCGCGGCGGTCGAGGCCGGGCGGGCGGAAGGCAAGACGGCGGCGGAGACCGCGGCCTCGCTCGACCTCCCGGAGGTCTATGCGAACTACGCGATGAGCCGGGGCACGCTGACCAGCGCCGAGGACAACGCCGAGAAGATCTACGCCGAGCTCGAGTGACGCGCGCGGCGCCGCCCATCCGCCGGACGGAGCCGCCGGAGGCCTGTTTGCCGACGGGCCCCGGCCCCGTCCGGCGCGACCGCGGAGATCCCGCGCCGAACCCTCGAACAACGCGGCCAGGCGTCTGCCGGCTCGGGCTCCGCGTTCGGTCGGGTGCCGAGCGGAGCCGAAGGCAACGATGGGCGAGCCAGGCAGCGGTGCGCTGATCGAACGTCGCCGGGCCGTGGGAAGGCCGGTCGGGCGCCAGGCGGAGCGAAGGCGACGATCGGCCGGGCCAGGCAGCGTGCAACGCGGGTCGCGGGGCCGTGGGCCGCGGGTTCCTGACCGGCGGCCTCGGGGAACGACCGGCGGCGGCGCGCGTGCACGGACATCGTCTGCTCCATGAGCACTCAGGTCGCCGTCAACCACCGCACCCGCTACGAATACGACCGGCCCGTGACCCTGTCGCCGCACGTCATCCGGCTGCGGCCGGCCCCGCACTGCCGCACCCCCGTCACCCGCTACTCGCTCCGCATCGACCCGCCCGACCACTTCCTCAACTGGCAGCAGGACCCCCACGGCAACCACCTCGCCCGCGCGGTCTTCCGGACGCCCGCGCGGCGGCTCCGCATCGAGGTGGACCTGGTCGCCGAGCTGACGGCGATGAACCCCTTCGACTTCTTCCTCGAGCCGTCGGCCGAGCGCTTCCCCTTCGAGTACGAGCCGCGGCTGGCGAAAGACCTGCGCCCGTACCTCGAGACGGAGCCGCCCGGTCCCGAGCTGCGCCGGTTCCTGGCCGCCGTCGACACGCGGGCGCGCTCGACCGTGGACTTCCTGGTGACGTTGAACGGAACCTCGAGCGGCGCATCGACTACGAGACCCGGATGGAGCCGGGCATCCGGACCTGCGACGACACGTTGGCCCGGGGCCGCGGCTCGTGCCGGGACAGCGCCTGGCTCCTCGTCCAGATCCTGCGGCACCTGGGGCTGGCCGCGCGGTTCGTATCGGGCTACCTGATAGAGCTCGTCCCCGACGTCAAGCCCCTCGACGGGCCGGCGGGACCGTCCCGCGACTCCGCCATACGGCATGAGGTCGAGCCGTCCACTGCGGGGCTGATCGAGAGAAGGGCGGGACCGTCGCGCGACTCGGCCGAGCTCCACGCCTGGGTCGAGACGTACCTGCCGGGCGCGGGCTGGGTGGGGCTCGACCCGACCTCGGGCCTGCTCGCGGCGGAAGGGCACCTGCCGGTGGCGGCGACGGCGGAGCCGGCGACGGCCGCGCCGATCAGCGGCAGCGTGTCGCCGGCGAAGGTCGAGTTCGACCATGCGGTGACGATAACGCGCCTGAGCGGGACCTCGCCGGAGGCCGAGCCTTGACGCGCCCGCCCGCCTACGCCCCCCTCGCCGGCCACTACGACGAGATGGTGGAACGGGACGGCGCCCGCCGGCCGCACTGGGAGGCGGTGACCAACGCCCTCGCCGCGGCCGGCCGGCACGAGCTGAACCGCCGGACGCAGGAGGCCCGCCGGCTCATCCGCGACAACGGCATGACGTTCCACGTCCACCGGCGGGGCGGCACCCGGGAGCGCCCCTGGCCACTCGACCTGATCCCGTGCGTCATCGACGGGACCGAGTGGGCCCGGCTCGAACGGGCGGTCATCCAGCGCGCCCGGCTCTACGAGGCCGTCCTCGGCGACCTCTACGGCCCGCGCCGGCTCGTGCACGAGGGCGCCCTGCCCGCGGACTGGCTCCACGCCAATCCCGCCTTCCTCCGGGGATGCGACGGGCTGCAGCCGCCGGCGGGACGCTGGCTCCCCCTCTACGCCGCCGACCTCGTGAGGGCGCCCGACGGAGGCTGGTGGGTGCTCGGCGAACGCACCGAGGCGCCGGCCGGGCTCGCGTTCGCGCTCGAGAACCGCATCGTCGTCAACGCGGTGCTGCCGGACGTGCTGGTGGCCTCGAAGGTGCGGCGCCTCGCCGGCACGTTCGAGGCCCGGCGGATGTCGCTCGCCGCGAGCGCACCGGGGCACCGGGAGAACCCCCGCATCGTCGTCCTGACCCCGGGGCCGGCGTCGGAGAACTACTTCGAGCATGCGTTCCTGGCCCGCTACATGGGCTACACCCTCGTCGAGGGCACCGACCTGACCGTCCGCGACTACCGCGTCTACATCAAGACGCTGGGCGGCCTGCAGCCGGTCGACCTGATCCTGCGCAGCCAGCCGTCGGAGGCCTGCGACCCGCTGGAGTTCGGGGGACCGTCGCACAGCGGCGTGCCCGGGCTCGTGGAAGCCGTGAGGCGCGGCAACGTGGCCGTCATCAACCCGCTGGGGGCCGGCGTGGCCCAGTCGCCGGCCCTGATGGCGTTCCTCCCCGACCTGTGCCGCCGCCTCCTCGACGCCGACCTGCTGCTGCCGTCGGTGGCGACGTGGTGGTGCGGCGACGAGGCGGCCCGGGCGCACGTGCTCGACCACCTCGACGAGCTCGTCATCAAGCCGGCCTATCCCAGCGTGCGGCGGGAGCGGACGTTCGGGCGGCGCCTCCCCGAGGGGCAGCGGGCCCGGCTCGCCGACCGCATCGCGCGCCAGCCCCACCGCTACGTGGCCCAGGAGCAGGTCGCGTTGTCGACGACCCCGGTCCGGGTGGCCGGCGGCCTCTCCCCGCGCTTCCTCGTCATCCGCGTCTACGCCCTGTCACAGGGCGACGGCTACGACGTGCTGCCGGGGGGACTGGGCCGCGTGTCGTCGTCGACCGGCTCCCTCGACGTGACCCTGCTCGGCGGCGGCAGCAGCAAGGACGTCTGGGTGGTGGGCGAGACGGCCGAGCCCCACCGCTCGCTGATCCCGGCCAGCGTGTCCCCCATCGGCGTCAGCCGGGCCACGTTCGATCTGCCGAGCCGGGTCGCCGACGACCTCTTCTGGCTGGGCCGGTACGCCGAGCGGGTGGGGGCCGCGGTGCGGCTGCTGCGCGCCGCGATGCCCCTGCTCTCGGAGGAATCGTCGCGTCGATCGACGGCGGCGCTCACCGGCGCCCTGAGCTTCCTCACCGACCTCGACTACGTGCCGCAGGGAGCGGGCACCGCCGGCCTCCCACCCGTTCGCGCCCTGCAGGCCGCGGTCGGGGCGATGCTGTCCGAAACCGACCGGCGCGGCGGCCTGCGGTGGCAGGTGGAGCACCTGCGCAACGCGGCATGGCTCTTGCGCGACCGCCTCTCGGCCGACTCGTGGCGCATCATCAGCCGCCTCGAGTCCGACCTCCGGTCGGGCCGGTCCGGCCGCCGGGAGCGCAGCGGCCTGCGCCGCACCCTCGACCAGATGGTCATGATGCTCGCGAGCTTCAGCGGCGCCGTCAGCGAGGGCATGACCCGGGGTCACGGGTGGCGCCTTCTCGACATCGGGCGCCGGCTCGAGCGCGCGCTGCAGGTGCTCCTGCTCCTGCGGCACGGGCTGACGACGGTGGCCGAGGACGAACGGGCCCGCATCGAGCTCCTGCTCGACGCCACCGACAGCGCCATCACCTACCGGTCGCGCTATCTCACCTCGCTGCGGGCCGATCTCGTCGTCGACCTCCTGCTGCTCGACGACGCGAACCCGCGGGGCGTGGCGTTCCAGCTCGATCTGCTGAAGCAGCACGTCGCGGAGCTGCCCGACCCGCCGACGCCGGGCCGGACGTCGCCGGAATCGAAGCTCGTCACCGCGGCCGTCGCGGCCATCCAGCTCGCCGACCTCGACGAGCTGTGCGAGGTGCGCGACGGCCGGCGCCACGCACTGACGGCGCTGCTCGACCGGGTCCGGGGGGATCTCGGCAGCCTGTCGGACGCGCTGACCCGCGACTATCTCACCCACGCCGTCCCGGTCCGGCACCTCGCCCGCCCATCGTCGCCCGGCGGCTCCGGGCGCCCGGCCAACCCTCCAGGAGTCCGCACCGTTCTGCGGGACTGACACCCGGCGAGCCGATGAGCACCGCACCGCCGCCCGGGCGCGAGTACCGTGTGAGGCACACCAGCCATTACGCGTACGCCGAGACGGTGTCGCTGTCGATGCACCAGGTACGGCTGACCCCGCGGGCGAGGGGGACGCAGACCGTGCGGGACACCCGGCTCGTGATCGATCCGCCGGCGAGCGGCTCGATCACGCGCGAGGACTACTTCGGCAACGCCACCACGACCTTCACCATCCAGGGCGCGCACCGGCACCTGCGGGTGACGGCGGAGAGCCTCGTGTCGCTGTCGGCGCCCGCCCCGACCGGCCTCGACTCGCCGTCGCTGGCCGAGACCGCCGCCCGGCTGCGGGCGCGCGAGACGGCGGACGAGCTGGCCGCCGTCGAGTACCAGGTGGAGTCGCCGCTCGCCCCGCGCGGCAGCCTCTACGCCCGCTACGCGGCCCCGCTGCTCGAGCCGGGCCGGCCGCTGCTCGAGGGCGTCGACGCGCTGATGAGGACCATCCACCGGGAGTTCCGGTACGACCCCGTCGCGACCACCGTGTCGACCCCCGTCTCCGAGGTCCTGGAGGGCCGCCACGGCGTCTGCCAGGACTTCGCGCACCTGATGATCGCCTGCCTGCGGTCACACGGCATCCCCGCCCGCTACGTCAGCGGGTACCTGGTGCCCAGGCCCGGCGTCGTGGGGGCGCAGGCGTCCCACGCGTGGGTGTCGGTCTACTGCCCGGACGTGGGGTGGGTGGACTTCGACCCCACGAACGACGTCCGGCCGAGCGGGGGGCACATCACCCTGGGGTGGGGGCGCGACTTCGAGGACGTCAGCCCCCTGAAGGGGGTGACGGTCGGCGGGGGGAGCCACGACGTGGCGGTCGAGGTGCTGGTCACCCCGGCAGGGTGAGTCGAGCAGCCTGCCCGGAAGGACAGCACGGCGCCTCCCGCGAGGAGGCGCCGTGCCTGCAGGATGGCTACTGCTCCTGCTCGGCCGTGTCGAGCTCCGCGACCCGCGCGCCGGTCAGGATGTTGAGCAGCCCGTAGTTCCCCTCGTGGCACGCGTACTCGTACATGCCGTTGCCGCGCTTCATCGGCAGGGCGGCCGTGAACGGCGCGGTGAACGAGGTCGGGTCGTCCACGGTGTACTCGTAGAGCAGGGTGTCGTCGGCCACCCGGCTGAAGCGCTCGGTCAGGTGCAGGGTCGTTCCGGTGCCGACGGCATGCGCCACCGTCGGGTTGAAGCTGGCCGTCTTGTCGCTGAAGTTCGTCGTCTCGACGACCAGGGTGTCGCCGTCCCAGTAGCCGCGCGAGTCGCCCATCCACTGGGTGAGGCCCTCGGGCAGGTGCTCGCGCCCGTCGAGGGGCACGATGCGGGCGTCGTGCACCATCTCGTTCAGAATCACCGCGTAGTCCGGGGTCTGGAACACCTGGATGTTCTGGTTGTAGCCGGCGGGCACGATGGGCGGGCCAGAGTTGAACCCGAGGATGCACCGCTCGGCGAGGCCGCGGTCCTCGTAGCTGTCGGCGCCGATGCCCGCCGCCCGCGCCCGCACGGGGCGGGTGCCGGGCCGGTCCTCGCCCAGCGACAGCTCGATCAGCTCCACGCCGGGCTGCAGCGCCGGCAGGCGGCCGGTCGGGGGATCGACGATGAGCGACGTGCGCCCGTCGTCGACGACCGAGGCGTCCTGGTCGACCCAGTAGCGGTTGTAGCCGCCGACGTTGCCGCCCACCGGCAGCGGCTCGTCGCGCACCTCGCTCGGCGCGTTGGCCGCGGCGTTGTTCTCGGCCGCCGCCGCCTCGATCTCGGCGATCTCCTCGGCCGACAGGACCGCCTTGTCCTGGTCCGCGGGCCGCTGCAGCGGCGTCAGCGACTGGAAGTCCCAGACCCCCTGCAGGTCGGGCTTGCCGTCGGGCAGCCGCGGCGGCTCGTAGGTCTGGGCGCCGGCCGAGGCCGCCGCCACCAGCAGCGCCCCGACGATCGCAAGGCTTCGTACTCTCATCTCGACCATTCCTCCATCTGCACGGTTCCGTATCCACTCCGAGAGGACCGCCGGCGTCCGTCCCCGGCAATCGCTCCGAGCTCCACTCGGCCAGCGCACGCTATCGATTCCCCGACTTCAGCGGAGCGCCGCCCGCGATTGCCTTCGCTGTAACCTCAGGGTGCGGCGGCATTTCTCGTCCGCGTCCTCCAGCGTCCCCGGCCGCGACGGCCGTCAGTCGTCCTTCGCGCCGACGAACTTCTGCACGCGGCCGCCGAGCTGCGCGACGAAGACCTCGCCGTCCTCCGTGACGGTCAAGGCATGCCCGCCGTTGCCGCCGGGCAGGGTCGCCACCGCCTCGCCGTCGAGGCTGCGCAGCGTGCCCCCCGTCCACAGGTGCTGGTCGTCGGTCATGAACAGGGCCGAGTTGCCGCCGATCTCCGGCCACTCGGCGAGGAACCCGCCGTCGGCGTCGAAGACCTGCACGCGGCGGTTGTCGCGATCGGTGACGTAGATCCGCCCGTCCGCATCCACCTGCAGGTTGTGCGGCAGGCCGAACTCACCGGGACCGGTGCCCCGGCTGCCCCACTCGAGCAGGTACTCGCCGTCGGCCGAGTACTTCACGACCCGGGCGTTGCCGTAGCCGTCGCTGACGTAGATCGAACCGTCGGGGCCGAAGGCGACGTCCGTGGGCAGGTTGAAGGTGTTGCGGCTTCGGCCCGGGACGCCCTTGGCGCCGAGCTCCATGAGCACGCGGCCCTGAAAGTCCATCTTGTAGACGACGTGACCGGGCGCGTCGACCACCCAGACGTTGCCGTCGGGGTCGACCCGCACCGCGTGGGCGCCGCAGTTGTGGCAGCCCGCCGCCCCGTAGACCGCGGTGTAGCCCGACTGCCCGGGCTGCCGGTCGGCGGGAGCGATGCCCGCGACCTTGCCGTTGTCGAAGAGGCCGTCGCCCCACGCCCGCACGAAGCGCCCGCCGGGGTCGAACAGCATCAGCGGCCGGGCCCCGCGGTGCAGCATCAGAACGTAGCCGTTGGCGGTGGTCGCGACCCCCGACACCTGCCCGAAGTTCCACGCGGCCGGGGTGCCCGCGGCCGAGATCGGCGCGTCGGGCCATCCTTCGACCTCCGTGTACTTCGTCGTCTGGCCGTGCGCCGCCTGGCCAATCGCCAGCGTCAGCAGGCAGCACGCCAGCACATTTGTCCGCCTGACAGTCATTCGACCTGCTCCTGACATCACGAACGAGATGATGCGCTCCCCGCCTCTCAGACTACCACGGAGCACATGTGGGCGTGCAGGCGGCCACGCGCCGCGAGCGGGCGCGGCGCCGGGGCCGAAGAGCGGAGGAAGCGGGGAAGCCGGAGGAGCGCCGGGCCCGCCGAACGGCGGGGACTCGGGAACGCCCGGCGCCGCGCTCACCTGATGCTGGCTGGGCAAACGCCATGCCGCGTGCGGCTCGCTCCCTCGCTCCATCCGGGCAAGCTGGCAGACACGACGGTACTATGGGAGATACTTCGTGAAACAGGCCTGTACAACCAGCCGTGTTCATGTCGATTTCATAAGTCGGTGGGCCGTGATACCGTCGCGTCGCGCCGTGATCCGGCCGATTGGCGAGGGAGGACGCGTTGACCGATTCCGACGACGCGAGGCGGGAGATCGAAGCGCTGCGACAGCGCACCGCGACCCTCAACGCGGCCATCCTGCGAATCGGCGCCACGCTCGACCTCGACACCGTGCTCGCCGAGGTCGTCGAGAGCGCCCGCGCGCTGACCGGCGCCCGCTACGGGGTCATCGCCGCCGTCGACGAGGCGGGCACGCCGCAGGACTTCGTCTTCTCCGGCTTCGGGCCCGAGGAGCAGCAGGAGCTGCTCGCCTGGCCCGACAGCGGCCGCCTGTTCCAGCACCTGCGCGAGCTGCCGGGGCCGCTGCGGCTCGCCGACCTGGCGGGCTACGTCCGCTCGCTCGGCATCGCGCCCGCGCGGACGTTCTCGCGGACCTTCCAGGGCACGCCGATGCGCCACCGCGGCGCCGACGCCGGCCATTTCTTCCTCGCCGAGAAGGCCGACGGCGAGGAGTTCACCGACGACGACGAAGAGGTGCTGATGCTGTTCGCATCCCAGGCCGCGGCCGCGATCGCCAACGCCCGCACGCACCGCAGCGAGCAGCGCGCCCGGGCCGACCTGGAGGCCCTGGTCGAGACCTCGCCGGTCGGAGTCGTGGTCCTCGACGCGAAGAGCGGCCGGCCGGCGTCGCTCAACCGCGAGGCGCGGCGGCTCGTCGAGAGCCTGCGGATGCCCGGCCACCCACCCGAGCAGCTTCTGGAGATGACCACCTTCCGCCGCGAGGACGGCCGGGAGGTGTCGCTGAGCGAGTTCCCGCTGGCGGAGCTGCTCGGCGCCGGCGAGAAGGTGCGCGCCGAGGAGGTCGTGCTCTCGGTCCCCGACGGGCGCAGCGTCAGGACGCTGATCAACGCCACGCCGATCCCCGGCGAGGGCGGCGCCGTCCGCTCGATGGTGGTGACCATGCAGGACCTCGCGCCGCTCGAAGAGATGGAGCGGATGCGCATAGAGTTTCTCGGCCTGGTGAGCCACGAGCTGCGCGAGCCGCTGGCCGCCATCAAGGGCTCGGCGACGACGCTGCTGGAGGAAGCGGCGGCGCTGGAGCCGGCCGAGATGCGCGAGTTCCACCGCATCATCGTGGAGCAGGCCCGCCACATGCGCGGCCTGATCAGCGACCTGCTGGATGCGGGACGCATCGACTCGGGCACGCTCTCGGTCGCGCCCGAGCCCTCGGAGCTGGCCGACCTGGTGGAGCGGGCGCGCACGACGTTCGTGGGCGGCGGCGGCCGCCACGCCGTCCTCGTCGACCTTCCCTCGGGCCTTCCTCCCGTGATGGCCGACCGCCGCCGCATCGTGCAGGTGTTCACCAACCTCTTCGCCAACGCCGCCAGGCACGCGCCCGAGTCGACCCCCATCCGGGTGGCGGCTGCGCGCGAGGACGCGCACGTCGCGGTCTCGGTGTCCGACCAGGGGCGGGGGGTCACCCCGGAGCGGTTGCCGCAACTGTTTCACAGGCACGCCGCCGTGGCCGAGGAAGGCGCCACGGCCGGCTACGGCCTCGGGCTCGCGATCTGCAAGGGGCTCGTCGAGGCGCACGGCGGGCGCATCCGGGCCGAGAGCGCCGGCGCCGGGCGCGGCACGACGTTCACGTTCACCGTTCCGGCGGCCACGGAGGTAAACGCCCCGGCGCCCGGCCGCGCTGCCGGCCCGCCGCGGATCGCCGAACGGGGCGAGCCACCGCGCATCCTGGTGGTCGACGACGACCCGCGGATGCTGCGCTTCGTCCGGGGCGCGCTCTCGGGCGCCGGCTACGCCCCCCTCGTCACCGGCGCGCCGGAGGAAATCCAGCGCATCATCCGCACCGAGAAGCCGCAGCTGGTCCTGCTCGACCTGCTGCTGCCGGGCAGCGACGGCATCGAGCTGATGGAGCAGATCCCCGAGCTGGCCGACCTGCCGGTCATCTTCATCTCGGCCTACGGCCGCGACGAGACCGTGGCGAAGGCGCTCGAGTCGGGCGCGGCCGACTACATCGCCAAGCCCTTCTCTCCGACGGAGCTGGTGGCGCGGGTGCGAGCGGCGTTGCGCCGGCAGGCGGCGCCCGAGCCGTTCGTGCTCGGAGAGCTCGCCATCGACTACGCGCAACGCCGGGTGACCGTCGGCGGGGACGCGGTCGACCTCACCGCCACCGAGTACGAGTTGCTGCGCGTGCTCTCGCTCGACGCGGGCCGGGTCGTGACCTTCGAAACGCTGCTTCGCCGGGTCTGGGCCAAGCGCGACAACGCCGACCCGAACCTGGTGCGCATCTTCGTCAGAAACCTCCGCCGCAAGCTCGGCGACAGTGCGGCCAGCCCCGCCTGCATCTTCAACCACCGCGGCGTCGGCTACCGAATGGCGAAGCCGCCCGACCGCTGAGGGCATGGCGCCCGTGCGGCGGCGGCGGCTGCCGCATCGAAGAGTCCAGTCCAGCGACCCGACCGGCGCGCCCCGGACGTGCGTCAGACGACCCCGTCGGCGCGGAACGCCCGGATCTCCTCTTCCGAATAGCCCGCCGCGCGCAGCACCTCGGCGGTGTGCTGGCCGAGCAGGGGCGGAGCGCGGTCGATACGGCCGGGGGTTTCGCTCAGCTCGATGGGCTGGCCGATCATCCGCACCTGCCCGGCCGTGGGATGCGGGTGGCCGACGACCTTGCCGCGGGTGGTGAGCTGGGGATTGGTGCAGACCTCGGCCACGTTGCGGATGCGGCCGCATGGCACGCCGGCCCGGCCGAGCACGTCCATCCACTCGGCCACGGTGCGCGAGGCGGTGAGCTCGACGATGATGGGCACCAGCACGTCGCGGTGCTTCACCCGGTCCGGGGCCGCCGCGAAGCGCGGGTCGTCGCGCAGATCGCGCCGCCCCACCGCGTCGCAGTAGCGCACCCACAGAGAATCGTTGGCGATGCCCAGGTTGATCCAGCCGTCGCGGGCCCGCAGGGTCTGGTAGGGCACCACCGAAGGATGGTCGTTGCCGCGGCGGGTGGGGCTCTCGCCCGACGCGAAGTAGTTGCCGGCGTTGTAGGTCAGCAGCGACGCCACCGCGTCGAGCATCGCGACGTGGACGTGCTGGCCACGGCCCGTCGACTGCCGCGCGTAGAGGGCGAGGAGGATGCCCTGCGCAGCCATCATTCCCGCCGTGAGGTCGGCGATGGAGGTGCCGACGCGCGACGGCGGGCCGTCGGCCTCGCCGGTCAGGTCCATCAGCCCCGACTCGCCCTGCACGATCAGGTCGTAGCCGGGCCGGCTCGCGTCGGGCCCGCCCTCGCCGAAGCCGGAGATCGAGCAGTACACCACCCGGGGATGCCGCGCCGCCACCGCCTCGTAGTCGAGGCCGAGCCGCGCGACGGCGCCGGGGCGGAAGTTCTGGACGAGGACGTCGGCGTCGGCGACGAGCCGCCACACGATGGCCCGCCCCGCCTCGTGCTTCAGGTTGACGGTGCAGCTCCGCTTGTTGCGGTTGACGGAGAGGAAGTAGGGCGCCTCGCCCCCGAGGAACGGCGGGCCGAACGCGCGGGACTCGTCACCGCGCCCCGGCTCTTCGATCTTGACGACGTCGGCCCCCATGTCGCCGAGGGTCATCGTGCACCAGGGGCCGGACACGACCCGGCTCAGATCGATGACCCGGATGCCGTCGAGCGGCGCCGGGAGCCCCGGGCTCGCCCGCCGATCGTCGCCTGACGGCTCCGCCTCGCGCCCAACCGGCCCTCCCGGCGTCCGCACCGTTCCGCGGCGCGAACCGCTACCCGGCATGCAGCCCTTCCGCCCCCGGCTCATCCGCCCGCTCCCCGGACTCTCGACCGAACCGCCGGCGGCCGAGTCCCGGAATACCGGCGCCGGCGCCTCCCGGGACTCGGCCGGGGGGAATGGCACGCCCGGCAGGATTCGAACCTGCGACCCTCGGGTCAGAAGGCCGCTTTCCTGCGCTACAAGCCACTTCTCTTTTCAGCTACTTACTGACCCTGCCAATCCCGTGCCAACTCCCTGCTCCGCCCGCTGCGAGCTCGCCGCGGCCGCGGGTGCGCTCGAAGCGCCGCGGTGGTCATCGAGACACGACGCCGCCGACCGCATCGCCTCCGGCACGTGGCCCGGAGTATAGCGCTCCCTCGTCCGCGTGTCAGTGGCCGAGCACGTCCTTCAATTGACTTTCCGTGACATGCGAAGACATCCGTGAAGCGGCGAACCGGGCGCCGGCGGCGCTGCAGCCGCTCACCGTTTCCACCCCTGACGAGCAGCGCCAGGGCGAGCAGGACGGCGGTTCGGCTATACGGACTCGAAGTTCAACGTCGAGAAGGGCGTGTTGGAGCCTGCTGAATTCTCATCCGAGAGCCGGAAGTACATCGTTCATTACGTAGAGCACCTGCCCGAGCGCGCTAGCCACATCCTTGGCGCCATCGATCCTGACTCGGGCCACCGTCGCGGATGAGCGCAGAGACCCCGGCCATGCGTCGCAGCCCACGCGCCGGACCATACCGACTACGCCTTCAGACCACTCCCTACGCCTGCCAGTTCGGGCGCTTGGCGAGTACGTCATCGGTGGGCGCGTGGACGCCATGCGCCGCCTCCTCCGCGGCCGTTGACGCCTTGGGCTCGGAACCGGGGCGACTTCGACGCCGTGCGTGGCGGACGCACCGTCCCCCCCCCAGCCACCTCCCCGGTTTCACGGTGCGTAGTGCGGGGCTACGCCAACCTGGGCGCACGCTCGTTCGTACTCGATCCGAGCTTTCTCGTACTCCTTGCTCGCCTTAGCGAGTGCCCGCTCGGCCTCGAAAAACAGCTTGCGTGCCTTGATGATGCCGTCCCACTCCGATGTTGGTGCTGTCAAATCTATCGTCTCCTCCGAACGGGGGCCGTCCGCGATCATGGTCGACGACCACTGTCAGGTAGCGACGCGAGTGAAGAACTCCCTCTTTCCTCGCCGAAGCTGTCTATTCTACGCCACGCAGCGACTGCGCCGGCCGGCGGGGCCCGCGGGCGCGACCGCGCCGAGCTCGAAGGCCTCGACCGCGGCGCAGCTCCGTGCGGCGCGGCGAGCTCGGCGACGTCGGCCGGCAAACCTCCGGACCTGCCGGGGCGGACGCCGGGTCCGCCCCGCACGTCTGGCTCGGTCCCGACCACGAGGCGCAGCTCCCCCGTCCCGTCCTCCAGGGCGACGTGATCGATGTCATCCGTCGCCTCCCGCGCGTTCGAACCGCGCGGTGTCGAGCACGCCGCCCAGCGCGGCGGCGAACGCTCGTGCCGTGCCCGGGCGCGCCGGCCGGGGCGCCGTCAGCACCGACGCCGCGAACGCGGCCACCGGCGACGAGGCCTTCGAGCGGACGTCCCGCCGTGGGGCAGGGTTCAGCCGCTGGTCGCGAATGCCGTCCACCACGTCCTCGATGCCGTTGCCCGTGAACGGGTGCTCGCCGGACACCATCTCGTAGAGCACCACGCACAGCGACCAGACGTCGTCGGCCTCGCCGGCCGCCCGGCCGTCCAGCACCTCGGGCGACAGGTAGCGCAGCGTGCCGCCCGCGACCCCCGCGTCGTGGGGCCCCCGGGACAGCCCGAAGTCGAGCAGCTTCGGCAGGCCGTTCGCCGTGAGGCCGATGTTGCTCGGCTTGACGTCTCCATGGAGATAGCCGGCCCCGTGCAACGCCTCGAGCGCCTCGGCGAGACGGACCGCGACGGCCGCGGCCTCGGGCTCCGGCAGCGGTCCGGTGCGCAGTCGCTCGGCGAGCGTACCGCCGCGCAGGTACTCGAGGACCAGGAACGGGCGGCGCCGCCACGACTCGACGCCGTGGACCTCGGCCAACGCCGGATGCGCCACCCGCGCCATGGCCCGTGCTTCCCCGTGCAGCACCGGGCGACGCCGCTCCGACGCCTCGGTCAGGGTCTTCACCGCCACGTCGCGCTGCAGGCCGAGGTCCCACGCGAGGTAGACCGCTGCCTCCCCACCCTCGCTCAGCCGCCGCAGCAGCCGATACTTGCCCGCGAGCAACCGCGGGGCCTCCGTCTCGACGTACGCCCTTCCGCAGTCGCAACCGGGTGGCTCATCCCCGATCAGGCAGCCGCAGACCGGGCAGGCCAGTGCCGGCGGCGCTTCCGGGGCCGTCTCCGTTCCGTGCAGCAGCCGCAGGCGGGCGATGGCCTGCCCCGCCGCCGCGGCCACCGCTTCGAGGAACGGCACGTCGGAAGCGCGCACGATCCGATCGTCGAAGCGCCGTCCCACGACGACCATCCCCAGCAGGTTCGCGCCCGGGCCGGGGACAGGCACGATCACGTCGGCGCCGGTGGCCCGCACCCACGCCGCCTCCTCGGGCGGCAGCAGCTCGAAGAGCGACGCCGCGTCACTCGGATGGACGCGCAACACCTCCTGGTCCGTCTCCAGCAGGTGGACGATGGCCGACGTTCGCGGCAGCGGCGCGATGGCCGCATCCGGCCCTCGGAAGTCGTGCGCCTCCGCGCTCGCGGCGCCGGCGACCAGCAGCGTGGCCGGCGAGCCGCAGCCGCGCCGGACCGTCCTCGTGACCGTCCGGCGGATGTCCGACGTTTGCGATGCCTCCGCCAGGGCCACGGCGGCGACGGCCAGCACCGCCCGCTGGTCCACCGTCTCGGGGTCGATCCACGCATCGAGGCGGCGCAGCAGCCGTTCGCGCCCGACGAGCGTCAACAGCATGACGCCGGACACCGCGACCAGCGACCGCGCGAACGGGTCGGCGACGAACGAGCCGACCTCCCGCTCGGGGCTGCTCGCCAGCAGCGCACCCAGCACCAGCAGCGGCGCCGCCACCGCCGCGCCGAGCAGGCCGGGGCGAGCGAGCACCTTCCGGTAGCCCGCACGGACCAGCTCGCGAGGATGCGGCACCCGCGCCGCGAGCACCGAGTACCAGAGCAGGACCATCCCGGGGAAGCGCAGCGGTTGCAGGAGCGCGGGGAGGGAACCCGCCTGGTAGTTCGACAGCCAGAACCCCGCCGCGAACGCCTCGACGACGTCGTACGCCGTCGCCAGGCCCGTCCACAGGAGGAAGCCGGCGCTGAACAGCACGACGCGCCGGACTTCGTCGGCCGGCGCCGCGCGAGCCCGCAGCGCCAGGACGGCCACCGCGCCCAGCGCCAGCACGTTCGGGGCGGCGATCGTGACGTCCAGGACCGCGACGTAGAGCCCGGCGTCGACGGCGGGGCTGACCGTCCCGGCCCAGTACAGAACTGCCACGGCAGCACACAGGGCGCCTCCGAGCGCCGCGCTGACCGGGCTCTCGGCAGGCCCAAGCGTCACTACAAGTCCGGCTCCGCAGGTTCACCCGGCTCTTCCCGGCCAGCGAAATCCAGGATGACCACGCCGGGGCCGACGTCGATTACGAATCGGCGCTGTCGACCAGCTTCCGCAAGGCCCGCCCCGTCGCCTTGCGGGCGGCGTCCGCGCTCGGCAGGCCCTCGACGAGGGCGAGCTGGCGGTAGCCGTAGCCCATCTCCACGCGACCCACGATCGGCGCGAGCGGCAACGTCGAACAGCGCCTCGTTGAACCAAGCGACCATCTCCAAGCCGACCCGGCGCCGGGCGGCATGCCCGGGAAAGCTCCGGGAACCGCTCTGGACCGCACCGCGTGGCGCAGCAGTCGGCGTGAACAGGCAAGGCCACTGGCCGGCGTCGGCGCACGCCGCAGCCGCGCCTCCCCCGGCCGCAGCCGCTCCAAGGTCCGTCCTCGACGACGATCGGCAACGGCTGGTGTTCTCCCGCGCCAGAAGTATTGCGGAAAGGCGGCGTTGCGGTCCGCGCGCGCTGCCTCCGCCTCGGGCGCCCCGGAACGGGTCGGCCCGCCGCCGGTCGGCGAGGCACCACCGCCCGCCCCCGCGGCCGAGGAACGGAACGTCGACACCCCGGACCCGGCGGGGGGAACCGAGTTCGCCTCGCACGGTGGACGCGCAAACGACCCGCGCACCGTCGTCTTCCCGCCCGGCCGCGGCCGGCATCGTGGGGCGGCGACCCGCTGCCGCGACCGGCCCGCGCCACTCCCCTGGAGGAGCAGAGTGTCCGGTTCCGGCTTCTCGGGGCGTCTAAAGCTGTACGAGACCAGACGCGAGACTCGCGGCAAGGAACGACCAACGCGCGAGTCGGACCGCCTGGGCACTCGCCGCCGGTCGGTTCGACCGACCGGGAACCCGGCCCCAGGTTGGGATAGCGGGCCGGCAGCGAAGGGACCGTCTCCGGGAGACCGTGGACCAACATGGGAGGGCGCCGAGGAGCTCCTCCTCGGCGCTCGCCGCCGGCTGCCCGTTGCCGCCGGCGGTCAGCCACCGGCGGAACGGGTCCAGAAGGGTGAGCACAGCCGCCGCGAGTACCGCTCGCCGGACGGCGCCGCGGAACGGATCGAGCGTGTGATGACGACAGAGACGGCAAGATCTCGGAGGAACCGCTTGCCGAGCGCATGCTGCGCCAAGTGCGGTCCGGAACGCTCGACGAGTCCCGGCTGCTGCCCTCGGCCGAGAAGCGGGCGAGGGACGTGGGCAAGAAGCTCGACCGGCTCGCGGCGTCTCGTCCAGGCGCCTCTCCGCCCGGCCGAGCCGACTGACGAGGCCCCATCGGGGCGCTTTGTGGCGATTTCTGACCGTTTCTGACCCGGACCGGCACACCGGGCTCGAAGCGGGCAATCGAGAGAAAACCCCACAAAAAAGGCCCTTTTCCGTGCAGAAAAGGGCCTGGAGAGTTGGCACGCCCGGCAGGATTCGAACCTGCGACCCTCGGCTTAGAAGGCCGATGCTCTATCCAGCTGAGCTACGGGCGCGTGCTTGGAATCAACGACTTACGGAACCACTCCGGTAGACCATGTGCGACGGTCGCCCGCCCGTCCGGAACATGAGCCGTAAGCGTACTACGGTCTTGGTCCCTCGCGTCAATCGCTCCCCGCGCGTCCACGGCCCGGGGGCGCTCGGGAGCGTCGCCTTCAACTCGCCATTTCGGACGTGACCGGAGGGGCAGGCCGGGATTCGTCGGTTGGGGTCACCCCGGCTGCCGCGCGATGGCAGACCCGGAGACGCCGCCGGGCGCTTCGTCGTCGGTCCGGCCGCCCGTCGCGACGTTTGCGGAAGCGTGCCGGCCTTGCCCGCGCCACCAGGCGGAGCCGAGGCGACGACGGCTACCGCCAGAGGCCGAGCACGACCGCCATCACGCCGATCGACGCGACCTGATAGCCGCCGTCGATGACCCACAGGCTGAGGGGCTTGTCCGAGAAGCGGTTGTTGGTGAGGCCGACGGTGGCCGAGAACCCGAGCCAGAGGTGCAGGCCGACGTGGAACGTCGGACCGACGCCCTCGCCGAAGTGGCTGGCGACCACGGCCAGTATCGTCGCCATCACGAACCAGCAGACGAACGAGAGGGCGTAGGTCGGCCCCATGCCGTGCTGCATGCGCTCGAGGTCGGCGTCGGTGTAGCCCTGCGCCGCCATCCACGCCTTCGCGAACAGCAGGGGCGAGTACCACAGCATGCCGAGGACGAACGACAGCACCGCGGCCAACCCGACCGCGAGGTAGTTGACGTCTGCGAATCCCATCGGAGCCCTCCCTCGTCGCCGAACCCGATCCCGAGTCCCGATCCGCCGGGCCGGGACCGCTCCACGCCGCCGACTCCAAGTGTGGCTGGGAAGCGCGGAATCGTCAACGCGAGGGCGGGCGATTCGGAGTCGACGAACCGGCCGGCGCCGTGCGTCACCCGCCGGACGTTGACGGTGCGCGTGCAACGGCCATAGCATGGCGGACGCAGGGTTGCCGACGCCGTGGCGCCGAACCTCGCCGGCGATGCCGGCGCCGACGGCGGTTTCCTGGCCACTTGACCGGCATCGCCGTGGCCCGGCCTGACGGGTCACGAGGACTCACTGAAAGCAGGTTCACCATGCGTCTCACCGTGCTCACGACGTTCGCCGCGGCGTTGCTGACCGCCGCCGCCCCCGCCGCCGCGCAGTCGTCGGACCGAATCGCGGCCGAGGGCGGCGACGTCGTCATCACCCCCATCCTCCACTCGAGCGTGCAGATCGAGCACGCCGGCACGGTGGTGCACATCGACCCGTGGACGGCCGGCGACCTGACGGACGCCAGGCCCGCCGACCTGATTCTCGTGACCGACGACCCGGCCCACCACCTCGACCCGGCCGCCATCGAGCAGCTCCGCAAGCCCGGCGCCCCGGTCGTGCTGACCGCGACCGCCCACGCCCGTTTCGGCGACGGCGTGGTGCTCGCCAACGGCGAGCAGGGGGTGTTCGCCGGCGTGCCGGTGGAGGCGGTCCCCGCCTACGACATGACGCCCGGCCAGCCGTGGCACCCGAAGGGCGAGGCGAACGGCTACGTCGTCACCCTGGGAGGAAAGCGGCTCTTCTTCTCGGGGGTGGGCGAGTGCGTCCCCGAGATACAGGCGCTCGAGGACATCGACGTGGCGTTCATGCCGATGAACCTGCCGGTCGACCGCATGCGCCCGATCCCGGTCGCCGAGTGCGTGAAGACCTTCCGGCCGCCGGTCGTCTATCTCATCCACTACGACAACGCGACCGCGCGCTGGTTCGGCGCTCCCGAGCAGCCCCGCCCCGACAACGCGATGGAGATCGCGGCCACGATCCAGGCCCTGCGGGACGCCCTCGAGGGAGAACCGATAGAGGTGCGCGACGGCGACTGGTACCCGGCCCGGCCGGCGCGGTAGCGGCGCGGCTCCGCCCCGGGGCCGCGGGCCACGCCGGTGTGTGGGGCCGAGGGCGGCGGTTGGCGGGGCGGGAGTCTGCGCCGTGGAACGGCGGGGATTCCCAGCTGCGTCGGCCGTGATTGGGCGGGCCTGACCTTGTGGCGGACGACCGAGCAACGCGACCCCGAACTCGGCGTCGAGCTGCAGCCCGCGTAGTCTGCGCGGTGGAACGGCGCGGATTCCTGGAGGGCTGGTTGGGCGCCAAGGGGAGCCGAAGGCGACGGTCGGCGGGCTAGTGGACCCCGCTGCTCATCTGCAACAGGGTGGGATCGGCGCCGAGGCGCCGGATCGCGGTCTCCCACATCTGCGCGGCCTTGACGTCGAAGATGAGGTCGAGCTGAACGTCGGCGATCAGCCACGCCGACGCCGACAGCTCGGCGTCGAGCTGACCGGCCGCCCAGCCCGCGTAGCCGGTCAGGAGCCGCGTGCGGTCGGGGGGGCGGTCTTCGAGGAGCCGCCGCAACAGGTTGGGGGACGTCGACAGGTAGAGCCCCTCGCAGACCTCGACCGACTCGGCGTCGGCCGGCTCGTGCCCCATCAGAATCCAGCCCCGCTCGGGCTCGACGGGGCCGCCGATCCAGAGCTGCAGGCCGTTGTGCACCTCGACCGGGGGGGTCAGCCGCACCACCGAGGAGACCGGCGTGTCCGTCTTCCGGTTCAGCACGAGCCCGAAGGCGCCCTCCTCGCCGTGCTCGCAGAGCAGCACCACCGTCCGCCGGAAGTTCGGATCGTGGAGCTGGGGCATCGAGAGCAGCAGCCTCGGCGCCAGCGACTTGTTCTTGCCGTTCGCCACGCATTGATCATAGTGCACGCGAGGACCGGCGGGGGAGCCCGCCGGCGGCCGTCCCGGCCCGGCCGGCCCGCCGGGAGCCGGCGCCAGGCTACGGCGGGGGCTCTCGGCGCCGCCGCCCGAGCTCGGCCCGCGCCCACTCGACGTGCTCCGCCACCAGCGGGTCGCGGATGGAGTCGGCGTCGGGCCGGCTCGCGCACCGCTCCGGGGCGAGCGCGTCGCGGGCGGCGGCGGCGCCGCTGTTCCCCATCGCCACCGCCACGTTACGGCGCAGCCGCTTCACCCGGGCCCGGGTCATCGGCCCCTTGCGGATGGCCTGCCGCAGCCCCGCGTCGGACCGCGACCACAGCTCGACGAGGGAAGGCCGGTCGAGGGCCGGCCGGGCCTGCCACGCCGGGTCGTCGCTGACCGGAGCCGCCGCGTTGTAGGGGCAGACATCCTGGCAGATGTCGCACCCGTAGACGTGCGCCCCCAGATCGGCGCGCCGCTCCGAAGGAATGGCCCCCTTCGTCTCGATCGTCAGGTAGGACAGGCAGCGGGTGGCGTCGAGCACCCCCGGCTCGGGGAAGGCGCCGGTGGGGCACGCCTCCAGGCACAGCGTGCAGGCGCCGCACTGGTCGAGGGCCGGCGGGTCGGGCTCGAGGGCGACGCTGCACAGCACCTCGGACAGGAACAGCCACGACCCGACGTCGGGGTTGATCAGGCAGGTGTTCTTGCCGATCCACCCGAGGCCGGCGTACTGCGCGTACACCCGCTCCTGCACCGGCCCGGTGTCGACGTAGACGCGGGTCTCGCAGGGCCCGCCGTGCGCCTCGCTCATCCACGCGCCGAGGGCCCGGGTGCGCTCGCCGACGACGTCGTGATAGTCGTCGCCCCACGCGTAGCGCGAGATCAGCGCCGTGCCGGGCTCGCCGATCTCGGTCGAGCAGGGCCGGTCCGTGTTGTACAGGGTTCCCAGGGCGACGACCGACCGCGCCGACGGCATCACCGCCCGGACGTCGGCCCGCCGGTCTGCGGTGCGCGCCATGTACGCCATGTCGCCGGCATAGCCGCGGTCGAGCCAGTCGCGCAACGCGGCCAGCTCGGGGAACGCGGCGGCCGGCGCGACCCCGCACAGATCGAAGCCGAGGCCGCGGGCCTTCGCCTTGACGGCGTCGGACGTCAGCATGGAGTCAGCCCGGAATCGTCGCCGCGGCTCCCCCGCCGCGTTGGCGGCGTCGCCACCCCGATCGACCCTGCCGCGAGTCGGCCCTGTCCGCGGGAGGCGGCCCGTTCCGCGACTCGGACCTCCGGCGCCAGGGCGGGCCGGGATGCCCCGCGCGACGCCGCCGATGCGACGGCGAACGGGGTGTCGTACACTGCGAAGGCATCATGCCACAACGACTGCTCGCGGTGCTGCCGATGCTCGCCCTGCCGCTCCTCGGGTGCGAGCAGGCGGAGAACACGGAGGCCGCCGGCGACGCCGCCGCGCCCCCCGGGGAGCCGACCGCCGCCCTCGCGTTCGAGGTCGACCCCTACTGGCCGCGGCCGCTCCCCGACGACTGGCTGCTCGGCAACGTCGTCGGCGTGGCCACCGACTCGCGCGACAACGTGTGGATCATCCACCGGCCCAACAGCCAGCGCGGGGCCGAGGCGACCCCGCCGGTCATCGCCTTCGACCCCGACGGCAACGTGGTCCACGGCTGGGGCGGACCCGGCGACGGCTACGCGTGGGGCACGCAGACGCACGGCATCCACGTCGACCACCGCGACAACGTGTGGGTCGGCTTCGGCGGCGGGCTCCCCTACGACCTGTCGAGCCGCGCCACCACCGACAACGCCCACGTGCTCAAGTTCACCCCCGAGGGCGACTTCCTGCTGCAGATCGGCGAGTTCGGCAACGGCACCGCGGGCAGCGGCAGCACGCGGTTCCTCGGCCAGCCGACCGACATCTTCGTCGACCCCGAGACCGACGAGGTCTACGTCAGCGACGGCTACACCAACCGGCGGGTCATCGTCTTCGACGCCGACACCGGCGAGTACCGGCGCCACTGGGGCGGCTACGGCGACCCGCCCGACGACGCCCCCCAGCCGCCGTTCTCGCGGGACGGGCCGCTGCCGCGGCAGTTCAACACGCCGCACTGCGTGGGGCGGTCGGCCGACGCCAGGGTCTACGTCTGCGACCGCGGCAACCAGCGCCTGCAGGTGTTCGAGCCGGACGGGACGTTCGCGACCGAGGCGCTCGTCGCCGCCCCCCTTCGGGACGGCGCCGTCGGCGGGACGCCCTGGGACCTCGCGTTCTCGCGCGACCCCGACCAGCGGCTCGTGTACGTCGCCGACGGCGGGGCCCACGCCGTCCACGTGCTGAGCCGCGACACCCTGGAGGTCGCGGCCACGTTCGGCCGCCGCGGGCGGTGGGCCGGCCAGTTCGAGTCGCCCCACAGCCTCGCCGTCGACTCGCGGGGAAACCTGTTCGTGGGCGAGACCCTCGACGGGCGCCGCGTCCAGAAGTTCACGCCGGCCGAGCCGGAGCCTGCGCCGTAGAACGGCGCCGACTCCTGCAGGATTGCCGTGAAAGTACACGGTGGTGAAGACACACCACCTCTGACGCGACGAGAGGGTCGCCAAGGAGCCGCGGTTCATGCGCTACGTAGCGACGCTCGCGCTTGAGGCTGCCCATGTGGCCTCGACGGCGTAGCGTGCCGTGAGCGCGGACAGGCTGCCGTACTTTCATGCCGTCGGGGTGGCTGCGCGACGCGCGGCCATGAGCGTTTGGTTGGACGCCGAGCGGAGCCGTGGGCGACGATGAGCGGGCCCGGGACGGGACGGGCCGCGCCCGTCGGGTCCCGGCTGGAACTTGAGCGGTCGGTGCAGTAGCATTCACGGAACCCATGCCCATGCGGCCCCTCGCGCTGGCGTCGGCGTTCGTCGTGATCGTCGGCCTGGCGGTACCGCACGCATCCGCGGCCGTTTCCGCACCCCCGGGCACCCAGGTCGCCGCGAGCACGCCGGCGGACGACGCGCGGCTCGCCGACGCCGCCCGGCGCGGGGACATTGGCGCGGTGCGCGCCCTGCTCGCCGAGGGGATCGAGGTCGACGCCCCGCAGGCCGACGGCGCGACCGCCCTCGCGTGGGCGGCGCACCACGACGACGCGGCGACGGCCGACCTGCTGCTGCTGGCGGGCGCCGACCCGAACGCCGCGAACGAGCTCGGCATGACCCCGCTGATGCTCGCGGCCGAGAACGGCAGCGCGCCGATGGTCGAGCGGCTTCTGCAGGCGGGGGCCGACCCGAACGTCGCCCGTCCCGCCGGCGGCACCGCCCTGATGATGGCCGCCCGCTCGGGCAGCGTCGCGGTGGTGCGCCGGCTCGTCGCGGCCGGCGCCGACGTCGACGCCGCGGCCGCGGGCGGACAGACGGCGCTGATGTGGGCGGCGGCCGAGGCCCACCCCCGCGTCGTGACGGTGCTCGCGGAGGTCGGGGCGGACGTCGACGCGCGCACCACGGTCCTGACCCGTCCGGGGCGGACCATCGTGCGCGAGGCGAGGGTGCTGAGCCGGTTCGAGGCGGTCAACCCGGCGTCGCTGCCCCGCGACGGCGATCGCGACCCGCCGCGGCCCGAGGGCGGGTTCACGCCCCTGCTCTACGCGGTGCTGGCCGGCGACGCCGTGTCCGTGGGCATCCTCCTCGCGGCGGGGGCCGAGGTGGACGACGCCGGGCCCGACGGGGTGACGGCGCTGATGCTGGCCCTGACCAAGCGCCACCCCGCCATCGCGCTCCAGTTGCTGGAAGCGGGGGCGGACCCGCATCCCGCCGAGGCCGGGTACACGGCGCTGCACCTGGCCGCGGCCACCGGGCAGCCGGCGGTGGCGGAGGCGCTGCTGGCGCGCGGGGCCGACCCGAACGCCCGCCTCGAGCGGCCGCAGCGCCTGACCAACGCGTTCGAGATCGGCGTCTTCACGTCGCCCGGCTCCGGCCGGCTGACCCAGATCGGGTCGACCCCGTTCCTCGTCGCCGCCAAGTCCGCCGACGCCGGCATGATGCGCCGGCTCGCCGACGCCGGCGCCGACCCGCGGGCGACCACCGACGACGGCACCACCGCCCTGATGCTGGCGGCGGGCCTGGGCAAGCGCGCCGCCACCGACATCACCTACTACGACTGGACGGAGGAGAAGGCGACCGCGGCCCTCGCGGCGGGCCTCGACCTCGGCCTCGACGTGAACGCGGCCAATGCCCACGGCGAGACCGCCCTGCACGCGGCGGCGTACCACAACGCCAACCGGGTCATCGAGTTCCTCGTGGGCCGGGGCGCCGACATCGACGGGCTGAACGGGGCCGAGCAGACGCCGTTGCGCATCGCCGAGGGGCACCTCATCTGCTGCACCACCTTCGTGCGCCACGCCGAGGCGGCGGCGCGGCTGCGGGCGCTGGGCGCCGACCCCGACGCGGGCATCCAGCTGACGTTCGGGCTGACGAACTACGGCGACGAGGCAGCGGCCCAGCCGCGGCCCTGACCGGATGGCGGGCGGCGCAGGACGGATCATCGGCGTCACCGCTGTCGCCGCGGCACCGGGCCGGCTGCGGCGGTGACGAGAGGCCGCTCGGTGGACGGGGCAAGACGGATCATCGGGCATCGCCGCGTCGCCGCTGTCACCGTGGCGGCACAGGCTGCGGCCGTGACGCCGGAGAGGTAGGGATGACAGGCAGCGCGGCACGGATCATCGGCATCGCGGGCCTCGCCGCCGTCGCCGTGGCGGCGGCCGGCGCGGGCGTAGCGGCACAACCTCCGCCCGACGCCCCGACCGAGGCCGTGCGTGTCGGCGCCGTGCATCGGCAGGGCAACGTGGCGACCCCGCCGCCGCCCGGCGTACCGGCCCCGCCGCCGCCCGGCGTACCGGCCCCGCCGCCGCCCGGCGTACCGGCCCCGCCGCCGCCCGGCGTACCGGCCGAGGCAGCCTCCGCCCGCGCCGTGCTGGACCGCTACTGCGTCACCTGCCACAACGCCCGCACCCTGACCGCCGGCCTCTCTCTCCAGGACGTCGACCCCGCGCACGTCGCGGACGACGCCGCGGTCTGGGAGAAGGTGCTGAGGAAGCTCCGGACCCGCACGATGCCCCCGTCTCCGCGGCCGCGCCCCGACGCCGAGAGCTACGCCGCGCTCGTCGCGTACTTCGAGACCGCCCTCGACCGCGCGGCCGAGGCCGCGCCCGATCCGGGCCGGCCCGCGCTGCAGCGGCTGAACCGGGCCGAGTACGTCAACGCCGTCCGCGACCTGCTGGCCCTCGAGGTCGACGGCCAGGCCCTGCTGCCGGCCGACGAGTCGGGGTACGGCTTCGACAACATCGGCGACGTCCTCACCGTCTCGCCGGGGCTGCTCGAACGCTACCTGCTCGCCGCCGCGAAGATCAGCCGCCAGGCCGTCGGCGACCCGACCCTGCGCCCCACCACCGCCCTCTACCGCACGTCGCCGCTGCTCGCCCAGGACGGGCGGGTGAGCGACGACCTGCCGTTCGGGTCGCGGGGCGGGCTGGCCGTGCGCCACCACTTCCCGCTCGACGCCGAGTACGTCATCCGGGTCGCGCTGCGGGGCCGGTCGCGGGCCGGGCACGCCCTGGAGGTCCGGGTCGACCGCGAGCGGGTGGGGCGCTTCGACCTCGGCGAGCGGGCGCCGCTCGATGTGCGCGTCCGCGTCGCGGCCGGCACCCGTCTGCTCGGGGTCTCGTTCGTCGAGGCGCTGGAGCGGTCGCTGCCCGTGGACGGGCGCCCGCCGCCGCCCCCCATCACGAGCTTCGCGTTCACCCTCTATCCGAACGCCCCGTCGGTGGAGCGGGTGGAGATCGTCGGGCCGTACGCGGGGCGGACCCCGGCCGACACGCCGAGCCGAAGCGCCATCTTCACCTGCTACCCGGACGCGCCCGCGGAAGAGGGCGCCTGCGCCGAGCGCATCGTCGGCGCCCTCGCGCGGCGCGCCTATCGGCGGCCGGTGACCGCCGCCGACACCGGTCCCCTGCTCGCCGCCTACGCGGCGGGGCGGCAGGAAGGCGGCGGCTTCGAGGACGGCGTCCGCTGGGCGATCGAGGCGCTTCTCGTCTCGCCGAAGTTCCTGTTCCGGGTCGAGGAGCCCCCCGCCGGGACCGCCCCCGGCACGCCGTACCGCCTCGGCGATCTCGACCTCGCCTCGCGGCTGTCGTTCTTCCTCTGGAGCAGCATCCCCGACGACGAGCTCGTCGACCTCGCGGCGCGCGGCCGGCTGCGCGAGCCGGGCGTCCTCGAGCAGCAGGTCCGCCGGATGCTGGGCGACCCGCGCGCGCGGGCGCTGCTCGAGAACTTCGCGGGGCAGTGGCTCTACCTGCGCAACCTGCGCGGCACCGCCCCCGACCCGGGCCGCTTCCCCGACTTCGACGACAACCTGCGGCACGCGCTCCGGCAGGAGACCGAGCTGTTCGTCGCGAGCCAGATCCGCGAGGACCGCGGCGTGCTCGACCTGCTGCGGGCCGACTACACGTTCGTCAACGAGCGGCTGGCCCGGCACTACGGCATGCCCGGCGTCTACGGCAGCCATTTTCGGCGCGTGGCGTACCGGGACGACCGCCGCGCCGGCCTGCTGGGTCACGGCAGCCTGCTGACGGTGACCTCCTATCCCCACCGTACCTCGCCGGTGCTGCGCGGGAAGTGGCTGCTCGAGAACCTGCTGGGGGCGCCGCCGCCCCCGCCGCCCCCGGACATCCCCGAGCTCGACGAGCCGGACGAGCGGGCGGCCCCGGCCACGATGCGCGAGCGGATGGCGCGGCACCGGGCCAGCCCCGCCTGCGCCACGTGCCACGCCAAGATCGACCCGCTGGGGTTCGCCCTCGAGAACTTCGACGCGGTGGGCCGGTGGCGCGAGCGCGAGGACGGGGCGGGCACGCCCATCGACGCCTCCGGCGCGTTGCCCGACGGCGTCCCCTTCGACGGCCCCGCCGCGTTCCGCGAGGCCCTGCTGCGCGAGCCGTGGGCGACCGAGTTCGCGACGACGGTCACCGAGAAGCTGATGACCTATGCCCTCGGCCGGGGGCTCGAGCACTACGACGCGCCGGCCGTTCGCCGGATTCTGCGGGACGCCGGGCCCGGGGGCTACCGGTGGTCGTCGCTCATTCGGGGCATCGTCGAGAGCACGCCGTTTCAGATGCGGCGGGCGCCGGAAGCGGGCGACGGCCGCGCGCAGTAGCATCGGTCCCCCGAGAACGGTGCCGCCTCGGAACGGAGGCGGCGACGCACCGGCGGAGCGGCCGGCGATCGGAGCGGCCGGCGAGGCGGCCTCGGAACGGAGGCGGCGACGCACCGGCGAATCGGAGCGGCGGGCGGCGATGGCCGGGCGAGGCGGCCGCGTCGAGACGGCGCGGACTGCGGTAGGATCGGTTGCGCGGCAGCGCCGCAAGTGGCGGAGCCGCAGTGGCTACACCGGGACAGGGAGCCTGGACCCATGATGATCACGAAGAAGACGCTGCCTCGCCGCACCGTGCTCCGCGGCCTCGGCGCCTCTCTGTCGCTGCCGCTCCTCGACGGCATGGTGCCGGCCCTCGCCGCGACCCGCAACACCGCGGCCGCCCCGGTCCGCCGCTTCGGGGCCGTCTACGTCCCCAACGGCGTCGAGATGCGCGCCTGGACCCCGCCGGGCGCGGCCGGCCCGCTCGAGCTGACCCCCGTCCTCGAGCCGCTGGCGCCGGTGCGCGAGCACGTGAACGTGCTGAGCGGCCTCGCCGACAAGGTCGCCATCCCGCGCGAGGGCGAGGGGGTCGGCGACCACGCCCGCGCCGCGTCGACGTGGCTGACCGGGGTGCACGTCAAGAAGACCGAGGGGCCCGACATCCAGGCCGGCACCTCGATGGACCAGATCGCGGCCCGCGCGTTCGGGCAGGAGACCCAGCTCACGTCGCTCGAGCTCGCCATCGACTCGGTCGAGGTGCTCGGGGCCTGCGACCAGGGCTACAGCTGCGCCTACGTCAACACCATCGCGTGGCGCACCCCGACCACCCCGCTGCCGATGGAGAACAACCCGCGGGCGGTGTTCGAGCGCCTGTTCGGGGCCACCGACAGCACCGACGTCCAGGCGCGGCTCGCCCGCCTGCGGCAGGACCGCAGCATCCTCGACTTCGTCACCGGCGAGGCCGACGCCCTCCGCCGCGCCCTCGGGGCCGGCGACCGCCTCAAGCTCGCGCAGTACCTCGACGCGGTGCGCGACGTCGAGCGGCGCATCCAGATGGCGGAGGAGCAGAGCGACCGCGAGATCCCCGTCGTCGAGCAGCCGGTGGGCATTCCCGACACCTTCGAGGAGCACTGCCGGCTGATGTTCGACCTGCTGCTGCTCGCCTACCAGACCGACCTGACGCGCGTCAGCACGTTCATGTTCGGCAAGGAGGTCAGCGGCCGGTCGTTCCCCGAGATCGGCGTCCCCGGCGGCCACCACGGGTACTCGCACCACCAGAACGACCCCGAGAACCTCGCGATGCTCGCCCGCATCAACACCCACCACATCCGGCAGCTCGGGTACTTCCTGGAGAAGATGCAGGCGACCCCCGACGGCGACGGCTCGCTGCTCGACCACTCGCTGTTCATCTACGGCTCGGGCATCAGCGACGGCAACCTCCACTTCCACCTCGACCTGCCGACCCTGCTCGCGGGCGGCGCGGCGGGGCGGGTCCGCGGCGGGCGCCACCTGCGCTATCCGTCCGACACCCCCGTCGCCAACCTGCACGTCGCGGTCCTCGACAAGCTGGGGCTGCCGGTGGAGACCTTCGGCGACAGCACCGGCGCGCTGGGGTACCTGACCGACGTGTGACGCGGGACTCGCCCACCGCACCGGGGCCCCTGCCAAGCGCCCCGGCTCGACAAGCACCAGTCCGCCACGTGTGGGGCCGCCGGCCGGACGTGTACCATCGGACGGTCATGCACGCGGCGGCCCGACTCCCGCGATCGAACGGTTCCCGGCACCGCGCCCGGCTGGCCGGCCTCGTCTTCCTGTCCGGCGCGGTCAGCCTCGTCTACGAGGTGCTCTGGCTCAAGGAGCTGAGCCTGCTGTTCGGGAGCACCGCGTACGCGGCCTCCACGACCCTCGCCGTCTTCTTCCTCGGCCTCGCCGTCGGCAGCGCGGTGTTCGGCCGCTGGTCGCCGCGGCTCCGCTCGCCCCTGCGGGCCTATGCCTGGATCGAGCTGGGCATCGCGGCGTCGGCGGCGCTCTACTTCGTGCTGCTCGAGGTCTACCTCCAGCTCTACGGCCCGCTCTACGACGCGCTCGTCGACCGGCCCGCCGCCTTCAACGCGTTCCGGGTCGCCCTGGCGACGGTGGTGCTCCTCCCGCCGGCCGCCCTCATGGGCGGCACGCTGCCGGTCCTGGGCCAGCACCTGGTGCGACGGCCGGACGAGCTCGGCCGCCATGGAGCGCTGCTGTACGCGGTCAACACCATCGGCGCGGCCGCCGGTGCGTTCCTCGCGGGGTTCGTGCTGCCGCTCGCGCTCGGCTTCGACCGGGCGTATCTGCTGGCCATGGCCGTCAACGTGGCCGTCGCCGGTATCGCGTGGCGGCTGTCGAGGGTCGACGCGCACGGAGCCGCGCTGGCTCGGGACGTCCGGGCCGACCGTCAGCGGCGCCTGTCGCAGGTCGACGGGCCCGGCTCCTGGTGGCTCCTCGCCGCCGTTGCCGGCCTCTCCGGCGTGTTCGCGCTCGGGCTCGAGGTGCTCTGGACGCGGATGTTCGCCCAGGTCCTGCAGAACTCGGTCTACACCTTCTCCACCGTCCTCGTGGTGTTCCTCGCCGCGCTGGCGGCCGGCTCGGCCATCGCGAACCGCCTCTGCCGCGTACGGGCGGCGCCCGAGCGGGTGCTGTGGATGCTCCTCACGCTGTCGGGGCTCGCCGTCGCGGCCACGCCCTTCGCCTTCCACCACCTGACGGCCGGGCTCAGCACCCTCGCCACCGGCGACGGCTGGCTCCCCTACGTCGCCTCGATCTTCGCCAACACGATGCTGCTGCTGTTCGTGCCCACGGCCCTGCTCGGCGCCGTCTTCCCCTACCTGCTGCGCGCCGCGGAAGGGTCGCCGGCCGCGCCGGGCGCCGTCATCGGACGCCTCGGCGCGCTCAACACGGCGGGCGGCGTCGTCGGCGCCCTCGCGGCCGGGTTCGTGCTGCTCGGGTCGATCGGGCTCTGGAACAGCGTGCGGCTCATCGCCGCCGGCTACCTCGTCCTCGCCCTGGCGTCGGCCTGGCGCGGCTGGACGACGCCTCGCGCCCGGCTCGCGCCCGCCGCGGCCACCCTCGGCGCCCTCGCCCTGGTCGGCACCGCCCTCGACGCCTCGCGGCTGACCGTCGTCGACGTGGACGTGGAGCGCGGCGAGACGCTGCTCGCCACCTGGGAGGGCCCCGACGGCGTCGTCGCCGTCATCGAGCGCGCCGGGTACCGGCGCATCGAGATGAACAACTTCTACACGCTGGGCGGGACGGGCGCCATCGAGCCGGAGCAGAACCAGGCCCTGCTGCCCCTGATGACCCACCCGGACCCGCGCCGGGTCTTTCTCCTCGGCCTCGGAACCGGCATCACCGCGGGGGCCGCGCTGAGGCACCCGGTCGAGCGGCTGCTGGTCTGCGAGATCGCGCCCGACGTGATCGCGGCCGCCGCGACATACTTCATCGCGACGAGCGGCGGGCTCTTCACCGACCCCCGGGCGTCGGTCCGCGCCTGCGACGCCCGCAATCACCTGCTGGGCACGGCAGAGCGCTACGACGCGATCATCGCCGACCTGTTCGTCCCCTGGCGGGCCGGGGTCGGCAGCCTCTACAGCCGCGAGCACTTCGAGGCGGCCCGCGAACGGCTCACGGCCGGGGGGCTCTTCGTGCAGTGGCTGCCGCTCTTCCAGGTGTCCCGCCGCGAGTTCGACCTCGTGGCGCGCACGATGCTGGCCGTCTTCGAGCAGGTGACGCTGTGGCGCGGCACCTTCAGCCCGGCGAGCCCGTTCGTGGCGCTCGTGGGCGCGGTGGAGCCGACCCGCCTCGACCCCGTCGTGATAGAGCGCAACGGGCGGCACCTGAGCGGCGGGGCGCCGCTGCCCGACGCCACCGCCCTCGCGGTCACGCTTCCGTTCTACGCCGGGAACCTGTCCGCGGCCGAGGGGCTGATTCCGCCCGGGCCCGTCAACACCGACGACCGGCCGCTCGTCGAGTACCTGGCGCCGGTCACCCATCGCGAGGAGCGCGCGGGGACGACGGGATGGTTCGACTCCACCGAGCTCGCGGCCTTCCTCCAGCGCCTGGCGGCGTCGGCGCCGCCGGCGCGCGACCCGCACCTGGCCCTGTTGACCGCCGCGCAACGGGATTTCGTGACGGCCGGCCTGAGCTACTACCTGGGCGCGGTCGCCAACCGGCTCGGGCAGGACGCCGAGGCCGACCGGCACTTGCGCGACTTCGCGCGGCGCATCCCCATCGAGTTCCGCCCGCCGATCGACGAGGGAGCCAGCGACGCCGACGTCGTCCCGTAGGGACCCGCGGCGAGCCGCGCCGGGCCGATGCCATCCGACCGGGGGGAACGCGCCGCCTCATGCCGCGAGGAACGAGCCCGTATAATGGTGCCTTGTTTCCTTTCCTCCTGGAATCCTTGATGCTTGCAAAGCTGACATCCAAGAACCAGTTGACCCTGCCCAAGACGGTGATCTCCGACTTTCCGGACACCCGTTATTTTGACGTCACGCAGGAAGACGGCCGGATCGTGCTCACGCCCGTGCGCATCGGTCGGGCCGACGCCGTGCGAAAGAAGATGGTCGAGCTGGGCCTGTCGGAAGCCGACGTGGCGGCGGCGGTGACCTGGGCTCGCCGGGGTGAATGACTCCGCCGCGCGTGGTGCTCGATACCAACGTGCTGGTGTCGGCCCTGCTCTTCCCCCGAAGCTCGCTCTCCTGGCTGCGGACAGCTTGGCGATCCGGCGCCATCGTGCCGCTGGCCGGCGGCGAGACCACGAGGGAGTTGCTCCGGGTGCTCTGCTACCCGAAGTTCCGCTTGACCGAAGAAGAGCGCGAGGATGTGCTCGCAGACTACCTGCCCTGGTGCGAGACGATCACCGCGAGGACGGAGGTTGCGATCCCCGAGTGCCGCGACCCCTTCGATCGCCCGTTCCTCGATCTCGCCCTGTCGGGTCGGGCGGATGCGCTGGTGACCGGCGACGGCGACCTCCTCGTTCTCGCCTCGGTGTTCCCGGTGCCCATCCTGACACCTGCTGCATTGAAGCGCCTCCTGCGCGGGATGTGAGTGGAGGAAGCGGTCACGATCGATGTTCACGAGCCGCGCTCGCGAGCAGGGCGACTCGAGGCGTCCGCGTCACTCGACGGCGTCGAGGAGGGCGGCGGTGTCGTCGGCGTCGTTGTAGAGGTGGGGCGCGACGCGGATGGCGTCGCCGCGGAACGACACCGCGACCTGCCGCTCGTGCAGGCGCTCGGCGAGCCGCGCCCGGTCGACGGACTCGCGCACCCGCACCCCGAAGAGATGGCCGCCGCGCCACCGCGGCTCCTCCACCCAATGCCCGCGCTCGCGCAGGGTGCGGGCGAGGGGCCCCGTCAGGGCGCGGCAGTACTCCTCTATCGCGGGGACCGTCCACTCGAGGACGAGCTCGAGGGCGGCGACGAGCATGGGCAGGAGCACGAAGTTCGAGCGCTCGCCGACGTCGTAGCGGAGGGCGGCGGGCTGGTACTCGTCGCGGTAGCGCACGAGCCCGGCGAACGCCTCGCTGCCGCGTCGGGTGATCCAGTTCTCCTCGATCGGCGTACCCTCGTCGAAGGCGGGCCCGTAGTAGGCGAGCCCCGTCGAGTAGGGGCCGAGCAGCCACTTGTAGCCGGCGCAGACGAGGGCGTCGGGGCGGACGCGCTGGACGTCGAACGGCATCGCCCCCACCGACTGCGTCCCGTCGACGGCGAGCAGGGCGCCGCAGTCGCGGGCGCGCTCGCCGACCCGCTCGAGGTCGAACAGGGTGCCGTCGGCCCAGTGGACGTGAGGGACGGACACGAGGGCGGTGCGCCGGTCGATGCTCGACAGCAGCCGGATGTTCCACTCGAGGGCCCGGCCGCGGGCGTCGGGCGCCGGCGCCTCGACGGTGCGAAGCTCGAGGCCGCGCTCGGCGCACAGCCGGCGCCAGACGTAGACGTTGCTGGGAAACTGCTCCTCGAGGACGACGACGTTGTCGCCGCGCGAGGCCGGGACGTTGCGGGCGACGGCGGCGAGCGCGTAGGACACCGAGGGGACGATGGCCACGCGGTTCGGATCGGGGGCGTTGACCACCCGCGAGAACAGGCAGCGCAGGTGGTCGCTCTCGTCGAAGAAGTCCTCGGGGCGGATGAGGTGCGGGGCCGTCCGCCGGTCGATGCCGCGGATGCCGGCGGCGCGGACGGCGGCGGCGAGCGGGGCCATGTACGCGCAGTTCAGGTAGTGCACGCCGTCGGGCAGGGTGAACGCGGAGCGCTGGCAGGAGAGCATGGCGTAGCGACACGGCGGGTATTGCCGTCGGGGCCCTGATCCGAGTATAGACAGGGGCGGCGAACCCCCACAAGGGCGGAGCCGGACCGAGAGGGAGGAGGCGTCATGACCACGCTCGCGGCAAGGTTGGTTCGCGGAGGGGACGGCGTGCGGTGGGCGCGGGCGGTGCTGGCGGGGCTGATGCTGCTCGGCGCCGGGGCGGCGGCCCCGCCCGCGGCCGCGGCCCAGGCCCAGGAGACCGAGGCGGCCCTCGTCGAGCGGGCGCGCGCGATCCACGAGCGGGTGCTGACCATCGACACCCACGACGACATTCCCCTCGACTTCGCCACCGAGGCGGTCGACCCGGGGGTGCGCGGGCGGCGCCAGGTCGACCTGCCGAAGATGGAGGAGGGCGGGCTCGACGCCGGCTTCTTCGTCGTCTACGTCGGGCAGACCGAGCGGACGCCGGAGAACGAGGCGCAGGCCAAGGCCGACGCGATGACGAAGTTCGAGGCCATCCGCCGCATGGCCGAGGAGATGTATCCGGACCGCATCGAGCTCGCCTACACCGCCGACGACTTCGAGCGCATCGCCGCCGGCGGCCGGTCCATCGCGGCCATCGGCATCGAGAACGGCTGGGTCATCGGGCGCGACCTGTCGCTCATGCAGACCTACCACGACCTCGGCGCCCGCTACTTCGGCCTCGTCCACAACGGGCACAACGACATCGCCGACTCGGCCAACCCCCGGCCGAACCTCGGCGACGCCCCCGCCGAGCACGGCGGCCTCAGCGCCTTCGGGGCCGAGGTCGTCGCCGAGGCGAACCGGCTGGGCATGATGCTCGACGTCTCGCACGCGTCGCGGGCCGCGATGCTCGACACGGTGCGGCTGTCGCGGGCGCCGGTCATCGCCTCGCACTCCAGCGTCCGGGCCCTCGCCGACAACCCGCGCAACCTCGACGACGAGCAGCTCCTGGCCCTGCGCGACAACGGCGGGGTCATGCACGCCGTCGCCCTCGGCGCCTTCGTCAGCAACACCGCCGCTGCCCGCGACGACGCCGTCCGGGCCCTGCGGGCGGACGTCGGGCTGCCCCGGTTCGGCCCCGCGGACCCGGCCGGCCTCGGCGAGGCGGCCCGCGCCGAGTACGACCGCCGCATGGCCGAGATCGACCGGCAGTGGCCGGCCGCCGACGTCGCCACGTTCGTCGACCACATCGACTACGCGGTCGAGCTGATCGGCCTCGACCACGTCGGCATCAGCTCCGACTTCGACGGGGGCGGCGGCGTCGAGGGCTGGAACCACGCCGGCGAGACCTTCAACGTCACCCTCGAGCTGGTGCGCCGGGGCTACACCGAGGCCGAGATCGCCCAGCTCTGGAGCGGGAACCTGCTGCGGGTGCTGCGCGAGGTGGAACGGGTCGCGGCGGAGAGCCGATGAGCCCGTTGGTGCGCGAGGGGCAGCCGCGCGCGGCGGACGAGACGCGAGCGATGGTGGATACCCGCGACGCACAACCGGAAACCGGGGCCGCTCGGGCCGATCTCGACCGGGGATCCGAGCGGCCGACCGCGCGCGGAGAAGCGCCCGATCCGCGTACCACGTCGCTGAAGGCGGGAGACCGCCGGCTGCTCGCCCTCGTCGATGCCGCGCTCGACCGGGCGCGCACGGCGGCCGGGGCCCATCTCGTGTGCCAATCGGGGTGCACGCCCTGCTGCTTCGGCCCGTTCGCCATCACCCAGCTCGACGCCTGGCGGCTCCGCGAGGGGCTGCGCGCGCTGGCCGAGACCGAGCCCGGCCTGGCCGCCGCGGTGCGCGGCCGGGCGGCGGCGGCGGTGACGCGGCAGGCGCACGCGTTCGGCGCCGGCCGGGCGGGCGTCTTCGCCACGGAAGCGGAAGAGGAACGGTTCTACGAGACCTTCGCGTCGGACCCCTGCCCCGCCCTCGACCCCGACTCGGGCGCCTGCACCGTCTACGCGTGGCGCCCCGTCGCCTGCCGCACCTACGGCCCCCCGGTGCGGATGGGCGGCGACGATCTCCCCCCGTGTCCGCTCTGCTTCAAGGGAGCGGCGCGCGAAGAGACCGAAGCGGCGCGCCAGACCATCGAGGTGGGCCACGTGGAGGACCCCGTGACCGATCGGGTGGAGCAGGCAACCGGCCGGCGCGGAATGACGACCATCGCTTTCGCCATCACCGGCGACCCACCCCCCAGCGGGAATGGAAACCACCAGGAGTCGGGGCCGTAGGAGCCGGCGCCGTACGACGCCGCGGGCTCTATCAGGCGCCCCTTCCCGCGCCGGCGAGCGGATCGCAGGTTCCTTCACTGGCCGTTGGAATCGGCGGCGAGGGGCCGATGGTCGAATGGACGGCGTGTGCGTACTATGCTAGTTTCAGGCCCATGCGTTTGCACATAGCATTGGACGACGACCTCGTGGCGGAGATCGACCGGCGGGCAGGCCCAAGGCGGCGAAGCGCGTTCATCGGCGAGCTGATCCAGCGCGGTCTCGACAACGAACGACGCTGGGACGACATCGAAGCCGCGCTCGGCGGTCTGCCCGACACCGGCCACGAGTGGGACGACGACCCCGCGGCGTGGGTGCGGCGGCAGCGTCACGCCGATCCTCGCCGCACGGGTTGACCGGTGGCCCGCCTGCTCCTCGATTCGACGGTGCTCATCGACGCGCTCCGAGGCCGGCCCGCCGCAGCCCGCCTCGCCGCCCTGCGCCGCACGGGAACGGAGCCGTGGGCCTGCGTGATCTCCGTCGAGGAGATCTGGCGCGGCCTGCGCCCGGGTGAGGAAGCGGTCGCACGCCGTCTGTTCAACGGCCTGCGGCTCGCGCCGCTCGGCGTGTCCGAAGGCATGCGGGCGGGTGCGTGGCGCCGGGCCTTCGCCCGACAGGGAGTCACGCTGCACCAGGCCGACTGTCTGATCGCCGCGGCGGCGGCCGGCGTCGACGCCGCCCTGGCGACGGCCAACGTCGCCGACTTCCCGATGACCGAGATCCAGGTCCAGCACTGGCCCGGCCGACGGTAGCCCGCCCATCGTCGGGTGCGGCTCCGCTGGGCGCCCGACCAACCCTCAGGAGTCCGCGCCTTTCTGCGGCGACTCCTCGCCCGCCCATCGTCGCCTTCGGCTCCGCTGGGCGCCCGACCAACCCTCAGGAGTCCGCGCCTTCTACGGCGCAGACTCCTGGCCGACGGCGGCGCCCCGGCGAACCGGCCGCCTTCTCGACCATCCGGTCCAGCGCCTGCTCGCGCGACTCGGCCAGGAGTCCTTACAGCAGGTCCGTCAACCGGCCGTTGCTGTCGCCGATGCGCTCGCGGTGCACGTCCACCGTGTCGAGAATCGACAGCAGGAGGTTGGCCATCGGCGTGCCGTCGGGGTACCGCAGGTGGCGGCCGCCCGCGAGCCGGCCGCCGGCGCCGCCGGCGAGCAGGGCCGGCAGGCGGGTGTGCGTATGAAGGTTCCCGTCGCCGATGCAGCCGCCGTAGAGCAGCATGGTGTGGTCGAGCAGGGTGCCGTCGCCGTCGGGGGTCGACTGCAGCGTGTCGAGGAAGCGCGCGAAGAGGCTGACGTGATAGGCGTTGATCTTCGCGTGCTTCTCCACCTTGTCGGGCGCGTTCCCGTGGTGCGAGATGGCGTGGTGGGGGTCGGGCACGCCGATGTGGTTGTAGGTGCGGGTCGAGGCCTCGCGGGCGAGCATGAACGTGCTGACCCGGGTGACGTCGGCCCGGAACGCGAGCGCCTGCAGGTCGTACATCAGCTTCACGTGGTCGTCGTAGAGCTCGGGCACCCCGACGGGCATGGCCGGCAGCTCGATGTGCTGGCCGACCCGCGCCTCCATCTTCCGGACCCGCCGCTCGACCTCGCGGACGTTGTCGAGGTACTCGTCGACGCGCGAGCGGTCGGCCGCGCCGAGCCGCTTCTGCAGGCGCCCGACCTCGCCGACGATGGCGTCGAGGATGCTGCGGTCCTGCGCGAGCTGCCGCCGGCGCGCGTCGGCCCCGAGGCCCTCGCCGAAGAGCCGCTCGAAGACCACCCGGGGGTCGGTCTGCATGGGCAGCGGGGTGGTCGCGGTGCGCCACGACAGCGTGTTGACGTAGCTGCACGAGTAGCCGATGTCGCAGCCGCCCACCGCCGTGAAGTCCTCGGCCGCGAGCTCGAGCGACCGGAGCTGGGTGTCGCGGCCGAGGACGTCGGCCGCCACCTGATCGATGGTCTTGCCGCCGCGGACGTCGGCCCCCTCGGTGCGCTTCGGGTGCACGCCGGTCAGCCACACCGCGCTGGCCCGCGCGTGGTCGCCCGAGCCCTCGCCCTCGGCCGCCTCCGCCGGCCGCGAGTCGAGGCCCGACAGCACCACGAGGCGGTCGCGGTGCCGCTCCAGCGGGGCGAGGATCGGCGGCAGGTCGAACGCCTTCCCCGCCGCCGCCGGCGTCCACTGCTCCATGATGGCGCCGTTCGGGATGTACGTGAAGGCGAGCCGGCGCACCGGGGCGGCCGCGGTCCGGGACATCGCCGAGAGGGCCGGCGCCATCGCGTCGAGGAGCGGCAGGGCCACCGCCGCGCCGGCGCCGCGCAGGAACGTCCGCCGGGGCAACGCGGTCTTCGTGATGATCATCGGTGTCTCCTTGCGGAGCGACCGCCTCGGGCCGCCGCACTCTCGCTCCACGCCCTTCCGACCCTGGAAACGGCCGCCTGCGGCTCCGCCGATGTGTGCCGCGACTGCCGCCGCCCCCGACCAACCCGCCGGGCGCGCTCGCGGGCACCGGGGGCGCCCCGGCACCGTCGCCTGACCACTCCCGCCACCCGCGGCGCCGCCGCCGCGTGGCGTCCGGGCCGCTCCGGCGGCGCAAGCGGCTACGGTCCGGCGTCCGCCACGGCCGGCGCGTCCGCCGCCGGCCGCTTCATCTTCATCCGGAACGGCTCGCTCAGCACGACGCCGGCGACGAGGTCCGACAGCCGGTAGCCGTCCGGCGCCGCCTCCCGCACGATGCGGCGCACCACCGGCGCATCATGGTACGTCAGCCCGCGGCCGACCGCATAGGTCAGCAGCTTGCGGGTCAACGTCCGCACGAACGTCTCGGGCCGACGCAGCATCGCCTCGCGCAGCTCGACGGGGCCGGTGAACGCGGTCCCGTCGGGCAGGACGTCCGCCGCGTCGACGGCGGCGCCGTCGGCCCCGAAGGCGCGCCACCGCCCGATGGCGTCGAAGTTCTCGAGCCCGAAGCCGTAGGGGTCCATCCGCGCGTGGCAGCCCGCGCAGGCGGGGTTGGCGCGGTGGCGCTCGAGCCGCTCGCGGATGGACAGCCCCTCGGCGCTCCCGGCATCCTCGAGGTCGGGCACGTCGGGCGGCGGGGGCGGCGGCGGGGCGCCGAGCAGGTTCTCGAGAATCCACTTCCCGCGCAGCACCGGCGACGTCCGCGTGGCGTACGAGGTCACCGTCAGCACGCTGCCGTGCCCGAGGAGGCCGCGGCGCGCGGGGTCGGCCACCGGCACGCGACGGAACCGATCGCCGTAGATGCCGGGCAGGCCGTAGTGCCGGGCCAGCCGCTCGTTCACGAACGTGTAGTCGGCCGTCAACAGCTCGAGGGCGCTGCGGTCCTCGCGCAGCAGGCTCTCGAAGAACAGCTCCGTCTCGCGTCGCAGGGCCCGACGCAGGTTGTCGTCGAAGTCGGGGAAGGTCGGCGGGTCGGGGGTCGTCCGGTCCAGGTTGCGCAGGTAGAGCCACTGACCCGCGAAGTTCTCCACGAGGGCCGACGCCCGCGGGTCGGCCAGCATCCGGCGCACCTGCCCGAGGAGCCCGTCGGGGTCGTCGAGCCGGCCCTCCCCGGCCGCCGCGAGCAGCGCCTCGTCGGGGATGCTGCTCCACAGGAAGAACGACAGCCGCGACGCGAGGTCGAAGCCGGTCAGCGGATAGGCGTCGCCGGGGGCCGCCTCGGCCGGCTCGGGCTCGATCCGGAAGATGAACTGCGGGCTCGCGAGGAGGTAACGGAGGGCCAGCTCGATCCCCGCCTCGAAGCCGCCGTCGGCGCGGCCGGCCCCGTGGAAATCGAGCAGCCGGTCGAGCTCGGGCGGCTCGAGCGGGCGACGGTACGCCAGCCGGCCGAGTCGCGCGAGGATGTCCCGCGCGCAGGCCGGCTCGGCCGCGGCATCGGCGGGGCGGCACGTGAAGATGCGGGCCCGGCCGGGGGTCTCGGCGGGCCGGGCGGGGTCGAACGGGCCCGCGATCACGAGACGGTCGACGTCGGGGAGCCCCCGCCGGCTGTTGGCCGAGACGTAGCTCCGCAGGAACGGCCGGGTGGTCTGCTCGGACAGGGCGGCGGGCCGGCCGACGAACGCGGCGACGAGGGTGTGGCGGCCGGCGGCGATCGGCAGCCGCACCCGCATCGGCTCGTCCGCGGTGAACGCCGGGCTCACCCCCAGACCCGCGTTCCCGCCGCCCGGCCGCCGATAGGCGTCGGGGCCGCCGACGGGGAAGCGTCCGATGCGCTCGCCGTCGAGGCTCAGCTCGACGACGTGCTCCTCCCCGATGCCGCGTATCGAGCCCCCGGCCCCGCGCCGGAGCCGGACCCGGATCTCGTACTCGGCGTCGACCGGGAAGTACCGGTCGACGCGAATCCCGCCCCGCGTCCCCAGCGGCAGGTCGCGCAGGTGATAGTCCTGGGTCAGGTCGATGGGCGTCTTCCAGGTCTCGGTCGCCGGCGCGAGGGCGGGGCTGCCGACGGCGAGCCGGGCGACCTTCCGGGCCGTCGTGACGTAGCTCTCCAGCAGCAGGGGCGAGGTGCCCAGCGCGTCGGCGATGTTGTCGAACCCGTAGGTGGCGTCGTCGGCGGGCAGGGCGCTGACGTCGGGGTCGACGGCCAGCAGGTCGCGCACCGCGTTCCGGTACTCGGTTCGGTTCATCCGGTGCAGCAGGGGCCGTCCCGGGTCGGGCCGCGCCGCCGCCGCGCGATCGAGGGCCGTCTCCAGCCACCCCGCCGCCGCCTCGTAGGCCGCCTCGTCGGGCCGGGGCCGGGGCACCGGCGGCATCGTCCGGGTGCGGAGCCGGCCGACGACCTTCTCCCACACCTCGGGCCGGGCCTCGGGGTGGGCGGCGTCGAGCTCGTCGAGGGCGAGCCCCGCCGTGCGCAGCCGGCGGTTGTGGCACGCGAGGCAGTAACGCTCGACCACCGCCACCGCATCGGCCGCCGTGGCGTCCGCGGGAGCCGGCGCCTGGGCCGCGACGGCCGGGGACGCAAACCCTGTGACCGCCACCACCGGCAGCCACCACCCGCCACGCCGCCGATGTCGTCGGGTTCTCACGCCAACACCTCCGTGGCGGAACGGTATCGCCCGGGTCAGGACACTGAGGTCACCCTGCCAGGTCGATCGCTGTCCTTATCGCCCGGCCGGCGCCGCCGCGTCCGATTCACTCGACTTCGCCCCGAGCGAGCGCAGCAGCGCCGCCGAGCGGTCGCGGCGGATCAGGCTCGCGACCTGGTTGAAGCCCTGCTCGGCGAGGTCGAGGGCGGTCCGGTCCAGCTCGTCCGCGAAGTCCATGCGGGCGCCGGCGTCGACCAGTTGGCGGATGATCGTGTCCGCCGCCCGGTACACCGCGCCGTGCAGCGCGGTCTGACCGTTGGCGTTGCCGGCGTTGACGTCCACCCCGGCGTCGAGGGCCAGCCGGACCGCCGCGAGGGCCTCCGACTCGGGCCGGAAACGGCGGGACCCCTCGACGTGCCCCACCCCCGCCGCCAGCATCACCGCGGTGTTGTTGGCGTAGGTCGCGAGCCGCGGGTCGGCGCCGCGCTCGGCGAGCCGGCGCATCGCCACGACGTCGGCGGCCTGGGCCGCGAGCAGGTAGGGGGTGGCGCCGCCCAGGTTGACCCGGTTGTCCATGAACGGACGCCCCGCGCTGAAGATGCCCTCGTCGGTCCACCGCTCGTGGCGGATTGGCACCGGCTCGGTCCGCGCGTCGGGGTCGGCGCCCGCCTCGAGCAGCCGATCCATCAGCTCGAGGCTCGGCAGCTGGGACGGGTCCTCGCGGTTGAACGCCACGAACTGGTTCCCGAGGTGGCGCGCGGGCGAGCGCGACGTCACGAGGTCGTGCAACGCGGTGTTGCCCCGCCGATCCCGCACCGTGGGGTCGGCCCCTGCCGAGAGGAGCAGGCCGGCCACGGTGTAGTGCCGGTTCGCGATGGCCACCCGCAGCGCGGTCTGCCCGTTGGGGGCGGCGACTCCCGGATCGGCCCCCGCCGAGAGGAGCAGGCGGACCGCCGCCTGCGCGTCCTGCCGCACCGCGAACAGCAGGGCCGTGAACCCGCCGGTGGACTCGGCGTCGACCCCGGCCCCGGCTTCCAGCAGCTCGCCGAGCACCGCGGTGTGGTTCTCGGCCGCCGCCCACATCAGCGCCGTCTGCCCCCGCCACGCGTCCGTCGCGTCGACCTCGGCGCCGTGGGCGAGCAGCGCCCGCACCGCGCGGGTGCCGCCGGTCCGCGCGCAGGTCAGCAGCGGCGGCTCGCCCACGGGGGCGAGGCTCGGATCGGCGCCGGCCTGCAGGAGACGCATGACGAGGTCCGGGCCCGTTCCCCGGCCGGACCCGGCGTTGGCGCACGCCATGCCGAGGGGCGTGGCGCCGTTGCGGTTGGCGGCGTTGGGGTCGGCGCCGGCCGCGAGCAGCAGCGTCGCGAGCTCCGCGTCGTTGCGATACGCGGCCCAGTGGAGGGCGGTGGTGTCGTCGGCCGCGCGGTCGTCGACGTCGGCGCCGGCCCGGAGCAGCCGCTCCACCGCGGCATGGTCGCCGGCCTGCGCCGCGTCGGGCAGCCGGCCCTCGCTCCCTGCCGCACCCGTCGGCAAGAGCAGCGACAGCACCAGTATCACGATTCCCGGCATCCGCATGTCTCGGCTCCGTGATTCGGCGGCAGACGATAATGGCATGCTCGGGAGCACAGGACAAGAGCGGAACCGCGGCGGGCGCAAGCGCGTTTCTTCGTAGACACACTACCCAACATGGAGTAGCCTATCTACATGACCACAGCTTCCGCGGGCAACCGGATCGAGCTGCTCTACGGCACTCTCGACCTGCTCATCCTGCGCACCCTCCTGTACGGGCCCTCGCACGGCCACGCCATCGCCAAGCACGTCCAGCGCGTCTCGGAGAACGCCCTGCAGATCGAGACGGGCTCGCTCTACCCCGCCCTGCACAAGCTGGAGGGGCGCGGCTGGATCGCGGCGGAGTGGAAGAAGTCGGACAAGGGCAAGCGCGCCCGCTACTACCGCCTCACCCCGACCGGCCGCGAGCACCTCACGGCGCAGCAGTCGCGCTGGGAGCAGTTGTCGGTGGCGATGGCGCGGGTGCTGCGTCCGGCCGAGCAGGAATCGGGGCCGTAGGGGCGGCGCCGTAGACTCCTGGCCGGGGTTGGTTGTGCGGCGAGCGGAGCCGCAGGCGACGCACTCCGGGCCAGGACGGCAGTCGACCCGCTGGGGGGTCGGATCGGGCCGGGAGCCGCAAGGCGGCGATTCCCGGACCCGGGGAGGATACGGCGATGTGGCGGCAGGTCTACGCCCGGCTGCGCTCGCTCTGGCACCGGCAGCAGCAGGAATCGGAGCTGGACGAAGAGATCCGCGTTCATCTCGCCATGGAGATGGAGGAGCGGATCGCGGCGGGGATGTCTCCGGAAGACGCGCGGGCGGCGGCGCAGCGCGACTTCGGCAACGTCCCGCTGATCCGCGAGCTGACGCGCGAGAGCTGGGGCTGGGGACCCGCCGAGCGCCTGCTCCAGGACATCCGGTCCGCCATCCGCGGCATGCGGCGCAACCCCGGCTACACCTCTGCCGTGGTCCTCACCCTCGCCCTCGGCATCGGCCTCAACGCGGCGATGTACGGGATGCTGTCCCGGCTCTTTCTCCAGGCGCCGCCGCACATCGAGAATCCGGACGGCGTTCACCGCGTGTGGGTACGGCAGCACGACCGCGTTGGCCGGACCCGGGTGTACGACAACCTGCGCTGGCGCGAGTTCACCGCGCTCCGCGTCGACACCGACCGGTTCACCGCCGTCGGTCGCGATTCCCTCCCCTGGCGCTCGCCCAACGGCCGGGGCCAGACCGCCGAGGAGCTCCAGGTGTCCCGGGTCACGGGAGGCTTCTTGTCACTGCTCGGCGTCCGGCCGGTCCTCGGGCGCTCCATCCTGCCCGAGGACGACGACCCCGCGGCGGCGCCGGTCGCGGTCATCGGAAACGCCTACTGGCTACGGCGCTTCGGCGGCGCCCGCGAGGCGCTCGGCGCCACCGTGACCTTCGACGACGTCACCTACACGATCGTCGGCGCGATGCCGCCCGGCTTCACGGGCTCCGAGCCGAACGCGGTGGACGTCTGGCTGCCTTACCAGCTCGCGGAAACGTTCAGCCCCAACTCGGGGATCACGGCCTTCGTCCGTCTCGCGCCCGACGTCTCCGCCGAGGCCGCGGAGGCGGCGGCGACCGCCGTGCTGAGGGCCGCCCGCGCCGACACGGACCCGACCGGGACAGAACCCGCCGTCGTGCTCGGCCCCCTCCTGAGAACCCGCGGACCGGCGGCCCTGGCCGGCGACATGCGGCTGCCGCTGGTCGTTGGCGGCGTCGCCCTGGCCGTCCTGCTCGTCGCGGCCGCCAACGTGTCGAACCTGCTGATGCTGCGAGTCGCGGCGCGACGGCGCGAGCTGGCGGTGCGCCACGCCCTCGGCGCGGGCCGATGGGGCGTGGGCCGCCTGCTGGTGGTCGAGAGCCTGGTGCTCGCCGCGCTCTCCGGCGCGGCGGCGCTGGGGGTGGCGGCGGCGGCCGGCCGCGTCCTGCGCGTCACCTTGCTCCCGCGATACCAGTGGGGCGGTGCCCCGCTGGACGTGTCCGCCATCTCGTTCACCTGCGCGGCGGTGCTCGCGGTCGGCCTTGCGGCCGCGCTGCTCCCGGCCCTGTACGCGGCGCGCAGCCGCGGCATCGAACGGCTCGACAGCCTGCGGGGAGCCCGACACCTGGGATCGCCGGTCCGTACCGGCATGATCGTGGTGCAGGCCGCCCTGTCGCTCGTCCTCCTCAACGGCGCCGCCATGTTCTATGGCTCGTTCGAGGCGGCGCGCGCAATCGACGTCGGCTACGCGCGGGAGAACGTGCTGACGGTACGGCTGGGCGAAGACCGGGGCGGGACGCCGCTCGCCGAGAGCACGATAGACGCTCTGGCGGCCCGCGTACGAGCCCTGCCCGGCGTGCTGGACGTGGCGCAGTCGACCAACACGCCGCAGACGGCAGCCAGCGGGCGGAGAATGCCGCGCCCCGAGGGCCTCGACTCTCTCCCCCCGACGTTCGCCCCCTTCGAAAACCATGTGACACCCAACTTCTTCCGCGTGTCGGGCCTGGACATCCGCGACGGACGCGGCTTCACCGAGAGGGACCGCGCCGGTACGCAGAAGGTCTCGGTCGTCAACGCGGCGTTCGCCCGGCAGATCTGGCCCGGGCAGAGCGCCGTCGGCCGCTGCCTGTTCCTCCAGGAAGAGACGTCCGACTGCACGACGGTCGTCGGTGTGGCGGAATCCGCCCTCGAGTTCGGCTTGCGGGAGACCAATCGGGTCGGCCACTTCTACGTGCCGCTGGGGCAGGCGGCGGCCGACCCCCAGACCGCAGAGGCAGTCCGTGGAAGCCGAAGTCTGATCGTCCGCACCCGGGGCAATCCCGCACCCGCGGTGGTCTCCGTGCTCGCCGCCCTCGCCGAGCTCTTTCCCGACCTGCCGGCCAGCCGCGTGCGGACCCTGTCCGACGTCCACGCGGGAAGGATGCGCTCGTGGACCATCGGCACCGGCCTGCTCGGCGCCGCCTCCCTGCTCGCCCTGCTCCTCGCCGCCCTCGGGCTCTACGCGGTCATCGCCTTCGGCGTGCGCCAGCGCGAGCTGGAGTTCGGCATCCGGCGCGCCCTCGGCGCCCAGGCGTGGGACCTCCTCCGCCTCGTGCTCGCGCGCGGTCTCTCGCTGGCCGTGGTCGGCGTCGTCGCAGGGGGGCTGACCGCGCTCTGGGCCGGCCGCTTCGTCGCGCCGCTGCTCTTCGAGGGCCGCAGCCCCCGCGACCCGCTGGCCCTCGCCGTCGCCGCCCTCGTGCTGGTCGCGGCGGCCCTCGCCGCCTCGTTCCTCCCGGCGCGCCGGGCCGCCCAGGCGGACCCCCGTCAGGCGCTGCAGGCGGAGTAGTCCGGCCCCGGGCCAGCTTCAGGTCTTCGTTGCCCGGTCGGCGAACGGGTCGAGGGTTCGCACACCGAACGGCCGAAAATCGCGGGCGTTCCTGGTCACCACGGTCATTCCGCGGTCGATGGCGACGGCCGCGATCATCGCGTCCTGTATCTCCGTATCCGACCGCCGGTGCATCAGCGTCGCCCACGTTCTGAATGCGGCAGCGTCCATCGGCAGGACGCTGTAGCTCGCGAGCACCTCGGCGAGCCACGCCTCCAGCTCCGCCGCCTTGGCGGCGTCGCGCTCGCGGGTGATCTCTATCCCGGCCTGAATCTCGCCGACGGTGACCGCGGACAGGTGAAGGCGTTCGGGGGACACGCTCCGAATCCAGGACAGGACACCGCGATGGGGACGGGGACGACGCAGCTCCGAGACCACGTTCGTGTCGAGCAGATACACCGGTCTACTCGAAGTGGGGCGCCGTCCGGCCGCGAAGGGTGGGACGCGGCGGCGTCAGGGCGTCGGTGCGCGCCTCGGGCGCCAGCAACAGCTCCTTGAGGTTCCGTCTCGCCGTCCGTTCGAGCCGCCGCCACTGATCGATGGGAACGAGCACCGCCATCTCGGCGCCGCGCCGGGTCACGATCTGCGGGCCGTCGGAGAGGCTCGTCTCGAGAAGCTCGCTGAAGCGGGCCTTCGCGTCCTGCACCTGCCATCTGTTGTCGGCCATGATGCCTCTGCGTGAATGACTAGACAGAAGACTAGTCTAGTCACCACTGTAGCTGCCGTCAACCTGTCGATCCAGCGGGCCGACTCGACGAGAATCCGTCAGCGCGGCCGGCGTCCGACGAACATCTCGTGCCGGCCCGGCTCCACGTCCGAGAGCACGAGCGGCACGCAGCGGGGCTCGAACCCGACCTCGGTCAACAGGTCCAGCCATCGGCCGCGCGCGAACAGGCCCTCGACATGCCGCTCGTGCACCGAGCGGACCGACCCGTCGCGCTCGCGCAGCAGGAACGCGAAGTCGGCGAAGTACTCCGTATCGCCCGGATCGGGGTCCCAGACCCACTCCAGGTAGCGCAGCCCGCGGCCGCAGCCCCCGCCGGATCCGGAGGGCGGCGGCTCGTCGCAACCGCCCGTGGACGCCGCCGCCCGGAAGTTCTCGCGCAGGTAGTCGGGCTGGAACAGCACGGCGCCGCCGGGGCGGCAGTGCGCCCACGCCGTCTCCATGGCGCGCCGCAGGTCGGCCTCGGTCGTCATGTAGCAGACGGCGTCGTGGACGAAGACGGCGTCGAACGACCGGCCCAGGCGCAGGGTGCGCATGTCGCCGACCCGGTGCTCGCACTCGGGGTTGAGGGCGCGGCTGACCGCGAGCATCTCGGGCGACAGGTCGGTGAGCGTCAGGCGGGGGAACCGCCGCTTCAGGTGCAGGGCGGTGTTCCCGCCGCCGCAGCCCAGCTCCAGCAGGGACTCGATCGGGCCGTCGCACGCCTCCTGCAGCCTGTCGGCGTAGACGCCGGCCTCCTCGGCGTAGTCCGCCGGGTCGTCGACGAGCGGCCACCACTTCGCGAGCTCGCTGTAGAGACGCATCGATCCCGCCCCACGCTACTCCAACCGCCGGCGGACTCGACCCACGCTACGGTTCCGAGCGGCCTCACGCCACTCAGCCCCCGGCGGACTCGCCGATCTCCGGTCGTACCGATGGACTCGGCCGGCCCGGCGCTCGGCTCGAGCCTTCCAACCGCACACCGGCCGCCCGGCGGCCAGCCCCGGCTCGAGCCTTCCGCCGGCACGCCGGGCGCGCAGTCGTCGGCCGAGGCGCGGACCGCGCCAGCCGCGTCAGTCGACGCCGAACGCCAGCAGGACGTTGCCGGGCCGGCCGCCGAACGCGGCGTAGCCCGAGTTGACGTAGACCATGCCGCCGACGACGACCGGGCCGGGGCCGTTGATCGACCCGCCCCGGGCCTCGACGCCGTTCACCGTCTCGTGCCCGCCGTTGGTGTCGAACTCCCAGAGGACCGAGCCGTTCCCGGCGTCGTAGGCGCGGAACAGGCCGTCGTAGGCGCCGGAGAAGACCGCGCCGGGAATGGCGGTGATGGCGGCGAGCAGCGCCGGGCTGCACCCCTCGCAGACCGGCTCGTGGGGCTCGGCGAACCAGACCAGCTCGCCGGTCGTCAGGCGCACCGCGGCGAGGCCCCCCGGCTCGGGCGTCAGGTAGTCCGAGTTGGCGAAGTAGGCCTTCTCGGCGTCCACCGCGAAGCCCCACTCGATGCCGCCGAGGGCGCTGCCCGCCCCGACCTGGTAGCGCCACACGACGGCGCCGCCGCGGTCCGGGTCGAGGGCATAGCCCACCCCCGCCTTCTGGCCGATGACGAGGAGGTCGCGGCCGTCCGCCGCCGTCACCAGCACCGGCGACGCGCCGAAGTCGAAGTCGGGGCCGTCCTCCTCCGGACAGTTGGGGTTGTCGCCGCCGCAGTTGAGGATGAACGCGTCGTCCGGCGTGAGCTGGTTGGTCCACCGGACCGCGCCGGTGTCGAGGTCGAACGCGATGATCGCGTCGCTCGTGGCGGCGGCGGGCTCGGTGTAGGCGTTCCCGGTCGCCGCGTAGACGACGCCGCGCTCGGCGTCGACGGTCGGCGCCGACCACACGGCGGCGCCGGACGGCCCCATGAGGGCGGCGCCGTCAGGGTTGCGCCCGCGCTCTTGCGGTGCCTCCTCGATGGTGTAGCTCTGCCAGACGAGCTCGCCCGTCGCCGCGTCGAGGGCGGCGATGCTGCCGCGGAAGGTGCAGCACGGATAGCGGGGGTTGGCGGCGAGCAGCTCCTCCAGGGACGACACCGGCACGTAGAGCCGGCCGTCGTGCTCGACCGGCGCCCCGGTGATGCGGGCTCCCGGGTGGGTGTCGACGTCCCGGCGCCAGATCTCGGCCCCGGTCGCGGCGTCGAGGGCGTAGACGTTGGCCGAGAAGTCGCCGAAGAAGAGCGCGTGCCGGCCGTCGGCGAGGCGGGTCACGGTCATGGCGCTGCGGACGCCGCTCGCCGCCGCGAACGTCCAGTGGGTGCAGCCGGTGGCGGCGTCGAGGGCGTAGACCACGCCGCGCTCGCTCGCCACGAACAGGCGCCCGCCCACCACCGTGGGCTGCGACTGCGCGGTCGCCGAGCGCGGGTAGCCGAACGCCCACTTGAGCCGCAGGCGCGGGACGTCGGCCGCCGCGAGCCCGGCCTGGTCCGCCGGCTGGAAGCGGGTGTTGGTCACCCCGGCGCCCCAGCCGTTCCACCGGGGACCGCCGTCGAGCCCCGGCCAGTCCGCCGGCGACGAGGCGGCGCAGGCGCCGGCCGGCGTCGTGTCGGGCTGACCGGCGGCGCACACCGCCGCGCCCATGAGGGTCCATGCCACTGCAAGCACCGGGACGACCGCGAGGGTTCTGCGCATCGGGACTCCTGCATTCCTGGATGTGGGGAGTCGAGTGAGGATACAAGCCGAGGGTCGCGGCCTGGAACTCCGTGTCGAGCCGCGCCCGAACAGGGTACTCCGCCGAGCCGACACCGCCAAGACGCCACTGCATGAACCAGGACCGGCGTCACGTCCAGGGCCAGCGCGGACCGGCGGCTACAACAGCCTGGCCCTGAGAGTCTCCATCAGCCGCGCTGCGTGGGGCGATGCGGTCGTCACTTTCTCCGGATCAAGTCTGGCCAGAACCTCGAAGGAATCCCGTCCCTTCCGGTATCCGCGCCGCGTTCCGCAGTCGCGTGTCGCGTTCTCAAGGCCCGCAAGAATGTCCTGCTTCGGAATCTGTTCAATTGCGGCCTGACCGGGAAGCGCGTGCGGCCTGAAGCCGTTGCCGAAGAGCGTCGACAGCGTCTCGCGATCCGCCAGAAACCACGCCTCCATGCATTGCACCATCAGGTGGGCATGTTCGTCCGTGGCTCCGCCGGCTTGGTCCACCTGTCTCCCTGCCGTTTCCGCAGATGCGCCCACGGGCCGACGCCCTCCGCGATCGGATCTTCACTATCGACGAGAAGCACGACGAAGGCGCCGTCGTCAAGATTGTCGAAGGCGGTGCGAAAATCGTCGTAGGTTTGTTTCCGGCTGCCTCCGGGGATGACGCGCGGCAAACGACCGGCAAGCCCGGCCTTCTGGAAGAACTCCTTGAAGGCCCTGCGGCATTCGGCCTTGAGGGCCTTGTTCGCGTTGCCGCCGCCTTCAACGTAGACCCTGGCGCTCACCAGCGGCTGCCTCCCAACTCTCCTTTCATCCAGAGCTCCCCGAGGCTGTATCGAGCGAGCCACTTGGCCAGATCCTCGCCGTTCAGTCGCCGCAGTTGCGTTCGTCCCTCGTCCTTCTCACAGACAACGACGCTCTCAGGTTCCTCGGTCAGCGCATCCACAAGAACGTCCGAATGAGTCGTGACGATCAACTGACATCGAGTGGACGCCTCGCGCAGCAACGTCGCGAGCGTCGGCATGATGTCCGGATGCAGACCCAGTTCGGGTTCCTCGATGCAAACCAGCGGCGGAGGCTTGTCGTGGCAGAGGATCGCCAGGAGACACAGGTACCGGAGGGTGCCGTCGGAGAGTCGAGTGGCCGGCACGGTGATACCCTTCTCCTCCAACATTACCTGGACGGTGCCGCCCTCCACGATCACGTCGAAGTCGGTCACTCCGTCGTAGAGCTTGCGCGCCGCTTCCAGGAGCCGCTTCTTGGCGGCCGGGGTCCGGCGTAGCCGGTTCAGCACTAGCCCGAGGTTGCTGGTATCTTCGGCAAGCGTCTGGTTGGGAAGATCGGACGGTTGCGGCAGACGCACGGGAGATTGACGGCTGAAGGACCACTCGCGATAGATTCGGATCTGGTCCAACTCGCCGCCAAGATAGGTGATCTCCGGAAAGCTCTCAGGGTCTTTCCGCTGCGACAGAATCGATTGCTCGGAATCGAGTGCCGATCGTCGGAATCTCCGCCTTGTGCCGTCCTTTCCCCTCGCAATGGCCATTCCCCGCAGGTAACCGAAGTACCGGTGGGGCTTGTTCTGCCCGTCTTCGAACTCATCATCTTCGACGAACTCGTCGCCCACAACGAGGCGGCCACCCCGCTTTTCGACGGTCAGGTGGTAGCGCAAGGGCCCGGGAAAATAGTCGACGACGACGCTTAAAGAGCCCTTCCGAGCGCGCGACTCGCCCTTGTAGAGCCACTCGCCTATGCCGCCGCTCTCCTGGACCGGCGCGGTGAGATCCCGAGGCGCTGCCCGGAGCAGGCCAATGAGCGTGATGAGGTTGGACTTTCCCGATCCGTTCGGACCAATCAGCACGTTCAGCGGCCCAAGCTTCACCCCGGTCTCGCCCGGGCCGAACGACAGGAGATTCTGCAGCGTGATGCGACGGAGGAACACATCGGGCTCACTCTCCGGCTGCGTCACGGATTCCGCGGTCATGGCGGCGCATGATAGTCGACTGCCGACCTGCGATCAACGGCGACCATCCGATCGCGCTTCGGGCGCGCCGACGCGCCTTCGCCGCGTCGATTCCGAGGCTGGTATAGAATCGCGCAGGATTGGCCGCTCGACTCCGGCCCCCGACGAGAGACCCGACCCATGCGCGACTTCCTCGCCCAGACCCTCGCGGAGAGTCCCACCCGCGAGTGGATGGTGTACCTGCTCGGCAACGTCCCGGGCCTGCCCCCGATCGCCCAGTCGTTCCACATCATGGGCATCGCGACGGTGGTCGGCTCGATCGTCATGGTCGACCTGCGGTTCCTGGGCATCGCGATGCGCGGCCACGACGTCAGCGAGATGATCCGGCGGCTGCTGCCGTGGACCTGGTGCGCCCTCGGCGTCAACTTCGTCACCGGCATGCTCTTCGTCCTCGCGCGGCCCGTGCGCTACGTCTACAACCCCATCGCCGTCTCCAAGTTCTCGCTGCTGCTGGTGGCCGTCGGGCTCGCCTTCCTCATCTACTGGAAGAACCGCAAGGAGCACGGCTACTGGGAGGAGTCGGAGGACCGCCTGCTCGTGGCGCGGCTCATCGCCGGCGTGTCGCTCCTGGCCTGGATCGGCATCATGATGGCGGGGCGCTGGATCGCGTACTCCGAGTACATCACCGACCCCTTCCCGGTTCCCTTCCCCTGGGAGAGCCTCGAGGCGTACCCGTCCATCTGGCAGTGGCTCCAGGACCACCCGCTCTCGCAGCACATCGGCTTCACCTGGTGGTTCCCGATGCTGGAGTCGATCCACGTGATCGGGCTGGCCCTGGTGCTCGGCACGATCGTGACCGTCGACCTGCGGCTGCTCGGCCTCGCGGCGACGCGGTACCCGGTCAGCCAGATCACCGGCAAGCTGCTCCCGTGGACCTGGGCCGCCTTCGTCGTGGCCGCCATCACCGGCTTCGGCATGTTCATGACCCGCGCGCCCGCGTACCTGGACAACACCGCCTTTCAGATCAAGCTCCTGCTGCTGCCGCTCGCGTTCATCAACATGGCCGTCTTCCACTTCCGGACGTTCCGCGGCGTCGGCGCGTGGGACACGGCCGAGGAGCTGCCCCCGGCCGCACGCTTCGCCGGGGCCGCGTCGCTGCTGATCTGGGCCGGCATCGTGCTCGCCGGCCGCTGGACCGGCCACCTCATCTGAACACCCCGCGCGGCCGGCAGCCGGATCCGGCCTGATGGACGGCCCGGCACTTGGCCGGCGTACGACGGCCCATCACGGCCGCGCCATCAGGCGAGCACGCGTACGCGAGAAGCTGAACGCACCCCCGCGGTCCGGGCCTCGCGTTCGAGGACGCAGACCGGCATCGGCCGCGGCCGCAGCCCGGCAAGGCGGGGACTGACCGCCCGGCCTCGGCCGGGTTGGCCGCCGGCCGATGCCGATCCGGCTGAAGCCCGCCAGCCCCGAATGTTCGATAACTTTAATTCCGGGCCGACTCGACAAATCCGAATGTGTTCGGTAACTTTTATTTCGTCATGAACGAACACTTTGCGCCGGGTCGCGGCCGGCCCCGGCGCACCGACGTCTACCGCCGCCTCGACGTTCAGATCGAGGAGCTCAGAGAGCGCATGGGCGGACTCCCGACGCCGGTCGAGGCCGCCGACATCTGGCGCGGCATCTGGTACGAGGAAGCCCATCACTCGACCGCCATCGAGGGCAACACCCTGGTCCTGAAGCAGGTGGAGCGGCTCCTCGCCGAAGGCAGGGCGGTGGGCAACAAGGAGCTCCGCGAGTACATGGAGGTGCGCGGCTACGCCGATGCCGCGGATTGGGTCTACCGTCAGGCAACCGGCCCGAATGGACTCGCACATCCCGAACGGATCCTGAGCCTGGAGGAAGTGCGGCACGTCCACCACGTCGCGCTGACTCCCGTCTGGCAGGTGGCGCCGCATCCGAGCGCGACTCCGCGCGAAGCCCCCGGCCGCTTCCGGGAACACGAGATCCATCCCTTTCCCGGCGGCATGACGCCGATCTCATGGCCGCTCGTCCCCGCGGAAACGACGACCTGGATCGACCAGGTGAACGCCCTCGACGCGACGGAAGCCATGTTCCCCGAGGCCCTCGCGGCAGTTCACTGCCGATTCGAGCAGATCCACCCCTTTCTCGACGGCAACGGCCGGGCCGGGCGGCTGATTCTCAACCTCGTTCTCATCCGGCTCGGCTATCCGCCGGTCATCATCTACAAGCGTGACCGCGCCAGGTACCTGCAGGCGATGCGCCGCGCCGATGCGGGCGAGTCGAGTCCCCTGGGAGAGATGCTCGCGCGGGCGATCCTCAACAGCCTCCACCGGTTCGTCATCCCGGCCGTGGCCGGGCCGGCGAGGCTCGTGCCCCTGGCCGCGCTGGAGACGTCCGACGTCAAGGCGGCGGCCTTGCGCGCGGCGGCGGAACGGGGTCGTCTCCGGGCCGCCAGAGGGCCTGACGGCCAGTGGCGAAGCTCGCGACGCTGGGTCGACGAGTACCTGGCGAGCCGTTACCGGCGGAGCTCGACCACACGCCGGCGCCAGGACCGTTGATTGCGCGCACCCGCGGCGGCGTGACGCTTCGGGCGCCCGAGCGGGCCCCGGCGGGCGCTCATTCGCTGCGCAGCGCGGCGGCGGGGTCGAGACGCGCGGCCCGCCGGGCCGGCAGGTCGCTGGCGAGAGCACCGGCCGCGAGCAGCCCGATCAGGCCGGCGGCCAGCGTCGCGGCGTCGTGGGGGGCGACGCCGTAGAGCTGACTCTCGAGCAGCCGCGTCAGCGGCGCGGCGGCGACGAGACCGGCCAGCGCCCCCGCCGCGACGAGCCGCAGCCCCTCGGCGAGCACCATCCGGCGCACCGAGACCTCGCGGGCCCCGAGGGCCATCCGGATCGCCAGCTCGCGCGTCCGCTGGCCCACCGCCATCGTCAGCACCGCGTACAGCCCGCCCATCGTCAGCACCAAGGTGACGAGGGCGAGGAGGCCGGCGAGCAGGGCCGGCGCCCGCCAGCGGGCGAGCGCCTCGTCGACCTTGTCGCTCAGCGCGCCGGCGCCGCTCAGCGGCACCCCGGGATCGAGGTCGGCGAGCACCCGCCGAACGTGCTGCAGGGTGATGCCCGCAGCGGCGGGCGACCGCGCGTGGAGAAACGCCTCGGGGTAGAAGCGCTGGGCCAGGGGCAGGTAGGCGAGCGGTCGGGTCGTCTCGGCCAGCGCGTAGTAGCGCACGTCGTCGACCACGCCGATCACCGTCCGGTCCCCGCCGCTGCGAGGGAACGTGAGCACCCGCCCGACCGCCGGGCGGCCGGGCCAGAGACGCTCGGCCAGCGTGCGGTTGACGATGGCCACCAGCGGCGAGCCGGCTCGGTCCGCGGCGGTGAACTCCCGGCCCTCCAGCACCGCGACGCCGAGGGTGCGGAAGTAGCCGGCGGACACCGCGTTTCCCAGGACCTGCAGGGGGGTTCCCGGAATCTCCACCGACACGGACAGGGTGAACTCGCTGAACGGGGTGTGCCACCCGAGCGCCGCAGAGCTGACGACGCCGCCGTTGTGGAGCGCGTCGAGGAGCCGCCGGTAGAAGGCCGGCCCCTCGGCTTCGGAATAGCCGACCGTGTGGAGCTGGGCGACGAAGACATCGTCGGGGACGAAGCCACGCGGGATCGACGCGACGCCATGGGCGCTGCGCAGCAGCAGCCCCGCCGCGACCATCAGGACCGCGGAAATGCCGACCTGCGCGCCGACCAGGGCCCGCTGGCGCCCGCCGCGGCCCGTCGCCCGGGGCCCCGGCGCCCCCGGAAGGGCCGGCGGCCGCAGCGACGTCATCAGCAGCAGCCCGAGGCAGACGGCCGCCCACGTCGCCCCGGCGACCGCCAGCGCCCAGAGGGCGGCGCCGGCGCCCAGGCCCGCCACCGCGCCGAGCGGCGCGAGCTGCGGCAGCGCCGACAGGACGGGCCCCACCCACCGCAGGGCCGCGAGCGCGGCCAGCCCGCCAGCCGAGACCAGCACCAGCAGCTCGGCCGCGAGAGGACGGATGAGGTCGCGGCGCGACGCTCCCAGCGCCCGTCGAACCGCCAGCTCGTGGGCCTGCTCGGCCCCGCGCGTCAGCAGCAGCAGAACCATGTTGCTGCACGCGGCCAGGAGGAAGATACCCGTGATCGCGGCCAGCACGGTCAGGAACCGGGCCGCCTCGCGGTGATACTCGGGGCCGAGCCGGAGATGATTGAGGGGCCGGGCGACGAAGCGCCAGTCCCCGCTGCGCACCTCCGCCGACTCTGCGGGCAGCCGGTCCCGGGCCAGCGCCGCCAGCACCGCGGCGTCGCCGCGCGACGTCGACACGCCCAGCCGCCCGACCGTGTCCAGCCAGACCCCGAAGGGACCGAGCAGGTCGGGGCCGTCGGGCAGGAGCTGGTGTATTGCCGACAGCGGCACCCAGAAATCCGGGTCATGAGCCGGGCCGGGAAGCGGGTTGGCGGCGACGCCGACGACCGTGAACGCCTGCGATCCGAGGCGCACGGTGCTCCCGACGAGATCCGGGGCGCGTCCGAAGCGCGTCGTCCAGGCGCGATGGGACACGACGGCGACCGCCGGCGTGCCGCTCGGGTCGTCGTCCGGCGGCGCCAGCAGGCGGCCGAGCCCCGGCGCCGCCCCCAGCAGCGTGAAGAAGTCGCCGGACACGAGCGCGACTTCCATCCGGGCGGAAACGCCCCCGGCGACCATGGTGAAGTCCAGGATCCCGAAGGCCGCCAGGGAGAACGCGTCCGCCGCCGCCCCCACCTCGCGCAGCCGCAGGTACTCGGGGGGAGTCAGCGGCGAGAACGAGCCGTCGTCGACCCGGATCTGCAGCGTGAAGAGCCGGTCCGACCCGGGCAGGTCGAGCGGCCGCCAGAAGTGCCGATCCATCGTCGACAGCACCACCGCCGGGATGCTGAACGCCAGGGCCAGTGTCACCACGACGATCGCCGCGAAGGTACGGCGTCGGGCCAGAGATCGGAACGCGCGGCGGAGATCGCTCGGCACAGGCATCGGTCGGGATCGGCACGTGGCACGGTCGAGCTCTCGGCGGGCTCGTCCGCGAGCAGAGTGTTCGATGAGATTATCCTACCGGCAGACTCGACAAATCTGGATGTGTTCGGTAACCCCGGCGGCGGGAGCTCCGCAATTCGCCGTCGGGCCCTCGGGTGGCGCGGAGACGTCCCCGTTCTGCCGCCGCACGGAGGTTCTCGGTGGGCCGGGCGGCGGCGGACGAGCTCGCATCCACAAGTGTGTCATCCGGCTTGACAATCTATTGCCGTTGAGTACTAAATAAATAGCAGATATGCCGCGCCAACGTCCACCTCTCGCCGACCAAGAGCTTGAGATCATGCAGGTCGTCTGGGACCGCGGCGAGGTGACCGTGCGCGAGGTCTACGAGGAGTTCCGGCAGCGCCGGCCGATCGCGTACACGACGGTGCTGACGACGATGCGGATTCTCGAGCAGAAGGGACACCTGGGCGTCAGCCGGGCGGCACGGGCCCACGTCTACCGGGCGCGGTCCACCCGCGAGGGCGTGCTCGGGGCGATGGTCCGCCACTTCGTCGACCGGGTGTTCGCCGGCGCGGCCGAGCCGCTCGTGCAGCACCTCGTCCGCGACAAGCGACTCAGCGCCGACGACCTCCGCGACATCGCGAGCCGGCTGAACGGGCCGGACAAGGGCGATGACGGCTGAGCTGCTGGTGCAGAACGTCGTCGCGCACTGGATGCAGGCTGCCGGCGTGGCCGGGGCCGCCTGGCTCGGCGTCTCCGTCCTGCGGCTTCGCGAGCCCGGCTTCCTGCTGAAGTACTGGCAGGCGGTGCTCCTGTTGCTGCTGCTGGCCCCGTGGCTCCAGCCTTGGCAGCCCGTCGCGGCGACGCCCGCCCACGGACCGCCGCCGGCTGCGCTGGCGCAGGAATCCGCGGGCGTCGCCGGTGTCTCGGTGGCCGAGAGCGTCGTCTCCCTGCCCGCCGGACGGTGGAGCGTCGACCCGTGGACGTGGGTCCTGGGGCTCCTGGCCGCGGTCGCCGTCTTACGGCTCGCCCGGCTCGGGCTGGGCCTCGTGCGGCTCGGCCGTCTCGCCCGCTCGGCGGACCGGGTCGCGCCGCCGGCGCCGTTGCGGAAGCTCCTGGCGCGGTTCCGGACGTCGGCCACCTTCGTTCAGCCGCCGGACGTCCGGATGCCCTGCAGCTTCGGGCTGTTCCGCCCGACCGTGGTGCTGCCGGCCGCCTTCGACCGGCTGGAGCCGGCGTTCCAGCGCGGCATCGTCTGCCACGAGCTGCTCCACCTCGAACGGCGCGACTTCGCCGCCGCCGTCGCCGAGGAAGTGATGGTGGCGCTACTGTGGTTCCACCCTTGGGCGTGGCTGATCCGCGGGCGCATCCGCCTGCACCGCGAGCAGGTCGTCGATGCCGCGGTCGTGCGCCACACCGGCGATCGCCGCGCCTACTTGCAGTGTCTGATCGCGCTGGCGGGACACCCGCGTGCGTTGCCGCTCGCCGCGCCGATGCTGCGGACGACGGAGCTGCGCGCCCGGACCGATGCCCTGTTCGAGAAGGGGGGAACGATGTCGAAACGACGCTCGGCGGTGCTCGCGACGGGACTGTGCGCGGCGTTGGGGGCGGCGGTGTGGACTGCGGCGGCGACGGTTCCGCTGCGCGCCGCGCCCGTGCCACCGGACCCCGCCGCAGTGACGGTTGCGGTGGGCGGCGCCCTTGTGTGGAGCAGGTCTGAAGGCCCCGCGCCAGCTCCGTCCGGACCCGTCGCGGCACCGGCGGCGACGCGCGGCACGCCAGCGATGGTTGGGTCGGCCAGCCCCACCCCCATCCCGACCGGGTCCGCCGCGTCGGTTCCGCCAGGCGTCACCGCTACGCTCTCGCCGGGCGCCGCGGCGGCTCCACCGGGTGGGACTCCGACGAGGCCGGCCATGCAGGAGCCCCGCACGAGCGGGACCGTTCCAGGGTCCCTGACCAACATCTACCTACTCGAGTTCACCCTGCCGGGCGGCCACCGCCCGCGGGCCAGCAGCTCGGAGGGCGAGCTCACGAGCATCGGACTGCGGGACGCCGGCACGCTGGGGTTCGTGGCGCGGCGGGGCGCCGCGGGAGGCATGGTCACGGTCACCGTGTTCGACCTGGACAGTGACCCCGACCGCGAGCTGGGCGCGGTCGACGTCACGGTCGGCGGAGAACCGGTCACCTTCCCGGGGCCCGTGCCGATCGCGATCGCGGTTACCGGCATCGTCGTTTCGGCAGGAGGGTCGCTTCCGGATGGCCAGGCCCGCCGCCTGGCAGGCCTGGCACGGATGGCCAGGACTATCGCCGAGAGCCTCTCTCGGGGGGACGAACCGGAACTGGTTAACGCGAGGGTCCGGACCGTGGCGGTCATGGAAGAGCTGCAGCAAGCGCTCGCCGCCATGGCCGCCCGCCTGGGGAACGACGAGACCGCGGCGGGCGAGCTGGTCCAACCGTTCGCCGCCGAGCTGCAGGAACGGTTCGCCGAGCTGCAGGAACGGTTCGCGGAGCTGCAGGAGCTGCTGGCCGGCCGGTGAGTTAAGTCACCGGGGCGGCGGCCGCATCAGCGGGCTGCAACGTCGCGCGGGAGCGGCTGATCGCCGGCCGGAAGCACCCACGGGAGTCGACCATGCGATTGCGAGCGTTCGGGTTCGGAACGGCGGCGGCGTTGGCGTTGACACTGGGGCTGGCCGGCTGCGGTGCGACGGACGCGCCGCCGGTAGAGGCGACGGAACAGCCACCGGAAGGCGTCCGGCCCGAAGAAGGCGAAGGCGGCGACCGCGAGCTACGCAGGCTGCCGGTCTTCCGCGCCCTCGACACCGACGACGACGGCGACATCTCCGCCGGCGAGATCGACGCGGCCCCGGAATCGCTCGCGTCGCTCGACGACGACGGCGACGGACAACTCTCGGGCGACGAGCTGCGGCCCCGACAGGGCGGTCCGCGCGTCTTCTTCGGCAGCCCGGCGAGCCTCCCCGAGGGGTCTCGGATGATCACGCTGGGCGCCGACGAAGAGCTGGACTTGGCGGACCTGCCGCCGCAGCTCCGGAGCCTCCTGGCTCCCGCCGACGGCGACGGGAACGGCACCGCCTCCGGGGCGGAGCTCCTCGCCGCGATGATGGCGGCGCAAGCGGGCGAGCCGGGAGAACAGAACGGAGAGCCGGGAGATCGGGAGCCCGGCAGCGCGGAAGAACCGGTAGCGCTGTCGCAGGGAACCGGGACGGGTGGCGGGGGTCCGCGGGAACCGATGCCCCTCCTGGCGGCGCTCGACGCGGACCAGGACGGCACGGTCTCGGAGACGGAGCTCGAATCGGCGGCGCAGTCGTTGCGCATGCTCGACACCGACGGCGACGGGCGCATCTCGCCAGACGAGCTTCAGCCCGCTTCGAACAACGATTCCAGCGGCAACGATCTGCCTGAGTGATGCGGCGGCGGGCGCCGCCCTGCCCCGCCCTCGACGCGCGGCTGCCGTCGGCCGCCGGACCGGCTCGCGCGAGACGCCGGCTTGCATCCACATGGACACCCTGCTTCGGGATCTCGTCTCGGCCGCGCGGCGGCTCGCCGCCCAGCGCGGGTTCACCCTCGCCGCGCTCCTGACCCTCGCCCTCGGCATCGGCGCCAACGCCGCGATGTTCAGCGTCGTCCACGGCCTGCTCCTGCGGCCCCTGCCCTATCCGAACCCCGAGCGCATCGTTCGGGTGGCCGAGTCGGGGCGCGGCGGCGGAGGCATGCTCACGAACCGGGCGATGTTTCTGCTCGAGAACGCCGAGGCGTTCGAGCACCTCGCGGCCTACCGCGAGACCTCGCCGGAGTGGACCGGTCCCGACGGCACGGTCACCCTGCGCGGCGCCACCGTCTCGCCCTCGCTGTTTCCCCTGCTGCGCGCGACGCCTCACCTCGGCCGGCTCTTCACGGAGGACGAGGCGCGAGAGGGCGCGGACCGCGTCGCCCTGCTGAGTCACCGCGCCTGGACCAACCACTTCGCATCGGATCCAGGCATCGTCGGGTCCCCCGTGGCTCTCGACGGCGATCCGTACACCGTGGTCGGCGTGCTGCCCGAAGGGTTCCATTTCCCGCAACCGGACAGCGAGATCTGGACACCCTTCGTCGTTCCTCCGTTCACGCCGCCGGCGGCCGCCGACGCGGGGCAGCCGCGCATGATGTTCATGATGGCCTTCAACGCCCTCGGGCGCCTCGCGCCGGGAGTGTCGCCGGAACAGGCGGCGGCCGAGGCCGGCACTCGCCTGAGCGCCGGCGGGTTGCGCATGCTGGCCATCGGCGGCGGGGAGGGGGAAAACCCGTTCGGGAACGCCGTGCGGGTCGTGCCGCTGCTGGAGGAGATGGTCGGGGCGTATCGGCCGGCGCTTCTGGCCCTGACCGTGGCGACGGCCCTGGTGCTGCTGATCGCCTGCATCAACGTGGCGGGGCTGCTGCTCGCGCGGGGGGTTGCGCGGCAGCGGGCGCTGGCGGTGTGCGCCGCGCTCGGCGCGAGCCGCTGGCGCCTCGTCCGGCAGCTCCTGACCGAGAGCGTGATGCTGGGCGTGGGCGGCGGCGTGCTCGGGCTCGCGGCGGCGGCGATGGTGCTGCGCGCTGTGCCGGCGCTCGTCCCCGGTGACATCGCGCGGCTCGACGAGGTGGGCATCGCGCCCGTGACGCTCGCGTTCACCTTCGGACTGTCGGTCGCGGCCGGGCTGCTGTTCGGCGCCGCGCCGGCCCTCCGGTGGTCGCGGATCGATCTGGCGCGTACCCTCAACGAAGGGAGCGAGCAGTCGACCGGGGGCTTCCGACTGCTCCGTTCGAACCGGGCGCGCGCCACGCTCGCCGTGGCCCAGGTCGCCCTGGCCCTCGTGCTGCTGACGGGGGCAGGGGTGCTCTTGCGCAGCTTCGTGCGGCTCATCACCGTCGATCGCGGCTACGACCCGGCCAACGTGATCGCCGCCGCCATCCCGATTCCCGACCTCACGTCCCGACCCGACATGACCCCGGAGTCGATGGCCGAAGTCCTCGCGGCCGGCCGCCGGTTCCAGGAATCGCTGGTGCAAGAGATGGACCGCCTGGCCGTGCTCTCCGATGTCGAAGCGGCGGGGGTCTCGTCGCGCCTGCCCCTCGCGTCCGGGGGCGGGAGCGCGACCGTCTTCCGGGTGGCCGGCGCCGCGCCTCCGACCGACCCGCTGGATCTCACGCGGGCCCGGGTCAATGTCGTCAGCCCGGGCTACTTCGACGCGATGCGCCTGCGTCTCCGGAGCGGGCGCGCGTTCACCCGGCGGGACGGGGCCGAGAGTCCGCTGGTGCTGGTGGTGAACGAGACGCTCGCACGCGAGCTCTTCGGGGGCGAGCCGGCCGTCGGCCGGCGCCTGCTTCCGGTCGGCGCGGGCCCCGAACCGTGGGAGGTCATCGGGGTCGTGGCCGATGTCCGCTACTCCGGGCTGGCCATCACCGGGTCGCAGGCCGAGGCATACATTCCGCTGCACCAGCTCGAACACGCGGGGATGCTGGCCGGCATGTCGTCCTTCAACTCGGTGGTCGCCGTGCGGACGGCCGGCGATCCGGTGGCCGTCGTTCCGTTTCTACGCGAGGCGGTGGCCGCCGCGAGTCCGAACGCGAGCCTCGACGACCTGATGACGATGGACGCGAGACTGTCGGCGGCGGTGGCGCAACCCCGCTTCCATGCCGTCTGCGTCGGGTTCTTCGCCGCCCTCGCGCTGTTCCTCGCCGCCTTCGGCATCCATGCGCTGCTCAGCTACACCGTGTCGCAACGCCGCCGTGAGATCGGGGTCCGCATGGCTCTCGGCGCGCAGCGCGGCGCGGTCGTGGCCCTCGTCGTCCGCCAGGGGGCCGGGCTCGTCGCGGCCGGGACGCTCCTCGGCCTGCTCGCGTCCGCCGCGTCGGTCCGCCTCCTCGACAGCGTCGTGTTCGGCGTCGCAACGGACGACCCGCTGACCTTCGTCGCGGCCCCGCTCGTGCTGGCCGGCGTCGCGCTCCTCGCCTGCTGGCTGCCGGGCCGCCGGGCTGCCCGCATCGACCCGATGGACGCCCTCCGGGTGGAGTAGGTTGCGAGGAGGCTCGACAGACCGAGAGTCAGAGCCGCAGGACCGCCGCGTCCTTCGTTCACGCCGCGGCCGGCGCCGCGGGCTCGAACTTCCGCCGGTAGTACCGGGTCCAGACGACGATGGCGGGAATGCCGAGGGCCGTGGGCAGGATCCACGGCACGACGGCGAGCGGTCCCGCGAGGTCGTAGGCCCACAGCCGCTGCGCCCCGAAGACGGCAAACGCGGTGTGGAAGGCGATGCCGCCCCCCAGCATCGACCCCAGGTGGCTGTAGAACCAGCCCATGCGCCGCGCGCCGGGGCGGCGCATCAGCCGCAGCATGCCCGACCCGGTGACGAGGCCGACGGGGCTCAGCCCGAGCAGGATCGGCGAGGCGTCGGACCGGACCGCCAGCGCGAACGCGACGACGGCGACGCTGCCGGCGATCGAGGCCCACGCGAGGGCCTCGTGGAACGGCGTCCGCAGCCTCTCCGGCGACTTCCTCGTCTCGACCACGCGTATCGCGTGCCGCACCGTGGCGAAGGTCGCCACCCCGAGATAGCCGAGGAAGAGCGCGAAGCCCCAGGTCTCGGGCCGGTCCGCGGGACCGAGGCCCTGCGCCCCGAGGGCGGCGATGCGGCCCGCCGCCGCGGTGACCGCCGACAGCGTCACGACGTAGGCGCAGTAGGTGAAGACGCGGCCCGCCCGCACGTGCGCCCGGCCGCCCTTCCTCGCGAACAGCGGGATCCAGAATGCGGCGAGGCCGACGAACCCCGTCGCGGACGTGGGCCAGCACCAGGGCGTCCATCGCCAGGCCGACGATGCTCGTCATAGCAGATGCTCCATCTCCTTCCAGGGTTCATCGTGCGCCGCGCCCCCCGCGTCCCGCGCGGGCGCCAGGCGCCGGTCGATCGCGGCCACGGTCTCGTCGCACCAGGCCACCTTCGACCCGATGGAGTGGATGCCCATGCGGAGGGCCGCGAAGTGGTGGAAGCCCGCGTCGCTGTACCGGGCGGGGTCTCCGCCGTGCGCGGCGGCGACGTCCCGCTCCACCGCCCGGAGCTGCGCCAGCCAGCCGGCCAGGTGGCCCCGGAGCGCGGTCATGAACGCGCGGGTCTCGCGCAGGTCGCCGAGCGCGTCCATGAAGTAGAGCTGGGCCAGATAGGCGAACCGCTCCGTACCGACCGCGGGAACCGCCCCGCAGCCAGCGCAGCAGCTCGGCCCGACCCGCCTCCGTCAACGCGTAGACCCGGCGGTTCGGCCCCTTCGGGGACGGCTCGACCCGGCTGCGGAGCATCCCCCGCTGCTCGAGGCGCTTGAGGGCCGGGTAGATCTGGCTGAGCTCGGCCGACCAGAAATGCCGGACGTTCTCGCTGAACGCGTTCCCGAGGTCGTAGCCGGTGGCCGGGTTGGCGGAGCAGGCCGAGGAGGATGTGGTCGAGGCTCATGCTGGTATATCAGCATATATGTAGCTCGCCGGACGGTCCCGCTCGGCGCCCGATCCACGGTCCTGGGGCCCCGCGCCCCGTTTCCACTGCGCCAGCCCCTGGTTGGGCAACTGAGACCGGCAGGACGCGGCGACGCGGTACCGTGAGCGACACGGTACAACGAAGGTATAATCTCGGTATGAAGACCGCCGTTTCCCTCCCGGACGATCTCTTCCTGTCGGCGAACGACCTCGCGAAGCGGCAGGGAATGTCGAGGAGCGAGCTGTACGCCGTCGCTCTCGCCGAGTACCTCGCCAAGCACCGCGACGCGGACGTCACGTCGAAGCTCAACGAAGTGCTCGCCGATGAATCGGGCGGCGTCGACCCGGCGTTGCGGGCGGCTCAGGCGCGAAGCGTCGGCTCCCGGGGGAAATGGTAATCGCGCGGCGCGAGGTGTGGTGGGCCGAACTGGACGAACCCCGCGGCTCCGAGCCCGGCTTTCCCCATCCCCTGCTCGTCGTCCAGGCGGATGCGTTCAACAGAAGCAGGCTACGGACGGTCCTCGGGGTGATCCTGACGTCGAACGCGCGCCTCGTCGACATGCCCGGCAACGTCCTGCTTCCCGCGAAGAGCACCGGCCTTCCCAGAGACTCGGTCGCCAACGTCACGCAGATCGTCACGCTCGACGAGGGCTATCTCTCCCGCCGGGTCGGGCAGATCCCGCCCAGACTGATGGCGCGCGTCGACAACGGGCTGAGGCGAGTCCTCGCTCTGTAGTCCGGCGGCTCGACGCGCGTCCCTGCGCCCGCGATTCGACTTCGCCCCCCGACGGAGGTGCCGCGGACTCAGCGCTTCTCGACGAGGACGTCGAAGTCCTGGCCCACCGCCCACGAGCCCGGCAGGGCGTCGAGCCGTTTCGCGAGACGGCGGTAGTGGAAGTACAGCCGCCAGCCGCGGACCCACCGGTGATGCGCGGCGACCTCCGCATCGATCCGGGCGGCCTGCTCCCTCCACGACGCCGGAAGAGGCCCTGCCGCGCCGTCAGCGGGCCGATCGCGCGGCACGAGCGTCTGCCGGCGCACCAGAGGCCCCTCGCCGCCGTCGTCAACGAACCGATCCCGCAACGCCAGCGCCTGCCGGCGCACCGACGGCGCTCGACTGCGCCGCCCCGGCACCAACCCCAGCGCCCGCAGGCCCCGGCGTATCCCGATGGACCGCAGACGCAGCACCCGGAACCCGACGCCCTCGAACAGGCGGAGCAACTGCGGCCGGGAGAAGAACGACAGGTGCCCCTGGCCCAGCAGCGGCAGCTCGTCGCTCTCGCGCGCCGCCGCGGTCCGACCCAATGGCCGCAGGTCGGCCTCTCCGTTGGGGGTGACGACGCGGAGCCGCCCGCCCCGCCGCATGATGCGCCGCGTCTCCTCCAGGTGGCGCCGCGGGTGGGTGACGTGCTCCAGCAGGTCCTTCTGCAGCACGTAGTCGAAGGCGTCCGACGGCAGACCCGCCTCCTCCAGGGTTCCCCGGTGCACCGCGGCCCCGAACCGGTCGCGGGCGTACCAGGCCCCGAACCGCGACACCTCGACACCCTCGACCTCCCAACCGGTGAGCGGACCGAGGGCGGCGAGCAGGAATCCGAGGGCGCTGCCGACCTCGAGAAACCGACCCGCGGGCGCGATTCGCCGGAGCTCGCGGGCGAGGAAGTACGCGTCGCGCTCGTAGCGCTGGCGCTGGCGCGCGTACCCCGCAAAGCCGTGCGCGGATGCCGAGTCGAAGTAGTCCGCGCCGTAGAGCGCGTCGAGCGCGGCGGGCGGGAGCCGCGGGCGGACCTGCCGGAAGCCGCAGCCGGCGCATCGCCGGATCCACACCGCCCCGACCCCGTGCAACCCCGCCTCGAGCAACGGCCGCATGCCGCCGGCCGCGCCGCAGACGTCACAGGGATCGGCCATGCCGCGGGAATGATAGCTCTCGCCCCGCCGAGCGTCGGCCGAGCCCTCGACGCCGCCACGAGCCGCCCGACGGCCGCCCGCGGCCGAGCAGGAGTCGGCCACGCCGCCAGAATGACGGCTCTCGCCCGGCCGAGCGTCGGCCGAGCCCTCGACGCCGCCGCGAGCCGCCCGACGGGCGCCCGCGGGCCGGAGGTCGAGTAGGATCGGCAGAGATTCGAGTCCGATCCGCAAACCATCCCATTGCCGGGCGCCCCGCCGAATCCCGAGGGCGCTGCGCGAGGCCCCGGCTCCCAACCATCGACGTCGACCCATGCCGAGAGTTCTCACGATTCCCGCGCTCGCGCTGTGCCTCGCGGCCGGTCCCCTCGAGCGTCTCCACGCCCCAGTCCGGCGCCGGCTTCCCGATGGGCCGCCATAAAGGTCGGGCGTCCGGGCCGGACCGGCCCCGCGTGGACGACTCGACGGTCGCGGCGTCCGGCGCCGGCTACGGGGCGCTCGTCGGCCGGCCGCGGGTCCGGGCCACTCGCACGGACACGCCCCCCGCGATCGACGGGCGCCTTGACGACGAGGTGTGGCGCACCGCCGCCATGCTCTCCGAGTTCGTGCAGCAGTCGCCCCTCGACGGCGCGCCCGCGACCGAGGACACCGAGGTCTACATCGCCTACGACCGCGACCACGTCTACTTCGCGTTCTACCTGCACTACGCCGACCCGGGCATCATGCGGGCCAGCCGCGCCGACCGCGACACGACGTGGCAGGACGACCTGATCACCGTCTACCTCGACCCGTTCCTCGATCAGCAGCGCTGCTACGACTTCGACCTGAACGGCTACAACGTGCAGGCGACGGGGTGATCAACGCGGGCCAGACCCGGGGCGGCCCGATCCCCGTCGCCGACCGGTCGTGGGACGCCCTGTTCTACAGCGGCGCGCAGATCGTCGAGGACGGCTACACGGCGGAGATGGCCATCCCGTTCAAGAGCTTCCGCTACCCCGAGCGACCGCCCGGCGCGGAGCACCGCTGGGGGTTCCAGATCGTGCGGGAGATCAAGGGGAAGGATCAGGAGAACGTGGTCTGGGCCCCGATGTCGCGCGACGTGCAGAGCTTCATGGGGCAGATGGGCGTGCTCGAGGGCATAACCGACCTCTCCACCAGCCGCAACCTCGAGATCCTGCCGTCGTTCACCGCCATCGGCTACGAGCTGTTCGATCGGGGCACGGGCGCGCTGGTCGACCGGAGCACGGACCCCGAGATGGGCCTGAACGTCAAGTACGGCATCACGTCGAACCTGACCGCCGACTTCACCGGCAACCCCGACTTCTCGCAGATCGAGTCCGACCTGCCGCAGATCGAGGTCAACCAGCGGTTCCCCCTCTTCTTCCCCGAGCTGCGGCCCTTCTTCCTGGAGGGCGCCGAGATCTTCGAGTTCCCCTCTCCCGTCGACCTCGTGCACACGCGCACCCTCGTCGACCCGAACCTGGGCGCCAAGCTGACCGGCAAGGTGGGGAACACGACCCTCGGGGTGATGGCGACCGACGACGAGGCGCCGGGAAGGCGGGACGACCCCGGCGAGCGCGGGTACGGCGAGAACGCCCGGGTGCTGATAGGTCGGGCGCGCTACGACCTCTACTCGGAGTCGCACGTCGGGACGCTCGTCACCGACCGCGAGTTCCTCGACGTGCACAGCCGCGTGGCCGGCGCCGACGCGCAGTTCCGGCTCGGCCGGGCCAGCCGGCTGAACCTGGTCGCGTTCCGGTCGCAGCATCGGGACGAGCAGGGGGTCGAGCGGGAGGGGCCCATGATGGGCGCCTTCCTCCAGCACGAGGGGCGCCACCTGGTGGGCTCCCTGTTCGCGGCGCGCATCGATCCCGACTTCCGCACCGACGTGGGGTTCCTCCAGCGCGTGGACCAGCAGCTCGGGGCCGCCAACGTCGGCTACCGCTGGTGGCCGGAGAGCTGGATCATCAACTGGGGCCCGAGCCTCCGCTACCAGGTCAGCTACACCCATGCCGGCATCCGCGAGGACGAGAACGTCGACGTCGCGCTGAACATGAACTTCAGCCGGAACGTCAACGTCACCGCGAACGCGATCCAGGCCCACGAGCGGTTCGGGGGGGTCGACTTCGACCGCCGCAACTACAGCCTGTCCACGTTCGTCAGCACGAGCCGCCTCTTCTCCCTGGGCGGCAGCCTGCGGTGGGGCGACGAGATCTACTACGTCGACCGCGAGAACCCCTATCTCGGGCGCGGCAACAGCGCCACGCTGTCCGCGACCATCCGGCCCGCCCCGCGGTTCACCTCGCAGATCGACCTCGTCACCAGCCGGTTCTTCGACGTCCGCGCCGGCGGCGACCGGCAGGTGTTCGACGTGCGCGTGCTGCGGGCGCTATCGACGTTCACGTTCACCGACCGCCTGCTGCTGCGGAACATCACCGAGGTCGACTCGTTCCGCGGCACCCGGGGCACGAACCTCCTCCTGACCTACCGCATCAACGCCCTGACGGTGTTCTACTTCGGCTACGACGACCACTTCCGGCAGGAGGACGCGGTCGCCGTGCACGATCCGAGGTACTTCGAGCCGACCGCGTTCCGTCGGACGAACCGCGCCCTCTTCACCAAGCTGCGGGTGTTGTTCCGCTACTGACGACACCGGCCCCGGCCCGAGGTGGTCTTCATGAACTTCTGCCGCGACGAGGGGATGGGGGTGATCGGCCACAACACCCTCACCGACCTGCGGATGCCGGCGCCGTTCGACCGCTACCACCACAGCGAGGACTTCGCCGAGGACCGGCAGGCGCTACGCGGCTGGTGCAGCCGGATCGGCTCGAAGGTGACCGCGCGTCGGGCGACGGACGGTCCGTCGCTCGGCCGCCGCCCTTCTACCGGGCCACCGTCACGGATATCATGAGACCAGCGGTCTGCGCGGGATCGCGCGGACATTTCGGAGGGATGGTCGACCGGTTGGAGCGGCCCGCGACGCCCCGAGGCTCGCTGCCGCCGGGCTCGATCCGGTTGTACGCAGGAATCGAAGAAGGTTAGAGACGAAGACAGAGGTAACGCCATGAGATCACGCATCCGCCTGACGGCGCTCGCCGTCGTGTTCGCGCTGCTGCTCGTTCCCCAGACCGGGGCCGCCCAGGGGCTGGTCAGGGTCGAGCCGGAAGAGGTGGGCATGTCGTCGGAGCGGCTCGACCGCCTGAGCCTCGCCCTCGAGACGATGGTCGACGAGGGCCGGCTCGCCGGCGCCGTCACCATCGTCGTCCGCCGCGGCAAGATCGCCTACCGCGAGGGCATCGGCTGGCGCGACGTCGAGGCCGAGGCGCCGATGCCGTCCGACGGCATCTTCCGCATCGCGTCGCAGACCAAGGCGCTGGCCAGCGTCGGGGTCATGCTGCTGCAGGAGGAGGGCAAGCTGCTCATCACCGACCCGGTCGGCAAGTACCTGCCCGCGTTTGCGGAGACGACCGTCGCCGAGCCCAACGACGAGGGCGGCTACGACGTCGTGCCGGCGCGCCGGCCCATCACCATCCGCGACCTCCTGACCCACACCGCCGGCATCAGCTACGGCATGGGCCTGCTGGGCGCTCGCGGGCCGGTCGCCGACGCGTGGGAGGAGGCGGGCATCACCGGCTGGTACTTCGCCGACCGCGACGAGACGGTGGGCGACACCATGGCCCGCCTCGCCGAGCTGCCGATGGACGCGCACCCCGGCGAGCAGTGGATCTACGGCTACAACACCGACATCCTCGGCGCGATGATCGAGAAGATCAGCGGCCAGACCCTGGGCGAGTTCCTCACCGAGCGCCTGTTCGAGCCGCTCGGGATGAACGACACGCACTTCTTCCTGCCCGACGGCAAGCTGGGCCGCCTCGCCACCGTCTACTCGTCGGTGGGCGACGGCGGCAGCTTCGAGAAGGCGCCCGACCCCGGCCACATGGTGGGCCAGGGGCACTACGTCAACGGCCCCCGCAAGGCGTTCTCGGCCGGCGCCGGCCTGCTGTCGACGGCCACCGACTACGCCACGTTCCTGCAGATGATGCTGAACGGCGGCGAGCTCGACGGCACCCGCATCCTCTCGCGCAAGACCGTCGAGTCGATGCTGAGCGACCACCTCGGCGGCATCCCGTTCCGCCCCGGCCAGGGCTTCGGCCTCGGCTTCTCGATTACCCACGACCCCGCCGCGGCCGGCCTGCCCGGCTCCGCCGGCGAGTTCGGGTGGGGCGGCGCCTACCACTCCACCTACTGGGCCGACCCGAAGGAGGAGATGGTGGTGGTCTACCTGACGCAGATCATCCCGGCCATCGGCCTCGACGACCAGCAGAAGGTGCGGTCGCTGGTCTACCAGGCGATCGTCGACTGACGCCGCGAGCGCCTCGGGGCGCCCGCGAAGAAGCACCGGCGCCTCGGGGCCGCACCCGGGGCGCCGTCCGCTCGACCGGCGACCGACGAGTCGCCGTCCGCCGAGGAGAGACCGTTGACGAAGGACGAACTGATCGGGAAGCTCAACCAGGACCTCGCCGACGAGCTCGGGGCGATGATCCAGTACATCCTCTACGCCGCCCGCGCCACCGGGCCCTACCGGCCCCAGCTCTCGCAGTTCTTCCTGGCCGAGGTCGCCGACGAGCAACTGCACGCCCAGTTCCTCGCCAACAAGATCGTGTCGCTGGGCGGAAAGCCGACGACGGTGCCGCGCGACGTCGCCCTGCCCGACGGCAACCGCGCGATGCTCGAGGCCGTCGTCGAGGCCGAGGCCCACGCCATGCGCGGCTACACGAAGCGCGCGCAGGAGGCCGAGGCCTACGGCGACAAGGGCCTCGCGGTTCAGCTCGAAGACTTCATCCGCGACGAGAGCACCCACCTGGAGGAGACCGAGCGCATCCTCCGCGACTGGCCGCTGTAGGGCGGCCGCTCCCGTAGCTGAGGCGGCGCCAGTCGCGCGCGGGCCCGCCCTGTCGCCTGCCGCTCCCCCCCCGCAACGGTCCCCATGAGCCTCATCCGCCTGCGGCAGGTCTCCAAGCGGTACGGGCGGAAGCAGGTGCTCCGCGACGTCTTCTACCGCCTCGCCCCCGGCGACCGGACCGGACTGCTCGGGCGCAACGGCTCCGGCAAGACGACGGTGCTGAGGCTGATTCTGGGGCGGGAAGAGCCGTCGGGGGGCGAGATCGAGGTGGCGGCCGACCTGCGCATCGGCTACTTCTCGCAGTTCTCGGAGCTGAGCGGCGAGGCGTCGATCGAGGCCGTGCTCCGGGAGGTGTTCGAGCCGATCCGGCGGATAGAGGCGGACCTGGCGGACATCGCCCGCGCGCTCGGGGAGGGCGTCCCCGAAGACCGTCAGAACCGACTGTTGAAGCGGTACGAAGCCCTGACGGCCGAGATCGAGCACCGCGACGGGTGGACGTACGAGCACCGCATCGACACCGCGCTCAGCCGGTTGGGATTCAGCCAGCGGCACCGGACGATGCCCATCGATCACCTGTCCGGAGGATGGCGGAACCGGGCGGCGCTGGCGAGAATCCTGCTCGAGGCGCCGGACGTGCTGCTGCTCGACGAGCCCACGAACTTCCTCGACTTCGACGGGCTCGCGTGGCTCGAGAGCTGGCTCACGCAGTTCAGGGGCGCGGCCCTCGTCGTCTCGCACGATCGGCACTTCCTGGACCGCGCCGTCAACCGGGTGGTCGAGCTCCAGAACCACCGGTTTCACGAGTACGACTGCGGGTTCGTCGAGTTCGTGCGCCGCAAGCGGGGGAAGACCCGCCAGATCGAGCGGGAGTTCCGGCACGAGGAGGAGCTGCTCGCCTTCGAGGCCGAGGCCATTCAGGACCGGCGCGAGGCGGCCCGGAACCCGAGCCGGGCCCTCGCCCGCCGCCTCGCGAACATTCGCAAGCAGCAGGCGCCGCGCGAGGTCGACACCATCGTGACGGGCATCTACCGGGGCATGCGCACCGCCGACGAGCTCTGCGAGGTGACGCAGCTCTCGAAGCGCTACGGCGGGCAGACGCTGTTCGACGGCCTCCACTTCACGCTCCACCGGGGAGACCGGCTCGTGGTCGTCGGGCCGAACGGCTGCGGCAAGACGACGCTGCTCCGCGTGCTGCGGAACGAGGTGGCGCCCGACGCGGGCCGCGTGCACTGGAAGCTCGGAGACGCCTGGGTCGACTACAACGTCGTCCTCGACGGCCTCGACCCGAAGGCGACGGTGACCCGGAAGGTCAACTTCGAGGGGCTCGCCCACCGGGCCCCGCGCAAGCAGGTCCACCGGTTCCTCGAGCTCCTTCAGTTCTCCGAGTTGGACCTGCAGCAGGAGATCGGGACCCTCTCGGGCGGCCAGCGGGCCCGCGTCGCCCTGGCCCTGTCGCTGCTGTCGGGGGCGCCGGTGGTGATTCTCGACGAGCCGACCAACCACCTCGACGTCACCGCCACGCAGGTGATGGAACGGGCCCTCGTGCACTTCCCGGGGGCGGTCGTCGTGGTGAGCCACGACCGGTTCTTCATCGACAAGGTGGCCACCCGGCTGCTCGTGTTCGACGGCGGCGGGCGCGCGTCGACCGTCAACGCCAACTGGACCCTCTGGCAGGCGGGCCGCGAGGCCGGCGCCACGGCCTGACCTCGCGGCTCGCGAGGCTGACCGGGCTCGTCTCGCCCCGAGGCGGGGGGTCCATGCGCGGACGGTGCTCGGCGAAGCGTCGGGCACCGGTCGTTCTCCCGCGGCTGGACCCCATGTGTCGATTGAGCGCGTCAGCCAACCGCGACCGTCGGAGTACCCGCTCCGAGGCTCAGAAGCCCAGCGACACCGAGACGCCCTGGCGTTCCGGCGACACCACGGGAGAGACGGCGAGGCGCCGGTTCGACGGCGCCGTGCGGTAGACGACCCGCGGTTCCTGGTGCAGGGCGTCCAGTCCGGCGCCGATGCCGGCGCCGGCGGCTCCGAACAGAGACGAGTAGAAGAACACGATTCCGGCATGGTCAAGCCCGCCATGGTGAGCGAAGAGGCCCACGATGATGGCCACGCCGGCCCCAAACCCGATCGCCGCGCCGTTCTTGAGCGAGTCGCGCTCCCGGTGCCGGATGACGGAGATGTCGCTTCCGTCGAGGTCGCGGCGAAGCCCGTCGATCTGCAGGGCGAGCGTCGACGCCGACAGATCGACGATCCGCCCGCGCAGCCTCCGGCCGTCGCTGTGGGTGACGATGACGGAGTCTCCCTGATTGAGCTGGAGCGCGAGCCGGTCGAACGTGACGCCCTGGGCGTCGGCGATCGACGCCGTCACCGCTACTGCCGCCAGAACGAGAGTGATGGTCCGGATCATTCCGCTTCCCTCCCGGGAGCCCGCGGCCATCGCCGTTTCGCCGCGGGCTCCCGTCTGTGGACGCCGAACGCGCTCGAGCCGCATGCTCCCGCGCCGCCGGCGCCCTGGTGTCTCCGCCGCGTCTGACTGGCAATGCGTCGGGCGGCAGGGAACGGGCTCATCGCGCGGCCGCCGTCACACGGGACCCGGGCGGGGAGCGGGTGGTGCAAGCGCCGGGCTCGCGCGACGAACGGAGCAGGCGGTCCGGGCGCCGTGGCTCGTTCGACGAACGGAGCAGGTGTTGCAGCGTCGTGGCTCGCCGGGCGACCGGAGCAGGTGATGCAGCGTCGTGAGCTCGCTCGACGAACGGAGGAAACGGTGCAGGCGCCGCGGCCCGCTCGACGAACGGAGGAAACGGTGCAGGCGCCGCGGCTCGCGCGACCAGAGGGCGATCAAGCCGGCAGCGACTTCAGTCGGCGCTCCCCCACCGGTAGTCGAGGCGCGTGTAGTAGAAGCCGCCGTCGAAGCCGAACGGCGTGGAGGGGGGATAGCGGTTGCCCAGCCGGCCGGCGTTGGGGTTCATGTCCGGGTAGGTGTCGAGGGCGTTGCGGGCGCCGACGGCCAGCGCGACGGCGTCGCCCAGGGGCCAGGCGAGCTCGAGGTCCACGACGGGCTTGCCGCGGTAGCGGTGCGTGTCGCGCCGGTCGTACCAGCCGCCGTAGTAGCTCAGGCGGGCGAGCAGCGTGCCGCGGCCGACAGCCTGGTCGACGGCGGCGCTCCAGCGGGTGTCGGGCAGCGCCTCCTCCAGCAGCCGGATGCGGTCCACGATCTGGTCGGGATTGAGCAGGGCCGGATTGAAGTCGGTGGCGGCGGTGTCGGTGTGGTTGAAGACGAGGCTGAGCGCGGTCGCGCCGCCGAGGGCGGGCGGGGCCCAGGCCGCGACGACGTCGACGCCCTGGGTCCGGGTCTCCAGGTCGTTGGTGAAGAAGCGGAAGTTCGCCAGATCGCCGGCGCTGGTGACGCCCTCCGCGAGCAGGCCCTCGACCTCTGCCGCCTCGAGCGCGAAGAACCGGCTGAGCGTCAACCGGTCCGACAGATCGATGCGGAAGTAGTCGGCGGTCAAGGTGAAGGGACCGCCCTCGGCCGCGACGCCGACGCTGAGGTTGACGGAGCGCTCGGGCGTGAGGGGACGGCCGCCGCGGAGCCGCGCGACGGCGGAGGTCGAGGGGATGGTGCCGTTGTTGACCAGATCGTCGAGCGCAAGCACGTACTGGGTCGAGACGTTGAACGCGTTCTGCTGGCCCGGCGTCGGGGCCCGGAACCCGGTACCGAGGCTGCCGCGCAGGGCGACGCGCCCGGTGAGGGGGACCCGGGCCGAGAGCTTGCCGTTCAGGGTGGCGCCGAAGTCGGCGAAGTGCTCGTAGCGGGCGGCGGTCCCCACCATCCAGTCGCGCGTGGCGCCGCGGAGCTCGAGGTCGCCGTAGACCGCGGCGTTGGCGCGGTTCCACGTGCCGGCCGCGATGGGGCCGAACCCCGGCGACCCGTTGGAGCCGACGCTGAAGCCCTGGGCGGCGTAGGGGCCCTGCCGCCACGACTCGGGCTGCCCGAGCCCGATGCGGAACTGCTCGTTCCGCCATTCGACGCCCCCGGCGACGTGGACGCGGTCGCTCAGGGCGCGGCTCAGGTCGAGGTTGACGCCCACCTCGCGCTGCCTGTAGAGGCCGATGTCGAACGTCGTGGGCGTCTCGGGGCCGAGCGAGGCGTTGACGGTGTTGCGCATCGAGAAGTCGGCCGTGTTGGCCCCGGCACTGACGCTCGCGTCCCACAGGACCCCGCCCGCGAGCTGTCCGCGCAGGCCCCCGACCACCGAGGCGTCCTGCGCGACGCCGCCGAAGCGCGGCGTGAAGCCGCCCGGGAACCGTTCCTGGAACGAGAAGCAGTTCGGGTCGTCGAGGACGGCGCGGAGGGCGGCCGGATCCGGAACGTCGTCGCGAATCGCCACCGTGGGGCAGCCCGCCGGGCCCTCGCCGCGCGCGGCGAGCACGTCGCCGACGAGCAGGGTGCGGCCGCCGTCGCCGCTGAACACCCCGCCGCGGGTGTTCGGGTTCCGGAAGTAGAAGAACGTCAGCACGTCGCGGCGCGCGTAGCCGGCGTGGCCGTAGGCCTGCACGCCGTTCGCGAACAGGTGGCCGAGGTTGGCGAAGAGCTTGAGGTCGTCGTCGACCTCCGGCGACCCCCACTGCTGGGCGGGGTCGCCGACGTGGCGGTTGCCGGCCGCGACGAGGCGCGCCGCATCGGCCCGCTGCACGCTGCGGTCGGTCGAGGCGGTGTTGCCGTACTCGAGGCTGAGGTTGGCGAATCCGGCCCGGCCCAGCGGCAGGCCGGCGTTGGCGGCGACGGCGTACTGCCGGCCGTCGCCGGCCCCGCGGGTCCCGCTGCGCAGCTCGACGCGGCCGCCCGAACGGTCGTCCCTGAGCAGGAAGTTCAGCACCCCGGCGATGGCGTCCGACCCGTACTGGGCCGCCGCCCCGTCGCGCAGCACCTCGATCTGCCGCAGGGCGATGGCGGGGATGGTCGAGACGTCGGGCCCCTGCGCGCCGTCGGCCACGCCGTTGCCGAGCCAGGCGATGACCGCGCCGCGGTGGCGCCGCTTCCCGTTCACGAGCACCAGCGTGTGGTCGGGGGCCATTCCCCGCAGGCTCGCGGGGCGGACGACGGCGGCCATGTCGCCGTCCTCCTGCGGGTTGACGTGGAAGGACGGCAGAAGCACCCGCAACTGGTCGGCGAGATTGGTGCCGCCCTGGCGCACGACCTCGGCAGCGGGGACGACGTCGATCGGCACCGTCGACTCGGTGACCGATCGCGGCCGGGCGCGGCTGCCGACGACGACGACCTCCTCGTCGAACTGCGGCGGTTCCGACTCGTCGGGTCGCGGGCCCTCCCCCTGCGATTCCGATCCGGGCTGCTCCGGTTCTCCCTGCCCACCTTGAACGGCCGGCGGTCGCGGCCGGTTCGGCCCGTCCTGCGCCGCCGCGGGAGCCTCGATCCCGAGGACGAGGCTCGAAAGGAACACGACCCGCAAGGCGGCTCGGGTGAGTCTGGGTGACATCGTTGGGCCGCCTGCTCCGGTTCTCGATGGCGCCACGGCCCGTTCGGCCACCGGGCCGGCCGCGGCCGGAGACGATGCGGCGCCGCTCGATGCCGACGGCCGAGACGGTTCCGCCGCGCACCGGCGCCGGTCGCGCACCGTACCGGGTCGGACCGCCCCGTGCCGGCGAATCGGGGTCGGGCAGGCGGGCGCACCGCAACGGTCACAACCGGGTCGAACCGCCCCGTGCCGGCGAATTCGGGATCGGGCAGGCGGGCGCACTGCGACGGTCACAGCCGCCACATCAGCCAGAGCTGCGCGACGTTGTCGCCGTCGTCCACGCCGAGCTTGTTCCACCAGTACTGGTACTCCATCCCGAGGAAGAGCTGGCCGGCGTGGCCGGTCGCCGCCTTGCCGATGTCCCAGCCGAGCTGCGGCTGCGCGAGGAGCGAGGCCCTGACCGGGTGGCCCAGCTCGTTGGTCCTCGCGCCTTCGTACTTCGCGTGCCCGGCGAACACGAACGACTGTGGGCCGACGTCGAACCCGGCGCCCCAGTTGACGTCCATGACGAAGCTGACGCCGGCCCGCGGGGCCCCGCCGCGCTCGACCCCCGAGCTCTTGTCGAAGGCGGCGCCGAAGTCGGTGTTGAGGAAGAAGAAGCCCGGCACGTCCCACGAGAGCCGCCCTCCGGGCACGACCTTGAAGATGTCGGCGTCGTTGCCGAAGTTGAGCCCGCCGATGAGGGCCACGTCCCGGAGGGGCCCCACCCCGATGGTGCGGTTCGCGACCCGGCCCAGGCTCAGGGTCGGATACCACTCGCCGTACATGCCCTTCTCGTTGAACCCGTCCGCGCCGCCGTCGTCGGTCCAGTCGAGGAAGAAGAAGCTGTCGCCCAACGACCAGCGCGACGCCTGCTGAAAGGTGAGCACCCGCGCGTAGTGCCGCTCTCCCGAGAACGGGTTGACGTAGTTCCCGTACTGGAAGTGGAGCTCGGTCTGGGCCGCCGCCGCGGCCGGCGCGGCGAGCAGGAGCGCGACGACGGCCGTCCAGCGGCGCGGATGCGTACCGGCGATGTCCATCGGGAGCGAATGATACCGGCGCGGCGCCGACCCGGGTGAGAATCTCGCTCGGAGCGCGTCTACCTCGCAGATCCCGCCCGGGCTGCGCCGCGGGGCCGACGCGGCGCGTGCCGCCGCGCAATCACCGCGGTCGCCTTCAGCTCGAGGTGCGGGTAATCCCTGGTGGCCCGGCTGGACTAAGGACAGTGATCGATACAACCTTGCCAACTACGTTCAGGATCGTCCCGCCTGCCCGTCGGTTCCCGTGCGCGGACGTGGCAAGGTAATTCCCGTCACCGTCCTAACGTGGGAATCGGGCGATCCCGTAGCTGCCCCTGATGCCGCCAATCCAGATCTCGTCATTGGCCTCGATGGCCACGGTGCCGACCTGGAAGAACTCGTTTCCCTTGTAGTCCACCAGCTGCCGGACTTCGAACGTCGTCGGATCGACCTCGGCCACGCGAGCGGCCGACAGCTCGCAAGGCTCGACGCCTTCACACCGGGTCACGTGACCGGCGGCGATGACCTGGCCACCGGGCCCCCACCGCACGTTGTCGACGTTGAAGCCGACCGGAATTCGGTCGACGCGCACCGGAGTCTGGCCGCGTGACAGCCGCACCAGCGCCCGATCGCTCCAGCCCCCGATGTAGAACCACTGCCCGTCGTCCGACGACACGAGACCGTTGGGACCGGGCATCCGGCTGCCGGGCACCTCGACCCAGCCCGTCGTCGGGTGCCATTCCCAGAGCTCCCCACCCTCGCGGTCGAAGTTCGTCGCGCCGAGATAGCCGTCCGGCAGCGCCGTGATGGAGTTGATGCGGGCGGTGCCCTCCGGGGCCGGGATGCATCCGATCCACTTCATCGTGGGCACCGCGCCGCCGACGTCCAGCGCAAAGACCTCGATGGCCTCGCGCGCGCCGTGACCGACCACGTAGAGCGTGTGCACGTCGCCGCCGCCCTCCCGCAGGGTCAGTCCGTGCGGCTGGAACACGTCGTTCGGACCGGGGCAGGCGCCATAGGTATCGCGGTCGTGCTCCGGCGGCAACGCTCCCGCGGGAAAGATCTCCTGGACGCCGTGATCGCGAAGGTCCACCGCGTAGACGGGACCTTCCGAAGCGGAATACCGTCCCGATGCGATTACCCAAGGGGCGTCCGGAACCCGGTAGAGATCTTCCGGATTGGTCGTGCCGCAGACGAAGTTCACGTCTCCGGCGGGATCGCAGGTCTGGGCACCGAGCGGTTGCCCGCCGACGAGACCCAACACCGACACCGACGCGAGGAACATGAGTACTCGCAACATGGCGCACCTCCAGACTCTCGACGGCCGGAAGTATACCAGCGCCGGCCGGCGCCCCGGCCCGGAAGACTCGCGACGGGTTCGACTCAGGCGCAGGCACGTGCCCCTGCGTGGCACGAGTGCGGTGTCAGCAACAACTTGCGCCACCACGACGAACCTCGTCTGAAGAGCCGCTTCAGGGAATCTTCAGCGAGACTTCAGACCCGTCGCGACGAGCTTCATCGTAGTCTCCACCGCATCAAGCTCTTTCACTTGCGGGAGTCGGTACTGAATGACGAGGAACAAGAGACAACGGTGTCATCGGCGGCGCGTCGTGACGTTCGCGCTCGCGCTCTGGTTCTCCGGGGCGGCGGCCCAGGCGCAGGTCGGCAGCCTGCGCGGCACGGTCACGGATCCACAAGGGGGGGTGGTGGCCGATGCCGCTGTCTCTCTCGAATCAGCCGATGGCGAGGGGCGCTCCACCCGCACCGCCGCCGACGGCACCTTCTCGGTCGAGGGCGTGGCGGTCGGAGACTACACGCTGCAGGTCGCCTCACCCGGCTTCGCGTCGTGGCGGCAGCCCGTCACCGTGGTGGACGGCCCCGTCGCCGTCGACGTGGTGATGGACGTGGCGGGCCTCGCCGAGGCGGTCAGCGTCACCGCACCCGCCGTGGTGGCGCTTACCCAGCCGACCGTCACCGGCAGCCGCCTCGGCATGTCGATGCTGGAGACGCCGGCCAGCGTCCACGTGGTGAGCGGCGCCACGGTGCGCGAACGGGGCGACGCGTCGGTGGCGCAGGCCAAGAGCCGGATGGTCGGGGTGGCGACGCAGGCCAATCCGGGCAACGGCGGCGGCTCGGTGAGCTCGCGCGGGTTCGGCGGCACCGGATCGGTCATGCAGCTCTTCGACGGCGAGCAGCTCTTCGTCGGCGCGGGCACCGTGACCTTCCCGTTCGACCCGTGGACGGTCGAGCGCATCGAGGTGATGGGCGGGCCGTCGTCGGTGCTGTACGGGACGGGCGCCATCGGCGGGGTCATCAACATCGTTCCCCGCCGGCCGAGCACCGAGGTGCGGGAGAACGCCGTCCGCATCGTCACCGGCTCGTTCGACACGTGGCGCGCCGCCCTCGGCAGCGGCGGCCCCATCACCGAACGGGCCGCGTACCGGGTCGACCTCAGCCACAACCGGTCGGACGGCTGGCTCGACCGCTACGGCGAGATGTCGAGCACCGCGATCTCGGCGTCGTTCCGCTTCGACCTGACGCCGAACCTCACCCTCACGCTCTCCGAGGACTACGGCGACCAGCAGCCCGAGCGCTACTGGGGCACGCCGTCGGTCGCCGGCCGGGTGGACGACAGCCTGCGCACGACCAACTACAACGTGAGCGACGGCCGGATTCGGTACGAGGACAGCTGGACCCAGGCGAGGCTCGAGTGGGAGCCGTCGGAGGGCATCCGCGTCCGCACCGGCGCCCAGTACCTCAAGGCGGACCGCCACTGGCGCAACCTGGAGAACTACCTGATCGACCCGGCGGCGCAAACGGTGTTCCGCGAGTTCTATCTCGAGATCCTCCACGATCAGAAGCAGTACGGAAGCCGGACCGACGCGGTCGTCGACCGTCCCCTGTTCGGCCGGCCGAACACGTTCAGCGCCGGCTTCGACTACACCCGCGTCCGCTTCCAGCACACCAACAACAGCCCCTACGGCGGCACCAGCGTGGTCGACGTGGTGGACCCCGTGCCCGGCGAGTTCCTGAACGTGGCCGGCACGTTCCCGAAGTACAGGACCAGCACCCACCGCGTGGCGATGTTCGCCGAGGACCGGCTGGAGATCACGCCCGCCTTCTCGCTGGTCGGCGGGCTTCGCGTCGACCGCTACGACGTCGCTCGCCGGGAGCTGCTGCGGGACGCCACCGCCGAAGGTCTGTACAGCCCCGTGAGCTGGCGCGGCGGCGCCGTCTACGCGGTCCGGCCCGACCTGTCGCTGTACGGGCAGTACTCGACCGCCACCGACGTCATCGGCAACGTCATCAGCAACACCGCCACGCGACTGGCCCTCGAGCCGACGGTCGGCCGGCAGATCGAGGCGGGCGTGAAGGTGAGCTTCCTGGACGATCGGGGCCAGTGGACCCTGGCCGGCTACCGGATCGTGAAGGACAACCTGCTGGCCCCCGACCCCCTCAACCCGGGGACGAGCCTGCAGATCGGACAGCAGTCGTCACGCGGCGTCGAGATGACGCTGGGCCTGTCGCTGCCCGCGGGCGTCGGCCTCGATGCCAGCGTTGCGCTGCTCGATGCCCGCTACGACGACTTCGCGCAAACGGTCGGCGGCGTGCTCGTGTCGCGCGACGGCAACACGCCGCGGAACATCCCCGAGCAGCTCTTCAATCTGTGGCTCACCTGGAACTCGCCCGGCGGCTGGGGGCTCCGGGGCGGCGTGCAGCACGTGGGCGACCGGTTCTGGAACCACGCGAACACCGGGATCGTGCCGGGCTACACCGTGGTCGACGCCGGCGTGCGGCGCCGGCTGAGCGAGAACGTCGACCTCGACGTGCGCGTGAACAACCTCTTCGACGAGCTGTACGCGACCACCTACTACGGGAACGTCGAGCCGCAGTGGTTCCTGGGGATGCCGCGCTCGGCCGAGGTCGCGCTCCTCGTCGGGTTCTGACCTTGCCTGTAGTGGTGCGTTGCCATAGCTCCCCTCGAGGACCATACGACCCATGAAGCGTTGGCTCGACTGGCGCAGGTGGATGGTCTACGTCCACCGCTGGCTCGGAATAGCCGGGGGCGTCCTCTTCGTGGCCTGGTTCCTGTCGGGCGTGGTGATGATGTACGCCCGCATGCCGGGGCTGGCGAACGAGGAGCGCCTCGCCCGGGCCCCCGCGCTCGATCTCGCCGGCGTGACGCTGACGCCGCTCGAGGCCGCGCGCGCGGCCGGCCTCGCGCCCGACGCCGGGGCTCCCGCCGGGCCGGCGCGGACCGCGGCCGGCGACGCGGCGCCCCGCCCGGCGGGGGCCCGCGTCGATCGCGTCAGAATCGGGATGCGCGGCAACCGGGCCGTGTACCGCTTGGGCGGCCGCCGCAGCGAGAGGATCGTCTTCGCCGATACCGGCGAGGTGCTCGCCCACGTGGGTCGAGCCGAGGCCGAGGCGCTCGCCCGCCGCTACGCCCCGGGATACGACGGCCCGTTCCACTACGACGGCTACCTCACCGAGCCCGATCAGTGGACGCTGCAGGCCCGCGGGCAGATGCCGATGCATCGCTTCGCCCTCGACGATGCGGACGGCACGCGGCTGTACGTGTCGTCGCTCACCGGCGACGTGGTGCTCCGCACCACCCGGAGCGAGCGCTTCTGGGGATACCTGGGGCCGGTCACCCACTGGATCTACTTCACGCCGCTCCGCAAGCACGGATCGGTGTGGCTGGAGGTCATCATCTGGACGTCGCTCCTCGGCTGCGTGATGTGCCTCACCGGCCTCGTCTGGGGGGTCTGGCGCTACTCCCCGATTCGACGGTTCCGCCTGCGGTCGCGCAGCGCCCCGGTGCCGTCGCCGTACGTCGGCCTGATGAAGTGGCATCACTATACGGGCCTGTTCTTCGGCGTCATCACCTTCACCTGGGCGTACAGCGGCCTGCTCTCGGTGGGGCCCTTCGACTGGTTTCAGTCTCCAGGCATCTCGCGCGAGCAGCGCGAGGTGTTCACGGGCGGGCCGCTCCGGGTGGACCGACTGGCGCTCGACGACCTGCGGGCGGCCGCGGCCGAGATCGGGAAGGCGTTCGGGACGGACGGCTCGCTCAAGGAGCTGGAGGTCGTTCAGGTCCGGGGCGAGCCGTACTGGCTCGGCGACCGCGCGCCCTCGAACGAGGAGGCGGCGCGGTGGACTCGGGTCGGGCTGATGCCGCGGGCGCCGCGACCCGTGCTGGAGCGGCGCTACGTATCGGCCAGGCGGCCCAAGACCGGCGCATTCGCCGCATTCGAGGAGAGGCACCTGGGGGGCGAGTCGCTGGTCGAGCTGGCGAGGGCCGCGATGCCCGGCGTGCCGGTGCGGGACGTGGTGTGGCTGCACGAGTTCGACGACCACTACTACGACGCGCGGGGAACCCGGTCGCTGCCGGTGCTGCGGGTGCGCTACCGGGACCCGGACGCGACCTGGCTCTACCTCGATCCGGCTCGCGCCGGCATCGCGCTGAAGACCGACGAGACCCGGCGGCAGCTGCGCTGGCTGTACCAGGGGCTGCACAGCCTCGACTTCCCGTTCCTCTACTACGAGCGCCCGCTCTGGGACGTCGTGGTCATCGTGCTGAGCATCGGCGGCGCCGTGGTCAGCGCCACCACGCTCGTGCCCGCGTGGCGCCGACTGCGGCGCCACGCCGCAAGCCTCGGGCGGAAACGCCGCCGCGCCGGCGTTCTCCGTCAACGTCCCTGGTCGGCGGGGGGCGAGCCGCGGGGGCTGGACGGATCGGTGTAGCTGTCGCGGTAGACGCCGTGGCCGGCCTCGCCGACCTCGCCGGTCATGAAGATATCGGTGTAGCCGTCGCGGTAGACACCGTGGCCGGCCTCGCCGACCTCGCCGGTCATGAAGATCACGCCGCGTCCCATCGGGTAACATGTGAGGCGTCAGGCACTGGCTCCCGTTGTGGCTACCATGTGGCCCATACGGCCGGACGAGGAGAAACGAGATGTTCAACAGGATCGCACCCGTGCCCGCCGCCGGCACCTCGAGCACGCTGCCAACCACGTCGCGCCGAGCCTTTGGACGACATCTTGGCCTGTCGGCCGCCGGACTGACCCTGGCGGGATGCTCCGCGTCCGAGCCCGAGCCCTCGGCCGACTCGGCGCCCGCCGACGCGGGGGTCGACCAGGGGTTCGTGCCGGCCCAGGATGCCGCGTCACAGGCTGCCCTCACTCCCGACGCCGCCCTCGCGCTCCTCACCGAAGGCAACGCGAGATTCGTCGCCGGGACTCCTGCCCGCCGCGACTACAGCGACCAGATCCGAGCGACCGCCGCCGCGCAGTATCCCTTCGCCGTCGTGCTCGGGTGCATCGATTCCCGGGTCCCCATCGAGACCGTCTTCGACCAGGGGATCGGGGACATCTTCTCGGCCAGGGTCGCCGGCAACATCGTGAACACCGAGCTGCTCGGCAGCATGGAGTTCGCCTGTCGACTCGCCGGGTCGAAGCTCGTGGTCGTCCTGGGACACACCTCGTGCGGCGCCGTGAAGGGGGCCATCAGCAGCGCCCGGCTCGGCAATCTCACCCAGCTCGTGCAGAAGATCGACCCGGCCGTGGAGGCGATCGAAGGCGAGCGCGATCCCGACAACGCTCCCTACGTCGACGGGATTGCCGAAGAGAACGTGCGCATGGTGATCGCGGAGATTCGCCGAGAGAGCCCCGTGCTGGCCACGATGGAGGAGGAAGGCGAGATCCGAATCGTGGGCGCGATGTATGACGTCTCCACCGGCGCCGTGCGCTTCATCTGACCCCATGCCGCGCGTACCGATCGTCGCCCTCGTTCTCGCCGGCGCGGTGCTGTCGCCCGCTGCGGCCCCGGCGCAGACGCCGGTCGATTGGGACCAGCCCGGCGCCTGGTACATGCTGTTCTGGTCGACCCGCTTCGACGACTCGTCGGTGGGATTGCAGGGCGACGTGCAGCACCGCAACTGGAACATGGGGACCGACCTCGAGCAGCTGCTCATCCGGGGCGGCCTGACCTACGCCCTGCCCCAGTCTCCCGTGCTGCTGACTGGTGGCGTGGCGCACATCACGAGCGGCGCCTTCGGCGACAGCGACGACACCAGCGGAGAGCGACGCGTGTACCAGGAGGCGTTGGTCAGCCAGTCTTTCGGACAGGTCGTTTTTCTGCGCCACCGCTACCGGTACGAACAGCGTTGGGTCGACGGCCACGACTTCCGGACACGGTTTCGCTACGCCCTGTTCGGCGATGTCGCGCTGAATGGACGAGGAAAGGGAGACGGGTCCGTCTACCTGGCGCTGTACAACGAGGTCTTCATGAACGGGGAGCTCGCAATCGGGCGAGGCAGGACCGTGGAGCGCTTCGACCGCAACCGTTTCTACACCGCCCTCGGCTTCGGCGTCAACGACCGGTCGCAGGTCCAGGCCGGCTACATGATCCAGACGGTGCCAGGCGGCTCGAAGGGGCAGATCCAGGTCAGTCTCCACACGTCCTTCTGAGAGTGCACGGCCAGCGAAACGAGACGAGACCCACCATGGTCACGAGCAAGGACCGGCACGTCGGGATCGAGCTCGCGGCCGGCGGCCAGGACCTCGCGATGCAGCCGTCGGCTTGACGCTCATCCCTCGTGTCGCTTACGGTCAGCCACCATGTCCATCAATCTCGACACTGCAGCGGTTCTGGCCCTGGGTCTGCTGGTCCTGGCGCCGCCCGGCGCGGCCCAGACCCGGGATGCGGAGGCAGGGAACGAGGCCGCCGAGACGGCCGCGCGTCAGGCGCTCGAGGCGTTCATCACGCAGTGGAACACCGCCGACGACGCGAACCTGCGCCGGGCCATGCACTTTCCCTTCGCGACGGTGCCGGGCGGCGGGGCGCTGATCGTGGACGACCGGCCGGAGGACTTCTCGGCCGGCTTCGACCAGATGCGGGCGCGCGAGGGGTGGAGCCGCAGCTCGTTCGACTTCGACTCGTACACGGTGGTCAGGTCATCGCCCGACAAGGTGCACGCGGCGATCGGCTTCAGCCGCTACGGCGCCGACGGCACGGCCTATCGCACGTCGCGGGTGTTCTACGTCGTGACCCGGCGGGACGACGGCTGGGCCATCCAGCTTCGGGCCCCGGCCGGAGAGCCCGACGACCTCGACGCCGACGAGCGGGCCGAGATCGTCGCGGGGGCACGCCGGGCGGTGCTCGACTTCTTCACCGCCTTCAACACCGGCGACGTCGACGGCACGGTCGCGACGCTCAACCATCCGCACCTGTTCATGACCCCCGGCGGCGGCTTCTCGGTGGCCGAGTCTCCCGGCGACGGCCCGCGCCCCGACTTCGACCGGATGCGGCGGGACGAAGGCTGGCACGTGAGCACCATCGACGCACTGGAGCCGAGCAGCGTCACGCGGAACAAGGTGCACTTCGAGCTGACCTTCTCGCGGTGGCACCCCGACGGCACCCGCTACTGGACCGTGCCCGCGCTCTGGATCGTGACCCGCTCGGCGGACCACTGGGGCATCCAGGTCCGCTCGCTCATGCCGGCCACCTTCGACGCGCGGGGCAGGTAGGGTGGGCTCGTTCCCCTGGTCTGGGGAAGACACGGAAGTACCGCCGCCCCTCGCCGCAACCTCTCACTCTTCTCGAGCTCAGGTGCGAGGCGACTGAAAGGCGCTACCGTCGGTTTGGGCATTCTCTCCGTACTTGGCTTGGCCCTTCCGTTCGGAGAGCGACGCGCAGTCGCCGCACGTGCTTCAGCCCACGGAGCATTGCAGGGAGCATCCGGCCACGGCCGTCGTGACCTTCGCGGACCCGACCTGGAGGAGGTGGTTCGCGCCGCGCTCTCGGCCGGTGCCCAGGACGACCCCACCCTGCGGCTTGGTGTCTCGTCCCACCTGCACGCGCAACGGTCGGCGGGACGGTGCCGCTCAAGGGACAGGACCGGGAACCGTGAAGAGGTCCGGCGCGGGCGGAATGCGTCGAGCCGAAGTCGCTCGAACCTCGAAGCGCTCGCCGGTGTCCATGAAGATGGTCCCCTCGATGACGATCGGCGGATACGCGAGCGGATCCGCGGCAGCCTCCATCACGGGCGGGTCGTACACCCAGTACTCGGTACGCCCGAGGCCCTCTTGAACCCGCCGACCCTGCAAACGGATCGGACCCAGCGTCCTCTCGCCGATCTCCGTCGTCGCGGCGCCGGCGGGCGGCGTCGCGAAGCCGCGTCCGACGGGCGACGCGACGTTGACGAGGGGAATGCGTCCGCTGCGCACAGCCTCGAGAAGATCGTGATTCACGGATACGTGGACGCCGTCGCGGGGGAGCCGGTACTCCGACGTCGGGGTACCGTCAGCGGGCGCCTGGTCGTGGCGGTGGCGCCCGTCCGACGCGATGTAGTGCACCCCCTCGGAGTACGGGGATTCGGTACCGTCGGCCTGCACGAGGACGGCAACGTAGTCCACGCGCACCACGGTGTCGTCCTGCGCATTGACGGTCACCAACGCCGACGCGGACAGGATCGCCGCGACCAGGATCGCCGAAGCACGAATCATCATCTCTTGTCTCCCTCTTGAAGGCACGGACACAGCTTCATTCGCTCTTCAGGGTCACGAACGGATCCGCCCGCGACGCGCGACGGGCGGGGACGTAGCTGGCGAGGAGGGCGACCCCCAGAAGCAGCGCCGTCGCGGCGCCGAACGACCCGGGATCGGTGGGGCCGATCTCGAACAGGAGGCTGTCGAGCACGCGCCCCGAGGCGAAGGCGGCGCCGACGCCCAGCAGCGCCCCGACGAGGACCGGCCTCAGGGCCTGGCGCACCACCAGGGTCACCAGTTGCCGCGCGGTCGCGCCCAGGGCCAGCCGCACGCCCAGCTCGTAGCGCCGCTGGGCGGCGACGTGGGCGGCGATGCTGTAGACGCCGACCGCCGCGAGCAGCAGGGCGAGGGCCGCGAGCGCGCCGGCCACCAGGGTGTTCAGCCGTTCCGAGCCGACCGACTGCGCCACCCGGTCGTCGACCGTGGCCATGTCGAACAGCGGGATGTCGGCGTGCAGGTTCCCGAGCTCGGCGCGGATGGCCGGCGCGAGGGCGAGGGGATCGGCGCTCGTCCGGACGAGGAAAGCCGGCTCGCCCCCGAAGAACTGGGCAATCGGCTTGAACAGGTGCGGCGCCGCCTCGTCCGCGAGGCCGATGGTCCGGGCATCGGCCACGATGCCGGCGATGGACACCGCCTCGGTGCCGAAGCTGCGGACGGGCATCTCGAGCTGCGGGCGAGCGAGGATGCGCGCATCCGGCTCGCCGGGGAAGAAGCGCCGCGCGAAGGCCCGGTTGACGATGACGACCGGCGGTGCATCCGCGCCGTCGCGCGCGGTGAAGTCACGGCCGGCTTCGAGGCGCATGCCCAGCGTGGCGAAGTAGCCGGGGCTGACGGCATCGGCCGGCGCTCGCGGCGGGCCCTCGTCGGGAGCGTCGCGACCGACGAAGCGGAGGCCGGTGCCGGGGGACGTCGATTCGAACGGCAGGCGATCGGTCATGGCGACCGACTCGACCCCCGGCAGGGCGCCGACGCGTTCGAGAATCCCGTCGACGAACGCCGCCTGCCGCGGTATCTCGTGCAGGTGCGACACCGCCCGGAACGTCAACAGATACCGGTGATCGAACCCTACCTCGGTCGCGGTCAGCCGCGTCAGGCTCGTCAGCAGCAGCCCGGCGCTCACGAGCAGAACCAGGGTCAGCGCCACCTGCCCGCCGAGCAGCACGCTCTGCAGCCGCCGGCGCGGCGGCGCGGCCCCGCTCTGCAGGCCGGCCGCCGCCCGGTGCAGCAAGCGCGGCAGCCACGCGAGGGCCGCCCCGACGCTGACCAGGCACATCAGCACCACCATGACGACGGCGAAGCCGAGGGTCGCGCCGTCGAGCCGGATGGTGTCGGCGAACAGCGCCGTGTCGGCCATCAGCGCGCGCAGGCCGCCCATGCCCAGGCCGAGCGCGGCGAGGGCGACGACGGCGGCCAGGCTGCCCGGCACCAGCGTCTCGGTCAGGAGCTGCGCGGCCACGCGCCGCCGGGTCGCGCCCATCGTCAGGCGCACCGCGAGTTCCCGCTGGCGGCCGAGGGTGCGGATGACCTGGAGGTTCGCCACGTTCGCGCACGCGACGAGCAGCAGCAGGGCGAGGGCTCCCGACAGCAGCCACACGCGGCCGCGGACGTCGCCGACCAGTCGCTCGTGCAGGGGCCGCACGAGGAGCGCGTCGCGCGTCATGAAGGACGCGGCGCTGGACAGCCCGGGGCTCGGATAGAAGGTGGCCGCGGCCTGCCGGCGGACCACCTCGAGCTCTGCCGCGGCGCTCTCGACGGATTCCCCGGGAGCCAGCCGCCCGATGACGCGGACCGCCAGCATGAAGACCCGCCGGCCGTCGTCGGAGACCATCGAGGGGAAGGGGTGCGGGCGGTAGACGTCCACCCGATCACTGCCGGGGAAGCTGAAGCCGGCCGGGGCCACGCCCACGACCACCCTCGGAAGGCCGTCCATGCTGACCGTCTCGCCCACCACCGTCGGGTCGCCGCCGAAGCGCCGCATCCAGAACTCGTGGCTCAGCACGACGACGGCCTCCGCGCCGCGTTCCTCGTCCGCCGCCACGAATCCGCGTCCGGCCGGGAACGGCTCGTCGACCAGCAGCGGAAAGAACCCGGAGGTTACCCCCACGGTCACGACACGCTCCGGCTCGCCGCGCAGGGTAAGGTTCGCGTCACGCGACGAGAACTCGAACGCGGCGACGGCGTCCAGCGTCTCGGCCTCGTCGCGCCACGCGAAGAACGAGGGATGCCGAACCGTCCCCGCCGGACCCTGCTCGCGCACCGCCTCGACGGCGACGAGCCGCCCCGCCTCCGGGTAGGGAAGGGGGCGCAGCCACAGCGCCCACGCCACCGCGAACACCAGGGTGGTCGCGCCGATGCCGACGCCCAGGGTCACCAGCACCATCCCGGTGAACCCGGGCGCCCGCGCCAGCCCGCGCAGGCCGTGGCGTGCGTCGCGGGCGAGGTGCTCGACGGCCTGGAACCCCCACGCGGCGCGGCAGTCGTCCCTGGCCGCGTCCAGCGAGCCGAAGGCCAGCCGCGCCTGTCTCCTCGCTTCCTCCGGGCTCAGGCCGCGGGCGAGGTTCTTCTCGACCTCCTGCTCCAGGTAGAAGGCGATCTCCGCGTCGAGGTCGCGGTTGGCGCGGTCGCGCCGGAGAGCGGTGCGGAGCCGCAGGACGATCGCGTCGAGCCAGCGCATGCATTCCCCCCTTGCCGTCTGCCGCGAGAAGATATACGATTTCAATATCGAATGTCTATAGTCATTCGACACCGGAGCGACGACATGAGACCGCGATCCGACAAGACCGACCTCCTGAGGGGGACCCTCGACCTCCTCATCCTCCGCACCCTCGAGCTGCGTCCCCTCCACGGCGTGGCCATCGCCGAGCGCATCCGCCAGGTGACGCGGGGGACGTTCGACGTGCAGCCGGGGTCGCTCTTCCCGGCCCTGCACCGGCTCGAGCACGAGGCGTGGATCGCCGGCGAGTGGACGACCAACGCGGAGAAGCGCCGGGTGAAGTCCTACGTCCTCACCGCGGCCGGCCGCCGCCAGCTCGAGGCCCAGCGGCGGGAATGGGACCGCATCGTGACCGCGGTGACCCAGGTGCTCGAGACCGGTTGATCTCGGTCTGAAGGGGCGGACGTAGGAGGGCGGTTCCGATGTGGCGCTACCCCGTCGCTGCCGCCGCTTCTGGTCGCGAAGGTCGAGCTCTACAACACGATGCGGTGCAGCCGGGCTTGACGGGATCACCTGGCGCTCGACCGGCGGCATTCAGTCGGTGCGGAGCGCCACGACGGGGCTGACCCGGCCGGCGGGTTTCAGGTGCAGGTTGCTGACGGCGCCGACCGCCTCCACGCCGGGGAGCGCCCGGAACCGATCGAGCAGGCGCCGCGTGTAGACGCGCGCCTCGTCGGGCGCGAACCGGGTCGCCGGCGTCATGAAGGTCATCAGGGCGGTCGGCTCGCGGCCGAAGCCCGGGTCGACCGACTGCGCCCGCTGAAAGCTGCGGAGGAACAGGCCGGCGCCGACGAGCAGCACCAGCGAGATCGCGACCTGCGCGACGACCAGCGCGTTGCGCCACCGGAGCTGACCGGGCTCGCCGCCCCCCGCGTTCTCGCTTCTGAGGGCGCCGGCCACGTCCGGCCGCGTGCCCTGCAGCGCCGGCACCAGTCCGAGCAGGGCGCCGGCCGCGATCGAGACGCCCAACGTGAACCCGAGGACGTTCGCGTCGGGACGGAGATCGAGCGTGACCGGCGTCGGCAGAGGAAGGTCGGCGGTGGCCAGCACGCCGAGCGAGCAGACCGCCAGCCCGACACCGGCACCCCCGGCCAGCAGACTCAGCAACGTCGTCTCGGTCAGCAGACGCCGCACCAGCGACCCGCGCGACGCGCCCAGCGCCAGGCGCACCGCCACCTCCTTGCGCCGGTCGAGGGCGCGCGCGAGCAGGAAGCTGGCGAGGTTGGTGCACGCCAGCAACAGCACCAGCCCGACGACCACCATCAACAGCCACGCCGCCGCCCGGACGAAGACGTCCATCGGCGGGAAGAGCAGCACGTCGCTGAGCGGGACGAGCGCGAACTGCCCGGCCGGGTCCCAGCTCTCCACGCGGTCCCGCGTGAGCTGCGCGGCCACCGCCCCGACGGCGGCGTCGGCCCGGGGCAGGGTGACGCCAGGCCGGAGACGCGCCTTGACGAAGAGCGACTGGTGGCCCCGATCGTCGAACAGAGGGAACCCGTCCAGCTCCTCGGCCATCATGTACGGGACGTAGAACGTCGGCACGAGGCCGCGGACGGTGCCCGTGAAGTCGGGCGGCCCCACCCCGATCACCGTGTACGCGCGGCCGCCGACGCGCATCTCGCGTCCGACGACGTCGGGGTCGCCGGCGAACGCGCTCTGCCAGTAGCGATGGTCGAGCATCACGACCGGATGCCCGCCGCGCGAGACGTCGTCGCTCGGCAGCAGGGTGCGGCCGACCGCCGCCTCGATGCCCAGCATCGGGAAGTAGCTGCCGGTGACCGCCTCCGCCGGCGCCAGGCCGACGCCTCCGCCCTCGCCGCGGTCGACCGTCAACGGCACGAAATGCGCGCTTCCCGCCGGTCGACTCCCGCCTCGCGCACCAAGCGCTCCGTCTCCATGTCGAGATGGAAGCGGAACTCCTCGTTCATCCGCTGCTCGACCTCTTCCCGGAACAGCAGGAGGCGAAGACGGACGCAGGCCGCGTATACCCACCGCATCACGTGCTCCGCAACACCGCGCCGAGACCCTCGGCAAAGCGCTCCCAGCGGTCGATCTCGTCGCCGAGCGCCCGCCGGCCCGACGGCGTCAGGCGGTAGTAGCGCGCCCGCCGGTTGGCGTCGGTCGTTCCCCAGTCGCTACCGATCAGCCCCTGCTTCTCGAGACGCTGGAGGGCCGGATAGAGCGAGCCCTGGTTGACCACCAGCACCCCCGACGACATCTGCTGGATGCGCTGGCCGATGCCCCAGCCGTGCATCGGCCCCAGCGAGAGCGTCTTCAGGATCACCAGGTCGAGCGAGCCTCGAAGGTCGTCCGGTTTTCTAGCCATCTAGAGGAACAGTAGCTCCCAGTTCCTCTAGTTGTCAAGAGGACGTTGCCCGCGGCGGTTTCCGGCGGCCAGCGCACCCACCTTCCGACAAGGGTCGGTCCAGCCGACGCGGCGTGAGAAGATGGCCACGTGGATGCCTCGCGCCCGGTCTCCTCGTCGCGCTGCTCGGCACTGTCGCCGGCGGACCGCCCATGGGTCCGTGCGCCAGCGCACGGCCTCCACACCGTTCCGGGCCGCCGGATCGCTGACCGGCCGCGACGGCGAAGGCGGCGCCCGGCGCGGGATCGCCGGGAGGTTTCGTGGAGCATGCGATGAGCAAGCCAAGGTGCTCCGTCGTCCTGGTTCTCCTCGTGACCGCATCGAGCATGGCGGCGCCGGCCGCGGCGCAAACCGGGTTCGAGCCGCCGCGCCTCGCCGACGGCCGGCCGGATCTCCAGGGCGTCTGGGACTTCCGCACCCTGACGCCGCTCGAGCGGCCGGCGGACCGGGCCGGCCAGCCGCAACTGACGCCGGAGGAAGCGGCGGCCATCGAGGCGGCCGCGGTGCAGCGGGCCATCCAGGCGGACCGGCCGACCGGCGTCCGAACGGAGCGGCCGCCGGCCGGCGGCAGCATCGTCAGCTACAACGATTTCTGGAACGACCGCGTGGTCAGCGTGGTCGACGACCGCCGCACGTCGCTCATCGTCGATCCCCCGGACGGCAGGATTCCGTCGCCGCGGCCGGACGCCCCGCGGCAGCTCGCCGTCGCCGACGGCGACCACGCGGCGCCGCCGACCCGCCCCGTACGGTTCATGGTGGGCGGCATCGGGCTCGACGGCCCCGAGGACCGCGGGCTCGCCGAACGTTGTCTGCTCGGCTTCAACTCCGGCCCGCCGATCGTGCCGGTCTCCCCCAGGGGCCGCTACAACCAGAACCTGCAGCTCTTCCAGACGCCCGACCACGTGGTCGTCTTCACCGAGATGGTGCACGAGGCGCGCATCGTGCCGCTCGACGGGCGGGACCCGCCGCCCGACGGCATCCGTCAGTGGACGGGCAGCTCGCGCGGCCGCTGGGAGGGCGACACGCTGGTGGTCGAGACGACCAACTTCACCGACAAGACCGCGAGCTTCGTCCCGTTCACGCGCCTCGCGATCGGGACGGGCCGGACGCTGCACCTGACCGAGCGCTTCCGGCTCGTCGGCGTGGACACGCTGCTCTACGAGTTCACCATCGACGACCCGAGGAGCTTCACGCGGCCGTTCACGGCGGCGATTCCGATGAAGCACAGCACCGCTCCCCTCTTCGAGTACGCCTGCCACGAGGGCAACTACGCGATGCGCAACCTGCTGTCGGGCGCCCGTGTCCGGGAGCGGCAGGTGTCCGAGAGCGGACGTCGCACCCTCGACGGACCCCCGGTCCCTGGCCGGCAGTGAGACGGGCGAAGAGCCGGGGTGGCTCCTCAGGTTGAAGCCTGACGCAAGCACTAAACTCAAGCTGGCGGCATTTTATGATGCAAGTCCAACCGCGCCCACGGGTCTGGCGTGAACCCCCGCGGCGTCCAACCGATCGGAGGTACAACAAGTGAACGGCGGCCATGAACTTCTAGGCGACCAACAACCACCGAGCGCAGCAAACGAGTCCATTGTATTGTACAATGGCCCAATTGCCCTTCGCTCCAGCGCCCAGACGACTAATTGCTCCGGAACGGCCGAGCTTCGTTGGCTTCCCTCACCCGGCATTCGCCTCACCATTGACGTCCCGTGGCCAACGCTTCGACAGCTCACCGACCCCACTGTCCGCGTAAGGCTCGGCGACATGAAGGAAACCCCCGCGCTGGTCACATCTCGACCTCTCGGGCCCGGCGGACAGGTCAAGGCCTTCATTACTTCGGTGGAGGATAGGCGCCCCACCACCGGCCTGAACGCAATTCGCTTCTGGGTCGTCAATTTGGGTGCGGCTCTTTTGCGTCGGTGGTCCCGAGAGGATTCATGGGTTCTGCGACCAGCATAGCGAGGGCTACTTGACCCGTCGAAGGCGGGGTGAGGGTGGGGGCGGCTCGGTGACCGGCGGTACTATCCCGTCAGCGTAGCGCTGGGCGTGGTTCCGTTCGTACTCGCGCGCTTCGTGGAAGTCCCAGTACGCGTCGAAGTCGCCACTGGCGCGCAGCGCCCGGAGCTTCAACACCGCCTCGGCACCGACCAGGCGCCAGCGGGCGCCGGTCAATTCCATCCGGTCGCGGACCAGGTGCCGGCACGCCCCTTCGACGACCCCGGTGGCGATGGGATAGCCCGCCGCGAGGTAGCGGTCGTACTGCAGATACGGTGCGTACTTCAGCAGGTAGTCCGCGCACGTATCGACCGGCTTGCGGGTGTCGGACGACAAGCGCGCGATGGTCGCCGCACGCCGCATCGACGACGCCACCCGGCGGGCCTTGCCTTCGAGAATGTCCCGCACCCGCGTCCACGCCCAGCAAGCCAGCTCGGGGCTCCCCTCGGGATGGAATACGTGCCCCGCCTTCCAGACATACTCGACCACGTGGATGATGTCCAGGACCACCGTGACCTCCACCCCGAATTGGGCCGCGCCCGCTTCCACGAGGTCGAGCTGCGTCTCCGCCCCGTCGACGAGCACCACCCAGCGCTTGACGCGCTCCGGGTCGTGGCGCTCCGCTTCCAGCATCGCCTCGACGATCACCTCCCCGGGCTCCCGTTCGAGGCTCGCCCAGACCCGTTTCGCCACCGGGCGGGGCCGCACCGCCGGCGTCTTGCCCTTCTTGCCCTTCTTGGTCTTGTCCCCGGGCTGGCGGGGCATCAAGCTCTGCAGGAACTCCTCCGCGCTCCGCACGAACGGCGCGACCGCGTAGACGGCGGCCACCGTCGCCATCCGCTTCGAGTGCTTCTTCTCCCCCGGCTTCAAGCGATTGAACGGGGAGAGCTGCTCCCGCTGCCGCCGACGCCGCTCCGCCTCCTTGCGCGTCGCCTCGCGCAGGTCCTCGCGGTGCAGCACCACCCCCTTGCCGTCGAAGGTGAGCACCACCACCGACTCCGCCGGCACCGGCTCGCCCGCCGCCGCACGCCGCGCCTCGTAGAACGCGTCGAAGTCCTCGGCCGCGCGAACCGCCAACTGCTCCGCCTGACGCTTCGGCACTTCCGCCCCGGTACTGTCGGACAGATCCGACAACGCTTCGTCGAACGACCGCGACGCCGCCGCCGCCGCCACCCGACGGCGCACCTCCAGCGAGTAACGCTCCACCGGCAAGTTGAGTGACGCATCGAGCGGATGGAGGCTCTCGTGACCGGGGCGCGCATAGCCCACGCGACCGACATCCACCGTCCCGAAGACCGTCTCCACCGCGCGTTTGTGCACGCGCCGTTCCCGGCGCTCGACACCGTCAGACCCCGCCACCGGACCCGCCGCCTCCCCGGGACTGCGTTGGTCGAGGTGACCTTGCAGGAGCTTCCGCATCAGATCCTGGCCCCGCCGGTGCAGCTCCCGTTCGAGATCGCTCTCACTCATCTGCCGGGCCTCGCGCGAAGAGAGGTACGCCTTGGCCTCCGCAAAGGCCGTCTCCGCCGCCGCATACGGCGCCGGGGCGGATGCCGCGGCGGGGCGGGGAACAACTCGCATGGCTCAACCCTCCCGAAGCCGCCGCTGCGCATTCCGGACCAGAGGATAGACCAGAACCGTCTTGGGCGCCTCGCCGACACGGCGGCCGTACCGGTCCATCCGCCCTCGGCCCGTGGTGGCACCCAACGCCACCCAGTTGGCGGCGCGATACGAACCGCCGTGGTGGCGGCTCGGGTCTACCAGCGTCTCCACGAGCCACGGCTCGAGACCGTAGCGGCGCGGCCAGTCGACCATCAAGCGCCCGAGTCCGCGCGACAGGACCGCGCTGGCCAGGTTCCTCACCCCGACCCACGGCAGCAGCAGGAATCGGCTGTTGTTGACCACGTGCTGGAGATTCCGCGCCCGGGTCGCGTCGTCCCAGCCGACCCAGCCGTCCCGCGCCGCCATGCGCCACGCCGGGCTGGAGAATTGCAGGCAGCCGACCACCATCCGCTGAGGCCTCGACGCGAACACCAGATAGCGCAGGTGGGCGCCGAAGGGAACCGTGTGCCCGAGGTAGTGGTAGCGGCCCACCAGCTCCCGGAACAGCAGCCGCTCGGCGGGCTCGCGCACCGCCTCGACCGTCAGCGGCTCGATGTCGCGCACGCTGCCCACGAGCGGGCGACCCGGCTCTCCGGCCGCCGTCCGGGGCACCCGGGTGACCGAACCCGGCGCGCGGCCCAGGCGCTTGTCCGGCAGCGCCAGCGCACCGTCCGTGTCGAGCCGCTCCAGGAACTCGCGGCACTCACGGGCCTTCAGTCGCCCGTTGGGGCGTCGCCACCGCAGCAGCTCGCACACCGTGCGCGCGAGCTCCATCCGGCTCAAGCCTGGACAGTCCCGCACGACCTCGCGGATCAGCGTCATCTCTCGCGCGCTGAAGGTGCGTCCAGAGAACCTCGTCGTCGCCGTGGCCATCGCCGGGGAATCTCCCTTCCCGACGACACCGTACCAAAACGCCGTGCGAATGTCCAGAGGGGGCGGCGGAGGGACAGACCGAAGCACCTCGGCGCGCGGATCACCGGTTGGGCGAGCTGCCAACAGACGGGGTGGGGAGGCTGGCCGAAAGCTGTCCCCCTCAAAGCGCACCGACGAAGGAGTATCCGTTGGCGTAAATCCTTATGAATGAGCGCGATAGCTCTCTATGCAAAAGAGCCGCACCCCGTCAATTTCCCTGACGTCGTCACCCGGACCCTGCCCGCCACTCCCGGCCAACCTTGGACAGTGGGCCGAAACCGCACGGCCGAACAAAATCGACAGGAAGGCTGGACCACTCAAGTAGCTCACCTGGTCGATTCTCACTGGGCCATAACCATTGTCGCCCCAAACCACTCTCGAGACACATACGCCAACCTAAAGACAGTCGGAGGTTACGCTGTTACTCACATCGGGCAACTCGTGAGACGCGATGGCACTCGCTTTACCGTTAGGCAGGCCGAGCCAATACTCTCGTGCGTCGACCAGTTCTTGTCTTTTGCTCGAGGCGCGTCGTGCGCGACGCCTGTGCGCTGGGGGCTGGCGGCCGACCGCGGCATCGTGTGGCACCGGTTTAGTTCGCCTATTGTCGATCCGTGGAAGGAGTCCGCGCTTTCCTGGTTCGACCGCATTCATGGCCACTTATTGACCGACACCTTCGAAGAGTTCCATCGACTTCACGACCATTCCGCACTTGCAGAACCCTTCACGTTGGCCCTGTACTGGTACCGTAGGTGCTCAACCGGGTCCGCTGGGCCAGAGGGCTCACTCGTGCTCGGGCTGACGGCCCTTGAGTTACTGAGCGCAATGATAGCCGTTGACCAAACAGCGCGAATGTCTGCGAAGGCGCACGACAAGCTAAGTACCAAGGGGAAACTACAGGAGCTTCTACAGGCCCTCGGTGTGCCGTTCGCCATCCCGGCCCGATATCGCGCTCTTGCCGCTTTCGCACGGAAGAACGCTTGGTCAGACGCCTGCCACGCTTTGGCGGAGCTGCGCCACGGTTTTGTGCACCCTAAGGAAGCTCGACGCCGTATTGTACTCCGAGCCGACTTTAGGGTGTTGCACCAAGCCATATGGCTGGCCCTGTGGTACCAGGAGCTGGCCTTCCTTCAACTGCTGCGACATAGGGGGCAATACTTCAACAGAGTCACCGCTCGGTCGACAGGACAACTTCAGTCGGTGCCGTGGACTGTCTGAATCTCTCCGCCTGGGCCTCAACCCTGTCGCGGCTCACGAGAGCCGCGCGACGACAGGAACTCCCGGCACGTCGAGCCGGCGGCCTCGAGTCCACTCGTGATTGCCCTCTCGGTCTCCGCTTCGCCGTAGACGTGCATCCGGCTTCGGACGTCGTGGCTGGCGTGGATCAGGAACGGCTCGGCGCCGGTTTCGGCCGTCAGGGCGATTCGAAGCCTCGTCCCGGTCTTCGCGATGCCGTCGGCCAGTAGGCGGCAGTTGGCGCGGAAACGCGCCGGGACTTCGGCCCGGTCGCCGTTCCGGCGTCGCCCGGACGTTCGGTCGCTGGTCGCGGTCACGTCCCTGTCGCCCATGGGATCCTGTCGACGTCCTCGACCCTCGGAATCAGGGAAGCAGATCGTCGACGGCGATCTGTGCGTCGGGGCGAGCGAGCGGCGCTACCGTATCCCCGGCTGAATGGTGGGTGACGCTCTGGTAGCCGTCTCCAGCCGGGTCGCAGTAGAGCTGGAGACGGGCCTCGGGGAGGGCGAGGATCCAGTAATCGGGAATCCCGCACCGCGCGTACAGGCGCTGCTTGACTGTCCGGTCGTACCGCAGTGATTCGTTCGAGACCTCGACGACGAGCACCGCCGACGTTGGATGGGCCTCCATGTAGTCGCGGATCGCGCCCCTCACGACGGCCACGTCCGGCTCGGGTTCGGAGTAGTCGTCGACCGCCAGCGGGTGCTGTTCGCGCACGTAGAACCCGGAATCGAATACGCGCCGCAGGCAGTGCGCGGCGAGGTTCAGTCCGGTCGTGTGGCTGACTCCCTCCCGTATCTTGGCGTTCAGGTCTCCGTCGATGAGCTCCAGCTTGGCGTCCGGCTCGAACGCGCCGGCTTCTGGCGCGGTCGTACTCGACCCGGCTCAGGCGGTAGCGGCAGATGGAGACGCCGGACACTGTGGCTCCCATGACGGCGCCTCTATCGTAGCGCGGAAACCGACACCCTGCGGCCCCGCCCGGATTCGGCCCGGCGGCGTGCTGCCAGGCGCGTTTCGGCCGCGGCGGCCGCCCCACGGCACGAGCTCCCTGATCCTCACGGGCTACCGGCGGACCGCCGGAAGCACGTCGGCTGCCGCCGACTGTAGTAAGGTCGCCCCGGGGTCACCCGCAAGCCGATGACCGGCAAGGACCTGCAAACGCACTACCGGGCGGAACTCGAGGACTCACATGGTGATGAGCGCGGTGCCCGAGGGCACGGTGAACGTGCACGGCCACCGGCCCGCGGCGGTGACGGCCCGGGCCCAACGCCGGGCTGGGCCGTGAAACCCTCGTGCGGTTGCCGTGCGGGTGCGCCGGATGCCGGCGCATCTGGACACGACCACGATGTTCGACACGACCGATCGGATTCTGAACCAGCTCCGCGCCGGAGAGGACGGTCTGGCCGAGTTCGAGGCCCTCCGCCTCGGCGACCGCGGCGTCCTGCCCCCCAACAACGAGGACCTCGCGGGCGAGCTGGTTGCCTTCGCGAACGCCGACGGCGGCACCATCTTCCTCGGCGTAGACGACTCCGGCGCCGTGGCCGGCATCCCGCCGGCGCGCCTCGACGCGGTCGAGCGCTGGATCGTCAACATCGCCTCGCACAACTGTGAGCCGCCGATTCGACCGATTCTGCGCCAGATCGTCCTCCCGGCGTCCACCGGCGAGGAACGGCACGTGCTTCTGGCCGAGGTACCGCGCGGCCTCTACGTGCACCGCACGTCCGGCGGGCGCTACTACCTGCGCGTCGGCTCCACCAGGCGCGACCTCACCCCCCCGGAGCTCGCCCGCCTGTTCCAACAGCGGACGCGAATACGTGTTCGACGAGCAGCCCGTCCTGGCCGCCACCGTCGACCACCTCAACCGCCACCGACTCGAGGCCTTCTTCGGACGCTCGCCCACCATCCCCTGGCTCGACCTGCTCCGCAACACCCGCGTGACGCACCGCGACGAGGGCGGCGTCGACCGCCCCACCGTCGCCGGCCTGCTGACCTTCGGCACGGAACCCACCGAGTTCCTCGCCTCCGGCTCGATCGAGGCGGCGTGCTATTCGGGTGAGCGCCTGTCCTCCGACGACCTCGTGCACGCCGAGCGCCTCGCCGGGCGGGCGCCCGACCAGATCGACGCCGCCGTCGCCTTCGCCGCCCAGTTCATGCGGCACCCCACGCCCGCCCGCCCGGCCGGCAACTCGGACCCGCCGTACGATCTGGATGTCGTCGACGAAGCCATCGTCAATGCCGTCGCTCACCGCGACTACGCCATCTCGGGCTCGAAGATCCGCCTTTTCCTCTTCGCCGACCGGCTCGAGATCTACAGCCCCGGCGGGCTGCCCAACACCATCACCCTCGACGAGATGCCCTACCGCACGTTCACCCGCAACCAGCTCCTGGTCAGCTTCCTCTCGCGCATCCGCAGCAAGCGCCACCGACCAGGTGTTCCTCGAATCGCGAGGCGAAGGCGTGCGGAAGATCCTCCGGAACGGCGAGGCGCATTCCGGCCGGCGGCCCGAGTACGAGCTGTTCGGCGACGAGCTCCGGCTGACCTTGTGGGCGAAGAGCGGGCCAGCAACCGACTGATGTCAAGGACGAGTCAAGGCTTGAACCACGCCGTGAACACCATGCCCCCGACGCGCCGGGCGATGCTGCGAGCGGACGCCGGGAACCACGCAAGCTCCCGGCCGGCACCGTCCCTCGATTGCGCCGAGCGGGCATGCACACCCCGTAGGCCGGCAGCCCTGGCCTCCATGCCGATGGGCTGACAGCGCGTGTGCGGAACCGGTGCCCCGTCCTCGGCCAAGGGATAGGTGTGCGGCAGGCCGGCGGCACCGATGCCGGCCGGTGAATGGACATCGCCGACGACCTGGCGGCGCGGCAGGACGCAGCCGACCAGCATCGGCCCCCGGTCGTCACGCAGGTCTTCCGGTTCGTACGGCCACCGGGCGATAAAGGCGCGAAGATTGCGTTGCGCCGTTGCAACGTCTTCGTTCAGGTAAAGCACAGGGAAGCTGTCGGGCGGATTCCAGCGCCCGCCGCCGCGCTGCGCGAAGCTCGGATCGAGCGGGTCGGCCCAACCCGGATCCGCGATGCGCCACCAGACGTGGGCGTCGGGTACCGTCTCGCGCAGCAACTCCACGGTCAGGTGTGCGCCTGGTCGAACCGGAACATGCCGCGGCAGGCCGTCAGCACCGTCCGCGTCTCGCCTCGCCCCCACAGCGCCACGAGGGACTCGCCGCCGAGTGCCGGGATCGGCCGTCGCACCACGGCCGGGATGCGGTCACGTTTGAGATGACGTACGAGTAGATCCGTGGCGGCGGACAGATCCGCCATCGCGCTCGCGCGCTCAGGCGGTGCCCCCTGTCGCATCCACTTGGCGGCGGCCTGTCGACTCACGCCGAACAGCCGCGCCGCCTCGGCTTGGCTCAGCCCCCAGACTTGGACGGTGCGTGCAAACGACGCCCCGCGACGCAGGCGATCGAGGCGTTCCGTAAACACGTCGAGCCAAACACTGTTCTGGCCGTGCGCTGCGAACGTGCGATCAGCCGCCTCTTCGGGTTCGATGGATCGACTCGTATCGCTCGCGCCAACCATGTGCATCTCCACCCGCAACCGTATGTCAACCGCAACCGAATGTCAACTTCCCCGTTGCCTGTCGCTCGGTTGACAAGTGTATACGCCCGCCGCCCGCCGGCCCGCCGTCATTGCCCCTCATCCGTCGAAGCCCCCGAGCCGAGCGCCGCGCAGGAACTCGGTCAACGACTGGTGCCGCACGCCCTCGAGGTCTGCGGGCTGGTGTGGATCGAGCGAGAGCAGCACCCGCGGGTAGGCGTCGCGAACCGCTGCGAAGGCCGCGAGCTCGCGCTCGATGGTGGCGGGCGACTCGAGCAGGTAGACGACCTGCACGTAGCGACGACCCGACCGCCGTTCCGCGACGAAGTCGATCTCTCGCGGTCCCGCCACGCCGACCGTCACCGTGTAGCCGCGGCGGCGCAGCTCCAGGAAGACGAGGTTCTCCAGGACGCCGCCGATGTCGCTCTCGCGGTAGCCGACGATGCCGTTGCGCAGGCCGATGTCGCCCAGGTAGTGCTTCCGGTTCACCTGCAGCAGCCTTCGCCCCTGCAGATCGAAGCGGGGAACGGGCGTCAGCAGGAATGCGTCGCCCAGGTGCGCGAGGTAGTTGAGCACCGTGTCGACCGCCGTCGTCCTGCGCTGGCTCTTCAGGAAGTCGGCGATTCGCTTCGCGGACACCAGGCTGCCGACGCTGTCGACCGCGAACCGCGTGATCGCCTCGAACAGGGCCACGTCGCGGATGCGGTGACGCCGGACCACGTCGCGGATGACGATGGTGCTGACCATGTCGGCCAGCATCTGGTCGACCACCAGGTCGCTCAGGTCGGTGTGGAGCAGTCCGGGCAGGCCGCCGATGCGCAGGTAGAGCCGGACAGCTCGGCGTCGTCGGCCGCCGCGCCGGGACGCTGCCGGTACAGCTCGCCGAACTCGGCCAGCGTCAGCGGGAACACCTGCAGCGTGACGCAGCGGCCGGCGATCAGGGTCGCGAGCTCGGCCGACAGCAGCGTGGCGTTGGAGCCGGAGATGACGACCTCGGTGCGATCCTCGCCGTTCAGCGAGGCGACGGCGCGTTCCCAGTCGGCAATCTGCTGCACCTCGTCGACAATCACTACCCGCGGCTCGCCCCGCCGCGTGGTGGACTCGACGTGGTCGATCAGATCGCGGGCCGTCCGCACCGATTCGAACGCGAACGACTCCTTGTCGACGTAGACCACCTGCCGTTCGTCGCGCAACGAGGACGCGAACTGCCGCAGGAGGACGCTCTTGCCGACCCGCCGGATGCCGGTCACCGCGGTGACGGCGGGGGCGTCGAGAAACTGGCGGAGGCGGTCGAGGTAGTGGTGGCGTCGGATCTCCATTCTTCGAATACAGACGAACTAACAGAAAGTCGACGGATAATTTCGATTATAGACGAAATCTGTCGCAGTTCGGCCGGTAGCCGCCGCCGCTCCCTTCGAGAACCGACTTCCGCGCCAGCGACCGGATCGAATCGCCGCCGCACCTGCGTCTCCGTTTGTCCCGGTACTTCCCGCTACCGCGAGGTGATGCGGTGCGCGCCCTGCAACAACCACTCGCAGGCGCTCTGCATCTCCACGCCGGCCGGCGGATCGGCGGGCAGGCCGTCCTGCGTCAACGTCAGCAGTCGCCGGCGGGCGCGCGGAAACAGCTTGCCGGCCGCAGCGAGCGCCCGGCATTCGCGCTTCGCGGTGTCCGCGTCCGAGAGGTCGGCGCAGACCTGGATCAGTTCCGTCTCGCCGGTCGCGTCCCGGGCCAGGAAATCGACCTCGCAGCCCTCGGGGGTGCGTACGTAGGTCGCCTCGCAGCCCCGGCGCTCGAGCTCCAGCAAGACCGCCGTCTCCAGCGCATGGCCGAGGTTGGCCCGGCCGGTCCGGTCGAAGACCGGGATCAGCCCCGGGTCGACCGGATACGCCTTTGCGCGGATTGACCATGCGCTGCCGTTCCGAGGCCGATTCCATCCAGACGATCCGCACGAGGAAGCAATCCTCCAGGTGCCCGAGGAAGTGGTGCAACGTGTCCTTGGCGATGGGGATGCCCTGCGACTTCAACGCCGCGTGGAACTTCTCGATGCTGAACAGCCCGCCGGCGTTGCCCAGCAGACGACGCACGAGCCAGCGCAGCGACGTGACGTTGCGCACGTCGTGACGCGCGACCACGTCGCGCAGCATCGCCACGTCGACGTAGTCGCGCAGAAGCTGATGGCGCGACGGCGCGTCGAGCCCCTGCGCCTCGGGGAAGCCGCCGACCCCGAGCCAGTCCAGGAGGGCGCGTTCGAGCCGCGTCCTCTCACGGCCCGTCAGTACGGCTGCATCGTCGGGGACCGACCGGCCCCGGTGGCGGAGCGCCTCGTCGAAGCTGAAGGGGTGAATCAGCACCCGCCACCCGCGGCCCCGGAGGGCCGTCGCGACCTCTCGCGACAGGAGCGCGGCGGACGAGCCGGTGACGAGCACCTCGGTGCGGTCGGCATCCAGCAGCCGACGGACGAAGCGTTCCCAGCCGGGGACGACCTGAATCTCGTCGAAGTGCCAGACTACCGGCTCAGCGGCATCCCGGTCCGGGACGGCGCGGCCGTACTCGGAGACGAGCAGGCCGAGGTCCGCGGCGTCGAGGTCCGCAAGCCGCTCGTCCTCGAACGAGAGGTACGGCAGCCGCTGCCGGGGAACCCCCTGCTCGATGCGCTCCTGGCGGAGCTGGTGCAGGAACGTGGTCTTGCCGGCCCGGCGCATGCCTGGCGCCGCACTCGCCCTTCGGCGGATCCTCACGGGCTGCCGGCGGCCGGCCGGCGCCAGAAGGGCCGGATGAAGCCGCCCTCGCGCTGCGCCCGCTTCAGGAGGACGAGGCTAGCCGCGAGGCACACCGCGATGGCGAACACCGAGCCTTCCACCCCGAGCGCGCCCCCGGAGAGGAGATCGGGGCCGCTGAGCCGCGATTCGAGAAGGCTGCCCACCTGACGGCCGGAGAGATTCGGGCCGAAGACGCCCGCCTGCATGAAGTTCCAGCCGAAGTGGACCCCCACCGCGAGCCAGAGCCGGCGGGTCACGACGTAGGCGGCGCCGAGCAGCATGCCCGCCTCGATGCCGATGGCCGCCGCGCCGTAGAGCGTCGCGTTGGGATTGCCGAGGTGCGCGAGCCCGAAGAGCGCCACCGTGATGCCGAGCGCCAGCCAGGTCCCCAGCGCCTCTTCCGTGATTCGGAAGACCACCCCGCGGAAGATCACCTCCTCGATGTAGCCGGAGCCCGCGGCGAGGCCCAGGGCGGTGGCGAGAGCGGCCCAGGTGCCGACGCCCTCCACGTGGTAGTAGCCGAGCGCGGCGACGAGCCCCACCGTCACGGTCAGGCAGCCGGCGCCGACCAGGATCCCGGCGCCGGTCTCGCGCGCGGCGCCGCGCAGGCCGAGCTCGGCCGCGGAACGCGCTTCCACGAGGCGGACGATGCCGCGGTAGGCGACGTGGACGGCCACGATCTGCAGCACCACGTTGGCCGCGGTCCCCGGCCACCACGCCCCGAGCCCCCGGCCGAGGCCGCCGTTTACCAACCGCGCGAGCCAGAGAGCGGCGGCGATGCCGGCGATGAAGAGGACGATCCGGGTCACCGGAAAGCGGACGATCCGGCCCAGCCAAGTCTGCTGTTTCCCGTTCGACGCTACGGCTTCGCTCATCCCCGGCGCTTATACCACGCCGACACGCGCCTCACGTGTGGACAGGCACCCGACCACGGCACACGCGGCCGGCAACGGTGCGAGGTGCCGGCCGGGGGACCGGCAAGAACTGTTGTCGTTGATCGTCACTCAGCCCCCCCGACGGTCACGCTGACCCGCGTCGAGCAGGCCCGCGGTCCTGGTCTTGGGATCGTCACGCAGCCTCCCCGACAGTCACGCTGACCCGCTTGCCCAACCGACGCAAGGCACGGTCGATCGCTGCCGACTTCGTGGCGTGGTCCGGGTTCAGCATGCGCCGGACCTCGCTCTCGGCAACGTCGAGATCACGGGCGAGGCGGCGTTGCGACACACCTGCCTCGCGGAACGCCTCGTAGAGGGCCGCCTTCAGTGCAATCGTCACCGGGGGCACAACGAGAGGCCGACGCTTCGTGGCGCGGGACGGCTCGGGCAAGCCCTTGCCCTCCCGCATCGTCGCCGCGATCAACTCGCGAAGCAGATCCCGGGCTTCGGCCAGCGCTTCTTCCCGGGTCGCACCATCCGTCGCACCCCACCCGAAATCGGGAAACGCGACCACGTAGCGGCCGTCCTCGTCGCGTTCGACCTGGGCAGGGTAGTTGTATGTGTCAGACATGGTGAGGCGGTTCCCTTCGTGCGGGACCTTCCGACCATTCGGGCCGACTAGATGTCATCCCCGTCGATTCCAAGGTCGTCGAGCATCTTCGCGAGCAGTCCCTTGCCAATGTCCTTCTTCCGATCCTTGACGGTCGTCTTGCGATCACCCGCGTAGAGCGTTCCGTGTGATCCAGGCCCTTGCGACGCCACGAAGCGCACCGGCAGATTCCGGCCTCTCGCCCATTTGCGAACCCTCGCGATGAATTGCCGGCCATCCATGGGACCATCCTGTCAGCCGGCACCGCCGACACTCAAGAATAGCTGCGCGCATTTTTGATCGCAACCCCCGGCGACACTCCGGACGAGGGAGACCAGACGACGGGCTCGCTCAACGACCGCCACGCCCCTACGAGACTCGCCGCATCAGGCGCGGCCGTTCGGGGCGGCGGACCTCGCCGCCGTCCTGCCACCTGTCACCGGCCACGACGTCGCGGCCCGCAGGTCGACCGGGTGCTCGACGTGCGCCACGCTTCGCGCCTGGATCAATTGGAGCAGGCGCTCGCGGCCGTCGGCAAGCGGCTCGAACTGCGCGTCGTTGAGGAGACAGCACGCCGCAGCCCATAGTCGCCGTGGGGCTCAGTCGAACTCGGTGTCCAGCCAGACGTCGCCGGCGACGGGCGCACAGATTCCTGCGAGCTCGGCTTCAGGCGCAGCTCTGACCGGTCTCTCGCGGTGGGGCGGAGGACAGCATGCACGCGGCGCGGGAGCGCGTACGCGGCGCCGGAGTTGAAGTCCACGAGGGCCGGAGCGGCTCCCGCCAAGACGGCGAGCAGCGTGAGAGGAGACGAGAGATCTCCCTCGCCGCCGCCGATCAGCGCCGCGCCCGTTGCGTAGAAGGCGAGCGCCCCGACTGCCAGGTCCACTGCGATCCACGGGTTCAACCGGCGCCGGAGCCTCAGCGCGGTCGGTTCGAACCCGTCGCTCTCGACCAGGAACGTGGGCTCGGAGCTGCGGTCCACGGCCACCTCCACCGGCGCGGCACCGACCGGCTCCCCGTCGAGGGACACCTGGGCGCCAGCCGGCGAAGAGCTCACGATGATGGGCTGTCTGACGCCCCCGTAGAGGGTCAGGCAGCCCGACGATGCCACAGCGGCGGCGACGACGGACATTGTCATCAGGAATCGCATGGCAGCTCCCTCGTGGCAAAGCCGCGCGCCACGCGACCTCTCCCTCGTGGCGAAGCCGCGCGCTACGCGACCTCCATGACGTAGTCGCATGCTCAAAAGCCCAACGTGACGGCGACCCCTCGGCGGTCCGGCGCCAGCAGGGGCGCCACACGCCAGGCTCCCCGCGTCGTCGCCGGCCAGCGCACCTCGGTCTGCGCCAGGCGATCCAAGCCGACGCCTATCCAGGCGCCGGCCGCGCCGAAGAGGCCGGCAACGAGCAGGGCGCTGGCGGGAGGGGTCGGGCACAGGTCCAGGCCAGTGCACATGGCGTAGGACATCACCAGCCCGCCGCCTGCGCCGGCCGCGAACCCGCGCCAGGCGCCGTCCCGGGTGGGGTCGTCCACCCCGTAGCGCACGGACAGGACGTCGCCCCGGTCGAGGTCGAGCTGCCGACCCTGGATGCGTACGGACAGCGCCCCGGGCGTCAGCCCGACCACCTGCGCCGCGCGGACGAGACCATCGCCGGTCAAGGCCACCCGTATGTCGTCCCCGGGCTCGATCACCCCCACGAGCGGGCCGAAGTCGCCGGCGTCCTGCGCCGCGGCGGGCGCGGCCAGGGACACGAGCAGAATCCAAGCTCCTGATCTGGGCATCGTCATGCTTCACCTCCTCTCCTCCACACTGGGCAGTGCGTGAGGCGCCACGGAATCGGCTCATGAGCTGCCAACCAGCCAATTCGCACACCTTCAAGAAGAGGAGGCATCGGAGCGTCGTAGCTCGACGCCCGGCCGCAGCCTCGCCTTGACGAACAGCGAGCGGTTGCCGCGCTCGTCGAACATGCGGAATCCGACGAGTTCGGGAGGTCTGCACCGCTCCCACTCGACGCGGTGCGGCGCCTGGCGCAGGCGCGCCTGGACGACCCCGGGCCCCGGGCGGCGACCACGGCAGAGGAGATCAGGGACCTGAAGGAACGGCCCGCGTAGACCGGGCACGTCGAACCGGAGAGTTCGGCACGGCCCCGCCGCACACGGCCGAGAGCGACGGCGACCACTGGGCGGGAGAGGTGTGAAGATCCTGTCGACGTCCTCGACTCTCGGAGTCAGGGAAGCAGATCGTCGACGACGATCTGTGCGGCGGGGCGAGCTAGCGGCGCGACCTTGTCCCCGGCTGCATGGCGGGTGACGCTCTGGTAGCCGTCTCCAGCCGGGTCGCGATAGACCTCGAGACGGGCCTCGGGGAGGACGAGGATCCAGTACTCGGGAATCCCGCACCGCGCGTACAGGCGCTGCTTGACCGTCCGGTCGTACCGCAGTGATTCGTTCGAGACCTCGACGACCAGCACCGCCGACGTGGGATGGCCCTTGTCGTAATCGCGGATCGCGCCCCTCACGACGGCCACGTCCGGCTCGGGTTCCGAGTAGTCGTCGGCCGCCAGCGGGTGCTGTATCCGTACGTAGAACCCGCGGCCGAACACCCGCCGCAGGCAGTCGGCGACGAGGTCTATGCCGATCGTGTGGCCGACTCCCTCCGGTGTCATGGCGTTCAGGTCTCCGTCGATGAGCTCCAGCTTGGCGTCGGGCTCGAACGCGCCGGCTTCCACGGCACGGTCGTACTCGAGCCGGCTCAGGCGGTAGGGGCGAACGGGGACGCCGGACACCATGGCTCTCATGACGGCGCCTCTATCGTAGCGCGGAAGCCGGCACCATGCGCCCCCGCCTGGATTCGGCCCGCGGCGTGCTGCCAGGCGTGTTTTCGGCGACGGCGGCGGCCGGCCCGTGCCACGTCAACGCTCATCGGCTCGGCCGCTCGCCCCGCCAAGGCGCGTTTCGGCGGAGGCCGCCGGCCCGTGCCACGTCAACTCTCATCGGCTCGGCCGGTCGCCCCGCCAAAGGCGCGTTTCGGCGGAGGCCGCCGGCCCCCGGCACGAGCTCCCGGAACCGTATGTCGGCCGCTACCAGGTATCGACCTCCAGTTGCCTGTCGCTTCGCTGACGAGTGTCTCCGCCAGCCGCCAGCCGCCAGCCTCTCAGCCGCCAGCCGCCAGCCGACACGTCATCATTGCCCGTCGTCCATCGAAGCACCGAGCGGGGCACCGCGCAGGAAGTCGGTCAACGACTGGTGTCGCACGCCCTCGAGGTCGGCGGGCTGGTGCGGATCGAGCGAGAGCAGCACCCGGGGGTAGGCGTCGCGAACCGCTGCGAAGGCCGCGAGCTCGCGCTCGATGGTGGCGGGCGACTCGAGCACGTAGGCGACCTGCACATAGCGACGACCCGACCGCCGTTCCGCGACGAAGTCGATCTCTCGCGGTCCCGCCACGCCGACCGTCACCGTGTAGCCGCGACGGCGCAGCTCCAGGAAGACCAGGTTCTCCAGGACGCCGCCGATGTCGCTCTCGCGGTAGCCGACGATCCCGTTGCGCAGGCCGATGTCGCCCAGGTAGTGTTTCCGGTTCACCTGCAGCAGCCTTCGTCCCTGCAGATCGAAGCGGGGAACGGGCGTCAGCAGGAATGCGTCGCCCAGGTGCGCGAGGTAGTTGAGCACCGTGTCGACCGCCGTCGTCCTGCGCTGGCTCTTCAGGAAGTCGGCGATTCGCTTCGCGGACACCAGGCTGCCGACGCTGTCGACCGCAAACCGCGTGATCGCCTCGAACAGGGCCACGTCGCGGATGCGGTGACGGCGGACCACGTCGCGGATGACGATGGTGCTGACCATGTCCGCCAGCATCTGGTCGACCACCAGGTCGCTCAGGTCGGTGTGGAGCAGTCCGGGCAGGCCGCCGATGCGCAGGTAGAGTCGGAACAGCTCGGCGTCGTCGGCCGCCGCACCGGGACGCTGCCGGTACAGCTCGCCGAACTCGGCCAGCGTCAGCGGGAACACCTGCAGCGTGGCGTAGCGGCCGGCGATCAGGGTCGCGAGCTCGGCCGACAGCAGCGTGGCGTTGGAGCCGGCGATGACGACCTCGGTGCCGTCCTCGCCGTTCAGCGAGGCGACGGCGCGTTCCCAGTCGGCGATCTGCTGCACCTCGTCGACAATCACCACCCGCGGCTCGCCCCGCCGCGAGGTGGCCTCGACGTGGTCGATCAGATCGCGGGCCGTCCGCACCGATTCGAACGCGAACGACTCCTTGTCGACGTAGACCACCTGCCGCTCGCCACGCAGCGAGGCCGCGAACTGCCGCAGGAGGACGCTCTTGCCCGCCCGCCGGATGCCGGTCACGGCGGTGATGACGGGGGCGTCGAGGAACTGCCGGAGGCGGTCGAGGTAGTGCCGACGCAGAAGCTCCATTTCGGATAAATGCGAACAATAGCCAATCAAGCAATGGGTTTTCGATTATAATCGAAATCAGGCCACAAGCCCGCCGGCGTCGCCAACCAGAGCTTGGCCGAGTTGCCCGATCAGCGGGGCTGACGGCCAACGCGCCGCGACGCCCTGTGGCCGTTTGCGTTGGAGAGCAGCTTCGAGGCGTCCGGGGACCGCGAGGTGTTCGGGTCCGTGCCGCCCGGGACCACGGTGCCCCGCTTCTCCAACATCTGGGTGAAGACCGTGTAGGCAATCGGCACCGCCAGCGCGGACATGGCCACCTGTACGACGATGATGCCGGACCAGAGGCGGCTCACCCCGGTGCTCGGCAGCCCGGCGCTGGACTGCCGCAGACGGCTTTCCAGATTGCCTTCGGTGATCTTCAACCCGGGCAGGACGCCCGCGACCAGGGCGCCGAGCGCCGTCAGCCCGAGGGCGTACGCCACGGTGGTCAAGGAGAGGCTCGGGCCGAACCAGAACGGCAGCTGGCCCTCGAGCGACTCGAACGTTGACCCCGGTTGCGGCCTGGGTTGACAAGGGACCAAGGGGAAGTACGCTCGTCACGGCGCCGTTTCGCCGTCTACGGGATGCCCTGGTGCCCGCGGATCGAAGGCGAGGCACTTGAAGTAGCGCTCTATCCGCTCGTAATCTCCGTCTGGACCGAAGAACTGGTCCAATCTGTGGTGGAGCAACTTCACCGATTCCTCGAACGGCCCGGCAAGTTCCGCGTCCTTCAGAATGTCCTGTCGATAGATGAAGCCGTTTTCCATCGGATACCTCTCCGGTCGGGCCGGGTCGACCGGCGTGCGCTGCAGAAAGCTCCAGACCTTCTGCATGTTCGGGTTCGTCGGTTTCTTCGGGCCCCGTTCCCATGGTGTAAGGAATTCCACGACTACTTTGCGAGGTCCAAAGGTGAAGTACCAGGCGCACTCGTCGACGTGCAGTTTCCCGCCGGACGGCGTCTCCCAGTACAGAAATGCCAAGCTCTTCCACTTACCGCGTCCCGACGATCTCTTGACGTCGGCGCCCCGTGGCTTCAGCTTCAGGTACTCTGCAACTGTCTCTCTCAGCGTGCGCGGCCTCCCTTCGAAGTAATCCAACAATCGTTTGATGGTAGCCCGTGTGGGTTCGTCTAGTTTGTCTAACAGAGCCGGTTCTTCCTCCAGCTTCTCGAAGATCCGTGGATGATCGTTCCGAAGTCGCTCCACGAGATCGTCTCCAGTGTGGATCAGTTTCTCCTCGATGACGTCGAGGTATCGCTCCACGAAAGCTCGGACGTGGCCGTCAGCAAAGTTCTCGCTCTCGCGGTCGTTCAGCAGAGACCGAATGATCTCACGCACATCGCCCCAACTCAGAGCGAATGACACGTCGCGCATGTGGAGCTCTGCATCATTTCCTGCCGGAGAGTTCGAAGTAGTGAGCAGAACCCCGGGAAAGTAGTCGTACCGGCCCTTGTACTTTTCGCCGAACGTCTTCTGATAACTCTCGATCTGCCTTTCGGCCTCCGGGTACCATCCCACGACCTTGTTTTCGATGACGAGCAGCACTCTTTCCGCCTTGAAGCCGACAGTGATGTCAGCGTAACTGCCCTCGTGATAGTCCTCTCTCCTGACCTCGACATTGTCCTTGTCGTCGAAACCACTCAGACGCCGGAGGGACGCAGCGTCGTGTCGGAGCATCAGGCGCCCGACGAATGCACGCAGGAATCGGCCGCCGATTCCGTGCGTCCCGTCCGGCGTCAGCAGCCACGCCAGGACATTGCTGTGACGAATTTCCACTTCCGCGACTTGCAGGACGTCGAACGGACTGAACGCCCGGGAGTGCAATTTCTTGTGATATCTGCCGAACTCGAAAGAGTCGATCAGCGCCTTGAGCTCCAGCTCCAACTTACGTACCTCCTTCGCTATCGGCCGGGCGACTCGGGCCGTCGGCGAGGCAGCCCCGCGGCACAACCTCCGCTGGACCGCGACGCGTGAGCGTCGCTGGCGACGTCTGTCGGGCAACATGCCGCGAATCCCGCCGCCGCCACCGGAACGGTCCTCATCCACGTTGAGCGGATCGGTGTTGGCCCGAGTGCGCCGGGCTCTCCGGGTAGTCCTCCGGCTTGCCCGAATCGCCGGCCTGAATCACGAAGTCCCGCCGGTCGCGGTACAGGGGCGCACGGTTCAGGACCTCGTCTTCGGTGTCGAGGTCGATGTCGGAACACTCGGTCATGGTCCAGTACTTGTGGCCGCCCAGGAAGAGGTACCGGCGCGTCTGGTGGAAGAACCGGCAGTCCACGCCTTCGCCGCGGTCGATGCGTTCGCAGAACGCGGCCAGCAGAGCCTGCTGTCCATCACGGTTGACGACCACGTACTCGTGCGGCCAAGTCTCCCGGAAAGTCACGGCCTCGCGCCACGGTGCGCCGGCAATCAGCTCCATGATGTGCGGCGCTTGCCGCGTCGCCTTCTCCACGTCCATCCTCATCCACCTTCCGTCAACCCGGATCTTGGCTTCGGGCGCGTTGCCGCGTCGGCGTTTCCACTCTGCTTTCGAGCTCGGGGGACACCCTGGCTTGTGCGTTCGAGCCAGTCCCGTCGTGCACGATGGGCGTCGGCGGCTGCCGGGCAGGGCCATCCGCATCCAGGATGAGGGGATCATGCGCCAGATCGACCAGAATATACATTGACTGACATGACCTGTCAACCAAAACGCCGTGCCGATTGACAGGTCATGTCAGTTGAGATAATCTCACCTAGAATGACAGGGTAACAGCCAGTAAACACCGGAACTCGGGTGCCGTTCACCCGTTGAGGACGGGGCATGCGAGGGGACTTGCTGGCGGCGGCTGAGCATCGGGGAGACAGGGGAGGCGCATTCCCGGAGGAGATGGCTCGGGCGATCGTCATCGAGGGGCTGCGCGAGGACTGGCCCGGTGGCGGGCGGACCCTGATGCCACGTGACGCCTTCCGGGAACACAACGGAAAGACCTTCTGGTTCGGCGCTGATCTCGCTCCGGACGGCAGCCAGCTCTGGTTCCGGATCAGCTCGGAAGCCGTCCGTCGGATGAGAGAGCAGACCCCCCGGGCCCGCGGCGACGCCCTGGTCGACGCGCTGCTCGCCTGGGTGACGCCGGATCGGCCGTTGAGACGCGAGCTCAACCGTTTCGAGGTTCGGGTCTCGGATGACGGCGATGCGTGGATCGAACGACTGCGATGGTGAAACAGGATCGCCCGAGGGCGGGGCGACTCCGCGAGAGCAGCGATGCCGCCGCCCTCATCGCGGCCGGGAACGTTCCGGGCCAATCCCGGGACTCGACCTGACCACTCAGGTCTTTGCTGGACGTCGAGAACGTACTGTACTAGCATGTCCTGTCATGTTGGTGTAGTATTGGGTTCGGTAGTTTCGTGTCTGCCGCGAGCTTGCGCGGCGAGTTCGTTCATTCACGTTAGAGGAAGGAGACGCCGATGGCCCAGTCGTTTCAGTCGTTCGACGAGTTCTACGACTACGCCCGAAACAAGGCGGTGGAGGACGAGGAGTTCAGGTCCCGCCTGCTGGCGGACCCCAAGGCGGTGATCGAGGAGGAACTGGACCTGTCCATTCCGGATGGTCTCGACATCCAGGTGCACGAGGACACGGCCACGATGTCCCACTTCGTGATTCCGCCTTCGGCCAAGCTCGCCGAAGAGGACATGCGCGCCGTCGCCGGCGGCGGCGGCTGGTGCACCCCGGTCTAGCAGCGGCAAGCTGTCTGGCTTGGCTGGCCAGTCGGGTCCAAGCGGACGGCAGTTCGACACGCGTCTGGCGGGCGCGTTCCTGGATAGCTTGCGCGTGAGTGACAGCCTGTCCTTCGGGGGGCTTCTCGGGGGAATGAAACGGCTGTTCCCACCGGCCCTGCTGAGCGGAGACGGGCTCGAGCGCCTCCTGGCAGTGGCGGAGCGCTTGCCGCTGTGCGTGATCGATCGGCCGTTCGGCTTCGAGTTCGCGCTCTGCATAGAAGCGGCCGACGCGGATTTTTGTGTGATTTCCGCGCCCGGCTCCTCGCTTGCCACGCACTACATCGGTGCAGGCGCGGCGGCGCCGACCGGCTCCGCCGCATCAGCCCTGGGCGCCTGCCTTGCCGGGAATGCCCGCGACCCCGCTGCTTTTCTGGCCAGCAGAGACGGCAGCGTCATCCTCGAGTACGACGTTCCAGCGCATTGTCGGGAGGCACCGCCACCGCCCGGCATCTTCTTCGTGCCCGGCGACGCTTCGGTAGATGCCGCGCGGAAGCTCCTCGACGATCCGGCCGATACCGTCGCCGCGCTCTGGGCCGCGGCCGGTTTGCGCGCCGACCCTGCGGAGTTGCGACAGGTCGAGCGCGTGTACGAGGTTTTCTCCGACGCCGCGTTGATTGCCCAGGCGGGCGTGTTGCCGGGACGGCCACAGCGCGCCGTGCGCCTCGTCGTGCACCGCATCGACACCGCCGAGCTTCCCGTCCTGCTCGATCGGCTCCGATGGCCGGGACCTGCCGCTGCGGCCCTGTCGGTGACAGCGGCGACGAACGACCTGACCTCGCCCGGCGCCGTGCTCAGCCTCGACGTCTCGGCGGACGGCGTCTCGCCGCGGCTGGGGCTGGAGTTGTTCCGTCCGGTGCAGCAGTCTCCCATCGACCGCACGGGTTGGCGGCCGCTGGTCGAACGGCTGACGGACAGCGGGTGGTGCGTGCCTGCGAAGGCCGAGGGCCTGCGCGCGTGGCCGCGCACCGAACGGGTGCTCGGTCCCCACGGCGCCTACCGGGTCTACCAGTACATCAACCACATCAAGGCCGTCGTGGAGCACGGCCGCATCGCCGCCAAGGCCTACGTGGCCATGGTCGTCCGCCGGTTCGACGGATGAGGCGGTCGAGCCGGCAAGCGGAGGACGCATCTTGCCTGCATTGGACGGCCTGAGGGTCCTCGACCTGACGCAGTTCGAGGCCGGTCCTGCGTGCACGCAGGCGTTGGCCTGGCTGGGCGCCGATGTCGTGAAGGTCGAGAAGCCAGGTCGCGGCGACCGGGCCCGCGGCGCGGACAGCGCTCGCAACGAAGCGTACGCCCCCCTGTTCTGCGCCTGGAACGCCAACAAGCGGAGCCTGGCGATCGACATCGACAGCGACCCGGGCCGCGCCCTGTTCCTGCGCCTCGTGCCCAGGTTCGACGTCCTCGTGGAGAACTTCGGGCCCGGCGTGATGGAGCGGCTCGACATCGACCCGGACGCGCTACGCCCCGTTGCCCCGGGGCTGATCTACGCACGCATCAAGGGCTTCGGAAGCAGCGGCCCGTACGCCGGCTTCGCGGTTCAGCAGCCCATCTCGCAGGCGGCGGCCGGCGGGTTTTCGATCAACGGAGAAGCGGACGGCCCCCCCATGATGCCCGGATCGATGGGCGATGCCGGCGCCGGGATGTATGCAGCAGTGGCCGTGCTGGCCGCCTGGGCGCAGAAGTTGCGCACCGGTCGGGGTCAACTGATCGACCTCTCGATGCAGGAGGCCATGACGTTCTTCGTGCGGGGACGCGGCGCCATCGGCTCGCGTTGGGGCGCCCGGGCGGCGCCGCGCACCGGCAACGCGGGCGACGTGCCGCCGGGTGAACTCTATCCCTGCAAGCCGTTCGGCCCCAACGACTACGTCTATCTCATGCCGATGACGGAGCGCCACTGGGCATCCCTGTGCAGGGCCATGGGCCGCCCCGAGCTGCGCACGGACCTGCGCTTCTACAGCATGCCCTGGCGCATCCGGAACCATCGGGCGCTGCACGAGGAGATCAGCTCCTGGACGAGAGCACGGACCAAGTTCGAGGCGATGGAGGCCCTGGGGGCCGCGGGCATCCCTTGCAGCGCATGCCTGGACACGGCAGAGCTGCTTCGCGACCGGCACCTGACCGAGCGCGGCTTCATCGAGGAAATGGACCTGCCGGTGCACGGCAAAGTGAGCGTTCCGGGTTTTGCGCCGCGCCTGTCCGGATCGCGGGTGCCGGTGGAGCGCCCGCCCCGACTGGGGGAGCACACCGACGAAGTGCTGCGCGCCGAGCTCACGTTGGACGATTCGCAACTCGATGCGCTGCGGGACGCCGGGGTGATCGGCGGCCAGCCGCGATTCGAGTGACGCGCTGCGTGCGCGGAGGTGCGAGATGCCGGCCTTGGATGGAATGAAGGTCCTGGACATGACCCAGTACGAGGCGGGCCCGGCCTGCACGCAGGTGCTGGCGTCGTTCGGCGCGGACGTGATCAAGATCGAGTCGCCCGAACGAGGCGACGGCGCCCGCGTGTTCGGCCGCGACGGCTCGGAGCGGCTACTCGGCGTTCTTCTGCGCCTGGAACGCGAACAAGCGCAGCCTGGCGTTGGACCTCGGCAGTCGCCGGGGTCGGGAGTTGTTGCTGCGCCTGATCCCGGCGTTCGACGTCTTCGTGGAGAACTACGGTCCCGGCGTGATCGAGCGGTTCGACATCGGCTACGAGACCCTCGGCACCATCAACCCGGGCCTCGTCTACGCGCGCATCAAGGGTTTCGGCACCAGCGGCCCCCACGCGAGCTACGACAGCGTCGACCCGACGGCGCAGGCCGCCGCCGGGGCATTCTCCGTCAACGGCGAGGCGACCGGGCCGCCGCTGATGCCCGGCCCGACGATGGCCGATTCGGGCTCCGGCCTGCAGGCGGCGTTGGCGGTGCTGGCGGCGTGGACGCAGAAGCAGCGGACCGGTGAAGGGCAATTCATCGAGTTGTCGATGCAGGAGGCCGTAACCTACTACCTGCGCTCCCACTTTTTCGGACGCTCGATGCGGCGCGGGCGGGCCGCCCCGCGCACCGGCAACCAACTGGGGCTGCCGCCGGCCGGCTTGTATCCGTGCAAGCCGTTCGGCGCCAACGACTACGTCTATCTCCAATCTCTCACCGAGGATCACTGGGACGCCCTGTGCCGGGCCGTGGACCGCCCCGACCTGCGCGCCGATCCGCGCTTCCGCGGCCCGCGCTGGCGCCTGCAGAACGCTGGCGCGCTACGGGAGGAGATCGGCGCCTGGATCCGCGAACGCACCAAGTACGAGGCGATGGAGACCATCGCCGGCGCCGGCGTACCCTGTTCGGCGTGTCTGGACACCGTCGACCTGCACCGCGACCGTCACCTCGCCGCGCGGGGCTTCATCCACGAGCTGGATCTGCCGGTGCACGGCAGGGTGCGGATGCTGGGGTTCGCTCCGGGGCCTTCGGCGTCGTGCGCGGCGATGAAGCGCCCGCCCCGGCTCGGCGAGCATACCGGCGAGGTGCTCGACGCGGAGCTGGGCCTGAACGACGCGGAAATCGAGGCGCTGCACGACGCCGGCGTCATTCGGGACGCCGCTCGCCGCCAGGAGTCCGCGCCGTAGACCCGGACAGACTCGTGGCAGGGTCGGCTGGAGCGTCGGGCGGAGCCGGAGGCGACGATTCGCGGGCCGGGGCCCGAACGCCGTCGTGGCGAAGAAGCCCCGGAGGCCTGTCTGTCGCGCTTCTGCAAACTCATGACCTCGTCCTCTCACGCTTCGCAGGGCAGTCCTCCGCCCTCGCACTCACGCGATTTCGGCGGTCTCGTCCACGGCGCCCCCGCCCGGGTCGCTCATCCCGCGTCCGCCCGCGAGGTCTCGCTCGCGTTTCGTTCGGCCCGCGCCGACGGGCTCGCCGTCGCGGTGCGCGGCGCGGGACACTCCCAGTCGGGCCACACCGTTCTTCGCGAGGGGCTGGTCATCGATACCTCGCGCCTCTGCGGGGTGACGCTCCACGAGGGGGGCCTCCTCGAAGTCGGCGGCGGCCAGCCGTGGGGCGGCGTCATCGACGCGCTGCACGGGACCGGGTTGACCGTGCCGGTGCTCACCGACAGTGCCTTTCCGACCGTGGGCGGAACGTTGTCGGCCGGTGGTTTCGGCGCCGCTTCGGTGCGCTTCGGCGCGCAGGTCGGGCACGTCGAGCGCCTCGAAGTGGTCACTCCCGCGGGTGATCTCGTGACGTGTTCCCGCGACGTCGAGCGTGAGCTCTTTGACGCGGTGCGCGCTGGACAGGGCCAGTTCGGGGTGATCGCCCGGGCGTGGCTGCGGCTTCGCCGGTGCCCTTCGCGTATTCGTTACTATCACTTGCGCTACGTCGACATGAATCGTCTCGCCGCCGATGTGGAACGTCTGTACTCGGATCCTCGCTATGGCCACCTGCGTCTCGAGCTTCGGCCGCGTGTGGGCGATGCGCTGTTTCGCGTCGGCATCGAGTACGAGCCTCCCGGACCTTCGCCCATCGAGCTTTTTCTCGGCCTCGGCTGCGTTCAGGTGCAGTTCGGCGGTGACGCCGACGACATCGGCCGTGCCGGCCTCCTTCCGGACGATCTGTTTCCGAGACAGCGCTTCCATCCCTGGCGCGACTGGTTTCTTCCGTGGAGTGCGCTCCGTCGATGCCTTGCACGTCCGCCCGTGCCCCTCGACTGGCTTCCCGACGCGCCCGCCGGCTGGGCCGGTTGCTTCTTCATCGGCGGCGCACACATCGATGCGCCCGCGTTCGTGCGGCCCCCGGGCGACCGGTTCTTCTCGTACTCCGTCCTGTCCATGTTCGAGCGACTCGGGGACGCACTCGAGGCCCGCGCCCGTCTCGACGTCGCCGATCGCGTGATTCGCGATCTCGGCGGTTGCGCCTACGTCTCGGGCGCGACCGGCTACGATGTTTCAGGCTGGCGGGCGCATTTCGGGGAGGCGCGCCATGCCCGTCTCATCCGGCTTCAGCGCGCTGTCGATCCTGCCGGTCTTCTCCGCCGGCCGGGGCTTCCCTTCTGCGCCTGAGCGGGGCGCTTGGCAGGCTTCCGCGCGAGAGCGGCTTCGACGAGTTCGCGGAGGGAACGTGCCGGGGGCGTTACCCGGGGCGTTACCCGGGCGGCGCGCAGCTCGGACATTGGAACGGGAGGACCGCCCCACGCCACGCCCCGGCGCAGTGTGACAATCATGGAGCGAAGATGACTCGTAGTCCGGGTAGTCGAGGGCGAGCAGCGACGAGAGCGCCTGTTCCGCCCCGAGCTCCTCGTTCCGAGCGGCCACGACCACCGACAGCCGGGGAAACAGCGGATCGCCGTCGCGGGGTTCCCCGCTCTCTTCGAGACGGAAGACGTGCCGGTAGCTGTAGAGGGTGACGAAAGCCATGGCCACCCAGGCGGGCAGCGTGACGGCGGCGACGATGAGCATGGCGGTGAATGTCGGGGCCTGCGCCTTCAGGTCATCTGGCGGTTCGCCAGGTCGCGAAAGATGCCCGGCGCTTCGATCAGTTGCGCAAAGGTCCCCTGCTGCGCCACCCGGCCCTCGTCGAACACGTAGATGCGGTCCGCGTTGCGGAGTCGTGGACAGCCGGCGGTGCGCGATGACGATGGCCTCGGCCGTGACGGCCGAGCTCCTCGATACGACCCGGTGCTCGTATGACGAGCTGGAAGAGGAGGTCGGCGGCGCGCGCGTCGCGAGGTAGCCCACCTCATCGACCAGCGAAAGTGAAGGCCGCGTGTAATGCCGGAAGCGTCGTTCGAGCGCACGGGCGGTCTCCTGACCGTTGAGGTCGAGCAGGAGGTCGGCGGCAGTCGTGAAGAGGGCGGAGTGGCCGTCGAGCAGCAGCACGCGCGGATCTGCGCACCATGGGCTGGCCGGTCGAAGGCGCCAGCATGATGAAGCGCTGGACGCTGCCCGGTCCGAGAGAACACGGCGCCGAGCTCGTCGAAGTCTTCGGCGGTGCGGTTGAGTCCGAGGCGTTGAAGGTCAGTCGGCAGCGTCGTCGGGGTCGTGTTGTCCGATGGCATCGTAGGTCTCCAGGTCGTGGGGCCGCGTCGAGGTCTCGGAGCCCCGGTCGGTCGGGCAGGGTGAGCCGAGCGGCGGCGAGTCCGCGCTGTCGGCGTCGGGTTTCGAGGATGTGGGCGATGGAGCGGCGCCGAGGGCGTCGTTGGAGGGCGTCGTCGACGCGTCCTGCGGCCCGTAGTCGTCCGTGGTGGCGCCAGTAGCGCCTCCCCGCGCGATCGAAGAGGGCGGCGGCGCCGGGGACGTGTCGCGGGTGGTCGTTGGCCTGGCGGGTGGCGGCGAGCAGGCCTTCCAGGTGTTCGGGGTCCTCGACGGTCCGCTGTCGTAGGTGCGGCGATGGCGGGCGAGCTCGGTCTGCTGGTCGAGGATACGGACGCGGGTGTCGCTGGCGAGCAGGGTCAGGGGCTTGCGGACGTGGGTGTGGGGGATGGAGTAGAGGTTGCGGTCGAAGCGGACGTAGGGTGTCTTGCCGGAGCGGACGACGCGGACCAGTTCGGTCTCGTCGGCAGCAGGCGGGGCTTCTCGTCGGCCCAGACGCTCGCGGTCGGGTTGCTCGGGGTGGCGTCGTTGATGGGCGACGTCGTCCCGCCAGCGCCGGAACTGGGCGTTGCGTCGAGGTCGCGGAAGGGCCGGGCGGCGAAGAAGGCGTGGCGTAGGTATTGGATCTGCCTCTCGATTTTCCCCTTCTCGTTTCTTGCGTCCCGGCGTACAGGGTCGGGGGGCGAAGTGGTAGTGGCGGCGAGCTCGAGCAGGCGGGGGTGGAACTGGACGGCGGTGCCGCGGCGGTCGAGTACGGCGGTTCGGAGGTTGTCGTAGACGGGCCGCCCAGGGCGTCGAAGGCTTCGACGTGCCCGCGGAGGAAGCTCTCGAGGGTCTGGTCGAGGGTGAAGAGGGCGGCGATGGCAGTAGCCGAGGACCATGACGAATCCGGAGACGGCGCGGGTGCCGTGTCCGATGCTGACCTTGCCGAAGGAGCCCCAGTCGACCTGCGCGACTCGCCGGCCAGGGTGACGACGCGGCGGTAGACGGTCCGGCCGGTCTCGGCCGCCGCTTGACGATGCGTCGGATTGGTTGACGGAACCGAAGGCGGACCATCTCGCGGGTCGCGGACGGGGGTACCGAGGGTGTCGCGGATGAACGGCAGGTAGGCGAGAGCGCTGGGTCGATACAGGCCCGGCCGGCTCCCGGCTCGCGCTCGACGGCGGCGCGGACCGTCTCACGGTGGAGGCCAAGTTCGGCCGCGATGGTCCCGAGCGTGCTCGCTGTAGTACAGGCGCCGGATCTCGGCGCGTTGGGCGGGCGTGATCATCGTCCCTCCTTCCCCGCACGGCGCGAGGCTCCCGCATCGGGGTCAGCCAGCGCTCGACCGGCCGCAGACCACGCACCGCGCGGGTGCGAACCGCAACGGCGGCAGGGACGGGGAGTCTGTCCGATGGCCGGGGGGCGGGGGAAGTGTGATCCGTCACGCGGCGGCGAGCGCGGTAGGCGACGGTCGCGGGTCGAGACGCCCTTCATGCGTTGATGGCGGGCCCTGGCGGCTCGAACCGACTGGCGGACACGACGGCGTGCAGTAGTGGCGGTCACACGAGACGGCGGGGACGGCTGCAGTGACGACAGCCGAGGGGCTGGTCCACGGCGTCGAACTGGACCGAGCGTGTGGCAGCAGCGATCGCTCGGTCTGTCGGAGCTCGACGGTCACGAGAGCACCGGGCCCTCACCCCCACGTCTGAGTCCGCTCCTACGCTACCCGAACGCCGTGCCGCCGCCAGCGCCGGGGCTGTGGACGCCGCCGCTCCCCAAGGACGCAAAGAACGCGCCCTCAGTTGGAAAACCGCCCACAGGATCAACACGAAGAGATCGGTGCCCGGGGCCAGCGCACCGACGAGCGTCGAGAATCTGTCGTTCTCGCACGCGTTGCGGATCGTGGACAGCCGGTGCGCGATGCGCGGCCAGCTCCTCGATACGTGACCGTTGCCTGCGTGCCGAGCCAACTGCCTCGTCGAGCAGCAGCACGCCGGACTGCGCACCAGGGCGGCGGCCAGCATGATGCGCTGGACCTGCCCGCGGAGAACCACGGTGATGCCCATCGGCATCGCCCTGATGTCGCGGTCGACGGCGGCAAGCCGAGCGGCGCGCCACGCGTCGTCAGCGTCAGGTCCGTCGCCAAGCCGATGATGTTGTCGCGAACCGTTCGGGGCCGCAACGAGCCGTCCTGCGTCACCACGCCGACCTGTCGATGCAGCGCGCGCCGGTTGATGCGGTCGAGATCGTGACCGTCGTAGTACACGACGCCGGACGACGGCTTCTCGAGGCCGAGGATGATGCGCAGCATGGTGCCTTGCCGGCGCCGGAACCGCCGGCCAGGGCGACGAACTCGCCGGGCTGCACATCGATGGAAACATCGCGCAGCGGGAGGGCCGCCCCTGCCATAGCGGAAGCTCACTCGGTCCAGGCGTACGCCGCCGCGCAGCCTCGGCACGATGGCGTCCCCGGCGATGCTCTTCGGCGCCGCTTCGAGGATCGGAGAAACCTGTTCGACGGCCGGCACGATGGCGGCCACCCCGGACATGGAGTGGCCGAGGGCGGTGATTGCCGACATGAAGACCATGTAGGCCGCGTAGACGGTCAGGAACGCGCCCGCGGACAGTGTGGCGGGCCCCATGCCGACGGTCACCGCGAACAGCGCGGCGGTGGCCAGCAGCGGCGCCGCGGCCGTGAACGCGACCAGATGCTCGTGCAGTGCGCCCACGTTCATGGCGCTGCGCACCTGGTCCCGGTAGTGTCGCGCCCACCGGGTAAAGGCCGTCCACTCCTTCCCGGTGGCGCGCAGCTTGTGCGCGGCGCCGATCAACTGCAGCAGGACGCCGGCCAGCGCGCGCTGCGCGGCGATCGACCGCCGGTGATGGGGCACCTGCCGTGCGCCGAGCGTGACGGTCACGGCCAGCGCGGCGAGGCCGCCGGCAAGACCCAGCCAACCCATCGCGACGTCGTAGACGAACAGCAGGACGAAGGTCGGCAGCAGGAAGACCGTCGACAGCAGCGCCCCCATGACCACGCCCGACACCTGATCGCGCAGGCCCTGGAACGCCATGGCGCGCATGCCCAGGTCGCCGGCCGTGAAGTTGCGGAAGAAGGCCGGCGGCAGGTCCAGCAGGCGGTCCCACAGCGCCGCCGTGACGCGCGCGGCGACGCGGCCTTCCAGTCGCATCAGGGCCGTGCCTTCACGCATCTGGAGCAGGGCCGCCGTCAGGGCCAGCAACAGCATCCCCGCCGTCAGCCACGCCAGCATGCCCGCGCGCCCCGCCGGCGCCACCTCGTCGGCGAAGACGCCGAGCAGCACCGCGGGAACGAGCATGGCGAGACCGGCCAGCAGTCCGGCCGTCACGAACCTGAACACGTCGCCCCTCCACCGGCGGAACGCGACCCGGGCCAGGTCGCCGGCGCCCGACGTCCGGCCGGGCGGCAGCGGCTGGTAGAAGAAGATCGCATTCGAGTGCAGCGAGGCAGCCCGACCGGCATCGACGGGCTGCGCCCGTCCCGATGTCGGGTCCACCATGCGGTAGCGCCCGAATCGGCCCGGAAGCAGGGCCACCGGCGCGCCGTCCTCGCGCCGGAACGCCAGCATCGAGCCGCTGTCGCCGAGCCACCAGCGATCGCCGGCGCGGAGTGCGACCTCGCGCCCGCGCACGCCCGACGCGGTCAGAATGCGATCCAGAGATTGACCGGTCTCGGCGACCTCCTGGCCGCCCTGCGGGGCGGGCGGCGTCCGGAACCGGATGCCCTCGTGGCGCCCGACCAGAGCCAGCGCTGCCTGCAGGGCGCCGTCGCTCGATTCTGTCCGGGAGCCGCGGGCGGCGATTACGTCGAAGAGTCTTCGGCGCGCTGTATCTTCGCTTTCCCGGCGATATCGTGTTTGCGCGGCGCGCAGGTTGACGGCGTCGGCCAGCAACAGGCGGCGGTTGAGGTCGTCGGCGGCCAGCGCCAAGCGATGGAACTCGGCCAGCGCCGCCAACAGATGTCCCTCGCGATGCAGCTCCCGCGATGAGGCGCCCTGCTGCCGGGTCGGGCCGGAGACGCTGACCCAGCTGCCGGGCGCGACGGGCACGAAGCCGGGACCGGTACGGTCGGGTTCCTCGGTGCCCAGGAACGCCAGGCCGACGTCCCGGCTCGACATCCACAATACCCCGGCCTTGGTCGAAACGACCTCGTCGGGGTTCAGGTCGGCAGTGGCGCCGGCGGCGAGAAAGCAATCGATGGGCGGCCGATGGGTGACGTCCAGAGCCACCGCGGCAGAGATGTCGGCAACCCAGAGGTCCACCTGATCGACGAGGGCGCCGTCCTCGTCCGCCGTCAGGAGGGCGTCGCGCGGCAGGCGCCGCAGCTCGGAATCGGGCAGCCCCTTGGCCACGAGCACGTTCGGGCCGTCGGCCGCGTGGAACAGCAGCCGGCCGGGCGTCGCGTGCAGGAGGTGCTTGAACTCGACCAGCGCGCCGTCGCCGTCCTGCTCGCGCGCCACGAACACGTCCACCGAACCGCGGGCGACGAACCACAGGGCCTCGGGATCGTCGAGGCGAATGGGCCAGTTGCCGCCTCCGACGAACGACGTCCCGTGCGCCAGGGCCCAATCCGCGAGCCGCCCGGCGGCCGCGTCCGCAGCGGCACCCGAGGGCTGCCCATCGCCGGGAAGGGGCTTCGGCCCCGCGGTCTCCGCCATCGCTACTCGGTCTCCATGAGTCGACGGTACAGGCCGCCGGTGTCCGCCATCAGCTCCTGATGGGTCCCGCGCTGGGCCTCACGACCGCGGTCGAGCACGACGATCAGATCGCTGTCCCGGATGGTGCTCAGGCGATGGGCGACGATCAGGCAAGTGATGCCTCGGCGGCGCAAGGCTTCGTCGATGCGCAGCTCGGCGAGGGGATCGAGGGCGCAGGTCGCCTCGTCGAGAATCAGGACGGTGGGATTCGACACCAGCGCCCTGGCGATCTCGAGACGCTGCTGCTGGCCGCCGCTGAAGTTGCGCCCGCCCTCGAGCACGGGGGCGTCGTAGCCCTGGGGGCGGCCGACGATCTCCGCATGGATGTCGGCGTCCCCGGCCGCGGCCACCAGGGCCTGATCCGGCGTCTCCCGATCCCACATGGTCAGGTTGTCGCGCACCGAGCCGGCAAACAGGAAGATCTGCTGGTCGACCAGCGACACCGAGTCCGTCAGCAGATCGCGCGGCACCTCGACGAGGGGCCGGCCGTCGAACAGGATCTCGCCGGACCAGGGCCGGTGAAGCCCCGCCGCCAGCGCTGCCAGCGTGGACTTCCCCGAGCCGGTCGGCCCGACGATGGCCACGCGCTGACCGGGTTCGACGACCAGGCTCAGGTCCTCGATCAGGGGTGGCCGGGTGGTCTTGTAGCCGAACGTCACGTTCCGCAGCTCCACCCGGCCCGTCAGTCGCAGCCGCCTGGCGAACGCCGCCGGCCGTTCGGCCGGCTCTTCGTCGGACCTGGCCAGGACGGCGTCCTCGGGCGCGTCGAGGACATCGTCGAGGCGCTGCAGCTGGCCCTCGAGCACCTGGAACAGGTCGGCGAATTGCACGAACCGCCCGATCGGCAGCAGGAAGCTCGCCGCCAACACGTAGAAGGCCGTCATCGCGCCCAGCGTCATGTCGCCCGACATCACGCGCAGGCCGCCCAGGCCGAGCACGGCGGCGTTACCGGTGATCAGGAACAGACCCGGCAGCGCCGCAATCACGTGGCCGAGCTCCGTGAAGCGCTGCCGGGCCAGGAGCTCGCGGGCCTGATAGCCGGTGAAGTGGACGAAGAAATCGTTCTCGGCCGCCACCGCCTGCAGCATGTCGATGGAGCGCAATCCGTTCATCCCGGCTCCCTGCATGTTGCCGGCCTCGCGCTGCAACCGGCGGTTCTCTTCGATCCGCGAGCGGGTCACCGCTCGGGTCAAAAGAGCGCTAGCCGCACCCAGCGCGACCACCACCCCGGCCAGCAGCGGGTCGTAGACTACCATCAGCACCACGAACAGGAGGCTGGTGACCAGCTCGATGCCGACACCCGCGAACCGGCCCGTCGCCACGGCGGCGACCTCGTCGATGGACTGCATCCTCGCGGTCAGGTCGCCGGCGTAGCGGTGAGCGAAGAACTCCGTGCGCAGCCGGAAGAGGTGGCTGATGAAGTGGTCGGCGCGACCGAGCGAGAGCCGCACCGAAAGCCGGCGCAGGCAGCGCTCCCGGAGCCACGTGAGCAGGTAGACGAGCCCGGCCGCAACTGTCGCGCCGATGACCAGGGCTCCCCCCCAGGAAGGCTCCCGGCCGCTCAGCACGTAGTCGACGAACACGTTGAGCAGTAGCGGCAGGGCCAGCGTCGTCAACGACAGCAGAAACCCGCAGGTGGACGCGAAGGCGAGAGGCGCCTTGCCGTCCCGCAACCAGGGCCAGAGCCGGCGCAGGATGCCGGGGCGGCGGCCGCCCGGCTCGAAGTCCGCGCCCGGCTCGAAGCTCACGGCCACGCCGGTGAACCCCTTGTCGAACTCGTCCTCGTCGACCGTCCTGCGTCCACTGCTGGGGTCGTTGATGTAGTAGCGGCCGCGCGCATGGCCCTCCAGCACCAGGAAATGGCTGAAATCCCAGAACAAGATGAGCGGCATGCGCATGGCATGGAGCTGATGGGGCTCCTTGCGCCAGCCCTGGGGTTCGAGGCCGAAGTGCCTGGCGGCCCGCAGGAGGTCGACGCCGTCGCACCCGTCGCGAGTCACGTCGCAGGCCGCGCGCAGGTCTTCTATCGGCACCCGGCGACCGAAGAACGCGAGCACGATGCCGAGGCTGATCGCGCCGCACTCGGCGGCGTCGTTCTGCAGCAGCGTCGGCGTGCGCACGCGGCCCCGGCGTTCGGTGTCGACCGCGAGGCCCATCAGTCGCCGCCGTTCCCGAAGAGCAGCGAAACGAATGAACGGTGGCCGAGGACGATCCGCAACGTGCCGGCGGCGCCGTCGATGACCGGCGGGGGTTCCGGGTCCGTCAGCGTCGCGCGCAACAGATGGGCGCGCGCCGCTGGATCGAGCCCGAGCTCGGTCAGCCACGGCGCCGGCGGTACGACGCGGGGGGATACGTGCTCGACGCGCGCCGGCAGGATTCGAGGTGCGCCCGCGCCCGGCACGACCAGCCGCACCCGCGCCTGCATGCCGGGCGCAAGCTGCATGGCCTCGTCGCGCGTGACGAACCCGATTGCCTCCACGGGGCCGACGGACGCCGTGCGAATGCGGGCTGCGAGTTCGCCGGCCGCGATGCGCCGGCCCGCCGCCAGGGCGAGCGTCACGAGCTCGCCGTCATGCGGAGCCGCGATATCTTGCGTCGTGAAGCTCTCGGCCCCGCGTTGCGCGGTCTCGGGGCGCGGGTCGGCAAGGGGGCGGAGGACAGGCGCCTGCACGCGCGCGATGGACTGACCCCGCGCGACCGTTTCGCCGACCTCCGAGAGCACGTCGACGACCACGCCGGCCACGCCGGCCACCACGTCAACGCGCTCCCCGGGCTGGACCAGCACCGTCTCGACGGAGAGGCTGCGCTCCACTCGCCCGATCAGGCCATAGGCCAACAACATGACGAGCGCCGCGCCCAGTCCCGACACCAGCAGCCACTCGTGGGGAGCCGTGACCTGCAGCCTGGCGTCGATGGCATCGCGCTCCGCACGCCGGGCCAACGCCTTCTCACGGAACACGGTTTGGAACTGCAAGGGTTGATCCTCAGGCGACGGATCCTGACCGAAACCCGTCCGACGCCCGTGACGTGCGCCCTGCGTCCGGCGCGAACGATGCCGACAATCGCGTCGGCAGACGCTGCACATCGTCGAGAATCAAGTACGCGGTCGGCACCAGGAAGAGCGTGACCAGGGTGGCGAACAGCACCCCGAACGCCAGCGAGACGGCCATCGGAACGAAGAGCGAAGCCTGCAGGCTCCGATCCAGCATCATCGGGCCGAGCCCCACGAACGTGGTCAGCGACGTCAGCAGGATGGGGCGGAACCGCCGGCTGCCCGCTTCGCGAATCGCCTGCGCGACGCCGGCGTCGGACGGCCGAGCTCGCGCCCGGTTGATGAAGTCGACCATGATCAGACTGTCGTTGACGACGACACCGGTCAGGGCCACGAGGCCGAACATCGAGGTGAACGACAATGCGATCCCGAGCAGCAGATGGCCCCAGAGGGCGCCGACGAAGGCGAACGGGATGGCGCCCATGACGATGACCGGCTGGATGTACGATCGCAGCGGGATGGCGAGGAGCCCGAAGATCGCGAACAGACAGAGAAGGAACCCGGTCACCAGGGCGCCCATGGTGTCCTGCTGCTCGGCCTGAGCGCCCTCGAAGCTGTGGTGAACCCCCGGGAAGTCGGCGAGCACGTCGGGGAGCACGCGTTCGCGCAGATCGGCGACGATCTCGGAGGCGGAAGTGACCTGCGGATCGACCGACGCGGTCACGTCCACGGTACGGTTGCCGTCGACGCGCGCAATCGACGTCGAGCCGCGCGCGGCCTCCAACCGCGCTACCTGACCGAACGGGACCTCCCCGCCATTCGGCGTGCGGATGCGCATGTTCTCGAGAGTGCCGAGCGACCGTCGGTCGTCGCGCGGATAGCGCACCATGACGCGAATGTCGTCCCGGCCACGCTGGATGCGCTGCGCCTCCTCGCCGTAGAATGCCTGCCGCACTTGGCGACCGAGATCCTGCCGGCGCAACCCCAGCGTTTCGGCCGCGGGCCGGATGTCGAGCCGCATCTCCGCCCTCGCGGTGCGGAACGAATCGGCGATTTCATAGACGCCCGCGTACTCCGCCAGCCGGCCCGCGAGGGCCGCGGCGGCGGAACGCAGCGCGTCCAGGTCGCGCCCGGCCAGCTCCACGTCGACGGACTCGCTCGTACTCATCAGTGAAGCAATGACAGCCACCGAGTCGGCTTCGGGGACGGGGCCGGTATGCTCGCGCCACAGAATGCCGAGCTCCTCGCTCGAGTACGAACGATACTCCGGGGACACGAGCTCCACGGTGACTTCGGCAAGGTGCGGGGCGTTGGGGGCGAGGTCGTCCATCCGCCCCGTGGGGCTGGCGCTGCCCGCCGCCAGCGGCTGGTCGCCGACGATCGTCGCCACGTGCCGGAAGTGGTCCATGCCGGTCTCGTCTTCCAGCCTGGCGCGCAACCGCGAGGCGCCGGCCTCGAACTTCTCGACCGCCTGCAGGGTGGCCTCGATCGGCGTGCCCAGCGGCATCGTCACCTCGGCCGTGATGAACTCGGCCTCGACCGATGGAAAGAAACGGAGGGTGAGCCGGCCGCTCAAGACCAGAGCGCCGGTCAGCGTCAGGGCGGCGATTCCGATCGCGGCGGTGACGTAGCGCCAGCGCAACGCCACTTCCAGCATCGGCTCGTAGACCGACCGGGCGACCCACACGAGCCCGCCCGCGATGCGCTGCTGGAGCCGCAACCATGAGCCGGCCGCCCGCCGCCGGCGGGCCTGCGCCAGGTGGGCGGGCAGGATGCCCAGCGATTCGAGCAGCGAGAAGAGCAGACAGGGGACGACGACGAGAGGAATGACGCCGAACATGTCCCCCGCGAGGCCGGGCACGAACAGCAGCGGCAGAAACGCCACCACCGTCGTCAGGACCGCGAAGATGACGGGCCTGCAGATCTCTCGCACGCCCTCCACCGCGCCGCGCAGACCGTCCTCCTCTTCTCGCTGATGACGATGGATGTTCTCGCCGACGATGATGGCGTCGTCGACGACGATCCCGAGCACGAGGAGGAATGCGAAGCTCGAGACCATGTTCATCGACACGCCCAGCCCCGGCATCAGTGCGATGGCCCCGAGGAACGCTATCGGTATGCCGAGGCTGACCCAGAAGGCGAACCGAATCTCGAGAAACAACGTCAGCACGACGAGAACGAGAGCCAGCCCCGCCGCGCCGTTGCGCAGCATGATCGCCAGCCGATCGTCGATCGCCAGCGACTGATCCTGCCAGATGGTCAGCGCAATGCCGTCGGGCAGCCGTGGGCGGGCGCGGTCGACGTAGTCGTGCACCGCGGCCGAGGTTTCCGTCGTGCTCTGGCTGCCGGACCGGAAGACGTACAGCATGACCCCCGGAGCCTGGTCGAAGCGGGCGAGCTGTTCCGTTTCCGCGAAGCCGTCGACGACGGTCGCCACGTCACCCAGCAACAGGCGGGTGCCGTCGGGCCGGGCCAGCAACACGAGGTTCCGGTACTCGGCTCCCCGGTAGGCTTGCCCGATGGTGCGCAGCAGGATGTCTCCCCGTTCGCTGCGCACCGAGCCGCCGGGAATGTCGATCGAGGAACGCCGCACGGCGTCGGTCACGTCGTCGAATGTCAGTTGGTACGCGCGCAGCGCCGCCTCCGACACCTCGATGGAGATCTCGTACGGCGGGGCGCCGGCTACGTCCACCTGACTGACCTCCGGCAGGCTGAGCAGCTCCTCGCGCACCTGTTCGGCGATCGACTTCAAGGTGGCGACGTCGGCGTCGCCGGAGATGGCGATGACGAGAACCTGATTGCGGACGATCGGCTTGCGGATGGTCGGTTCTTCGGTGGCGGCCGGGAACGTGGTGATTGCCCGGACGGCGGTGGTGACCTCGTCCAGCACGCGCCGGGCATCGGCGCCGAGCTCGAGATCGAGCCGGACCGACGCACCGCCCAGGCTCGCCGTCGACTGGATCCGCCTGACGCCCGGGATGTTCTGGACGGCCTCCTCGACCCGCAGGACGACCCCCGCCTCCACATCCTCGGGCGCCGCGCCGAGAAAGGGAACGTCAATGCCGATCACGTCCAGGTCGGCTTGCGGAAACGCCTCGTCGACGACCTCCGTGGACGCCATCAGGCCGGCCGCCACGATGAGAACCATCAGGAGGTTGGCGGCGACGGGGTTGCGCGCCAGCCATACGATGCCGCCGTTCAACGCCATGTCGCCAAATCACCTTCATCGACCCACGGCCATTGACTGGGCCGGCCCGCGGTACTCGCGACGGTATTCGCCGAACGAAATCAGCTTGCCGCGCCGTTCGTCCCACAGCGCCAGAGGCAGCGCCTTCAACGCTTGCCACAACGTGATTCGGCGGGCGGACCACAGTGTCGGATTCTCGTCGTGACAGCGCTGCAGGCGATAGTTCGGAATGCGGGTGCTCAGGTGATGCACGTGGTGCAGGCCGATGCTGGCGGTAAGCCACTGCAGCGGTCTCGGGAGCGCGAGCCAGGACGAGCCTCGCAACCCGGCCTCGAAGAAGTCCCACTCGCCCGACCGGCGCCAGTAGGCGTCCTCGAACTGGTGCTGCGCGTGGTTGATCAAGCCGGAGAACGCGCCTGCATACAGAGTGATCATGCCCTGGATGATCACGACCTGCACGAGACGTTCAGCCCCGGCGGCAAGCCAGATGCCCACCAGCACCGCCGCCAGGGCGGCGTTGGTCCACCAGACCGAGCGCCATTCCCGCGCCCAGGAACGCGGCGCGGACGCGGGAAAACGGTTCATGAACAGGAACTGCGTCGCAACCAGAACGCCCATCGTCCAGGGGTTCCGCTGCAAGCGATACGCCAGCCGGCCCCGCCATCCCAGACCGCGGTACTCGGCGACCGTGAGCGTGGGGAGGTCGCTGCCCAAGGGCTTGTCCAGGTTGCCGGAGTGGGCGTGGTGCGCTGCGTGAATCCTCTTCGCGTAGTCGTAGGGAATCAGCACCAGCCCCGCGACTACCCTGCCGACCGCGTCGGACACCCGTCGCGACGTGAAGTACGAGCCGTGACTGCAGTCGTGCTGAATGACGATCAGCCGCACCATCAGACTCGCTGCAGGCAGCGCGACGACCGCAGCCAGCCAGTAGCCGATGCCCGCGCTCTGGAGCAGAACGGTCCACGCGACACCGTACAAGGCCAAGGTGACCGCCAGTTGCAGCAGACTGCGACGGTTGTCCGGCCGCTCGTACGGCGCCAGAATGGCTCTCGCACGTTCCTGCGAGATCGCGTTGCGGAGCAGCGTTTCAAGGGTGCCGGGTATCGCGCCGGCGGACTTGCGGGCCACTCCATCGCCTCCGCGACTCGTGAGCAGAGCCTTGCGGTCGAGTCGGATTCCGTCGGCAGCCGGTGTGGCCGATCGTGCACTCCGCGAGGCTCCCGACGCGAGGTGGTGGAAACGTCGATGAGGGTCTCGCGCACGTTTGGCATCGCCCGCAAGACTGCTCGTCTCCAGGAAGCGTCGCCTCCGGGCCGTTCAGGTACCCCATCGCGCGGCTCCACGGGACTGCTGTCAATCCGGAATCGCGGCGCGTGGCGCCCTCATGGCTGACAGGTTGCCATTCACGCGAGCTGCCGGCGATACTAGCATGACAGTCCTGTGCTGTCAACGACCATCGAGACCTGACGTTCATGACCAGCTGGTCATAACGAGCACTTCCTCGTGATGGCCAACATGTGTCGCTAGTCCTGGTCCTGGAGAGAGCCGCCGGTACCGAGGGCACGGCTGTGGCTTGCGGGGGAAGAGGGCTCGGTCCGGCGGAGCTCGAGGCGGCCACGAGGGCCCGGCGGACTGCGCTCTCACCCTGCAGCGGGGAGGATCAGACGAGTTGGCGCTTCGCGAGCTCTGTGAAGGCTCCGCCGCGGGCGATCAGCTCGTCGTAGCGGCCGCTCTCGGCAATCCGCCCCTGATCCAGGACGTAGATGCGGTCAACGTCGCGCACCGTGCTGAGGCGGTGGGCGATCATGATGCGGGTGATGTTGAGCTTCCCGAGCGAGCTCTGCACGACGGACTGGGTGTGGTTGTCGAGAGCGCTGGTGGCCTCGTCGAGCAGCAGGATGCGGGGCCTGCGGGCTAGCGCGCGAGCGATCAGCAGCCGCTGCCGCTGTCCACCGGAGAGTCCGCCGCCGCCTTCGTGCAGCATCGTGTGCAGCCCCATCGGCATGGCGCGGATGTCGTCTTCGAGGCCGGCCGCGCGGAGCGTCTCCCAGATCTCGTCGTTGCTCAGCCGGGAGGCGCCGGCAACGTTGTTCCGGATGCTGTCGGCCACCACTTGACCGTCCTGCAGGACGACGCCCAGATGACGCCGGACCGCCTCGAGATCGAGATTCAGGAGGTCGTGCCCGTCGAACAGCACCGCCCCCGAGTCCGGGCGCTCGAAACCGAACAGCAGGCGGTAGATCGTGGACTTGCCGGATCCGGAGGCGCCGACGATGGCGACGTAGTCGCCGGGACGGATCCGTAGCGACACGCCCGTGAGCACCTTCTCGCTGTCGGGCAGGTATCGGAAGTGGACGTCCCGCAGCTCGATGTCACCCGTCAGGTCCCCGGGGTCGGTGCGCTCTTCCGCCGTCTCCGGCTCGGCCTGCAGCAGGGGCTTCACGCGTTCGACGAGGGGAACCAGGGCGATCACCGTCGTCGCCGCCCCGATCAGCCCCGTCACCCCACCGGCGAGCTGGCCGAAGGCGGAGAAGGCGATCAGGAATGCCGTCAGCCCGAAGGAGGACGACTCCTCGCCCTCGATGAGGAACAGCCAAATCACCGCGAGCAGCACCGCCGAAGCGACGGGCGTGAACAGGCCGTTGAAGGCGAGTTGCGCGGCCGCCCAGCGCCGCGCCGTCAGCGTTGTGCGCCGCTGCCCGGCGAAGAGCCTGGCCCAGCGTGCGAAGACATACGGTTCGGCGTTGGCGACGCGAAGCTTGGCGAGGCCCGTGAGCATCTGGAAGAGCATCCCTTCCATGACGCCCTGCAGCTTCAGCGCCTCGCGGTGGTGCCGCATCTGCAGGCGGCCGAGGAGCAGACTCACTGCGCCCAAGGCCACCAGCAGCCCGGCGGCGACGACGGCGAGGCGTAGGCTGTAGTACAGGAGCAACCCGAAGCTCGACAGGGAGAACAACCCGCCCACGATGGACCGGACGGCGGCCCCGGACAGACTCGCCCGGATGGCCGGCAGCCCCCCGAGCCGGTCGGCGAGATCGCCGGCCGAGTACTGCCGGAAGAAGCCGACAGGCAGCGAGAGCACCCGGCTCCACAGGGCGCTCTGCAGACGCTCGTCCAGCCGGCCCTCGATCCGCATCAGCGCGAACGCCTGCACCGCCTGGAAGACGGCGCCTCCCAGCGCGCACAGGAACAGCGCGGCCAAGCTCGCGATCCACATCGGCGTGTCGGACCGCGGGATGACCGTGGCGAGAAGATGCCCGGTCGCAATCGGCGTGGCGAGCCCGACAAGGCTGCCGAGGACGCTCATGAGCAGGACGCTACGGATGTCCGCGGTAACCGCGCCCGCGGCGTTTCTCAGGGCCGACACGACCCCGCGGACGCGAGCCGGGAACGATGCGTAGAGCATCACGCCCTCGGCCGCGATGGCGGCGGCTTCCCGGCGTCCGACGCGGAAGGACCGGTTCGTTGCCGGGTCCGTCGCGCGAAAGCGTCCCCGCCCGTCCGACAGGACGGCGACCGGCCGCCCATCCCCTTTCGTCACCCCGGCGAAGGAGGGCCCGTCCTTCTTCCACCAGCCCGGCGCCAAGGTGATGCGGCGCGCGCGCGCCGCCGATCCGCGGGCGAGAGAAAGGTACGCCTCGAACGGATCGCCGGCGTCCTTTCCCACCCGGCGTAGCGGCGCCTGGACGCCAATCGAGTCGGCGAGGGCTTGAATGACGGCCTCGGCCGGGGTCCGGCAGCCCAGGGCTGGCGGGTCTTCCTCCTTCCCCGTCTTCAAGACGGACGTCAGGTTGCGCCGGGCGGCCCGGCCGGCGGCCTCGTGAGCCTCCCGGATGTCCCGGTGGCGCTCCTCGAGGACCTCCGCGTCTTCGCGCCGCACCGTCACCGAGTGGAGGAGGGCCAGAGTGCCGAAGCGATCCAGGGCCGGCCAGAGCGTCCCGGAGAGAAAGGCCCGGGGGGTGTGGACGGCGGACACCCGGGTCTCCTCCTCTCCGGTCTCGACCCACGTGCGCTCCGACAGCGGCAGGACATCGCCCGTCGCGACCCTCAGCTCCGTGTTTCCCATGAGCCGGACCGGCCGGTCCGCCGACACCCAGATGACGTCCAGGTGATGGGCGCTCAGCGTGACGCCGGCCGGAAAGGGCACGTCCGGGTCCGCTTCCAGCAGATCGGTTCCGCGCGGCACCGGGCCCGCCTGCCGGGCCAGGAACTCGGAGAGCCGCCACACCCAGTCGTCTACCCGCGAGATCAGGTCCATGTCGAGGACGCCTTCGGCCAGTCCGGAGCGCTGCCCCTCGACGATGACCGCATTCTGGGACGGCACCCCGAGCAATTCGAAGGCGCGGTTGCCGAGCGCCGCGCGCGGCACGCCGAACACGATCGCGCCGGAGGGGGCCCGGGCGGCGAACGGACGCCTGTTCACCACCTCCGCACCCCGGAGCTCGGCCGCAAAGATGTCCAGGTGACCCTGCTCGACGAGGTAGATCCGGCCGGGGTCGCCCAGCGACAACGTGCGGTTAGCGCCGGCCGTGAAGGGGACGCCGCCGATGCGCTCGACGAGGTCTGCCGATGAGGGCATGCTTCAGCTCGACGCGACGAGCGACCGGTAGGGCCCGTCGCTGTCGGCCATCAGCGCGTCGTGCGTCCCCCGCTGCGCGACGCGTCCGTCCTCGAGAACGATGATCTCGTCCGCGTCGCGGATCGTGCTCAGTCGGTGGGCGACGATGACGCAGGTGGAGCCGCGTCGGCGCAGATTGTCGTCGATGGCGGCCTCCGTCACGGTGTCGAGGGCCGCGGTAGCCTCGTCGAGAACGAGGACGGCGGGGTCCGGGGCGAGGGCGCGGGCGAGGGCCAGGCGCTGGCGCTGCCCGCCGCTGAAGTTGCGTCCGTTCTCGTCGACGGCCGCGTCGTACTTGCCGGGCCGGCACATGACCTCGTCGTAGACGGCCGCGTCCCGCAACGCACGGGTGACCTGACGCTCGTCGATCGTCGGGTTCCACAGCGTGACGTTCTCGCGGACGGTCCCCTGGAAGAGCACCACCGTCTGGTCCACATGGGACGCCATGACCGCGAAGTGGCTGGGCGGAATGTCCGCGACAGCACGCCCGTCGACGGAAATGCTGCCCGACCAGGGCCGGATCAGGCCCGCCAGCAGCCGGGCCACCGTGGACTTGCCGCTACCCGAGCCTCCGACGAGGGCGACGCGCTGCCCCGGGACGATCGAGAAGCTCAGGTTCTCGATCAACGGCGGCTCCCGGGGGTTGTAGCCGAACGTCACCCGGTCGAAAACGACCCGGCCCCGCGGCGTCGGCGGCGGGTCCGGCGGCGGACCGAGGAGGGCCAAAGCCGCACGTTGGTCAGGCTCGTAGCGCAGCACGTCGTCGAGCCGCGCGAGGTCGCCACGCACCGTCTGCACACTCGCGCCCAGCCCCACGAGCCGGTTCACCGGCGCGAGGAAGCTCGTCGTCAACGTCAGAAACGCCACCAGCCCGCCGAGGCTGAGGGCGCCATCGACCACGCGGAGGCCGCCCAGGCCGAGAATCGCAACGGTACCGAGCGAGAGCAGGAACGGAGGAACGAGACCGAGCAAGGCAGTCACGCGGGTCAGGTCCTGCTGGGCCGCCAGGGCGTTGGCGTACAGTCCCGACCAGCGCGAGAAGAACTGCCCCTCTTCGCCGCCGGCCTTGATGGTCTCGATCATGCCAAGCCCGTTGAGGGCGACGCCGTCCACCTTGCCGCGCTCCTTGAGCAGCCGCCGGGTCGCGTTCTGCCGCGTGCGCGAGACGCTGCGGAGGGCGGCGAGGTTGGCGAGCGCGAGCACGATGGCTATTACCGTCAGACCCACATCGTAGGAGAGCATCGCGGCGGCGTAGAGCACCATCGTGAGTAGCGCCATGGCGCCGCCGACCAGCTCGCCCGACAGCAGGCGCGCGACCCGGTCGTTCGACCCGAGCCGCGCGGTGATGTCGCCGATGAACCGCTGCTCGAAGAACGTCATCGGCAGGGCCAGGAGATGCTCCAGGAAGCGCGTGTTCATGACGACCGAGAGCTTGGTTTCGATGTGGGCCAAGCTCGTCTGCTGGATCCAGATCAGGCCCGCCTGCACGAGACCGGCCACGGTGAGGCCGAGCACCACCGGCATTGCCCAGGCGCCGTTTCCCGGTATCAGCACGCTGTCGATGAAGACCCTGATGAGCGTCGCCGCGGCGAGCCCCGGGACGATCAGGGCGACGGTTGCCGTCAACGCGAAGAAAAGGGCGGAGCGATTCCTGCCGAGGCGCGTCAACAACCCCCGCAGGGCGCCCGGCGGACCGCCGGCGCGCCGCCACCCGGGGCCCGGCGCGAAGGCCAGACAGACGCCGGTGAACCCCTCGCCGAACTCCTCGAGCGGCATCCTCCGCGGCCCGGTCGCCGGATCGACGACGTAGACGGAGCTCTTCCGGATGCCCTCCACCACGATGAAGTGATCGAAGTTCCAGTGGACGATGAGCGGGAAGGGAAGCTCGAACAACTGGTGCGGCTCGCTGTGGAAGCCGCCCGCGATCAGCCCGCACTCGCGGGCCGCCCGAATCAACCGGACCGCCTTGCTGCCGTCGCGCGACACTCCGCAGAGAACGCGCAGCTTCTCGAGCGACATCCAGCGGCCGTGGTAGGCGAGGATCATACCGAGGCAGGCCGCACCGCACTCGGTCGCCTCCATCTGGAGGATGACCGGCGTCTGCCGGCGGCCGCCGCGCTCTCGGCGCAGGTTGGCCTTCGAGCGGAGGTCTGCGCTCAACCGTCCAGGAACTGTCGGAGCACCGGCGCAACCAGCGTGATCGGCGGCCGGCTCTCGACCTTGATCTCAACGTCCACGAGGGTGCCCGAGGAAACCGTCAGAGCCTCGCCCCGGGACGAGGTCCACCCGAAACCGCTCGCCGTCGACGGATCGGTCTCCAGGGCGACGCGGCCCGCGTAAGGCGGCCCGTCGGACGAGAACGCCTCCGCGAGGTCGGAGCTCTGCAGCACCGCAACCATCCCCTGCAAGGTGGCCGGGAACGCGGCGATATCGGCAACCCTCCCCCGGATGGCCCCGTACTCCTCTTTCCGCGCGCCGGCGGGAGACACGAGAACCTCCATGCCGGGAACGACGCGCTTGCCGTCGCCGGGAGCGACGTAGATCAGCGCTTCGAGCGAATCCGTCGCGGGCTGGATGCTGAGCACGGGAACCCCGGCGCTCAACACGGCGCCGACCGCCGCCTTGATCTCCGCCACGCGGCCGGAGGCCGGCGCGAGAATCTCATGGGTGGCGAGCCGGGCGGCCAGCTCGCTGACCGCGCGCTGCGCGGCTTCGAGACTCGCCTCCTGCTCCGCGATCTCCGCCTTCTCGTCGTGCAGGCGACGGACCTCGTCGTACTCGAGGTCCTCGCGTTCTCGCAGGATCGCGAAGAGCTCCCGCTGGGCGTTGTCGAACGCGCGCTGGCTCTGTTCCAGATCGACCCTGGTGACGAGTCCTTCGGCGACGAAAAGACGAGTCGCCTCAAGGAACTCGCGAGCCGCCTCGACGGAGTTGCGCGCGCTCTCTTCCATCGTCTCGTAGCGGCGGCGCCGCCTGGCGAGGTTCTCGGCCCGCACGGCGGTCTCGGTTTGTCGGGCGGCCCTGAGCGCCGCGAGAGCCCGGACGTTCTCCTCGACCAAGGCAACAGCCGTGCGATGGAGCTCCTCCGCCTCCGCGTCCACGACTACCGCGACGACCGCGCCCTCCTCGACCCGGTCGCCCACGGCGGCGACGACTTCGGTCAGCGAGCCGCTGCCGGTGGAAACCGCATCGACGATCACCCCGCCGCGGCCGAGGAGGATGCCTCGCGCGGGGACGAACGTGGACATCTCCCCCAGAATGGACCACGCGAAGATCGCTGCCGCCATCCCGCCCAGCATCGCCAGGGCCAGCCAGCCCTTCGCCGACGATACCGAGAGGGTCTGATCAAGGCGGTCCGAGGTGGAAAGGCGCTCCAGGACCGCTTTGCGGAACAGCGGCGCCCGATCGGTCGTCATGAGGCTACATGGCCTGGGGAACCAAGGAAGCGGCATCTGCGAGGAATGGAGCCCGGACCCGACCCGGAGGCTCGACCCCGCCGAATCGAGTACCGGGCCGGCTGCCCTCTGGCAGGATGTTTCGCGGACAAGCGGCTAGATCTGGGTAACCGTGGTTTGGGTATGCGTGTGACCCATGAGATTGGTGTGCGCGTCCTGCGCTTCCTCTGCCGCCCGCTCAAAACCAGCGGCACCGCTACCAAAGGCACCGCTAACGGTCATCGAGCAACCGTCATCAAACGTCACGTTGTAGGTCGCGCCGCCGGCGACCGCGGCGAGATCTTCATCGTCGATGGGACGCGGGCCTTCTCCATTCGGGCCCTTGCGGAACATCTTGCGCACCCCGTCGCTCGAGACCTGCTCGATGGTCACTTCTGCACTCATCTCGTCCTCCCTCCGTTGTAGTCGGCGTTCAAGCCCTGTGAACAGCCGACTCGTCGCGATCGCCAGTCCGCGACGGGCCGGCCAGATTCCCGCCCCCGACAACCCGGACGGAAGTCTGGAGGGCCTGGCCCGGCACGCTGCTCCCGATGCAGTTTCGGGGACCACGCAGGCCGGCTGAGCGGCGTTGCTCCGGTGAGGGCCGAGAGAACGTACGCCTCGACACGCGTGCGGCGGGCAACACCCCGTGCCCCCCAAGGGGTGGGGGGATGGAAACCCTGACCAGCCGGCGGCGCTCTCGAACTGGACCACCCTCGTTGAGCGACACGCGATGCATCCGCGGCAGTCCGACATCGCCGCAGGGCCGGGGCCATGCGAGAGACATGACAAGACATGCTAGTGCAATGTTGTCTGGGAGTCTAGGGAAAACTGTCACCAGGGAGGTCGCCTCGGAGGTGGGGACGACTGCGCGATGCCAAGCCGCCCGCGCACCTCCTCTGCATCAGGTCGCCGATCACCCCCGTTGCGTGCCCGGACGCGGCCGGGGCGCAAGTGGAGCCCCTTCGGGGTAGAATGCGCCAAAGCTGGACGCAGCTCGGTGATCGCCCTGCGACCGAGCGAACACACATCTCGGATCCCTCCCGTCCCGTCCGGCCGTGGCGAGCCGATCCGGGTCCAGGCAGTATCGGAGAACCGTTGCGGATGGCCCTTGGAGCCGGGAGAGAGAGCGTGTCCGCCCCGACATCGAGCGTCGTCCCGTCGTGGCTCCTGGAGGCGAAGGTGGGCGCGCCCCGGCTCGGGGCCGGCTACGTGCCTCGGGGCGCGTTGCTCGAACGCCTCGACGCGGTCCTCGAGTGCCGGTTCGCCGCCTTGCAGGCGCCGGCCGGCTTCGGCAAGACGACCCTGCTCGCCGACTTCAGCCGCAGGAAGAGGGAACAGGGACTGCTGGTCGGCTGGATCTCGCTCGACGAGGACGACGCGCCGAGCCTGTTCGGGAGCTACCTCGCCTACGCGTTCGAGTGCGCGGGGCTCGAGTTGTCCGCGCTCAACGACCTCGACGCTTGGCCGTCGTCCCCAGCGGCGTACCAGATCGGGATGCTGGCCCGCGCCATCGGTCTCCACGGCGCGCCCTGCCTGCTCGTGCTCGACGAGGTCGACCGCCTGCCTCGGGGAACCGTCGATCTGATCCAGCGGCTTGTGGACCACGGCCCCGGCAATCTCCATCTGGCTCTGGCGTTCCGGGCCAATCCGGGACTCGACCTGACCACTCAGGTCTTCGACGGCTCCGGCTTCGTCCTCGACGCCGAAGCGTTCCTGTTCTCGCGGTCCGAGATCGCCCGGTTCTTCGAGGGAGCGCTGTCGCGCCGCGAGCTGGCGGAAATCGAGGAGCAGACCGGGGGCTGGCCCGTCGCGCTGAGGGTCTGCCGGAATGCCCGGGCCGGCGGCGGGGAACGGCGGGGAACGGACGCGGCGAAGCTGACGGCGGAGTTCGTGCGGGTGCGCCTGCTGCGGGGCCTGTCGGCCGAGGACCGCCGGTTCGTCTGCGAGCTGGCCGTCTTCGACTGGATCGACCCCGACTTGGTGGACGAGGTCCTCGGGTCGAGCGACGCGGGCGGGCGCATCGCCGCGGTGTCGGCGCTCGACGGCCTGCTGACGTCGGTGGGGCGGGAGGGGGCGGTGCGGCGCCTGCACCCGCTCGTCCGGGACTGCTGCAAGGATCTGCTGGCGATGGAGGACCGGGCTCGCGCCCGGTCCCTGCACGCGGGCATCGCCCGGGCGCTGGCCCGGCGCGGGCAGCTCATCTCGGCGTGGCGGCACGCCCGTTCCGCGGCCGACCAGGCACTGGTCGGCGAGCTCGTCGAGGCCGCCGGGGTGTTCGAGACGTGGCTTCGGCACGGCGTGACGACGCTGTTCTCGGCGGCCGAGATCCTGACGCCGGAGACCGTCGCGTCACGTCCCCGGCTCGAGCTGCTGCAGAGCATCGTGCTCCGCCTGTCGCTGCAGGTGGACGAGGCGGCCTCGCTCTACGAGTCGGTGTCGCGGAAGACGGACGGCTTCACCCGGGACCGGGACGGCGGCGACGACGACGCGCTGGCCGTCGACGGGGTCTTCGCGCGGGTCGTGTTGGCGGGCGGCTCCTACGTCGCCCTGCCCCACGAGACGGACACGCTCTTGCCGGCGGCCGAAGACTCGGACGGCGACGAGCGGGGGCGGTTCCGGCTCGGCGCCCGGCACATGGTGCTCTGCGGATCGAGCTACGAACGCGCCCGCTTCGACGAGTGCCGGCGGCACGCGGCGCTGGCCCGCACGCATTTCGGCGGCGAGCGACGGTACGTCGCCATCCTTCTCGACGTCTACCGCGGGATGGCCGCGATGGCCCAGGGACATGTCCAGGAAGCGGCCGAATGCTACGCCCGCGCCCGGCGGAGCACGCGGAGCGACTTCTCCACCGACCCGTGCCTGGCCGCGTGCGTCGACGCGGTGACGCTGGAGCTCGATCTGGAACGCAACCGCGAGAAGGCCATCGAGCAGCGGACGCTGGACGCTCTGGCCGAGTTGCGCGCGGTCTGGACGGACATCGACGCGGCGGCGGCGGCCGTCGTCGCCGAGCTGACGGGCGAGCTGCACGACGACCGCGAGGTCATCCGGCGGCTCACGAAGACCCTCGACCGCGTGCGGCCGATGCGCTCGGCGTCGCTGTCCCGGTTCGTCTCGGGGCTCCTGGTCTTCTACCTCGCGGAGTTCGGACGTCCCGACCAAGCGGCCCGCGTGTGGCGCGACCAGGGGCTGCCGGAGGAGACGGCGGAGCTGCTGGACCTCGATGGCCAGCCGTGGCGGACGATGGAGTCGCTGGCCTGTGCCCGCATCCGCCTGCTGGCCGAGCAGAGGGAGCCCGCCGCCGCGGAAGCGCTGGCCGCCAAGTTGTGCGCCACCGCCGCCGACCATGGTCTGCTGCGCACTCGGCTTCGGGGGCTGGCCCTGTCCATGCTCGCGGCCGAGAGGTCGGGGGAGACGGACCAGGCGTTGGCGCGGCTGGTGGAGTTCCTGCGAGTGGCGCAGCCGGCCGAGTATGTGAGGCCCCTGATCCGGAGCCCCGAGGTCAGTCTGGCCCTGCTGCGCCGCCTGCTCGACACCGCGCCCGCCCCTGACACGCGCGACGCGGCGAACTCGGTGCTGGAACAGCTCGCCGGGCGGAAGCCGAACGCCCCGATCTTCTCCGGGCGCGAGGTGGAGGTGCTGGCCGCGGTGCGGGACGGCCTGCGGAACCGGGAGATCGCCAGCCGCATCGGCATCTCGCAGTCGGGCATGCGCTTCCATCTCGCCAACATCTACCGTAAGACCGGCGTCAACGAGCGGCACGAAGCCGTGCGCATCGCGCAATCCCTCGGCGTCATGGACTGACCAGCCGGACCCCCGCCCTCCTGGGTTCCCCGGCCGCCCATCAACTGCTCATCTGGTCTCCGCCGCCAACCGGTCCGCTCACCTCTCCGTGCCGGATTGACAGGTCATGCCTGTCATGATATTGCCTGGCAATCCATGGAATATGACATGATGACAGACTTGGTTGGCGTGAACGCGTTCTTCGGGCAGGTCCAGCATCACGTCGGTCGTCGCCGGCGACGTCGCCCTTCACGAACCGCACGTCCCGCGCCTCGCCCTCCGGGTTCGTCTGCCCGCGACGGACCCCGCCGGCCGCCGACAGGAGCAGGCTCTCGGTCACCAGTTGCCGAATCAGCCGCTCCTGCGATACTGCGTCCGATTCGTGCCGTTCCTGCCCCGAGTGAGTGTCAATTCTTGCACTCTCGGCCCGGAAGTGCTAGCCTCCCGTCGAATCGACCGACGCCATGCTGCCCATGTCAGCCGGGTTGCTCCCCGGCACGCTCGACCTGCTGATACTCAAGGCAATCTCGCTGGAGCGCCTGCACGGCTACGGGGTGCTGCTGCGCATCCGGCAGATCTCGAGGGAGGCCCTCGACGTGCCGCAGGGCTCGCTCTACCCGGCCCTCAACCGGCTCGAGCACCGCGGCCTCATCGAATCGGAATGGGGCGAGAGCCGGAACGGGCGCCGCGCCAAGTACTACCGCCTGACCCGCGGCGGGCGGCGGCAGCTCCGGCAGGAGGTGGCGGGCTGGGAAAAGCTCGCCGAGGCCATGGCCGCCGCCCTCCGCGCCACGCCCGACGAGGCGTGACAGGGCGACGGGAGTCTTGAAGAGCCTGCGCAACAGCAGTCCAGACTTGGCGCGCGCCCGGTCCGAGCTCATCGATGAACCGCACGCCCCGCTCGCGCTGACATTCGTTCTTCACGGCTTCGACGCTGCCGAACAGCTCCCGGGCGCGGCGCGCCGCTTCCGCCGGCGAGAAGCCGGCGCGGACCAGATCGTCCGTCTGGGCATCGAGGTGAAAGCGCACCTCTTCATCGAGCGACTGGACGAAGTGCTCGCCTTGGGCCAGGGTCGTCAGGACCGAGCGTAGACGTGGAAACAACGTTGCACCTGCCGTCGCTGCACCCGTGTGCCCGGGCCGTCGCCCGCGTCCCTGTCGCCCCGAGTCTGAAGACACGGCACGCATCGAAGGGACGTGGCGCTCGAGGTCCCGACCGTGTCAGTCCGGCAACCGAGCATCGTGATGCAGTCGCCATCGAGTCGACACGAAGCGAGACTATAGCAGCGTTCGATGGATATGAATACGGGCCAAGACGTCATGTTTCCATATCAACAGGGTATGAATGGTCTGGGCGGATCTTCCAGCCCCGCGCCCCGCTGCGGCAACGGCGCGGATTGTCGGGGGACCCCCGGCAACCGCTCGCGGGTAACATTCCCTATTGGTATGGTACGATGCCTGATGGCCATGAATGCCCGCGACCCGTACCGCATTCCTCCCGCGAACGCGCTGGTCGCCTTCGAGAGCGCCGCGCGGCACGCCAACTTCACCCTCGCGGCGCGCGAGCTGCGCACCTCGCAGGCCGCCGTCAGCCGCCAGATCGGCAAGCTCGAGACGTGGCTGTCGGCGCGCCTGTTCGAGCGCTCCCGCGCCGGGGCGACCCTGACCGAAGCCGGCAAGCGCTTCCGCGACGGCGTCACCGCCGGTCTCGCGGCCATTCACCGGGGCGCCGCCGAGGCGGCCGAGCTGTCCAACGCCGAACAGGTGGTCATCGCCTGCTCGCACGACGTGTCCCACTTCCTCATCATGCCGCGATACGACGCCCTCCGGCAGATGCTCGGCGAGAATGTGCGGCTCCGCATCGTCACCTACCACCACTACATCCAGAGCCTCCCGCCCGACCCGTCCGCCGACATCGTGCTGACGTGGAACGCGGCCGGCTTTCCCCCGGAAGACCGGACGGTGATCCTCAAGGAGGCGGCCCGACCCTTCTGCTCGCCCGGCTTCGCTGCCGCTCACGCGGAGACCCTCGCCGGGCCCGTCTCCGGCTGGAGCGGGCTGACGTTTCTCGAGCTGGCGCGGCCCAACGAGGGCTGGGCCACGTGGGACGACTGGTTCGCGGTCGCCGGACGCCCGGACGGGTCGCCACGCTGGGTCGTGTTCGACTGCTATGCCTACGTGGTGCAAGCTGCCGCCGCCGGGCAGGGCATCGCGCTGGGGTGGCGGTACTTCATCGAGCAGCCGCTCGAAGCCGGCGCGCTGGTCCCGCTCGGGGACGGGTTCGTCGAGTTCGATCACGTCTACTTCGGCGTGCTCACCGAGAAGGGTCGCCGCAAGCCGCTCGCGCGCAAGTGCCTCGAGTTCTTCGACTGGTCCGGACACCGTCACTTCCGCCACCGTCACCAGGTCCGTGACGTTCGCCGCCCTGCAGCTGAACGTCGACGCTGAGACGATCCACGCCTGCGGCCGCCCGCCGAACCGGGCGATGGATGGGATGACGGAGATGTCGGGGCCCTGCGACCCGCGGGCGACGGCGCTGTTCAAGGCGTCCGGGGACCGCGAGGTGTTCGGGTTCGTGCCGCCCGGGAGTACGCTGGCCTTGGCCGGCCGGTGAATCACAGCACTCGCAGGATGCTCGAGCCGCCGCGTGCAGTGACCGTGGGTCGGATGAACGGACGCACCCGCGGATCTTGACGGCGAGAGCGTGCTTCGACGATCGGATCCGTATCGAGATGTCCCGAAAATCGCGTGAAAGGCGGGGGTGGCTCCTCAGGTTGGACTCGAACCAACAACCCTCCGGTTAACAGCCGGATGCTCTGCCAATTGAGCTACTGAGGAACACGTGGCAGCGCGTGCGGCCCGGCGCCCCGGTGCGGAGATCAGGCGCCGGACGAAACCCTGATTTTAGAGCACCGCGGCCGGCAGCGTCAAATGTCGGCTTCCGACGACCGCGACGGCGACGACGGCGGCGGCGATGACGGCGGCGATGACGACGGCGACGACGGCGGCGACGGCGGCGTTGCCGAACGCGCCCCCAGCAGCTGCCACAGCGCCGCGAGCAGCCCCAGGCTCAGCCACCCGATGGCGAACGGCACCTGGCCCCGGGCCGGGGCGAGGGGGTACATCTGCCACAGGTCGCCGTCGGTCACCGCCCGCGCGCCGGGGTGGCCCACGAGGGCGAGGGCGCCGACGAGGGCGGTCCACGCGCCCCCGAAGGCGGTCCCCACGATGATGACGTAGCGCTGCAGCACCACCGCGAGGCTCGCGCCGACCAGACAGGCGAGAATCACCATCCAGGCCTGCGGGTCGCCCGAGGCCGGGGACCACGAGAGATTGAGGACGAGCACCCCGACCGCGGCGCCCGCCACCGCCACCGCGGCGAGATAGAGCACCAGCGATACCGCGGCGCCGGCCAGCCCTCCCAGGACGACCACGCCGGCCGCGACCCACGGCGACAGCGTGCCGACGAAGAGCGACGTGACGTAGGCGCCGCCCGCGAACCCGTACAGCACGAGCAGCCAACGAAACAACCGGTAGCCGAGGAAGCAAGCCGCCAGCCCGCCAGCAAGTAGAATGACCGCCGCCACGACCTGCGGCGACAGGAAGGCCATTGACGCATTATGACGGGGCGTGTCGAGACGCCGCAACACGCGATGCGCGGTCCGTCGGTCCCGGGCGGCGGGGGCTCTCCGTCCCCGGCCTGATCGCGGCGGCGGCGGGCGTCGTCCTGTTCGTCTACTTCGTGCGGCGCACCGGGGTCGCGGACATCGCGGCGGGGGTCGGCCGCCTCGGGTGGGTCTTCCCCGCCGTCGCGGCCCTCGGCGGCCTGCGGCTGGCGGCGCGCGCCCTCGCCTGGCGGAGCTGCCTCGACCGCCCGCACCGGCTGACCCGGGGGCACGCGTTCCGGGCCATGGTGGCGGGCGACACGCTGGGGAACCTGACCCCGCTGGGCCCCCTCGTCGGCGAGCCCGCGAAGACGCTGTTCGCGGGCGACCGCGAGCCGGCGACGCGCACCCTGCCCGCTCTCGCGGTCGAGAACCTCTTCTTCACGCTGTCGGCGGCGCTCGTCGTCGCGGGCGGGGCGATCGCGCTGGCGTTCCGGCTCGGCCCGGCCGACCGCTGGTGGACCGCCGGCGCGGTGCTCGTGGGCGCGCTGGTGCTGCTCGTCGGCGCCGTGCACGGGGTCATCTGGCGGCGCCTGCATCCCGCCGGCGCCCTCCTGGACGCGGTCGCGCGGCGGGCCCCGGCGGCGGGGAGGCTCGCGGACTGGGCCGACGGCGTGCGCCGGGCCGAGGACCGGGTCCACGACCTGTACCCCCGCGCGCCGCGGCGCCTCGCCGCCGTGGCGGGGTGGGAGCTGGGCTTCCACGCCCTCGCCGTCCTGGAGATTCACCTCGTGCTCGCCTTCGTCAGCGACGTGCCGCCGACCCTGCTCGACGCGTTCGTCCTCGAGTCGGCCAACCGCCTTCTCGCCGCCGCGTTCAAGGTCGTCCCCCTGCGCATCGGGGTGGACGAGGCGGGCACCGCGGCGGTGGCCGGGCTGCTGGGGTTCGGCGGCGCCGCCGGGGTCACCCTCGCCATCGTGCGCAAGGCACGGATGCTGGTCTGGATGACCGCCGGGGTCCTGCTGCTGGCGCGCCGGGGGCTCCCGGACCGGCATGACGACGACCGCCCGTCGGGCGCAACCGCGCGTGGCGGCGCGGCGGAAGGGACGGCGGCGGACAGCCCGGAGGGAAACGCGGACAGCGCGAACAGCTCGGGGGCGGGCCGGGAACCGGCGGGAACGGACCGGGAACCGGCTGGAGCGGGCCGGGAACCGGCGGGAACGGGCCGAGAACCCGCGGGAGCGGGCCGAGAACCGGCCGGGGCAGGGCGCAGCCTGGAGGCACCTTCACCCCGCGGCCCGGCGGTGGTGGTGATGGCGCGCTCGCCGAGCCGTGGGCGGGCGCCGAAGACGCGGCTGGCCGGCGTCGTCCCGGACGAGGAGGCCCGGCGGCGGCTGTACGCCGCGTTCCTGACCGACGTCGTCTCGGCGTGCCGCGCCGTGGAGGGCGCCGCCCTCCGGGTCGCGTACACCCCGGACGGCGGGCCGCACGGGTTCGCCCCGGCCGGGGTCGCGGCCGGCGAGCTGATGGCCCAGCACGGCGACGGCCTCGGCGACCGCGAGCGCGGCATCTTCGAGGACCTGTTCCGGGAGGGGTTCTCGCCGGTGGTGGTGGTCGGCTCCGACCTGCCGGGCCTGCCGCCGCGCCGCATCGGCGAAGCGCTGGCCCGGCTCGCCGCCGCACGAGACACGGTGGTGCTGGGCCCCAGCGCCGACGGCGGCTACTACCTCATCGGCCTCGCACGTCCCCGGGCCGGCGACCCCATGCCGGATCTGTTCACCGGCATCCGGTGGAGCAGCGCGTGGACCCGAGCCGACACCGTGGCCGCGGCCGAGAGGTGCGGGCTTCGGGTCGAGCTGCTGGACGCGTGGCGCGACGTGGACGACGCGGCCGACCTGGCGGCGCTGCGAGCCGAGCTGGCCGGCGGCGGAGCTGGCCGCGCGCCCGCCACCGCGGCGGTGCTCGACGAGCTGGCGGCCACGGGCCCGCGGCGATAGCGCGCAGCGCAGTTCCACCCCGGCCCCTGCGCGGGGCTGCCGGCGCCGGTTCCGGGCCTGGAGGTGGCGACAGCGCGAAGCGCGGTTCCACCCCGGCCCCCGGGCCCACATCTCGCGGCGCCCGGCCCCGGGCTCACATCTCGCGGCGGCCCTCCATCGCCTTGAGCATGGTGATCTCGTCGGCATACTCGAGGTCGCTGCCCACCGGCACCCCCATCGCGATGCGGCTGACGCGGACCCCGAGCGGCTTGAGCAGCCTCGCCAGGTAGATGGCCGTCGCCTCGCCCTCGACGTTGGGGTTGGTGGCGAGAATCACCTCGGCCACCTCTCCCCGGCCGACCCGATCGAGGAGGCCGGCGATGCGCAGGTCGTCGGGGCCGACGCCCTTCAGGGGCGACAGCGCCCCCATCAGCACGTGGTAGGCGCCCCTGAAGTCGCCGGTCTTCTCGATGGCGTCGACGTTGTGGGGGTCCTCCACCACGCACAGCACGCGCCGGTCGCGCCCCGCGTCGGTGCAGTAGAAGCAGGGGTCGCAGTCGGTGATGTTCGAGCACACCGAGCAGTGGACTATCCGCTCCTTCACGTCGCGGATGGCGTCGCAGAGCTCGTCGGCCGCCTCGCGCGACTGCTTCAGCAGGTGGAAGGCCAGCCGCTGGGCGCTCTTGGCCCCGATGCCCGGCAGCTTCTGGAGCTCGCCGGTCAGCCGCACGAGGGGCTCGATGCGGTTCATGGCGCCTCCGGCCCGATCACGACAGCCCGGGAATCTTGAGCCCGCCCATCATGCCCCCCATGCGTTGCGACGCGAGCTCGTCGGCGCGGCGCTGGGCGTCGCTCACCGCGGCCACGATGAGGTCCTGCAGCATCTCCACGTCGTCGGGCGACACCACCTCGGGGTCGATGCGCAGGCGCTGGATCTCCTTGACTCCGTTCATGACCACGGTCACCATGCCGCCCCCCGCGGTCGCCTCGACGGTGGCCTCCCTGAGCTGCTTCTGCAGGTTCTCCTGCATCTGCTGCGCCTGCTGCATCATCTTCTGAATGTTCATGGCGGTCACATCTCTTCGACTTCCTTGATCTCGGCCGGGAACACGTCGAGCATGGTCTGCACCGCGGGATCCTCCAGCGCCTGCGCGAGCAGGTCGTCGCCCGGTGCCGCAGGTCCGGGCTTCGTCGGCGACGCCGGGGACCCGGGCTCGCGCCCTCCTCGCGGCGCGGACCGCGACGTGACCTCGGACTGCACCGGCGACCCCAGCGGCGTGGACGCCGCCGACGGCCCTGCCGACGGCGATGAGTCGGGCTGCACGGGAGACCCCAGCGGCGCAGACGACGACGGCGGCGGCGGGGAGTCGGGCTGCACCGGTGACCCCAGCGGCGCAGACGACGCCGCGGGAGGCCCCAGCGGCTCGGCCCGACGGCGGCGGTGAGTCGGGCTGCACGGGACGCCCCAGCGGCGCAGACGCCGAAGCGGCGGGGAGTCGGGCTGCACCGGTGACCCCAGCGGCGCGGACGCAGACGACGCCGCGGGAGTCGGGCTGCACCGGTGACCCCAGCGGCGCGGACGCCGACGACGGCGGGGAGTCGGGCTGCACCGGCGACCCCAGCGGCGCGGAGGACGAGTCCGCAGACGGCCCGGCCGCCGACGGCAGGAAGGCCGACTGCACCGGTGACCCCGGCGACACGGCAGGGGAATGGGCCGGCGGCCCGGGCTGCACCGGCGAGGCGACGGGATGCGCCGAGGGCCCGGACCGCACGGGCGACCCGAGCGCCGACGGCTCGACGTCGACAGGCGGCCCGAGATCGACCGGCGGCTCCGACTCACCCGGCGGCTCGAGGTCGCTCGGCGGCGGGGGCTCCGGCGGCGACGCCGTCAGGGCCGGTTGACGCAGGTCCGCTCCGGTCGCCATGCCGCCGGCCGCGGCTCCCGCGCCCGAGGCCTCTGCCCCCGCGACCTGCCGGACAACCACCGCCGTCTTCCGGCCGGCCACCTCGGCGGCCAGCGGCTCGATCCAGCCGCGGGCGTTCTCCACCTGTTGCGCCAGGGTGCGCTGGGCGGTGGTGAAGACGAACGTGATCCGCCCGTCCTCCACCTCGATGTCGCGGGCCTGGGCGGCCACCGTCCCGTGAAAGAACCTCCGCTTGCGCTGCAGCTCGACGAGGAACCGCTCCTTCAGGCCGGCCGCCGACCCGGCGGCGGGCGCGGGCGGGGAGGCCACGGGCGCGGGCCGCGCGGTCTCGCGCGTGGGCGAGGAGGCCGAAGGGCGCGGGCCGCGCGGCCGCGGGCGACGCAGCCGCGGCGCGGACCGGCGGCGCGATGCCGGCGAGCCCGCCGCGGGTCCGGAGGGCGCCGAGGCGGGACCCGCGGTCCGACGCGCCTCGCCCGCCGGGCGGCCACGCGGCGGCGACGATCGCGCCGGCGCCAAGGGGCGCCGGGCCCCGGGCGCGGCAGCCTGCCGGCCCGGCGGGCCGCCCTGCCCCGGGCGGCCCGTCCCTCCGGCGGCCGGCCGCGCCGGATCGAGCCGGCCGGCCCCATCGAGCAGCTCGGTCAACGGCACCAGCCGCCGCAGGTGAATCCAGCGCAGCATCGCCATCTCGAAGTGGTAGCGCGGCTGCGTCGCGTTGCGGATGTCGAGCTCGGCCCGCGACAGCACGTCGAACCCGCGCAGCAGGTCCTCCCGCGAGAACCGGTCCGCGAGCGCCTGCAAGCGCTCGCGCTCGGCGTCGGCGGCGATCTCGGGGTCGGCGATGCGGCGCGCGTCCACCTTCAGCACCATCAGGTCGCGCACCAGCCGGGCGAGCTCGCGGCACACCGAGCGCAGGTCGTACCCCGCCTCGACGAAACGGCCGGCCAGGTCGAAGACGCCGTCGGCCGCCTCCGCCGCCACCGTCTCCGCCACGTCGAGCACCGCGTCGCGGGCCACCAGCCCCAGCACCGCCGACACCTCGCCGGCGCCTATCGACTCGCCCGCGAAGGCGATGACCTGGTCGAGGGCGCTCTGGGCGTCGCGCATGCTGCCGCCGGCGGCGCGGGCGATCAGCGCGAGGCCGGCCTCGTCGACGGCGACCTTCTCCGTCTCCACAATCTTCCGGAGCTGCTCGGCGATGGCGGCGGTGCCGATGGTGCGGAACTCGAAGACCTGCGAGCGCGAGAGAATCGTGTCGGGAATCTTGTCGAGCAGGGTCGTCGCCATGATGAAGACGACGTGCGGCGGCGGCTCCTCGACCGACTTGAGCAGGGCGTTGAACGAGCTCGACGAGAGCTGGTGCACCTCGTCGATGATGAAGATCTTGTGGCGGTCGCGGACCGGGGCGATGGACAGCCCCGAGATGATCACCTCGCGGACGTTGTCGACCTGGGTGTGGGTGGCGGCGTCGATCTCGAGCACGTCGATGTCGCGCCCCTCGGCCACCTCGCGGCACACGTCGCACTCGCCGCACGGGTCGGCCGTGGGCCCCTCGACGCAGTTCAGGGCGCGGGCGAGAATGCGGGCCGTCGTCGTCTTGCCCACCCCCCGCGGCCCCGCGAACACGAACGCCTGGGCGACCCGCTCGCGGGCGATGGCGTTGCGCAGGGTCTGGGTGACCCCGCGCTGGCCGACGACGTCGTCGAAACGCTGCGGCCGCCACTTGCGGGCGAGAACCTGATAGGCCATGCGGTGCGGGGGCGGCGGGCCCCAGCCGCGACCCGGAAGAGCCTGCGGCACATGTCAGTGACTACTTAGCGCTGCTGCCTTCCGGCCCTGACGCGGTTCGTAGGCTGAGATTGCACAGGGTCCGAGCCGCGCTGCGACCCGCCGCCGTCCAGGACGGCAACCGCCCGCCCCGATCGGCCGGCGGCAGGCTCAGTGTACCGTCAGCCCCGGGGCCGATCAAGCTGCCAGCCGAACTTCGAGGCGCCGTTGGAGAGACCGGCGGGCCGTGTCGATCGACCCGCGGAGCGGGAAGCCGATCAAGCAGGCGACCCACCCACCGGCCAGCCGTGAGGCCCCCGGCCCGGAACGGGCGAACTCCGCCGTCTGCCTCCCCCCCGCAGGCCGATCGGTCGGCCGGCCCGCCGCCGGTCCCCGGCGCCGCTCCCGCGTTCAGCCGCGCCCCGCGGCCGCCGCCGTCGGCTCCCCGCCGCCTCCGGCCTTCCCGATCGCCGGCTCACGACCATGATAGACTGACCGCCAGACGGTGCGAGCCTCGTTTCCGGAGAGATGTCCGAGCGGTTGAAGGAGCACGCTTGGAAAGCGTGTGTAGGGGAAACTCTACCGTGGGTTCGAATCCCACTCTCTCCGCCACTCCATTCCCGGTAGTCCGCCCATTCCGCCATGTTTCCGTGCGGCGGGTCCCGCGCCGATACCGCCGTCCCCCGGCATGCCCGTCCGACGCGCCATCGCGGCCGGGGTCGCCGCAACCCGCGCACGTCCTGCAGATCCAAGGCGCCGCCGACACCGCGACGCGCTCTGCGGGCGCCCGCTTCCGCGACGAGGCGGCGCCCAGCGCCAAGGCCGGCGTCGAGAACCCGGCCGCGCACAACGGCTGCGCCACAACCAGAGTCGACACCGGCGCCCCCGACTCCGACAGCAGCCTCCACGGCCTCGATACCGATGTCAGGCGCCAGACCGACCACTCCCGCCCTGCGGGCCAGCCGAGCTCCGGACCATCAGCGGCCCCGACCACGTGCTGTCGCCCCGGCGCGGTTTACCCGGGTGGTCGTCGAGCGGCTGATGGGACACCCCAAGCCGTGACGACGCCCCGCCGAGAACCACCGCCCCCTCACCGGGCACCACTCGACAGCGTCCGACCGCTTGAACTGCCCGACGAACACTCGCGTTCGCACAGAGTACCGATCAAGGACCAGTTACAAGGGTGCGACCAATGAAGAAGCGAACACCGACGCCAGCGCAGCCGAAACGCATGAAGTCCGGGAACCAGACGCTGCCGGAGAAGGAGCTCGGATTCACGAAGTCATTCGACAGCTTCGAAGAAGCCAATGCGTGGGAACGGAAGCGCAGAATCAACCTGGCTCTGCAACGCACGCCCGAAGAGGGGTTCCGAAGAACGGCGGCCTTGAGCAACGCGTACCGGCGGTTGAATCCCCTGCCCGACAGGATATTCACGGCATCGTTCGACAGCTTCGAGGAGTACGAGAGGTGGAAGCGTGAGCAACGAGAGAGCGGATATCGCTGAAAGGTGGCTCGAGGTGTGTCGGTTGCTGAACGCCCACGGCGCGCAATACCTCGTAATCGGACGGGTTGGAATGGGACTGCACGGGTTCGACTACGCCACGCGGGACCTCGACATCCTCGTTCCACGCGACGAGGACAACATGGCGAGAGTGCTCGACGCGCTGAGCGAGCTGCCGTACGGCATCGCCAGAGAGCTCGACCCGGCGACAGAGACTGAAAAGATGATGACGATCGTCGGAGACGATCCCAGAGTCGACATACTGAAAGGAGCGGGCAAGACGAACTACCAAAAGGCGGTACTGAACCGTCAACGAAAACTGGTGGACGGCGTGGAGATCCCATACGCAGGGCTGGACGACATGATTGACTCCAAGACGACGGACCGCGCACGGGACGCGGAGGATCGCCGGGAGCTGACCCAGCGAAAGGAGGAAGAATAGCAGACCCGACCGCAGCCGCGCGCGAGATGGGAGCCGGGACAGCCTCCGAACAGCCCCCAGGGCAGTTTCCCCCGCCGACCAGACCATTGACACAGTCGCACCATGGCAGCCAAGCGCTGCTCCACGCTTTCGGCTCACGAGAGCCGCGGCGGTGCGGACCGGCCGCGAATCTCCCGCCACAGGCGGATCGCGGCCGGGAAGTCGCGGTCGGCCAGGGCGGCCGCCGCCAGCGCGGTCAGCGACTCGGGAGAGCGGTGGAGCGCGCAGGCGCGGGCGGCCAGGTGGCGCGCCGCCGCGCGGTCGCCGCGGTGGAGCGCGGCGCGGGCCTGCCGCCGGTGGCGGGCCGCGGCCCGTTCGACCGCCAGCACCTGCCGGAGGTCGGTCCGGCAGCGGTGGCACGACGGACCGCCGGCATGCCGGGCCCCGCACGTCGGGCAGCGTTCCATGCCGTCTACTCCAGATAGAAGAGAATCTCGTCGAGCTCGCGCCTGAGATCGGACGCCTGTTCGGCGCGGCCCTCCGCGATCGCGTTGCGAAGACCCTCCATCAGGCCGATCATCTCCTCCCGGTCTTCGGCCGGGGCGGCGTCGAGGACCTTCTCGGCCCGGGCCAGGGTCTCGCGAGTCTCGCCGACCGCGCCCGGGGGAACCGCGGCATCCGCCGGCGGCTCTCCGCTGCCCGCGGCGGCGGAGTCCCCCGCGGCGGCGGGGCCCCGGGCGACGGCGGCGGAGTCACGCGGCGGGGCCGGCGGCGGGGCCCCGGGCCGCGGCAGCCGAGCCCCCCGCGGCAGCCGAGCCCCCCGCGGCGGCGTCGCCTGCGGCGGGGTCCCGGGCGACGGCGCCCCCGGCGCCCGCATCGCCCCCGGGGCCCGCATCGCCCCAGAGCGCCGATACCCGCTCCCGGGCGGCGCCGAGCTCCTCGTCGGTGGAACGCCCGAGGGCGTTCTCGACGACGCCGCGGATCTCCCGGCCGGTCGCCCTCTCCCGGGCGTGCACGTGCAGCAGGCCGTCGAGGTCGAGGGTGCAGGTGAAGAGCAGCCCCTGCTCGTAGGCCCCCCGCCGCCGGTTCAGGCCGCTGAACAGGAAGGTGCCGATCTCGACGTTCTCGAGGGCGTCCGGATCTTCTCCCTGATAGACCTTGATGTCGACCTTCTCCTGGTCCTCGAACTTGGTGAAGAACACCTCGGTCCGGGTGGCCGGCAGCTTGCTGTTGCGCCGGATGAGGGGAATGAACTTGTGGGCGTAGGGCACGCCGTCAATCTCTCCCTCGGCGCTCGTGCCGAAGGTGTAGGGGGTGATGTCGACCAGCACCGCCTGCATGTCGCGCCCCATCTCCATCCCCGCCTGCACGCCGGCCCCCAGCGCGACGCACAGCTCGGGATCGACCTCGCCGTGCGGCTCGTGCCCCAGCCGCTCCGCGAGCACCGCCGCGATGCGGGGAATGCGGGTGGAGCCGCCCACCAGCAGGACGCGGTCGAGCTGATTCGGACGGACCTCCGCGTCCTGAAGCGCCGTGGTCACGGCCCGCAGGGAGCGGTCGATGAACGGCTCGAGGTCGCTCTCGAAATCGGCGCGGGTCAGCTCGCACGCGAGATGCCGGGCCTCGCCGGCCACGGTGGCGACGTGATCCTCCTCGACCCGGACGCGGGGCTGATCCGACAGCTCGATCTTGGCCCGTTCGGCCGCCCGCCGCAGCCGTGCCTGCAGGCGGCGGTCGTCGCGGGCGCGCTCGATCCCCAGCTCGGTCTCCATGTGGGCGTTGAGGCGTTCGAGGACGAGGGCGTCGAAGTCGTCGCCGCCGAGGTGGTTGTCGCCGGCCGAGGCGAGGACCTCGACCACGCCTTCCTCCACGCGCACCACCGAGACGTCGAAGGTCCCGCCGCCGAGGTCGTAGACGAGGAGGGTGCGGCGCCCCGCGCCGCCGCTCTCGTAGCTGAGGGCGGCGGCCGTCGGCTCGTTGATGATCCGGACGACGGTCAGGCCGGCGATCTCCCCGGCCTCGCGGGTCGCCTGCCGCTGGACGTCGGTGAAGTAGGCGGGGACGGTGATGACGGCCTTGCGCACGTCCCGGCCGAGCGCGCGGTCCGCCCGCTGCTTGAGCGCCTTGAGAATGAAGGCCGAGATCTCCTGCGGGGCGTAGTCGTCCTTCCCCATCGGCACGCGCGTCCCCGAGCCCATGAGGCGCTTGATCGACAGCACCGTCCGCTCGGGGGCGGCCGCGGCCTGGTTGCACGCCCGGCGCCCCACGATGACGGCGCCGGCCTCGTCGAGCCCCACGCACGAGGGCAGGATGGCTTCGCCGCCGTCCTCCACGATCGTGGGCTTCCCGCCCGAGACTATCGCCACCTCGGAGTTCGTGGTGCCCAGGTCGATGCCGATGATGGTGTCGTCGTCGATCGCCCTCGCCGCCATCGCGTCACTCCTGCGCGCGACGTCGGTTCACCGCGACGTCGGCGAGACGCAGCACGCCGTCGTGCCGCACGAACCCCGTCCGCAGCTCCTCGACCACCACGCCGTCGCCGGCGCCCTCGTCGCTGCGCGCCTCCACCGCGTGCATCGACCGGCTGTCGAAGGGTCGCCCCACCGCCTCCACACGCCGCACGTCGAACCGCGACAGCATGCGGTCGAATCGCCTGATCGCCAGATCGTAGCCTTCGACGACGCCGGCGACGCCCCGCGGCGCGCGCCCGAACAGACGCGGCCGATCCCGCAGCCGGACCGCGGCGTCCCGGCCCCGCACGAGGGCGTCGCGCACCTCCAGCGTCCCGGCGAGACAGCGGTCCTCGGCCGCCCGCGCGACGCGCTCCTCGAGCGCGGCCGGCGTCTCGCGGCTGCGCTCGGCCTCGCGGGCCGCCGTCTCGAAACGCCCCGCCGCGGCCGCCATCTCCTCGCGGCCGCGTCCGGCCTCGCGGGCCGCCGTCTCGAACCCCTCGCGGCTGCGCCCGGCCTCGCGGGCCGCCGTCTCGAAACGCCCCGCCGCGGCCGCCATCTCCCGGCCGGCCCTGGCCTGCTCCCGGCTCTGCATGCGGACCTCCTGCCGCAGCGCCGCGAGCTCGGCGAACAGGTCGCGCAGGTCGGGGTCGGCCGCTTCCGGCTCCTCGGGTCCGGGGGCCTCTTCGCCCGCGGCGTCGAGCCACTGCCGGAAGTCGTCCAGGGCCTGCCGCTTCCAGTCCGCGTCGGGCTCGGGCGCGCCGCTCGCCTTGCGCCGCCGGAACCAATCGCGGCCCCATTCACGCATGCCGCTTCCCCTCCGCCGCCAGCAGCGCCTGCAGGCCGGGCGTGGCGCGGCGCTCCGGGCGGGCCTGCACCAGCGCATCGAGGGCCAGCTCGAAATCGCCGTAGTCGGCCATGCCGTAGAGGGCCGTCCTCACCCGCGTCCGATCGTCCTTCAAGGCTTCGTACGCCTGGGTGACCCGCTGCAAACGCCCGGTATCGCGGCCGGGCCGGTGTGCGCGCACCAGCTCCAGGTAGCGCCGGCGGATCTCCTCGCCGGTGGCCGACGGCGCCAGTCCCAGCACGAGATAGGGGGCAAGCATGGGGAGCCCAGTCTAACGCCGCCGTCTCCTGGCCCGAGGGAACAGCAGGACCTGCAGCTCCGGCGACAGGCTGTCGCCGAGGTCCGCCGCCTCGCAGCCGCGGGCCGTCCGGTCCAGCTCTCGCCGCGTCCGCGGCTCGGCCCGCAGATTGGCGGCGAGCTCGCGCAGGTCGGACGGCGGCGCCCCGCGCAGGCGGTTGTCGTCGATCAGGTCTTCCAGGCGGTCGAGCTCGTCGCAGAGCTCCCGGTCGAAGAACGTCCCCTGCCGGGGGGCGTCCCCGGCGTCCTCCGCGTCCTGTGTCAACGCCCGCCGGAACCGCTCGCCGAGCGCCGGATCGCCGGGGTCCGGCGGTGCCGCCCGCGTCGAGCCGCCCGACTCTCCCAGGAGGGCGGCGAACTCGGGCTCCCGGGCGGCGAGCATGGCCAGGAACTCGTCGATCGACGGCAGGCCGCCGTCGAGCGCCGCCGACGGCAGGTCCAGCGGCTCGAAATCGAAGGTCGCCAGGGCGTGACGCAACGGACCCTGCGTGTGGCGCGCGAGCCGCGCGGCGATGGACCGCAGCCGCTCGCGGACGGCGGGGCCCGCCGCGTCGATCACGTCCCGAAACCGCCGGGAATCGTGGTCGCTGCCGTCCTGGTAACGGAGAACGGCCAGATGGAAGAGCAGCACCGGATCGCGCCGCGACTTCCCGGCCCCGCGCAACCGGCGTTCGATCTCGGCGCGAACCCGGGTCCGCCCGCCGCACTCCATCAGGATGTCGAGGACGGCGGGCAGGCGCTCTCCGTCCACCCGCGGGAGGAGCGCGGGCCACCACGCGTCGAAGATCGGCGCGATACGCCGGTCGTGGTAGAGCATGTCGAGCTCGGCCGGCACGGGGTCGAGCAGGTCCGCGACCTCGCCCGGACCGCACTCGCCGGCGAGGGCCGACCGGTCGGCCAGGACTCTCCGCACCGCGTCGGCCATGCCGGGTCGGACGTGCCTGACGTGACGGTTGTCCTCGAGGTCGCGGATCACCAGGGCCAGCGTCCGAAGCTGCGCGGCCGGCGGCAGGGGAGCGAGGCGGCGGGCCACCGCGGCGGACGCGTCCCCGCCGCCGGACAGGATCTCCAGCAGCAGCCGCTTCGCCGGCAGGACGGGCTCGATCACCCGGCGCCCGAGGTCGGCGGCGCGCTCGACGTCCTGCGCCGCGAGCGCGAGACGCCCCTTGTTCCGGCTCTGGTCGGCGGACTTGAGGAAACCGACGGCCTGCAGGTCCAGGAGCCGGTCGTCGTGGGGGGCGTGCCGGCGGGCCTCGGCCAGCGCGGTCTCGGCCCGGCGGTAGGCGTTCCGCGAATAGTGGAGGGTGGCCAGCTCCAGCCAGGGGGTCGGATCGTCGGGGAACCGGCCCGCCATGTCCCGCAGGACGCCCTCGAGCCTCCGCCTGCCGACGCCGTGTCCGCGCAGCAGGTCGAGGAGGAAGAGGTAGCCGTCGCGATTGTCGGGGTCGGCCTGGAGACTCGCCGTCATGAGGTCGACGTAGGCCATGGCGGGGTCGCCCGACCGTCGGCCGAGCAGCCCGTTCAGGGCCGCCTTCATGTCGTCGGGCAGCAATTCCGGATGGACGGCCGTGCGGCCGGTGCGCGCCAGCGTCTCCAGCACGCACGCCCGGGCGAGGGGCCGGTCTTCCGCCCGGGGGAACGCCGCCGGCAGCGCATCGAGGAGAATGGCGGCCGGCCCCGGATGCCACAGTCCGGGCTCCGCCTGCTGCGCCCCGAGGAGGACTCGGGCCCCGACCCCGGTCGCCCGATCGGGGGGCAACAGCCCCCGTGCCAGCGCCTCGAGCGCGCGGCCGGGGATGAGGTTCGCCACCATCGCCAGGCCCGCTATCTCCAGCAGATCGATCCGGGCGAGATCGGGGTCCTCCGGGTAGAGAACGTCGGCCAGACTCTCGATCGCGGTCGCCGCCGCGCGCACGTTCCCCTTGCGCAGGGCCCGCTTCAGCTCGCGGGCGAGGGCCGCGGCCGGTCCTCCCTCGCCGGCCGCGCCCCGCGGCGCCCCGGCGCCGTCGTCGGGCGCGGCCTGGCGCCGCCACTCGGCGACGGTGCGGGCGAGGGGGAAGTCGGTCGGGAGGCGATCGAGGGTCCGGCGCAACCCGACGTGGTCGCCCGCGTCGAAGCAGACCGCGGCCTTGCAGAAGAGACGCCAGGCCGCGAACGGCGAGCGCCGGGGCACCCCCTGCAGCAGGTCGGCGGCCCGCGCCCATTCGCCCGCGTCCATGGCGCCGACGCCGGCCATGACCTTCCCGGCGTCCCGCCGCAACGGATGGCCCGCATCGAGGACGTCGAGACTCTCCCAGCCGCGCTCGATGACGAGCCGATCCGCCAGCGCCCGTTCCACCGCGGGCATGGGCGGCCCGGCGCTCAGGCGGTCGGCATAGGCCGCCACCGCGTCCGCCCCGTCCAGATACCGGACGTACTGGACCCAGTCGTCCTCCGACAGCGCCTGCGTCGACAGGGAGGCCCGCTGCCCGTCCGCGCGCGCGCGCATGGCGGCCGCTTCCCGGTCCATGCCCTGCTCGGCAAGCTGCCGGGCGCGCTGCGCGCAGGCGCAGAACGACGTCAGCGGCAGCCCCGGCAGGCGGGGGTCCCGATCGCGCGCCTGCCTGACCAGGTCGAGCGCCTCGCGCCCGTCTCCCCGCGCGAGCGCCTCCCGCGCCCGCTCCAGCAGGCGGCGGGGGGATACGCGTGCCGCACGCGCCGGCGTCGACCGCTTGCGATTGCCGCGGTTGCGTCTGGCAGGCACCCTGGACCATCGATCCCCGGGAGCTTCGCGGCTCCGGGAGGCCGCGAGCGGGCGGCCGGGGCGGCGAAGTCAGGCCGAGGCTGACGACATGGTACCCGAGCGTGGAGCACCTTCGTGGCATGAACCCACTTGCGTACCCCCGGAGCGCCGGCTTGCGGCCGCCTCGATGCGCCGCCCCTTCGGGTCGTGCGTGAGACCGTCGCAGGACTGCTCGACGTTGACCCACGCGGGATCGGGTGGCGGGTCGCCGGCGCTCCGCTCGTCGCGACGTGTCGGGGCGGTTCGGGCGCGCCGGGCGCGCCGGAGCGCCGGCGGCCGCGTATGGCATGATCGCCGGGGCCGGTGACCTCGTTTGCGCCGCGCCGAGGACGAGCACGAATGCCCGCCGCCTACCCCCGCATCCCCTACGGCGAAGCCGACATCAGGCGCATCCGCCTGAACGGGTGGCTGTACGTCGACAAGACCCGGTTCCTCCGCCGGCTCGAGGAGGAGAGCTACGTCTTCCTCATCCGCCCCCGCCGCTTCGGCAAGAGCCTCTGGGTGTCGGTGCTGGAGAACTACTACGACCGCACCCGCGCCGACGAGTGGCACGCCATCTTCGACGGCACCGACATCGGCCGGCAACCCACCGGCGACCGGTCGCGCTACGTCATCCTGCGCTTCAACTTCTCCGCCTTCGACGACACCCTGGAGACGCTGCGCGAGCGCTTCGAGGCCTACTGCGAAATGGTGATCCGCCGCGCGCTGGAGCGGAACGCGGACCTGTTCCCCGACTCGGCGGCGCGCCGCATCCTGGCGCCGGCCGCCGTCGAGGGGCGGCTCGGCGAGCTGTTCATGTACGCCGGAGACAACGCCATCCCGCTGTACTGCCTGATCGACGAGTACGACAACTTCGCCAACACGGTGCTGGCCCACCACGGCCGCGAGGCGTACGAGTCGTTCACGCACGGCGGCGGCTTCTACCGCAACTTCTTCGCCACCCTGAAGGCGGGCGCCGGGGAGAGCGGCGGCGGGCTGGAACGGCTGTTCATCACCGGGGTCTCGCCCATCACGCTGGACGACGTGACCAGCGGCTTCAACATCGGCCGGAACGTCAGCCTCCGGCCGGAGTTCAACGACCTGCTCGGCTTCACCGAGGCCGAGGTGCGCGACCTGCTGGCGCTGTACCGGGAGCGCGGCGCGTTCGACCAGGACGTGGACGCAGCCCTGGAGGTCATGCACGAGTGGTACGACGGATACCGGTTCGCCAGACGCGCGAAGGGCGATCTGTACAACACCGACATGGTGCTCTACTACCTGTCGGAGTCGGTGCCGAACAAGCCCACACCCGACGAGCTGATCGACGCCAACGTGCGCATCGACTACGGCAAGCTGCGGCATCTGCTGGTGGTGAGCCGGGAGGCCGGCGTCCGTTTCAACGGCAACTTCGACCTGCTGCGGAGCATCGCCGGCGAAGGCGGCGCCGACGCCGACGTCAATCTCAGCTTCCCGCTCGAGAGGCTCGTCGAGCCGGAGAACTTCCTGTCGCTGCTCTACTACTTCGGTCTGCTGAGCATCCGCGGCGAGTCGCACGGCAGGATCCGGCTCGGCATCCCCAACCAGACCGTGCGGCGGCTGCTGTACGGCTACCTGCGCGATGGCTACCGCGACGTCGGGGTCTTCTCGGTCAGCCACTACCGGTTCTCGAAGCTGGTGGTCGACATGGCCTGCCGCGGGGCGTGGCGGCCGGCGCTGGCGTTCCTCGCCGAGGCCATCGCGGCGCAGACGGGCATCCGCGACTACCTGGACGGCGAGAAGGTGGTGCAGGCGTTCCTGGCCGCGCACTTCAGCCTCGTCGGCCACTTCCTGATCCACTCGGAGCGCGAGCTGAACAAGGGCTACGCCGACCTGCATCTGGAGCCGTTCCTCGCCCGCTATCCGGACGTCCGCTACGGCTACGTGATCGAGGTCAAGTACCTGAAGCGCGCCGAGACGGCGGACGAGTCGGCGGTGGCGGCGCGGCTGCGCGAGGCCCTGGCGCAGCTCGAGGGCTATCTCGCCGATCCCGCCCTGGGCGGCGAGCCGGCGGTGCGCCACGTCGGCCTCGCGGTGGTGTTCCACGGCTGGGAGCTGGCGGCCTGCGAGGCGGTGGGCGACAAGGAAGCCGGCGACTGACGCCCCTCGCGCGGTTCACCGGGGCAACCCGCTGCCAGGGCGTGGACCGTCGCCGCGCTCTCGCTCACCGCCGTCGGCGTCACCCGGGCGCCCGCCGCAGATTCCACCGCAAGCACCGTCAGGACGTCCGGCGCCGACGACGACACCCGGCCAGTCGGCGGAGCGCCGTCGGACGCCGCCCGGGCCGGCCGAAGAGCTCACCCCCCGAAGCGCCAGCTCACCGCCGCCTTGATGCGCCGCCCCTTGGGGTCGTGGGTGAAGCCGTCGTAGGCCTGCTCGACGTTGGCCCACGGCGGGATCTGCCCGGTCAGGTTCATGCCGTAGATCGTGAGGTTCATCCCGGTGCCGGGGAAGCGCATGAGGAAGCTCATGTCCCAGGCGAGGAACGGGTCGATGCGGGGCACGACGTCGTTGCCCCGGTCCTCGTAGGCGCCGATGTAGCTGACGTAGTTGGCCCAGCTGTAGCGGCTCCAGTCGTAGGACGCCGACCAGCGGCTCTTCCAGCGGGGCAGGGGCACCGCGATGGGGTGGGCGAAGTTCAGGTAGCCGGCCGCCTCGCGCTTGGCGTAGAGGGTGAGGTCGGTGCCCTCGAGCAGCAGCTCCTTCGTGTCGTAGCCGACGGTGTAGGTGGAGTCCCAGCTCAGCGAGAGCTGGCCCGGCCCCGCGTCGGCGCGGGCCGCGAGGTGGGTGTCGATGCCCGAGCTGGTGAGGCCCGGCCAGTTCACGAGGTCGATCTGGACGCGTTGCAGGTTCTGGGCCACGCAGCGGTCGGCGGGCGAGAGGTCCGAGGCCCGGCCGCCGGGACAGATGATGAACGGCGACACCGCGGCCTGGGTCGCCGGGTCGCCGCTGGCGTAGAGGCTGGTGATGGCGTCGTAAGGCATCGACCCGATGACGTTCTCGAAGTCGTAGTGCCAGTAGTCGACGGTCGCCTCGACGCCTCCCTCGAGGAACAGCACGACGCCTCCGTTGTAGGTGAAGGCGCGCTCCGGCAGGAGGTCCTCGCGCCCGAAGCGGTCGACGGCCTGGTAGGCGCCGGTCTCGTTGATCCACTCCAGCGTCGTCAGGGGGCTGGTGTTGAGGTCGTCGAGCGAGGGGGTGCGGAACGTGGTCTGCACCGAGCCCCGGAACGACAGCGAGAAGTGCTGGTTCTCGGCCGCGTCGAGGCGCCAGCCGATCTTGGGGTCGATGCTGTTCACGCGGCGGCCGGCCACGTTGTAGAACTCGTAGTTGGCGGCGAGCTGAGTGTCGAGGCGGGGACCGATGCCCAGGGCCAGCTCGCCGAAGAGCCGCTGCACCTGCTGGTCGGCCGCGTAGGGCCGGTGGACGTTGGTGAAGAGGTAGGGGCCGAACCGCTTCCCGGGCGAGCACCCCATGTCGCCGGCCACCGGGCAGGGGTTCACGGTGACGTCGCCGGGGTCGTTGGGGTTGCCGTCGGCGTTCACCCCGCGGAACTGGTAGCCGACCGCGAAGTCGGCGACGTTGGGGACGAGATTGCCGCTCATGGTGGCGTCGGCCACGATCATGTCGGTGGTGCTGAAGAGGTCCACCTCTTCGTTGAGCCACAGCCGCAGGGCCTCCTGGTTCGCGAGGGCGCCGACGTAGTCCGGGTTCGCCGTGTTTTCCAGCGGGGAGTTCGGCTGGGCGGAGTACTCGATGGCGTTGCTGAACGGGTTGTAGTACATGCACGGCCCCTGGCCCGCCACCGCGCCGCCGAGGGCCCCGAGCCGCATGCCCGCGGGCGAGGTGGGGTCGGCGACGACGCCGACGCCGCAGTCGGCGCCGCCGAAGCCGCGGAAGGCGCGGAAGATCCGGTCGGTGTAGACGGCGGGCAGGTTCAGGTTGCCCCGCGCCCGCGAGTAGCTGACGCCGACGTCCCAGTTGGCGTCGCGCCCCCCGAGCAGGAAGTCGCCGTCGACGGAGGCGGCGAAGCGCTGGGTCTGCGACTCGCGGCTCAGCCGGCGCCCGGGACCCGAGTTGCCGAACGGGCGGCCGTTGAAGTACCAGGGGTCGCCGCCGGCGCAGGCGCCCATCGGGTCGGCCTTCGGGTCGCCGGCGTAGTCGGCGCAGAACTGCTGGCGGCCGGGGTGGGTCGCCGCCACCTCCTGGACGGTGGTGCTCGTCAGCGGGAACGGCGGATAGGACGGCGTCGTGTACCAGCGCGGAATGACGGCGTCCGACCAGAGCGCCTCGACGTGGTAGTTGGTCCGCTCGTTCAACGGGCCGTTGAGCTCGAGGAACGCCCGGGTATGCCGCTGCTCGTCGATCAGGTTGTCGAAGGGCGCGTAGCGGAACCGGCACGTCCAGCCCTCGTCGAGGCCCCCGAAGTCGGTGCAGCGGGGATCGAAGACGTCGGCCGTCCACGGCACCGGCGCCCCGACCGAGAACGTGCCGGGGTTGCCGAGGCTCGACCAGCCGCCGCGGGTGCCCGAGGGGTAGGCGCTCAGGCGGTCGAGGGCCCACGGGCGGTCGGCCATCTGCAGCTCCTGGCGGCCGACCCGCTCCATCGAGAGGACCGCGCTCGAGGCCCCGATGCGGCCGCCCCAGATGCCCGCCACGGTGGTGTCGCCCCCGCCGTCGAAGTAGTCGTGGGAGACGTTCACCTCGAAGCCCCGGAAGTCGCTGCGGGTGACGAAGTTGGCGACGCCGCCGACCGCATCCGAGCCGTAGGTGGCCGACGCGCCCTCCTTCAGCACCTCGAGCCGGCCGACGGCGATGGCGGGGATGGTGTTGACGTCGACGAAGCGCCCGCCGATGAGGCGGGCGGGCACCGGCACGTGGCGCCGGCCGTTGATGAGCACCAGCGTCCGCGACGCCCCGAGGCCGCGCAGGTTGACGTTGGCGACGTTCTCGGTGAGGGTCGACGGCTGGTTCGAGTTGTACCAGCTGTTGCGCTCGCCGACGACGCCGTGGCTGACGTTGAGGTTGCGGAAGAGGTCGACGAGCTGGGTCGCGCCCTGCTGCTCGAGGGTCTCGCGGCTGACCACGGTGACGGCGTGGGGCATGTTGATGGCCGGGGCGTCGATGGCGGTCCCGGTCACTGCGACCGTCACCTCCTCGAAGAGGCCGCCGAGCTGGAGGTCGGCGTTGACCGTGGCGGTGGTCCCTTCGGCCAGCACGACCTCGCGCTCCAGGCGCTCGAATCCGGCCAGGGTGAAGGTGACGACGTAGCCGCCGGGGGGGAGCCCGGTGAGCGCGTAGCGGCCGTCGCCGTCGCTCACCGCGACGAGGGGGGCGGCCAGCGCGGGGCCGGCAGCCTCGACGGTCACGCCCGGCAGGACCCCGCCGGTGTCGTCGGTGACGGTGCCCGTGATGCCGCCGTCCTGCGCTGCGGCGGCCCACGGCGCCGACAGCAGACACAACGCGATCAGCATTATCCTCATCGGCTTCTCCCCAGGTATCGAACCGCGGCACGCGTCGTGCCCACGGGTAGCACGGTGTTCATGCCGACATGTTAACAGCACGGGCCAGCGCACCGGGTTGCATGGCGCCCAGGTTGAATCCGGCGAGCGGATTCCGTTAACTTCCAGGTCACGGATGGCAGTCTCGCGTCCAGTTGGGACGTGCCCCGGGCGGGACGGCAAGTCGAGGAGGACAGCGAATGACATCGGAGTTCGGGACGACGCAGCTGGAGGCGCAGCCCATGGTGGGCATCCGGACGAAGACCACCATGGACAAGATCGCGGAGACCATGGGGATGCTCTTCGGCGAGCTGCACGGGTACGTGCAGCAGAGCGGGCAGGCGCCGGCCGGGATGCCCTTCGCCATCTACCACGAGATGCACGGCGGCACCGTCGACCTGGAGTGCGGCATGCCCGTCGCCTCCCCGCTGGCCGGCACGGACCGAATCCGGGCCGGCGAGCTGCCCGCCGGCAAGGCGGCGACCGTCACCCACACCGGCCACTACGAGCAGCTCCGGCACACGTGGGAGGCGCTGACGGCGTGGATGAAGTCGGAGGGCCTCGAGCCCGCGGGGGCCCCCTGGGAGGTCTACGTCACCGACCCCGGCCGGGAGCCGGACCCCGCGAAGTGGCGGACCGACATCTTCTTCCCGGTCCGCTGACCCGGCGGCGGCCCGACCAACCCTTCGACGGCGGAGCGGCCCGGGCGTCGCGGCGACGCGACGCCGGCCATCCTGTCAACGGGATCGTCTGATCGATCGGCGGCGAGCCGCATCGAAGAGGCTTGGCCGCCCGCGGGAGCCGACGGCGGCGCCGGCGCGGCCGCCACGGAGAGGTTCTCCCGCTTCCGGCGCAGAACGCAATCACGCGCCGCCGGCCCCCGGGGGCCACCCCGTCCGGGAGATTGGGGACCGGCGGCCGGTTTCCTACAATAGAGGGTCGATCGGAGAACGCGCGCAGACACCATGCACCACGACATCGAAGCGATTCAGCAACGCATCCACGCCGAGAGCGCCTTCGTCGAGCGGCTGCTCGACGCGGTGGGCCGGGTCATCGTCGGCCAGCGGACCATGATCGAGCGGCTGCTCGTGGGGCTCCTCGCCGACGGCCACGTGCTGATGGAGGGGGTGCCCGGCCTCGCCAAGACGATGACCGTCCGCACCCTCGCCGACGCCGTCGCCACCACGTTCCGGCGCATCCAGTTCACCCCCGACCTGCTGCCCGCCGACCTCATCGGCACCCTCGTGTACGACCCGCGGCAGTCGGAGTTCAAGACCCGCAAGGGCCCCATCTTCGCCAACATCATCCTCGCCGACGAGATCAACCGGTCGCCGGCCAAGGTGCAGTCGGCCCTGCTCGAGGCGATGCAGGAGCGGACCGTCACCATCGGCGACGCCAGCTACCCGCTCGACTCGCCGTTCCTCGTCCTCGCCACCCAGAACCCCATCGAGCAGGAGGGCACCTATCCCCTGCCCGAGGCCCAGGTCGACCGGTTCATGCTGAAGCTTGCCGTCACCTACCCCGACAAGGACGAGGAGCTCGAGATCCTGCGGCGGATGGCCGGCGGCCCCGCGCCCGAGGTCGAGGCGGTGGTCGAGCCCGACGAGATCCTCCGGGCCCGGAAGGCGGTGGACCTGATCTACATGGACCCGCAGGTCGAGCGGTACATCGTCGACCTCGTCTTCGCGACGCGGGCGCCGAAGGACTACGACCTCGCCGAACTCGCCGACCTCATCGCGTTCGGCGCCTCGCCCCGCGCCACCATCAACCTCGCGAGGGCGGCGCGAGCGCACGCGTTCCTGCGGCGGCGCGGCTACGTCACCCCCGAGGACGTCCGCTCCATCGGACCCGACGTGCTGCGGCACCGGGTGCTGCTGACCTACGAGGCCGAGGCGGAGGAGGTGACGGCGGAGACGGTGGTCGAGCGGGTCCTCAACAGCATCGAGGTGCCCTAGGAGTCTGCACCGTAGAACGGTGCAGACTCCTGGCAGGGTTGGTTGGGCGCCCAGCGGAGCCGAAGGCGACGATGGGCGGGCTAGGGGCCGGGCGTCATCTCTGCCGAGGGTATTGCCCGATGCGCAGCCGGCATGGAACCCGCCGACGAGGGAGCGTCCGGTGATTCCGCGCGAGATCCTGAAGCAGGTGCGCCGGGTCGAGATCGCCACCCGGGGCCTCGTGAACGAGGTCTTCTCGGGCGAGTACCACTCGGTGTTCAAGGGCCGCGGCATGAACTTCGCCGAGGTGCGCGAGTACCACGTCGGCGACGACATCCGCAACATCGACTGGAACGTCACCGCGCGCACCGGCGCCCCGTTCGTGAAGGTGTTCGACGAGGAGCGCGAGCTGACGGTGATGCTCGTGGTCGACGTGAGCGCCTCGGGCGACTTCGGCTCGGCGGGGCGCATGAAGGGCGAGGTGGCGGTGGAGATATGCGCGGTGCTGGCGTTCTCGGCCATCACCAACAACGACAAGGTCGGGCTGATCATCTTCAGCGACCGCATCGAGAAGTTCGTGCCGCCCCGCAAGGGGCGCCGCCACGTGCTGCGGGTGCTCCGCGAGCTGCTCTACTTCGAGCCGGCGGGGCGCGGCACCGACGTCGCGGGGGCGCTTGAGTACCTGGCCCGCGTGGTGCGGCGCCGCGCGGTGACCTTCGTGGTCTCCGACTTCATCGCCGGCGGCTACCGGCGGGCCCTGGCGGTGGCCGGCCGCCGGCACGACACCGTCGTCATACGTATCAGCGACCCCCGCGAGCAGGCGCTGCCGCCGGTGGGCTACCTCGACCTCGAGGACGCCGAGACCGGCGAGCGGCTCACGGTGAACGTGTCGGACCCCGCGTTCCGCCGGGCGTTCGACCGCGAGGTGGCGGAGGCGCGGGAGGCGCGGGAACGGGACTTCCGGCAGACGGGGGTCGACGTGGTGGAGATTGCGACCGACCGGCCCTACGTCGATCGGCTCATGCGGTTCTTTCGGGAACGGGCGAAACGGTTCCGATGACGACCTGGGGGCTGGCGGCGGCGCTCGTGGCTTCCCTGGCGGCCCCGGCGGCCGCGCAGGAGAGTGCGCCCGTGGGCCAGGCGGTCGAGACCACCGTCGAGACCACCGTCTCGGCCGCGACGGCGGCGGTCGGCGACCCCGTCACCGTGGTGGTGACGGTGCGCCACGCCGCGGACGCCGAGGTGCGGTGGCCCGACCCCGTCGACGCCGCGCCGTTCGAGCTCCTCGACGCGCCGGTCGCGCAGTCGGCGGCAGGAGCGGACGGCAGCGTCGAGTCGAGCCTCGAGCTGCGGGTCGCGGCGTTCGAGCTCGGCGAGCTGTCGTTTCCGTCCCTCGAGCTGGAGGTGGTCGACGCCGGCGGCGACGCGACGGTCCTGGCGACGGAGGCGGCGGCCGTCGCCATCGCCAGCGTGGGGCGCGACGAGAGCGGAGACATCCGCGACATCAAGGGGCCGCTCGCCATCCCCTTCGCGGTCGTCACCCTGCTGCCGTGGCTCGCGGCCCTGCTCGCCGCCGCGGCCATCGCGGCCTGGCTCTACCGGCACTACCGGCGGCGCACGCGGCCCGATACCCTGGTGCCGGCGCTGCCGGCGCGGCCGGCCCACGAGGTCGCCCGCGAGGCCCTCGACGCCCTGGAGGCGGCGGGGCTGCTGGAGCGCGGCGAGATCAAGACGTGGCACATCCGGCTCTCGGACATCGTGCGGGTGTACATCGAGGGCCGGTTCGACGTCGACGCGATGGAGATGACCACCGGCGAGGTGATCGACGGCCTGCACAGGACCGACGCCGACCGCGGGGCCGTCGCCGACGTGCGGCGCGTGCTCGACCGCTGCGACCTCGTGAAGTTCGCCAAGCTGCGGCCCGCGGTTCCCGAGTGCCGCGAGCTGTTCCCCCTCGCCCGCCGCGTGGTGGAGGTGACCGTGCCCGTCGAGCCGGTGGCCGCCCCGCCGGCCCCCGTCCCCGCGGAGCAGACGACATGATCCTCCGCTTCGCGGACCCGGCGTATCTCCTGCTGCTGCTCGGGGTGCCGCTGCTCGCCTGGTGGTACGTCGCCCGCGGCCGGGGCCGGACGGGGTCGCTGCGCTACTCGTCGCTGGCCGCCGTCGCCCGGGCCGACCGGCGGCGCACCGGGCGCCGGCGCCATGCGCTGTTCGTCCTGCGCGGCCTCGGCCTGGCCGCCCTCGTCGTCGCCTTCGCCCGGCCGCAAACTGGGGTGACGGCCGAGAACGTCACCACCGAGGGCATCGACGTCGTGCTCGCCCTCGACCTGTCGACCTCGATGCTCGCGGAGGACCTGGAGCCGAACCGCATCGAGGCGGCGAAGGCGGTGGCCGCCGACTTCGTCGAGGGCCGCCGCAACGACCGCATCGGGCTGGTGGTGTTCGCCGGCGACGCGTTCACGCAGGTGCCGCTGACCCTCGACTACGGCATCGTGACCACCGTGCTCGGCGAGCTCGAGACCGGCATCCTCGAGGACGGAACCGCCATCGGCATGGGGCTGGCCACCGCCGTCAAGCGGCTGCAGGACTCGTCGGCCGAGTCGAAGGTCGTGGTGCTGCTGACCGACGGGCAGAACAACCGGGGCGAGATCGACCCGGTGACCGCGGCCCAGATGGCGGCGGCGCTCGACGTCCGCGTCTACGCGGTCGGGGCCGGCACCCGGGGGGTGGCCCGGGTGCCCGTCGACGACCCGTTGTTCGGCCGCCGCTACGCGCAGATGCGGGTCGACATCGACGAGCCCACCCTGCAGGAGGTGGCGGACCTGACCGACGGCCGCTACTTCCGGGCGACGGACCGGGAGAGCCTGGAGGCGATCTGGGCCGAGATCGACGCGCTGGAGACGACCGAGATCGAGGTGGAGCAGTTCACCCGCTACGGCGAGCTGTTCCACGTGCCGCTGGCCGCGGGCCTGGTGCTGCTGCTGCTGGAGATGACGCTGGCCCGTACGGCGCTGCGGAAGATGCCGTAGGAGGTCGCGCCGCGGGATGGCGCGTTCTCACGGCGGGGATGGCATGGGAGTCGAGCGGAGCCGCGGGCGACGCTCTCCGGGCTGATGTTCAGGTTCGCCAACGTCGACGTGCTGCTCGCGTACCTGCTGGTGCCGGCCCTCGCGGGGCTCGCGTGGTGGGCCCGCGCCCGCACGCGGCGGGCCCTCGCGCTGGTCGGCGAGCGCCATCTCCTGGACCGCCTGACCGCCACCGTCGACCGGCGGGGCCGGGCCGCCAAGCTCGCGGCGCTGCTCGCGGCGGTGGCCCTGCTCGTCACCGCGCTGGCCCGGCCGCAGTTCGGGAGCCGGGTCGAGACGGTGCGGCGCGAGGGGCAGGACATCGTGGTGGCCCTCGACCTGTCGGCCTCGATGACGGCCGAGGACATCGCGCCGAGCCGCCTCGACCGGGCCAGGTTCGCCGTCGCCGACCTCATCGGCCGGCTGGAGGGCGACCGCGTCGGGCTCGTCGCGTTCGCGGGCGAGGCGTTCGTGCAGAGCCCCCTGACGAGCGACTACGGGGCGGCGGCCCTCTTCCTCAACGCGATGGATCCGGACATGATCTCGGTGCAGGGCACCAACCTCGGCCAGGCGGTGGGGGTGGCCCTCGACGCGTTCGCCGAGACCGAGCGCCGCCACCGGGTCCTCGTCCTCATCACCGACGGCGAGGACCACGAGGGCGAGGTGGAGGAGGCCGTCGGCCGCGCGGTCGAGGCGGGGGTGCGCATCTACACCGTGGGCATCGGCTCGACCGAGGGGGTGCCGATTCCCGAGGTCGACGAGGCCGGCCGACCGGGGGGCTTCCGGCGGGACGAGGACGGGACGGTGGTGACGACGCGGCTCGACGAGACCGTGCTGCAGGCGATGGCCGAGCGCACCGGCGGCCTCTACTACCGGGCGTCGCCGGCCGGCGACGAGCTCGAGGCGCTGGCCGCCGAGGTGACGGGGGGCGAGGGGCAGGCCTTCGAGGCCGAGCAGGTGACCCTGTTCGACGAGCAGTACCAGCTCTTTCTCGGCCTCGCGCTCGTGCTGCTGGCGGCCGAGGTGCTGATACCGGACCGCCGGCGGGTGCGGGCCGAATGGTCCGGGAGGTTCAAGTGAGACGCCGTGACATCGTGGCCGGGCTCGTCTTCGCGGCTGGTGTCCTGTCGCCGGCCCTCGCCGCCGCGCAGGCGGGCCGGAGCGAGGTCGAGGCGGGCAACCGGCTCTACGCGGAGGGCCGGTTCGAGGAGGCCCACGAGCAGTACCTGGAGGCGTTGCGGGCGGCGCCGGACTCGCCCGTCGTCCCGTTCAACAACGGGAACGCGCTGTACCGGACCGACGAGTTCCAGCGCGCGATGGAGGCCTACCAGGCGGCGGCCGAGAGCGGCGACCCCGCCGTCGAGGCGCAGGCCTGGTACAACCTCGGCAACGCCCTCTACCGGCAACAGCAGCTCCAGCCGGCCCTCGAGGCCTACAAGCAGGCGCTGCGCCGCAACCCCGCCGACGTCGACGCCAAGCACAACCTCGAGCTGACCCTCGAGCAGATGCAGGAGCAGCAGCAACAGCAGCAGCAGTCCTCGGACCAGCAGGACGAGAACGACGACGAGAATCAGCAGGATCAGGAGAATCAGCCACAGGAGCAGCCCCCCGACGAGCAGGAACAGCAGGAGCAGGAACAGCAGCAGAATCAGCCGGAGCAGGACGAGCAGGAGCAGCAACAGCAGCCGGAACCGGACCAGCAACAGCAACAGGACCAGCAGGATCAGGGGGAGGAGGACCAGCCGCAGTCCGGCGAGGAGCCGCAGCCGCAGCCCGGCGAGCTGAGCCGCGAGGACGCGGAGCGCCTGTTGGAGGCGATAGACGAGGACCCCGACCAGATTCAGCGCCGCCGGCGGACCACCGCCCCGGCCCGGCCGCCGAGGAGGCCCTGGTGACCGCGACGCGCGGCCTCGCGGCGGCGTTGCTGCTCCTGGCGTCGACAACGCCCGGCGAGGCCCAGTCGGTGCGGGCCTTCCTCAGCCAGAACCCGGTGCCCGTCAACGGCCAGTTCGTCCTCAACGTGGAGGTGTCCGGCAGCCAGAGCACCGACGGGGGCCCCGCCCTGCCCGACCTGTCGGCGTTCGCCGACTACCTCGGCTCGGGAACGTCGACGTCGATGCAGTTCGTCAACGGCCGCATGTCGACGTCGCACACCATCCAGTACCGGTTCCTGGCGACGCAGGAGGGCACTTTCGAGATCGGCCCGGTGACGGTGCGGGTCGGCGGACAGGACTTGCGCACCGAGCCCCTGACCATCGAGGTCTCCGGCGCCCCGGCGGCGGGCGCGGGCGGGCGGGGCGGCGCGGGCGGGCGGGCGGACGCAGGCGGCGGCGTGTCTGCCGACGCCCTGTTCGTCACCGCCACCCTCAGCGACGAGAGCGTCTACGTCAACCAGCCCGTCGTCGTGGAGTACCGCATCTTCACGCGGGTCGACGTCCAGGGCCTCGACATCGTCCGGCAGCCCGGCACCGCCGGGTTCTGGGTCGAGGAGCTGCCCACCCCGCAACTGTCCGAGGAGGTCGTCCGCGAGGGCGTGCGGTACACGGGCGGCGTCTTCCGGCGCGTCGCCCTGTTCCCCACCAGCGCCGGGCCGAAGCGACTCGAGCCGCTGGTGCTCGAGGCGCAGGTGCGCGTGCAGCGGCGCTCGCCCTTCGGGCGCGACCCGTTCGACGACTTCTTCGGCGACAGCCTCTTCGGGCGGCGCGTGCCGGTCTCGGTCGCGTCGAACGCCCTCGACCTCGAGGTGCTTCCGGCCCCGCCCGGCGCCCCCGCGTCGTACTCCGGCTTCGTCGGCTCGCTCGCGGTCTCGGCCGGCGTCGACCGCACCGAGGCCGAGACCAACGACGCCCTGACCCTGCGCCTCGACGTCAGCGGCAGCGGCAACATCCGGACCCTGCCCGAGCCGACCCTGAACCTCCCCCCCGCCTTCGAGGTCTACCCCCCGGAGATGAGCGAAGAGGTGGAGCCGGCCGCCGACGGCGTGCGCGGCCGCCGGGTCTACGAGTACGTCATCGTGCCGCGCGAGCCGGGCGAGGTCACCATTCCCCCCGTCGAGCTCGCGTACCTCGACCCCGAGCGCGGCGCCTACGCGGTGGCGTCGTCCGACCCCATGGCGCTGACCGTCACCGGCGACCCGGGCCCCGCCACCCTGCTGCCCGGCGGGCGCGCCCGCACCGGGGTGGACCTGCAGCGCGCGGACATCCGCTTCATCCGCATCGCCGCCCCGACGTTCCGGGCGCGGGACGGCTCGCTCTTCCGCACGGCCGGGTTCTGGACGGTCGCGGTGCTGCCCCTCGTCGCCCTCGCCGGCGCCGTCGCGGTGCGCCGCCACCGCGACCGGCTCGCCGGCGACGTCGCCTGGGCCCGCAGCCGGCGCGCCTCGAAGGTGGCCCGGCGCCGCCTCGCCCGCGCCGAGTCGCTGTGCTCGCCCGACCGCCACCGCGAGTTCCACGCCGAGGTGGGCCGCGCCATGCAGGGGTTCCTCGGCGACAAGCTGAACGTGGCCGAGGCCGGCCTCATCCACGGCGAGATTCGCGCCGCCCTCGCCGCCCGCGGGGTGGAAACGACCCTCGTCGACGCCTGCCTCGACTGTCTCGAGCGCTGCGACCGCGAGCGCTTCGCCCCCGCCGAGCCCGACCCCGCCGCCATGCAGGCGATGCTCGCGGAGGCGGGCCGGGCGATGACCGAGCTCGACGCCGCGCTGACCGCCTCATGACCGAGAACCACCTGACGCCCCTCGCCGCCGCCTCGGTGCGGGTGCGGCAGACCTCGGGGCCGACCATGACCGAGAAGCACCCGACATCTCTCGCGGCGGCCCCGCGCCCCGGCCGACGTGCGGGACGGGCTGACGACCCGGGAATCCGGTTTCCGGACGCCGCCGGCCGTCGCTCCCGGGCGCCCGGCCCACCGGCCCGGCGCCCGAAGGCACCCGGCGTCGTCCGCCGCGGCGGCCCTCGGCGCCCTGTGGCTGCTCCTGCTCGCGGCGGCGCCCGCGCAGGCCCAGGGCGCGTTCTTCGACGAGGGCAACCGGCTCTACCAGGCCGGCGACTTCGAGGGCGCCCTCGACCGCTACCGGCGCATCCTCGACGAGGGGCTCGAGAGCGGCGAGCTCTACTACAACATCGGCAACGCCCACTTCCGCCTCGGCGAGCTCGCCCCCGCCATCCTCAACTACGAGCGCGCCCGGCGCCTGATGCCGGGCGACGACGACCTCCTCGCCAACCTCGCCCTCGCCCGCTCGATGACCGCCGACGACATCACCCCGAGGCCCGAGTTCTGGCTCTTCCGCGTCATCGGCTGGTGGGTCGGGCTGCTGCCGCGCGCCGCCCTGATCTGGCTAGTCGCCCTGGGCTGGGTGACGGCGGTCGCGGGCGCCGCCGTCGTCGTGCTCCGGCCGGGGCCCGGCCTCGCGGCCTGGGCGCGGCGGGCCGCCCTCGCCGCGGCCGCCGTGGCCCTCGTCCTCGGCGTCAACCTCGTCGTCCGGGAGCTCGGCCTCGGCGCCGCCGAGGAGGCGATCGTGATGGCCGAGGAAGTGCAGGTGCAGAGCGCGCCCTCGGACGATCCGGCCCTGCAGATCTTCGCGGTGCACGCCGGCACCAAGGTGGTCGTGTACCGGCGCGCGGACGATTGGGTGGAGATCGTGCTCGAGGACGGCGCAGTGGGGTGGATGCGGGCCGCGCACCTGGAGCTGGTGGGCGAGTAGCGGGGCGGCCGCCCCCGTCGCTCCTCGCGCCATGCCAGAGCGCCGCCGTTGATGTTCCGCGCGTCCGGCAGCGGACGGGTCGCCCTGTCGCGACGGCGCCGCGACAGGGCCCGAAAGCCCGCGGCGATTCGGGCAACCGTTCCCGAACAGCCGAGCGACTTCCGGGAGTCGCTGCCGTCACCGCAGCGACAGCACGGTCAGCAGCAGGAGGAGGCCGCCGAGCCCCAGGATCACCCCGAGAACAGTTCCGGGTCGTGTCCGCCGGGTCCCGGGGGGGCGGCAGGACACCCCGAACGCCACGCTCGGAGCCCCCAGGGTGCTACGCAAGAGCAGGGCGACCAGCATCATTGCGATCAGGATGGGCAAGTCCAGGCGGCCGTCCAGGTGGGGGGACATCGCGACGCCAGTGTACCATCCAGGCATGCCGCCCACGCCGCCCGATTCCACGTCCAACGCGCTCGTCTCCGTCGCCCGGGCATGCCGCGGTCTCAGGCTGCTGATCCTGTTCGGCTCCCGGGCACGGGACGATGCGCGGCCGGGCGCGGACTGGGACTTCGGCTACCTGGCCGACGGCACTGTCGACCTGCCGGCACTGCTGGCCATGCTGGTCGAGGCGCTCCGGGACGATCGCATCGACCTCGTGGACCTGAGCCGGGCGGGAGGACTGCTGCGGTACCGGGCCGCGTGCGACGGGCGCCTGGTGCACGAGGCGTCGGCCGGCCTTTTCGATCGCTACCGCCTGGAGGCGGCGCGGTTCTGGTGCGAGAACGCGCCCATCTTCGAGCGCGGATACGACGAGATCCTGGAGTCGCTGCCGCGATGAGCGTCCTCGATCGGGCCGTCCTCGCCGAGCGCACCATGGTCGTCCAGCGCCATCTGGCGCGGGTGGCGGAGCGCCTGCCGCCCTCGCCCGCCGCCCTTCAGCCGGCGACGGACGCCTCCGACGCCGTCGTGCTCCACCTCTGGCAGGCCACCCAGATCGTGATCGATGTCGCGATGGGCGCCTGCCTCGCGTTGCGGCTGGGCACGCCCGGCAGCTACGCGGACGCGTTCCGTCGTCTCGAGCAGGCGGGAATCGTCGACCCCGCCCTCGCCGACCGTCTGGTGCGCGCCGCAGGATTTCGCAACGTCATCGCCCACGCCTACGAATCGCTCGACATGGGACGCGTCCACCAGGCGGCTACCGACGGCCGGTCCGACCTCGTGCGGTTTCTGGCCTGTCTCACGGACCATGCACGGTAGGCGCTCACCCCCCGCGTCGTTCCGACGCGAGGGGCACCCACGAGTACGCGACGGGAACGACAAGGTGCGGGCGTGGCCCAAGCGAGATTCGTGCCGGCTGCTCGACTCCGTCACCCCGTCACCGGCGCGTCGATCGCGTACGGCGCGGCGAGCCGGTGGTCGGGGTGGGCGTCGAGGTACGCGGCGAGGCGGTCGCGGCGGGTCACCGCCTCGGCGATGAACGACACCGCCTCGACGAGCCGCTCGTCGGGCTGCGCGCAGCTCAGCCGCAGGAATCCGCCCCCGGCCTCCCCGAAGCACTCGCCGCCGAGGCAGGCGACGCCGACCGCGTCGTCGGCCCCTTCGAGCAGGTACATCGCGAGGCCGTGCGACGTGATGCCGGCGCGGTTGCAGATCTCGGCCACCGACGGGAAGGCGTAGAAGGTGCCGCCGGGCATGAGGCAGCTCACGCCGTCGACGGTGTTCAGGCCCGCCACCAGCAGCTCGACCTTGCGGTGGAACTCGCGCATCCGCTCGTCGCGGTACTGGCGGCCGCGCTCGAGGGCGGCCGCCCCGGCGAGCTGCGTGAACGGCGGCACGCACGAGAGGGCCACGTTCGTCAGCAGGTCGAAGACCTTGATGGTCTCCGGGCTCGACACCGCGTAGCCGAGGCGCCAGCCGCTCATGCTGAACGACTTGCTGAACGTGTAGGCGGCGACGGTCTGCTCGAGCATGCCGGGCTGGGCGAGCAGCGAGCGGTGCCGGCCCTCCCACACCATGCAGTCGTAGGGCTCGTCGGCGAACACCGCCACGTTGCGGCCCCGGATGAGGTCGGCGAGCCCGCGCAGGTCGTCCTCGGTCGCGACCCCCCGGTGGGGTTGTGGGGGCTGTTGAGGAAGATGGCCTTGGGCCGCGGGTCGTCCTCGAGGAAGCGGCGCACGTCGTCGAGGTCGGGCCGGAACGCCCGCGACGCCCGCAGGTTCGACAGCACCATGCGCGCCCCGCGCCGTCCGATGTTGGCGGCGTAGGTCGGAAAGTACGGGCTGAACACGAGCACGCCGTCGTCGGGCTCGACGAACGCGTCGCAGAAGAGCTGCTCGAAGGTCTTGGCGCCGGGGCCCGCGATGACGTGGTCGGCGGTCACCGACAGGCCGTGCTCCTCGTTGACGTAGGCGGCGGCGGCGGCGCGCAGCTCGGGCAGCCCGCCCGACGGGCCGTAGGTGGTGCGGCCGGCCCGGATCGCCTCGACCCCGGCCTCGACGGCGGACTCGGGCGACGCGAACGGGCTGTCGCCGATCTCGAGCTCGATGACGTCCTTGCCCGCGGCGGCGACGCGCCGGGCGGCCGCGAGGACCGTGAACGCCCCCTCGGGCTTGACGGTGGATGAGAATCGCGTGAGGGACGGCGGCATTGCGACGAAGCTCCTTTCCGGGTCGAGGCCGCCCGCGGCGGCGGCCGGCGGCCGACGTATCGGTGATGACGACCACCCGGCCGACGGCCTCTTCTGAGTGTCGCACACTCGGCGCGGCGCTGTCTCCCGCCCGGGAGTGGGGCGGGTTCCCTTTGCCGATAGCCCCCCGGCGGCGGCAAGCTCCCGCCCGGCTGCATGCGGGAGCGGGGAGCTTCGCCGGCACGCGGGCGGGGCCGCGGCCGACGGAGCGGCACGTCCGCCGGACGGAGGATTCTCGTCCGCACGCGCGCGGGGCCGTGGAACCTCTCGGCTCCCTCGCGGGCCGGGGGCAAGAACCGCGCGGCGCCTGCCCGGCCCCGGCGGAGCGCGCGTCACGGGCCCCGTGAATTGGGTTGCGAAACCGGCCCGGGGACACTAGGATTCACCGGTATTCCGCGGGTCGGCGTTGTTCCCCCACCGGCGAGACGGCGGCGCGGAACGCCCGGCCGGCGGGTCGTCATCTTCCACCAGTGATCAAGGAGCAGTTGTGTTGAACATGAAGGAACGGAAGACGAGAGCAATCGGGGCAGCGGTGCTGGCGGGGGCAGCGGTGCTGGCGGCGTGGTCGATGACCGGACAGGCCCAGGAGGGACCGCGCGTGTTCTTCGTGACGCCGGCCGACGGCGCCACGGTGTCGAGCCCGGTGCAGTTCGAGTTCGGCAGCGAGGGCTTCTCGCTGCTGCCGGTCCCCGAGGAGGTCGAGACGCCCCGATGGGGGGTCGGCCACTACCACATCGGCATCGCCACCGAGTGCCTCCCGGCCGGCGAGATCATCCCCCAGTCGGCGCCGTGGGTCCACTTCGGCGACGGCTCCTCCGTCTTCGAGAGCCTGATGCCGGCGGGCGAGCACACCTTCGCGGTGCAGCTCGGCGACGACGAGCACCGCACCATCGAGGGGCTCTGCTCCACGATCACGGTCACCGTCGCGGAGTGAAGGACGGGCCGGGGCCCTGCGCCGCAGGAAGCGGCGCGGGCCCCCGGGCAGTCCCGTTACCCGCCTTCCTCCTCGCCACGCGGCGGGCTCGCCGGCGCGATGCACTCGGCCACGACCGTGAACGGTCCCTTGGGGTTCGCCCGGCCCAGGAAGCAGGCCTCGCCCAGGGTCAGGCCCTCGCTCCCGAGAAAGTCGCGCAGCGTCCGCTCCCAGTCCTTCCCGAAGTCCAGCCCGAAGCCGAACCCTTCGTCCGTGTAGTCGAGGGTCTTCCTCACCGCCTTCCCGCCCAACCGCACGAACCGCTCGGCGTAGACGTCCGCCACCAGCACGCTGCCCGGCGCCGCGCGCTCGCGGGCGCCCCGCAGCGTCCTCCGCACGTCGTCCTCGCCCAGGTAGAGGGTCACCCCCTCCCAGAGGAACGCGGTCTTCCGCCCCGGGTCGTAGCCGCTCGCGGCGAGCTCGTCGAACGCATCGTCCCGGCTGAAGTCGACCGGCACGAAGGTGACGCCCGACGCCTCGATTCCCGCCTCGGCCAGCTTGGACCGCTTCAACGCCTGGACCCGCGGATGGTCCACCTCGAAGCAGGCCACGCCGTCGGGAACGAGGGAGCCGTAGGCCCGGGTGTCGTGTCCGGCCCCCAGCAGCACGAACTGCTCGACCTCGGGCAGCACCCGCCCCAGGATCCGGTCGAAGTAGAGGGTCCGGGCGATGACGAGGTCGGCCACCGTCTCGGCCCCGTTCGCCGGCGGCAGGCGCGGATACGCGAAGTAGTCGCCGCTCAGCTTGTGCTTGACCCACAGCGGGAACAGGAAGAGCTGCAGCCCCAGGATCGACGAGTTCGGCAGGACACCGAGCAGGCCCACCGTCGCCGGGTCGGACCGCATCCCGAACCAGTCCATGGTCCAGCGCCCGTTGATGACCTCGATGGCCGTCGCCGAGCTGCCCAGCCGCCGGCTGACGACGATCTGCCGATAGGTGACCATCAGCACCCCCAGCACCGCCAGCGGCAGGAAGGCGACCTGGAGGACGACGAAGACGACCCAGGCGATCAGGCGCGTGAGCATCGCCGGAGCATACCGCATGCGCCCGCGAGTTGCGGGTCCCTTGCGGGCCGCGCGTCGTCGGCATGGTGAACGCGGGGACGGAATGGGCACCCGGGCCCGACCCGTTGCCGCGTGGGCTTCGCAGGTCGGCGGCACCCGGTGCCTCAGGACGTCGGGGCCGATGGAGCGCACGTCCCTCGGGGGTGACGCAGCCGCGCCCGCGCAGGAGGGCGTGCACGCGCGCCGCCCGCGCCAGGTTGATGGTGGCGCGGGGCGAGGCGCCGAGGACCCGTCCACGTATGATGGGATGACGGTTCGGCCGGGTTCGGCGGCGTGTCCGGGAATCCCGGAAACGAGAGCAGGCATGAGTCTCGAGCTGACGATCGAACGCTTGTCGAAGACCTATCCCAACGGCGTGCGCGCGCTGAACGACGTGTCGTTGCGCATACCGACGGGGATGTTCGGGCTCCTCGGGCCGAACGGCGCGGGCAAGAGCACGCTGATGCGGATCGTCGCGACGCTCCAGGAGCCGGACCGCGGCCGCGTCACGCTCGGCGATCTGGACGTGCTGCGCGAGAAGGACGAGGTCCGCCGGCGGCTCGGCTACCTGCCGCAGGAGTTCGGGGTGTATCCGCGGCTGACCGCGCAGGCGATGCTGAGCCATCTCGCCGCGCTCAAGGGCGTCCCGCCGCGTCAGGTCCGGGAGACCGTCGAGGCGCTGCTGCGGCAGACCAACCTGTGGGCCGACCGCAGGCAGCGGCTGGACTCCTTCTCGGGCGGCATGAAGCAACGCTTCGGCATCGCGCAGGCGCTCCTGGGCGATCCGAAGCTGATCATCGTCGACGAGCCGACCGCCGGCCTCGACCCCACCGAGCGGCTCCGCTTCCACAACCTGCTGTCGCAGATCGGCGAGAACATCGTCGTTATCCTGTCGACCCACATCGTCGACGACGTCAGCGACCTCTGCCGCCGGATGGCGATCATCTCGAAGGGCGAGGTGCTGCTGGCCGGCGATCCGGCCGACGCCGTCGAGCGGCTGGAAGGCCGCATCTGGAGCCGGGTCGTCGCTCGCGGCGAGCTCGCCGACTACGAACGCGACCACCACGTCATCTCCACCCGCCTGTCCGGCGGCCGGACCGTCATCCACGTCCACGCGGACGAGCGTCCCGGCGAGGGGTTCGAGCGCGTCCGGACCGAGCTGACGGACGTGTACTTCTCGACGCTGAAGCGCGCCGACGCGGCCGCCTGAGACCGCCGGAACGGGAGCCACGGGACGATGTTCACCGAGATCTTCCGCTTCGAGCTGCGCTACCAGTTGCGCCAGCCGATCTTCCTCATCGCCGCCGCGTTCTTCTTCCTGATGACGTTCCTGGCCGTCACCACCGACGCGGTCAGCATCGGCGGCGCCATCGGCAACGTCAACCGCAACGCGCCGTTCGTCATCCTGCAGATCCTGGGGGTCATGAGCGTGGTCGGGGTCTTCATGACGACGGCCTTCGTGGCCGGCCCCGTGCTGCGCGACCACGAGACGCGCACCCACGAGCTCTTCTTCTCGACGCCGCTGCGGAAGCGCGACTACCTGCTCGGCCGCTTCGCGGGGGCGCTCGCCGTCGCCGTGGCCGCCTTCGTGCCGGTGGTCCTCGGCCTGATGCTCGGCAGCCTGATGCCCTGGCTGGAGCCGGAACGGGTCGGTCCGTTCATGATCGGCCCGTATCTGCAGGGATTCGTCGTCTTCGTGGTGCCGAACACCGTCTTCACGGGATGCATCCTCTTCTCGCTGGCCACCGTGACGCGGAGCCTGGTGGCGACCTACGCCAGCGTGGTCGGCCTGTTCGTCGCCTACGGGGTCGCCGGCAACCTGGTTTCCGACATCGAGAACGAGACCCTCGCCGCCATGCTCGACCCGTTCGGCGCAGCCGCCCTGGGGCTGGCGACGCGCTACTGGACCGTCGCCGAGCGCAACACGATGCTGCTCCCGTTCGACGACGGCCTCCTCGCGAACCGCCTCGTCGTCCTCGTCCTGGGCGCCCTGGTGTTCGCGGCCGCCTGTTCCCGCTTCTCGTTCACCATCGACGAGGGCCGCGCCGGCCGTCGCTGGTGGCCCCGCGGGCGGGGAGCGGCAGATGTCGACGAACGCCGGGAGGCCGAGGCGGCGGAGGCGGCGGGGCCGGCCGTCCAGGCGCCGCCCATGGCCCCTCCCCGCCCGACGCTGACCTTCTCGGGCCTCCGCCAGCTCGCGCTGCAGACCCGCCTGGAGGTCGGCAGCGTCGTCCGGAGCACCGGGTTCCTGGTCATCCTCGCGTTCGGCGTGATGAACATGATCGGCAACTCGTCGTCGATCGACAGCGCCTTCGGCACCCCCGTCCATCCCGTGACGCACCTGATGGTCGGCATCCTGCAGACCGGGTTCCTGTTCGTCCTGATCATCCTCACCTTCTACAGCGGAGAGCTGGTCTGGCGTGAACGGACGACGCGCGTTCACGAGGTGTTCGATGCGCTTCCCATGCCCAACTGGGCCCTGTGGGGCGCGAAGGTCGCGGCCCTGCTGGTCGTCGTCGGCGCCGTGCTGGCCACGACCATCCTCACCGGCATGGGCATCCAGGCCTGGCGCGGCTACTACGACTTCGAGGTGGGCCTCTATCTGCGCAGCCTGTTCCTGGTGAGCGGCGTCTCGTTCCTGTTGATGGCGATCCTCGCCGTCTTCCTGCAGGTCGCGGCCGACAACCGGTACCTCGGCTACCTCCTGATGATTCTCTACTTCATCAGCGGAATGGCCCTGTCGGCCTGGGACTTCAATCACAATCTGTACCGGTACGCCGGGACGCCCGCAGCCCCCTACTCGGACATGAACGGCTTCGGCCATTTCGTCGAACCGCTCTTCTGGTTCCATCTCTACTGGGTGTTGTGCGCCGGCATGCTGGCCGTCGCCATTCACCTGCTGTGGGTGCGGGGCGTGGCCGGCAGCCCGCGGGACCGCCTGCGACTGGCGCGGCAGCGGTTGACACGGGCGACGCGGGCCACCCTGGCGGCGCTGGCCCTCGGGTTCGCCGCCACCGGCGGCTACATCTACTACAACACCAACGTGCTGAACGAGTACGTCCCGGGCGATGTGCGCGAGGAGCGGCGGGCGCGCTACGAGCGGCAGTACAAGCAGTACGAGGACCTGCCGCAACCCAAGATCACGGCGCTGAACGCCGAGGTGGACATCTACCCCGAACGCCGGGCGGTCGACATCCGCGGCCACTACGACCTGCGCAACAAGACCGGGTCCCCGGTGGACGTCCTCCACTTGAGCATCAATCCGCGGACGACGGTGCGGTCGATCGACGCGCCGGGGCTCCGGCTGGAGGTCGACGACGACACGCTCGGGTATCGGACCTACGCGCTGGACGCGCCGCTGGCGCCGGGCGCGGACCTGGAGCTGTCCTTCGATATCGCCATCGAGAACCCCGGGTTCGTCAACGGCGGGTCGAACACCAGCATCGTGAGGAACGGGACCTTCTTCCACAACGTCACCTGGTTTCCGCGCATCGGGTACTCGCGGCAGCCGGAGCTGACCGATCCGAACACGAGGCGCCGGCTCGGACTCGCGCCGATACGGCGCATGCCGTCGATCGACGACGCGGCGGCCCGCGCCAACCACTACGTGACCTCGGAATCGGACTGGATCGATTTCGAGACCGTGGTCTCCACCGCCGCCGACCAGATCGCGCTGGCTCCCGGCTACCTGCAGCGGGAGTGGACGGAAGGCGACCGCCGCTACTTCCACTACGAGATGGACGCGCCGATTCTGGGTCTGGTCGCCTGGCTCTCGGCCGACTGGGAGGTGAAGCGCGACCGGTGGAACGACGTCGCCATCGAGATATACCACCACCGCGCGCACCCGTACAACGTCGACCGCATGATCGACGCCGTGAAGAAGTCCCTCGACTACCTGACCGGCCAGTTCAGCCCCTACCAGCATCGCCAGCTTCGCATCGTCGAGTTCCCGCGCTACGCGGGCTTCGCCCAGTCGCTGCCCAACACCATCCCCTACTCGGAGTCGATCGGCTTCATCGCGAAGCTCGACGAGGAAGACGACGAGGCCATCGACTACGTCTTCTACGTCACCGCCCACGAGGTGGCGCACCAGTGGTGGGCGCACCAGGTGATCGGCGGAGACGTGCAGGGCTCGACCGTGCTGTCGGAGACGATGTCGCAGTACGCCGCCCTGATGATCATGGAGCGCGAGTACGGCCGCGAGCAGATGCGGCGCTTCCTCAAGTACGAGCTCGACGGCTACCTGCGCGCGCGCGGCGGCGAGCTGCTCGAGGAGCTGCCGCTGCTGCTGGTGGAGAACCAGGGCTATATCCACTACCGCAAGGGCAGCCTGGTCATGTACGCGCTGCGCGACCACGTCGGCGAGGAGGCGCTGAACGCCGCGCTGAGACGCTACGTGGAGGCGGTGCGCTTCCAGGAGCCGCCCTACACCTACTCGCGCGAGCTCCTGTCCTTCGTGCGCGAGGCGGTGCCGGCCGGAATGGAATCGATCATCGAGGACCTCTTCGAGACCATCACCCTCTACGACAACCGCCTGGCGGCGGCGAGCTACGAGCCGGGCCCGGACGGCACCTGGGTCGTGAGCCTGGAAGTCGAGTCGCGGAAGTTCCGCGCCGACGGAGAGGGCACGGAGACGGAGATACCGGTCGACGACTGGATCGACGTCGCGGTGTTCGGCGAGCGGCAGCCGGGGTCGTCGCCGGACGGCAGGCTGCTGGCGCTGGAGAAGCGGAGGATCGACGCGGCCGAGACGGTGTTCGAGCTGGTGGTCGGCGAGGAGCCCCGGCGGGCGGGCATCGATCCGTTCACCAAGCTCATCGACCGCAATCCCGACAACAACGTCGCGAGCGTCACCCGCCGCGCAGGCTCGTGAGGCGGCGTGGCATCGGTGGCGGGGCGAGCGGCGGGAACCGGTCGCCTCACCATGGCTCCCAGCCCTCCACGCGCCGCCAGGCCGCCGCGCCCCGCAACGCCGGCACACGCGGAACCATGGACGGCGGGAGCCGGGCCCAGGCCGGCTCGTCCGGACGGGGCTCGAGCCCCCGGCGCGCCAGCCTCGACAGGGTCTCGCCGACGCTGACGCGCTCGTCGTCGGCGATGCACCGGGCCGCTTCCAGGACGTCGTCGTCGATCTGCAGGGTGGTGCGCACGGGCCGCACGTAGCGGCGACCGGCTGCGCGGCGATGGCGTGAGGTCATGGCGTCCTCCGACCACGCCACCCCTGCATCGTGCGTGCCATCGCCGCGTCCTCCGCCTGCTGCAGAGCGCGAGCAATCCGGCGAGATCAGGCCGGCGATTGTTGCCGGCGGCGACGGGCCGGTGGCACGCAGATCCTGCCAGCCTCGGCGGGTCACCCTCCGTCCCGGGTCAGGAACTCGACATGGCGGGACCGGAGCGCGAGAGAGCTGTTGCGGAAAACGGCCGCTCGAACGCCGGCTCCGTCCGGGGGCCATGGGGCAGGAGTCCGCGCCGACCAGGCAGCGCGGACCCCTGCGGGGTTGGGAGCACCCGGTACCCCACGCGCAAGGCGAGGGTTCCGGGCTCGTCGGAACTCTAGTCGTCGTCCGCCAGCTCCTCGCGCTCGGCGAGCATCTGCTCGTACTCGTCCTGCTCGAGATACGTCACGTCGACCCACGCGTGGGCCATCTCGTCGACGGTGCGCGAGCCGTTGCCCACCCACTGGCGCGGGTCGGGGTTCTCGCGGTTGCCGGTCGAGTTGTCGTGCCACGCGGGGGCCGAGGGCACCACGAGGTCGGGCTCGCCGAAGCGGTCCGACAGGCGCCACGCCTCGGGGTCGGGCCACTCGACGGGGGGCGGCAGGTCGGCGCGGTCGCCCATGGGATGAACGGACACCGCCCGTCCATCCGCCGGCCGCGGGGGCCGCGGCGCGCCCGCGGGATCAGTCGCCGACCACGGCCGCGAGGCCGAGGCAAAACGGATGCCGCCCGTTCACCGGCCGACCACGCAGTCAGCGGGGCCGCGGAATCAGTCGCCGACCACCGCCTGATAGACGAGGCTGCGCGACAGCCGCTGCACCTCGTTGATGGCGCCGCCGTTGTTCTGGATCATCCCCACGAACGTCAGGTCCTCGGCCGGGTCGACCCAGAACCACGTCCCCGCGATGCCGATCCAGTAGTAGGAGCCGGTGGACCACGACTCGCCCGACATGGGGCCGTCGGTCACCACCGAGAAGTTCAGCCCCCACCCCTGGCCCGGCCGCCGATAGGTGGCCTGCTGGGCGTCGGTGAGGTGGTTGGCGGCCATCAGCTCCACCGAGCGGGGGGCGAGCAGGCGCACCCCGCCGAGCTCGCCGCCGTTCAGCAGCATCTGGGCGAACCGGATGTAGTCGGGGGCGGTCCCGTACAGCCCGCCGCCCCCCGACGGTCCCGCCAGGGGCGCGTTCGGCGCCTGGGCGCCCCCCGGCGGGGCCATGAGCTTGCCGTCGGGGCCGGGGGTGTGGCGCGCGGCCAGCCGGTGCATCTTGTCGGGGGGCACGTGGAACGCGGTGTCGACCATGCCCAGCGGCCCGAAGATGCGCTCCTGGAGGAACTCGTCGAGCGGCTGGCCGGAGATCACCTCGACCAGGTATCCCTGCACGTCGACGGAGATGCTGTAGGCCCACTCGGTGCCCGGCTGCGACAGCAGGGGAATCTTCACCAGCTTGTCGATCATCGTCGCGAGCGGGGCCCCGGTGTCGAGAACGCGGCCGTCGATGATGGCCCGGTTCACGGGGTGGCGCGGGTTGAGGACGTAGCCCAGCCCCGCGGTGTGCCGCATGAGGTCGCGCATGGTGATGCGCCGCCCGCGCTCGACCGGCTCGACCTGCATGACGCCGTCGTCGTCGACGCCGGCGTAGACCTCGAGGTCGGCGAACTCGGGGATGAACCGCGACACCGGGTCGTCGAGCTGCCACCGGCCCTCCTCGTGCAGCATCATGAGGGCGGTGCCGACGACCGGCTTGGTCATCGAGAAGATGCGGAAGATGGAGTCGAGCTCGACCGGGTCGTCCTTGCCGGCGTCGAGCCGGCCCACCGTGTCGGTGAAGACGACCTTCCCGTGCCGGGCCAGCATGGTGACGATGCCCGCGAGCTTCCCGTCGTCGACCATCGCCTGCATGCCCGCGTCGAGGCGCTCGAGGCGCTTGGCGGAGACGCCGACCGACGCCGGGTCGGCGACCGCGAGGTCGCGCGCCGCCTCGGTCCTCGCCGCCGCCGGCACCGCGTGCAGCGACTGGTAGCCGACGACGAGGGCCGCCACCGCCGCAAGCCCGAACAGGAACGACCGCCACCGATTCGAGATTCCCTTCACCTGCGTTCTCCCTCCCGATTCCTCGCACCGAACTCCCGCGCGGGGGTCGCCCGTGCCAGCGAGACAGCGCCCGGCCTGCAGGCGGCGGCATAGACGATCACGAACGAGCCGTCTGGCGCGCGCCCGACGACGATCACGAACGAGCCGTCTCCCCGCGCGACGACGGTGGGCACGCTGCGCGCCGGAATCGGCGCCTCGCCGTGGCCCGTCTCGCCGAGGGGACGGCCGCGCGCGTCGAACGCCTGCCAGTACAGGTTCCCCCCCGACTGCCAGCCGGGGCCGTCGCCCCACGCGAGCAGGACGTCACCCTGATCGTTGACGGCCACCGTCGCGTTCTTGCGCCGGAACTGCGCCTCGCCCGGCGGGGACCACGGCTCGTCGAGCCGCTCGGTGTTGGCGACGAAGACCTGCCCCTCGGTCTCCCACGCCACCAGCGTCCCGTCCGGGCCGCTGGCGAGGGTGGTGGTGGCGACCGGGCACGCGCCGATGTTCCACGGCTGGATCAACCGGTCGTCGAACGTGCGGCCGCCGTCGGTGCTCGTGAGCAGCCGCATGCCGCGATGCACGTTGTCGCCGGCGCCGCGGTACGACACGTGGACCGCGCCCGCCCCGTCGGCCGCCGCCCGCAGCCCGCAGCAGCCGCATGCCCCCTCGGCGGCGGGGCCGACGGGCCGCGGCGGCTCGAAGTGCTTGCCGTTGTCGCGAGATGCCGCGAGGTAGACGCGGCGGTCGGCGTCCTGGACCGGGTCGGCGTGCCAGAAGACGTAGACGTCGCCACCGCCGTCGACCGCAACCGTCGACCCGGTCTCCACGCCCCCCTCCTCCCGAGCCGAGAGCGTCTGCTGGGGCTCGAACGCGCCCGCGTCGTCGGTGCGCGTGTAGTGGAACCAGGTGGGGTCGCGGCGAAACCACGTCACGTGGAGGCGGCCGTCGGGCCCGACCGCGAGCTGCCCGCCGTCGACGGGCCCGAGGCCGGTGACCGAGTACGACTGGCTGTTCACGCGCTGCCGCGCCGACCAGTCGGCCGCCCCCGGCGCCCGGGTGACGTGCCACAGGTCGCCTCTGCTCATCGATCCGGTGTAGTAGATGAGGTGCAGCCGCCCGTCGCCGTCGACCGCGGCCTGGGGCAGGCTCGCCCCGTCGGGGGCGCGCAGCACCTCGACGGCCGGCGCCCCGCCGCCGCAGGCCGCGCCCAGGACGGCGGCGAGCGCGAGCCCGACGACCCCGACGCGCACCCCCGCGTTGCCCGCCCTGAAGCCTCGCGTTGCGGGAAGGTCTCATGGCGCGATCTTGCCGGCTTCCTGGAGACGCGCGCCCCGCAGCGTGTGCTCGAGGGCGTAATTGCCCTCGTGGCACGCGAACTCGTAGATGACGCCGGTCCCCGGGGCGGGACGCATGTAGATGCGCGCCGTCCACGGCCGCGTCCAGGTGCCCGGGTCGTCCATGGTGTACTCGTAGGCGAGGGTCTCGGGACCGACCCGGGTGAAGCGCTCGAGCAGACGCAGGTCCGGCGACGATCCGCCGCCGCCCCGCTTCAGGTTCGTCGTCTCCACCACCAGCGAGTCCCCCTCCCAGTGGCCGCGCGAGACGCCGAGGTCGCCGCGGAGCGCGGTCGCGGGGGCCGAAGCGTCGAGGGGAATGATGCGCGTGTCGTGCATCATCTCCATCTGGATCACGACGTGGCTGGCCGTCTGCAGGATCTGGTAGTTGCTGTTGTAGCCGCGCCCCGTCATCGGGATGCGCCCGCCGCTGCACCGCAGCCCGCGCCGAGATCCTCCGGTCCCCGCGGGAAGGGCGGCCGCTCACGGTTGCGCGCGGCTGCCCGCCGCTCCTCCGCCTCGGCCGTCAGGGCGGGCAGGCGGCCGTTCGGGGGGTCGACGATGAGCGACGTCCGGTTGTCGAACCAGCGGTCGATCAGCCAGAACTGGTTGTAGTTGCCGGTCCCCTCGGGGTTCTCCTCGGTCACCCCGTCACCCGACTGGAAGTCGTCGCGGTCGGCCAGGGCGGCCCGGAACACGCTCTCGCCGAACGCCGCGTCGGTCTCGCCGTTGAACAGCGCGGCCGCGCGAGAGCGGAGGGTCGCCACCTCCTCGTCGGTCAGGAACGCCTTGTCGGCGAGCTCGGCCGGCCGCTCGAGCGGCGTCGCCGAGTCGCTCGCCCAGATGCCCTGCAGGTCGGGATGACCGTCCGCCGTGCGCGGCGCCGTCCATCCCTCCGGCGCCGGCCCCTGTCCCGACACCGCCGCCGGGACGGCCAGCGCAAACGCCGTCACCGCCGCCGCGAAGCTCCGTCTGTTCATGGGCCCCTCCCAGAAACGGGGTTGCACGCGAAACCACCGATCATCCAACCATAGACGCGCGAACGCGCCAGCGCAAGGGTCCGTTCCACGCGCGGCGGGGAGCTGGGCGCAATGCCGGTTGGGACCCAGACCGCATCCCGTCCATTCCACGCGCGGCGGGGAGCTGGACTTCGCCTAGCACGGCGACTTCTCGGCCGCCGGGGCGTTCCACGCGCGGCGGGGAGCTGGCCGTCCGCGGTCCGGGCCCCGCCCCCCGGGCCGGTCCGTTCCACGCGCGGCGGGGAGCTGGCCGAGCGGGCTCAATCCCCGCCGGCTACGATGGGTCGGTTCCACGCGTCGCGGGGAGCCGGGCACGGCGGACTTCGACCCGGACCGGCACGTTCCGTCCGTGCCACGCGCGGCGGGGAGCCGAGTCCGCGCTCGAGTCCGCGGTCCGTTTCGGCTCAACCCGCGGCGACGAGCCGCCGGCGCTTCCGGAGCCACTTCACCGCGAGATACAGGATCACCGCCAGCGCCAGCGCCGCGCCGATGGTGGGATAGTGCTGCTGCAAGGTCTCGACCGCCCGGTCGCCGAGACGGACGGCCAGGTACGCCTCGCCCGTGAACCTGATCATCCGCCCGACGAAGATCGCGGCGGCGAACCGGGTCCACGACATGCCGATGATGCCCGCGACGAGCATGAACACCTTGGCCGGGAACGGCGGGGGCGCGAGGACCGCGACGAGCATGGCGACGACGTCGTTCTCGCGGACCTTCCGGGTGACCCACTCGCGCTTCCCGGGGTCGAGGCGGCGGACGGCGCGGTCTCCGCCGGTGCGCCCGATGCGGTAGAGGACCAGGCATCCCAGCGTCGAGCCCGTCGACGCGGCCAGCGCGATCCAGACGAAGAGCGACGGCTGCTGCCAGGCCAGCAACAGCACCACCACGTCGACGCCGCCGGGCAGGGGAACGCCGGCCGAGTCGAGAAAGGCGATGAGAAAGAGCCCGGGGATGCCCAGGGCCAGGAGGCTGTCGCGGAGTCCGTCCATGACTGGCGGGATGGCTTGCCGGTGCCCGGCGGGGCGCGAATCGAACCGCCGGAACCGGGATTATAGCCCCGCCGCCGCGGCGCTCGCGCCAACCCGGAGAGCCTCGTCCGCGGCTCGGCTTGCCGGCCCGCCAATCCCGCCGGGAGTCTGCACCGTTCTGCCGCGCAGACCCCTGACGCCGCTTTGCCTTTCGCCCCCGGCGCTGTTAAGCTGTAGGGACAGATTCGACATATCGATCGGCCCGTGGTGGGCATCCCCATCCGTCGAGCCGGCAGGTCTCCAACCGCTATACCCTCAGCGCGTCACTCTCGACAGACCTGCCGTCTGCTCAGGCCGATCCGCACCCCGCCCAAGGAGGTGACGATTGGCAACTCGTGGACGACCGACACAGCAGAAGCGGCAGCGTGAACGCGCCCGGCAGGAGCAGCGCAAGCTGAAGGACGCGCGGCGACAGGAAGCGAAGGAACGCCGCGCGCAGGCGGCGTCGCAGCCGCGCGCTTCCGGCGACCCCGATCTCGAGGGCATCGTCGCGGGGCCCCAGCCCCTGGCCGAGTGGCAGGTGGAGGGGCTGGCCACCTTCGAGGAAGCCGAGGAATCCGGGGAAGAGTCGGGGCGCAACGGCTAGGGGTCTGCGGCGTTCTGCGGCGCAGACTCTCTGGCGCGAACCGAATCGGGCGGGACAACGTCCAAGCGAAGTATACTGAACGGTTGAACCGGGACGCCGGCTCCGGCCGGCGAAGGCGGATCGTCCACCAGCCCGAAAGACGGAGGAAAGACACCAACGATGGCCTCGGAACATACGCAGACCCTCACCGACGGCGATTTCCAGCAGGCGGTGCTGCAGTCGGACAAACCGGTGCTGGTGGACTTCTGGGCGGAGTGGTGCGGCCCGTGCCGCATGATCGCCCCGGCCGTCGACGCGCTCGCCGACGAGTACAACGGCCGCGTCGTCGTGGGCAAGCTGAACATCGACGACAACCCGGCCACGCCCGAGAAGTACAGCGTCCGCTCGATTCCCACCCTGCTGCTGTTCAAGGGCGGCGAGGTGGTGGAGGCGACGGTCGGCGTGGCCGGCAAGGACCAGCTGGCCGAGCTGCTCGACCGGCACGTCGAGCCGAAGGTCGCGCAGGAGTCCGCGTAAGCGTCGGCGCCGAGGAACGGCGCCGACTCCTGGAGAATCGGTTGGGCGCCCAGCGGAGCCGAAGGCGACGAGGGGCGGGCCAGGAAGGCGCGGCCGCCGCCCCGAAGGCGCCGACCCCCTGCAGGGTCGGCGGCGGGGCGCATCGGAGCCGCAGGCGACAATCTCCGGGCCGGGACTCGGCCCGGCCCACCTCCGTGTACGACGCGAGCGAGGGCCGGGGCCGACGACCGGGCCCGGACTCGCGGGACGTCGTCATGGCACACAGGTTCAATCGGCGCCGTCACTACCCGGTAGCGCAAGGCCTCGCGGCGACCGCCCTGCTCGCGGTCGCGGCGGGCGGATGCACGTTCGAGCTGGTCCCGGCCAACGCCGCCGTCGAGCGCGGCGAGGTCCGGCCGGTGCTCGCGGCCCAGCGCGGGCCGGCCCCCGGGCCCTACACCGACCTCCGGCCGGACGAGCAGGCGATCGTCGATCTCTTCGAGGGCACCAGCCCGTCGGTCGTCTACATCAGCACCGTCACTCGCCGTCGGGACTTCTTCGGCCGCGTCATCGGCGGCGAGGTGCCCCTGGGCACGGGAACCGGCTTCGTGTGGGACAGGAACGGTCACATCGTCACCAACTCCCATGTCCTGCAGGGTGCGTCGAACGCGCGCGTGGTCATGCACGATCAGACCAGCTACATGGCAGAGTACGTCGTACGCTCCGACCGACACGATCTGGCGGTGCTGCGGATCGACGCTCCGGCCGACTCGCTGCGTCCGGTCCGGCTGGGCGACAGCGACCGCGTGCGCGTCGGGCAGAGCGCGTACGCCATCGGGAACCCCTTCGGCTACAGCGCCACCTTGACCACCGGGATCATCTCGGCCCTCAGCCGCCAGATCCAGGGCCTGACCGGCGACATCATCGAGGACGTCATCCAGGTGGATGCGGCCATCAACACCGGCAACTCCGGCGGCCCCCTGCTCGACAGCCGCGGCCGAGTGATCGGCATCAACAGCCAGATTGCGAGCCCGTCGGGCACTTCGGCCGGCATCGGCTTCGCCATCCCCATCAACACGGTGACCCGGGTCGTACCGCAGTTGATCGCCAACGGCGAGTACACGCCGGCCCGACTCGGCATCTCGACGGACCAGCAGTGGAACCGGTTCGTCACGGCGCGGCTCGGGGTGAACGGGGTCGTCGTCGCCGAGGTCAACCCGGGCTCGGGCGCGGCTCGGGCCGGGCTGCGCGGCACCGAGCCGAACGCCAACCAGATCGGCGACATCATCGTCCGCATCGACGGCGAGCCGGTGCGGTCGTTCCGCGAGCTGCGCCTCGTTCTCGACCGCTACCAGCCCGGCGACGAGGTCGAGGTGACCGTTTCGCGCGACGGCGACATGCTCGATATCGTCGTCCCCCTGATGTAGGCGGCGCCCCCTGCCCGCCGCCGGCCCGCCCCATGTCCGAGTTCGTCACCATCCCCCCGGGCTGGTTCCTGATGGGGAGCGACGAGGGCCAGCCGTCGGAGCGCCCCGTCCACCGGGTGTGGGTGGACGGGTTCCGGATGGCCGTCCATCCCGTGACCCGGGCCGAGTACGCCGGGTTCCTCGAGGCCGCCGGCCACGAGCCGCCGCGCGAGTGGGACAACCCCGTTTTTGCGGGGGCGGACCTGCCGGTGGTCGGCGTGAGCTGGCACGACGCGGTCGCGTACTGCGCCTGGCGCTCGCGCCCGGGCGCCGCGGTCCGGCTGCCGACCGAGGCGGAGTGGGAGCGGGCGGCCCGAGGCGGACCCGACGGCCAGCGGTATCCCTGGGGCGACGAGATTCCCGACTGGGTGCCGAACCGGGGCCGGGGCCCGCTCGCCGGTCCGTGGCCGGTCACCCGCGGGACGCCCAACGGGTTCGGGCTGTACGGCATCGGCGCCAACATCCACGAGTGGTGCTCGAACTGGCACGACCGCGACTTCTACGAGCGCGCGCCCGCCGTCAACCCGGTGGGGCCCGAGGAGGGCCGGCGGCGCGCCTCGCGGGGCGGCGCGTGGCGGCACGCGCTGACCCTGAACCGCACCGCCGCCCGCAGCAGCCTCGACCCGTCGCTGCGCTACACCGACTACGGGTTCCGGCTCGCGCAATCGCTGTGACGCGGCGGATCCGCCTCGCCACCGCGCCGTGGCGGCGGCCGGGCTCGCCGCCGTCCGGCAACGGTTCTGCGGCGCGCGTCCCGTTCGCGCGGTTGCCCCGGGAGTGAGACCGATGGACGCTGAACGAACCGTCGCGCCGTACGGGGCGTGGGAGTCGCCGGTCACCACGGAGATGCTGACCGCGGGGGCGCTGCGGTTCGAAGGCGTCGCCGTCGACGGCGACGACGTGTACTGGGTCGAGTCGCGTCCGGACGAGGCGGGCCGGTGCGCGGCGATGCGGCTGACCACGGACGGCGCGATGACGGAGCTGACGACGCCCGCCCACAACGCCCGGACCCGGGTCCACGAGTACGGCGGCGGGGCGCTGGCGGTGTCGAACGGCGTGGCGTACTTCTCGAACTTCTCCGACCAGCGGCTGTACCGCCGGCCGGTGGACGGGTCGGAGGCGCCGACCGCCATCACGCCCGAGACCGCCGTCCGCTACGCCGACGCGACGGTGGACGACGCCCGGGACCGGTTGATCTGCGTGGCCGAGGACCATCGGCGCGCGGGCCGGGAGGCCGAGAACCTGCTCGTGTCGGTCCCCACCGGCGGCGGCGAGCCGGCGCCGGTCCACCGCGGCTTCGACTTCTACGCGTCGCCCCGCCTCAGCCCCGACGGGAGCCGCCTGGCGTGGGTCTGCTGGAACCACCCCAACATGCCGTGGGACGCGACGGAGCTCTGGATCGCGGACGTGGCCGCCGACGGCGTCCTGACGTCGCCGCGCCGGATCGCGGGCGGCAACGGCGGCGAGGTCTCCGTGCTCCAGCCGGCGTGGGGCCCGGACGGCACCCTGTACTGCGTGTCCGACGTCTCGGGCTGGTGGAACCTCCACCGCTGGGACGGAGAGCGGCTGGTCCCGGTGCTGCCGATGGAGGCCGAGTTCGGGTCGCCCCCGTGGCTGTTCGGCATGGGCCGCTACGCGGTGCTCGAGGCGGACCGCATCGTCGCGCACTACGGGAACGCGGCCGGCACCCGGCTGGGGGTGATCGACGTGGCGGCGGGGCGGTTGCGCGAGATCGCCACGCCGTTCACGACGTTCGGCTTCTTCACCGCCGCGTCGCGCGGCCGGCTGCTGTGCACGGCCGCCGGCGCGGAGGCCGGCGCGGTCCTCGTCGCGATCGACGCCGACACCGGAGAGGTCGAGACGCTGCGCCGCGGCGCGGAGCCGAAGCTAGACCCCTCGTACGTGTCCCGCGCCGAGCCCATCGCCTGCCCGAGCGCGGGCGGCCGCACCGCGCACGCCTGGTACTACCCGCCGCGCAACCCCGCGTTCCGCGCCCCCGAGGGCGAGCGGCCGCCGCTGCTCACGTTCATCCACGGCGGGCCCACCGGCAGCACCGACCCGGGCTTCCGGCTGGCCATCCAGTACTGGACGACGCGCGGGTTCGCGGTCGTCGACGTGGACTACGGCGGGTCGACGGGCTACGGCACCGCCTATCGCCGCCTCCTGCGCGGCGGCTGGGGCATCGTCGACCGCGAGGACTGCGAGGCGGCGGCGCGATACCTCGTCGCGCGGGGCGACGTCGACCCCGCCCGGCTCGCGATCCGCGGCGGCTCGGCCGGCGGCTACACCACCCTGTGCGCGCTCGCGTTCGGCAGCGTGTTCACGGCGGGCGCGTCGTACTACGGCGTCTCGGACGCCGCCGCCCTCGCCCGCGACACCCACAAGTTCGAGTCGCGCTACCTCGACGCCCTGATCGGCCCGTGGCCGGCACGCGCCGACCTCTACGAGGAGCGCTCGCCCATCCACGCCGTCGACCGCCTCTCCTGCCCCGTCATCTTCCTGCAGGGCCTCGAGGACGCGGTGGTGCCCCCCGACCAGACCGAGCGCATGGCCGACGCCCTGCGCCGGAAGGGCCTGCCCGTCGCCTGCCTGATGTTCGAGGGCGAGCAGCACGGGTTCCGACAAGCGGCCAACATCCGCCGCGCGGCGGAGGCCGAGCTGTACTTCTACGGCCGCGTCTTCGGCTTCCGGCCGGCCGGCGCGATCGAGCCGGTCGAGATAGAGAACCTCGAGCCGTGAGCGACCGCCGGATTGCGGAGGCGATAGCGGACCGCGTGCACGACGCCGGGGGCCGCGCCCTGTACGTCGGCGGGTGGGTGCGCGACCGCCTGCTCGGCCGCGAGTCGAAGGACATCGACATCGAGGTGTACGGCATCGAGGCCGAACGGCTGCGCGAGCTGCTCGCGGAGATCGGGCCCGTCAACACCGTCGGCCAGAGCTTCACCGTCTACAAGGTGGGCGGGGTCGACGTCTCCCTGCCCCGCACCGAGTCGAAGCAGGGCCGCGGCCACCGCGGCTTCGTCGTCACCGGCGACCCCTGGATGTCCGAGAAGGAGGCCGCGCGCCGGCGCGACTTCACCGTCAACGCCATCGCCTGGGACCCGCGGCGCGACCGGTACATCGACCCCTTCGGCGGCCGCGACGACCTCGAGCGCCGCCGGCTGCGCGTGGTCGACCCCGCCACCTTCGCCGACGACAGCCTGCGGGTGCTGCGCGGCGTGCAGCTCGCGGCCCGGTTCGAGCTCACCCCCGACGACGCCACCGCGCGCATCTGCCGCGGCATCGCCCTCGACGACCTCCCCGCCGAGCGCATCCGGGGCGAGATGGAGAAGCTGCTGCTCGAGGCCCGGCGGCCGTCCCTCGGCTTCGAGCTGGCCCTCGACCTGGGGGTCGTCGAGCGCCTCTTCCCCGAGCTCGAGGCCCTGGTCGGCTGCGAGCAGGAGCCCGAGTGGCACCCCGAGGGCGACGTCTGGGTGCACACCCTGATGGTCGTCGACGAGGCCCGCGCCCGCATCGACGACCTCGACCGCCCGCAGCAGCTCACCCTCATGCTCGCCGCCGTGTGCCACGACCTCGGCAAGCCCGCCACCACCGAGTACGTCGACGGCCGCATCCGCTCGCGCGGCCACGAGGAGGCCGGCGTGCCGCCCACCCGCGCCCTCCTCGACCGCCTGGACGTCCACACCCTCGCCGGCTACGACGTCCGCCACCAGGTGCTCGGCCTCGTCGCCCACCACCTGAAGCCCGGCACGTGGCACCGCGGCCCCGACCCCGTCGGCGACGGCGCCTTCCGCCGCCTCGCCCGCAAGGTCGACCTGGAGCTGCTCGCGAGGCTGTCGGCGGCCGACTGCCTCGGCCGCACCGGCGACTTCGACTGCGCCGCCACGCTGGACTGGTTCCTCGACCGCGCCCGGGCGCTCGGCGTGGAGCACGAGGCGCCCGCTCCGCTCCTGCTCGGGCGCCACCTGTTGCAGATGGGGCTGTCACCGGGGCCGGAGATCGGCCGGATCCTGAAGGCCGTCTACGAGCGGCAGCTCGACGGCGAGGTCACATCGCTGGAGGAGGCGCTGAGTGCCGCGCGGGACCTTCTCGGCAATCGCGGATGACACCGCCACTCAGTCTGTGCCATCAGCACGCTCCCCGCCCCAACCCACGGTGCCGTCGTCCAGCCAGTCAACTACCCGTCAACTACCCTAACATCTTTCACTGCAATGTTTTACGCCGCTCCGTGGCCAGATCCAGGCCACGCCCGTCAACTACCGTCCGCTGCCGCGGCGGCCCAGAACGGGACGTAGCGCCGCATCTTCGGCGGCGCCTGCTCGTCGAACGGCCGGATCATGCCTGCGTCGACCGCCTCGCGGATGTAGCGCGACACCATCGCCTTGTTGTTCGACCGGACGCCGAAGCGGTCTCGCAGCGACGCGTTGGTCAGAGAATCCCGCGCCACGTACCTCAGGCACGCGTGCAGGTAACAGGCGCGCACGCGTTCCGACCGGTCCATGTCGGCGAGTGGCTTCCGGCCGAACAGCACCACGCGGGTCGCGCCCGGCAGCACCTCGAACAGCGGCGCCGGTAGTTGCCGGGACTCGATCTCCGCCACCACCTTGTCGATGCCCCCGCCACGTTCCTCGCAGATGTCGAGCCGCCGCATGAGCGAGGTCAGCGCTTCGTTGCGCGACACCGGGGGCCGGTCGAGGAAGCGCCGCGCATCCACCAGCGGCTCCCCCGGATTCGTCACCTCGATCCGGCCTTCGAAGATCTCGACCATCGGCCCCGCCCCGGTGACCGAGAAGTCCTGATGGAGGAGCGCGTTCGCCACCAATTCCCGCACCGCCAGCGGGGGATACTCCGCCAGCGTACGTCGAAACGCGTCGCCGATGACCTCCCGCGTGGGCAGTTTCGCGTTCACGTAGTCAACCATCGTCTGGAAGGCGGGCGCGTACCCCTGCGCGTACTCCCGCTCTCCCACACCCTCCGTGCGTCCCCTGCCCCGGTACTCGATGACCCGCACCGCCTTGCGCCTCAGCCTCGGGAACGCGCCGAGGTCCCGGGCGAACAGGATCGCGCCCAGGTTGGTGACATCAAAGCCGCCGGCCGCACACGGCGCGATGAGCCCCTCCTGTCGCAGCGCGTCGAGAATGGCCGCACGACCGTCCGGCAGGGGCATGCCAAGCAAGTGGAAGTACGTCGGATAGTCGAGTCCAAGCAGCACATCCTCGGCGCTCACGCGTTGTGCGGCAACACCGTCTTCGAACGGCACCTGGTCGAAGATGCGCCAGAGCGCTCTTTCCCTCTCGGGAAACTCCCGAAGCTGCTTCTTGTAGCTGCCGACTCGGACGTACTCCCGACCCGCGAAGCGCACCGGCTGGCGGGCCGCACGGGCGATTTCCGTCACGATGACCGGTCCGTCGTCCGTGTCCAGCCGGAAGAAACGGAAGTCGATCCTCGGTTCGAGAAGGCGGAGAAGCCAGTTCTCGAGATCCTCGCCGCCCTTCTTCGCCCGAGCCGGGTCGAAACTCGTCCCCACGACGGCGTGATCGCCGTCGCGCACGCCCCACACCAGATAAGCCTCGGCCTTGCCGGCCAGCGCCGCCGAGTTGGCGAGGGCCGACACGTACTCCCCGATCTCCTGGGGATCCGCCCGGTTCTCCTTGAACTCGACCCACTCCGTCTCCCGGGGCAACGCCCGGAGCTCATGAAGCAGCCCCCGCAAGTATTGCGTGGTGCGCCAGCCGTTCATGGTCGGCCTCCAGCCATGGCGACCCGCTCGGCATCGTACAACCTCATGTCACGCTCGATTGCTCGCACCAGCTCGAACACCCGGTCGGTCATCCAGCGCTTGAAGCCCTCGTTGTCCATGAACTGCTTGAACAGCTCGGCGTCGTCCTTGACCATGCCGGTCACGATGCGGGCCAGCACCCTGTCGTGCTCGATTCGGGCGTTGGCGGCGTCCGAGTTCTGCCGGGCGTTCCTGAAGGCGGTTCCTGTGTCCGCTGCCACTTGGGCGGGGATGGTCCTGGTGATGAGCTCGCCCACGCGGTCGCGGTCCTCCCAGGCGATGTCGCCGAACAGGTCGTTGAACGCCTGGAGGATGTTGGAGAGGCGGTCCAGCTCGGGCTCGGGGCGCTGTCCGCCGCCGGCGGCCGGCACCGGCTCGATCTCGGCGTCCTCGTCGGGCAGCAGGATCTTCTGGGCGATTTGACCGGAGGGAAAACCGTTCAGCGATGCCTCGGTCACCTTCCGGCCGGGTTGGGCAGCAGCCTGCGTGACTCCATCATGTCCGCCTCCCGTGCTCGCGGAACGGATCGATCGCGCGCACGCCGCCGTAGTCCTGGCCGTCGTTCAGATCCTCGGTGTATACGGCGTCGCAGCCGCAGGCGCGCGCAGCCGCGAGAATCGCCCCATCCCAGTACGACACCTTGAAACGCCGACTGTTCGCGATGCCGGCCCGAAAGACGCCCAAGGTGACATCCTGAACCGGAAACTCGCGAATGGAGTCGAGGAACTTCATCGCCTGCGAATGGGTCAACGGCACCGGCCGGCTGGAGCGCGTAATCTGCGAGTAGAACTCCTGCAGCACCTGGACGGATACGGCCAAACCGCCCTCCCGCAGCAGCTCCCGCGCACGGCGGCGCTTCCCGGCCTCCCCGGCCGACGGACTGACCGCGTAGATCAGCACGTTGGTGTCAACGAATCGCATTCCGGTTGTACAGTGCCTCCCGACTGACATTGTCAGCCGCCTTGAATCCGCTGCGGGTCGCGCAGACTTCCTCGAAGACCTCGTCCAGCAGCCGCTCTCGGCGTTCCGCTTCCGTCTCCACCCCCGCCCCGTGCCCACCGTCCTCGTCGGCTCCCTCTCGAACCAGGCGTTCGAGAAAGCCACGCACCAGCGCCGACACCGACGTGTCCCGCTCCGCCGCCCGAACCCGGGAGAGCCGATATGTATTGTCGTCAACCGATACCGTGATGTTCCTCATCTCACAGCCTCACAGCTTCAGCGTATCACGACCCTACACCCCGCCTTGCATTCCCGTGCTCCAAGGCTGTGCGCGCCGTGCCTGACGCCGCGGCGCAGTACGTGGATGGTGCCGCGCTTCGACATCTCGCGCCGCAGCCGGACCAGGAACTTCCGCCGCGCAGCACCGCCCTCCTGCAGCGCCAGCGCGGCGGTGGCCTCCGCCTGAGTGGCATGCAGGAAGGCCACGAGCTGGACCAGATCGACGCAGCACTCGCGGCCGTAGTCGTCCGAGCTGGCGCAACCAGCCGACGCCGCCGTAGCCCGGACGCGCCTGGGCGACTCCAGTACAGCCTGGACCTGTCGTCTGTCGACGCAGGGAAACCACTCCACGAACTCGTTGATCGTCGCTCAAGCCCTCGGAGTACACTGCGCCGCAGCCGCGAGCGAGTCCCGACGCCAGGATCGCGCCGACCTCGCCGAGCACAGCGGCAATCGGACACGGCTGAGCAGGAGCCGACGCCCGCGGGCCGCGGGAGGACCCGGATCGCCGAGGCGTTCGGTCATCCGCCGGCCGCCTCGAACCGGCGACTGGCCGCGGTCGCGTAGGCCGGCGCCGTGGCGCCCGTCCGGGTGGAGGCGAGCGACCAGCCCGCGGGGAGGAGGCGCCGTTCGGCGAGCTCGGATCGCCACGCCTCGACGTCGTCCGGGGCCAGGGGGAATCGGCCGTAGTCGCGCAGGGGGCGGTCGGTGTTGAACCGGCGCTTGTAGGCGGCGATCCAGTCGTTGGCCAGCTCCTGCTGGGCGGTGGCGAGGTCGAGAGTGCCGCGGCAGACGAGGTCCTGGAGCTCGCGCTCGAGCTCGTCCTTGACGTAGGCGTTCCACACGCCGGCCCGGTACGGCTGCGGCCACAGGTTGCGGGGGTCGGGCGCGCCCCCGAGCTCGGGGGTGATGAGGAAGTCGAGCTCGTACTCGGCCGCCCGGCGGTAGTCGACGCCGTACGCCTCGAACACCTGGCGGGGGACCGGGGCCGCAACGGCGGGCACGCCGGTGACGCCGCCGGCGCAGATCTCGTCGACGCCCACGGGGAGGACGCTGCCGGGGGTGAGGTCCTGCCGGGGACGCTCGAGGCCGGCCGACGCGGCCGCGGCCTCGGTGGCCGGCTCCGGCGCCCCGGTGGCCGGCCCCGGCGCCTCGTGGGCCGGGCCGCCGCGAGCCGCCGGCTGCTCGGGGGCGCCCGGCCCGTCGGCGGGCGGCCACGAGAGCGCGGCGACGACGGCCACGACGGCGACGGCCGAGACGGCCAGCCGGGACGGCCAGCCGGCGGGCGACCAGGCGGCGAGCGGCCGGCCCGTGAGTGACCACCCGGCGAGCGGCCAAGCCGCCCTCGGCCGTCCCGCCAAGGACCAGCGCGACGGCGGCCGCACCTCGATCGCCTCGCGGAGCCGGGCGCGGGCGACGTGCGGCGGCGACGTCCCGGCCGGCGTCTCGCGGCAGCCGGCCGCGGCCTCGGCCAGCACCGCGCCGAGCTCGGCCCGGCGCGCCGCGCACCGCGGGCAGGCCGCGACGTGCCGGTGCAGCGCCGAGCGCCGGCGGGCGGAGAGCGCCCCGTCTTCATCCAGCAGCAGCAGATCGCCGTCGGAGACGTGTCTCGTCGTGCGCCACATGGTGCTACCTCTCGTCGACCTGTCGCAGCCGCGCGAGCGCCCGCGCCAGGGTGTTCGCCACGGTGCCGAGCGACAGCCCGAGCACGCGGGCGATCTCGCGGTACCGCAGTCCTTCCGCGCGAAGCTGGAGACAACGCCGCTCGCGGGCCGGCAGCGCGTTCACCGCCGCGGCCAGCCGCACCTGTCTCTGGCGGCTCGCGTAGCGGTCCTCGGGACTGGGCGCCGCGTCCGCGGGCCAGCCGAGCACGAGGTGGGCGCCGACCCGGCGGCGCCGCGCCTCCCGCTTCAGGTGCCTGAGGGCCAGGTTGTGGCCCACGCGGAAGATCCAGCCCCGGAGATTGGTGCGGGGCCGGCCGCGGGCCAGGTGGTGGAACAGGGCCAGGAACACGTCCTGCACCACGTCCTCCGCGTCGCGGTCGGCGATGCCGAGGGCCCGCACGTAGCGGTGCACGCCGTCGCGGTGCACGTCGAAGAGCCGCAGCACCGCTTCGTTCGCCTCGACCGCGGCAGGCGGGGCGGCGGCCTCGTCGAGCCCGATCGACACCTCGAGGGCCGGATCGTGGATGGAAGGCGCCATTCCGTCTCGGGACAGTCTATACCCGCCGGCGCGCCACGCTACAGGGGTCCAGGCAAGAGCCGGCCAGCTTCATTCCCGCCTTTCTCGCGCGCCCGATTCGCGGGTGGAGGAATCGATCGATCCGGTCGGCATGCGGCGCACCTCCCGCGCGTGCGCGATTCCCCGGTCTTCGCACCGCCGCCCCAGAGCGTTCCGAGCCGCCCGCCCGGCGGGCGCGCGTTTCCCTGAACGGATCGCGACGGCGGGGAATGTACTTGTATGCAGCGACCCAATGCTCTTCAGTCCGATCTCGACGCCACTCCATCGCATGGCCGCTACGCGGCTCCCGTCCGATTCCTCGCCGGCGTCCTGCTCCTCGGCCTCGCGGGCCCGCCGGCCGTCTCGGCCCAGACGGCGGAGCTCGCCGGGCGGGTCACCGACCCGCAGGGCGCGGTCCTGCCCGGGGTGACGGTCACCGCCGTCTCGGCCGGGGTGGCCGCGCCGGTCGGCGCCGCCACCGACGACGCCGGTCGGTACTCGCTGACGCTGCCGCCGGGCATCCACGTGGTGACCTTCACGCTCGGCGGGTTCGACCCGCGGCAGGAAGAGGTACGGCTGACGGCGGGGAGCCCGCTGGTGCTCGACGTGACGCTGACCCTCGCGGCCATCGCCGAGCAGGTCGACGTGGTCGGCGTGACCCCCCTCCCCGGCTCCCGGATTCCCCGCGAGCGCCTCCCCGCGACCGTGTCGGTGATCGACGGCGCCGACCTCGCGGCGCGCGGAGCGGCCTCGATGGCCGACGCCCTCAACGAGCGCCTCGGCTCGGTGACCCTGGAGGGCGCAACCACGAACCTCTTCCAGCCGACCCTGCGCTTCCGCGGCTTCACCGCCTCGCCGCTCCTGGGGCTGCCCCAGGGCATCGCCGTCTACCAGAACGGGGTGCGCATCAACGAGCCGTTCGGCGACACCGTGCAGTTCGACCTGTTTCCGCAGTTCGCGGTCGACCGGATGCAGCTCAGCGCCGGCGCCGACCCCACCTACGGGCTGAACGCCCTCGGCGGCGCCCTCGCCCTCGATCTCAAGAACGGGTTCGACAACGCGGGGTTCCGCGGCGAGATCTCGGGCGGATCGTTCGGGCGCTACACCGCCACCGCCGAGTACGGCGCCAACCGCGGGGCCTGGGCCTTCTACACGGGGGCGACGCACTTCTCGGAAGAGGGATGGCGCGTCGCCTCGCCCTCCGAGGTGACGCAGGCCTTCGCCGACGTCGGCTACCGGGACGAGGGGGTGGACGCCGGCCTCAGCTTCACCTACGCCGACACCAGCCTGACCGGGAACGCCCCCGCCCCGGTGGAGCTGCTCGACGTCAACCGTTCCGCGGTGTTCACCTTCCCCGACCGGACCGACAACCGGCTCGCGTTCGTGCAGGGCCGCGCCAGCGTCGCGGCGTCCGACACCTGGTCGGTGCAGGTGACCGGCTACTACCGCGACCTCGACCGCCGCACCCTGAACGGCGACGAGGCGGAGTTCGGGGTGTGCGAGGACGACGCCCTGCCGGAGGGGGCCCCGGCGCAGACGCTCTGTTTCGGCGACGACGACGATGACGACGACGAGAACGGGGACGACGACCACGACGACCACGACCACGACGACAACGGGGACGATGACAACGGGCACGACGACGACGGCGACGATGACGACGACAACGACAACGGCGACGATGACAACGGCGACGATGACGACGACGGGGACGACGACGAGGAGGAAGCGCCCCCTCTCGTCGACTTGGTGTCGGGACGCTTCATCACCCTGCTCGACGCGGCCGGCGACGGCGCCTACAACCGCACGAGGACGCTGGCGACGGGCTACGGCGCCACCGTGCAGGCGACCGCGACGGCCGAGGTGGGCGGCCGCGACAACGTGTTCGTGATGGGCGCGTCGGCCGATCTGGCGGACGTCGACTTCACGACGAGCAGCGAGGTGGGCAGCCTGACCCCCGAGCGCGGCGTCGCCGGCTCGGGGCTCCTGGCCAGCCTGTACGGCCTCGGCGGCGACGACCTCTTCAACACCGCCATCGACACCGGCAACCGGGCCGTGGGGCTGTACCTCAGCAACACCCTCTCGGCGACCGACCGCGTCCACCTGACCGTGTCGGGACGCTACAACCGGGCGAACATCGACATTGCCGACCGCCTCGGGACGTCGCTCGACGGCGCGCACGCGTTCGCGCGCTTCAACCCCGCCGTGGGCGCGGTCTTCCAGGCCGGCGGGGGCGCGTCGGTGTTCGCGCGGTACTCCGAGTCGAACCGCGCCCCCACCGCGGCCGAGCTGAGCTGCGCCGACCCCGCCGAGCCGTGCCGGGTGCCGAACGCCTTCATCTCCGACCCGCCCCTCGAGCAGGCGGTGGCGCGGTCCGTCGAGGGCGGGCTCCGGGGCCGGTGGGCCGAGGGCGACTGGTCGGTGACGGCGTATCGGACCGGCATCGCCGACGACATCCTGTTCATCGCCTCGCCCGAGCTCATCGGGACCGGCTACTTCCAGAACGCCGGCGACACCCGGCGCGTCGGCCTCGACCTCGAGCTGAGCGGCCGCCGTGCCCGAACGGGCTGGTACGTCGGCTACGGGCTGCTCGACGCGACCTTCCAGTCGCCGCTGCTGCTGCCGGGCGACGAGGAGGTCAACGACGCCGCCACCGACGAGGGCGTCGCGGTCGAGCCGGGCGACCGGCTGCCCGGCCTCCCGCGCCACAGCCTGAAGGCGGGCATCCGGCAGGCGCTGACCGACGCGTGGGACGCCGCCATCGAGACGGTGGTGGCGTCGGACCGGGTGTTCGTCGGCGACGAGGGCAACGACCAGGTGCGGCTGGACGGCTACGGGGTGGTGAACCTGCGCTCGACGTACCGGCTCGACCAGGGCGTCGAGCTGTTCGTGCGGGTCGAGAACCTGCTCGACGCCCGGTACGCGACGGCGGGCGTCCTCGCCGAGCTGGAGGTGTTCCTGCACGAGGTGCCCGACGCCAGCGACCCGCGGTTCATCGGGCCGGGTCAGCCGCGCAGCGCGTTCGCGGGCGTCCGCGTGCAGTTCTGAGTCGACGGGGGGCTCGCGCCCCTCGGCGTTCGTGCCCGCGAGCCCGCGCGGCCTGCCCCGGCTCCCAGGGGGCGGAGCCGCGGCCCGCACCGGCCGGCCCGCCCGGCGTCGCCTCGGCCGCCGGGCGCCCCGCCCGGAGTCCGCGCCGTCCTACGACGCCGGCTCCGGGTCCGGCTGCCGGCTCTCGGGCCGGCGGCGGGCGGCGAGCTGCGTCAGCGTGTCGAGACCGAGGTTGCCGCCGCTCAGCACGACGACGGTGGCGCCCCCGTCCCGAGGCGGATCCGACGGGTCGGGAGTGGCCCCGTTCAGGAGTGCGGCCAGGGTCGCGGCGCCGCTGGTCTCCACCACGAGCTTGGCCCGGCGGAACAGCCAGAGGACGGCGTCGGCGATCGGATCGTCGTCGACGGTGACGACCTCGTCGACGAAGCGCCGGACGTGGTGGAAGGTGAGGTCCCCGGGCCGCACCGGCAGCAGCCCGTCGGCGAGGCTCGCGACCCGATCGAGCGAGACGGGCCGCCCGGCCGCGAGCGACGCCGTCATCTTGGCCGCGCCGGTCGGCTCGACCCCGACCAGCCGCACGTCGGGACGCCGCTGCTTGACGGCGGCGGCGACGCCGGCCACGAGCCCGCCGCCCCCAACCGGCACGAGAACGCGCGCGACGTCGGGGCAGTCCTCGAGAATCTCGAGCCCCACCGTGCCCTGGCCGGCGATGATCCAGGGATGGTCGAACGGGGGCACCATCTGGAGGCCCCGGTCCCGCGCCACCGCCTCGGCCCGCCGCTTCCGCTCGATCGACGTCGTCCCCTCGAAGAGAATCTCGGCCCCGAGGGCCCGCGCCCCCTCGACCTTGACGGCGGGGGCGGTCGTGGGCATGACCACCACCGAGGGCACGCCGACCCGGCGGGCGGCCATCGCCACCGCCTGCGCGTGGTTGCCCGACGAGTAGGTGATGACCCCGTGCCGGCGCGCCTCGGGGTCGAGCTGGGCGATGAAGTTGGTGGCGCCGCGTATCTTGAAGGCGCCGGCCGCCTGCAGGTTCTCGCACTTCGCGTAGACCGGCGGCCCCGCTTCGAGCGGCAGCCTCAGCAGCGGGGTACGGTGGACGGCGCCCGCGATGCGCCGCGCCGCCTCCTCGACGGCGCTCACGGGAACGTCGCTGGACATGCACGGAGTATAGCGGCAGGCCGTTCCCGGCCAGCCAACCCTGCCGCCGGGCGGCGGGCGACCTCGCTGGGCGAGGCCGAGGACGGCCCGATCACCCGGCATCGCCCGGCAGGCGCAGCGCCTCCCCGGACGCGCCGGCGAGCGCGACGAGGTGAATCGGGCTGCCGCGCCCCCGGTATACTGGGCGGAGGATGTCGAGCGCCCACGTGCGGACCGCGTTGCGGGTCGCGTTCCTGCTCGCGGTTACCGCCATCGGCGTGGCCGCGCAGGACGACGAGCCCATCGGCCGCTACGTCATCGACGTCCGGGGCTCGACGGTCAACCTCGGGCAGAACGAGGAGCTGGCCCGGGTGCGGAGGCTGCGGCCGAACCAGCTCCCCTCCCGCGGCATCGCGGTCGACCTCGGCGGCCACTTCTACTTCCTGCGCCTGGGCCCGGTCACGTTCGGCATCGGCGCCTCCATCCTGTCCACCGCGGCGCACCAGCCGGTGGTGGAGCCGATGGAGGAAGACCCCACGTCCGGATTTCCGCGGTTCCCGCCGCAACAGCCCACGCCGGGCGAGGACGAGGAAGAGATGGAACCGTTCATCGAGGGCGTCCCCGTCACGTCGCGATTCGCCGCGCTCTCGCCTCAGATCTCCTTCAACTTCGGCCACCGCAACGGCTGGAGCTACGTGGGCGGCGGGCTCGGCACCTCGTGGCTGAACGTGTATCCGCAGCAGCCGACCACCCCGCTGCAGCGCGGGGGCCGCACCCTCAACTACGGCGGGGGGGCCCGGTGGTTCCTCACCCCGAACGTGGCCCTGTCGCTCGATCTGCGGTTCTTCGCCATCAGCCCCATCGAGCAGCTCGGAGAGCAGCCGGGATCGCCGCGCCAGACCCTGATGGCGGCGAACATCGGCGTCTCCGTCCGCTGACCGCGCCGGCCCGGCCGGCCCGCCGGATTCGACCATAATGCGCGCATGAAACGGGACACCCTGCTCGACTACTTCGACGAACGCGTGCGCGGGGACACCGAGTTCCTGGTCCACGACGACGGCTACAGGGTGCGGCGGCACAGCTACGACGAGGTGCGGCGGGCGGCGGCGGCCTTCGCGGCCCGCCTCGCCGGGGCGGGCATCGGGGCCGGGGACGCGGTGCTGTTCTGGGGCGAGAACCGCCCGGAGTGGATCGTCGGCTTCTGGGGGTGCCTGCTGCGGGGCGCGGTGGTGGTGCCCATCGACTACCGGGCCTCGCCGGCGTTCCTCGAGAGCATCGCCCGGCGCGTCGACGCCCGGCTCCTGCTCGTCGGCGACGACGTGGCCCCGGCCGGGCTCGACGGCGTCGAGACCTGGCGCTTCGCCGACCTGCGCGCGCCCGCGGCGGACGCCGGCGCGCCGCCCCCCGCCCCCCACGCCCCCGCCCCCGGCGACACCGCCGAGATCGTGTTCACGTCCGGCGCCACGTCCGAGCCCAAGGGCGTCGTCATCACCCACCGGAACGTGCTCGCCAACATCGTCCCGGTCGAGCGCGAGGTGCTCGGGTACCGCCGCTACGCGCGTCCCTTCCGGCCCCTGCGCTTCCTCGACCTGCTGCCCCTGAGCCACATGTTCGGGCAGGCCCTGGCCACGTTCATCCCCCCGATGCTGCCCGGCACGTGCGTGTTCATGAAGGGGTACAGCCCGCAGGCCATCGTGCAGCAGGTTCGCACCCGGCGCATCTCGGTCCTCGTCTGCGTGCCGAAGATCCTCGACGTGCTGAGGGACCACGTGAGGCAGGTCGCCCCGGAGACGGCCGAGCCGCCCCCCGAGGGGCTGGGGGTGGCCCACCGCTGGTGGCGCTACCGCCGGGTGCACCGGCTGTTCGGGCTCAAGTTCTGGTGCTTCATCGTCGGCGCCGCCCCCCTCGACCCCGATCTGGAGGCGTTCTGGCAGCGGCTCGGGTTCCTCGTCGTGCAGGGCTACGGCCTGACCGAGACCGCGCCCATCGTCACCCTGAACCACCCGTTCCGCACCCGGCGCGGGTCGGTCGGGAAGCCCATCGCGGGGATGCAGGTGCGGATTGCCGACGACGGCGAGATCCTGGTGAAGGGCGACAACGTCACCACCGGCTACTTCGGGGCCGGGGCCAAGGACGACGCGGCGTTCGAGGACGGCTGGTTCCACACCGGCGACCTCGGCGCCCTCGACGACACCGGGCGCCTGCAGGTGCACGGCCGCAAGAAGGAGATGATCGTCACCGCCGAGGGGCTCAACGTCTTCCCCGAGGACGTCGAGCGGGTCGTCGACGCCGTCCCCGGGGTCGAGGAGTCGGCCGTCGTCGGCCTGACCCGCGACGGCAGCGAGCGCGTGTACGCCGTCGCGGTGCTCGCCCCCGATACGTCGCCCGGCGAGGTCGCGCGCGCCGCCAACCGCCGGCTCGCCGACCACCAGAAGGTGCGCGACGTGCTGGTGTGGCCCGGCGCCCGACTGCCCCGCACCGAGGGCACGCGGAAGCTCATGCGGCGCGCCGTGAAGACGTGGGCGGAGGAGGGCGGGGCGCCGGCCGCCCCCGCCGCGGCCGGGGGGGAGCGGTCGGTGTCGTCGATCCTCGCGCGCATCGCCGGCAGCGCGGTGGACGGGGGCACCCGCCTCGACGAGCTGGGCCTGAGCTCGCTCGAGCGGGTCGAGCTGCTGATGACGCTGGAGAGCGAGCTCGACGTCGCGGTCGACGAGCGGGGGGTGGCCGGCGCGGCGACGGTCGCGGATCTCGAGAGGCTCGTCACCTCGTCCGGCGGCGCCTCGCCCCGCCCCGCCCCGCCGCCGTTCCCCGCCCCGCGCTGGAACCAGGCGTGGCCGGTCCGGCAGCTGCGGCGGGCCGCCCTCGCGGTGTGGCTGCTGCCCATGACCCGCCTCTTCGCCTGGATCCGGGTCGAGGGGCTCGAGCACGTGCGGGCCCTCGACGGGCCGGTGGTCTTCGCCGCCAACCACCAGAGCTTCATCGACCCGTCGGTGATCCTCGCCGCGCTGCCGGGGAAGACGCGCTACCGGGTGGTGACGGCGATGTCCAAGGAGTTCTTCGCGGGCCACTTCGACCCCGCGAGCCACACGTTGGGGCAACGGTTCACCAGCAGCCTCAACTACCATCTCGCCACCGGCTTCTACAACGCGTTCCCGCTGCCCCAGCGCGAGGCCGGCGCGCGCGACGCGCTGCGCTACGCCGGCGAGCTCGTCAGCGCCGGCAACTCGCTGATCATCTTTCCCGAGGGGCTGCGCGTGACCGGCGACGCCGTCGCCCGCTTCCAGCCCGGCGCGACGATGCTCGCGGCCCGGCTCGACGTGCCGGTGATCCCGGTGCGGCTGCGGGGGGTCGACCGCGTGCTGGGGCGGGGACTGCGCATGGCGCGCCCGGGCCGGGTCGACGTGCGCTTCGGCCCGCCGCGGCGTCTGGCCGGCTCGGACTACGTCGCGATGGCCGCCGATCTGGAGGCGGCGGTCAAGGCGCTCTGAGCCGCCGCTTTGCATGCGCCGGGCCGATGTGCGAGACTTGAGGTTTACAGGCGGAGCCGGTTCGGCAAGGAGGCGCGTGGCAAAGGACGACCTCATCGACGTACAAGGCACGGTCATGGCGGTGCACAGCGGCGGTCTCTACCGCGTGCAGTGCGATGCAGGTCATGAAGTTCTGGCCCAACTGAGCGGCCGCATGCGGCGGTTCCGCATCAAGGTCGTACCGGGCGATCGGGTGACGGTCGGCGTCTCTCCCTACGATCCGGTCCGCGGCATCATCACCTTCCGGGCCCGCTGAACATCTTGGATTCAACTACAAAACGGAGACGACCTCGGCGCGGGCGCCGCCCCGCCGGTCGTCCGACACGACGCTCCGCCCCGTCGGCGAAGGACTTCGCGGCCCCGTCGGCCGAGCTGACCCTGCCGGCGGCGGTGGTCGACGCGGAACCGACAGCCTTCGACGAGCTGGATCTGACCCCGGCCCTCGCGGAGGGCGTCCGGGACCGCGGCTTCGCCAACACCACCCCGGTCCAGTCCGCCGTCTTCCCGATCGTGGCGAGCGGGCGCGACCTGATCGCGAGCGCGGAGACGGGAAGCGGCAAGACCGCGGCCTACCTGCTGCCGGTGCTCGACCGCCTGCTCAAGGAGCCGCGGAACGACGCCGCGGCGGGGACCGCGGGGACCCGCGTGCTCGTCCTGGGGCCGACCCGCGAGCTGGTGGTGCAGATAGAGGACGACCTGCAGGGGTTCGTCTATCACACCGGGCTGACGAGCGCGGCGGTCTTCGGGGGCACCCCGATGTCTCCGCAGTCGCAGGCCCTCGCCGCCGGCGTCGACGTCGTCGTCGCGACGCCGGGACGCCTCATCGATCACCTCCGCGGCGGGGTCCCCGGCTTCGAACGCATCGACACCCTGATTCTCGACGAGGCCGACCGCATGCTCGACATGGGGTTCTGGCCCGACGTCCGCCGCATCGTGGCCAACCTGCCGCCCGGCCCGCGGTCGGGACGGTCGGGACGCCAGACCCTGCTGTTCTCGGCCACCATCCCCGACTGGGTCCTGCACCCCCTGTCGGAGCTGGCCCACGACCCCGCCTACGTCCAGATCGGCCAGCGGGGAAGCCGGCCGAGGGCATCTCGCACGCCGTCGAACGGATGCCGGCGGCCAAGAAGACCGCGTGGCTCACGTCGTTCCTGGGCCGGTCCTCGGGCTCCGTCCTCGTCTTCGTCAACACCAAGCGCGGGACGGAGCGGCTGGCGCGGGCGCTGTCGAGCGCCGGCATCAAGGCCACCGCCCTCCACGCGGACCGCTCGCAGCCCCTGCGGCTGGCGGCGGTGGGCGGGTTCCGCAGCGGCCGCTTCCGCGTGCTCGTCGCGACCGACGTCGCGGCGCGGGGGCTCGACATCGACGGCATCAAGACCGTCGTGAACTTCGAGGTGCCCCCCAACCGCGACACCTACGTGCACCGCGTGGGGCGGACGGCCCGGCTCGACGCCACCGGCAGCGCGCTGACCCTGGCCGCGCCGGCCGAGCTGCAGGCGGTGAGGGCGCTGCAGAGCTCGATCGACCTGCAGCTGCGGGAGCCCGCGCATGCCGATTGACGATGCGGGCGGGCCGCCCGGGGCGCCGCACCGGACCTGACCATGGACGCTCCCTCCCCCACCCTTCCCGCCACCGAGCCCGAGCCGACCCCGGCCGAGGCCCGCTTTCAGAGCTGCCGCTGGTCGGTCAGCGAGGGCGGGCCGGCGTACTGCTCGAACCCCGAGGTGCTGCCGTACGCGGGCAAGGGCGGGTTCAACGCCGATTCGTGGTGCCCCGACTGCGCCCTCTACAAGGTCAGGCGGAAGGCCCCGAAACGGCGGCAGCTCGACGACGACTACCTGTACTAGCGGCGCCCCTGACCGGCCCGGTCGCGCAACCCGCCAGGCATTCGCTCCGCGGAACGGGGGGACGGCCGGCGGATGGGTTGGACGGCCAGCGGAGCCGAAGGCGGCGATTCCCGGGCCGGGAGTCTGCGCCCTCGGTCGGACGGCCAGCGGAGCCGAAGGCGACGGTTTCCGGGCCAGGAGTCTGCGCCGTAGAACGGTGCAGACTCCTGGCAGGGTTGGTTGGGCGCCCAGCGGAGCCGAAGGCGACGATGGGCGGGCTACGGCTCGACGTGCACCTCCGCGAGGGCGATGCCGCGCTCGCCGGCGACCGTGTACAGGAGATAGGCGCGGCCGTCCTCCTCGTAGATGGCGGGGTCGCGCAACTGGTTCACGGGCACGTCGATGGCCCCGCCCCGCGAGGGCTCCACGGGCAGCCCCGCCCCCTCCCAGTCCCGCTCCGGACGCAGCACCTCGACCGGCGGGGTCTCGGTCCACGTCAGCCAGTCGCCGGCGAGATCGATGCGCGACTGCAGGATGTGCTCGGGAGCGTCGCCCCGCTGCGTATAGAACACGAGCAGCGAGTCGCCCCGCCTCAGGAGGGCCGAGTGCCGCATGTTCGGGTTGAACAGCGTCGGCCCCTCCTCGAAGCCGGAGAGGCCGTCCCGCGACCGGTACACGACGCCGGGCATGGCCAGCGCGTACCAGAAGCCGCCGTGCCGGAAGGCCCGGAAGTACGGCCGCCCCAGAATCTCGGGCCTCGCCTCGAAGTGCAGGCCGTCGCGGGACACCGCGGCCCGGGTCACCTGCCGGCCGGCGTCCCGTCCGTGGATGTACATCACGATCTCCTGCCGCTCGTCGACGACGTGCACGTCCGGCGAGGCGATGTGCACGTAGGCGCCGGGGGGCGCGCACGGCGGGCAGGTGGTCGGGAAGTGCGAGTCGGCGAGGTCGAGGACGCCCGGCTCGTGGGTCGTCCACGGGCCCTCCAGGGCGTCCGCCCAGGCGAGCCGGATGTAGGTGCCGCGGTGATCGGCGAAGTAGAGGTAGTAGCGCCCCAGGGCGCCCTCGGCCCAGTCCGGCACCCGGATGAGGGACGGACCGGCGATGTTGCTGCCCATCGAGGCGTCCATGTCGGGCCGGATGATGGGGCCGTCCAGGAGCCGCTCGATGCGGACGGTCTGGGCGGCGACCGGGCCCGCCGACGCGATCAGCGCCAGCAGCACGGGCACCAGGCAGAGACCGTGCCGCCGCCGTCGCGACGCGCGGCGCGCGGTCTCGCCATCGCTCTCCGGACGAAACCGGTCGGCACGCACGGGTCTGCTCCGTGAGCTCCCGGGCCGGCCCCATCCGCTCGCCGTGCGGGGCCGGCTTCCGGCAGACCCGCCGGGGCGGCTCGGCGTCGGGCGGGCGGCCGGGGTCAGCGGACGAGACGGGTCGGCATGGTCGGCATGCATGGGTCTACTCCGTGAACTCCCGGGCCAGCTCCGTCCATTCGCCGTGCGGGGCCAGCTCCCGGTAGGCCCGCCAGTGCGGCTTGGCCTCGGCCGGGCGGCCGGTCTTCTCGAGGGTCACGGCGAGATAGAAGTGGGCGTCGGGATAGGTGGGGTCGATCTCGAGGGCGCGGCGGTAGTGCCGCACCGAGTCGCCGTGGCGGCCGAGATCGTGATGGATGTTCCCGAGGTTGAACCGCGCCTCGAAGCACTCGGGGTCGAGGTGCATGGCCCGCTCGTACAGGGCCTGGGCCTCCACCAGCTCGTCGCGGGCGTAGTGGACGTTGGCGAGGTTGATGAGGGCGGGCACCAGGTTCGGGTCGAGCATCAGGGCCTTGCGATAGGCGATGCCGGCCATGATCTGGTCGCGCTCGTTGCCCTCGTCGAGGGCCGCGCCCTCCTGGAAGCAGGAGATCGCCAGCGAGGCCTCGACCGACGGCGCCCCGCCCCCGCCCCCGGCGTCCCCCGTCGCCGCGCCGCCCATCGCGAGCTGGCGGCGGGCGGGCAGGGCCACGATGGTCGCCGGCTTCGGGGCCCGGCCGCCCTCGCCGAAGTCGAGGGTCAGCTGACCGTTGCGCGCCGCCTCGAGCTCCCGCAGCACCGCCCGGAACGGCTTGCCCCGCTCGAGGCCGTCGCTGACGCCGCGGACCGTCCGCAGGCCCTGGAATCCGTAGTAGCGATCGACGTCGGTGCGGGCCGCGGGGCGGACCAGCGACCGCTTCTCGAGGCAGCGGATGTGATTCTGGCGGATGCGCGGATAGCGGCGGCGGATGCGCCGCAGGCTGTAGTAGCGGCGGTCGAGGGCCTCTGCCGTCGGCAGGCCGCCGAGCCGGCAGAACTCGTCCTCGGCGACGATTCGCACGCGGCCGGGGGTGGCCGCGTTGACCTCCTCGGCCTTCCGCAGCTTCGGGCTGCCGGCTTCGGATCGCGCGGCGGAGCCCCGCCGCGCCGTCGAGCCTCCGCCCACCACCAGCATCGTCGTCCGCGCCGTCACCTCGTCGTCGGCGACCCCGCCCATCCGCTCCACGAGCTGCCGCGCGGCCCGGTGATGCACGGCGGCGAGCCTCCCCGCGAAGACCACGACCTGATCGCGAAACGGAGAATCGGCTGGGTAGGGCACTATGCCACCGCCCGCAAGATGAATGAGAATAGTCCCGAAGTCAAGCCGCCGGGAAGGTCGCGCCGCCGCGCCGCCGCGACCCGCGCCGGTCCAGGCTGACGGCGGCCGACGTCGCCGCCCTGCCTGGCAGGCCATCGCCGGTCCGGACCCGAAGGCCGCCGCCGAAACCACGACCGGGACATGCGCCGCCGATGACGCCTCGGACCATTCTCGCGGGTGACGTCGGGGGCACCAAGACCTGCCTGGGGCTGTTCGACGCGGGCGCGCCGCGCCCCGAACCGATCGAGACGGCCCGCTACGCGACCCTCGAGTTCGACGGGTTGACGGACGTCGTGGCCCGCTTCCTCGACGACGCGGGGGCCCGCGAGGCCCCGGAGGCGGCCTGCTTCGGGGTGGCGGGACCGGTGCGGGACGGGGTCTCGCGGCTCACCAACGTCCCCTGGACGGCCGATGCCCGCGAGATCCGCGAGCGCTTCGGGGTGGCGTCGGTCCGGCTCCTCAACGACCTCGAGGCGATGGGCTGGGCGGTGCCGCGGCTCGCCGCCCACGAGCTGGCCGTCGTGCACGCCGGGGTCCCGGCCGCGGGCGGCAACGCGGCCCTCATCGCCCCCGGCACGGGGCTCGGCGAGGCCGCCCTGCACCGGGTCGGCGCCCGCCTGGTCCCCATGCCCTCGGAGGGAGGACACGCCGACTTCGCGGCGCGCACACCGCGCGAGCTGGCCTTCGCGGCGGCGTTCGCGGCCGAGCGGGGGCGCGTCTCGCTCGAGGACGTGGTCTCGGGGCCGGGACTGGTCAACCTGCACGCGTTCACCCACCGCGGGGCCGCCTGCACCGGCGACGCGTTGCCCGACCGGCCGGGGGACCGGCCCGCCGCGGTCACCGCGGGCGCCCTCGCCGGGGCCTGCGCGGCCTGCGCGGAGGCCCTGCGCCTGTTCGTGTCCGCGCTCGGGGCGGCGGCCGGCAACCTCGCCCTCCGGACCGTGGCCACCGCCGGCGTCTACATCGGCGGCGGCATCGTGCCCAACCTGTTGCCCGCCGTGCGGACCGGCGGCTTCATCGACGCCTTCCTCGACAAGCCTCCGATGCGCGGCCTTCTCGAGCAGGTGCCGGTGCGGGTGATCCTGGAGGAGCGCCCCGCCCTGCTCGGGGCCGCCGTCGCCGCCCGCGAGCTCTCGCGGCCGGTGGCGGAACGCCGCGCGGCGCCGCCTGCCTGACCGGGCGCGACGAGAGCCCATGAGGCATATCGTGACCATGAAGCTGCGTCAGCTCCGCGGAACCGACAGTCCGGCGGGTGCATCGCCGGCCGGGTCGGGTGCAGCCGGGCTTCCGTCACCGGATGCGCCCGGCCCGCCCATCGTCGCCTTCGGCCCCGCCGGCGCCCCAACCGACCCTCCAGGAGCCCGCGCCGTTCCACGGCGCAGACGCCTGGCAGACGACCATGCCGAGACCGGGAAGGACGGTACCCACGTGCGCAGACTCCTCTTCGTCGCAGCCCTGACGCTCGCTTCGGCGCCGCCGGCGGCCGCCCAGGCGCCCGAGCCCATCGCCTATACGCTGCGGTTCCCCGCCCCGCACACCCACTACGTCGCCGTCGACGCCCTCGTCCCGACCGGCGGACGGCCCGCGGTCGAGCTGATGATGGCGGTGTGGACGCCGGGGTCGTACCTGGTCCGCGAGTACGCCCGGCACGTCGAGGGGGTCACCGCCCGCACCCCCGGCGGCGAGCCTCTGCCGATCGAGAAGTCGCGCAAGAACCGCTGGCGGGCGGCCACCGGGGGGGCGGACGCCATCGTGGTGTCCTACCAGGTCTACGGGCGCGAGATGTCGGTGCGCACGAACTGGATCGAGGCCGACTTCGCGATGCTGAACGGCGCGCCGACGTTCCTCACCCTGGCCGACGACGACGTCGCCCGGCCGCACGACGTGTTCCTGGAGCTCCCGGCAACCTGGGGAGACACCGCGACGGGGCTGCCGCCGCATCCCGGCGGCGCCCCCCACGCCTGGCGCGCCCGCGACTTCGACACCCTCGTCGACTCGCCGATCGTGGCCGGCAATCCGACCGTCCATCCGTTCACCGTCGCCGGGGTGCCCCACGAGCTCGTCAACGTCGGCGAATCGGGGGTCTGGGACGGCCCGCGGTCGGCGGACGACACCGAGCGCATCACCCGCGAGCTGCACCGCATGTGGGGCGTGATGCCCTACGAGCGCTATGCGTTCCTGAACATGATCACCGAGGCCGGCGGCGGCCTCGAGCACGGCAACTCGACGCTGCTCATGACCAGCCGCTGGACGACCTCGTCGCGCCCCCGCTACCTCCGCTGGCTCGGCCTCGTCAGCCACGAGCTGTTCCATGCCTGGAACGGGAAGCGCCTGCGGCCCGTCGAGCTCGGGCCGTTCGACTACGAGGCCGAGGTCCACACCGAGAGCCTGTGGGTCGTCGAGGGGCTGACCGTCTACTACGCCGACCTCGCGGTGCACCGGGCCGGGCTCTCGACCGAGCAGGAGTACCTGGCCTCGCTGTCCCGCCAGATCCGCGGGCTGCAGACCACGCCGGGACGCGAGGTGCAGCCGGTCTCGCTGGCGTCCTGGGACGCGTGGATCAAGTTCTACCGCCCCGACGAGAACTCGCGGAACACCTCGGTCAGCTACTACACGAAGGGGGCGGTGGTCGGGTTCCTGCTCGACATGCGCATACGCGCCGCGACGGGCGGAGCGAAGACCCTCGACGACGTCCTGCGCCGCGCCTGGGCCCGCTACTCCGGCGCCCGCGGGTTCATGCCCAACGAGTTCAGGGCCACCGCCGAGGCGGTGGCCGGCGTGCCCCTGTCGGGCTGGCTCGCGCACGCCCTCGACACCACCGCCGAGCTCGACTACGCGGAGGCCCTCGACTGGCTGGGGCTGACCTTCGGCGACGATCCGGTGGGGAGACGAGGACGGCTGGATCGGCGTCGTCACGCGCGCCGCGGGCGGCCGCCTTCTCGTGGCCCAGGTGCCCCGGGACACGCCGGCCCACGCGGCCGGCTTCAACGTCGACGACGAGATTCTCGCCATCGGCGACCACCGGGTGCTGCCGTCCGAGTGGGGCGCCCGAATCGCGCAGGCCGGGGCGGGCGCCCGCCTCGACGTCCTCGTGGCGCGGCGGGGGGCGCTCCGCCGCATTCCCGTCGAGACTGCGGCGCCGCCGGGCCGCCGCTGGGAGCTGCGGCCCGTCGATGATCCGACCGACGCGCAGAAACGCAACCGCGAGGCGTGGCTGTCGGGCAGCGGCGATCCGGCGCCGTAGGGACAGTGTTCGCGATACGGGACCAGGAGTCTGCGCCGTGCAACGCTCCTGGAGGTTGGTCGGGCGCCAAGCGGAGCCGAGGGCGACGATTGGTGGGCCAGGTCCTGGGGGCCGCAACCCCGCGTCCCGCCGAGACCGGCGCCGCGCCTCAACACACGGTGCCGAACGCGAAGCCCGCCGCGCGCAGCGCCGGCACGAGGCCGGCGGTGGCGTCGACGGCGTAGCGGCGGTCCGGGCGCGGGTCCTCGTGGTGGCCGTCGTGCATGACGATGATGTCGCCGTCGGACACCCGGCCCGCGAAGCGCCGCACCAGCCGATCCGGGTCCCGCGTCCGGAACCAGTCCCAGTCCCAGAGGAACCAGCCCCAGCCGATCAGGGTGTGGTCTATCCGCCTCAGGCCCTCGTACATGAGCCCGCTGCGCCACCCGCCGTGGGGGCGGAAGGCCGGACACGGCCGGTGGCCGGTGAGCCGCTCGATGCGGTCGGCGGCCGCGATCAGGTTGCGGCCGAGCTCGTCGGGCGACAGCAGCAGAAGCCGCCGCGTGTGCGAGTGCAGGGCCACCGCGTGCCCGTCGCGGAACATCCGCTCGACGATGGGCGCGGTCTCGGCCGTGAGGTGGCGGTCGAGCACGAAGAAGGTGGCGACCGCCCCCTCGCGGGCGAGCACGTCGAGCAGGTCGGGGGTGGCGGTCGGGTTCGGGCCGTCGTCGTAGGTGAGGTAGATTGTGGGCGTGCCGGCGGCCGGCATGCTCCAGCGGGAGGGCGCCGGGGTCAGCGCGTCCAGGACGAAGGGAAAGGGAGCGATATGCGACAGCAGGAACACGCCCGCGCCGGCGGTGACGAGAAGCAGAAACATCGGCCTCGCCCGGAAACGGCCGCGCCGGGAGTCGCGCGCCCGCGAAGCTCCCACGCGACCCCATGGTCGCGCCGCGGCCTCCCCTTGCCGCAACCCTCCACGAGTCCGGGCCGTTCCACGGCGCGGACTCCCACCCCTGGTCATGGTCGGCGCCCGAGGCGCGGCAGGGCCGGAGCCGCGACCGCGACGGCCCTGTCGCTGGCCCTCCTCGCCTGCACGGCGCCGGCCGACACCGTGGCCGGCGCCGCGCCAGCCGCCGAAGGCACGTCGGCCGGCGCCGCGTCAGCCGCCGCGGGCACGGCCGCCCAGCCCCCTTCCGACCGGGAGAGCGACCGCATGTCGATGGTCGAGCGACAGCTCATCGCCCGTGACATCACCGATCCCCGCGTCATCGAGGTCATGCAGCGGGTGCTGCGCCATCGCTTCGTCCCCGACGACGTCCGCGCGGCGGCCTACGACGACCGGCCGCTGCCCATCGGCTACCGGCAGACCATCTCGCAGCCCTACGTCGTGGCCTACATGACGCAGGCCCTGCGGCTGGCGCCCGGCGCGCGGGTGCTCGAGATCGGCACCGGCTCGGGCTACCAGACGGCGGTGCTCGCGGAGCTGGCCGACACCGTGTACTCCATCGAGATCGTGCCTCCCCTCGCCGCCCGCGCCGCCGCCACCCTCGCCGAGCTGGGCTACGACAACGTGCGGCTCCGCGAGGGCGACGGCTACGCGGGGTGGCCGGAGGCGGCCCCGTTCGACGCCATCATGGTGACGGCGGCGCCCGACCACGTCCCGCAGCCCCTCGTCGACCAGCTCGCCGTCGGCGGGCGGATGATCATCCCGGTGGGCGACTACCGGCAGACGCTGACGGTGCTGACCCGCACCGACGACGGCGTCACCGAGGAGGCGGTGCTCCCGGTGCTCTTCGTACCGATGACCGGCGAGGCGGAGCGCCGCTGACCGCCGGGGCGGAGCGACCGCCGACCGCCGGGGCGGAGCGCCGCCGACCCGCTGGCGAGGGCCCCCACCGCGTCCTGGCGGGTCCCGGCGCGACGCGGCGGGGCCGGGCACTGCCTCACGACACCCCGGCGGGGGCGGCGGCCGCGCCGCCGGGCGCGACGGCGCCGAGAGCGGCGATCGACACCTCGGCCGCGGTGCGCTCCGCCACGTCGCGGAACGCCTGGGCGGCCGGCGACTCCGGCTCGGCGACGACGAGCGGGTTCCCCGAGTCGCCCCCCTCGCGGATCGGCTGGTAGATCGGGATGCGCCCGAGGAACGGGACGCCCACCGCCTCGGCCGTCGTCTCGCCGCCGCCCTTGCCGAAGATGTCGCTCTCGTGGTCGCAGGACGGACACACGAAGTAGCTCATGTTCTCGACGAGGCCGAGGACCGGCACGTTGAGCTTCCGGTACATCGCCACGGCGCGGCGCGAGTCGGCGAGGGAGACGGTCTGCGGGGTCGTCACCACCACCGCCCCCGACACCGGCACCGTCTGGCTCAGGCTGAGGGCGACGTCTCCCGTGCCCGGGGGCATGTCGACCACCAGGTAGTCCAGCTCGTCCCACCGCACCTCGCGGAAGAACTGCTGGACGACGCCGTGCAGCATCGGGCCGCGCCAGATGATGGGGGTCTCGTCCTGGGTCAGGAAGCCCATCGACACCACCGGGATCCCGTGCTTGCGCGCCGGCTTGATCTTCTTGCCGTCGGTCTCGAGCTGCGCCCGCACGCCCAGCATGATCGGGATGTTGGGCCCGTAGACGTCCGCGTCGATCAGGCCGACCCGCCCCCCGTACCGCGACAGCGCGATGGCGAGGTTCACGGCCACCGTGCTCTTGCCGACGCCCCCCTTGCCGGCCCCGACCGCGATGACGTTCTTCACACCGGGAATGGGGGCGCGGCCCGCGTCGGGCGAGGCCACCGCCCGCACGTTGGCGGTCATCTCGACGTCGACCCCGGTCACCCCGTCGAGGGCGGAGACCGCGGCCACCGCCTGGTCGTGCATCTGCTCCTTCACGGGGCACGCCGGGGTGGTCAGCTCGATCGCGAACGACACCTGTCCGGCGTCGACACGGAGGTCCTTCACGAATCCGAGGCTGACGATGTCGCGGCCCAGATCCGGGTCGCGAACGACGCGAAGCGCTTCCATCACGGCCGACGGTTCGACTGCCTGCATGGGTCCTCGACACTTCCCGGTCGCGGGTGACGCCTCCCGCCACGGCACGACCACAACGGAACTCTCAGCTTAGTCAGATCGTAGAAACTCTAGCAAGTGGTCCGGCCGGACGGCCGGACGCACGCGCCCGGAGCCGGTGCGGACCGCCGGTCCGCGCCCGGAGATGATGATGACCGACGAACAGACGCCCCATTCGGCGCCGACCCCGCCGCCACCGCCGTCCTCACCCGCGTCACCGGCTCCCGCGACCGCGCCGCCGACTCCCGCGACCGCACCGCCAGCTCCCGAAGCCGCGCCGCTGACTCCCGCGACCGCGCCGCCGACTCCCGCGACCGAACCGCCGACCCCCGCGACCGAACCGCCGACCCCCGCGACCGAACCGCCGACCCCCGCGACCGCACCGCCGACTCCCGCGACCGCACCGCCGACTCCCGCGACCGCACCGCCGACGGCCGGGGCCGAACCGCTGACGGCCGGGCGCACCGCCGACGGCCGGGGTCGCACCGCCGACGGCCGGGGCCGAACCGCCAGCTCCCGAGGCCGCGCCGGCGACCGCACCGCCGACGGCCGAGACTGCGGCACCCTCCGCGTCGGCTCCGCCCCCCGCACCGCCGCCTCCCGGCTCCGCCCCGCCGGGAGCCCCACCGCCGGGAGCCCCGCCGCCGCCGGGAACCGCATCACCGGGGGCGCCCCCGCCGGGAGCCCCGCCACCGGGAGCCGCGTCGCCGAACCGGGGGTTGATGATCGTGTTGGCCTACCTCTGGCTGCTGGCGCTCGTCCCGCTCCTCGTGGAGGAGCAGGACCACGAGGTGCGGTGGCACGCCAAGCACGGACTGGTCCTGTTCGGGACCGAGTTCGTCGGGTTCATGGCCCTCGCGATCCTGAGCGGCATGGCGGGGTGGCTCGCGTTCCTGCTCGCGCCTCTGGCCCAGCTCGGGGTGCTGGTGCTCCATGTCGCCTGCATCGCGAAGGCGTTGCAGGGCGGCCGTTTGCTGGTGCCGGGCGTCAGCGAGTACACCGACAAGTTCTGAAGACGCCGACCCGGACGGGTCGGGCCGTGCGTCCGGCCCGCGGAGGGTCACGGCACCGAGATGCGCATCCGGACGCGGGCCGCCGGCGCGTAGGGGGGAGTCACGTCGAAACGCAGGCAGGTGCCATCCCTCACCCCCGGCGGCACCACGAGCTGGAGCTGATGCGGCAGCAGCCCCGCCCCGCTGCCGTGACAGGCGCCGCAGGGGTCGGGCCACACCTCGCCGCGCCCGCCGCACGCGGGGCAGGTATGGCGCAGGGACACGTCGAACGGCACGCTGACGCCGCGGTCGGCCTGCGACGGCGTCAGGCGCACGTCGGCGGACAGGAGACACGGGGCGGCCTCGCCGAGGAACGATCGCCGCATGCGGTCGACGAGCTTCGCCATCGACGGGAAGTCGACGTCCACCTCGTCGCGAAAGGCCTCGTCGCTCGCCTCCGCGCGCGCCGGCGCGACCGCGGACGGGCCCCGCCCCGCCGCGACGCCGTCCGGCGCGTCCACGGCATAGGCCACGTGCCACGTGTCGAGCCGCTCGCCCGGCTCGCCGCGCTGCGCCCGGGACCGCCGCGCGAGGTCGCGCCAGGCGCGCCGGACCTCGTGCAGGGTGGGCGAGTGCGGCAGACCGAGTCTCCGGCGGTAGTCGGACATCGGCCAATTACCTTAGGAGTGGCCCTCCGGCCTTGTCAATGGCTTGTCAACCGGGGAGCCGGGTGCTACCGTTGTGCGCCCCATGCCCGACCCAGCGGCGCCGACGCCGGGCTCCGGCCGGCCCACGCTGCCGACCTGCCCGGACTGCGGCGGCATCCTCGAGCCCACCGCCCCGCCCTGGCAGGCGCTGATGGACTCGCTGCCGTCCGGCCGCGCCGAGCGCCCGGAAGGCGAGGCCGGCCGCTGGCAGTGTCTCATCTGCGGGTACCGAAGGCCGTGACGAGCCGGCGGCGAGGCCGCGGGCGGGGCCGGCCGGCGGCGAGCCGGGCGCCTCACGCGGCTTGCGCAACCGCGGGCGCGGTACGATACGATCTCGGGCGGCCATGACGACTGACACCATCCAGTTGGACATCAGGACCCGGTCCCACGGCGCGCACTGGATTGCCTGGGTCACCCGGGACGGCAGCGACGAGCCGCTCGATTCGGTCATCCTCGTGGGCCGCACGGAAGCCGAGGCCGCGGCCGAGGCCCGGACCTGGGCGGACCGGCTCGTCGCCGATCCGGTCCTCATCCGCGGCTGACTCCGCGTCCGACGGCAGCCTCATCCGGTTCACGACAGGTACAGCAGGCGGCCGTCGACCGGCCGTTCCGGAAACAGCGCGCTCGCCGCTTCGACGTAGAGCGCGAGCTGCCGCTCGTGCTCGGGCCGGGCCGCGCCCGTCTTGAGCTCGACGACGGTGATCCGCCCGTCGGGCCAACGGCGAAGGCAGTCGATCGCCCCGCGGACGAAGACGGGTCCCGCGCCGCCGGCGCGGCGGAGCGTGAACGGCACCTCGAAGAGGCAGTCTCCCTCGAGGAGCGCGGCCACGTCCGCCCGGCCGACGGTCCGGCGGTAGACGCCCGCGGCCGCTGCGGCCAGCGCCCGAGCGTCGGCCCGCGCCCGTTCCTCCCCCTCCATCGCCGCCAGGGCCCGGTCGCCCGGATCGGCGGCGCCCGGGCCGGGGCCGCCCCGCTCGCCGTCCTCCCGCAGGAGCCGGTGGACGAGACGCCCCACCACGCCGTCGACGCCCGGCGCCGCCGCCCCGCCCGCCGCGAGGGGTGTCGCGACGCCCGGCGCCGGCGACGCCCCGCCCGCCGCCGCGCCCGCCGCGAGGGCCGTCGCGGCGACCCGGGGCGGCCCCCCGGCCGGACGCCACGGCCCGAACCGGTCCGGCCCGGCCGGGAACGGCGCCTCGGACGGCCGGAAGGCCCCCCCCGCGGCCGCCGCCCCGACCACCGCGAAGCGGTGGGCACGACCCGACGGGCCCGTCCAGCTCACCCGCCCCCCCTCCGCGCCCGCCGCGAGCCGGGCCAGGAGCGCCGGCGGCATCACCGCGGCCAGGCTCCCGACCCCCGGCTCGACGACCCCGGCGGCGAGGGTCGCCGACAGGTACAGGCGGTCGCGCGCGCGGGTCGCCGCGACATAGAGGAGCCGCTTGCTCTCCTCCCGCTCCCGGTCCCGCTGGTCACGATCGGCGGCAGACCGGAACGGGGCCACCGAGACCGACGGCTCGCCGTCGCCCCGGTCGGCCACCACCCGGATCGGCGGAGGGGGACCGCCCGCCCCGCGCGCCAGCTCGACCAGGAACACCACCGGAAACTCCAGCCCCTTGGCGGCGTGGACGGTCATCAGGTTGACGGCATCGAAGGCGTCGACCACCGCGTTCGACACGTCGCCGGAGAGGCGGTCGACGTGCTCGGCGATGCGGGCCATGGTGGCGAACCCGCGGTTCTGCACCCGGCGGACCAGCCCGCGCAGCTTCTTCAGGTTCTCCCGCGCCTGCACCAGACGCGGCCCCTGCAGCTCGAACGCGTAGGCGCAGTCGGCGAGAATGCGGTCGATCGTCTCGGCGGGGGGACCCGGTCGACCGCGGCCAGCCAGCGGGGGACGCTCGCCCGCAGGCGCAGCAGGACGTCCCGGTCCAGCGGATCCAGCGGTTCGAGGAGGGGCCCGGGCCCGCCCGGGTGCAGGGCCTCGGCGAGCTGACCGGCCAGCTCGGCCAGGGTGCGATCGGTGACGCCGACGAGCCGCGAGCGCAGCAGGGCCGCCGCCCGCAGCTCCGAAGCGGGGTCCGCGAGGAACCGGAGCAGGGCGCGGCAGTCCTTGATCTCGTCGGCGTCGAAGAACCCGAGGCCCTTGTAGACGCAGGCGGGAATCCCCCGCGCCTCCAGGGCGGCCTGAAACTCCCGGTGCGTCTCGCGCGACCGGAACAGTATGGCGACGTCGCTCGGGGCGGCGGGTCGGACCGTCCCCTCGTCGCGGTCCCGCACCGTTGCCCCGTCGAGCAGCCGGGCCACCTCGCCGGCGACCCGCTCCGCGCACCCCTCCAGGCTGTCGGCGAGCACCAGCCCGAGCGGCGGGTCCGCGGCAGGCCCGTCGTCGGCGGCCCCCCGCGGAGGCGCCGGCCCGGGCTCGACGGGAAACCGGTCCCTCGCGTCGTACCTGAACCCGTCGCGGGGGCGGTCGGCCTTGTCGACGGCGCCGAACAGGTCGTTGACGAACGCGAGCAGGGCCGGCACCGCGCGGAAGCTGTGCGAGATCGACCGGCGCACCCCGCCCTCCGGGCGCAGGGCCCCGATCGAGGCGGCGGCGTCCTCGATGACCGCGGCCTCGGCGTCGCGGAACCCGTAGATCGACTGCTTGCGGTCGCCGACGACGAACACCGAGGGAGGCACCGGGGCGTCGTGCACGAGGCCGAGCCCCTCCCCCCACGACTTCACGAGCAGCGACACCAGCTCCCACTGCGCCCGGCTCGTGTCCTGGAACTCGTCGACGAGCACGTGGTGATAGCGCGACTCGAGCCGGTACCGGCTCTGGGCGAACTCGTCCATGCGGCGCAGCAGGTCCAGGGCGCGGGCCAGCACCCCCGAGAAGTCGAGCACGGAGCGGGCGGCGAGCTCGCGCTCGTACTCGGTGACGGCGATCGCGAACAGGCGCTGCACGCCCCGCGCGAGCACCACGTTGAGATCTCGGTCGAACGCGGCCAGCGCCTCGGCCACCGCGGGGGCGGCGGCTCGCGCGAGGTCGCGGTGCCGCCGCCACGCCGCGGGAGACCGGCAGTGATCGGCGCGGAACGGCGCGAACCGCCGGCGCGCCTCTCCCGCCGCGGTCAGGAAGTACTCGCGGACGCGGTCGAGCACGAGACGCAGCCCCTCCGGCTGGGACCGGTCGTGCTCCGCGAGCCCCGGAAGGGCTCGCGCGAGGGCCCGGAACCGGGGATGCTCGAGGGGGCCGTCGGCGAGGAACCGCTCGAGGCCGCCGTCCACGCCGGCGAGGACGCGCGCGACCCTCGCCGCCGCCGCGCGGCACGCGCCGTCGGCCGTCAACCCGCGGGGCCCCGCCATCAGGAACCGCTGCAGCGCCGCCGGGGCCACCAGCCGCCGCTCCAGCAGATGGGCCAGCGCGCTCCGCACGCGTCCCGGCCCCAGGCGGGCCAGCACCATCGCCACCGCGGCGTCGTCGCCGGCCAGCGCGCCGCAGACCGCGAGGGTGCGGTCCAGCGCCTGCTGGACGAGCCGGGGCGCCTCGGTCTCGTCCGTCATCCCGAACCCCGGGTCGAGGTCCGCCTCGAGGGGAAACTCGCGCAGCAGCGACAGGCAGAACGCGTCGATGGTGCTGATGGCGATGTCTCCCAGCCGGTCGCGCAGCCCCCGCCAGCGGTCCCGGTCGGCGGGCGGACCCTCGGCCGAGCGCCGGAGCTGCCGGATGATGCGGTCGCGCATCTCGGCCGCCGCCTGCCGCGTGAACGTGATGGCGAGAATGTTGGACGGGTCCACCCCGGCCCGCAGCAGATTGACGTAGCGCGACACGAGGACGGTCGTCTTGCCGGTGCCCGCCGAGGCCTCCAGGACGACGTTGTTGGCCGGATCGACGGCGAACGCCCGCGCCGCCGCGTCGCGCAGGACGCCGGGGCGGCCCCCTCGGGTCCGCCGGCCGCGGGCATCCTCGGGCCCCTCCCCGAACAGCGGCAGCTGGCGCTCACTCGTCACCGACGTAGTCCTTCCTGCACACCGTGGGGTAGTCGCAGAAGGCGCAGCGGTAGGGCTCGGCGGGGCGCACGGGAAACCGCCCCGCCTCGATGCCGTCGACCGTCTCCAGAAAGCGGCGCTGGCCCTCGGCCGACGCCGCCGCGATGTCCTGCCGGCGGTCCAGCGGGACCCAGGGCCGCGCCTCGCCGAACGCGACGTAGCCCGCCTCGGCGAGCCGCCACTCGCCCCCGCGCCGGCCCGCGAGCGCCTGCTCTGCGCAACGCCCGTAGACGGGAAGCTGCAGCGAGCGGGCGCGGTCGGGCGCGTGGCCGGTCTTGTAGTCGACCACCCGCAAGCGCCCGCCCTCGATCAGATCGATGCGGTCGGCGGTGCCGCGCAGCCGCACCGGGCGGGGCCCGGCCTCTCCGTCGAGCCGATGCACGCCGTCGAGCCGGACCTCCAGCAGCCGCTCCAGCACGCGGCCCTGACGATCCGCCTCGAGCATCAGCAGGCGGTCGAGGACGCCGGCGCCGGCCGGCGACCCCAGCAGCCGGACCCGCTCCACCGCCCGGTCCCGGGGCGGCAACTCATTCAGCCGCTCCTCGGCCACCGCGGCGGCGAGGGCGCGGGCGCGCGGGAACGACTCGACGTCGACGGCGCCGCCGTCCTCGTCCTGCCAGCGCTCGAAGAACGCGCGCAGGACGTCGTGCACGAAGCGGCCCCGCGAGCGCGGGCCCAGGATGACCTCGTCGTCGGGCTCGTCGCCGAGCCGCAGCACCGCCGATGCGAAGTACTGGAAGGGACAGCTCAGGTAGCGCTCGACCGCGCTGACCGCGTAGACGGCCGGCGCCAGCGGGCCGGTCCGGCCGCCGACCCGGGCGTCCGCCCCGGCCCGGCGCCGTTCCCGCAGGGCCAGCCACGCGGCCGGCTCGTCCGCGAGGGGGACCGCGGCGGGGACCTCGGCGAGCCCCGCGTCCGCCGTCACCCGGCCGCCGGGCGGAGACTCGACGCCGACCTCGACGTCCGCGTCGGCGAGGTCCTCGAGTAGCGGCGACCCCGCCACCACCGCGTCGTCCTCGAAGGCGACGGTGGACACCGTGACGCGACGGGCCGCCGACCCCAGCAGGTCGCGGAAGGCGGCGCGGGCCGCCCGCTGCCGGTCGGCCTCGCGCGGCCATCCGAGCCGGTGCAGGAGCGCCGCGGGGTACAACGAGCTGGCGCGAGAGAGATCGGGCCACTCGCGGTCCACGAGACCCACCAGGCAGAGATTGTCGAATACGCCGTACCGCGCGGCCTGCGCATCGACGAGCACGACGCCGGCACCAGCGACAGCGGCGGCGGCATCGGCACCACCCGCGGGCGCGGCGAAGGTCGCCGCCTCGAGCAGACGCCGCAGCGTGGACGTGATCGCGGCCGCATCGACGACCGGATCGTCGTGCCGGACATGGGCGTCCCGCCAGTCGCGCAGGATGCCGAGCACCGCCCCGCGCGCCCGCGACTCGCGCGACGCGATCTCGGCGTCGTCCGGTGGCGGCGGGCGGTGCGCGTCGACGAACCGCAGCAGACAGTCGATCAGGGCGCTCGCCGGACCCCGCCGGGCCAGCGCCCCGAGCTCGTCGCCGGCCGCCGCCGCCGCTCGCGCGGCCCGGGCGGCCGGGGCGCGGCGGGCGCGGCCGTCGCCACCGGCCCAGCGCACCGCGAGCCGGCGGAGCGGGCCGTCGGCGCCGTCCCCGCCCTCGTCGCCGTCTCGGCCCACGTACCGCGCCTCGCGGAGGGCCCGGTCGAGGGCCGGTATCGCCGACGGGTCGAGGGGCCCGTCCGCATCGAAGAAGCGGAAGTGCGGCGACCGGAGCAGCTCGACGGTGGGGCGGCGCGCCTGCCCCGACGACACGAACGACAGCACCAGGTCGATCGCCGCCGCGAAGGGCTCGGAGGCCAGGGGCAGCGTGCCGGTCGCCTCCCAGGGGACCCCGGCCGAGGCGAACAGGTGGCGGGCCGCGTACAGATACGGCAGCGGCCGCTGGAACACCACCGCGGTGCGCTCGTCGGCGGGCCGGCTCTTCACCTGCCGGGCGACGGCCAGCAGCTCCTCCTCGCGGTCGCGCCACGTGAAGTACCGCCGCCCCGGCGCCGGGTCCGGCGCGACGAGGCGCGCGCGCGCCCCCGGCGCCGGGGGGACCGCCGTCTCCTCGATGCCGGGCAGCAGGTCGGCGAGCCGCTCCCGATAGCCGGCCGCCAGCAGCGACGACGTCGACACCACGTCGAGCCGGACGAGGCCGGGAAGGCGGGCCAGCAGGTCGAAGTCCCCGGGCCACAGACCCTCGTGCCCCGAGGCCCGGTCGGCGACCGTCAGCACCACCTGCGGCACCGGGCGGCGCAGCCCGCGCGCCAGGGCCGACGCCCGCACCCCGTGCTCGTCGATCCGGCCCGAGGCCGCGACCCGACGTTCGTAGGCCCGGAACATCGCGGCGAGAAACCGCGTCTGACGCAGCATTCGGCGGGCGCCGCGATCGAGGTCCCGGCTCGGCTCCAGCGTCTCGACGAGCACCCGCTCGAAGGCGTCGACCTCGCGCCGGTTGCGGCGCAGCTCGTCGTAGAGCCCGAGAAGCTCGTCGACCAGCCCCGGCCGCAGGTTGAACGGCGGCTCCGCGCCGGAGGCCCTCGCCTCGCCGGCCGCCGCCCGTCCGCACACGAGCCGCTCGACCGCGCCCAGCCGAGGCGGGGCCTCGTCCAACCGGCGATGCAGCTCGCCGTAGAGCCCGTCGCGGGTCACCAGGGGAGGGAGCACGAGCGCCGCCCTCCGCGCCAGCAGCCGCTGCTCGAGGGTCCACCGCAGCTGCCCGGCGGCCGCGCGGGACGCCACCAGGACCATCGACGCGCGCAGGTCCCAGGACCGGTCCCAGTCGAGGCAATCGGCGATCGCCCGGCGAAACGACGGCAGGTCCGGGGCGCTGAACAGGCGGATCCGAGGCGAGGCAGTCACGGCAGTACGGTGGGCCGGGGGGTCCGCGTCGGGCCGACCCGCACGGGCTATGGAAAAGCTGTGCAATTCGTGTGCACAGAATGTGAATCACCAGTGAAGAGGAGTTTTTTTTCTGCCGGGACCAAGGGCATCGTCCCCGGCAACCGGGAGGGTGTGGATCGGTCTTCGTACCTTCCTTCGCTTGATCGACACCTCCAGCCGGCTACAATCCCTTCTCACCGTCGCACTCGAAAACTCACCGTTCAAACGCCCAGAAAACCGTGCCCGCTCACCGTTTCGAACGCGCCATCAACGATCGCCGATACGTCATCGAGGCGGCCCTGGTCGACCCCGACCGGTGGCGCGCCTACCTGATCGGCGCAACCGGCGGACCGACGGCCCTGATGCCCTTCTACGGCGAGACGCCCGAGCAGGCGGTCGAGCGGTTGGCCGACTGGCTGGCCCTCGCTCACCGCTCGTCTGCACTGCGGTACGGCCAGAACGGCCGGTCGGCCGGGAACTGAGCCCTGTCCCGACCGGCAATTCGCCCTTCCGGAACATGGGCGACGTTCAGCGAGTGTCAGGAAGAAACCCGAGAGGAGAGGATGGTGGACCAGACGGGGGTCGAACCCGTGACCTCGTGAATGCCATTCACGCGCGCTCCCAACTGCGCCACTGGCCCAGCCGGATTCATTCTATCCGGATGCCGTCCGGCAATCAACCGCCGCCCCCCGGCGATCCGGCGGGGCCGGGAAGGGGCGGCGCGACGCCGAAGCACCGCCGGTAGTCCTCGGGCGTATCCACGTCGGTGAAGGCGCCGGGGTCGTCGACGGCGACCACGCACCCCGCCGCCTCGTGCGCGCGCACCACCGGCTTGGCGCCGCGCGCCGGATCCGCCTGCCGCAGCTCGGGGAAGAGCCCGCGATCGAACACCACCGGATGGCCGTGCCTGCCGCCCCGGCCCGGGCGCACGAGGGGAGCGCCGGTCCGCCGGTAGGCGTCCAGCACCGCCCGTACCGTCGCGGCCGAGACGAGGGGCAGATCGACCAGGGTGACGAGCATCGCGCTCACGCCGGGGTGGTCGACGACCCCGAGGGCGGCGAGCAGCGAGGAGAGCTGGCCCTGCTCCGGCCGCGGGTTGCGCACCACCCGGACCATCGGCCGCAGGAGCGACGCCCGACCGCCGACCGCATCGTGGTGATGGCCGGTCACGATCACCACGTCGTCGACGCCGCCCGCCCGCAGCGTCGACACGATCCGTTCCAGGAAGGTCCCGCGGCCCGGCCCCGCCGGGAGGAGCGCCTTCGGACGGCCCCGCATGCGGGACGACGCACCGCCGGCCAGCACCACCCCGGGAATCACGCTTGCAGATCCTCGCTTCTCATGAAGCCCGTTGCCGGGTCGGGCGCCCTGACCCGCCCGCGGCCTCACCCGCCGAGTATTGCAACTCTCCCGGCGGGAACACTACAATTCCGCCCATGGACCACCCCGACGTCTCCGTTCGTTGCCAGCGATGCGGCGCGCCGATGGAGCTGCGGGATCCCGGCCCGGAGGATCCGTGGCAGCCGCAGCAGTTCTGGGAATGCCCCGCCTGCAATCGGCACTTCTGGACCACCTATCCCCCGGTGAAGCCGGCGAAGCCCGCGAAGCCGGCCCCCAAGCCGCCGGCCCCTGCCGAATAGTATCGCGGAGGCTCGATGCGCCGGACCGCGGGGCCGCGAACCCCGGCCCGGCGCCGGGCCTCCCGCCGGGCTTTCCCGCGAGCGGGGACGCGCCCAACCGGCCCGCGCTTGACTTCTACCGACCAACGTCACTAGACTGGCCCCTTTCGGTGGCGGCCCGAGCCTCGATGTCGGGCACACCGAGAGGCGTGGTTCCGTTGAAGACGAGGACCTCGCAACCCGCCCTCATCGGGGGTAGCGGGTGGTTCTGGCGGCCGCCCCGGCCTGCGATGGGGGGTTGTCCGTCAGGTCCCGACTGGTCGACGAGGCGTCTGGGCACCGTCGCGGCGGTTGGGATTCGGCATCGAAGGAGTTCGCATGCCCAGCGGTACTATCGCACGTCTCTTGATCGACAAGGGGTTCGGGTTCATTCGCGACGAGGGGGGGATCGAGCACTTCTTCCACCGCAGCGCGGTGCGCGGGGCAGTCTTCGAGTTGCTCCGGGAAGGCCAGCGGGTCGAGTTCCAGACCGAGGAATCGACCAAGGGCCCCCGGGCCGGCGAAGTGCGCCTGATAGAGGGCTAGCGCTTCGCCTCCGCCGCCCCGCCCGACGACGGGACGGCTCCTTGCACGATCCGGTCGGTCTCGAGAGCGGCCGCACGTTCACATCGCAGCCCGCGGTTTAACGACCGTTTGCCGCGTGGCGTGCGGTCTGCGCGTTCGTTTGTACCGCTGGCGCCTTCCCCGAGACCTCTGCGCCGTCATCCCGTCACGCGCATGCGGATCGTGGTCGGCGCTCGGGTCCGCGCCCCGCGCTGGCGGCGCCCGCTTCCGCGTCGACCTGCGGCGCGGAGGCGGGTCGAGGAAGCGAACGGGGCCCGGTGGCCCTCCCGGTCTTCAAAATCGGTCGCCCCCCGCCAACGCGGGGGGGCTGGGTTCGACTCCCAGGCGCTTCCGCCAACCTCGCATCCGTCCCGCGGGCTCCGTCGTCTGCCCCGCCGACCGTCGCCTGACGGCTTCGCCGGACGCCCCGGCCACCCGGCAGGCGTCCACCCCGTTCTACGCCACGTCCCGCCAATTCGTCGTTTCCGGCTCCGCCGGGCGCCAAGCCATTCGGCAGGAGTCCACCCCGTTCCACGTCACGTCCCGCCAATTCGTCGTTGCCGGCTCCGCCGGGCGCCAAGCCACCCGGCGGGAATCCGCCCCGTGCTACGCCATCGTTCCCGCCAATCGCCGTTTCCGGCTCCGCTGGGCGCCAAGCCACCCGGCAGGAGTCCGCCCCGTGCTACGCCGCAGACTCGCGGCCGGCCAGGAGGGTTGCGAGGGCCGTCTCCGTATCGCTGAAGTCCGGCAGCACGTCGTGGGCTCCCGCTTCGCGCAGGGCAGGCTCGTCGTAGGAGCCGGTGGCCACCGCCACGCACCGGGCGCCGGCGGCGGCCGCGCACTGCACGTCGAGGGGCGTGTCGCCGATGACGACGACGTCGCCCGGCCGCCGCACCTCGACCCGGACCCGGCGGGCCCGCTCGACGGCAATCGGCACCAGGGCGTCCCGCACCGGCGCATCGTCCCCGTAGGCCCCGAAGCCGAAGTACCGCCAGAGGTCGAAGTGCTCCAGCTTGATGCGCGCCGGCCGCGCGAAGTTGCCGGTGACGAGCCCGCAACGCACCGCGTCGTTCCCGGCGAGGGCCTCCAGCAGCCGCGACACGCCGGGCATCAGCCCCTTCCGCGGCCCCGGAAAGTGGATCTCGTCGGCGAAGAGCTCGCAGTAGCGCCGGTGGAAGCGGGCCCGCGCCGCCGCGTCGATGGCCACCCCCGCCCGATCCGCCGCCGCGGTGAGAATCAGCTCGTCGGTCCGGCCCGCCACCGGAATGTCGTCGAAGCCGCGGGGCACGCCGAAGAGCTCCTCGAACGTCCGGGTCAGCGCGCGGTATCCGGCCCGCCCCGACAGCAGCAGCGTCCCGTCGATGTCGAAGAGGAGAATCCTGGAGAACACCGGCGCCACTCAGGCCCCGAGGTCGCGGTTGACCTCGTCGACGATGCGGGAGGACTCGTTCAGGGCATGCACGATCGCCCGCAACGCCATCGCCCCGGCCCCGATCGCCAGCATCGCCAGGAAGGCGTGCACCCCGGCGGGAACGACGCCGGTGTCGACCCCGCCCCCCACGATGGCGGTGAGCATGGTCGCGGCGATGGCCAGCGTCGCGAGCTTGAACACCGGCCCCCGCAGCGCGGACACGCGGGCGGCGGCGTCGGTCGTCAGCCCCCCCTCGGCGACCGCGTCGCGAATGGCGCGGCCCTTGCCGATGAGGTAGAACATGGTCATGGAGTGCGCCAGCAGGGTCATCAGCGTCACGAAGATCGCGAACGTCGCGTGCCGAAGGACCTCTTCCGGGGCGGTGGCGACGTAGCCCAGGGCAAAGCTGACGAGCAGGCCGGCGAGCGAGAGCACCGAGGCGGTAATCAACGCGGCGGACATCGGCCGATCATGATATCAACGTGCGGCGTCGGGGGGCCCGGCCGGTGACCGCCGCCCCCTCGCCCTTCGTCGCCGGCTGGCTGCCCCGGCTGCGCGCCAGCCTGGGCCCGCGGCGCGACGTCCTCGACGTGGCGACGGGCACGGGCCGGCATGCCCGGGCCGCCGCCGCGGCGGGGTTCCGGGTCTACGGGGTCGACCGCGACCTCGGCCGGCTGCGCCAGGTCCGCGCCGGCGGGTCGACGGCGCGGCTCTGGGTCGCGGACCTCGAGGTGTCGCCCCTGCCCCGCGACCGGTTCGACCTGATCATCTGCACCAACTACCTGCAGCGTTCGCTCTGGCCGGGTCTTCGCGGCGCCGTGCGGCGCGGCGGCTTCGTGATCTACGAGACGTTCACGGTCGCCCAGCTCGCCCACGGCACGGGACCGCGGTCGCCGGAGCACCTGCTGCGCCCCGGCGAGCTGCGGGGGGTCTTCGCCGACTGGACGATCCGGCACGACGAGGAACGCCGCGACCCGACCGCGGTGGCGCAGGTGGTGGCGGGGAAGCCGTGACGAGGAGAGACGGTCAACCGACGGGGCGGGCCCGGCCGCGGCGTGTCCGGGCCTGGCCGACCAGCGCTCGATACTCCCTGATCAGCAGCTGCAGGTGCTCGCGCTCCTCGTCCGCGAACTCCAGGAAGATGCGCTTGCCCTCGGAGTCCTCGAAGCGCTCGCCGTACCGCTTGAAGAACCGGTGGGAAGCGCGCTCGCAGCGGATGCCGATCATCAGCGCCTCGCGGTCGTCGACGACCTGCCGCAGCCGCTCGGCCCCCTCGGCGAACAGCCCGTCCGACGCCCCCTTGAAGTACAGGAAGGTCGGGTACGACTCGAGGTCCGGATCGTCGGCCCGCAGCTGCTCGTAGCGGGCCTCGAGCGTCGACAGGTGCTCCTTCTCCTCGTCCGCGAGGCTCTCGAAGACCTTGCGGGCGCGGGCGTTGCGAACCAGCCCGGCCCCCCGGCTGTAGAACTCGAGCCCGCTGCGCTCGGTGGCGATGGCGATGCGCAGCGCGTCGCGGGCGAACACCGTCTCGGTGGCCCCGGCCGGGCGCGGCGACGCGCGCTCTCCCTTCTGGCACTCCTCGCAGGTGCCGTAGATCTGCACCACGCTCTGCCGCGCCAGGAAGCCGCGGGCCTCGGCGATCTCGGCCAGGAGCACCTCGACGTCGGAGCTGAGGAACTCGGACGACCGGTTGCAGGACTTGCAGATGAGATGGAAGTGCCGGGGATGGCGGTACGAGTGCTCGAACCGGAAGCGGCCCTCGCCGAAGTCGACCTTGCGGGCGATGCCCGCGTCGACCATCCACTGCAGCGTGCGGTAGACGGTGGCCCGGCTGATGCGCTTGTCCTCCTCGCGCATCAGGTCGACGAGGTCGTCGGCGCTCAGGTGGCCTTCCTGGCGCAGGAAGACGCTGACCACGAGGTCGCGCTTGCCGGAGCGCTTGCCGCCGGCCGGCCGCAGCCGTTCGATGTACTCTGCTTGCGAGTCCATGGCCACCCGGGCACGAGAGGCCGCCCGTGCGGCGGCACGCGCCGGGCGCCGGTCACCCGCGGTCGAGCGAATGGGATTCGCCCCGGGACGACCGGTACGGAGAAGGTGGCCGCTCTCGCCCTGCCGCGCCGCCTTGCGGGGCGTACGGAGTCCTAGACGTTGAACGACGACCCGCACCCGCAGGTCGACTTGGCGTTCGGGTTCCTGATGGTGAATCCCCCGCCGGTCAGGTTGTCGACGAAGTCGACCTCCGCGCCCGACAGGTACCGGACGCTGATGGGGTCCACGTACAGGTTGATGCCGTTCGACTCGAAGATCTTGTCGGCCGAGACGTCTCCGCTGCCCTCTTCGATCATCAGACCGTACTGAAAGCCGGAGCATCCGCCGCCCTGCACGAAGACCCGGAGCCCCGCGTTCTCCTTGTTCTCTTCCGCCATCAGCGCGGCAATCTTCGATGCGGCGGTCTCGGTAACCGTGATCAGCTCTGCCATCCCAAGGTTCTCCCCCAAGGCTCCGTGCAATGGAGCCCGCATTCGAGTATAAGCGCGACGCGGGCGGCACTTCAACCGCACGGGAGGCATCGGGGCGTGCCGTTGCGCAAGACGGGGTGCCGCCTCGTGCGCAGGCGCCGAAGCCCATCGGACACGCGTGTCGGCGGGAGTCGCGGCCCGGCCCTTCCCGGTGAATCGAGAGCGCCAGGCACTGCCGGAGGCAGTCGTCTCACCATCGGGGGGCGGTCATCTCACCATGATGTCGTGCACCCGCGGCCGCCCCGCTGCCTCCGTGGGCAACCATGCCGTAGAATTAGGGACGGTCGCGAATCCGCGGCACGGAGAAGCGAAGACCCCCCGGCGGGTCGGTCGCCGGGTGGAGCCGCGGCCGGACCGTTTTTGCGCCCAGGTTCCTCCGACCCCTGACGATCGCCCGTGAATGCGACGACCCCCGACCCCGAATCGCTGGCCCGACGCGCCGAGACCCGGTGGGCGGCCATCGCCGCCGCGCAGCCTGACCTCGCGCCCGCCATCGCGGTGCAGCGGCCCATGGTCGTCCGCACCATCGGCGCCGTGGACCGGCTGCGGCGCGAGGCGCCCGCCCGCCACCTCACCCCGCGGCGGGTCGCCGAGAAGCTCGCGGCCGGCGAGCCGTTCCTGCGCGGCGAGTCGGCGGGGCTGCCGGTGGCGCTGCTGGCGCCGCTCGTGCTCGCGGCCTGCGACGACCTCGCGGCGGGAGGCGCGGGCGACGTCGCGCGCCGCGCGCGCGGCTGCCTCGACTCGGGGCGGATCGACATGGCGTCGCTGCTGGCCGCGTCGTTCGACCGCAACCAGCACGCCATCCGCGTGAAGGCGCTGCACGAGGGCATCGCCCCGGACGTGCTCTGGCTCGCCGCCGAGCTCGCGGCCGGCCCCGCCGCCCATGTCGCGGTGGGGGCGCTGCTGGGGGCCGGGACCGGGGACGCCCTCGCCGCTCGCGACCGGTGGCCCCACGGCCACTGCCCGGCCTGCGGATCGTGGCCGGCGTTCGCCGAGGCGGTCGGCGGGACCGGCCGGCTGCGCTGCTCTTTCTGCGGGCTCGACTGGCCGGCGCGCCCCGACCGGTGCGCGTACTGCCGGGCCGCCGACCCCGCCCCGACGTGGCTGACCGCGTCGCCCGGCGCGGCGGACCGGGCGGCCGCGTGCACCGGGTGCGGCGGCTACCTGAAGTGGCTGGAGCCGACCGCGGCGACGCCGTTCGAGCTGCTGGCGGTCGAGGACCTCGCGTCGGCCGCCGTCGACGCGCTGGCGGCGGGCCGCGGGTTCGGCCGGCCGCCGCTGCCGGACCTCGGCGGTCCGCAACGATTGCCGTGCGAGGCGCTGGAGCCGAACGCGGAGGCGGCGGCACCGGGGGAAGAGCGGGAGGCGGCGGCCGGCGGCGCCGCCCCGGAGCGAGGCTCATGACCAGACGAATGCACCGGGCGGCGGTGGTGTGGCTGCTCGCGGCGCTGGGTCCGGCCGCCGTCGCGGCCCAGAACCTGCCCCACGCGCGGCTCTTCCCTCCCGAGGACCTCGGTCTCCTCGAAGCCCCCGACCGCGCCATCTGGCAGAGGCCGGACGAGATCATGGACGCCCTGAACATCGCCGACGGGGCCACCGTCGCCGACGTCGGGGCGGGGGCCGGTTGGTTCACGGTGCGGCTGGCCCGGCGGGTCGGCCCCAACGGCCGCGTGTACGCCGAGGACATCCAGCGGCCGATGCTCGAGGCCATCGACTACCGGGTCGACCGCGAGGGCCTCACCAACGTCCACACGGTGCTCGGCACCCCCGAGGACCCGATGCTGCCGGACGGGCTCGACGCCGTCCTCATCGTCGACGTCTACGCCGAGGTCGCCAACCCCGTCTCGCTGCTGAGCGACGTCGCGCGCGTCCTCGAGCCCCAGGGCCGGGTGGGCATCGTCGACTTCACCAAGGAGGGCCACGGCCCCGGCCCGCCGATGGACCAGCGGGTCGACGCCGAAGCCGTCGTCCGCGACGCGCGGGCCGCCGGCCTCGAGCTGCTGTTTCACGAGACCTTCCTCCCCTACCAGTTCCTGCTGGTCTTCGGACTCGGGCCTCGGCTGGCCGACCTGGCCGGCGAGCCGGACGGCTAGGGGGAGTCCGGGCTTGCGGGCGACGGTGAGCGAGGAACATGCGAGGTCGCAGCGCCTCGGCCGCGGCCGGCCCGCCGTCCTCACCATCGCGGGCAGCGACTCGGGCGCCGGGGCGGGCCTGCAGGCCGACCTAAGGACCCTCGCCGCCCACGGTGTCCACGGCGCTACCGCCGTCACCGCCGTCACCGCCCAGAACACGCGCTCGGTCACCGCCGTCGACCCCGTCTCGCCCGCGATGGTCGCGGCCCAGATCCGCGCGGTGTTCGACGAGCTCGAGGTCGGGGCCGTCAAGACCGGCATGCTCGCTACCGCCGCCGTCGTCGAGGCGGTCTGCGAGGCGCTGGAGGCGCAGCCCGGGCCGCCCCTGGTCGTCGATCCGGTCATGGCCGCCACCAGCGGCCGGCGGTTGCTCGACGAGGACGCGGTCGCCCTCGTGCGCGACCGGCTGCTGAAGCGCGCGCGCGTGGTCACCCCCAACCGCTTCGAAGCCGAGGTCCTGGCCGCGCTGCCGGTCGCCTCGCTCGACGACGCCCGGCGCGCCGCCGCCCGCATCCGGGCCCGGGGCGCGGCGGCCGCCATCGTCACCGGCGGCCACTTCGACACCGACGACTCGGTCGACGTGCTCGACGACGGCGGCGTCGTCGTCGAGCTGCGCGGCCCCCGGCTCGACAACCGGCGGACCCGCGGCACCGGGTGCACGTTCTCGGCCGCCGTCGCGGCGGGGCTGGCCGCCGGCCTGCCCCTGGCCGAGGCCGCCGCCCGCGCCAAGCGCTACGTCGAGGGGGCCATCCGCAACGCGGCGGGGCCGGGCGCGGGGCCGGGGCCGCTCCATCATTTCTGGCGAAATGAGCGACAATAGAACGTTCATGCCGACCCCGCCGTACGCGGTGACGACCGCGCCGCTCGACCTCGACGCGCTGGTGCGCACGGTCGAGGCCGAGGCCGCCGCGGACCCCGTCGGCCCCGGCGCCGTCATCACCTTCGTGGGCGTCGTCCGCAACACGAACGCGGGGCGCCGGGTGCTGCGGCTGGAGTACGAGGGCTACGAGCCGCTGGCCGTGCGCGCCTTCGAGCGCATCGGCCGGGAGGTCGGCGACCGCTGGAAGGTGCGGCTGGCCGTGCACCACCGGCTGGGCAGGCTCGAGATCGGCGAGGCCAGCGTGATCATCGCGGTAGCGTCGCCCCACCGCGCCGACGCGTTCGCCGCCTGCCGCTACGTCATCGAGCGCATCAAGCAGATAGCGCCGATCTGGAAGCACGAGTTCTTCGAGGGCGGCGACGTCTGGATCGAGGGGGCGACCGCCGACGCGGAGGACGAGCAGGCGCGCGACGCCGCCTTCCGGTTGGCGACGGGCGAGAGCCTCGCCCCGGCGGGGCAGGCCGGCTGAGGGAGCGCCGCCGATTCCCGGGGGACGCCGGCGCGCGGGGGCGGCGCGGCGCCCCCCCGGGACGCCCGGCCCGCTCCGGGGCGGCGGTCGACACAGGGCCATGCACATCAGCGTCCGGCTCTTCGCACGGCTCCGCGACATCGTGGGGGCGGGAGAGCTGTCGAGGCAGGTTCCCGACGGGGCCACCGTCGGCACCGTCTGGGACGGCCTGATCGGCGAGTTCCCGGAGCTGGACGCCTATCGCGACTCGATCTCCGCCGCCGTCAACGCGGACTACTCGCGGATGGACGCCACCCTCGGCGAGGGCGACGAGGTGGCGTTCCTCCCCCCGGTCTCGGGGGGCTGATCGAGTCGGGATTTCCGAGGAGCATCCGTCCGTCATGTTCGACAAGCTGCAAACCATCGAGACCCGCTACGACGAGCTGATGGGCCTGCTCAGCGACGGCGCGGTGCAGTCCGACCCCAACCGGTACCGGACCCACTCGAAGGCGCTCTCCGAGATTCAGCCCATCGTCGAGAAGTTCCGCGACTACCGGACGGTCGAGTCGGAGATCGCCGAGACCCGCGAGCTCGCCGGCGGCCCGGACGCCGAGCTGCGCGAGCTGGCCGAGCAGGAGCTGGCCGAGCTGGAGGGCCGCCGCGAGGACCTGCTGGCCGAGATCCGGGTCCTGATGGTGCCGAAGGACCCCAACGACGAGAAGAACGTCGTGCTGGAGATCCGCGCCGGCACCGGCGGCGACGAGGCCGGCCTGTTCGCGGGCGACCTGTACCGCATGTACAAGCGCTTCGCGGAACGGCAGCACTGGAAGGTCGAGGTCCTGTCGATCAACGAGAGCGGGGTGGGGGCCATCAAGGAGGTCATCGCCCTCATCGCGGGCGCGCGCGTTTACAGCCGGCTCAAGTACGAGAGCGGCGTCCACCGCGTGCAGCGGGTGCCCGCGACCGAGGCGAGCGGCCGCATCCACACCTCGACCGCCACCGTCGCGGTGCTCCCCGAGGCCGAGGAGGTGGACATCGCCATCGACGCCAACGACTTGCGCATCGACACCTTCTGCTCGAGCGGCCCCGGCGGCCAGAGCGTCAACACCACCTACTCGGCGGTGCGCATCACCCACCTGCCCACCGGCCTCGTCGTCTCGCAGCAGGACGAGAAGTCGCAGATCAAGAACAAGGCCAAGGCGATGAAGGTGCTGCGCTCGCGGCTCTACGAGATGGAGCTGCAGCGCCAGCACGACGAGATCGCGCAGGACCGCAAGAGCCAGGTCGGCACCGGCGAGCGGTCGGAGAAGATTCGCACCTACAACTTCCCCCAGAACCGGGTGACCGACCACCGCATCGGCTTTACCACCCACCGGCTGACGGAGATGCTCGACGGCGACCTCGCCGAGATGAGCGAGACCCTCACCACCCACTACCGGGCCGAGGCCCTGAAGGACGCCGAGGCGGTGCCGGGGTCGGCCTGACAGTCCCGCCGCAAGACCCGGGACCATGCGCCCGTCACTTCCCGCTGGAACAAGAGGAGGCATCATGCTCGCATCCCGCTGGTCGTCGTTGCGCTTCGTCGCCCGCGTCGTCGTCGCCGGCATCGTCGTAGCGGCCGCTCACCCGGTCCTCGCGCAGGAGGACCGCATCAGGCCGGTCACCGACGCGGAGCTCGAGAGCCCGAGCCCCGACGAGTGGCTCATGTGGCGGCGGACGCTCGACGGCTGGGGCTACAGCCCCCTCGACCAGATCGACCGCGACAACGTCGGCGACCTGCGCATGGTGTGGTCGCGCGCCCTCGGCCCGGGACGCCAGCAGGGGACGCCGCTCGTCCGCGACGGCGTGATGTTCATGCCGAACCCGCAGGACATCATCCAGGCCATCGACGCGGTGACCGGCGACCTCGTCTGGGAGTACCGCCGCGACCGGCCCGACGACCTCGCCGAGTACATGATCGGCACCCTCATCGAGACCAACCGCAACGTCGCCATCCACGGCGAGCTCATCTTCGACACCACCATGGACGACCACATCGTCGCCCTTCACGCCGAGACCGGCGAGGTGGTGTGGGACACCGAGATCCTCGACTACCGGGTGAACCCCGCCAACCAGACCTCGGGGCCCATCGTCGCCGGCGGCAAGGTGTTCTCGGGCCGGAGCTGCGACCCCCGCGGCGGGCCCGACGGCTGCGTCATCACCGCCCACGACGCCGCCACCGGCGACGAGCTGTGGCGGACGCGCCTCATCCCCGCCCCCGGCGAGCCCGGCGACGAGACGTGGGGCGACGTGCCCTACGAGGAGCGCCGGCACGTCGGCTCGTGGATGGTCCCGAGCGTCGACCCCGAGCTGAACCTCGTCTACGTCGGCACGTCGGTCACCTCGCCGGCGCCCAAGTTCCTGCTCGGCGGGACCGACCTGACCCACCTCTACCACAACTCGACGCTGGCCCTCGATGCCGACACCGGCGAGATCGTCTGGTACTACCAGCACATGAACGACCACTGGGACCTCGACCATCCGTTCGAGCGCCTGCTCGTCGACACCGCGGTGCGGCCCGACGCGTCGGCGGTGGCGTGGATCAACCCGCGCCTCCAGCCCGGCGAGGAGCGGCGCGTCGTCACCGGCATCCCCGGCAAGACCGGCATCGTCTACACCCTCGACCGCGAGACCGGCGAGTTCCTGTGGGCCACGCCCACCATCGTCCAGAACGTGGTCAGCGGCATCGACGGCGCCACCGGCGCGGTGACCGAGAACGCCGAGCTCATCTTCACCGCGGCCGGTCAGCAGGTGCTGGCCTGCCCCCACGCGAGCGGCGGCAAGGACTGGGAGGCGGGCGCCTACTCGCCGCGCACCAACACCATGTACATGCCCCTGCGCAACGTCTGCTCGCGCATGATGGCGATGGCCGAGCCCGACGAGCAGGACGAGGCGCGCCGGCTCTACGCCATCGCCTGGCGCCCCGAGCTGGCCCCCGGCTACGACGACGTGGGGAGCGTGCAGGCGATCTCGGCCGAGACCGGCCAAGTGACGTGGAACTACCAGCAGCGGGCCGCCACCATGGCCCTGGCCGCCACCGGGGGCGGGCTCGTCTTCGGCGGCGACGTCAACGGCCGCTTCCGCGCCTTCGACGACGAGACCGGGGAGATTCTCTGGGAGATCAACCTCGGCTCGCCGGTGTCGGGCTTCCCCATCACCTACGCCGTCGACGGCCGGCAGTACGTGGCGGTCAGCACCGGGTCCGGCCGCTTCCTCGAGCTGACCCCGGAGCTGCGCCCGAGCGCCAACAACAACCTGTTCGTGTTCGCTCTGCCTTAACGCTGGCGCTGATCGGGCGCACGACAACCGCCTGACGGCGAAGCGGGGCGGCGACCCGTCCGGGCGGGCGTCGACCGTGCCGGCGTTCGCGGACCTGTCGGCCAAGGTCGAGCGAGGGGGCCAGTGGCGCGGCCAGACCCGAGAGACGCGGCGGCGGACCCTGGCGCGGTACGCGGCGCGTCTGATGGGCCGGCCCGTCGACCAGATCGACCGGGCGGCGGTGCTCTCGGTGCTCGGACCGATCTACCGCGACAAGCCGGCGACGGGCAAGCTCTTACGCGGTTGGGTCCGGGGCGTGCTCGCGGCGGCGCGGCTCTCGGCCATGTCGACGTGAACGCGGCGGGCGAAGTGATCCGACGCAGCCTTGCCGAAGACCCCGAAGGCGCGGGCGCATCGGCGGGCGTTGCCGTGCGCGGACGTTCCCGCAGCGCTCGAGGCGGTCGAGGCGTCGGGGGCCGGTCCGGCCGTCAAGGCGGCGATTCGCTTCACGGCGCTGACACCCCCGTGGCCACTTGAAAAGGGACCCCCAGGTTCTCCGTCAACACATCAGATTTCGGGCCCTCCTCGCTGAGCGTTCCGTGGGGTTGTCGGGCAGACCAGTCCAGGACCGTGCGCGCAGCCGGCGTCAAGGCCGTCAACCCCGCGAAGCGGGGGCGGAGCGAAGCGACTCGCCTTGATGTCGGCGAGCACACGGTCATGCTGATGGGCCCGACAGCGCCGGGTCGTAGCCACCAACCGGAAGCTTGTTGCCGGCGGTCTAGCGGTCACGCCCGAACCCCCTGGGAAGCTCGACTGCCTCCAGGACCGACAGATCGAGCTCGCAGACCTGCTCGAGCAGCGCCGCGGTCGCGGACCCGGCGAGGGATGCCGGCAACGCGTCCTGCCACGCCCGATACTGGTCCTGCAGCGTCAGGAGCGTCTGCACTGCGTCGTGCCACTGCTGGGGCCGCGACCGCCGGTCCACCCGCCGGCGGTACCGAAGCCGGGACTCGTCAGCCTTTCCGACGCGCCCGATAGCGCGCCTGCCGCTCCGCGTTCGTCAACGCCACGACTACTCCTCACCGTTACGTAACGGACTGGTGACAGGCGCTCGGCACCCCGGCCGCGCCCGCTGCCGCTTGGCGGCCTGCAGCCTGAAGCTGTCGCCGGTGGTCTGCAACACCGTCGCGTGGTGCACGACCCGGTCGATGACCGCGGCCGCCGCCGTCGGGTCCAGGAAGACCTCGGACCAGCGCGCGAACGGCAGATTCGTCGTCACCACCAGGCTGCGGCGTTCGTAGCGCTGGCTGATGAACCCGAACAGCAGGTCGGCCCCGGCCTTGTCGAGCGGGACGTAGCCCAGTTCGTCGACGTGGACCACGTCATAGCGGGCCAGCTGGGCGAGCTTCCGGGCCAGCCGGCCCTGCTGCTGCGCCTCGACGAGCATCGTGACCAGCTCGGCCGCGGTCACGAACCGCACCCGGTAGTCGTGCTGACAGCAGGTCATCCCCAAGGCGATCGACAGATGCGTCTTCCCCGTACCGACCCCGCCGACGAACACGACGTTGGCGCCGTCGGCAACGAAGCGGCAGTCGAAGACCTGCAGGACGGCGTCGCGGTCGAGGTCCGGCTGCGCCTCGAACGAGAAGGCGTCCAGCGTCTTCAGCATCGGGAAGCGGGCGTCCTGGATGCGCCGCTGGATGCGGCGCTCGCGGCGTGCGGTCACTTCCAGGTGCACCAGTTGCGCCAGGTAGTCGGCCGGCGTCTGACGCTGGCGGACGGCCTGCTCGGCCAGGGGCTGCCACTGCGCCGCGACCGTCGACAGACGCAGCGCTTTCAGGTCGGCGGCCAGGTGCGGAGGCTCGGCAATCGTGGCGGCCATCAGCGAGCGCCCTCCACCAGCGCGTCATACGCCGACAGCGTCGGGGTCGGCACCGCGATCTGTGCCAGCTCCGGTCTCACGTCCGTGACCGGCGGGACGACGCGGCAGGTCGCGGGCCGGTGAGCGGGCATCGCCCGCAGATGCCGCCGCTCCTGCGCCAGCGCTTCCTCGACCGAGCGCCCGTCGTCGAGGTGGCGCGTCGGCAGGTCCGCCTCCAGCTCCGCGATGATCGCCGCGTTGAGCGGCCGCCCAGCTCTCCACCGCCAGCCGCGGCCGGAACACGAGGTCCCCTGACGTATTCCACGCCGCACTCCACGGAACCCTTCTCCCAGCCCTTCGCCGGCGCGCAGAACTCCGCCCGGAACGGATACCCGCCCCGGAACGCCTCGAACGCTTCGGTCTTCTCGACCCGGTCCCGGCCTGCCAACACGTCCTTGACCGCCAGGGAGGTGTTATCGAGGACGACGCGATCCACCACGCCGCCGAACCAGCGGAAGGCGCACTCGATGCCGTCGAGCAGCGACTCGCCGTTTCCGAGTGCTCAGGGGGTCCCTTTCATGTTGCCGCTACCACCTGCACCGCGCCGAGCTCCTCCCGCCCGTCGCCGAGCAATCAGCGGTCACGCCCCTCTTGCACCATCGCCGACCCACCCTTTCAGCGCTCTGCTGAAAATCAGCTCTCACTGAAAATGCTTGACATTTTTCATCGATAGTGGCATCTTCATCGTGAGTTGAAAATCACCAAATCGATGAAAGCACTCGAGACGGCCGCCGTGGATGCCGTCCGCGAACTCCTCGACGACGTGCCGAGCCTCCACGCTCGTTCCGTTCGCCTTCACTCCCGGACCGAAAGCGATGCTCCAATGGACGCACGAATCGAGTTCGAGCACGGCGAGCACGCCTACTCGCTCCTCATCGAAGTCACGTCGAACGGCGCTCCGCGTTTCGTCCGGTCCGCGGTCTACCAACTCACCGGCTACTTGGCCTATGCGCGTCCGCCCGCTCACGCGACTCCCGCCCGCCGCTTGCTCCCCATGCTCGTGAGTCCGTACCTGTCTCCCCAAGCTCGGTCGATCTGCAAGACCCATGATGTCGCCTACCTGGATCTCGTCGGAAACGCCCGCCTCGTCTTCGACGATGTCTACATCGATCGCGCGGTCCCCGATACCCCCAAGTCCGAGACCCGCGTTCTCCGCTCGATCTTCATGCCGAAGGCCGCCTCAATCCTCCGCGTGCTCCTTCGCGATCCCGGTCGCGCATGGCGCGTGACCGACTTGGCCCGAGCAGCCAATGCCAGCCTCGGCCACGTGAGCAACGTTCGCAGAGCGCTGCTCGAACGCGAATGGGCCGAGAAGCGCGAGGATGGACTCATCCTCGCGCAGCCCAGCGCGCTATTGAGGACGTGGCGCGAAAACTATCGTCACCCCACCGGCCCCCGCATTACCGGCTACACACCCTTCCACGGCCAACAACTCACCGAGCGGTTGTCCAGACACCTGAATTCCCGACCACCGCAACCGCGCGCGGTCTACTCGTTGAATTCCGCCGCGCAGTGGCTTGCTCCCTTCGCTCGGACCGGTACACATAGCTTCTACACGGACGAACCCGGCGCTCGTATGCTGAAGGACAGGTTGCAGTTGACTCATGCTGCAATGGGAGCGAATGTCCTCCTGTGCATCCCCGACGACGATGGCCTGTTCCAGGACGCGGTTCAACCAGCCCCGCACATCCTCTGCGCCAGTCCGATCGTCACGTACCTCGATCTCTGGAACGCAACCGACCGAGACCGCGAGGCCGCGGATCACTTGGCCTCCAAGTGCCTTCCATGGCTATGAGAGAACCCCGATTCGCCCGTGACTACGATGATCGTACGACGAGGGCCGTCAAGTCCGTGCTGGTTGAGATCGGCCAAATCCTGGGCAGCTTCCGAGGCAAATTCGCCGTCGTCGGCGGCGCCGTGCCCTGGCTGTTGCTCACCGACGCCGACATGCCGCACGTCGGCACCGCCGACGTAGACCTCGGTCTCGATCCCGCCGCCCTGGGCGACGGCGAATACGTGGATCTTGTCGACGCGCTCCGCGAACACGGCTACCGCCAACGAGGCGACCTCCGGCGCTTCCAACTCGTGCGAACCGTGCCCCCTGGGGACGACGGACCTGAGATCGATGTCGTCGTCGACTTCCTGATGCCCCGCGACGCGGACATCACAAGAAACACCCCCCCGCTGATCGCCGAGTTCGCCGTCCAGCGCGCCGACGGTGCCGACTTGGCGCTCGAGTTCCATCAGCAAGTTCTCATCGAAGGCGACATGCCCGATGGTACTCGGAACTCTGTTCGCATCACCGTCGCGTCTATCCCGGCCCTCTTGGCCATGAAGGGTCACGCCCTCGCCGGTCGTCTGAAACACAAAGACGCCTACGACATCTATTACTCAGTCCGAAATTTCGCTGGCGGGATCGACGCGCTCGTCGCAGCAACTCGGCCGCTCCTCGACGTCCCGTCGGCCCAAAGAGGGTACCGCTTGATCTCCGAGAAATTCCGCTATGTTGAAGACTTCGGGCCTGTGAGCGTCCGAGGTTTCGTAGAGGACTCACAGCTCCTTGGCGATCGCACAGCGGATCAATGGCAGCAGGACGCCTTTGGACAAGTTGACGCTTGGCTCAGAGGACTTGATTTGAGGTAGTCATGACCGGGACATTAACTGACAAAATCCGCGCGATGGATATGGCGGTCCTAGACAAGGTGTTCCAGATGGAAGATGGCTACGTACTCGACTTCTCGAACAGAACGTTCGCGGAGTTCTTCCGAGAAGAGCTCCACGTTAATATAGACGACCCCCGATGGTCCGTTCAGGGCGCGAGCAAAGCCAAGCGGCTGCGCTACTACCTGCGACAGGCGGACCAAGGGGCCCTTCTTGATGCACTGAACGCGCTGTGGGAGTATCGTGAGGCGAGCCGCGTGATTCGTGATCTTCCGGATTTGGACGAGCCCGTACGGGCCGCGTTCGTCAGGATTGTTGAACGAATTGGCGGCACGTCAACGGTACACCAGACGCCCTCCACCATTTCGGTGAAATCGCCAATCGATGCGGCGCTGGCATCGTCTCTGGCCGACGGCCTGCTGCGCGTGTCCACGCTGAATCCGCAGTCCCGCGGGTACGCATTCGAGAGGTTTCTGAAGGACATGTTCGAGGCGTACGGGCTGTCCGCGCGTGCGTCCTTTCGCCTGACAGGCGAGCAAATCGACGGGAGCTTCGTATCCGGAGGCGACGTCTATTTGCTCGAAGCCAAGTGGATCAACAAGCTGGTCGACGCGGCAGCGCTTCGGTCCTTCAACGCGAAGGTAGAGGACAAGGCGAGTTGGTCCCGCGGCCTACTGCTGAGCTATAGCGGGTTTTCACCGGAAGGGCTCACGGCTTTTGGGCGTGGCAAGAGCGTCATTTGCATGGATGGTCTCGATCTGCACCATACTCTAAAGCGTCGGCTCGACCTTGGCGCGGTTCTCGCCTTGAAGGTCCGGCGCGCCGCCGAAACTGGCCAACCATTCGTAAGGGTGGACGACCTCGCGCTTCTGCCCAGTCCATGACAGAGAGCGAGGGTACCGAACAGAACTCTTCACGAGTTAGGTGTGGAGTTCCAAGCCGAGAGGCGGCAACTCAATGGAAACCGTCCCCTCCAGGGCAACCAAGAGTTATCCACGGCGCGGTCCGCTGCAGCAATTCCGTTTTGCGGAGGCCACGGCATTCCGATGCTTCAGGTGCGGTAGTACCAAGAAGTCCAAACTGATCAGCGTCTACCAGGCTGATTGGTCGAGGCGGCTCTGCAACGGATGCTATGGTCGTCTTTTGTCGCTCTATGAAATAATGGCCGGTACAAAGGCTGACGACGAACGAGCGAAAGAACTAGCGGATGCCCTGCTTTTGGCCGTTTCCTCGGAGGATCGACGTCAAGGCGAGCGGGTGTATCGGATCGCCGAACAGCGGGCCAAGCGCCTGTCTCCGGAAGCTGTTACGTTTATTGCGACGGCTGAACACGTAGCGGGGAAACTTAGGTCTGAACCGCAGCTTGAGTGGTCGCCGGCAGTGATCGGTCTCTCTGCAAGGCGGTCGAATCGGAAGTGGTCAGCCGGATTTTGGTCCCTCTAGCGAACCAGGCCGTTGTTGGGAGGGACGTCAGCGCCGACAGGAACGACAAGGACATCGGACGTGTTGCCGCATTCTGTATGGATTCGACGCGGAAGCCCCCCGAGTTGGGAGTCTTCACACACTTTCTGCAGACGGTCATACACAGTCGGCGGCGGCGCGAGACGAGTGGCACTATTCGTGCGTTCTTGCGGCTCGTGGCAGATTGGACTGGATCACAATGGATTCTAGATCCAGCCGGCCTTCATCGATCCGTTGTATCGCTGACGACAACTTTCCGAAATCGCGCAGCGCACATTGACGAGCTTGGAAGCAAGGATTACCTCGGCTGTCGGGAATTGGTGATCGGCGCTCAGGGTCTCCTTTGGAACCTACTCGTGTCAACAGAACGTCACCGGTGACGATGACGGTCCGCCACGATGGTAGAGCAACGAGCGACGGACGACCATTCTTTAGCCGGTGATCTCCAGCACGTCGGCGGTGCTGACCTCGGAGACCGGGCGGCGGCGGAACGCGGGGGAAGGCGTAGCGCTCCACGCTCCGCCAGCAGTTTTGCGCGTGCCACGGCGCGGGGGAGCCGCCGCACTTCTGTTCGGGGACGCACGGTGTCGGCGCGGCGTTTCTTGGAAAGGGGTTCGCCTATTGGAGCGGGCGAGCTTGGGGTTGGCGAGGCCCTGCGGCGGGAATCGGCGAGCGAGACGAGGCCGGCGGCGCCGAGGTCCGAGTCGCTACGACGTCTGCGGATGACGAGCCGTTGGACCCAGAGTGCGGGTTCCGGTGGTGGTGGTGGTGGTACTGGCGGATCTCCCGGGGGCCGGCGTCGAGGGTGAGCGTCGATCTGTAGTGCAGGTGCGTGTTCTCGATGTCGCCCCGCAGGAACGTCGGGGCTGGCGAGGTGATGGACGCGCCGAGGAAGTCGGGAGTCAGGTCGAGGTGGACGCTGGGCCGTTCATGAGGCGACTGAACGCGGTGCTCGTAGAGCACGTCGCCCCAGGTCTCGTCGCCGGGCTCGGCGGGGCGGGCAGGAGCCGGCGGTGCCACAGCTCATGGTCGGTTTCGGCGTCGTGGGCCACGATGACCACGCTTGGGTTGCGTTCACGGGCGGCAGCTCCGGCCGGAGAACGGCTTGCCGGCGGCTCTGAAATGAGTCGGCGGCGAACGAATGGGGCGAGGCAAGGCGAGCGTAGCGGGGGCGCCTGGCGACCCCAGAGGATGGGCCCGGTCCCGTCGTAGTGCTCCGTGTCGGCTCGCGCCAGCCTGGAACGGTGGATCATCGTCGCGTGTGGTGTCTCGGTCGGTGTGGTGATACCACCGGCGGGGCGGATGTTCGCGAGGGCTGGCGGCGGTTCATGGTACGCTAGGGCCGGTCGCGGCCTTGCTCGGCGCGGAGTCAGAGCGGGCCGGGCTGTCGGGTGGGTTCGGGAGCCGGGGGGCGCAACGACGGGCGAGCTGTTCTGGCGTGACGCGCCCGGGCCGCACGCCCCCCCGGTAACAACGGCCCCGGGTCGTGGGCGAGGGTGGCGCGTGGGTGTAATCGTGGGCGTACCCGACGCGTCCTGACAAAACACCAAGGAATCCGGGGGTTTTGCGCGGTATTCGTGTTTTCCCTGCCCGAGGGTCCGGGCGCGCCGTAGATTGGGCACTCGCCCGCGGTCACCCCCGAGGCGGGCGGCCGGTCAACGGCCGCCTGCCTCCCCGATGGTGATCAGCTCGGCTCCGCGCCCGAGGTGCCGGTCGATTGCCTCGCAAGCGTCCTTCAGAGCGTTCCCGAACTGTCGCGTGGATCCGGCATAGAGCATGTCGCCCCAGCCGTCGAACACGGCGACGAGGTTGCCGCTGCCGAGATCGAAGTCCAGAAGATCATCGCCTCCCAGGTTCCGGGGGGTCGAGATGGTGAAGTGCGCTCTCCACGGCTGGCTGGTGACTACCAGCCCGCGACACTCGCCGCGACCCGCGAACTCCCGGAAGGTCCACTCCGCGATGCCCCACCCGTCGGCCACGCCCCACCCGCTCTGTCCGGCTCCCAACGCGAGGTTGTCGGTCATCGACGCGAGGTTGTCGGTGATGAACACACGCACGACAGACGACTGAGCGCCCGCGGTCGTGGCCAGGCTCAGGAACAGGACGACGCCGGCAGTCGCGATTCTCATTCTCTTGTTCCTCTCGTTCTCACTGGACTTGCGGCGGTAATGCGGTCGACGACCTGGCTGTGCCCCGCTCGCCAAGCCAAGGGCAACACCCCAGTCCCTGTGCCACGTCACTCCCCGCGCCATTGCAGCAGCGCTCCCCTCAGCCCATCCAGCAGGGGCTGGATGTCGCTGTCCTTGCGGCCCGACTCCAGTCGCGCTACGGCCCGGCCGAGGTCGGGCGGCGTCCGGCCATGGGGTTCGGCCAGCTCGCGGAGCTTCGTCCTGGCAATCTCGCCCGGCCGGTCCGATGCGGTGTCGTAGACTGCATCCAGACGCTTCATCCGCTCGATCAGATCGGCCGGGTCGGTACCGAGATCGGCAGCGTGGCGTTCCGGGTCGCGGCGCAGGGCGTTCCAGATCCAGATCTCGCGCGCTTCGTCGCCGGGGAGAAAAAACACGGGGACTTCGCTTCCCGCTCGCTCCCGAATCCGGTCGTCGAGATCGCTGTCGCGCTTGTCTCCGTCGAGCACGAAGACGAAGTTCCGGATCTGGCCGAACTTCCTGAACGCGGTCGCGTGCATCGGGAGCTCTTTGGCGCCGGTGTCACGACCGATGCGGATGCTCTCTCTCCTGAGCCGCTCGCGCGGCAGCAGCGCGTCGAACACGCCCTGCAGGATGCCCTCCGCCGTTGCGTCCTCGCAGAGCAGGTTCAGGGCGTCGCCGGAACGCCCGTAGAGCGCGTTCTGCACGATGTCGCGATAGGGCGGGAGCACCGTGACGCGACCGGCGTCGTCGCGTTCGAGGAAAATGCGCCCGTGCGCGGGCACCGCGTCGAGGACGACGGGGCTGTGCGTGGTGACGATGACCTGCAGGTCGTTGCGCAGCGCGAGCTGCTGGAGCTGCAGCATGAGGAGCTGCTGCACCCAGGGGTGCAACCCGGCTTCCACTTCGTCGATGAGCACGAGGGCGCCTTCGAGCTGCGCGATCTCCCGCGAGAGGCGCAGGATCGCCCGCTCCCCCGCCGCCATGTGCAGCTCCGAGTACGCCGCGCCGGCCTTCTGGGCGGCGAAGAGCAGGCTCTTGCTGCCGCTCGACAGGTTGACGACCTCGGAGTAACGGAACGGGAGCATCTGCTGGGCGAACTCGATCTGCGACGCCGTCAGCGGCGTCTCCTGGGGTGCGGAGCGCAAGCTCGACATGCCGAGCACGCCGCGCACCTCGGAGGGGTTGCTGAGATTGCTGAGGGTCCTGACGTAGACGGGCCGTTCCGGCTGGGTGGCGTTCTTCCGCCCGAGAAAGCTGCGGTTCCAGCCCTTTGAGCGGCGCCAGCGCATGGAACGCCGGCCGTCCGGCGTCGAGTAGTCGAACTCGATGACCACTTCGTGCTTCTCGTCCCCGCGTCCGCCGAGCCTGGGACGGTAGTCGGGAAAGAGCGTCGACGGCACGAAGTCCTTCACGCCGGCCCCGGGCACCCGGTAGGCACAGGCGGCCGCGAACAGCACCGTCGACTTGCCGCTGGCGTTGCCGCCCGCGATGACGCTGACGGGATAGTCGAAGACCACCCGGACGTCGTCGATGCCGCGAATGCCCCCCAGGTGGATCTCCGCCAGGAAATGGGGCAAGTGCGGCTTCTTCCCCTGCAACCGCTCCCACAGATCCCTGAAGCGCCTCTCGATCATGAACGACTGCTCCCCCGTCGGTCGGCCAATCCGCCGTCGAGATGTCGAGCGCGGAGACGATTATCGGCGGCTCCCGAGGGCCGTTCAAGATGCGGCCGTGCGCCGATCAGTCGTGATCGTCAGCGCCGACGCCGCGGACGGTCAGCCCGCGTGAAGTGGCCGCCGTGGCCTGACGCTCGTCGTGCGTCCAGAACTCCACGGGCTCCCCGTCAGCGGCAGCGGCAAGCAGCTCGGCCGTTGCCACGTGGATAGCATCGCTCGCGCGAAGGTTGACGGCGAAAGAGCTCTTCGCCCTGTCGATCACCGCGCCGTCGACGGGCGCGAGATCCATCATGGCAAGCAGCTCGGTCAACTCCTTGCGCTTGACGGCCGTCTCGGCATCGTCGAGGCCACCGAGCAGCCGCTCGCGGTCGACGGCCCGAAACGCCTCGACCTCGATGAGCCGGGACGACGCCACATGCTCGCCGGCCGCCAGCGGCACCGACGGGCCGGGCTCAACGAACAGGACCCGGAGCACCGCGCTGGCGTCGACGTACTTCACCTGGCTCCTCGCGGACGGCCCGTAGCGACGACTGGATGTCCACGTGCCGCTCGATGGTGGAGATCTTCAGAGCACCCCAGTCCTGAGCCCCGGGCCGGAGCCGTCCCTCGCGCACCAGGCGGTCACGCCAGGAAAGCGGCTCGCCGCGAGCGGGCCCCAGCTCGGCAATCGGGTCGTCCCGATCTCTGACGGTTATCCGCTCCCCTCGGGAGGCCTGCCGCAGATAGCGACTCAAGTGGGACTTGAGCTCGGTCACCTTGATGGACCGCATGACCACATTGTAGGACCATCATGGTCTCCGCCGTCCCGCCCGTCGTCAGCGTCGTCGTCCCGTTCTCCCGAGCCGCCGGTCGAGCGTCGCCGTCACCGTGCCCTCGGGTCCGACCTCGGCCGGGGCGTGCGCGGCGAACAGGGCCAGCGTGGCGTCGTCGTCCTTGGTGGTGATGCAGAGGACGGCTGTCCTGAGCCTGGCGATGCGGTTTCGCTACGCCTCGTCTCTGGCCGCAGGGTAGTCGGGACTTCTTCACGATTCGGTCGGCCTCCTTCATCGACATCTTCTTCTGGGCAAAATGGCAAATATCACAAAAAAGCAACAATAAACTCCGGAAACTCACACTGCTGTCACGGCCATTCAGTTACAATGCGAGTCGCTTTGGCGCCGGACTTGGCAAGGCGCTGCACGTCAGGATGTGCGTATGCCGACGATGGTCGTCTGAGAACACAGCGCTGCGTTCGCTGGGCCCTGCCGAGTCGGCAGGCGTGGTCGTTCACCCGTCAGCATGCTCGCAACCTTGCGAACGAGCCATGGAGAATAGCAGCGCATACCACTGGCTGGCCGCTACTAGGCTCGCTAGGCTGTTCGGGCTGGTCCCGGTCGGAATAGTCGTGTTCGCGGCTTTGCTGCTGCCGACCGGCGTTCGAGGGCAGAACGGGGATCGGCGGGCGCTCGAGGCGCTGTACCGCGCGACCAACGGCTCGGGCTGGACCGACAGCACGAACTGGTTGAGCGACGCCCCGCTGTCCGAGTGGTTCGGGGTCGACACGGACGGCAGCGGCCGGGTTACGAGCCTCTGGCTGCCGGGCAACGGGCTGAGCGGTCCGATCCCCCCCGAGTTGGGCCAGTTGAGTCGTCTTTGGGGGCTCAACCTCGGAGGACGATGGGACTCCGCGCTGGAGTCAAGGGTCGAAACAGACTGACCGGACCGATCCCGTCGTCGTTGGGCGAGCTGTCGAACCTCACCTGGCTGAGTCTCAGCGACAACGGCTTGACCGGACCGATTCCCGCGACCGTGGGCAATCTGGCCAACCTCGAATCGCTCAATCTTGGCGGCAACAGGCTGACCGGACTGATCCCGTCGTCGTTGGGCGAGCTGTCGAACCTCACCTGGCTGAGTCTCAGCGACAACGGCTTGACCGGACCGATTCCCGCGACTGTGGGCAATCTGGCCAACCTCGAATCGCTGAGTCTTGACGGCAACAGGCTGACCGGAACGATCCCGTCGTCGTTGGGCGAGCTGTCGAACCTCACCTGGCTGGGTCTCTATGACAACGACCTGACCGGACCGACTCCCGCCACACTGGGCAACCTGACGAACCTTGAGACGTTGGCTCTCGGCTGGAATCCCTTGGCGGGCCCCCTCCCTGCCGAGGAGGAATTGTCAAATGTTGTGGATCGGTCCTTGACGTGATCAGGCGGCCGCCTTCCGATCCTCTCTCTCCGTCTGGATGACGCCATCGACGAAGACGACGCCGGCCCGGACCAGGGGCAGCAGGTGCGCCCCGTTCAGCCGCCGCCATCGCCGCTGCGCCATCGCCACCAGCTTGTAGGCCATCAGCAGCCCCTTGGTGCGCGAACCCGCGCCCTTGGTCACGCGCTGCCGCAACCGCACCGTCGCGAACACCGATTCGATCACGTTCGACGTCCGCAGGTGGCGCCAGTGCTCGGCCGGGAAGCCGAAGAACGCCAACAGCGCCTCCCGGTCCTCCGCCAGGCACGCCGCCACCTTCGGATACTTCGCCTCGAACTCGGCGACGAAGGCGTCGATGCCACGGTCCGCGTCGGCCTTCGTCGGCGCATACATGATGTCCCGCAGCGCCCGCTTCGCACGCAGCCGAAGACGCTTCGGCAACTTGTCGAGCACGTTGGCCAGCTTGTGGCACCAGTCCCGCTGCACCGTCGTCTCCGGCCACACGTCCCGCAACGCCGACCAGAAGCCCAGCGCCCCGTCCCCTATCGCCACCGCAGGCGCCCGCAGACCGCGGCCCCGCAGATCCCGCAGCACGCTCGCCCAGTTCTCCTGGCTCTCCCGGTAGCCGTCCTCCAGCGCCACCAGCTCCTTCGTGCCGTCAGCCTTCACCCCGATCACCACCAGCGTGCACAGACGGTCCTCCTCAAGCCGGATGTTGAAGTGAATCCCGTCGACCCAGACGTAGACGTAGTCGCTCCCCGACAAGTCGTGGCGACGGAACGCCTGGTACTCCTCGTCCCAGACCGCCGTCAGCCGCGAGATCGTCGTCGGGCTCAGGCCCGCCGCGTCCTCCCCCAGCAACGCCGGCAGCGCCTCCCGGAAATCGCCCGTCGACAGACCCCGCAGATACAGCAGCGGCAGCACCTCGGAAACCTGCGGAGAGCGCCGCATATAGGGAGGCAGAATGCGGCTGGTGAACCGCTCACGCGAGCCATCGGCATCGACCCGCTTGTCGTTCACCCGCGGCGCCCGCACCGGCCATGTGCCCGCCCCGCAGGTCACCGTGCGCTCCTGCGCCTGGCCGTTCCGAACCACCAGCCGCCGCCCGTCCGCGTCGCGCGTGTCCGCGAACCGCTCGATGTACTCCGACACCTCGGCCTCCAGGGCCGTCATCAGCATCCGCCGTGCCCCTTCTCGAGCCAACGTGTCCAGCGTCGGCGGCACGCTCCGCGGCCCGTCGGCCCCGCCGCTGCCGCCCCCCTCACCAGCCGACGGCGTCGTGGACGCCTCGGCGAACGCGGGGTTGTCTTCGTTCCTGTTGTCGGGTACCGTCAGCATGGGTGGTGTCTCCTTCCCCCCGGCCTTGCCTGCCAGGGTGTTTGGGTTGTTCACACGGAAGGATACGCCACCTGCCTCACGCCCCGATCCACAACTTTCGGTTATACCTCTCGTCACGGGAACTCAAGGAGGATGAGTGACATGGGTTCTCTGGGATGCGTTCCGAAGCATGGACCGTTGATGCTGCGCGCTGGTCGCTCAGGGGCGTCGGTTGGCGCCGGCGTCCCCCGGCGCGCGGCTCTCGCCGGCGTGCTGCTGGTCGGGCTGGCGGCGGGCGAAGCGGTGGGGCAGCCCCGCGACTTGTTCCGAGCGGTAGCACCGGCCGCGGCATCCGTCGCGCCCGGTTCGGCGGACGTCTCGGATTCCATCACGTTGCGGCGGCGCCTGGTGTCCATCGACTTCGGACAGCTTGCGCCGCCGCCAGTGGACGCGGCCGACGCCCACGCGGTCGCGGCCGACGCTGCACCTTCCGGCGTGCTGCGGTTGAACCTCTTCGACGATGCGTCGTTCACGGGTCTCGTCGAGCGCGTGGTGCCGACCTTCTCGGGCGGCTACTCGCTGGCGGGCCGGCTGGCCGGTGTCGAGATGAGCACGGTGACGCTCGTTGTCAACGGCGACGTGGTCGCGGGCACGGTGCGGACGCCGGAGTCGACCTACCGCATCCGGCCCGCGGGGGGCGGACTCCATGCCGTCAGCGAGGTCGATCTCTCCCAGCTCCCTCCTCTCGGCGAACCCATCCCCCGGCGGGCGTGGGGTGAAGAGGAGCGCCTGCCGGTCGGACCCGACGGTAGCCGGCTACCGGTGCCGCGTTGAGCGATTCGGTCACACAGGTTGTCGTCGGGTTGCCCCATCGTCACGGCCCACTCCGTGGCCGAGCCGATGCGCTGCCGGTCCCGCCGCATCGTCGACGATCTCGCGTGCCAGACTGGCCGCAACTCGCCGCCGCCACGTCCCGGTGCGGCAGGCCGTCCGCATGACCGGCATCGACTTGCTCAAGGTTCCCGGCGCCTGCCGTTGTTCGCACTACCCCGCCAGCCACCGACCGCGAGCCCGAAGCAGCCGCGTGCAACACGTCGCCCGCCGCGTGCCAAGAAAAACGCGCCCGCTACCGACGACGACCTCGTGGAGGGCGACGAGAGCCTGAAGCTGAATGGCACCGTCGGCAACGCAGCGGCGGGGTCGGTAACCCTCGCCATCGAAGACCGCACGGTGATCAACTGCACGCTGTCGAGGCCGGCGGACTCAAACCTCGTCTAGGTCTAGGGCAGGTCGCATGAGCTGACGGCGACGGCCAGCTCCGCCGTCAAGGCGGACACCACGGTGGAGATCGTGCGGGACGCGGCGGCCAGCGATGCCGACGCCGACGACCACAACGTCGAGTCGATCGTGATCGAGACGGGCGAGACCACGGGGACCACCACGCTGATGGGTGGTCGACGACGACCTGCCGGACGGCGGCGCCGGCACCAACCGGGGGGAGGCGCTGGTGCTCTTCGGGTCTGTCGACGGCGTGGGAGATCTCATCCGCGTGGCCGGGACCGTTCACACGCGGCCGGCAAGGTCGGCCTCCGCCTACTCGGCGTCGCGGATCTCGCCCCAGCGGGCGGCGGTGAGCACCAGAAACTCGAACGCCAGCCTGACGGCCGCTGCGCTGCGCCGCCCCGAACCGTCTCGGTGGCGGCGGCTACGTCCTTGTGCGGCAGCGCCTGCCGGTGCGTCACGGTGTCGTTCTGCGGACCGAGCACCGGCACCACCCGGTCGCACGGGTTGTCGTTCCGCAGGTTCATGGCGATGCTCCACTCCGGCACCGCGCGGATGCGCTCCCCCTGCCAGCCGGTGGTCAGGGGCGCTCCCCGTCGTCCCGGAGCGCGAAGTTCACGGTCACCGTCATCAGGATGGAAACGGGCTCGCCGTCGACCAGCGTGGGCTCGTACCGCCACTGCCTGACCGCGGCAACCGCCGCCTCGTCGAGAAGCGGCACGGAACGTAGCACCTCGACGTCGCTCACCTCGCCCGTCGGGCTGATAGTGGCCTCCACGATGACGACGCCCTGAACGCGAGCCTCCCGGGCTTCGGGCGGATAGACCGGCGCGGGACCGCCTATCCTCGTGGGTGGACGGATCCCGTCACCGATCCGGAACGGCTCGCCCGAGTTCCCGGCCGACCGGTCGGAGTCGCCGAGCACGGACTGCAGTTCGTTGAGCACGGACTGCAGCTCCTCCTGGAGGGTCGCGGCCCTCGCGACGAGTTCCGAGAGGCGTTCGCTCGACGGCGCCGCCGGCGGCTCCTGCTCGACCACGTTGCCGGGCGATTCGGCAAAACGAGATGCCGCCGCGGCCTCCACGGCCGCAGCCGCCGCGGCGACAAGCGCCGCGCGGCGCTCGCTAGACGGCTCCGTTTCGGCGGAACGAAATGCCGCCGCCTCCTCCACGGCCGCAATCACCGCGGCGACGAGTGCCGCGCGCTGTGCGCTCGACAACTCCGCCGGCGGCTCCTGCTCGACCGCGCTGCCGGGCGATTCGGCGGAACCCGACGCGGACACCGGCCCGATCTGCAGACTGGTGACGAGGAGCGAGACCAGCGCGAGCATGCCCAGGCTCCCGAATCGAGCGAGGCGCGTCATCGGACGCCGATTCGTGCGGGGATTCAACATGGCGGACAACCTCCGTTCCAGGTGTGACGGACGCGCCATCGCCGGGGCCGGCAACCACGTCCGCCGGTGTTTCCGAACGTCTTTCGCAAGCTCGACCAGATGCGTCGCGCAGGTGGCGGCGGGAACGCCCCAAGCCAGCACGAGGTCGTCTGCCGCGTGCTCGCTCTCGCGGCGGAGCCGGGCACGGACCATCCAGGCCAGTGGGTTGAACCACCAGACGCAGCGCAACGCCTCGGCCGCCATCTGCAGCATCCAGTCGCCCCGGCGCGCGTGCGCCAGCTCGTGCAGCAGCACGACGCGCATCCGCTCCGTCGGCCAATCGGACGCCGACGCCGGCAGCATGACGGCCGGACACCGCCAGCCCCACGTCGCCACCAGCCCGGGGCACGGCCCCAGCAGGAGGTCGACGCCGCGGTTCAGGCCGCACGACTGCGCGAGTTCCGTGCACAGCAGATGCCACGGCCCCCCCGTCACCCGGTGCGACGACGCACGGAGCCATCGGAGCCTCGCCAACCCGACCAGAAGCACGCCGACACCGGCGGCCGCGCCCGCGAGCCAGATCGTCACGACCAGCCGGCCGACGAGGTCGTCGCTCGCGACGGCCGCCACCGCCGGTTCCGTGAACGGGACATCGGGGCGCAGGAGCAGGGCGTCGAACACGAGCGGTTCGACCCGAGCCACCCGTACCGGCAGAATCGGAAGGACGTGAAGCACGGGCGCCGCGATTGCCGACACGACGCCCACCGCGAGCACCCAACGCCTCGCGGACGCCGAGGTCCTGCGCAGACAGAGGGCGGCCATCAGCGTCAGAAGCAGGATCGTGGACACCTTGACGGTCAATGCGGCCAGGAGGCCCATCACTGCTTCTCCCGTGTCCCGCTTGCGTCGTTGCCGTCCGGCCCGTTATCGCGTGAAGCGCCCGTGGACGGACCGGCACGCCGTTGCCCCGCGCGTGCGTCCGAGACGATCCTGGCGATGCGGTCGAGCTCCAACTCGGTCAGATGCTTCGCCTCGCCGCCGAGCAACGCGGCCACCGCCTGCTCGGCGGACCCGTCGAAGAACGTCTCGACGAGATGCCGCAACGCCGACCGGCGCGCGGTTCGACGAGGCGTCACCGGGCGATACACGTACCGCAGCCCCACCTCCTCATGACGCACATGCCCCTTCTGCTCGAGGATGCGAAGCTGCGTGCGGACCGTCGACGAGCTCGGGTCGCCGGGCAGCTCCTCCCGGACGACGCTCGCCGGGGCGCGGCCGCGCCGATAGAGGATGTCCATGATCTGCCGCTCGCGACGCGACAGGCGGCTGTGCCTCGGTCCTTCCATGCTCATTGGACTCCGACCGGTTGCGGGGGGCCGCCGGTCTCCATGTTATGTTCATAGCATACCAGCCATTGAATTAACAGTCTACCTCGGCAACCGGCAGGCCGCCCGGCTGTCCGGGCACTGGTGGCGCTGTGACCCGAACCAGAGGGCATGATCGAGTCGCGGCCGGGCCATCGAGCCGTCGGTCGAAGGAAGCCTCGGGTCGACAGCAGCGCCGGTGCCAAGTGGTGCCAAGGGTTGCCGGAACCGAAGTAGAGGATGCGGACGACGAGGTGCCGGCCCTGGCGTGAGTTGTTCGAGCGATTGCCGCCGCAGACGCAGTCGGAGGTCAACATGCTCGGGAAGACGAGCACACCGTCGCCGCCGTCGAGCGTCCGCGCGCGGAGCACGGGCACCGCCGGCACCGCGTCCGGGATCACGCGCCTGACGCCGGAGCTGCGCCCGAGCGCGGGCAACAGCCTGTTCGTGTTCGCCCTGCCCCGACGACCGACGGCAGTCCAAGCCTGATTCTCGCCCGAAGAGGGCCGGGGCGACGTGGAGGAACCGTGCCGCTCGACGCGCCGCCGGACCGGGTGGTTCCGCCCCGCGGACCGTCGTCGAGCCCGTGATATTCTGTCGACGACGGACCTCTACGCGTCCGTGAGAATGCCTGATCGCCTCAGGCGCCGATGAGGCGCTTGCCGTCCCCGTGGTCGATGTCGCTCAGAACGCCGCCGCTCTGGACCTCGGTGTCTTCCAACATCTTCATCAGCGCTCGTGGAGGCGAGGGGGCGCTCCCGCGCCGCGTCCACGACCGGTTGCTCGACCAGGGCTACCTTCCGTTCCGGATGCGTCGGGCCCCGACGGGGTGCGGCGGCGCCGTGCTCGAGTCACGCCGCTCCAGGATGCCGGCCGCGCAGAACGGTGAACCGGACGGCCGCTCGGGGAATCGAGTGTGACGAGCCCGCTCTACGTGCGTCTCGCGGTCGCCCTGCCCGCCGCGCTCTTCGTGTGGTTCTGCACGATGATCCCGGCCGTCTCCGGCGGCGAGGTCCTCGTCTGGGAGATGGCGTGGCTGCCGCAGCAGGGCATCGACCTCGACTTCGTGGTCGACGGCCTGAGCCTGCTGTTCGCCCTGCTGATCACGGGCATCGGCGCGCTCATCTTCCTCTTCGCCGGCGAGTACATGCAGGGCTACCGGCAACGCGGCCGGTTCACCCTCTTTCTCGTCAGCTTCATGCTGGCGATGCTCGGCCTGGTGCTGGCCGACAACCTCGTCGCGCTGTTCGTCTTCTGGGAGCTCACCACCATCACGTCGTTCCTGCTCATCGGCTACTCGCACGAGAGCGCCGCGGCCAGGCGCTCCGCCCTTCAGGGGCTGCTCGTGACCGGCGCCGGCGCCCTGGCGATGCTGGCCGGCTTCGTCGTCCTGGGCCAGGCCGCCGGCACCTTCAGCCTGCGGGAGATGCCGGCCGGCGGCCTCGCAGACCACCCGCACTACACCGCGATCGTCGTCCTGGTGCTGCTCGGCGCCTTCACCAAGTCGGCGCAATTCCCGTTCCATTTCTGGCTGCCGAACGCGATGGCGGCCCCGACGCCGGTCTCGGCCTACCTGCACTCGGCGACGATGGTCAAGGCCGGCGTGTTCCTGCTGGCCCGCCTGACGCCGCTGCTGGGCGGAACCGCGCTCTGGATGGAGACGCTGACCGCCGTGGGCGCGGTGACGGCGGTGTACTCGGCGTTCGTGTCGCTCGGCAGGTCGGACCTGAAGCAGGTGCTGGCCTACACCACGGTCATGGCGCTCGGCGTGTGCGTCATGTTCCTCGGATTGCCCGTCGCGGGGCAGGGCGAGCCGTCGCGGGGCGTCCTGGCGGCGCTCGCGTTCCTGGTCGCCCACGCCCTCTACAAGGCGGCCCTGTTCATGGTGGCGGGGACCATCGAGAAGTCGACCGGCACCCGCGACCTGACCGAGCTCGGGGGCCTGAGGACGGCCATGCCCGTCACGTTCGCCGCCGCGGTGGCCGCGTCCGTCTCGATGGCCGGCGTGCCGCCCTCGGTCGGGTTCATCGGCAAGGAGCTCCTGTACACCGTCGGCCTCGCGCCCGGCGCCTCCGCCTGGCTGCCGTGGGCGACGTTCTTCGCCGCCGCACCGGTCGCGACGGTTGCGATGGTGCTTGCCATCAGGCCTTTCCTCGGTCCGCGCCCCGACTACCGCAAGCCGGGGCGGGAGGGCCATTGGGCGCTCTGGTGCGGGCCGGTCGTGCTCGGCGCGGTCGGCCTGTACTGGGGGCTGTCGCCGGGGCTCCCGTTCACGGGCCTGCTCGTGCCCGCCGCCACGGCGGTGACCGGGCAGCCCCTGCCGGTCGACCCCGCTCCCTGGCACAGCACGGGCGAGGCCCTGGTGCTGACCGTCGTCACCCTGGCCGCGGCGGCTCTCGCATTCTGGAAGCGGGCGGCGGTCGCCCGGGCGCTCGCCGGTTGCGGGCGACTGGTTCCGCTGAGCGGCGACCGCGCGTACGACGCGGCCATGGACGGCATCGCCGCCGTCGCGGCCTGGCAGACCCGCCGGCTGCAGTCCGGCGTCCAGCGGCACTATCTGCTGACCGTGTTCGCCACGCTCGGGCTCGGCCTGGCCGCGACGCTCTGGATCAAGAACGTCGTCCCCCGGCCCCCGCTGCCGGAAGCCACGTTCCTCGACTGGTCGCTCGCCGCCCTGGTCGCCGCCGCGACGGTCGTGATCATCCGCTCGAGGTCCCGCCTGCTCGCCATTACCGCGCTCGGCGTGGTGGGAGTCGCCACGGCGCTGATCTTCCTCTCCTTCGGGGCCCCGGACGTCGCGATGACGCAGTTCGTCGTCGAGACGCTCGTCACCGTGATCGTCGCCATCGTGCTGCTAAAGCTCCCGGACTTCAGAAACGAGATCTGGCCCTCGAGACCCGCGCGATTGCGCAACGGCATCGTCGCCGTCACGGTGGGGGTCGGCGTCACCCTGGCCCTGCTCGCCGTCACCGGGTCGCCTCCCCAGCCGGAGCTCAGGGAGTACTTCGAGCGCACCGCCGTGCCCGGCGGACACGGAAGGAACATCGTCAACGTGATCCTGGTCGATTTCCGCGCTCTCGACACGCTGGGGGAGATTACGGTGCTCGCGATCGCCGGCGCGGCGGTCTTCGCCCTGCTGCTGCCGGGCTCCCGGCGGCGGGAGGGGGTTCCGCCTCCCGGCGCGGGGGGAGCGGCGGCGCGCGCCCCGGCGTGGCACGACAACATCATGAACACCATGATCCTGCGGGAGACCACTCGCGGGCTGGTCCCGTTGATTCTGGTGTTCTCCGTGTTCCTGCTGCTCCGCGGCCACGACCAGCCCGGCGGCGGCTTCGTCGGCGGGCTGGTCGCGTCGATCGCGTTCAGCCTGTACGCTTTCGTCTGCGGCCCGCAGGCGGCCCGCGGGCTGCTGCGCGCAGACCCCCGCGCCGTCGGCGCCGTCGGCCTGGCCGCGGCAATCGCGTCGGGCTTCGTCGGGTCCATCCGGGAGGATGCCCCGTTCCTCACCGGCCAGTGGGGAGCCGTCGGGGGGCTGTCGATCGGCACGCCGGTGATCTTCGACGTCGGTGTCTATCTCGTCGTCATCGGGGTCGTCCTGACCTTCGTACTCGGCATCAAGGAGCGGTAGGCAAGGAGCAGCGGAGCAGGAGCAGCAGGCAAGGAGCAGCAGGAGTCTGCGCCGTGGAGCGGCGCCGCCTCCCGGAGGAGGCGCAGACTCCCCGGAGGGTCGGTCGGGCGCCAGGCGGATGCCGCGGCGCGACCCGACGGTCGCGTTCGGCGACGATCGGCGGGCCGGCAGGGTGCGCGGGCGGCAGGGGAATCACTGATGGAACCAATCGTCGCGGTGCTGGTCGGTATCCTGATGGCGGCGACCGTCTACCTCATGCTCAGCCGCAACTTCGTGCGCTTCATCTTCGGGCTGGCGCTGCTCTCCCATGCCGCCAATCTCGTGATCTTCGCCAGCGGCGGCATGACGCGGGCCAGGCCGCCGCTGATTGCGCCGGGAGAGTCGGCGCCCCTCCCCGGCATCTCGAACGCCGTGCCTCAAGCCTTGATTCTGACCGCGATCGTGATCTCCTTCAGCCTGCTCACGTTCGCGCTGGTGCTCGCCTTCCGGACCTATCAGGAGCTGGAGACCGTGGACACCGACCGCATGCGGGCCGCGGAGCCCACCTCCGCGGGCGCGGAGGCAGGACGGAGGACGGTCGGTTGAGCTGGCTGCTGGTGTGCCCGATCGTGATTCCGTTGGCCGCGGCCGTCATCGGCTTCGCGGGCCGCAGCAGCGAGAGGACGCAGAGAGGCGTGAGCCTCGCCGGGGCCATCGGCCTGTCAGGAGCGGCCGCGGCCCTGCTGTCGACGGTGTGGCGCGACGGTATCGCTGCCGTCCAGATCGGCCGGTGGCCGGCGCCCTACGGCATCACCCTGGTCGCAGACCACCTGAGCGCGGCGATGGTCGCGGTCACCGCCCTGATCGGGCTGGCCACCGTGATCTACGCGTTCGGAGACGTCCGGCCCGGCCGGCTCTCTCATGCTCTGCATCCCTTGCTGCACGCGCTGCTGGCCGGCGTGTGCGGCGCGTTCCTGGCGGGAGACATCTTCAATCTCTACGTCTGGTTCGAGATCATGCTCATCGCCTCGCTGGCCCTGCTGATACTGGGCGGAACGCCGGCGCAGCTCGACGGCGCCGTGCGCTACGCGGCCCTGAGCCTGATCGCGACCACGCTGCTGCTGAGCGGCATCGGACTGCTGTACGGATTGACGGGCACGCTCAACATGGCGGACCTGCACCTGCGCGTTCAGGAGGTCGAAGACCAGGGGTTGCTCACCGTGGTCGCCATGGTGTTCATCATCGCGTTCGGCCTGAAGGCGGCGGTATTCCCGCTCTTCTTCTGGCTACCCGCCAGCTACCATACGCCGCAGACTGCGGTCTCGGCCGTTTTCTCCGGCCTGCTGACGAAGGTGGGCGTCTACGCGCTGATGCGCTTCTTCACGCTGATCTTCCGGCACGACGTCGGGTACACGCACGAGCTGCTGCTCTGGGTGGCGGGCCTGACCATGGTCACCGGCGTGCTCGGGGCCGCCTCGCAGAACGAGCTGAGGCGCATCCTGTCGTTCCACATCATCAGCCAGATCGGGTACATGATCCTGGGCCTCGCGCTCTTCACGACGCTCGGGCTGCTGGGCGGCATCTTCTACGTGATCCACCACATCATCGTGAAAGCGAACCTCTTCTTCGTCGCGGGCGCCGTGAATCGGCTGGCCGGGTCCACCGACCTGCAGACGCTCGGCGGGCTCTACCGCGACAAGCCGCTGCTGGCGGCGCTGTTCTTCGTGCCGGCGTTCTCGCTGGCGGGCTTCCCGCCGTTGTCGGGCTTCTGGGCGAAGCTGCTGCTGATCCAGGCCTCGATCGAGAGCGACGAGTTCGTCATGGCGGGCGTCGCGTTGACCGTGGGTCTGCTGACCGCGTACTCGATGACCAAGATCTGGCTCAACGCCTTCTGGAAGGCCCGCCCGGACGAGGCCGGGCCGCCGCCCGCGTTCCCGGCGCGGCGGCGGTGGCTGCTGCTGGCTCCCATTGCGACGCTGGCGGCCGTCACCCTGGCAATCGGTCTCTACGCCCGGCCTCTCTACGCGCTGGCGGAACGGGCCGCCGGCGAGCTGATGGACCCCTCGATCTATGTCGAAGCCGTGCTCGACAGGAACACTGCCGCGGTAGCCGCGCCCGGTTACGGAGGCGACGCGGAATGAGACTCTTCCAACTCAACCTGCTGCTCGCCGGCGGCTGGTGCGCGTTGTTCGGGACCTTCGACCTGGGGACCTTCGTCCGGGGCTTCCTCCTGGCGTTCGCGGCATTGAGCCTGTCGAGCCCGATGTTCGGGCAGGACGCCTACTTCAAGCGCGCGCTGCTGGCGGCCCGTCTCGGCGCCTATTTCCTGTACGAGCTCACGGTCTCGAGCCTGCAGGTCGCGTGGGACGTGATCACGCCCGGGCAGCGATCGCGCCCGGGCATCATAGCCGTGCCGCTGGACATCGAGGAGCCGATACAGATCACGGTGCTGGCGAACCTCATCTCGTTGACGCCCGGCTCGCTGAGCCTCGACGTCAGCCCCGACGGCAAGACGCTCTACGTGCACGAGATGTTCGTCGACGATCCGGACGAGACGCGCAGGAGGATCAAGAAGGGCTTCGAACGCCTGGTCCGGGAGGCCATGCAGTGACAGGTCCGGAGGAGCAGTCGCAGATCGTCGCGTGGGCGGTGAACGTCACCATGGCCCTGACCGTGCTGGGGCTGGTCTGCTCGTTCATACGCCTCATCAGGGGACCGAGCCTGCCGGATCGCGTCGTATCGGTCGACCTCATCACCGTGCTGGCGGTCGCTGTGGCAGGCCTCCTGGCCATCACCCACACCCAGCCCGGCTTTCTCGACATCGCGGTGGCGCTGGCCCTCGTGGCCTTCCTGGCGACGGTCGCCTTCGCGTGGTACGCCGAGCGCTCGACCGAGCTGCCCAATCGCGACGAAAGGGCCGCCGAGAGGATGGAAGAGACCGATGGCCGGTGACATTCCGTGGTCGGACCTGGTCGTTGCCGCGTGCCTTCTGGCCGGCGGCTTCTTCCTGTTCGTCGCCGGACTCGGCATCCTGCGCCTGCCGGACGTGCTCATTCGCATGCACGCCTCCACGAAGGCGGGCACGCTGGGGGTCGGCCTCGTGTTCGGCGCCGCGGCCCTGTACTTCGGGAATGCGGCCGAGACCGCAATCGCGGCCCTGACGGTCGTCTTCCTGCTGGTGACGGCTCCGGTTGCGGCCCACGCGATCGCGCGCGCGGCGTACCGGATGAACGTCCGGCTGTCGGACCGGACGCATATCGACGAGTGGAAGGGGAGGTACGGCAGGGACGGGGACAGCCCGACCCACCGTGACGTTGGAGACCGAGGAAGACCGTGAGCATTCGGGCCGCTTCCGACTCACCCTGGACGCGACACGGTGGACGAGGGCTGGCTGCGGAACCCCAGATCGCGGAGGGCGGCGTCGAAGATGCCGGGCCAGCCGCGGTTGGCGGCGGGGCTCGCGGGGCTGGGGTGGGGCGCGGACCCGCAGCGCGCGCCCGCGGCCGCGGCGATGGGCGCGGCGCGCCGGGCCGCGAACCGGCCGATGCCGACGACCAGCGTGCAGCGGAAGTGCGCCACTACGGCAGCCAGCGACTCGTCGCACACGGCGAACAGCCGATCGCGCTCCGACCGCGGCAGTGCGTCGGGGGTGATGTTGCGCCCGGTCGCGCCCACGAAGGCGAGCGGGCAGTAGTTCCACACGAAGGCGCGCCGGAAGAACCGGTCGGGAGTGCCGAAGCGCGCCCGCGCCCACCCCCAGAAACGCGCGCCGCTCACCTCTCCGCGCCCGATGCCGAATCCGCGCACCGGGCGCTTCGCGTGCTCGTGCGCCGGCCGCCCGACCGGCGCCTCGATGCCCAGCCAGTCCCGGACCATGGCGACGTCGCCGAACGGCACGCCGGTCTGGACCATCCCGAACGGGCCGGGGTTCATCCCGACGAACAGCACCTCGCGCGGCCCGGCGCCGAAACGCTCCAGGTAGAGCCGGTGCGGCGCCCAGGCGTAGTCGAGGGGCGCGTAGACGCAGGCCACCGGCGGGGCGAAGCGCAGCCGCCGGGTACGGTTCCGGAGCCGCTCGGCAATCGTCACCAGCCCGGACGCAGATGCGGTTCGGCGCCGTCTGCTCGACATCAGTCCGACCGCAGCCGAGGGTACCCGCTTCGTGATTGAGCCCGTTGACCATCGGGCTAGAGTCAACCCCGACCCGTACTCGGTAGCGCGAATGATACCGGAGTCGACGATGAACGTGATTTGGCACTACCCGGCCGGCCCCGGCTTGACGCGCCGGCTCGCGGCCCTCGGCGACCGGGGGCTGTCGGTCTCGATCTGCGAGCCGGCCGACCAGGAGCGGTTCCGCGAGCTGCTCGCCGGGACCCAGGCAATCTGGCACCTGCTGGAGCCGTTGACGGCGGAGATCATCGCGTCGGCGCCGCGACTCCGGCTCATCCAGAAGATCGGCGTCGGCGTGAACACCATCGACCTCGAGGCGGCGCGGCGGGGCGGCGTCGCCGTCTGCAACATGCCGGGGACGAACAGCCAGGCGGTGGCCGAGATGACCCTGCTGCTGATGCTCGGCGCCCTGCGCCGCGCCAACCGGCTCGACGCCGCCGCGCGCGCCGGCTGGCGTCTGCCGCCGGCGTTCCAGGACCACGCGGGCGAAGTGTGCGGGCGCACGGTCGGGCTGGTCGGCTACGGCGCGGTCCCGGCCCGCCTCGCCCCGGTGCTGCAGGCGATGGGGGCCCGGGTGCTGTACGCCAGCCGCAGCCCGAAGCCCGACGCGGTGGGCGAGCGCGTGACGCTCGAGGCCCTGCTGGCGGCGAGCGACGTCGTGTCGCTGCACGTGCCCCTCGCGCCCGACACCGAGCGGCTCGTCGACGCCGGCGCCATCGCCCGCATGAAGCCGGGCGCCATCCTCGTCAACACCGCCCGCGGGGCGCTGGTCGACGAGGCGGCGCTCGTCGAGGCGCTGCGGTCGGGCCGCCTGGGCGCGGCCGGACTGGACGTCCTCGAGACCGAGCCGCCCGCCGCCGGCAACCCCCTCTTCGACCTCGACAACGTCGTCTGCAGCCCCCACGCGGCGTGGCTGACGCGAGAGACGCTGGAGCGGAGCCTCGCCGTCGCGGCGGAGAACTGCCGGCGCCTCGGGGCCGGCGAAGACCTGCTGCACCGGGTCGCGTAGGCGCGGGCTCGGCCCGCCGCGCCCTCCGCGACCCCGCCCGAGCGCCCGCAGGTTTGATCCCTCCACCAATTCGGGCTAGCATTAGGGTGTTTCGGGAACGCAATGTGCTGGTTGTGACCACGACCGGAAAGGAAGAGGAGAAATGGTAAGGGTTGGGCAGGCAGACCTGATGGAGCACTATTCTCTCCTCATTCCGAAGGGTGCCACGGCCCATATTCCCGTGAAGGTCAACGATTGGCAGTTCGACCTGGAGATCGAGTTCGACAATGCGTCGGACGAAGCAGGAGTAACGGTGTCACCGCGCGGCGGGGGTGCAACAATTACGTTCCGCAAATGGAACAACAGCCTCGGCACGGCCCTGCTGGAGCCCGTAACGTTGGCCGCTCTGCAGAACGGACGGAAGCTCGCTTTCATGGCGAGCAACTACGCCATCGGAACCACGAACAAGCTTGACCTGCAGCTTCTTCTGCAAGAAAAGTGACGAGCGATGCCGGACGAGAACGGGTTCATTAGCGGAAGCCATGTGCCGGTAGACAGTATTCACGAGAATGTGAGCCAAGTCGTTATTGTAACAACCGAGGACAGGCTGCGGAACATTCTCAACGACTACGAACGGACTCTGGACAACAGAAAACCGTGGATTGCCGTCATGAGCGTTTTTCTTACCCTTGTCACGACGCTCGTCGCCAGCGAGCCGACTGACTTCCTGCTCTCGAAGGAAGCGTGGCGCATCGTGTTCGGCGGAGCAACAGTGGCGGCTTTCTTCTGGTTGGCCGGCTCCGCAACAAAGGCGATTGCAGCATGGCGGCACCCGATGTCCATCGAGGACGTCGTGCGAAGAGTCAAGGCGCGCCCACAGTGAATCGGAGCGGCTCGGCCGGCCGGCGACCTCGGCGCTCACCGATTCGAGCTCGTGCTCACGCCAAAGAAGCGATCCTGGGCCGACTGGAGTATCATCGTACCGTACCGTGGGCGATGGACGGCCCTGTCCGGAGGGCGCGCCGCGGGCCGTCGCCCTGAAGCACCATGAAAACAGGCACGTCTCTGGCCTGCGGCGTCGCGTGACTGCGATCCTCGTCGCGGACGCTCGTCGGGCCGCCGCCGCATGGACTGCCACGTTTCGGCGATGGGTTCCGCCGACCCTCCTGGCCGCGGCCCTCGGCCTCGCGGCCCCGGCCGCGGCCCAGCCCGCCCCGGGCGAGCCGGCCGAGCTCGCCGCGGTCGAGCCGGGCGTCGTCATCGACGGCCCTCCCCCGCCGGCGCCGCCCGCGATGATCACCCGCGACGGCGGCCAGGCCACCATGCGCGCCATCCCGCTGCTGGCCCCGCTGCGCGTCGACGGGCGGCTCGACGAGCCGGTCTACGAGACCGTGCCTCCGGTGTCCGACTTCATCCAGCAGCTGCCCGACGAGGGCGCGCCCGCCACCGAGCGCACCGAGGCGTGGGTGATGTTCGACGACGAGAACTTCTACGTCGCGGGCCGCTGCTGGGACAGCGCGCCGCCGAGCGAGTGGACGGCGACCGAGATGCGCCGCGACGCGTTCAACATGCTGAACAACGACCTGTTCGGCTTCCTCATCGACACGTTCTACGACCGGCGCAACGCCCTGCTCTTCTACGCCAACCCCGCCGGCGGCTTCGTCGACCAGGCCATCACCAACGAGGGCAACCCCAACCGCGACTGGAACCCGGTGTGGGACGTGCAGACGGGGCGCTTCGACGGCGGCTGGACCATCGAGATGGTGGTGCCGTTCAAGTCGCTGCGCTACCGGCCCGAGCGCGACCAGGTGTGGGGCATCCAGATACGCCGCACCGTGATCCGCAAGAACGAGTGGGCGTATCTGACCCTGATCCCCATCTCCGCCGCGGGGTTCGGGGGCCGGGGCGGCGTCTTCCGCGTCTCGGCCGCGGGCACCCTGGTGGGACTGGAGGCCCCGCCCGCCGGCACCCACCTGGAGGTCAAGCCCTACGCCATCGGCGGCGCCACCACCGACGTGAACGCGCCGGCCGGCCAGGGGGCCCGCCACGGCGAGATCGGCGTCGACCTGAAGTACGGCGTCACCCAGAACCTGACCGCCGACTTCACCGTCAACACCGACTTCGCGCAGGTCGAGGTGGACGAGCAGCAGGTGAACCTGACCCGGTTCAACCTGTTCTTCCCCGAGAAGCGCGAGTTCTTCCTGGAGGGGCGCGGCATCTTCGACTTCGCGCGGGGCAGCTTCCGCACCGCCCGCATCCTGCGGCAGGGCAGCGTGCTCGGGCGGGGCGATCGCGCCGACCCTGTTCTACAGCCGCCGCATCGGGCTGGAGGCCGGCGAGGTGGTGCCGATCCTCGGCGGCGGACGCCTCACCGGCAAGGTCGGCGCGTTCGACGTGGGGGCCCTGAACATCCAGACCGGCGAGCTGGCGACCCAAGCCGGCGGCGAGACGATTCTCGACGCGGCCGCCACCAACTTCACGGTGCTGCGCGTCAAGCGCGACCTGCTGCGGCGCAGCAGCGTGGGCGCCCTCCTGACGAGCCGGTCGGTGTCGCGCGACGGGGCCGGCACGAACCAGGCCTTCGGGGCCGACGCCAGCTTCTCGTTCTTCGACAGCGTCAACTTCCTCGGCTACTACGCGCGGACCCGCACCACCGGGGTGACGGGCCGCGACGCCAGCTACCAGGCGCGGTTCGACTACGGCGCCGACCGCTACGGCCTCGAGCTCGACCACCTGGTGGTCGAGGACGACTTCCGCCCCGAGGTCGGGTTCCTGCGCCGCGACAACTTCCGGCGCACGTCGGTGTCGGGCCGCTTCAGCCCGCGGCCGCGGTCGATCGAGTCGGTGCGCCAGTTCGTCGTCGAGGCCAGCCTCGACTACTTCCTGACCGCCGACGCCGGCCTGCTCGAGACCCGCCAGCAACAGGTCGCGTTTCAGACCGAGCTCGAGAACAGCGACCAGTTCGGGGTGCGGGTGAGCGACAGCCACGAGCTGCTCCGGAGGCCGTTCCGGCCGAGCGGGGGGACGGTGGCGATTCCCGCCGGCGGCTACGACTTCACCGACGTGCGGCTGACCTACGCGCTCGGCCCGCAACGGCTGCTGAACGGTCGCGTGGAGGTGGCGACCGGCGGCTACTTCGACGGCGAGCTCACCTCGGTCGACCTCAGCCGCGGGCGCGTCGACCTGTCGCCGCGCCTGTCGGTCGAGCCGAGCGTCTCGTTCAACTGGATCGACCTGCCGGGCGGGTCGTTCCGCACCGACCTGCTGCTCGGGCGCCTCAACTACACGTTCTCGCCCCGCATGTTCGTGAGCGGCCTGTTCCAGTACAACTCCACCAACGACACCCTCGGCACCAACCTGCGGCTGCGGTGGGAGTACTCGCCGGGCAGCGAGCTGTTCGTCGTGTATACCGAGGAGCAGGACGTCGACCCGCTACGGCCCGACCGCTACGCCGAGCTCCGCAATCGGGGGTTCGTCGTCAAGGTCACCCGGCTGTTCAGGTAGCGTCGCGGAGGACCGCGGCCCGCACCGCACGCGGAGGGCGCCGACGAACGCCGGGAGTGCCGGCGAGCCCCAGGGCGCCGCGGCACGGCAAGACGCGACGAGAGGCGCATCGGGCGCACGAAACGCTGGCGGCACGCGGTTCGAAAGGCATCGCCCCGACGATTCCGTGTCGTTACCCCACGGCCTGCGCGTCCACCATCCGGACCTCGGCGACGAGCGGCGTGTTGGGCGGCGCCGAGGTGAACGCGGCCCCGCCCGCGTTCACGTAGCCGGCGGGAATGACGAGCCGGCGCAACCCGCCGACCCGCATGCCCACGAGGCCCTCGTCGAACGCGGGGTTGACCTGGTTGGCGCCGAGAAAGAACGTGTACCCGTTGCGGGATCCGACCTCGCGCCCCTTGCTGTCGTCCTGCTCCGAATCGTAGGCCCACATCACGTAGTCGATCACGACCCGGTCGCCGACCGCCGCCTCCCGCCCGGCCCCGACCTCGAGCTCGTACACCTGCAGGAAGAGGACGTCGGTGGGAAGGAAGGGGTTCGAGGTGCATCCGTTCGCCCCGAACACCGGCAGCGCCAGCGCGCCGATCACGGCCGCGCCCCATCGAATCGTCGTGCCCATTTCGCTTCCGTCCCTCCCCGGCGGTCTCGCGGCGACGCGCGGCCCGGGCGGTGCTCCGGGAGGCGCCCATGTCAAGCTCCAGGGTCGGGTCCATCATCCGCCCGGTCACACGACCTCCCGCTCCGCCAGCCGTCGCTCGGCGGGTTGGGCTCGTCGTCGGACACGGGCGCCCGGCCCCACGTCGATTGTTTCACGGCCGGCGAGCACGGCGCGACCCCGGCGGCCGGCAGTGGTAAGCTGAGCGCGTGCCGACCCGGTTTCCGACCACCGCGATGCTGCTGGCGGGCGCGGCCCTCGTCGCCCTCCCGGTGGTGACGTCCCCCGCGCACGCGGGGGCCCCGCAGGACGACACGGAGACCGAGGGGCCGGGCCCGCCGCCGCTCTATCAGGAGTTGCGCGAGGCAGAGGTCTCCTACGCGGGGGAGATTCGCGGCGGCCGCTTCCGGGTCGACCGCTTCGAGCTCGAGCTGGAGGAAGGACGCCTGTACCTGGCCCCCGAGATCGGCGGCCTGGTCCCGGCCGCGGTCTTCGTCGGCGACGGCCGGCTGCTCGGCTATCCCCCCGACGCGGTCGAGCACCACCAGCTCGAGCGGTTCTCGGACGAGCACCAGGTCGACGAGGCCTTCGACCGTCTCGTCCTGTGGACGGCCGACGACACCGCCGAGCGGCTTCGCGCCCTCGCCTCCCCCGCCCGCGAGCGCCGCCGCGACACCGAGCGCGCCAACCGGCGGCTGAGGGACCGGCGGCGCCGGATGCTGGAAGAGCGGAACTTCAACCCCGAGAGCCGGATTCTCCACGACCTGTGGCGGCGGGAGACGGGCACGCTGCCGGCCGGCCGCGCCTACCGGCTCGTCGAGCTCGACAGCAAGGACCACGGCTGGCTGACCCTCGCGGTCGAGCCCCACGACCCGGAAGAGGTGGTCCTGTACCGCTACGAAGACCGGCGCGGGGTGTCCGACACCTGGATGCGCTTCGAGGCCCTGACCGACTACGGGCCCGGGCACGCGGACCGCGCGTTCGAGCCGTTCGCGGTCGACCCGGACACCCTCGACGACGACGAGGCGACCGGCGCGGCCCTGGGGCTGCCCCCGCGGCCCGTCGACCCGGACCGCGAGGGCTGGACGCCGCGGGCGCGGGTGCCGCGCACCGAGGTCGACATCGCCCTCGACGGGGACGGCGACGTCCGCGCGAGCGCGGCCCTCCTGATCGAGCCGCTCGAGCCGACGCGGGGGCTCCGGCTGCCGATCAGCATGATGCTCGAGGTCACCGACGTCCGGTGGCGCGCCGACCCGACCGACCGGCCGGCCGGCGCGAGCCTGCTCGCCGCCGGCGCCGCCGACCCCGACGCCGAGCCCGCGGACCCGGCCGCCCTGACCGGCGAGCCGCTGCCCTTCGCACAGGAGCAGGAAGAGCGGACCTTCGAGGACGACCACTTCGAGCCCTGGGTGACGGTGGCGTTGCCCCGCACCGTCGCCGCCGGCGAGCCGTTCGTCCTCGAGCTCGCCTACGAGGGGCCGCTCGTCGACCGGCTCCGTCAGACCCGCGACTTCGTGCTCCTCGACACCCTGAGCTGGTGGCCGCAGCACGCCGACAACCGCACCAGCCGCCTCGCGGCGACCTTCCGGATGCCCCAGCGGTACCGCGTCGCCAGCGGGGGGACCCTGCTCGAGGAACGCGTCGAGGACGACACGCGCATCCAGCGCTGGGCGACGGACGGGCCGGTCGGCAGCATGGCCTTCCACTACGGCGAGTTCGAGGTGACCGAGGTCGAGGGCTCGGACGCCCCCGCCATCTCCATCTACGCCGACCCCAACCACCGGGGGTTCTCGCCCGACAGCCGGGAGAGGACCATCGCCGACGTCACCGGCGCCATCGAGCTTCTCGCCGAGTACTTCGGCCCGTTCCCCTACCCGTCGCTGCTCGTCACCGAGACCGAGACCACGAGCGGGCAGGCGTTTCCCGGCCTGCTGTTCCTGTCGTATCAGGCGTTCGGGAACATGCACACGGGCGAGGCCGAGGCGTTCCGGGCCCACGAGGTGGCCCACCAGTGGTGGGGCGCCGGCGTCGACTGGTGGCGCGACTACCGCGACCAGTGGATGGCGGAGGGCTTCTCCAACTACGCGGCCGCCCTCTACGCGCTGCACGGCCTCGACGACCCCGACCAGTTCGCGGAGATGATCGACGCGTGGCGCCTCGACGTGCTGAGGGAGGGACAGGTCGGCCAGGGCCTCGGACTCCGCCACTACGGCTTCCGCCCCGAGGCGCTGCGGTGGGCCGAGGGGCACGAGGCGGGCCCCCTCGCCGTCGGCTATCGGCTCACCTCCACCAAGCCGCGCTTCGGCGCGAGCATCGACCACCGCATCCTGATCTACGAGAAGGGCGCCTACGTCCTGCACATGCTGCGCTCGATGCTGCTCGACTGGGAGACCGGCGACGACACCCGGTTCCGGGAGCTGATGCGCGGCTACGCCGCCGCCCACCTGGGGCGCGAGATGTCCACGCGCTCGTTCGAGGACGCGGTCGCCGACGCGTTCGGCGAGCCGATGGGCTGGTTCTTCGATCAATGGGTGTACGGCGTCGACGTCCCCACCTACCGGGTCGACCTCGACGTCAGCCCGGTGGTGGACCGGCCGCTGCCCTTCGTGCTCCACGGCCGCGTCCGCCAGGAGGACGTGCCCGACGGGTTCCGGATGCCGGTGCCGATCCGGCTGACGTTCGACGACCGTCCGCCGATCGTCCACCACGTGCTCGTGGACGCCCCCGAGGTCTCGGTCGAGCTGCCGCTGCCGGCCCGCCCCGACGACATCGAGTTCAACGCCGGTCACGCGGTGCTGGCGCGGGTGCGCTGACCGCTGGCCCACGGGTGCACAGTCGATCGACTCGTCGAAGAGTATCCCGGCATCGAGAGGCAGACGTTCTCGCCTGCATCGCATACGGCCGCCCGGTGTTGACAACCGGGGGCGGCCGGTCGACAATCGTTCGGATCGTGCGTGACGTGCAGGCGGCCAAGGCGTTCGTCGAGAAGCACCGAAAGCGGCGCCAGAGCAACAAGGTGCTGCACGGCCATCCGTCGCCCGTGCACTGGGCCGAGCAGGACGTCCCCATGGACGCCGTGCTTCGGGCTCGCGACCACACCAGCCGCGAGATACCCAAGCGGGTCAACCTCTACGTCGGCACCCCGTACTGCCTGCCCACCGACCCCGACCGGTGCGGCTTCTGCCTCTTTCCGACCGAGATCTACACCGGCCAGCGGCAGCTCGACGAGTACCTGGGATACCTGGAGCGCGAGGGCGACCTGTTCCGCGACCACTTCGCGGGGGCCGAGCTGGCCAGCATCTACTTCGGCGGCGGGACGTCGAACCTCTACAAGCCCCACCAGTACGCGCGGCTGATGGAGATCGTGGGCGGCGTCTTCGACATTCCGCCCGACATCGAGATCACCCTCGAGGGCATCCCCCAGACCTTCAGCCACGACAAGCTGCTCGCCATGAAGCAGTGCGGGATGAACCGCATCAGCATGGGCGTGCAGCAGTTGGACGAGGAGCTGATCAAGGCGAGCGGGCGCCGACAGCGGGCCGACCAGGTGTTCCGCACCCTGGAGTCGTGCCAGGCGCTCGACCTGCCCATCAGCGTCGACCTCATCTTCGGCTGGCCCAACCAGACCATCGAGCAGATGGTGCGCGACCTCGAGACGGTCGCGGCCACCGGGGTCGCGCACATCACCCACTACGAGCTGAACGTCGCCGGGCGCACCGACTTCGCCCGCAACCGCCGGGGCGAGCTGCCCTCGCAGGAAGAGAACCTGGAGATGTACCGCGCCGGCAAGGCGGTGCTCGAGGCCCGCGGCTACACCCAGGTGACCCCCTACGACTTCGAGCGGCGCGACTCGGCCGTGCCGAGCGCCTACCTCTACGAAGAGCTGTTCCGGAAGCCGTTCGCCACGAACGGCAAGGGCCCCATCGGCTTCGACGCCTGGGGCTGGGGCTACGCCGGCATCTCGTTCTTCTTCGGCACCCCGCAGTCGCCGGGGTGGGCGTTCATGAACCACGTGCGGGTGGACGAGTACTTCCGGTGCATCCGCGAGGGGCGCTATCCGGTGATGCGGGGCTACCACTACACGCCGGCCGACCTGCGGCTGCACCTGCTCTTCCAGGAGATGCAGGGGCTCGCGGTCGACCGCGCCGCCTACCGCCAGCTGGTCGGCCGCGACGTCGTCGACGAGCACGCCGTCGTGTGGCGGGCGCTCGACGAGATCGGGTGGGTCACGGTCGCCGACGACGCCGTTCGGGTGCACGAGGACGGCATCTTCTACCTGCCGCTGATCCAGAACATGCTCGCCCACGACCGGCTCGAGGAGATGCGCAGGCAGCGGCCGACATCCACGGCCGGCCCGACCGCGGCCGCCGAAGCGCCGGCGGACGTCCACACGCACGCCTGATACCTACGGCGTGAGCGATTCCAGGCGCAGCAACCGCATGACCGGCTCGCCGGCCGCGCGCGAGGCGGTCAGGTCGACCTCGAGCTCGGCCACCCAGTCGTTGTGCCCCTCGGTGTCCACCAGCATCTGCTCCACCCGCCACGCGGCGCCGTCGTCCGAAGGCTCGGTGTGGGTGTGCCGCCGGTTGCGGCCCTCGGGGTCGAGGCGCAGGCCGCCGTGCTCGGCCGCGAACGTCTCGCGCGCACGCGCCAGCCGCTCGGCCGTCCACGCCTCGCCGGCCCCGTCGAGCGCGCTGTCGAGGGCCTCGAGCGCGGCCTCGTCGTCGCCGGTCGACCACGCGCGAAGCAGCGCGAACACGCGCGCGCGGATGGCGGCGGTGAACGCGCGCGCGTCGCGCGTCACGTCGGCCGGCTCGTCGCGGCCCGGCGCGGCCGGCTCCGCCTCGTCCGCGCGCGCGGCCTGGAAGTCGGGATCGCGCATCCGCTCCCACTCCTCGAGCAGGCTCGAGTCGACCCGGCGCACGAGGTCCCGGAGATAGAGCTCCATCTCCACCACCTCGTCGGTCTTCACGCCGTCGGGCACCGTCTGCCGCAGCACCTTGTAGACGCTCGCGAGGTGCCGCAGCAGCAGCCCCTCCATGCGCTCGAGGCCGTACTCGCGGACGTAGTCGGCGAACGAGAGCCAAGTCTCGAACATCTCGCGCGCGATCGACTTGGGCCGGATGTTCTCCTCGCCCACCCACGGGTGCCGGTCGGCGAAGTCGTTGAACGTCGAGTAGACGAAGTCGGCGAGCGGCTTGGGGTGCTCGAGCTTCTCGAGCTCGGCCATGCGCTCGTCGTAGTCCATGCCGGCCGCCTTCATCTCCGCCACCGCCTCGGCCTTCAGCTTGGCGAGCTGCCGGTACAGGATGGCGTTCGGGTTCTCGAGGATGCTCTCCACCAGCGTGAGCAGGTCGAGGGCGTGGGACTCGGCGTCGGGGTCGAGCAAGGGGATCGTCTCGATGAGGTAGAGCGACAGCGCCTGGTCCATCGAGAAGTCGTCCTGGAGATCGACGTTCACCCGCAGCCGCGAGCCCTCGGGGGTGCGGGGCACGATCTCGACGACCTTGCGCGCCACCAGCGACCGGAAGAGCTGCCACCCGCGGCGCCGGTGCGCGCGCTTCGCGGCGTCGGTCTCGTGGCTGTCGCCCACGAGCCGGCGCATCGCCGCGCAGCCGTCGCCGCGGCGCGACAGCACGTTGAGCAGCATGCCGTGCGAGACCGCGAAGCGCGACCTGAGCCGTTCCGGGCGCGAGCGCACGAGGCGCTCGAACGTCGCCCCGTCCCACGGCGCGAAGTTGCCGCGCGGCGGCTGGCGCCGGACGAATTTCTTGCCGCCCTTCGCCTTCTCGGCGAGCCGCCGGTTCTCGATGACGTGCTCGGGGGCCTGGGCCACGACCCAGCCGCGCTCGTCGAAGCCCTTGCGGCCGGCCCGGCCCGCGATCTGGTGGAAGTCGCGGGCCGAGAGCACCGCCGTCTTCTCGCCGTCGTACTTCGAGAGCCGGCTGAAGAGCACGGTGCGGATGGGCACGTTGACGCCGACCCCCAGGGTGTCGGTGCCGCAGACCACCTTGAGCAGGCCCTGCTGGGCGAGCCGCTCGGCGAGCACGCGGTAGCGGGGCAGCAGGCCCGCGTGGTGGATGCCGATGCCGTGCTTCAGCCACGTGCGGACGCGGGGGCCGTAGGGCGTCGAGAAGCGCACGTCCTCGACCGCCGCGGCCAGCGCCTTCTTCTCGTCGCGCGTCGCGATCTGCAGGCTCGTGAAGCTCTGCGCGCTCGCGGCGGCGTCCTTCTGGGTGAAGTGGACCACGTAGACGGGCACGCGGTCCGCCTCGACCAGCCGCTCCACCGCCTTCGCGAGCGGCTCCTCGGAGTAGGCGTACTCGAGCGGCACCGGCCGCTCGCTCGAGGTGACGGTCGCCGTCTCCCGGCCGGTGCGCCGCGTGAGCTCCTGCTCGAAGAACGACACGTCGCCGAGGGTCGCCGACATCAGGAGGAAGCGCGTCCGCGGCAGCGTCAGCAGCGGCGCTTGCCAGGCGACGCCGCGGTCGCGGTCGGCGTACCAGTGGAACTCGTCCATCACCACGTCGTCGACCGCCGCCTCCTCCCCCTCGCGGAGCGCGATGTTGGCGAGGATCTCGGCCGTGCAGCACAGCACCGGGGCGTCGCGGTTGACGGTGGCGTCGCCGGTGGCGAGCCCCACGTTGTCGGGCCCGAGCTCGCGGCACAGGTCCATCCACTTCTCGTTGACCAGCGCCTTGATGGGGCACGTGTAGACCGAGCGCCGCCCGCGGGCGAGCGACGCGAAGTGCAGCGCGAACGCGGCCAGCGACTTGCCCGAGCCGGTCGGCGTGTTGAGGATGACGTGCTGGTCCTCGAGCAGGGCGAGAATCGCCTCCTCCTGGGCCGGATAGAGGGTCAGGCCCAGCCCGTCGACGTAGTCGAGGAAGCGGTCGAGCAGATCGTCGCTCGACGCCTCGCCGGGCGGGAGCAGGTCGAACAGGGGCGCGGTCATGCCGGAGATTGTCGCCCCACCGCGCCGCTCGCGCCAGCCGGCCGTTCACCGACGTGCATCGTCCGCGGGGAATCCGGCACCCCTCTTGGCGGTTCGAGGGGCGTTGCCAGGTTGCCCCAGCGGACCTTCACCGACGTGCATCGTCGGCGGGGAATCCGGGACTTCTCGTGGTGATCCAGAGGCGTGGCGCCCGCGGGCCGTCACCCAACTGCCATCGTCCGCGGGGAATCCGGGACTTCTCGTGGATCCGGAGGCGTGGCGACGGCGGGCGGTTGACCGACAGGGTGCATCATCCCGGCGCCGCGACCCGTAGGATCGGGCAGGAGCCGACACATCGCCGGAGACCGCGCCGATGCTCACCCTGTTCCGACGCTTCGCCGGACGCTTCGCCCTCACCCTGTCCCTGGTCGTGCTGGAGGCCGCGGGCTGGACCCTGTTCCCGCTCGTCATCGGCCGGGCCATCGACAGCGTGCTCGCCGATTCCCGGCAGGGCCTCTACGAGCTCGCGGGGCTCGGCATCGCGGCCATGGCCATCGCGATAATCCGCCGACTCGTCGACAGCCGGGCCTACGCCCGAATCTACGCTCGGCTGGGTGAAGAGCTGGTCGACCGCCAGGCCGAGAGTACGTCGACGCGGACGGCGCGTCTCGGGATGCTCTGGGAGATGGTCGAGTTCTTCGAGAACTCGCTCCCGGACCTCGTCACCAACATCATCCGCCTCGCCGGCACCGTCCTCATCCTGTCGGCGCTGAACCGGCCGGTGTTCCTCGGCTGCCTCGCCGTCGCCGCCGCCACCGTCGTCCTCTACGCGCTGACCGGGAACCTGACCACCCGCTACAACCAGGGGCTCAACGACCAGCACGAGCGCGAGGTCGACGCGGTCGAGAGCGGCGACCCCGCCCGCGTCGGCCGCCACCTGCGCGACATGATGCGCTGGAACATCAAGCTCTCCGACCTCGAGGCCGCCACCTTCGGCATCGTCTGGGTGCTCATGGTGGGGCTGCTGGTCTTCTCGGTGGCCGAGGCGGCGGAGCGGACCGTCGAGTACGGCATGGTGCTCGCCGTCGTGATGTACGTCTTCGAGTTCGCCGAATCGGTGACCCTGCTCCCCTTCTACTACCAGCAGTGGCTCCGCCTGCGCGAGATCTCGGGGCGGCTGACCGCCGTCACCGCTGCGGCGTGAGGGCGCTTGCGTATTTCGGCCCAAGTGGATCGCTCATTTCGGCGGAAGCGGATCGCTGATTCCGGTCGAAGTGGATCACCGGTTTCGGCCGAAGTGGATCACTCCGGAGGAAGAGGATCGCTCGGGCGGGCGCGGCGCGGGCTGGTTCCGAGCCGACTACCGGAGGGCGCCGAAGATGTCGTCGAGGCGGACCGACAGGTCCGGGAGCAGAACCGAGCGCACGGCGCCGCCGGCCCCGGCAACCTGCGCGCGGTGGTAGACGCGGCCGCCGAGCGCGTGCACCTCGACCTGCTCGAGCACCGGATCGACGATCCAGTACTCGGGCACGCCGTATCGCGCGAACATCCGCATCTTCGTGCGCCGGTCGGTCGTCGCCGTCGACGGAGACAGCACCTCGACCGCAATGTCCGGGCGATGCCGCGTCACGGCGTCCGGGCTGACGAGATGGCGCCGTTCCGCCCTGAAGAACACGACGTCCGGCTGCACGACGTCGTGCTCGTCGAAAACGATGTCGAGCGGTGCGACGAGGGCGATCCCCCCCGACTCGCGGGCATACGCCCTCAGCAGCGTGGCCAGCTCGAAGGCGACGATCTGATGACGCGGCAATGGTGACGGAACCACGACGAGCTCCCCCCCGTGGATCTCGTAGCGGTGCCCGTCCTCCGGCATGGCCAGAAGGCCTGTGTAGCCGACCCGCGTCGCGGCAGCGCGCATGGACGCCATGGTATCACCGCACGTTTCGCGCAAAATCCCGATGCGAATGCCGTGCCGGGATTCCGCCGGCGTTCACGACGCCGGTTGCGCCAAGCCCCGGTCGCGGCGGTTCCGGCCGCGACGCAATGGGGCGACACTGGGGGAAACGGCCGGCGACTCGGTGGGCCGAGAGGCAGTCTGGCTTGCCCATGGCGGAAACTGCCGCCTGCTCACCTCGAAGGACGTGCGGAAACTGCCGCCCGGAGGTCGCGCGCGGCGCGCCGTTTCACGCCTGAGCACCTCGGCGCGCACCAGCTCCTCCGTGCAGGCCTCCAGGTGAAAAGCGCACCTCATCGTCGAGGGCGTCCTCGAAGCGGTCCCGCCGGGTCCACGCGCCGAGGAACGATCGCAGGCGCGCGAGCACGTCACGCCTCCCGGGGGGTGGCTTGGAGAGCGGCGGCCATGGCCGCCGCGAGCCGCTCCCAGCCCGCCGCCGCCTCGTCGAGCCGCTGCCGGCCGGCGTCGGTGAGGCGGTAGTACTTGGCGCGGCGCCGGTTCTCGCTCTCGCCCCATTCCGCCTCGATGAGCCCCTGGTGCTCGAGCCGGTAGAGGGCCGGATAGAGCGAGCCCTGCGGCACGTCGAGGGCCTCTCCCGAGATCTGCCGGATGCGGAGCAGCACCCCGTAGCCGTGCAGGCGGTCGAGCGAGACGGCCTTGAGGATCAGGAGGTCGAGGGTGCCGGGGAGCAGGGCGGCGGACCTGGTGGTGTCCATGGTGTCTCCTAGCGTGTCTAGAGGACACTATCACCTCTCTCCTAGTTCTGCAAAGAGGGACCCGTTTCGGTTCCCCGAGTCCGGCTTTCGCCCGCCCCGAACCGGGCCGGATGTGCACAAATTGAAAGTGGCACTTTCAATTCAACACCGATTCACCTAGCATCACATCCGTGGTCCCACGCACGATTGCGCCACTGTTCAAGGAGCTGTTCCGCCGGTACCCTTTCGTCACGGTCACCGGCCCGCGGCAGTCGGGCAAGACGACGCTCTGCCGGACGGCCCTGCCCGACATCGCCTACATCAATCTGGAATCGCCGAACCACCGGCAGTTCGCCGAGGAGGATCCGAAGCGGTTCATCGCGACGTGGCCGGACGGCGGCGTGATTCTCGACGAGATCCAGCGCGTCCCGTCGCTGCTCTCCTGGCTGCAGGTGTTCGCCGACGAGCACGGCGGGAACGGCCTCTTCGTGCTGACCGGCAGCGGGCAGTTCCTGCTGTCGGACCGGACAGATCAGTCCCTCGCCGGCCGGACCGCCCTTCTGCGGCTGCTGCCCTTCTCGCTGGACGAGCTCCGGAACGCGAATGCGGCCACCGGCGTGGACGACCTGCTCTTCGCCGGCTTCTATCCCCGCATCCACGACCACGGCCTCGACCCGACCCAGGCCCTGGGCGACTACGTCGAGACGTACGCCGAACGCGACGTGCGCCGCCTGCTGGAGGTCAGGAACCTCACGGCGTTCCAGCGGTTCTTGCGCCTGTGCGCGGGCCGGGTCGGGCAGTTGCTCAATCTCGCCTCGCTCGGCGCGGATGCGGGCGTGACGCACGCGACCGCGCGGCACTGGCTCTCGGTGCTCGAAGCCAGCTACATCGTGTTCCGCCTGCCGCCGTACCACGGCAACCTGAGCAAGCGGCTCGTCAAGTCGCCCAAGCTCTACTTCCACGACGTCGGGCTCGCGAGCTACCTCCTGGGCATCGAGAGCATCCGGCAGGTGCGGACGCATCCCCTGCGCGGCGCCCTCTTCGAGAACGCGGTGGTGGCGGAAGCCCTCAAGCACGGTTACAACCGCGGGCGCCGGCCCGAGCTCTCCTTCTTCCGCGACAGCCGCGGCCTCGAATGCGATCTGCTGTACCCCTCCGGAGGCCGGCTGCTGGCGATCGAGATCAAGTCGGGGGCCACCATCGCGTCGGACTGGTTCGGCGCCCTCGGGCGGGTCGTGCCCCTGCTGCCCGGCTGCGAGACCGGCGCCGTCGTCCACGGCGGCGACGAGCGCCAGACCCGCACCGCCGGCGAGGCGGTTCCCCTCGCCGACTTCAGCCGCCTGCTCGCCCGCTTCGACGACGAGGCGTAGCCGGCACGCCAGGAAGTGGTGGGCAGCTCGCTGGAAGCCCCAGGTCATCGGACGATCCTGAACGTAGTTGGCAAGGTCATATCGATCACTGCCCCAACGGCGGGCTGTCGCAGATTGGCACCGATTGAAATACGATGTCATGGACGATGCATCGAGCCATCCATGAACGGCTCCGCGCCCCGGCGGCGCGGCGACCGCTGCTCGCATGCCGCTGAACGCGGGCGACCGCTTCGCCGGGCACTTCGAAGTCGCCGGCGCCATCGGCGCGGGCGGCATGGGCGAGGTCTACCGGGCCCGCGACACCCGCCTGAACCGCGACGTCGCCCTGAAGATCCTCCCCGACGCCTTCGCCGACGACCCCGACCGGCTGGCCCGGTTCCAGCGCGAGGCCGAGCTGCTGGCGTCGCTCAACCACCCGAACATCGCGCAGATCCACGGCCTGGAGGAGGACGGCGGCACGCGGGCGCTGGTGCTCGAGCTGGTCGAGGGCCCCACCCTCGAGGAGCGGATCGCCCGGGGGCCGATTCCCCTCGACGAGGCCCTGGACATCGCGGCCCGGATTGCCGACGCCCTGGAGGCGGCGCACGCCGCCGGCGTGATCCACCGCGACCTCAAGCCCGCCAACGTCAAGGTGCGCGACGACGGCGCCGTCAAGGTGCTCGACTTCGGCCTCGCCAAGGCGCTCGAGGCGGGGCCCGCGTCGGGCCCTTCGCACGACTCGGCGACGCTGGCGACCGCGGCGACGCAAGTGGGCGCCATCGTGGGAACCGCGGCGTACATGTCGCCGGAGCAGGCGCGCGGCCGGCCCGTCGACCGCCGCGCCGACGTGTGGGCGTTCGGCGCCGTCGTCTACGAGATGCTCACCGGGCGCAAGGCGTTCGAGGGCGACGACGTGACCGGCATCCTCGCCGAGGTCATCAAGTCGGAGCCGGCCTGGGCATCGCTGTCGGCCGACGTGCCGCGGGCGGTGTCGGGGGTGCTGCGCCGCTGCCTGGCCAAGGACCCCGGGGAACGCCTGCGCGACATCGCCGACGTCCGGCTCGGCCTGATCGGCGCGTTCGAGGACCCCGACCGCCCGGCCGCGGACGCGGTGCCTGCGCCCGCACCCGGACCCGGCCGCGGACGCCGTGCGGCGGAGCTGGCCGTCGCCGCGGTGCTGGCCGCGGTGGTCGCCGGCCTCGGCGTCCGGAGCCTGCCGGAGCCCGAGCCGCCGGTCCCCGGGCCCGTGCGGTTCACGATTCCCGCCTCCCCGAACGTGGGGCCGATACTGGAGCTGTCGCCCGACGGCCGGTACCTCGCGTACCTGGAGAGCGACGAATCCCGCGAGCCCCGTCTCCGGGTCCACTCGTTCGCATCCGGCGATGCCCGCCCTCTGGCGGAAACGGAGGTCGTGGGCGCTCCGCCGTTCTGGTCCCCCGACGGCCGGTCCATTGCATTCAGCGACGGGAGCACGCTGAAGCGGGTCGACGTCGTGGAAGGCGTGGTCGAGTCCATCGGCGACGTGCCCGGCTTCCTGGGCGGAAGCTGGAACGAGAGCGGCGTCATCGTGTTCGGCAGCCCAACCGGCATCATGCAGGTGTCCGCAGCCGGAGGCACGCCGGCCCCGGTCACGACGCTGGACGAGGCGCGCGGCGAGGCGGGCCACGCGGCGCCCCGGTTCCTGCCGGACGGCCGCCACTTCCTCTACCTGCGCGTGTCCACCGACCAGAGCGCCAACGGCCTCTACGTCGGCGCATTGGGCGTCGACCCCGCCGAGCAGGATCCGACGCGGCTCCTCGCGACCGGGTTGACCGCCGCGTACGTGGCGGCGACGGCCTCGACGGGGGTCGGCCGGCTGCTGTTCATGGAGGACCGGCGCCTGCTCGCGCAGCCGTTCGACCACACGCGCCTGCAGCTCGCCGGCAGTCCGACGGTGGTGGCCGAAGACGTGGACAGCTTCAACTTCTGGGCGGCGTTCTCGGTGTCGCGCACCGGGACCGTCGCGTGGTTCGGGGCCAACACCGCCGGTTCCGTGCGATGGCTCGAACCGACCGGCGACGAGTGGCCCCCCGGCGCGATTGGCGGCCTGAACGCGCCGAGGAACCCCCGCCTCTCCCCGGACGGACGCCGGCTCGCCCTGGTGGAGGACGGCGACCTCTGGGTGTTCGACCTCGACGGACGCCCGCCCATCCGACTCACCTTCGACGACTACGGCACCGCGACGCCGGTCTGGACGCCGGACGGCTCGCGCATCGTCTACGAAGCGGAAGGGGGGCTCGCCTGGGTCTCGGCCGACGGGGGAAGCCCGCCGGAGCCCCTCGGCCCCAGAGGTCACTACCACGCGCACGCGTGGTCTTCCACCGGCGATCTGATCGCCATCGACATGCAGGCGGGCCGCCTCGTCGAGCTCTCCCCGGAACCCGACGCCGACCCGCGGCCCCTCGAACAGCACCGGGCCGGCGAGGGATTCCACGCCGCCCTGTCGCCCGACGGCCGGTGGCTGGCCTACGTGTCGAGCGTGACCGGCCAGCGGGAGATCTGGGTGCGCGCGTATCCCGGACCCGGCGCGCCCGCACGCGTCTCCCCCGACGGCGGCGCCGAGCCCGTGTGGGCAAGAGACGGCCGCACGCTGTACTACGTGGAGGGCCGCGCCGTGATGGCGGTGACCGTCGACACCTCCACGGGGTTCGAGTTCGGCGCGCCGGTTCGCCTGTTCGAGGGCGATTTCCGGCAGTTCCTGCAGCCGCCCTCGTACGACGTGTCCGGGGACGGCCGTTTCGTCACCATCCGCTCCGACGCCACCCCGCCGATCTCCGTGCTCCTGAACTGGCCGGGGCTGTTCCGCCCCGCGGGCGGCGACTAGCAGACCGAACGGGTTCCGAAGAACCACCGACGCGTCTGCGATCGCACAGATTGTACCCCGCCAACTTGAACTCCAGCCGGCCGTCGTCGCGCCGGACACCCTGACACTCCACCCCCCGTCCCGTCTTTTGCCGATCATACGCCGACGCGCTATTCTGTTGGCCGTAGCGTCGGCACGAGGCGCCACCACTTGGTCGCCCCAAGCCGTTCGGAGCGCGCCATGTTGACGAGCCTGAAGCTCACCGGATACCGCCGATTCGAGTCGTATCGACTCGACGGACTGACTCGCGTCAACCTCCTGGTCGGCCGCAACAACTGCGGCAAGACCTCGATTCTCGAGGCCGTGGATCTTGTGGTCGCCCAAGGCGATCCCTCCGTACTACGAAACGCCGCGACGCGACGAAGCGAGCACAGCGTTTACGAGACATCCAGTCAGCTGAAGGAATCCTCGCCCTTCACGGCCAACTTCAACTTCACCGTTCCCAGTGTCTCGCATACTTTTTTCGGTCACCGGTGCGAACAAGGAGTTCGGTTCGAACTCTCTTCCGGCGGCAACCACGCCGTCTCTTACGAGATTGTCTCGCCCGATCGGGTGCCAGACTCCTTCGAGGGCCTGCGTTGAACGACCTGCGACTAGCGGTTGCGTTCGGCCTGGAGATTCGCACCGGCCGCCCCATCAAGAACGGAGCGACTGAGGGACTTCCGGATTCCCGTCACCCATCGCGGCGAGCTGCTCGGCCTTCTCGAGTGGCGTCGCGATCGGCTTCCCAAAAGCACCAGCCGCGTTCCTTGGCAGATCCATGGACGTCCAAGGATCTGCGCGCGATGTGGGACGACACGATCAGACAGGGCCGGGAGCAGGAGGTCGTGAATGAGCTGAGACTCCTCGATCCCGACCTTGAGTCCATTCACTTCCTCACGGGCACTCAGACCGACGGTGGCATACTCGTTGGTCGGCGCTCGACCTCGCGACCGGCTGCCGATCGCCAGTCGGCGTCGGCATGCGGCGACTGCTCGTTCTCTCCCTCGCCATGACCACCACCGGCGGCTATCTTCTCGTCGACGAGCCCGACACGGGACTCCACTGGACAGCGTTGGACGGGATGTGGCGTCTCCTTCTCGCGACCGCGAGAAGGCTCGACGTGCAGATATTCGCCACCACCCACAGCTACGACTGCATCCATGGACTTGCCTCCGCCATCAAGGCCGAACCCGACCTGCGGGATGACGTGTCCACAAGCTCCACGCGGAGCTCGACGAGTCGGTCCGTCTTTCGGCCGACGACGCAGATCGCAATGGCACAGGACGAGGTCCGGTGATGGAAGAACGCTCACGCCTGCATGTCGAGGGCGCCGACGATCGTCACGTCGTGATGCATCTTTTGCAGCGGCACGGTCTTCTGGACCACGCGAATGAAGGCACTTTCCTTCAAATCCACGACGTCGGCGGCGTCGCGCTCTTCTCGACGGAATCCGACCCGCCGTCTCCACAGGCACCGACCGCTCCGTCGGATTCATCATCGACACCAACTCCTCGATCGAGAGCACGTGGGCATCTGCCAACAGGCTACGAAGTCGCGGTGGATGTGCCGAACGAGATCCCGCGAGACGGATTCGTAGGCACCAGCAGCACGTACCGGGCCCGGGTCGGGGTGTGGCTGATGCCGGACAATCGACGCGACGGCAACCTTGAGAGCTTCCTCGCTGAACTCGCGAGGGCCACGACCCCTCGAATCCTGCAGCATGCCGAAGCGGCCACGGGTGAAGCGATTACACTTGGGGCAGAGGTCCCTACTACCGCATTCGCGAAGGCCGTTCTCCATGCCTGGCTTGCGTGGCAGCCGACCCCCGGCTTACCGTACGGCGCAGCGATAGGCGCTCACTTCTTCAGACACGACACAACCACTGCGGCTCGATTCATCGCGTGGTATCGCCGACTGTTCGATCTTCCGAGTCCCTGACCCGCTGGCAGCCGGCTTGCGCTCAGCCGCACGGCGGCCAGTCCAGACGGGTCGCCGAGCGGCCCGTCGACCGCGTGCGCCGAGAATGCGCTGGGCCGAGGCGATGACGGGGCGCTCGATGAGCTTGCCGTCGACGAGGAGCACGCCCCCTCGTTGGCCTCGTAGGCGCGACGATGCGCCGGGCCCAGGCTACCGCGTCGGGCGGCGGCGAGAAGGCGGCCTGGATGATGGGGACCTGGGTGGGATGGATGGCGGCCTTGCCGGTGAAGCCCAAGCTGCGGGTCGCACGGGCCTCCCGTCGAGCTGCGAGGGTGCCCCCACGTCCATGAACGGCGTGTCCATGGCGTCGACCTCCGCCGCGGCCGCCGCCGCCACTACGCGGGACCGGGCGTAGAGCAGGGCGTCCCACTCGATGGCGCAGCCGAGCTCGGCCGACAGGTCGACGGCGCCGAAGAAGAGAACGGCGATGTCGGGCGACGCGAGACCGATGGCGTCGACGGCCGCGAGCCCTCGCGCGGTCTCGATCTGCACGATCAGCGGCAGATCGGGAAGGGCCGGGGCGAGCCGGCGCTCGAGGGCCTGCAGGGTGTCGGGGCCGCCGACCTTGGGCACCATCAGGGCGTCGGGCCGGACCCCCGAGGCGAGGAGGGCGGCGAGGTCGCGCTCGCCGAGATCGGACTCGGGCTCGTTGATGCGCAGGACGACCTCGGCGCGCACGGCGGGGCGGTCGGCGAGCAGCCCGAGGGCCTTGTCGCGCGCTTCGTCCTTCTGGGCGAAGGAAACACCGTCCTCCAGGTCGAGGCAGACGGCGTCGGCCCCGGTGGCGACCGCCTTGGCGAACCGGTCGGGCCGCACCGCGGGCACGAAGAGGACCGAGCGGCGGACGCGCCGTCCCGGGGAGCTGTCGGGGGCAACAGGCATGGATTCGGGCTCTTCCGGCGCCGGCGTCAGGCCGGCACGGGCTCGCGCACCAGCTCGGGCAGCGCCGACACCGCGGGCTGCCGCTCGAGGTCGCGCAACCACGCCAGCGCGGCCTCGGCCGCCGGCCGGCGACACCGCGCGCGCCGCGCACGCCAGGAACTTGGCGTCGAGCTCGGACGCCGAGGGCGGCTGGCTCGGGTAGCCGCGCGCGCCGCGCACCCGCCGCGCGCAACGGCGTCCGTCGGCGAGGTGCACGGTCACCGCCGCCTCCGTCAGGGGCGGCTGGTCGACGCCCACCGAGGGGTCGACGCGCATCGTCACCCGGGGCAGCAGCTCCCGCGTAGCCGTGTCGGCCACCCCCGCCGGCTCGAACGTCGCGAGGTCGACGCGGCCGTGGGCGACGGCCGAGGCGGCGCAGAAGTGCATGCTGAACTTGCCCTCGAGGCCGGTCCGCGGACGGTCGTGGATGAGCACGGTGGGGGTGACGGCGTCCACGCCGATCTCCACCGCCTCGACGTCGTCGGCCGTGAACCGGTGCTCGGCCCGCAGGTCGAGGAGGGTGTCGATGGTGGGGTGGGTGGCCGCGCACGACGGATAGAGCTTGACGGTGATGCCGCCGTCGACGATCTCCCAGTCGCGCCCGAGCCCGTCGGCGGCGTCGCCGAGGTCGCGCGCGCGCGACTGCATGGCGACGAGCAGGCCCTGCCCGCCGTCGACGGCGCGCTCGGGGGCGGTGAACCCGGCGCGGGCGAGCATCGCCGCGAGCACCCCGTTCCGCCCCGCCAGCCCCGCCTGGAGCGGCTTGACCATGGTGCCGAAGCTCTCCTTGAGGCCCGACGCCTCGGCCGCGGCGATGGCGAGCGCTCGCACGGTGGTGGCGGGGTCCTGCCCGAGCAGCCGGGCCGCGACGGCGGCGGCGCCGAGGGTGCCGATGGTCGAGGTGGCGTGCCACCCCTGCTCGTAGTGGGTGGGGTTCATCACCCGCCCCAGCACCGCCTCGACCTCGAAGCCGACGCAGTAGGCGTCGAGCAGGGCCGCCCCGCCGGCGTCGGCGAGCTCGGCCGCGGCGAGGCCCGCCGCCACGAGCGGCGCGCTGGGGTGCGCCATCGACACGAAGCACATGTCGTCGAAGTCGAGGGCGTGCGCGGCCGTCCCGTTGGCCAGCGCCGCCCACCCCGCGCCGGTGCGCGCGGGCGCGCCGAGGATGCCGCACCGGGGCGCGCCGCCCTCCTCGTCGGCGAGGCTGCGCACCATCCGCGCCGCGGGCTCGACCGACCCCGCGAGGGCGACCCCGACGGTGTCGAGAACCGCGTCGCGGGCGGCGCGGCGCGCCGCCGGGGGCACCGCGCAGTTGGCCACGAACTCGCCGAACCGGGTCAACGCCGGGAGGGTCTCGTCGGTCATGCTCGTCTCCGCCGCGACGGTCCGTCAGTTTCCGTAGAACTGCGCGATGCCCGCCAGCCGCTCCTGAATCCGGTCCTCGGACCACCAGTTGCCGTTCACCATGACCCCGCCGCGCCGGGCGACGTTGGCGACGTCGTCGATGGGGTTCCCGGTCAGCAGCAGGAGGTCGGCGCGGCTGCCTATCTCGATGGTCCCGAAGTCGTCGAGGGCGTCGAAGTACTCGGCGACGCGCCGGGTCCCCGCCTCGAGCACCTCGTAGGGGGTCATGCCGACCTCGACCCACAGCGCCATCTCGTGGTGCACCGAGAACCCGGGCACGCTGAAGATCTGCGGCGAGTCGGTCCCCATGACGATGGGGACGCCGCCCTCGTGCAGGGCCCGGAGGACCTGCCGGCGCAGCTCCGCGACCCGCCGGTTGGCCTCGGCGTCGGCGCCGGCGGCCCGCTCGTCCACCACCCGCTCCCACTGCTCGACCGTCTCCGGCGGCATGTAGCGCACCTCGGGCCGCGCGGCGAGGAGCTCGGCGGCGGACCGGTCGCCGAAGAAGACGGTCTCCCACAGCACCATCGTCGGCACCGCCCACGCCCCCGCCGCGCGGGTGTCCTCGACGAGCTGCGGCAGCAGGGTCATGTCGACCCGATCGAGCAGGTCGCCGACCCCGAACAGCCCTGCCCCCTCCGTGGGAAGCTGGTCGTCCGGCACCAGCGCCTCGATGTAGTTGTCGAGGTGGTCGATCGACACCTGCCCCGACGCGAGGGCGTGCCGCAGCCCGACGGCGTCGGGCACGTGGCCGCCGAACGGCAGGCCGACCTCGTTGGCGGTCGCCGCCACCGCGTCGAAGACGTCGGGGGCGAGCCCCTCGTGCACCTTCACGAGGTCGTAGCCGCGCTGGTCGTACTCGCGCACGAGCTGCTCGCCCTGCTCGGGGGTGGTGACGCGGCCGCCGCTCATCGACGGGCTGCCCACGAAGAGCCGCGGGCCCAGGGACTGGCCGCGGGCGATGCGGGCCCGCAGCCCGAGCTGCGACCGCTCGCCCTGCATGCCGCGGACGGTGGTGACGCCGTTGGCGACGTAGAGGAAGAGCAGGTTGCGGGCGTCGGACTGCACCATGCGCGGCCCCGGCAGGTGCCCGTGCATCTCGGCCAGCCCCGGCACGAGGTACATGCCCTCGGCCTCGACCGCCTCGGTGCCCTCCGCGACCTCCACCTCGTCGGCCGGGTGCATCGACGCGATGCGGCGGTCGGTCACCACCACCGTCCGGTTCTCGACGACCAGGGGCACCCCGGGCTCGGTCATGGGGATGACGTTCACCCCGACGAACGCGAGGTCGCCCTGCACCAGAGGGAGGGGATCGCCGCATCCCGCCGAGGCCGCGAGGGCGGCAACGACCAGCACGGCCCCGGCAACCCGCATCCTGCGCGTTCTCACGCCACGGTCCTTCCGGAATCGGCCCTCAAGCGGCCGGTGCGGCGGGCCGGAACCGCTTCGGCGTGTGCCCCCGCTTGTAGACCATGAACGTCCGCTTGAACTCGATGACGACCTTGCCGTCCTGGTTGAAGCCGGTCGACTTCACGGTGACGATGCCGACGTAGGGCCGCGACTTCGACTCGCGCTTCGAGAGCACCTCGCTGCGCGAGTAGATGGTGTCGCCGTCGAAGACCGGGTTCGGCAGGCGCACCTCGTCCCATCCCAGGTTCGCCATGACGTGCTGCGACAGGTCGATGACCGACTGCCCGGTCACCACCGCGAGGGTGAACGTCGAGTCGACCAGGGTCCGGCCGTACGGGGTGTTGGCGGCGAACGCGTGGTCGAAGTGGATGGGGTTGGTGTTCATGGACAGCAGCGTCGCCCACGTGTTGTCGGCCGCGAGCACCGTCCGGCCGAGGGGGTGCTCGTAGATGTCGCCGACCTCGAAGTCCTCGTAGACCCGGCCCGTCCATCCTTCCTTCACTGGCATCGATGACTCCCTTCAGGCCCAATCATAGTCCCGCACGCGCCGGGCTACACCATCCCCGCCGCCCGCCACCCCGCGATGGTGGCGGCGTCGAACCCCAGGCCGCCGAGAATCGCGTCGGTGTGGGCCCCCAGCTCGGGTATCGGCCCCATGACCGGCTCGACGTTCTCGATGGTCGCCGGAGGCAGCGCCGCCGGCAGCGGCCCGACCGACGAGGCCACGTCGCGCCAGCGGCCGCGCGCGGCGAGCTGAGGGTGCTCGGCGAACTGCTGCACCGTCCGCATGCGCGCGTTCGCGATGCGCGCCTTCTCGAGACGCTCCACGATCTCGGGCGTGTCGAGGTCGCCGAAGACCGCCTCGATCTCCGCGTCGAGGGCCGGGCGGTTGGCCAGCCGCAAGGCGTTGGCCGAGAACCGCGGGTCCCCCGCCAGCTCGGGCCGGCGCAGCACCTGCTCGCAGAACGCCCGCCACTCGCGCTCGTTCTGGATGCCGAGGTACACCACGTCGCCGTCCCCGCCCGCGAACGGCCCGTAGGGAGCGATGACCGCGTGCCGGGCCCCCGAGCGGGCGGGCGGGGTGCCGGCGGAGGCATAGTAGACGGGATAGCTCATCCACTCGCCGAGCGCCTCGAGCATCGACACCTCGACCACCGTGCCCTCGCCGGTGCGCTCCCGCATCAGGAGCGCGGTGAGAACGCCCGAGTACGCGTACATGCCGGCCGCGATGTCCGCGACGGAGATGCCCACCTTGGCGGGCTCGTCCGGCGTGCCGGTGATGGACAGCACCCCCGCCTCGGCCTGGACGAGCAGGTCGTAGGCCTTGCGGTCGCGGTAGGGGCCGGTCGAGCCGTACCCCGAGATCTCGCACACCACGAGCCGCGGGTGCGCGGTCCGCAGCTCGGCCGCCGACAGCCCGAGGCGCCCGGTGGCCCCGGGGGCGAGGTTCTCGACGAAGACGTCGGCCTCTTCGAGCAGCCGCCGCAGCACCGTCCCCGCCTCTGGGTGCTTCACGTCGAGGGTCAGCGACTCCTTCGACCGGTTCAGCCAGACGAAGTGCGACGAGAGCCCCCCCGCCGTCGCGTCGTAGCCGCGGGCGAAGTCGCCGACCCCGGGCCGCTCGATCTTGACCACGCGGGCCCCGAGGTCGGCGAGCTGGCGGGTGGCGAACGGCGCCGCCACCGCCTGCTCGAGCGACAGGACCGTGACCCCGTCGAGCGGTCGCATCAGCGTGACTCCGGCCGGCCCGGGGCCGGGAGACGGCCGGCCGGGGCGCAACCGCGCTCGCGGCGTCGGGCGGCGTCCGGCCGCGGCCGGGCCGGACGCCCGTGGACGCGGCCCCCCGGCGCGCCGGAGCGGTTTCGGAGCCGCATCAGAATGACCGGGGCAGGTCCAGCACGTGCTGGCCGATGTAGGACAGGATGAGGTTGGTCGAGATGGGCGCGGTCTGGTAGAGCCGGGTCTCGCGGAACTTCCGCTCGACGTCGTACTCCTCCGCGAACCCGAAGCCGCCGTAGGTCTGCATGGTGACGTTGGCCGCCTCCCACGAGGCGTCGGCCGCGAGCAGCTTGGCCATGTTGGCCTCGGCCCCGCACGGCTTCCCGGCGTCGAACAGCTCGGCCGCCCGCACCCGCATCAGGTCGGCCGCCTCGACGTTGACGTGGGCGCGCGCGATGGGGAACTGTATGCCCTGGTTCTGGCCGATGGGGCGGCCGAACACCACCCGGTCGCGCGCGTAGCGGCAGGCCCGCTCGACGAACCAGCGCCCGTCGCCGACGCACTCGGCCGCGATGAGGATGCGCTCGGCGTTGAGACCGTCGAGCAGGTAGCGGAACCCCTTGCCCTCCTCCCCCACCCGGTTCTCGACCGGCACCTCGAGGTTGTCGAAGAAGACCTCGGTCGTCGCGTGGTTGATCATGGCGCGGATAGGGCGCACGGTCATGCCGTTGCCGACCGCCGTCTTCAGGTCGACGAGCAGCACCGAGAGGCCCTCGGTGCGCTTCTTCACCTCCTCGAGGGGGGTGGTGCGGACCACGAGCAGCATCAGGTCGGAGTAGTCGACCCGCGAGATCCACACCTTCTGCCCGTTCACGACATAGCGGTCGCCCTTGCGCACCGCCATCGTCTTCATCTGGGTGGTGTCGGTCCCCGTGGTCGGCTCGGTCACCCCGAACGCCTGCAGCCGCAGCTCGCCGCTCGCGATCTTCGGCAGGTAGTGGCGGCGCTGCTCCTCCGACCCGTGCCGCAGCAGGGTGCCCATGATGTACATCTGGGCGTGGCAGGCGGCGGAGTTGCCGCCCGACCGGTTGACCTCCTCGAGGATGATCGACGCCTCGGCGATGCCGAGCCCCGACCCGCCCAGCTCCTCCGGGATGAGGGCGGCGAGGTAGCCGGCCTCGGTCAGGGTGCGGACGAACTCTTCCGGGTACGCCTCGCGCGCGTCCAGCTCCCGCCAGTAGGTGTCGGGAAACCGGGCGCATAGCTCGCGCACCGCGGTCCTCAGGTCGGCATGCAGCTCGGCGTTGGCCACGGCGGCTCAATCCTCCATGCCGGGGCACGCTCCCGGGGAATCGCCCGCCTGGGAAGGCGCGTCGGCGTCCTTGTCGTGAATACGGCGCTCCCGGTGGGGGCCACCGGGTATCGGAGCCCAAGTTTGCAGCCCGCGGTGGCTCGCCATGGGCGCCCTCGGGCGCGATCTGCGATTTCGCGAATCTTCGCGAATTGGCGAATCATAGCACGGCGGCCGGGTACGCCCGTGCGCCGGGCCGCCTCGTATAATCGGTACATGCCGGTTACCACGGGTTCCGCGCGGCTGGCCGCGCATCTCGGCGCGCGAGCGGCGGGACGGCGCATCGGCCTCGTCGCGAACCCCGCCTCGCTCGACGCCGAAAGCCGCCACGTCGTCGATGTCACGGCGGCGGCGCCCGAGATACGACTGACCGCCCTGTTCGGCCCCCAGCACGGGTTCCGCTCGGACGTGCAGGACAACATGGTCGAGACGGACCACGCGCGGCATCCGCGGCTCGGCGTGCCCGTGTACTCGCTCTACGGCGAGACCCGCACCCCGACCCCGGCGATGCTGTCCGACATCGACCTGCTGGTCATCGACCTGCAGGACGTCGGCACCCGCGTCTACACGTACGTCCACACGATGACCAACTGCCTGCAGGCGTGCGCCGCCGCGGGCGTCCCGGTGGTCGTCTGCGACCGGCCGAACCCCATCGGCGGGGCCGCCGTCGAGGGGCCGATGCTGCGGCCGGGCTACGAGTCGTTCGTCGGGCAGTTCCCGATACCCCTGCGCCACGGCCTGACCATCGGCGAGCTGGCCCGCCTGTGCAACGAGACCTTCGGGCTGGGGGCGTCGGTCGAGGTGCTGCCCGTCGCCGGCTGGCGCCGCCACCTGTACCACGACGACACGGGGCTGCCGTGGGTGCTGCCGTCGCCGAACCTGCCGACGCTCGACAGCGCCGTCGTCTACCCCGGCATGGTGCTGCTCGAGGGCACGAACCTGTCGGAGGGCCGCGGCACCACCCGCCCGTTCGAGATCGCGGGCGCGCCGTGGCTCGACGCGCACCGGCTCGCCGAGGCGATGAACGGCCTCGGGCTGCCGGGGGTGTGGTTCCGCCCCGCCGAGTTCCAGCCCACGTTCCAGAAGCACGCCGGCGAGACCTGCGGCGGCTGCCAGATTCACGTGACCGACCGCGCCGCGTTCCGGCCCGTCCTCACCGCGGTGGCCTTCCTCCAGACCTGCCGCCGGCTCGACCCCGGGCGGTTCGCGTGGCTCGATCCGCCCTACGAGTACGAGACGGTCATTCCGCCCATCGACATCCTGTCCGGGTCGGACGCGCTGCGGCGGTCCCTGGACGACGACGTGCCCTGCGCCGCCATCGCCGAGGCGTGGACGACGGAGCTCGACGGGTTCCGCGGGCTGCGCGACCGGTATCTGTCGTACTGACATGCAGGCCGATCCATCTCGCCGCCGGCCGGCTCGGCCGCCCGCGGTGCGACCCTGCGCGAGGTCGACGGCGGGGGGGGCGCCGGCGGGCTGGCGTGCGCCCGCCGCCTGCGGACCCCATCGGACGAGGCGTGAGGCGAGGGCGGTCCGACCCCCTTCCCGATGATCATGACTGCTCCCTCTCCTCCGCTCGAGTTCGAGCACACGATCCCGATCACCGCGCGGCCCGAAGCGGTCCTCGGGGCGTTCTTCGACCCCTCGGTGCTGCCGTTGTGGTGGGAGACCGTCCGCTCGGTCACCACGCCCCGCGCCCTCGGGGTCTACGCCGTCGAATGGGACGCCACCCCGTTCCGCGACGAGCTGCTCGGCACCCTCGGCGGGGTGTTCTACGGCACGGTGATGGACTACCGCCCGGGCCGGTCGTTCTCGCTCGCCGGCGCCTACTGGCTGCCCCCCGATTCCCTCGCCTTCGGCCCGATGGCCCTCGACGTGCGCTGCCGGACGCGGGGCACGTCCACCCACCTGCAGGTCCGGCAGAGCGGCTCCGACGAGGGGCCGCGCTGGGAGCGCTACTACCGCGTCATCAGCGGCGGCTGGGAGACCTCGCTCGTCGCCCTCAAGCACTACCTGGAGCGCGGGCGCCCGCCGCGGGGCCGGGCCGGCGAACGGGCCGCGGGCCGCGCCGGCCGGTCGGAGAGACGGCGATGACGGGGACGGCGGGGTCCGTCGTCGTCGTGGGCGGCGGCGTCATCGGCTCGAGCATCGCGTACCACCTCCTGCGCGACGGCCATCCGGGCCCCGTGACGGTGGTCGAGCGCGACGCCACCTACGCCCGCGCCTCGTCGTTCCTCGCCATGGGGGGCATCCGGCAGCAGTTCAGCTCGACCGTCAACATCCGGCTCGCGCAGTACGGCACGCGGTTCTACGCCGAGTTCGACCGGGCAATGCGGGTGCCCGGCCACGTGCCCCGCGCCGACTTCCGCCAGCGCGGCTACCTCTTCCTCGTCGACGAGGCGGCGTCCGACCGCTTCGCGGCGCGGCTCGAGCGGCAGCGCCGGCTCGGGGCGCGCGTCGAGCGGCTCGAGGTGGACGACATCCGGGCGATGGCCCCCGACCTGCGGCTCGACGACATCCGATTCGGCGTGTTCGGCCCCGACGACGGCTACGGCGAGCCGCGCGAGGTGCTCGCGGGGTTCCGCGCGGCGGCGGCGGCAGCCGGGGCCCGCTACGTCGCGGCCGAGGTCGTCGGCCTGACGCGGCGGGCGGGCCGCGTCGCCGGGGTCGTCCTCGACGACGGCGAGCGGATGGCGGCCGACGTCGTCGTCAACGCGGCGGGGCCGTTCGCGCGGCCCCTCGCGGCGATGGCCGGACTCGACCTGCCGGTCGAGCCCGTGCGCCAGCACCTGTTCCGGTGCGCCCTGCCGGCGCGGCTCCCCTACCGGCTCCCGATGATCGTCGACCCCTCCGGGGTGCACTGGCGGCACGACGACACCGTCGAGCGCCCGGGGCCGGACCGCCTGGTGGTCGCCTGCACCAAGCTCGACGAGCCCCCCGGCGAGAACTTCGCCTGCGACCACGCCCGCTGGGAATCGGACTTCCGGCCGCCGCTCCAGGCGCGGATGCCCGCGCTGGCCCCGATCGAGATGATCGAGGGGTGGGCGGGGCTCTATGCCATGACCCCCGACCACAACCCCCTGCTCGGCGAGCACCCGGCCGCCCCCGGCTTCGTCCTCGCCAACGGGTACAGCGGTCACGGCCTGATGATCGCCCCCGCGGTCGGCAAGGTCCTGTCCGAGCTGATCCGCCTCGGCCGGACCGAGACCGTCGACGTCGGCCCCTTCGCACCCGATCGGTTCGAGCGCGGCGAGCCGGTGTACGACGAGGCGATGGTCTGAAGCGCACTACGCCCCACGCCGCCGCGAAGAGGCGCCGCGACGGCGTTCACGGCCCGGCCGCGGTGGGAGCCCGAAGCGCGGACTCCCGGTCGCGCATGCGCGTGCCGGGCCGTCGTCTCGAGCGACCGGCCGGCCCCTTCGGCCGGGGCGAACCACGGCGAAACCGTCCGTATAATGGCGTCATCCGATGATCTCAGCGCAGGAGATCGATGAGTACCTGACGTCGCTGGCGCCGGAAGACCCGTTGCTGGAGCAGGCGGCGGCGGAAGCGCACGCCGAACACCTCCCGATCGTCGGCCGCGCGGCCGGACGGTTCCTCGAGACGGTGGTCCTCGCCGCCGGTGCCCGCCGGGTGCTCGAGATCGGCACCGCCAACGGCTACTCCGCCCTGTGGCTCGCCCGATCCCTTCCGGAGGACGGCGGGCTCCTCTCGATCGAGATCGATCCCCGCCGCGCCGCGCTGGCCCGGACCCATCTCGAGACGGCGGGGCTCCGCGACCGGGCGCACGTGATCGTCGGCGACGCCGCCCGCATGGTGCACAAGGTGGCCGGTCCCTTCGACGTGATCTTCAACGCCGGCGACGAGCGGCAGTACGAGCCGTTGCTGGACCGGCTGGCGGCGCTGCTGCGACCGGGTGGAGTGCTGATCACCGGCAACGTGCTCCGGCCCGACATCGTCGTTCCCGGGCTCACGGGCGCCGTCGCCAGCTACAACCGGCGGCTCGCCGCCGATAACCGCTTCGTGACCAGCTTTCTCCCGGTGGGGGGCGGTCTGGCGGTGTCGGTCAAGCCCCGATGACGCGCCGCCGAAACGTCCGAGTCCGGCGCGGCAGGGAACGCCCTTCCGTGGCCGCTGACGCGCGAGGTCTCGTCCCGGGCGCGAAACGACGGCGGGTGCCGGTGGGAGTTCGATGACCCGTCGCCCGACAGCGGCCGCCGCGGGCGGGTACAGAGACGACAGGTTCCCGAGATGACCGTCGACGAGTGGCTTCGCTACGCCGCCGAGGACGCCAAGCGACGGCAGCGGCACGAGTTGGTCCCGCGTCTCGCGGCGCTTGCCGAAGCAACCCGCCGACTGCGCGGCGCGTCCTGGAACCGGGAGGCGGTCCCGCCGGCTCCCCCATCCAACAGCCGGGAAGAGCCGTGACGACATCGTGGTGCGACCAGCCGCTGCACCGGCTCTCGGCCGCGATCCGGGCCGGCGAGGCGACGGTCCGAGAGGTGGTCGACGCCGCCCTCGAACGCATCCGCGCCTGCGACGAGGCCCTCAACGCCTTCACCGTCGTGCTGGACGACGCAGCCCGGGCCGAGGCCGACGCGGCGGCGCGGGAGATCGCCACGGGCCGGTATCGCGGCCCCCTGCACGGCGTGCCGGTGTCCGTCAAGGACATCATCGACCTCGCCGGCACGCCGACCACCGCCGCCTCCCGGGTTCCGCGCGGTGCCGCGCCGGTCGCTGACGCGCCGGTAGTAGCGCGGCTCCGGGCGGCCGGCGCGATCGTCATCGGCAAGTGCAACCTGCACGAGTTCGCGTTCGGCACCACCGGGGAGGACTCGGCGTTCGGCCCCGCCCGCCACCCCCTCGACCCCGGACCGTTCGCCCGGCGGCTCGAGCAGCGGGTCGGCGGTCTCGGTGGCCGCGGGCATGGCCTGGGCCTCCGTCGGCACCGACACCGGCGGGTCGGTCCGCATTCCCGCCGCCGCGTGCGGCGTGGTGGGGCTGAAGCCGACCTTCGGCGAGGTGCCGTGCGACGGCGTCGTCCCCCTCGCGCCGAGCCTCGACCACGTGGGGCCGCTCGCGCGCTGCGTGGCCGACGCCCGCCTCGTCTTCCGCGCCCTGCGGGGGGCCGACCCGGCCCGGCCCACCGCGCGCGACCCGGTGACGCGGCGGCTCGGCTGCCCTCGCCCGTTCTTCCTGGACCAGCTCGACGCCGAGGTGCGTACGACCTTCGAGCAGGCCCTCGACCGCCTGCGCACCGCCGGATGGGACGTGCGCGATGCGCCCATCCGGCACGCCGAGGACACGCCCGCCGTCTGCCTGCACCTGTTGCTGCCCGAGGCCGCCGCCGCCCATGCGCACGGCCTCGACCGCCACGCGGACCGCTACTGCCCCGACGTGCGGCTGCGGCTCGAGCTGGGGCGCTACGTCCTGGCCGAGGACCATGTCCGCGCCCAACGCGGGCGGGCCGTGCTTGCCGACGCCGTCGACGCGGCGCTCGCCGGCTGCGACGCGCTCGTGCTTCCCGCCCTCGCCGTGCCCGCCCCGCGGCTCGGCGCCGCCACGGTCGAGATCGACGGCCGGCCCGAGCCGCTGCGGCCGCTCACGCTCCGGCTGACCCAGCTCTTCAACGCCACCGGGCACCCGGCCGTCTCCATACCCTGCGGATCGACCGCCGGCGGCCTCCCCTGCGGCCTTCAGCTCGTCGGACGGCGGAACCGCACCGACCACCTGCTCGACGTCGCGGAGGCGTGCGAGGCGGCGCTGTCGGGGTGAGCCGCCGGCGCGCGCGTCACGGCTCTCCCCCGGCCCGCTCCCCTCGACCGCCTTCCGTCGCAACGCCTCGTAGCCGCGGTCGCCCCCGCCGCCCGCCTCCACGGGCAGCCCGGCGGGACCCCAGCCTTCGGCCATCACCTGCCCGGTGGCGGGGTCCCGGCGGCCCCCGAAGCCGCCGTCGACGTTCACCGCCGTCTCGTAGCCGGCGCTCGCCAGCAGTTGCGCGGCGCGGGCCGAGCGGCCGCCCATCTGGCAGCCGACGAGCAGCTTCGCGTCGGTGGGGAAGTTCGCCTGCATCACCGCGAGGAAGTCGGGGTTCGGCTGCATCCGACGGGTCGCCGCGTCGAGGTGCAGCAGGGGCACGCTACTGGCCCCCTCGGGATGTCCGTTCTCGAACTCGGGCACGGACCGCACGTCGACGTACGTGTACCCTTCCTCGGTCTGCAGGCGTCGAGCCTCGCTCACGCCGACGGTGGTCATGCTCATCGCGACTCCCTGGTGAAGAGGTTGGCGTTCATGCCGGAACCGGACAAGTGATCGAGAGGTTCTTTCACGCGTGGGAGCGGCGGATCGCCGCCGCCACCACCAACCGCGTCGTGCGGCCCTTCGAGTGGGGCGTCGACTGGCTGGACGACCCCGGCGATGCGGCCGTCGACCCCGCGGGGCGCCTGGAACGGGCCGCGGCGGCGGCCCTGGCCAACCCCGACTGGTTCGCATCGGCGCCGTGCCCCGGCTACGAGCTCGAGGGCGATCGGCTGACCTTCCCCAGCCAGATCGAGACCCCGCACGCGGCCAACAACACGGTGCATGCCCGCTACTTCCCCGCTGCGTCGGGCGACCGCGGCCGGGCGGTGCTGGTCCTGCCGCAGTGGAACGCGGACGCGGAGGGGCATGTCGGCCTCTGCCGCTTCCTCGCCCGGGTGGGCATCAGCGCCCTGCGCCTGAGCCTGCCGTACCACGACGCCCGCATGCCGCCGGAGCTCGAGCGCGCCGACTACATCGTCAGCGCCAACGTCGGCCGCACCCTGCAGGTGAACCGGCAGGCGGTCCTCGACGCCCGCCGGGCGGTGGCGTGGCTCGACGCCCGGGGCCACGACCGCATCGGCATCCTGGGCAGCAGCCTCGGGTCGTGCCTCGCCTCGCTCACCGCCGCCCACGAGCCGCGCATCACCGCGGCGGCCCTCAACCACGTCTCGGCGTACTTCGCCGACGTGGTCTGGGACGGCCTCTCCACCGCGCACGTGCGGGCCGGCCTCGACGGGGCGATCGAGCTCGACCGGCTCCGACGCCTGTGGCTCCCGATAAGCCCCCTCCCCTACGTCGACCGGCTGCGCGGCACCCGGGTGCTGCTGGTGTACGCGCGCTACGACCTGACGTTCCCGGTCCACCTGTCACGCCGGTTCGTGGCCGAGCTCGAGCACCGCGGCCTCCGCCCCCGGGTCTTCGCGCTGCCGTGCGGACACTACACGACCGGCGAGGCGCCGTTCAAGTGGCTCGACGGCTACGTCCTGATCCAGTTCCTGCGCCGCAACCTGTAGAGGGGCGGCCGGCCGCGGACCAGGGGCGGCCGGGCCGGGAGTCCGCGCCGCGGGACGGTGCGGACTCCCGGGGGGTTTGGCCGGGCGCCGAACGGAGCCGGACGCGACGCTTGACGGGCCAGGCGTCCGCGCCGTGGAACGGCGCACTCCCGGCGGGGTTGGTTGGGCGCCGAGCCGAGCCGGAGGCGACGATTGGCGGGCTAGTGCATCGCCACAGCCAAAAGTTCGGGTATGCGGTGCTGGCAAGTCGTTGATGATGTAGCCATAAGGTCAGGCCCGTGCCCGAAAATTATGGCGTGACGCAGCACTAGAGATAACCGAGGAGACGCCGGATGGCCTCGTAGACGACCGCGGCCAGCTCGCGGACGAGGGGAGTGACGTCCTCCTCGCTGACCGCGTCGGCCACCGTGACGGGATCGGTCAGCAGCAGCCAGATCGTGGCCCCGGCCACCGTGACCGCCAGCACGCCGACGACGCCGACGATGCTCACGCTGATCCGGGCGAGGCTCCGCATGGACGTACTCCCGGACATCGATCCCTTAGGACGCGAAATCGCGGGGATTGGTTTCCCCGAACCGCGCTCAGGGCACCAGAACCACCTTTCCGAACTGGGCGTGGTCCTCCAGCCGACGCTGGGCCTCGGCCGCCTCGTCGAGCGGGTAGGTCCGGTCGACGACGGGCGCGAAACGGCCCTCGAAGAACAGCTCCGCCGCCTCGAGCAGCTCCCCCTTCGACCCGACGTAGCAGCCCATCAGCGAGATCTGCCGCGTGAACAGGTGCCGGATGTCGAGCGACCCCACGGGGCCGGTGGTGGCCCCGCAGGTGACGAGGCGCCCACCCCGCCGCAGGCTCTTCGTCGACTGCTCCCACGTGGCCTGCCCGACGTGCTCGAAGACCACGTCGACGCCCCGGCGGTCGGTGAAACGCCGTACCTCCCGGGCGATGTCCTCCTCGTAGTGGTCGATGACCTCGTGGGCCCCCAGCTCCCTGGCCCGCTCGATCTTCTCGGGCGAGCCGGCGGTGGCGATGATGCGGGCGCCCTGGGCCCGCGCCACCTGAATCGCGGCCTGCCCCACGCCGCTGCCGCCGGCGAGGACGAGGACCGTCTCTCCCGGCCGCAGCTGCGCCCTGGTCACCAGCATATGCCACGCGGTGAGGAACGTGAGGGGGAACGCCGCCGCCTCCAGGAATCCGATGCCGTCCGGGATCGGCACCACGTTCTCGACGGGGACGGTGACGAGCTCGGCGTAGCCGCCCTCCGACTGGTGGCCGACGAGGCCGAAGCTCCGGCACAGGTTGTCCCGGCCGTTGAGGCAGGCGACGCAGCGGCCGCAGCTGATGCCCGGCTGCAGGAGGACGCGCACCCCCTCGCCGACCCCGGGGGCCTCGCCCCGAACCACCTCGCCGGCGATGTCGGTACCGGGGCAGTGGGGCAGCGGCACCCCGGGAATGCCGCGGCGCTGCCACAGGTCGAGATGGTTGAGGGCGCACGCGCGCACGCGCACCAGCACCTCGCCCGGCGCCGGCTCCGGATCGGGAACCTCCTCGCACCGCAGCACGTCGAGCCCGCCGTGCTCGTGGAAGCGGACAGCCTTCATCCTCGCAATCTCCCTGGCACTCTCCCCGCCGGCGGCCGCCGTGCCACGCCCGACCGCGCCGGCCGGCGGCGCCGCCCTGCCGCGGGCGGCACGGCGCCAGCCCGCCAAATCGTCGCCCGCGGCCCCGCCCGGCGACCAACCGGCGGTACGGCGCCAGTTCGCCAATCGTCGCCCGCGGCCCCGCCCGGCGACCAACCGGCGGCACGGCGCCAGCCCGCCAATCGTCGCCCGCGGCCCCGCCCGGCGACCAACCGGCGGCACGGCGCCAGCCCGCCGATCGTCGCCTGCGGCCCCGCCCGGCGCCGAACCCACGCTCCAGGAGTCCGCACCGGTTCTACGACGCAGACTCCCGGCCCCGCTCGTCCACCCGTTGCGGATCGCCGAGCGACAGCGTGCCGAGCCCCCGCTCCAGCTGCGCCGCGGGCCCCACCACCACCACGACCGCGCGGTCGGGCCGCAGGTGTCGCGCGGCGGCCGCGGTCACCGCCGCCCCGTCCACCGCGGCCACCGCGGGCACGAACCGGTCGTGCTCGTCGGCCGGCAGATCGTACTGCACGAGCTGGGCGACGCCCCGGGCCACCTGCCCCGCCGTCTCGAACCCCCGCGCGAACCCCCGGGTCAGGGCCGACCGCGCCAGGTCGAGCTCGGGCGGCGTCGCCGGCCGCCGGCCGCCGAGACCGTCCATCTCGTCGAGCACCTCGCGGATCGCCTCGACCGTGGCGTCGGCCTGAACGCTGCCCTGCATGACGAACGGACCCGGCGCCCGCCGGAACTGGAACGCCGTCCGCACCCGTAGGTGTACCCCTTCTCCTCGCGCAGGCTCCGGTTGAGGCGGCTCACGAACTGGCCGCCCAGCACCATGTTGAGCACCTGCAGCGCATGATAGTCGGGAGTCCGGCGGGGCGCCGCCACGTGGCCGATGCGCAGCTCCGACTGCACCGCCCCCGGGCGGTCGACGAGCACGAGCCGGGCCGGCGGCGGCCCCGGGGCGCCGGCGTCGGAGACGGCGTCGGGCTCCCGCGCATCCGCCGCCCCCGCCGGCAGCTTCTCCACCGCCCGCTCCGCCAGGTCGGCGAAGGCCTCGTCCGAGAGAGGCCCCGTCGCGATCAGCGTCGCGGCGCCGAGGCGGTACCGCTCGCGGTGGAAGCGCCGGACGTCGTCGACGGTCATCCGCGACAGCGCTTCGTCGGTGCCGATGCCGAGGTGTCCGTACGGGTGCTCGCCGTACAGGGTCTCCAGGTAGACGCGCTCCGCGACGGCGGCGGGAACCGTGCGCATCTGCCGCACCCGGCTGCGCCGGAGGTCGCGCACCCGGTCGAAGTCGCCGGCCGCGAAACGGGGGCGCGTCACGATCTCGAAGAGCAGGGCCAGCCCCTCGGCGGCATGGTGCTCGAGGGTGGTGAGGGACACCATCGTCGCGTCCGCGCCGACCTGCACGCCGAGCCGCGCGCCGAGGCGGTCGAGGGCGCCGTGCAGCTCGAGGACGGACCGCGCCTCGGTGCCTTCGTCGAGGAGGTCCGCGGCGAGAGCGGCGAGGCCCGGCTGCGCCGGGGGGTCCGCGGCGGCGCCGGCGGTCCACAGCAACAGCCAGTGGACCACCGGCGGGCCCGGATGCCGGCCCGTGCGCAGGGCCATGCCCGAGGCCAGGCGCCGTCTGGCCACGGCGGGGAACCGCGCCGCCGGGGCGGGGCCCGGCCGGGGCAGCCGCGTCCGGTCCACCGCCGTCGTCACGAGACCTCCGCCCGGGCCGATCCGGCCAGGCCCCGCGCCGATTCGCCGGCCGGCACGATGCTGAGCGCCACCCGGCCGCCCGGCGTCAGCCGCCGGGCGAGGTCGCGGACGTGGGCCGTGCCCGCCTCGCGATAGCGGGCGAGGTCGCGGCCCAGGAACCCCGGGTCGCCGGTGTAGACGTTGTAGGCGTTGAGCTGGTCGGAGCGGCCGTGGAATCCGCCCACCGTCTGGAGGCCGTACACGAACTGCGCCTCCACCTGGGCGAGGGCGCGCTCGAGCTCGTCCGCGTCGGGACCGTCCCCGGCGAGGGCGGCGAGCTCGCCGCGAATCACGTCGTCGAGGTCGGCGAGGCCGCGGCCGGGGGCGGCCGTCGCGGTGATGCAGAACCAGCCGCTCAGCTCCCGCGAGCCCTGGGCGGCGCTGACGTCGGTGGCGATGCGGCGGTCGTGCACCAGCGCCCGGTACAGCCGCGAGGTCTTGCCGCCGGCGAGGACGTGGGCGAGCAGGTCCATCCCGGCGTCGCCCTCGTCGAAGAGCGCCGGCGTCCGCCAGGCCAGGTACAGCCGCGGCAGCTCCACGCGGTCCTCGAGCAGCAGACGTCTTTCCCCCCCGGCGGGTCCGGCGAGACCGGCGCCGACGACCCGTCCCGCGGCCGCCCCGCGCGGGACCCGGGCGGCCCGTCGGGAATCTCCTCGAAGTGGCGCCGCACCGCCGCCATCGCCGCCCCCGTCTCGACGTCGCCGGCCACCGTCAACGAGGCGTTGCCGGGGTGATACCACGCGCGGAAGAACGCGCGGGCGTCCTCGAGGGTGGCGGCCCGGAGGTCCGCGACCTCCCCGATGGTCGTCCAGTGATACGGATGTTCCGGCGGGAAGAGGGCGGCCATGAGGGCCATCAGGGCCATCCCGTAGGGCCGGTTCTCGTACTGCTGCCGGCGCTCGTTCAGGACCACCTCGCGCTGATTGTCGAACTTCTCGGCGGTCAGGACCGGCAGCAGGTGCCCCATGCGGTCGGACTCGAGCCACAGGGCGAGATCGAGGGCGTTCGCGGGGACGACCTCCCAGTAGTTCGTGCGGTCGCAGCTCGTCGACCCGTTGACGGCGGCCCCGGCCTCCTGCAGCGGCGTGAAGTAGTTGGCGTCGTGATGGAGAGAGCCCTCGAACATCAGGTGCTCGAACAGGTGGGCGAGCCCGGTCCGGCCGGGAGACTCGTTCCGGGAGCCGACGTGGTACCAGAGGTTCACGGCCACGATGGGACACCGGCGGTCCTCGTGCACGATGACGTCGAGGCCGTTGTCGAGCGTCTCCCGGGTCCATTCGAGCATCATGGTGACGGCGCGGGCTCCCGGCCCGCCCTCGGCTGCGGTCGGCGCCCGGCCAACCCTCCAGGATTCCGCCCCGTCTCCACGGGGCGGAGTCCTACTCGCCCATGAGCTGGACGACGAACGGCCGACGCCGGGGTCGGGTGTCGCATTCGAGCAGCACTATCTGCTGCCACGTGCCCAGGAGCAGCTCCCCCCGCTCGAACGGGAGGGTGAGGGAGGGCCCCATCAGGGCCGCCCGCACGTGGCTGGAACCGTTGTCGTCTCCCCACCGCGCGTGGTGGGCATAGTCGCCGTCGCGCGGCGCGAGCCGGTCGAGGAGCCGGTTCAGGTCCGCGACCGCGCCCGGCTCGAACTCGATGGTGGTCACCACCGCCGTCGATCCGACGACGCTGGCCGTCGCGAGGCCGCTCGACAGGCCGGACTCGGTCACCACCCGGGCCACGAGGGCGGTGATGTCGTGCACGTCCCCCTGGCCGGTGGTCTCCACGTGGTGACGGGTCGTCGTGATCACCGGACGGATCATACTGCGGCCGGGTCCCATGGTACGATCGCGCCATGCCCAGCCGCCCGCCGTTCCGCCCAACCCTGATCGCCGTCCTCGCGGGGGCCCTCGCCGCGCCCGCCGCGGCCCAGCCCGCGTTGCGCTACGACCCGCCGGCCGAGTGGGTCGAGGAGCCCGCCGCGTCGCCGATGCGGGTCGCGCAGTTCCGGCTGCCGAGGGTCCCGGCGACCCCGAGGACGGCGAGCTGGTGGTGTTCTACTTCGGGGGGAGCGGCGGGACGGTCGACGCCAACCTGCAGCGCTGGATCGGCCAGATGGAGCAGCCGGACGGGCGCTCGTCCTTCGAGGTCGCGGCGACGACCGCGTTCGACGCCAACGGGCTCGACGTCACCCTCCTCGACGTGCCCGGCACCTACGTGGCGGCGGTCCGCCCGGGGGCGGCCGAGCGCCTCGACAAGCCGGACTTCCGACTGCTGGCGGCGGTGGTGGAGAGCCCGGTCGGCCCGTGGTTCTTCAAGCTCACGGGACCCGCCCGCACCATCGCCCGCTGGGACGCGGCGTTCGGGGCGTTCCTGCGCGAGGTCCGGGTGGAACCGGCCGGCGGCTCCGGCCGCTGATCGCCCGCCGGCGGCCTCCGGACCGTCCGCGCGCCGGCGGCGGTCAGGCGGGGCTCGCGGGCGGGGGCAGGGGCGGCGACGGCGAAGCCGGGGACGGGATGGGCGGCGGCGGCCCCGCGGCGGCCGTCGGGTCGCCGCCGAACCAGTTCAGGATGACCGCCCCGGAGCCCGCGGTCCAGGCCAGGTACTCGACCAGGAAGCCGGTCACGCCGAGAATCACCGCGAAGAAGCGGAACGGCCCGCCGACCATGTCCAGCGCGTCGCCGAAGAGCGCGGGAGCCATCAACAGCACCAGGCCGACCCAGAACAGCGCGAGGTCGGACCGCTGCCCCCCGGCGAACAGCCGGCTGACGAGCTGGACGACGCCGGTGAATCCGAGCAGGAGGACCACCAGGGCCGCGACCACGACCAGCGGCATCAATGCGAGCAGCGGTATCCCGATGAGGGTGATGACGAGCGCCACGCTCCCGATGATCAACAGGGGAAGGAACAGAAGCTGGGCGCAGAACCCGACGACCCCGGCCTTGACCGGCTCGCGGGTCACCCGGTCGGCCACGCGGTGCGCGCTGCCAGACGCGACCAGCAGCACCACCGACCCGAGGAGGCCGAGAAACGCGAACCGGATGAACGTCTCCATCAGGTCGTTCGACGAGCGGTAGAACCTCGACGGGCGCGGCCACCAGAACCCGTTGCCGAAACCGTCGAGGCCGCCCATGTCCAGGTCGAAACCGTTGAATCCCACCTCGTTCAGGCCCCGCTCGAAACGGGCATCGGGATGGCGCGTCACGCGGCCGCCGATCATGGTGACCTCGCGGCCGACCACCGCCTCGGGCCCGAACTGCGCCGACCCGCCGATCATGGTGATCTCCCGGGTGACCTCTCCGTCCACCTGGAGGACGCCCCCGAGCATGACCACGTTGCCGACCAGCCGCTCGTCGGCGGGCACGTGAACATAGCCGCCGAAGCGCACGATGTCGCGCCGCACGCTACGGCGGCGGGGTTCCGGCGCCGGCTCCGTGGCGGCGGCCGCCCCCGCGGCAACGGAAGCCTGCGGAGCGCTTCGGCCCCTCGCTTCGTCGTCGGCGCCGTCAGCCGCGGCATCGCCGCCGACGGGGGCCGCCGAAGCCGCGGCTTCGGCGCTGAGGTCGGAGGCGGCGGCGGGCGAAGCGGGGGCGGCGGCGGTTGCCGCAACCGTATCGTCGGGGGCGGCGGCGGTTGCCGCAACCGTATCGTCGGGGGCGGCGGCGGTTGCCGCAACCGTCGTCGGGGGCGGCGGCGGTTGCCGCAACCGTATCGTCGGGGGCGGCGGCGGTTGCCGCAACCGTATCGTCGGGGGCGGCGGCGGTTGCCGCAACCGTATCGTCGGGGGCGGCGGTGACGACGGCCGCGCCCGCCGCCGCGGCGGCATCGTCATCGGCGACGCCGGCGACCGGCGGCAACCCCAGAACGGATCGCTGCCGACCCGCGTCGAGACGCCGCAACCGGAGCAGTGGAGCGGCGGCGGCGCCGAGCGCGTCGGTCAGCCCCTGCACGCTCAGCGGGCCGTCGCCGTCGACGTAGACGGCCTCGCCCCGGAGCTCGATCAACGCCACGCCCCCGTCGTCGCCGCGCGGCAGCAACCCGATGCCGCCGCCCGTCGCGATCACCCGGAACTGGGCCTCCACCTCGTCCCGCAACCCCTCGGTCCCGGGAGGCTGCGCGAGCAGCGGCGCGCCCACCGCGAGCACGCCGACGAGCCCGAGGCAGGCGCCCCGCTGCGGCCGGCCGGTCCGCGAGGCGAACGGCATTGCGCTCCGTCCGACGGTACCCCTGATCATCGCCCCGCCCCTTTGTCGTTCGACAGCAGCCGGTGCAGCGCGTAGAGCGCCGCGACCCCGACGATCTCGATGAGGACGATCCCCCGCCGACCCCCGGCGTGGTCAGGCCGGCGCCGATCGCCCGCGCGATCTCGGCGGCGAGGCTCCAGGCGTCGAGGCCCTGCTCGAGCCCGCCAACGATCCAGACGAATCCCTGCACCGAGAAGTTCAGCAGCCGGACGATCTGCCCGACGAGGATCGGCCCCAGCCACGCCACCGCCGCCCCGAGCCCGAGCACCGCGGCGGCGACGGAGAGGGAGACGCGCACCGCCCGGGACGCCAGGGCGGGCACTCTCGGCAACGACCGGGCCGCCGCCTCCTCGTGTCGCATCGTCATGACTCATACGCCGACGAAGGATCGGTATTCACGGAAGACGGCGCCGCCGGCTTCCCCGGGGCGGCCGGTCGCGGCCGACCCCGCGCGGCGCGGAGGTCAGCGCAGCCCCAGGCTGAACTCGGCGATCAGCTTGCGATGGAGCTCGCTGGTCCCCTCGCCGACCTCGAGGGTCTTGGCCTCGAGCAGCAGCCGGCCGACCTCGTACTCCGCCGAGAACCCGTAGCCCCCGAAGATCTGGATGGCGTCGAGCGCGTTCTGCGTGGCCGCCTCGCTCGCGGTGAGCTTGGCCATCGACGCCTCCATCGAGCACCGCTCCACCCCCGCGTCCTTCATCCGGCCGAGCCGGTAGACGAGCGCCCGCGCCGCCTCCGTCCGGCAGATCATGTCGGCTATCTTCTGCTGCACCATCTGGAACTCGCCGATCGCCTGGCCGAACGCCCGCCGCTCGCGGGCGTAGGGCAGGGTGAGGTCGATGGCGCGCTGCGCCTGGCCCACGCACCGGGCGGCCACCGAGAACCGCCCCGTGTCGAGGGCCGAGCCGAGAACGGGGAACCCCCGGCCCACCTCGCCGAGGAGGGCGTCGCCGCCCACCCGGACCTCCGAGAAATGGACCTCGGCGATGTTGTCGCGCTGCAGGGTGCGCATCGGCAGCGGGGCGATCGAGATGCCCGGGGCCGACGGCTCGACGAGAAACATGGTGACCCCGCGATGCCCCTGCTCGGGATCGACGGTGGCGGGCACGAGAAAGACCCCCGCCTCGGCCGCGTGAGAGATGAAGACCTTGCTGCCGTCGAGCACCCACCCGCCGTCGACGGCGCGGGCGCGGGTGCGCAGGGAGGCCAGATCGGTGCCGCCGCCGGGCTCGGTGAGGCACGCCGACGCCAGCATCTCGCCGGCCGCGAGCGGCGGGAGCCACCGCTGCCGCTGCGCCGGGGTCCCGAACTTGAGGATCACGCTGCCGACCAGCGAGTTGGCCACCGAGACGGCGGAGGCGACCACCCAGTCGACGCGGGCCAGCTCCTCGCAGACGATGCCGTAGGTCACCACGTCGCTGAACGAGCCGCCGTACTCCTCGGGAATGAGGGGTGCGAGGTAGCCCAGCGGGGCCAGCCTGGCGATCAGCTCTCGGGGATAGCGCCGGTCGCGCTCGTTCTGCTCGACGGTCGGCAGAATCTCGCGCTCGGCGAACTCGCGCACCGCCGCCCGCACCTGCCGCTGGGTGTCGGTCAGGTCGAAGTCGGCCATGCGCCGGAGGAGAGTGGTCTCGGTCATGATCGGGGCCGGCGCAAGGCGCGCCGGTGAGCTCGCGGCGTTCGCGAGCAGGGGCGCTCGCGCCCCGTCGCGCGGCCACCGGAAAGATGCGGAACCGCCCGTCGCAGTGTCATCATGGGCCGCAGCCACGGCCCGGCGAACCCGACGCGCAGGACGCCGGGACTTGCCTCGAACCGCAAGGTGTCAATTCTAACGCGGGGCCGGGCGCGGCGTGTGTATGCCGACACGAGCGAGGACCGCAACGTCGCCGGGCACCGCCAGCGCTTTGTCGCCGGGGGGCATGCGGCGGGAGGAGACCGGCAATGACGGACGGGCAACGGTCCGGGCGGGCGGAGATCGAGGTGCGGGCCCTCGAAGAGCCGGACCTGCGGGCCGCCACCCGGATCATGCAGCGGGCGTTCGGCGCCTTCCTCGGCGCCGCCGACCCCGCCCGGTTCATGGCCGATCGCAACTTCGTGCGGTCGCGGTGGCGGGCCGACCCGTCGGCGGCGCTCGCCGCCCTCGTCGACGGCGACGTCGTCGGATCCAACTTCGCCGCCCGCTGGGGCAGCGTCGGCTGCTTCGGTCCGCTGACCGTCGCCCCGGACTGCTGGGACCGCGGCGTGGCCTCGCGCCTGCTCGAGCCGACCCTCGACCTGTTCGCGGCCTGGGACGTCACCCACGCGGGGCTGTTCACGTTCCCTCACAGCCCGAAGCACGTGGGGCTCTACCAGAAGTTCGGCTTCTGGCCCCGCTACCTCACCGCGGTCATGACGAAGCCCGTGTCCGAGGCCCCCGCACCGGCCGACGCTCGGCTCTATTCCCGAATCGCTCCCGCCGACCGGCCGGCCGTGCGCGACGCCTGCCGCCGACTGTCCGCGATGCTCTACGACGGGCTGGATCTCGAGCGGGAGGTGACGGCGGCCGAGGCCCAGTCGCTGGGCGACACGGTACTCCTGGGCGACCCCGGCCGCCCCGACGGCTTCGCGGTCTGCCACTGCGGCGCCGGCACCGAGGCCGGCGCCGGGCGCTGCTACGTGAAGTTCGGGGCGGCGCGCCCCGGGCCGGGCGCGGCCGACCGGTTCGAACGGCTCGTGGCCGCCTGCCTGTCCCTGGCCGCATCCCGGCGCCTCGCCCACCTCGACGCCGGCGTCAGCCTCGCCCGCGTCGAGGCGTACCGCGCCCTGAGGGCGGCCGGCTTCCGCACCGTCATCCAGGGCGTGTGCATGCACCGCCCCCACGAGCCGGGCTACCACCGCGCCGGCCTCTTCGTCATCGACGACTGGCGGTAGGGTTCGGCGGTCGACTCGAAACCGCCTTGCGTTTAACTACAATGTAGTTATACGCTGTTCGGGTTGGCCGACTTCCGTTTCGAGTGGGACGAACGAAAGAACGCGCAGAATCGGCGCAAGCACCGCGTTTCCTTCGAGGAGGCCCGGTCGGTGTTCTTCGACGAATTCGCGATCCTGATCCCCGATCCCGACACGTCGCGATCGGAAGAACGGTTCATCCTGTTGGGGCTCAGTGACGTCGCGCGGATCCTGGTGGTCTGTCACTGTGTGCGAGCGGAGGGCGACGTCATCCGCATCATCTCGGCCCGCAAGGCCAATCAAGCCGAGCGACAGGCGTACCGGCACAGGGTGAGGCGATGAGAGAACACTACGACTTCTCGGCGGGGCGACGGAATCCGTACGTGAAGCGGCTGAAGCGACAGGTGACGATCCGACTCGATCAGGACACCGTCGACTACTTCAAGAACCTGTCGAGCGAGACCGGCATCCCGTACCAGACGCTCATCAACCTGTACCTGCGGGACTGCGCGACGAGCGGCAGGAAGCTCGCCCTCCTCTGGGACGCGCCGGCCGGAGCCGGCGCCACGTGACAGGACTGTCGCAGCACCGCTCCCGCATGACGCGCTCGTTCACTCTCCCTCCCCTTGCGCCTCGAAAAACGCGGCGTGCAGGGCGCGCACCGCGGCCGGCACGTCCCTCTCGTCGATGACGAGGCTGAAGTTGGTCCGGGCGCTGCCCTGCGACACCATGCGGACGTTGATCGACCGCAGGGCGGTGAAGGCGGTCGCGCCGACCCCCGGCGTGTCGCGGATCGCCTCGCCCACGAGGCAGACGATGGCCTGCCCGCCGGTGTGCTCCACCTCGGCGATGCGCCGCAGCTCGCCCACGAGGTCGGCCAGCCGGTCGGTGCGGTCGATGGTCAGCGACACCGCCACCTCGGACGTCGACACCACGTCGACGGCGGTCTCGAGCCGATCGAAGACCTCGAAGATGGCGGCGAGGAAGCCGTGGGCCATGAGCATCCGGGTCGATCGGACGTCGATGACGGTGATGCCCTCCTTGTAGACGATGGACTTCACGGTGAGACCCGACCGCGGGGCCGCGGCGACGATGAGGGTGCCCTCGACCTCGGGCTTCCGCGAGTTGAGCACCCGCACCGGGATGTCCCGCTCGACGGCCGGCAGCACCGTGCGGGGATGCAGCACGCGGCCCCCGAAGTAGGCGAGCTCGGACGCCTCGGCGAACGAGAGCCGCGGCAGGGGCCGCGCGTCGGGGACCACCGAGGGGTCCGCGGTCATCACCCCGTCGACGTCGGTCCAGATCTGGATCTCGCCGGCCCCGATGCCCGCGCCGACGATGGAGGCACTGAAGTCGGAGCCCCCGCGGCCCAGCGTCGACGGGCGTCCGTCCGCCGTCCGCCCGATGAACCCGCCCATCACCGCCACCCGCCCCGCCGCAGCGTGCGGCCGCACCAGCCGCTCGAGGCGCTCGTTCGTCGGTCCGAACGACGGCGCCGCCTCGGTGAATCGATCGTCGGTCACCACCACGTCGCGCGCGTCCACGTGCACGGCGTCGAGGCCGCGCTGGCCGAGCAGCCGCGCCATCACCTGGCTCGAGATGCGCTCTCCGTGCGAGAGCGCCGCGTCGGTCAGCCGAGGGCGCGCCCGCCCGTCCCCCGCCGCCAGCTCGGCGAGCGTGCGGTCGAGCTCGTCGCAGTGCGCGTCGACGAGGCGCTCGAGACCCGCCACGTCGGCGAGGACCGGCGCCGCCGCCGCCAGCAGGTCGCCGCGAATGGCCGCCACCCGCTCCCGGGCGCCGGCCAGCTCGCCGTGCGCCGCGAGGTCGACGGCGGCCACGAGGGCGTCGGTGGTCCGCCCCATCGCCGACAGCACGACCACCGGCGCGCGCGTCACGCGGTCGGCTATCAGACCCGCGACGCGGGTCAGCGCGTCGCTGGTCGCCAGAGAGCTGCCGCCGAACTTCATCACGATCATGCCGCCGTTCCGTGTCGGGTCATGCCGGGCCGCGCCGGCTGATATAGGATCGGGCCACGGCTCGCGGCCCAGGAGTCTGCGCCGTAGAACGGTGCAGACTCCTGGCAGGGTTGGTTGGGCGGCGAGCGGAGCCGCAGGCGACGCTCTCCGGGCCAGGCTCACAGACCATGATTACCGAAAGCGCGCTCGTCGCCATCGCCGGCCTCGTCGCCGTGGTCGCGCTGCTCTTCCTGCTGATCACCCGCTACAACTGGCACGTCTTCATCGCCCTGCTCGTGCCCATCGCGCTGTTCGCGCTGATTCCCGGCATGGACGTCCAGGCGTTCATCGACGCCTTCGAGCAGGGCTTCGGCCGGACCATCCAGGGCATCGCGGTGGTCATCGTGCTCGGGTCCATCCTCGCCGAGGCCCTCAAGCATACCGGGGGCATCGAACGGATCACCGAGTCGATGATCCGCTGGGTGGGCGAGAAGCGGATGCCGCTGGCCCTGACCCTGAGCGGCTTCGTCATCGGCCTCGCCATCTTCTCCGATGTCGGCTACCTCATCCTCAACCCGCTCGTGCACTCGGCCGCCCTCAACAGCGGCCTCAACATGAGCGTGATGGCGACCGGGCTCGTGGGGGCGATGCAGCTCACCCACGCCATGGTCCCCCCGACCCCCGGCCCCCTCGCCGCCGTCGCCCTCGTCGGCGCCGACATCGGCCGCGTCATCCTCTACGGGGGCATCGTCACCCTGATCGCCTCGCTCGCGGGCTGGGTCTTCGCGCGCCTCGCGGGGCCCCGCATCGAGTCGCCGCCGTCGCGGGAGTTCGTGGGGCAGTCGTTCATCGAGCAGGGGCGCGCCTCGGAGCTGCCCTCGACGTGGCGCGCCTACGCCCCGATCCTGATTCCCCTCGGCCTCATCGCCGGCCAGAGCGTCACCGCGTTCGCGCTGCCGGAAGACCACCTCGTCAACGCGGCCATGCGCTACCTGGGCTGGCCGGTCGTCGCCCTCGGCATCGGGGTGCTGCTCGCCTATCGGAACACGAAGGCCGACCAGGCGAAGGCGCGCACCGGGCAGTGGATCGAGGACGCCCTGCGCGCGTCGGCGATGATCATCATGGTGACCGGGCTCGGCGGCGCCCTCAGCCAGATCCTGCGGGAGACGCCCGCCGTCGACGCCATCGCCCAGGCCGTCGCCGCCACCGGCCTGCCCGCCATCTTCCTGCCGTTCGTGCTCGGGGTGGCCGGCAACATGATCACCGGGTCGACGACGGTCGGGGTGATCACCGCCGCCTCGGTCGCCGCCCCGATGATGGACACCCTGGGGCTGAGCCCCGAGGCGACGATGCTCGCCGGGGCGGCCGGCTCGATGATCATCAAGTACGTGAACTCGAGCTACTTCTGGGTCTGCGCGTCGCTGTCGCGCATGCCCCTCAAGTCGGCGCTGCTGTCCTACGGGGGCGTCACCTTCGTCAACGGCGTCACCGCGATGGCCGTGGTGTACGTGCTCTGGACCGTGGGGCTCATCTGACGCGGCCGTCTGCGCCGTAGAACGGCGCGGACTCGCTGGAGGGTGGTTGGGCGCCCGGCGGAGCCGCGGACGACGATGGGCGAGCCTTCGCCCACGGAGCTCCCCGGGCGGCAACCGGTGCCCCTGGCGCGGTCCCGCATTCTCGTATAGATTCACCGGGGAGACGACGTTCCCCGCGCAGACCAGAGGCGATACAGCGATGAAGGTCGACCGACGAGATTCCCTGCGCCAGCTCGGCAAGTTCCTCGGCGGCTCGCCCCTCGTTCGCGCCCAGGGCCAGCCCGGGGGCGGCGCACCCCCGAACGACCGGCTGGCCCCGGTGCTCGAGCTGGTCAACGTGCCGGAGTTCGAGGCGATGGCCCGGCTCGTGCTGCCGCCGCGGCGCTTCGACGCCATCAGCGGCGGGCACCGGCGGTCGTTCGACAAGATGACCCTGCGGCAGCGGCTGATGGTCTACGCGATGGACCTCGACCTGACCACGCCGTTGTACGGGCACGACATGTTCGCCCCGATCATCGTCGGGCCGGTGGGCGGCCAGGACGAGCTGCACCCCGACGGCGAGCTCGCGACGGCGCGCGGCGCCTCGGCCGGCAAGGCGGTGATGGTCGCCACCGGACGCGGCCGCCACGCCATCGACGCGGTGGCGGCGGCGAGCGACGAGCCGGTCTGGTATCAGCAGTACTCCGACGCGCCCACGCTGGCCGACGATGCCGCGCGGGCGGTCGAGGCCGGCTGCCGGGCGGTCTGCGTGACCGTCGGCGTCGCCGAGAGCGGCGACCCCGCGCCGCCCGACTGGGCGGCCGTCGAGGAGGTCGTCTCGGCGGTGGACGTGCCCGTGATCGTGAAGGGCATCATGGACGTGGGGAGCGCGGAGACCGCCCTCGACCGGGGGGCCGGGGGCCTCGTCGTCTCCAACCACGGGGTCGGCGGCGCCCTCCCCGTCGACGTGCTGCCGGCGGTGGCCGACGCGGTGGCCGGCCGCGTCCCGGTCCTCGTCGACGGCAGCTTCCGCCGCGGCACCGACGTCCTCAAGGGCCTCGCCCTGGGCGCCGCCGCGGTGATGGTGGCCCGCCCCCCATGTGGGGCCTCGCCGCCTACGGGGCCGAAGGGGTGCAGACGGTGGTGGAGATCCTGCAGACCGAGCTGGCGAGGAACATGGCCGCGTCGGGCCGCCCGCGCATCGACATGATCGACCGCGAGCTGGTCCGGTTCGACCGCTGGTAGGACGCCGGCCGCCCGATCCCGGTCGAGACGCCGGTTCGAATGGAGCTGCCAAATCAGCCGAGCAGATAGTCGAGCGCCTTGACCAAGGCGACTCCTGCCACAACCGCGGCGTAGACCTTGAGCGTCAGGCGCGACTCGATCTTCTCGAGATCGTCCCTGGTCGCCAGTCGCGCCATCCTTACTCGGATTCCGGCAATACGGGCTTGCGAGGGCATGTCGAGCCACAGAGAGCGACGGGCGTGCCCAGCGCGGCACGCCCGTCCTCTGAGCCCAAGTCCCCGAGTCGCTACTGGTCGTTCGTCTGCTGCAGGTACCGGCTGGCCTCGTCGTAGCCCGGCAGCTCGCTGCGGCCCTGCCACGTGGACAGCAGCAGGCTGTACTGCTCGGCCGCGGTGGCGCTGTCGCCGGTCTGCGCGGCGGCGCGGGCGAGGCCGAGCACGGACCGCACGCGGCCGGGCATGCGCTCCAACGAGGTTTCGAACTTGGCCACCGCGTCGGCCGGCCGGTCGAGCTCGAGGAGGATCTCGCCGTAGAGCTCGTAGGGCGGCTTGACGGGGCTCGCCGCCCCGTTGGGCAACCGCATGCGGCCGGTGATCTCCAGCGCCTCGTCCATGAGGGCCGTCGCCGCGTCGGCCTCGCCCTTCGCCACGTGCACGAGGGCCGCGACCTCGCGGTACATGATCCGGTTCACGGGGCCGCCGTCCTCGGCCAGGTCCTTCAGGCGGGCCGCCGCCGTCTCGGCGGTGGCGAGGTCGCCCGTCTTCACGGCACTGATGCCGGTGGCGAGCAGCTCGACGGCCGGCGAGTCGTCGGTCACCGGCAGCACGTTCCACTCCTCGGTCTCGACCACGTAGCGCGCGTTCAGGAGCGGCAGGGTGTTGACGCTGCGGGCCTGCCCCTCGCTCTCCTCGATGACCATCTCGAGCCGGTCAATCCAGGTGCGGGCCCTGGCGTAGTCGCCGAGCTGCAGGTCGCCGTACTGGCCCCAGTCGAGGGGGTGCACGGTGTCGCCCACGCTGTCGCCCGGCACCCAGAGGTCGCGGGCGGCGTCGTAGGCGCTCTGGTTGTGGCCCGACACGAGGTCCCACATGCCGTGCTGGATGAAGATGTGGGTGGGCATGTGGCGGGCGTGGGCGACGGCCGGCGCGATCTCGGCGTAGCGCAGCGCCGCGGGCAGCGCGAGGGGCGCGTGGATGGGGTCGTCGAACGCGTGGATCACGTAGTGGGGGGCGCCCGGATGGTCCCGGTTGCGCTCGAAGACGGGCAGGGCGAACGAGCCGGCCTGCATCTCGTAGCGGAACGTGCGGTCGTCGAGGGCGCGGGCCCCGCTGAGGGTGGCCACGGCGGCGAAGGCGGCAACCTCGTCGTCGTCGGGAAACTGCTCGACGAGCTGCTGCATGGCCTCCATGTACGCCACCCGCCGCTCGTCGTAGTCGCCCTCGCTCCACAGGATCTCGACCGCGTTCAGGAAGCCCTTCTCGCGCTCGGTGGGGGCCTTGGCCAGCCGCTCCTCCCGCGTCTCGCCGAGGCGCTTCAGCACCGCCCGGGGGTTGTCGTTGTCGGCCGGCGAGCCGAACAGCGGGTGGTTGTAGCACAGCGTCTCGCCCCAGTAGGCCATGGCGAAGTCGGGATCGAGCCGCTGCGCCTCCTGGAACTCCGCGATCGCCTGCTTCCAGCCGAAGCTGTGGAGAATCGCGACCCCGCGCAGGAAGTGCTGCTGCGCCTCGGGAGAGCCGGACGTCGGGAAGTCGAGCGAGCCGACGCTGTCGAACTGCGCCTCGGCCGACGGTCCGGCCGCCAGCACGGCCAACGCCGCCGCGACGATGATCAATCGCTTCATGAGATGCTCCTGTAAAGAGGCTGTCGGGCCCGGGCGCGAAACCGTCGCCTTGCGGCTGCGTTTCCGACCTCGCCGACCTCCAGAAAAACCCGGCGGTTCCCGCGGCACGGACTCCCGCCTCGGTGCGCGCAACGCCCCATTATAGTGTCGGCCCCGTCCGATTCGCCGCCGTTTCCCGGGCCGCGGTCCACGGGTACACGATCCGCCCTCGTCGAACGTCCTTACGATAGAGACCATGACGACGCCGACGGCGGCGGCGTTGACAATGGCGGGCGCCCTTGCCCTCGGCGCCGTCGCGCCGGGGGTCGCCCAGCCGCTTGCGGAGACGAACGCCCGCGTGTCGGGCACCGTCGTCGACGAGACCGGCGGGGCGATGCGCGGCGTCTTCGTGCACCTGCTCCCCGAGGCCGGGTCGCTCACCGTCGGCTTCCAGCAGCTGCAGGCGGACCCCGTCGTGGATACCACGACGGACGGGCAGGGCGCCTTCACGTTCGAGGCGCCGCTCGGGGCCTATCGGCTCCGGGTGTCGGCCCCGGGCTTCCGGACCGTGGACCGGCCCCTCCGCGTGACGTTCGACCTGGAGCCGCTGACGGTGACGCTGGGGCTCGAGGCGCTGTCGGAGAGCGTCGACGTCGACGCGGGCGACGACTTCGGCATCGACCCGCTGGCCAGCCTGACGGCGACGATGCTCTCCGAGGAAGACCTCGCGGGCCTGCCGACCGACGAGGAGGACCTGACCCTCTACCTGCTGCTGCTCGCCGGCGCCGACTCGTCCGGCGACCTCGCGGACGACGTGTCGGGCTTCATCATCGACGGGTTCGACGAGGGACGCCTGCCCCGGCCGGACGAGATCGCCCAGATCATCATCGACCCCACGCCGCTCCGGGCCGACGGCAGCGGCGAGGGGCCGCGCGTCGAGATCATCACGCGGCCGGGGACCGGCCGCTGGCGGCGGTCGGCGGGGTTCGACTTCTCCGACGAGTCGCTCGACGCGACCACCCCGGGCGAGGCCGGGAAGCCCGCGCGCCAGACGCGGGACTTCGACGTCGACCTGCGCGGCCCCGTCATCCCCGGCCGCCTCGACGTCGACGTCGAGGCCTCGGCCGGCACCCGGGAGCGCGCCGCCAACTCGCTGCGCGCGGTGACGCCGGCCGGCGACCGGTTCGACGGCGTGGTCCGGCCGCAGCGGCAGCGCGAGGTGGAGCTGGACGCAGACCTTGCGCTCTCACCCGGGCGCACCCTCGGCCTCCGGTTCGACCACGAGAGCCGCCGTTCCGAGAACAACGGCGTCGGCGGCTTCACCCTGCCCGAGCGGAGCACGAACCGCCGCGACGACCGGTGGTCGTTCCAGGTCACCGAGCGGAGGCTGAGCGAGCGGTTCGTGAACGACCTGCGGGTGCGGGTGCGCCGCGACTCGTCGCGGACGGCGCCGATCACCGAGGGACGTGGCCGTCGACGTCGCGGACGCCTTCAACCGCGGGGGCGGGACGGGCCGGAACCTCGGCGAGAACACCCGCATCCAGATCGAGGACCGCGTGCGCTGGGAGCGCCGCGGCTGGAGCCTGCAGGCCGGCCTCGAGGCGCGGTACACGCGGCGCTACAGCCTGTCGGAGGACAACTACAACGGCACCTTCGACTTCGCGAGCCTGCACGACTACTGCCTCGCGACGGGGCTCTCCGGGGTGAACTGCGAGCCGACCCGGCGAATCGTCGACGACGCGCGGGCCCGCGGCGCCGCCCCGACCTACGTGAACGGCCGCGGCGAGGCGGTCGAGATAACCGGCGCGCCGGCCACGTTCACCCAGACGTCGGGCAACGGCGAGCTGGACATCGCCGAGGCCGCGGTCGAGAGCTTCATCCAGGCCGACCGGGGGTTCGGCGAGCGGGCGAGCCTGCGGCTGGGGCTGCGGTACGAGGCGACCAACCACTCGGTCGACTACCTGCGGCTGAACCCGACCGTCAACGTCCAGTACCGGCTGTTCGACGACACCATCGTCAGCGCCGGCTCGCGGGTGAGCTTCCAGGACTTCCGCGACTACGTGCGGCTCATCCGCAACGACGGGTCGCGTTACCAGAAGCAGCTCACCATCTCGGCCCCGTCGTTCCCGGACCCGTTCGCGGCCGGCCACGTCACGGTCGACGAGACCCGCACGTCGCTCCACCGGATGGACCCCGACTACCGGTCGCCGTACAGCGTCAATCCGCAGGTCAGCGTCACCCAGCAGCTTCCCGGCGGCCTGCGGCTGTCGGTGTCCTACCGCACGAGCCACGGGTACCGCCAGCAGCGCACGCGGAACGTCAACGCCCCGTTTCCGGGCACGCCGCTGCCCGACGCGATCCTCGCCCTGCCCCGCGACGCGCGGCTGGACATCGTCGACCGCATGCGGCCCTTCTATCCGGTCGTGGGCAACATCAACCAGATCGAGTCGACGGGGCGCTCCACCGGCCGCCGCCTCCGGGTCCGCCTGCAGCGGCGGCGGCGCGTCGAGGTGCTGGGCGTCGGCCTGTCCGGCAGCCTGTACTACAGCCACCGCTCGGGCTGGGACGACAACGACTTCAACAACCCCTGGGTCCCGGAATGGGGCCTCGCCCGCCGCGAGCACCGGGTCTCGTCGCAGATCCGCATCCGCCTGCCCCGCGAGGTCGGCGTGAGCCATCCCATCCTGAGGGCGCTGGCCCACGCCACTTACGCGGGGACGAACTTCAACTTCAACCTCCGCGCCGACGCCGGCCGGCCCTACAGCATCCGTAGCGGGCGCGACCTCAACGGCGACCAGTCGAGCCGCGACCGCCCCCCGGGATGCCTCGCAACTCGGAGACGGGGCCGGGCCGGGTCGATCTGGACATGACGTTCACCAAGGAGATCCGGACGCCGGAGACCGACCGGCTGGTGCGCTTCCAGGCCCGCTTCTACAACGTGCTCAACACGAGCCGGATTCGCGGCTACAGCGGCGTGCTCTCGTCTCCGCTCTTCGGCCGGCCCACCGGCTACCTGAGCGGCCGGACGGTGAGGCTGTCGATGGAGGTCGACTTCTGACGAGGGACGTGCCCTGACCGCTGCAACGGACAGGCCTGTCACCGCCGGGGGACAATCGGGAACCGGTGACGAGACGAGCCGCCCGTGATCGACGAGGAGGCCTTGCAGGTTCGCCACCGCCTCCTGCGGCCGCCGGCTGCCGAGATGGCGCGTACGAGGCTCGTGGCGAGAGGCATCGCCCGTCCCGAAGCCGCGATGCCTCTCGCGGTCTTGACCCTGGGTTCCGCGGTGGTACGATTGGTGCAGAAGCAGGCTGGAGCATTCGCCGATCGCGACGTCGAGGATGGTCCAGCCGATGCTCAGCAAGATGATCGCACCGACACCCGCCGTCCGGTTCGTGCTTGCGGCCTGCCTCGCGGTCGCGGCGCCGATGGCAGGCGCCCAGCCGTCCGTGCCCGATGTCGGGACGCCGGGCGGGGCCGCGTTCGCCGCGGCCGGGCCGGAGGCCGAGCCGTTCGCCGCCGCACAGCCCCCGTCGGGCCGAAGCCGGCCCGATTTCCTGTTCGGGCAGCCGCGAGGCTTCGCCGGGTTCTCCGCCGGCTGGCTCCGGGCCACCAGCGGCGGCGTCTTCGACTGGTTCCGCGGCTTCCTGATCAGCGGAGTCGATGACCAGGGCGAGTTCATCCCCATCTCGAAGCGGGCCTACGACACGGCACTCTTCCGTATCGCCGCGGGCTACTCGGTCACCCCCGGGTCGACCTCGTGTTCGACGTCACGCCGTCCGACACCGTCGCGCGCTCGGAATACAAGGAATGGACGAACAACGGCCGGCCGATCGCTCAGTCGACCCAGGTGTGGCAGATACCGCTGAACGCCGGCGTGCGGTACTGGGTGGTTCCCCGGGGACGCCCCATCGGGCGACTGGCGTGGGTGCCGAGCACCCTGGCCGTCCATGTCGGCGGCGGCCTCGGCGTGAGGTGGTATCGGCTCGAGCAGTTCGGTGACTTCGTCGACTACATCGATCTGTCGATCTGGAATGACCGGCTGCGGTCGGAGGGAAAGGCGCTCACCCGCCACGTCGCCGCCGGGATCAGCGTGAGGCTCAGCCGACGGATCTTCGCGGTCGCCGAGGCGCGCAGGGTCTGGTCGCAGCCGGTGGCGAACTCCTCCTTCGACTTCGGCGACATCGACCTGGGCGGGCTGCACATGACCGGCGGCATCGAGTTCGTGTTCTAGGAGAGCCAGTGGTGAGGGTCCATGGGCTCCCGGTAGTCTGCCTTGGGGAGTCCGCCGTAGAGCGGCGCGGACTCCTGGAGGGTTGGGCTGGACCGCCCGGCGGAGCCGAAGGCTGCGACGGGCGGGCCGAGTGCACCCGCGGGAGCGAGTCGCCCGCGCGCGACTGAATGCGACGAGGAGCACCCATAACCGTCGAGGTGAGAAATGACCATGCCAATCGCCATCGGGAGTCGTTCTTCCGAAGCTGCCGGCCCGGTCGGCCGGAGGGCCCCGTGGACCGCGGGGCTCCTCGTCGCCCTGATTGTCGGGGCGGCCGTCGTGCCCGGCGCGTCCCAGGCCCAGCCGTCGCCGCTCGGCGAGCCGGCGGCGCCTGCCGTGGATCAGCGCTGGCTGCCGTGGATCGGCTGCTGGCAGCTCCTCGAGGAGGCCGGCGCCTGCCGGAAGCGGCGAGCGACCTCGCCGCGTTCGCGGACAGCGTGCTGGTGTGCGTGACCCCGGCCGCGCCGCCGGCCCCCGTCACCGACGTCGTGGTGACGACGCTGGCCGACGGCGAGCAGGTGCTGGTGGAGACCCTCTCGGCCGACGGGTTGGAGCACACCGTGGACCAGACCGAATGCCGCGGCCGACCGGCGCATCACGTGGTCGGATGACGGCGCGCGCCTGTACACGCGGGCGGAGCTCACCTGCAACGCGCGAGACGACGGCCGCCGGCTGTCCGGGGTCGGACTGATGGCAGACGCCAGGACCTGGCTCGCGCTCGAGATGGTGGAGGCCGGAGAGCGGGCCGCGGTCACCGTCAGACGCTACCGCCGCACGGGCGACGTCACGACCCTGAGCGCGGCCGGCCCGACCCTCACCGCCGACCTGCTGGCGCGGGCGCGGGCGGCGGCGATCCGGACCGGCGACGCCGACCTGTCCATCGCCGCGGTCATCGAGGCCGCCGCCGCCCTCGAGGCCCCGGTGCTCGAAGCGCTGCTGGTGGAGACCGAGACGTGGTTCGATCTCGACGGACGCACCCTGATCCGGCTCGACGACGGGGGCGTGCCGGGGAACATCACCGACATGCTGGTGGCGCTCTCGTTCCCGGACGACTTCGAGGTGCGCCGCGCGGCGACCGGCGGCGGGGGCGGCGGCGGCGGCGGTTTCCTGGGCAGTTGGGGCGGCTACGGCTACGACAACTGGTATCCGTACTACGCGGCGCCGTTCGGCTACTACTACGGGTGGTCCCCCTATCGCTCCCTGTACGGTTGGGGCGACTACTACTACCTGGATCCGGGCTACTACGGCGTGCCGGGATCGATCAGCACGGACCCGCCCGACTTGGGCGAAGGGCGGATCTCCCCGGGATACGGCTACACCCGGGTCGCCACGCGGCAGGACAGCGGGGGTCGCCGCGCCCAGCCGCGGGGATCTGGCGGGGGCGGGGTCTTCGGCGGCGGCGGATCGAGCGGAGGAGGCTCGTCGGGCGGCGGGGGCGGATCGAGCGGGGGCGGATCCGTCGGTGCGGGCGGCTATACGTCGGGCGGCGGGGGCGGATCCGCCGGCACCGCCACGCCGCGCTAGCCCCCGTCGTCGCCTTCGGCTCCGCTGGGCGCCCAACCAACCCTGCTAGGAGTCTGCACCGTTCTACGGCGCAGACTCCTAGACCCGTCGTCGCCCTGCGGCTCCGCCTCGCCCGACCAACCCTTTCAGGAGTCCGCGCCGTTCCGCGGCGCAGACTCCTGGCTCCACCACCACCCGTGCTCCCGCCGGCCACCAACCGACCTCAGGGGCCTGCGCCGCTCTGGCGCAGGCCCCTCGTCCCTAGTCCCACTCCTTCTCGATGCCGTGCCCCCGCTCGGGGTCGCCGTGCAGCGGCGTCACGAAACCGAGCAGGCATCCGTCCGAGCCGTCCCTGAGACGGTGGCAGCGCACGCGGATGAGGTCGCCCGGCAGGACGTCGTCGCGCTCGATGCCGTTCTGGAGGAGCCCCCGGGGGGTCGTGGCCTCCATGGCCCACAGGGTGGGGGCGGCGCCATCCCCTTCGCCGGGGACCTCGAGGAAGATCCAGGAGTGCGGGTTGATGAGGTGCACCTCCCGGACCGTCCCCTCGAGGTGCGTGAAGTCGGTGAGCTCGTAGTTGCCGTGGGAATGATGGGCCGCGCCCGGGAGGGCGAGGACGATCGCGCAGAGCAGCCCCAGGAGGCTGAGCCGTAGAACGGTGCAGACTCCTGACAAGGTTGGTTGGGCGGCGAGCGGAGCCGCGGGCGAAGCTCTCCGGGCCAGGCAAAGGCGCTCGCGTACGCCGCGGGCCGACCGTGTCGCGGGGGTCGATATCCTGGTCGAGGTGCTGAAAGGCATCATCTGACTCTCGGAGGCGGCGGAAAGCCGTTGACGTAGACGCGCTCGTAGCGGAGCGGATTGCCGTCGGCGTCGAGGAACCGCAGCGACTGCTGGAACAGCTCGGGACCGAACCGGCCCGGGGGCGCCGTCGCCTCGAGGACGTAGAGCCGGTCCTCGTGCATGTAGATGGCCGCGAACGTCCTGGAGCCGTCCGCGTTGGTGAGCTGGAGGTGCCGGCCCTCGACGAGGTCCACGAAGTTCCAGCCGAAGAACGTCGGCGTCGTGTCCCGCCCGAGGAAGCCCCACGTCGCGTAGTCCATGGCGCCGCGGACGTCGACGATCCACGACCCGACGCCGGTGTACGCCGCGCCCGAGCAGCCGGTGTGCGCATCGGGCGGACAGCTCTTCGCGCGCTCGGTGTGGATGAGCTCGGCCTCGGAGTAGTCGACCACGGTCACCGAGTAGCGGGCCGCGCCGTCCTCCCAGGCGTGCACGCGGGCCGGAAGCTCGGCCTCGTATTCCGAGGTGTAGGCGACCTCTTCCACCGTCGGTTCGCCGGGGAAATTGACGCTGAAGAAGTCCGCCGGGCTGGCGTACTCGGCCCAGCCCTGGGCGAACGCCGGCCCGGGGCCGCACAGGATCAGTGCGGCCGGAACGACTCGCAAGAGGCGCATGGTTTCATCCTCCGTGTGACTGGGATGCCGCCCGCCGCAACCGCCTCCATGCTGCCAGAAAACGGCGCGCGTGCACAGCCCGAACTGCGGCGCGTTCGAAGAGACCGAGGCGATGCAACGCGGGGTCTCACCACGGCTCCCGGGCGGCTACACCACCCGATCGGCGCGAAGGGCCGCGACCTCGGCAGCGGAGTACCCGAGCCCGCCGAGAATCTCGTCGGTGTGCTCGCCGAGGGCCGGCGCCCGCTTGTGGATGCCGGGCGCTCCCGCGGAGAGCGAGAACGGCGTGTCGGCGACCGGGACCGGGGCCGGGGCGCCCGGAAACTGCAGCGCCTTGAGCAATCCGACCGCCGCCACGTGAGGGTCGTCGAGGGTCTGCTGCGGCGACAGCACCGGGCCGGCGGGAATGCGGGCCTCCTCGAGCGCGGCCAGCGCCTCCGCCGTCGTCCGCCCGGCGCACCACTCGGCCATCCGGCCGCTGATGACCTCGCCGTGGTCGCCGCGCGCCATGTCGTCGCGGAAGCGGGGGTCGTCCACCCATTCCGGCACGCCCACCAGGGCCGCCCACTTCTCGAACAGGGGCTGGCCGATGGTCTGCACGAGAATCCAGCCGTCGCGCGTGCGGTGGGTGTCGGACGGCGCCGACACCTGGCTCCGGTTCAGCGTGGCGACCCGGTCGGGCGCGTGCACCGCCTGCTCGATGAGCGCCGCGTTGGCGACGGTGAGCGCCGTCCCGAGCAGGGACCCCCGCACTTCCTGGCCGCGGCCGGTCCGCTCGCGCGCCATGAGCGCGGCGAGGGTGCCGACCGCGGCCGCGAGCGCGGTCGCGAAGTCGACCCACGGCACGTAGCTCTTGGTGGGCTGGCCCGGCTGCCCCGACAGGTACATCGACCCCGACATCGCCTGGCCGACGCCGTCGAAGCCGACCTTGTCCGAGTACGGCCCCCCCGCCCCGAACGCCGACACGCTGGCCAGGACGATGCGGGGGTTGACGGCCGCGAGCGACGCGTGGTCGAGCCCGAGCGCCCGCAGGGCGGGGTCGGGCAGATTGGCGACGACCACGTCCGCCCCCTCGACGAGCCGGCGCAGCACCGCGCGCCCCTCCGGCTTCAGCGGGTTCAGGGTCATGCCCCGCTTGTTGCGGTTGACCTGCATGAAGAGGGCCCCGTCGCCGGCCGGGGTCAGGGGCACGAGGAAGCGGTCCTCCCCGCCGCGGACCTTCTCGACCCGCACCACGTCGGCCCCGAGGTCCGCGAGCAGGGCCGCGCAGAACGGCCCCGCGATGTAGCGGCCGAAGTCGAGCACCCGCATCCCGTCGAGAACACCTGGAATCGGCAACCGCGCCTCCCCTTGGCTAATCAACCGCAGAGCTGGCACCGACTGCGTCCACGACTACCGACCACCGACCCTCTTCCATGGCAATGGGCGTCACCCTCTTCGACCGACGGCCAATGCGAGGAACGCAAGCGGTACGCTGCGCCCCGCCCACGCCGGGTCCGCTGATCGAGCCGGTGACTCGGGGCAATCGCTTCCAACGCATGTCACGGGACGCCCGCCCGAATGAGGCGAGCCGTCCAGCCGGGCACGCAGCAACCGTCTGCCGGAGCAGCTCGACGGCGTGAGAAGCTGCAGGCAGGGCGGTGCCGACCGTCGGCGCCCCGGGGGCCGCTACGGGTTCCCCGGCCCGCGGTCCGGGTCGCGCACCGTCAGGACCGGGCACGGCGCGCGCCGCACCACCTCGGCGGCGACGCTCCCGAGCAGCAACTGCCCGACCGCCCCCCGCCCGCGGGTACCCATGACGATCAGCTCGGCCCGGTGCTCGCCCGCGTAGCGCAGGATGCCGTCCGCCGGCGGCCCAACCTCCACCGCCGTGCGCACCGGCGACGCCTCTTCCCCGTCGGCCGGGCACAGGCCGGCGAGCTTCGCCTTCGCCTCGTCGACCCAGCGGCGCTGGACCTCGGTCTCGGAAAACCCCCACAGCGCCTCGGTCCCCGGGCTGACGTCGGCGTCCGTCACGACGTGCAGCAGGTGGAGGGTCGAACCGCACCGTCGGGCCAGGTCCCTGGCGTAGGTCAGGGCCAGACCCGACGCGTCGCTGAAGTCGGTGGGAACGAGAATGGTCTTCGGAGGAATCATGGTCAGGACGGAGAGGCGCTTCCCGCCGCCGGCAACCCGGGGTGCGGCGGCCGGTCGGGGTGTCCGAGGCCGACGTGATCGGGAATCGTCTTCGGCGGAATCATGGTCGGGACGGAAAGGCGCTTCGGGCGGCCAGCAGCCTGGCGACCGGCGGCCGGTCGGCGGGACCGCGGCCAACGTGGTGGAACCTGACCAGCCCCCCGGGATCGATCAGCACGTTGCCCCCCTGCTGCCTCGTATCGGCGCGCGGCAGGCGGGGGAAGCGCCCCAGCCGGGCTTCACGCCAGTAGGCGCGGAAGGTCGCCGCCCCCCACAGATGCCGGAGCCGCGCCTTCTCCATCCCGTAGGCGCGATAGAGACGGCGGTCGGCGTCGACGAGCAGAGGCCAGCGCAGGCCGGTCTCGGCCACGTAGGCGCGGGCCGCGTCCGCGTCCTCGAACGTCACCGCGAGGAGCTCCACCCCGAGCCGCGCGAGATCCGCCGCCGATTGCTGCAACTGCAGCAGGTGCCGGCGGCACGGCAGTCAGAACAGATGCCGGTGCATCACCAGCAGCAGCCACCGGCCGCGGTACTCGTCGAGCCGGTGCAGTCGGCCGCCGGCGTCGGCCAGCTCGAACGGAGTCGCGGGCCTACCGACGAGCGGCGAACTCATCTCAATCTGCGCCGTCGTGCCGCCGGGGGCCTGCCGTCGAAGCGCGCAACCATCGACGAATCTCAGCCTCGCACACCTCGACGTCAGGCATGGCGCAGCATCAGTCGTTCATGACGTACTTGTGCAGCTCCGGCTTCACGGTGTCGGCAACCCAGATGTCCCCGTTCGGGGCCATCGTCATGTAGTGTGCCTCGCCGAACTCGCCTAGGCCCTTGCCAGGCTGGCCGTTGGCGCCCACCGCCTTGCCGTTCTCGTCGAGCTTGAGAATCTCGCCCGCGAACCCGCTGACCATGTACATCGTCCCGTCGCCGTGGATGTGCAGGCCGCACGGCAGGCCCTTGTAGGCCCACTCCTTGATATAGGCCCCGTCGGCGTCGAAGATCTGCACGCGCCGGTTCTGCCGGTCGGCCACGTAGAGCAGCCCCGCCTCGTCGACCACGATCGAGTGCGGCGTGTCGAACTCGCCCGGCGCCGTGCCCTGACCGCCCCACGCCTTGATGAACGACCCGTCGGGGGCGAACTTCACCAGCCGCGGGATGCCGCGCCCGTGCCCCACCAGCACGAAGATCTCGCCGGCCGCGTTGATGGTCAGGTCGGTCGGCTCGGTCAGCAGCCCGTCCTCGGGCTCGCCGGCCTCGCCGTGGGTGCCGATGGTCATCAGCACCTTGCCGTCCGGGTCCATCTTCCGCACGGTGTTCCCGTTGACGTCGGTGGTCCAGATGTTGCCGTCGGGGTCGAGCCGCATGCCGTGGGGCCGGATGTACTCGCCCTGCCCCCACGACCGCACGAAGCCGCCGTCGGGATTGAACTCCATCAGGGGGTTGGGCCCGCGGTTGAAGACGAGCAGGGTGTTCTTCGTGGTCCAGACGACGCTCGACGGCGCCCCCATCTCCTGGTCGGCGGGAATCTGGAGGCCGTGCGGCACCGGGTGGTACCCGAGGTCGGGCGCGTCCTCCATCTGGGCCGGATCCGGCGCGTCGAGGACCTGGGCGCCGGCGACGGCGGCGAGACCCAGCGTAGCGACGAAAAGGGGCGCGAGCGTCCGGACAAGGCGGACTGGCAGCATGGCGGCTCCTCGGAAAGTGGTCCTGTGAAATCGCCCGCATTGTAGCACCGTCGCCGCGGTGGTCCGGGGCTCCGCCCGACCCCGGTCCGCGCGACGCCGCGCGGGCACTCGAGGACCCGGACGTGCCTGGTCCGGCGCGGGCGGCTCCCGCTGGCGCGATGTCCCGCGGCGGCTCGAGGACCCGGACGTGCCTGGTCCGGCGCCGGCGGCTCCCGCCGGCGCGATGTCCCGCGGCGGCTCGAGGACCGGGCGTGCCGGCGTCCAGGAACCGGCGGTCGGCGCCTGACCGCGCGATGTCCCGCGAGGTGGTGTCGGGCCCGATGGCTTTGGCCTCGTCACCGGCGTCCGTGCGCTATCCGGCGGGCGCTACGGCTCTCGGCATGGTCGAACGCGGGCTCGTAAAGCTCGATCTCCCGCGCGGTCATCCCCGCCGCGCCGCAGCACGCCCGCCACCGCTCGTCGATGGTCGACACCATGCCGGACAGCATCGCGACGGCGGCGTCGTGCTCGATGTCGAAGAAGGGCGCGGCTTCCACCGCCGCCTCGATGGAGGCGTCGTGCCCGCTGAGCTCGCTGATGCCCGTCTCGAGGTGACGCCGGCGGTGCGGCTGCGGATTGACGTCGAAGGCCGGCGACAGCACCCAGCGTCCCCCGCCCGCGTGGAGAAGGCCGTGGTTCTTCAGGTGGTCGTCGTTGTTCGAGACGAGAATGGTGAACAGGACGCGCCGGTACAGCTCGGCGAGCTGCGCCGGCGAATCGAACGCGTGCGCACGCAGGGCGTCCGCGATGTCCGTGTAGTACGCGCCGGTGGCCGCCTCGGCGCCGATGAAGGACTGCGCCGAGAGATAGTGGACGCGGTCGCCGCCCGCCCGGTCGAACCGCTTGATCAGCGCCACCGGTTTGTCCGTGGACCCGAGCTCGATCCGGGCCTGCGCCGCGTTCACGCCGGCGGCGCGGGCGAGGGCCAGCGTCGCCGCCTCGACCCGTTCCACCGGCATGGTGTCGCGGTCCGCGGTGAACTTCGCGATCGCGAGTTCGCCGCCCCGATCGCGCACGTTCGCCTTGGGCCGGGCCCCGCCGAGCGAGCTGGCGCTGCCCACCAGAAGGTCTCGAATCGACGCCGCCCCGTTCGGGTCGTCCTCGGCCGCGCCGGCCAGCCGCCGCAGCTCGTCGAGCTCGCTCGAGCGGGGCACGGGCGGATAGGAGCGCGACAGCGGCCTGCCGTCGTCGTCGAGGTACCGCAGCGCGCCCTGGCGCGTCTCGTCGTCCACCGCGAGCAGATAGTCGAGCTCCGTGAGGGCGCCGGAAAGCGCCTTGCGCAGCAGCCCGCGCCCCCAGGAATCGGGCGCGCCGTCGGAGATCGGTCCCAACAGGGCCGAACGGGGACGCTCCCGCGACGCCGACGCGTGGAACGGCGACTCCGACAACGGCAGGGTCGGGGCGATGGGGAACCCCTCGGGCCCGTCGAGCCACCCGTCGGCATAGCGGAACATGCTCGCCTGCCGCCGGCCGTCGGCCTCGAACACGAGCTCGCCGACCGGTTGCAGCCGCTCGCCAAGCGCCACCCGCACGCGCCGCGTCGTCTTCGGCATGCCGGCAGACTCCTCACCCGAGCCGCGGCTTCCGTCGCCGGATGCGGCGCGGCAGGCTGTCGAGATCGAGCAGCAGGCCGGTCTCGTCGCGCGAGACGTCCAGGAGATCCTCCAGCCGGTGCAGCTCGCCCAGGGCCAGGAGCGCCATGGCGAACGCCCCGATCGACACCCCGGCCTCGCCCTTCTCGAGGCGGACCAGCGTGCCCTGCGACACGCCCATGCGCGCCGCGAAGTCCGCCACCGCCATGCGGCGCTTTCGGCGCGCGATACCGATGTCGCGGCCCAGGGCGCGCAGCGCGCGCTGGACGGACGGGGTGTAGAGTCTGCGGCCCATTGATTGCAATATATTGTAGTCAATTAGTGATAAACACCGATATTCAGCTGTTTTGGGGCCGGTTGCATGCCGTCAAGCTTCGGGTCGGCCGTCGCGGGTACATGGAAGACCGCAACGATGGCGACGGTGTCAGGCAGGCCTCGGACTCCATGGCGTGGATGGCGGTGTACCATGGGCCGATTCCGGCTCGCTGCACGGCTTCATGCGGGGAACCGGACGACCAGAGGATGGCGATCGAGAACAAGGCCGGCCCGTGCTGGTGTCCAAGAACCTGCGACGCCACAAGCGGATTGAGCTGCGGGACGTGGTGGTGGAATTCCGCGCGAGCCGCGAGAGGTTCCGACGCCTCGCCTGCGGAGATCCGCTGGCCGGGGCGCTCGGATCATCGTGACGGCTCGATCGTCGGTGGCCGACCGCGAAGTCGAAGGCATGCTCCCCGACGCGCCATCCCCCGTCAATGTTCCCGGTCGGCTGGATCTCGGGACGCATGGAAGACCGCGACGATGACGACGGCGTCGGGCTCCACGGCGTAGACGACGATGTAGGGGAACGTCCTCATCGGCGCGTGACGGCGTCCATTGGATCGGGCGCGAAACGCTTCCGGGAAGGCCACGATGTGGTCGATCAGCTGTTCAAGGCGGTCCAGGCACGAGCGTCCAAGGCCGGGCTGCCGTTCTTCATACCAGCGGAAGGCGCGGTCTCGTTCGTCGAGAGCCTCCGCCGTGTAGAAGAGCCTCATCGACGGGCGAGAGTCTTCAATCTGGCGCGCGCCTCGTCCGCCGCGACCAGGACGCTCGGATTCCGCCGATAGGCGGCAATGCGCCGATCCGCTTCCCGCTCCTGCTCGGGTGTCAGAGCGGGAGCGGCGTTTTCAAGCAAAACGTAGGCCAGCTCGACTTGATCCGCCGCGGGCAGCGTCCTGGCGTGGCGCTCTACTTCCACCTTGGTCATTGGTCCTATCGCAGCGATCTACTGGTCGGAATCCCGAAGGGACGGCCGGGCGCCGAGCTCGAGGAGCAGCCGCTCCATCTCGGGCCAACGCTTGCCGGTGTTCGAGTAGAACACGCCCTCGGCCATGATCAGGGGGGTCCAGCCCTTCTCGTTGACCGCTTCCAGGTCGGCCCCCTGATCGAGCAGGAACCGCACCAGCGGCTCGTACCCGCGGATGATCGCCCCGTGCAGGGCGGTGTCGCCGTTGGCGTCGACGGTGGTGACGACGTCGCCGAGCTCGAGCATCAGCTCGACCGCGGCCAGCGCCTCCGCGTTGGTGCCCGGGCTCTCGCCCACCGCCCAGATGCCGACGCCCGCCGCCACCATCAACGGCGTGGTGCCGTCCTCGTTCGGCAGCAGGGGGTCGGCCCCCAGGGCCACCAGCAGACGCATCAGCTCGGCGTCGGCGGCCTTCGCGGCAAGCAGGAACGGCGTCGCGCCGACCCGGTTCAGCACGTTGCGGTAGCCGCCGGCGGTGCCCGACCCGTCGCCGCCCCGCGGCTCCTTCGCCTGCCGCGCGTCGAGGTCGGCGCCGTGGTTGGCGAGGGCGCGGACGAAGTCGAGGTCGGAGACGAGGCCGGTCGGAATGGGCGCCGGGTTGTTGAAGCCGAGGTTCGGCCGGCGGGCCCACACGAGCTGGTGCAGCGCCGTCCACCCCTGCCCGGCCGCGTTGGCGTCGGCCCCCTGCTCGAGCAGCCAGACCCCGGTGTCGTAGTGGGCGTTGAGGGTCGCGAGGCAGAGAGCGCTCATGCCGTCGGACAGGGTGTCGTCGACGTCGGCCCCGGCCGCGGCGAGCACCCGCAGCACGTCCCGCCGGTCGTGGCGGACGGCGAACAGCAGCGGCGTGAAGCCCCCGGCGGAGCGCGCGTGCACGTCGGCGCCGGCCGCCACCAGCTCCAGGACCGCCCCGGTGTTGCCCTCGATGGCCGCCCACATCAGCGCGGTCTGGCCGCGCCACCGCTCGGCCGCGTCGACCTCGGCCCCGTGGCGCAGCAGCGCCCGCACCGCGCCGGCCCGGCCGGCCCGCGCCGCCCGCATGAGCGGGGTCTCGCCCTCGGGAAGGCCGGCGTTCGGATCGGCGCCCGCCGCCAGCAGCATCTCGATCATCTCGGCGCCGCCGTTGGTGGCGGCCACCAGCAGCGGGGTCGCGCCGTAGCGGTTGACCACGTCGGCACGGGCACCCGCCCCGAGCAGCAATCGAGCCGAGTCGAGGTCGTCGCGGTTGGCCGCCCAGTGCAGCGCGGTGGTGCCGTCGAGGGACGGCTGATCCGGATCGACGGCCCCCGCGAGCAAGGCGCGGACCTCGGCGACGTCGCCGGCGCGCACCGCGTCGATCAACGGCGCCTCGACCCGCGCCGCGGCAGGCGTCGCCGCCAGACACGCCGTCACCGCCAGACACGCCACCGCCGATCGACGCATGTCCACGCTCATCAGATGTCCGCCAGCTCCTTGATGCGCCCCGTCGCGTCGCCGAAGTTCCCGGCCGACACGCCGACCTTGTCGAGCATGCTGACGAGCAGGTTGTTCACCGGGGTGTCCTTCGGGTACACCAGGTGCCGCCCGCCCTTCAGGCGCCCGGCGCCGCCGCCCACCACGATCTCCGGCAGGTCGAAGTGCGCGTGGTCGTTGCTGTCGCCGAGCCCGCCGCCGTACATCACCATCGAGTGGTCGAGCACCGAGCCCGCCCCGTCCGGCGCCTTCCGCAGGCTGTCGAGCAGGTGGGTGAACAGGCCCACGTGGTACGTGTTGATTCGCGCGAGCTTGTCGAGCTTCTCGGGGTCGTTCCGGTGGTGCGACAGCCCGTGATGGGGGTCGGGCACCCCGAGGTGCGGATAGGTCCGACCGCCCAGCTCGCGCCCGAGCATGAAGGTGAAGACGCGGGTGATGTCGGCCTGCCACGCGAGGGAGGCCAGGTCGTACATCAGCCTGACGTGGTCCTCGAAGTCGTCGGGGATGCCGACGGGGCGGGCCAGGGCCGGCAGCTCGGCGTCGGCGCTCTGCGCCTCCGACAGGGTGATGCGCCGCTCGAGGGCCCGGATCGAGTCGAGGTACTGGTCGAGCCGGGCCCGATCGCCGGCCCCGATGGACCGCTCGAGGTTCGCGAGGTCGTCGGTGACCGAGTCGAGGATGCTGCGGTCGCGCCGCATCTCGGCCACCCGCTGCTCGGTCGTGCCCCCGTCGCCGAAGAGCCGCTCGAAGACCACCCGCGGGTTGTTCTCCATCGGCAGGGGCGTCGTCGGCGAGCGCCACGCGACGGTGTTCAGATAGACGCAGCTGTAGCCGTTCTCGCAGTTGCCCACGAGCCCGTCGAGGTCGATGGCGAGCTCGAGCGACGGCAGCGGCGTGTCGCGGCCGATGTGCTGCGCCGCGAGCTGGTCCGCCGTCGTCCCCGCGCGCACGTCCGACCCTTCGGTCTGCTTCGGATGCACCCCGTTCAGCCACGTCGAGCTCGCCCGCGAGTGCTCGCCGTTGCCGTCGCCGAGGGGCTCGGCCTGCCCGTGGGCAAGGCCGCTCACCACCGTGAGCTGGCGGCGGTAAGGCTCGAGGGGCTGCAGGATGCGGGACAGGGCGAACCCGGGCCCGGTCTCGGCCGGCGTCCACTCCTGCATGACCGCCCCGTTGGGGATGTAGATGAACCCGAGCCGGCGGACCGGAGCCGCGGCGGTCCGGGCCTCCGCCGTGAGGGCCGGCACCATGGCGTCGAGCAGGGGCAGGGCGACGGTCGCGCCAAGGCCGCGCAGGAACGTCCGGCGGGGCAGCGACAGCTTTCGGATCATCATGACCGGGTTCTCCTCATCTGGAACGGCGGGCTCTTGACGACACCCAGGATGAGCGACGAGAAACGGTGTCCGCCGGCGGCGGCCTCGCGGGTGATGGCGCGGATGGCCGGCGCGTCGTGGTGCTCCACCCCCCGGCCGAGCGCATAGATGAGCAGCTTCTCGGTCAGGGTGGTGACGAAGAGGTCGGGGCGGCCCAGCAACGCCTCGCGCAGCCCCGACGCGCCCTCGAACGCGGTGCCGTCGGGCAGCACCCCCGACGCATCGATCGGCGCGTTGGCCTCGTTGCGGGTGCGGTAGCGCCCCACCGCGTCGAACTGCTCGAGGGCGAAGCCCGGCGGGTCCATCAGCCGGTGGCAGCTCGCGCAGACCGGGTTGGACCGGTGCTGCTCCATCGCCTCGCGCATCGACACGGCGGCGCCGTCGCTGGTGGTCTCCTCGAGCGACGGAACGTCGGGCGGGGGCAGCGGGGGCGGGGTGCCGAGCAGGTTCTCGAGCACCCACTTGCCGCGCAGCACCGGCGACGTCCGGGTCGGGTAGGCGGTGGCGGCGAGGATGCTGCCGTGGCCCAGCAGCCCCCGGCGCGACGAGTCGGGCAGGCTGACGCGGCGGAAGTGGCTGCCGTAGACGTTGGGCATGCCGTAGTGGCGCGCGAGCCGCTCGTTGACGAAGGTGTAGTCGGCGGTCAGGAAGTCGAGGACGCTGCGGTCCTCGCGCAGCACGCTCGCGAAGAACAGCTCCGTCTCGCGCTGGAACGAACGCCGCAGGGCCTCGCCGAAGTCGGGGAAGAGGTCCTCGTCGGGGGTCAGGGCCCGCACGTTGCGGAGGTACAGCCACTGCCCCGCGAAGTTCTCGACGAGGGCGTCGGCCCGCGGGTCGGCGAGCATGCGGTGGACCTGCGCCTCGAGCACCTCGGGCCGGTGCAGCGTCCCCGCTTCCGCGAGGTCGAGCAGCTCGTCGTCGGGGATGCTGCTCCACAGGAAGAAGGACAGCCGCGACGCGAGCTCGAGGTCGGGGACGCGGTACGGCGTGCCCGGGGCCGCGCCGTCCGGCTCGCGCGCCACCCGGAACAGGAAGTCGGGGCTCGCCAGCAGCCGCCGCAGCCCCAGCTCGACGCCCGCTTCGAAGCCGCCCTCGGCCCGCCCCTGCTCGTAGAAGTCGAGCAGCACCGCGAGGTCGCGCCCGGTGACGGGCCGGCGGTAGGCGCGCCGGGCGAGGGTCGAGAAGATCTCGCGCGCGCACGCGGCCTCGTCGGCGGCGTCAGGCGACGCGGGACGGCAGACGAAGACACGGTCGCGGCTGGGCGTGCCCTGAACCGGCCGCGCCCCGCTCGCCTCGAACGGACCGGCGACGGTGACGCTGCCCACGTAGGGCTGATAGCGCGTGTCGCCCCCGGTGATGCTGGTGTAGGGGCGCAGGAACGGCTGGCGCAGGGTCTCGGCGTAGGCCGATGTCTTCTGGTGGAACGTCACCTGCACCGTGCGCGGCCCCGCCCGCACCGGCGCCCGCACCTCCCAGCCGTCGTCGGCGGCCCGCTGGCGCGCCAGCCACTCCTGATACTCGGGGTCGCTGCGCGCGGCCCCCGGCGGCGGGGGCTCGCCGACGGTGAACGTCTCGAGGAGCTCGCCGTCCAGGCTCACCTCGAGCCGGTGGGGGGTGTCGAACGGCTTGAGGGTGCCGCTGGCGTCGCGCGAGAGCTGGACGCGGATGCCGTACACCGCGTCCTCGGGGAACGTGAAGTCGAAGCGCGTGCCCCCGCGGGTGCCGAACGGCAGCCCGTCCACCCGGACGTCCTGGGTCAGGTCGGTGACGAGGCGGAACGTCTCGGCCGTCGCCGACGGGGCCGGCCGGCCGATGGCGAGCCGGCTGATCTTCTTCGCGGCCGACAGGTAGCGCTCGAGCAGGGTCGGCGAGATGCCGAGCACGCCCGCGATGTTGTCGAACCCGTAGCTCCCGTCGTCGGCCGGCAGGAGCGCCGCGACGTCGACGTCGAGGGCCAGGAGGTCGCGGACGACGTTGTGGTACTCGCTGCGGTTGAGCCGGTGGAAGGTGTCGGTGCGCCCCGGGTCGGGGTTCCGCGCCGCCGCCGCGTCGAGCTCCGTCTCGAGCCAGGCGGTGAACGCCTCGTAGGTCGCCGCATCCGGGCGCGGCCGGGGGGCGGGGGGCATGGCCCCGGCCCGCAGCTTCCGCACCACCTTCTCCCAGATCTCGGGGTGGGCGCCCACGTCGCCGACGTCGGCGGTGTCGAGGGTCAGGTCCGCGACCCGCATCCGCTCGTTGTGGCAGGCGACGCAGTAGCGGTCGACCAGCGCCCGCTCGGCCGACGCGCCACCCTCGGGCGCCGGCTGCGCGGTCGCGGCCGCCGCCCCGACCGCCATGGAGCCGACCGTGAACGCCGCGGCCGTCCGTGCCAGGAGCCCCTGCATCGATCCGCTCACCCCTCAGTCTCCCCGATCGGGCCGAAAACGCGCAGGGTGATCCTACACCAAGAGGCGGCTGCCGCAGCGCGGCGGGGGATTCCTGGAGGGCGCGGGCGCGATGTGGAGCCGAAGGCGCGGTTGGTAAGCTGTTCACCCGATCGCACCGCCTGCCGGGTACGCCGACGGGGCCGCCTTTCGATATGATAGGCGCGATCACAGCGTCATCCGTCACCGTCCACGAGGAAGCACACCATGAAGACCAGCTCACGCGCGCGGCTCGGCGTCTCGCTCGCCTTCTCCGCGGTGGCGGCGCTCACCGTGGCCGCCGGGCTCGGCGCGCAGCCCGACTTCTCCGAGGTCGTGATCTCGACCCACCACGTCGCCGGCACCGTGCACTACCTGGAGGGCCGCGGCGGCAACATCGGCCTGTCGATCGGCGACGAGGGGGTGGTCATGATCGACGACCAGTTCGCGCCCCTCAGCGAGCGCATCTACGCCGCCGTCCAGGGCATCTCGAACGGCGACATCCGCTTCCTCATCAACACCCACGTCCACGGCGACCACACCGGGGGCAACGCGAACTTCGCGGCGATGGGCGTGTCCATCATCGCGCAGGACCGGGTGCGCGCCCGCCTCGCCGTGAACCAGCCGCCCGAGGCCCTGCCGGTGCTGACCTACAGCGAGGACGTCACCATCCACCTCAACGGCGAGGAGGTGCACGTCATCCCGATGCCGCCGGGGCACACCGACGGCGACAGCATCATCCACTTCGTCGACTCCGACGTCATCCACACCGGCGACATGTTCCGCACCGTGGCGTTCCCGGTCATCGACCGCGGCAACGGCGGCACGCTGTCGGGGACCATCGACTCGCTCGGCGTCCTCGCCGGCATGGCAGGGCCCGACACGAAGATCCTCCCCGGCCACGGGGTCATCTCGGGCCGCGACGACGTCATCGAGTTCCGCGACATGGTCATCACCGTCGCCGGCCGCGTCGAGGCGCTGGTGAAGGGAGGAGCGGGCAGCTACGACGAGGTCCTGGCGGCCGACCCGACGGCGGAGTACAACGACAAGTGGGGCGACCCGAACCGGTTCCTCACCGCGGTCTACGAGGAGATCGCGGGGGACTGAGCCGGCGGCCGGCCCACGCGGCCGACACCGGGTGGCGGCGACCGGAGAGAAGCCGCACGCCGCGCCGTCGCCGGCGAGGCTTGCAGACACCGCGGGTCGGGTAGACGGACGCACGCAGCAGCCGTGACAGCCCCGCCTCGCGCGGGCCTGCAGACGCCGCGCGTCCGGTAGAAGTGACGGGTTCCGGCGTCGGGCTCGACCGGCCGCGCACCGGGCACGGTCCCGGTGGCCATGTGCGATGCCGTGCCGGTCGCGGGCGGGGCTCTCGCCGGGCCGGCGGCGACGCTCGGAAACGGGGAGGTGACATGCAGGGTCTATCAATGCGGCAAGTCGTTGCCGGCACCGGCGCCGCGCTCGTCCTCGCGGCCATGCCGAGCCCCACCCCGGCCCAGGACGCGGCGCCACCGCGGGTCCTGTCGGCCCGCGACACCCTGCGCATCGACCAGGTGGGCGGCCCCGCCCTGTCGCCCGACGGCGAGTGGGTCGCCTACACGGTGCGGTCGCGCGACATGGACGACGCCGACCTCGAGGCGGTCACCCACGTCTGGCGGGTGCGCGTCGACGGCACCGGCAACCGCCAGCTCACCCGGGGGCCGAAGAGCGCCACCGCGCCGGCGTGGTCGCCCGACGGCGAGGTCGTCGCGTTCCTCGCCGCCCGCGGCGAGGGCGAGGACGCGAAGACGCAGGTGCACTTCCTGTACGCCGACGGCGGCGAGGCGTGGCAGGTCACCGGGCACGACGAGCCGGTGCAGTCGTTCGAGTTCGCGCCGGACGGCTCGGCCCTCCTGTTCACGGCGCGCGATCCGCTCCCCGAGGAGGAGGAGAAGCGCCGCGAGGTGGAGGGCGACGCCGAGGTCGTCGACGCCCTCCACCGGATGACCCACCTCTGGCTGCACGACCTGGAGACGTCAGAGACCCGCCGCCTGACCGAGGGCGACTTCACGGTCCGCAACCCCGACTGGTCGCCCGACTCGAAGCAGGTCGCGTTCGAGACCCGGCCCAATCCGACCGCCAACGACAATTGGCGGAGCGACGTCCGGGTCGTCGACGTGGAGACCGGCGAGCGGCGGCTCCTGCACGAGAACGGCGGCAGCGACACGTCGCCGCGCTGGTCGCCCGACGGCCGCACCATCGCGTTCTCCTCGAACGCGACCGCCTCGAGCAACACGCAGCACAACAAGCTGTACCTCGCCGACCTCGCCGGGGGGCCCACGCGCGTCCTCCTCGAGGACGTCGACCGGCAGTTCACCACCCCCATCTGGTCGGCGAACGGACGGTTCGTCTACTGGTCCACCGGCGAGGGCACGTCCACCGGCCTGTTCAGGGTCAGCATCGAGTCGGGCGCGGTGATCACGGCGTCGGCCCCGGGCGGGCGGAACGGCGCCTGGTCGCTCTCCGAAGACGGGACCCGGTGGGCGTGGGTCCACACCGGCCCCGACCGGCCGGGGGAGATCTACACCGCGACCACGGACGGCGAGCCGGTCAGGCTCACCGACGCCAACGCGTGGCTCCGCGACGACGGCGTGCAGCTCGGCGCGGTCGAGACGGTGCGCTGGACCAACAGCGACGGCGAGACCATCGAAGGGGTGCTGACGAAGCCCGTCGGCTACGAGGAGGGCCGCGCGTATCCGTTCATCGTCAACCCCCACGGCGGCCCCACCGGGGCGTCGCTCGAGGCGTTCAACGCCACCGCCCAGTTCTTCGCGGGCAACGGCTACGTCGTCCTCCAGCCCAACTTCCGCGGCAGCACCAACTACGGCCAGGCGTTCGTGAACGCCAACATCGACGCCTGGGGCGTCACCGACTACGACGACGTGATGACCGGGGTGGACCACGCCGTCGCCATGGGGTGGGCCGACCCCGACCGCCTCGTCTGCTACGGGTGGAGCTACGGCGGCTACCTGTCGGCGTGGATCGTCACCCAGACCGACCGGTTCAAGGCGGTGTCGCCGGGGGCGGGCCTGACGAACCTGTTCAGCATGTACAGCACCAACGACATCCAGGACTACCTGGCGTCGTTCTTCGGGGGCACGCCGTGGACCGCCACCGAGAACTACCGCGAGCACTCGCCCATCACCTGGGCGGCCGACGTGACGAGCCCGGTGCTGCTGATGCACGGCGGCAGCGACACCCGGGTGCCGCCCGAGCAGTCGGTCGAGTTCTACCGGGCCCTGAGGGACCTCGGCAAGGACGTCACCTTCGTGCGCTTCCCGCGCGAGGGGCACGGCATCGTCGAGCCGCTCCACCAGATGGACCGGCTGCGGCGCTGGGCCGCGTTCTTCGGCGAGCACGTCGACAACCCGCCGGTGAGCGAGAGCCAGCCGCACGAGGCGGAGACCACCGAGGACGAGGACGGCGAGGGACAGTGACCTTCACGTTCCTCGGACCGTGAGGATCTTCCACGGAGGGCGCCCTGGACGACCCGGCCACCGGTGGAAGCCGGCCGCACGGGGCGGATTCGCAGGAAACCGAGGACAGCGGGAGACAGCGACGATGATGACGTGGAAGCGGATCAGGAAATGCCTGGGCATCACGATCGGCGTCATCCTGGGGTTGCTGATCTACAGCTTGGCGACGGACGCGCCGGGGGCACAAACGACCCAGACGAGCCAGCCCGGCCTGTACCTCGACCTCGACGAGATCCGGGCCATCGCCAACCGCGTGCGGGCCGGCCGCAGCCTGCAGCCCGAATCCTGGCCGAACGGCGCCCGCGTGGCGGTGATGATCTCGTTCGACGTCGACAACGACACCATCCAGATCGCGCGCAACGCCGAGCCGTCGATCGGCGCCATGTCGCAGGGCGAGTACGGCGCGCGGGTCGGCCTGCAGCGGGTCGTCGACCTGATGGACCGCCACGAGATCCCGGCGTCGTTCTTCATCCCCGCCGTCAGCCTCGTGCTGCGGCCCGAGATGGTCGACGTCATCGCCGCCGTCGGGGCGGCACGAGTTCGCGGTGCACGGCTGGATCCACGAGCTGAACAGCGAGCTCGACGCCGAGACCGAGCGCGACCTCGTCATCCGGGCCACCGACTACCTGGAGCGGGTGACGGGCAGCCGCCCCGTGGGCTACCGCGCCCCGTCGTGGAACTTCAGCCCCAACACCCTCGACATCATCCGGGGGCAGGGCTTCCTCTACGACAGCTCGCTGATGGCCGACGACCGCCCCTACGAGCTGATGCAGAACGGCGAGCCGACGGGCATCGTCGAGCTGCCGGTCGAGTGGATCCTCGACGACGCGCCGCTGCTGAACCCGCGCGGCAACAGCTACACGCCGCCGCGCGAGCTGCTGCAGGTCTACATCGACGAGTTCGACAAGGCCTGGGAGGAGGGCACGATGTTCCTCCTGACCACGCACCCGCACATCATCGGCCACCGCTCCCGCATGGTCATCCTCGAGGAGCTCATCGACCACATCAACGCGAAGGGCGGCGCGTGGTACGCCACCCACGAGCAGGTCGCGCGCTACGTCAAGGAGCAGGCGGGGCTGTGAATTTGACTACAGCGTAAAGTATTTTTGGACAATCAATAGATGCGCTAGACTGGCTCGACACGGGTCTGGAGGGTTGGTTGGGCGATCCGAGGAGGATGCTCATGTTTCGATGGTGCGCGCGGATTCTGATCCTCGGCGTTGCCGCCGGCCTCGTATCAGGGCCGCCCGCGGCCGCGCAGACGGACCCGATGGAGATCATCGACCGCGTCGACCGCCTGATGCGGGGCGACTCGAGCCGCGGCGTGGCCACGATGGAGGTCGTGACCGAGCACTGGGAGCGCGAGATGACCATGGAGGTGTGGTCGCTCGGCACCGACTACTCGCTCGTCCGCCTCCGCGCCCCGCGACGCGACGCGGGCACCGCGACCCTGATGGCCGGCGACGACATCTGGAACTACCTCCCCAAGGTCGACCGCACCATCAAGATCCCGGCGTCGATGATGGGCGGCTCGTGGATGGGGTCGCACTTCACCAACGACGACCTCGTGAAGGAGAGCCGGCTCGTCGACGACTACGACGTCGAGATGGCCTTCGAGGGCGAGCGCGACGGCGTCGACGTGTGGGAGCTCCGCCTGACCCCGAAGCCGGAGGCGGCGGTGGTCTGGGGCCACATGGCGTTCCTGGTCCGGCAGCGGGACTCGATGCCCCTCTGGGCGCGCTACTACGACGAGGACGGCGAGCTCGCCCGCACCATGGAGTACAGCGCGTTCACCGAGATGGGGGGCCGCCTCGTCCCCGGCGTCATGGACATGCGCCCGGCCGACAAGCCGGACGAGCGCACGTCGTTCCGCTACGAGGAGCTGGAGTTCGACGTCGACCTCGACACCTCCTTCTTCTCCCTCCGCACCCTGCAGCGGGGCCGGTAGCCGCCGATGCGCGAACGGCCCTGGCCGCGCATCGGCTGGCGCAACATCGGCCGGAACCCCCGCCGGACGGTGCTGACCGCCCTCGGCCTCGCCGTGGGCTTCTTCGCGGTCGTCTTCATGATCGGCTGGATGCGGGGCATCATGGCCGAGCTCGTCGAGAACGCCACCTCGCTCGTCAGCGGCCAGATCGAGATCCACGACGCGGAGTACCGGCCCGATCGCAGCATGTACGACACCCTCGGCGGGCGCGAGGGGATCGACGTCGGGGCGATGCTGGAGGCCATCGACGCCGACGAGGGGGTGACGGCGGCGGCGCCGCGGGTGTACGCGGGCGGCCTCGTCAGCTCGGGCGAGGCGACCTCGGCGGGGATGTTCCTGGGGGTCGATCCCGAGCGCGAGGTGGCCCTGACCCGCTTCCTCGACGAGCTGGCCGACGGACGGCTGCCCGAGCCCGGCGCCTTCGAGATGCTCATCGGCGACGAGATGGCCCGGCAGCTCGCGGCCGGCGTCGGCGACGAGCTGGTGCTGGTGGGGTCGGCCGCCGACGGCTCGATGGCCAACGACCTCTACACCGTGGCCGGGGTCTTCCGGACCGGGCTCGTCGAGTTCGACGCCCGCACCGCGGTGCTCCCCATCGGCGACCTGCAGGCGTTCATCTACCTCGACCCCGCCCGCATCCACGAGATCGTGGTCGCCACCGCGGACCCGGCCGCGGCCGACGCGGTCGCCGCGCGCCTCGCCGGGGCCATCGACGCCGACGACCGCGAGATCGAGGTGGCGTCCTGGACGGTGCTCAACCCGGTGCTGGTCGACTACGTCGGCCTCGCCGAGTCGATGTACTGGATCTTCATCGTCATCATCTTCGCCATCGCCAGCTTCGGCGTCGCCAACACCATGCTGATGGCGACGTTCGAGCGCCGCCGCGAGTTCGCGGTCATGCTCGCCCTCGGGGCGACGCCGCGGGCCATCGTGGGCACGGTGCTGTCCGAGGCGGCGGCCGTCGGCCTCCTCAGCCTCGCCATCGGCTCGGCCGTCACGTTCCCGCTGATGGTGTGGTGGGCCACCGCGCCCCCCCAGCCTCGAGTGGCTCTTCGGCAGCGTCACCCTCCAGGGCGCGCTGCTCGAGCCCAGCCTGCGGGTCGGCTACGATCCGGCGGGCTGGACGTGGTCGGCGTTCGGGCTCGTGCTGACCGCCCTCGTCGCGGCCCTCTATCCCGCCGCCAAGGCGGCGCGGGTACCGCCGGCCGACACCCTGTCGGGGCTGTGACGATGCCGTCGACCTCCACCACGCGTTCCCCCATGGGCGCCCGCGTCCTCGGTTCCACGACGGAGACGCCTGGACCGAAGTCGTGACGATGCCACCCGCCGCCCCGCGTCCCCCGATGCACGCCCGCGTCCTCGTGCTGCTGGCCATGCGGAACCTGCGCCGCCACGTGCGGCGCACGGTGCTGACGGCGTCGGCGATGATCGTCGGGGCCGCCCTGCTCGTCTTCACGTTCTCGCTCGGCGACGGCTCTCACGAGCAGTGGATCGACTCGGGGGTCCGGCTCGGCGAGGGGCACGTCACCGTCGAGCGCCCCGGGTTCCGGGTGAGCCGGCGCATCGAGGATCGGCTGCCGGCCGAGGTGCGGCGCGCGGCCGAGGAAGCGTTCGCATCGCCCGAGGTCGCCCCCCGCGTCGTGGCGACGACCGCGAAGCTCGCGGTCACCGGGCTCGCGAGCTCGGCCGCGGGCTCGCGGCCGGCGCAGATCGTCGCCGTCGACCCGGCGGCGGAGGCCGAGTTCAGCCCCATCGACGACCGGCTGGTCGAGGGACGCTACCTGGAGCCGGACGACCGGCTGGCCGCCTACGTCGGGGTGGAGCTGGTCGACCGCCTCGATCTGCGGCTCGGCTCGCGCTTCGTGGTGCAGGCGCAGGACGCCGAGCGCGAGATCGCGGGGCAGCTCCTGCGGGTGGTCGGCATCTTCAGGACCGGCGTGCCGGAAGTGGACCAGCTTCTGGTGCACATTCCCCTGGCCACCGCCGACGAGTGGCTGGGGTCGTCGGGCGACGTCACCAACGTGGGGGTGGTGCTCGACGACAGCGCCTCGACGGCCGGGGTCGCGGCACGCGTCGAGCGCGCCCTGGCGGGGCCCGTCGCCGGCGGCGACGCGCGCGTGATGGGCTGGCGCGAGGCGAACCCCGCGCTGGCGGCGGCGGTGGCCATCGACGACTTCGGCAACTACCTGGTCCAGGGATTCATCTTCACGATCATCGCGTTCGGCATCGTCAACACCGTGCTGATGTCGGTGCTGCACCGCCGCCGCGAGTTCGGCGTGCTGCAGGCGCTCGGCCTGACGCCGGGGCAGACCGGGACCATCGTGCTGATCGAGGGGCTGACCCTGACCGCGGCAAGCGGCTTCATCGGCGTCGGCCTCGGGCTCGCCCTTACCTGGGGCTTCTTCGCCGACGGCCTGGACATCTCGGGCCTGATGGACGAGATGACGTTCTCGGGCGTCGTCGTCGAGCCGATCATCTTTCCGCTGCTGCGCACGGCGCGGCTCGTGCAGGTGCTGCTGTTCATCCTGTTCGTCGGCGCCGCCGCGTCGGTCTATCCGGCCCTGCGCGCGGCGCGGCTCGACGTGACCGAGGCGATGAAGTTCGACCGGTGACCCCGGCGATCGCGAGCGACTCCATGACCGACACCGACACCGCGGCGGTCCGGACCGAGGGCGTCTGGAAGATCTTCCACCAGGAAGCCGAGGAGGTGCAGGCGGTCCGCGACGTCAGCCTGACCGTCGGGCGCGGCGAGTTCACGGCCCTCGCCGGGCCGTCGGGGTCGGGCAAGACGACGCTCCTCAACCTGATCGGCGGCCTGACCCGCCCCAGCGAGGGCCGTGTCGAGGTGGCCGGCCGCGACGTGACCGCGATGTCGAGCCGCGAGCTCGCCCAGCTGCGCCTCGACCAGGTCGGCTTCGTCTTCCAGGCCTACAACCTGCTGCCGGTGCTGACCGCCCTCGAGAACGCCGAGTTCCCGATGCTGCTCCAGGGCGTCGACGCCGACGAGCGCCGGGCGCGCGTGCACGAGCTGTTCGAGCGGACCGGCATGACCGGGCTCGAGGACCGCCGGCCGGGCAAGCTCTCGGGCGGCCAGCAGCAGCGGGTGGCGGTGGTGCGGGCGGTGGCGAGCCGGCCCGCCCTGGTGCTCGCCGACGAGCCGACCGCGAACCTCGACTCGGCCGCGAGCGCGGCCCTGCTCGACGTCATGGCCGACCTGAACCACGAGCTCGGCGTGACCTTCGTCTTCGCCACCCACGACGCACGGGTCATGGAGCGGTCGCGGCGCCTCGTCCGGATGCTCGACGGCCAAATCGATTCGGACGAGACCCGGACGTGACTCTCCGCGCGCGCGGCCTGCTCGTCGCCGGCGCGGTGCTCGCCATGGCCGCGGTGGGTCCGGGCCCCGCCCGCGCGCAGTCGAGCTGGCTCACCGGCTATCTCCAGACCGTCCCCCTGTTCGCGGGCCCGACGATCTTCGGCGACGCCAGCGCCAGCGTCTTCAACCGGCTGCGGTTGACGACCGAGCCGGTGTTCGGTCCCTTCGCGGTGGAGCTCGCCTGGGACCACGCCCTCACCGTGCGCCAGGACGACACCGACTTCAGCCTCCTGGGCGGACTGGGTGCGGTCCCCGCGGGGGGCGAGTGGTTCGACCTCCAGTGGACCGCCGTCGACCAGGACCACTTCCGGTGGCTGCACCGGCTGGACCGCCTCAACGTGGCGTGGCAGCCGAACGACGCGGTCGAGGTGAGCGTCGGCCGCCAGGCGGTGTCGTGGGGCACCACCCTGTTCCTCACCCCCGCCGACCCGTTCATCCCGTTCAGCCCCGCCGACCCGTTCCGCGTCTACCGGGGCGGCATCGACGCCGCGCGGGCCCGCATCTATCCCGGTCCCCTGAGCGAGATCGACGTCGTGTTCCGACCCAGCCGGACGCTCGTCGGCGACGAGACGACGGCGCTTGGCGCGCGGCCTCACCACGTGGCGGAACTGGGAGGTTTCGGGGTGGGGCGGCAGCCTCTACGGCGACGCCGCCGGCGCGTTCGGCGCGGCGGGGGGGCTGGGGGCGTGGGCGCTCCGGTTCGAGGCGGTGGTGCGGGACTTTCAGGGTGAGATAACGGGGCGCGGCACCATCGGCCTCGACCGGCGGCTGTCGATCTACGGCCGTGACATGGGTCTCGTCGTCGAGTACCAGCGCGACGGCCGCGGCGCCGCCGCGCCCGAGGATTTCTTCCGCGTCTTCCAGTCGCCGGAGTTCCTGCGCGCCGAGTACCAGGTGTACGGGCAAGACGAGGCGGCGGTGCAGGCGTCCTACCAGATCCACCCGCTGCTGAGCATCGCCGGCCTCTGGCTCTGGAACCTCAACGACCGGAGCGCCATCGTGGCGCCGAGCTTCTCGTACTCGGCCGGCGACGAAACGTCGATCGCCGGCGGCGTCTTCTTCGGCGTCGGCGCCGACACCCCGAGCGCCGGCCAGCTCCTGCCCTCGGCGTACGGCCTGCTGAGCGCGGTCGGCTACGTGTCGCTCACCTGGTTCTTCTGACGCCGCCGCGGCGGGCGGCGCCGCGAGGGCTCACTCGGGGTCGGTATCAGCAGCCGCCGCCGTAGACGCGGTGGGCGATGCGACCCTCGTCTCCGTCGATCTCCAGCACGAACCAGCTCTCGCCCTCGTAGAGGCGGTCGTTCACGACGCCGATGATGTCGCCGTCGTCCAGCCGATAGAAGCCCAGCCAGACGAGCCGTCTCGACTGCATCGGATCGTCGAGGCCATCGACGTCGATCAAGCCCAGATCGGCGCGTATCCGGTCGAGCCCGGGAATCTCCTCCTCGGCCGACACGACCTCGAGGGGGTGATTGAACGCCACGCCGGCCACGTTGGGCGTCCCCTCGACGCGGGGCAGCTCGCGATCGCCGAAACCCAATGCCCAGCTCATCATGCAGTGGGCTTCGGCCAGCAGCAACCTCGCCACCGTGAGGGCCGAGCCCCGCTCGGTCTGCGAGTAGAACGCCCACTGCATCGGTGCGGCGATTCTGCCTCCCCGGGAGTCCTGATCGACGGGGGGCATCGGCAGAGACGGTGCTTCGCGATCCGGTCGGGGCGTAGCGACCGCCCCCCCGCCAGAGAGAGCGCCGGTCTCGGCGTCGAACGGCGCGGGCCAAGGCAGGTCCCAGCCGTCGTCGCCATGGCGGGCAAACGGAATCAGGGCGCCGCTCGTCTGCACGGCCGCGATCCACAGGGGCTCGCGCTCCTCCGCGGGCGAGGATGGTCCGGGGCCGCACGCCAGACAGGCGGCCGCCAGGCCAATCGCAAGGCCGCGCAGTGCTCCCGGCATCGGCGTACCCGCAGTAGCGTGCCTTGGAGCCGAACGGCCGCGCGGGGGCATCCGGCCAACCCGCCCACGCCCGGATCTGGAGTCCATCAGTCGATTCACCCGCGGGCGGCCGGCGGATCAGTAGACGATGAACTCCAGCAGGTTGTCGTCGGGGTCGCGGATGTAGCGGCTCGTGCCCTCGGCGGTGCCGCCGTCGCGCCCCCCGGTGCGGGGCGCCGGCCCCGTGATGACCTCGGCCCCCGCGCCCGCGAGCAGCTCCTCCAGCGCCGCCTCGGTCCCGTCCCAGACGAAGCAGAAGTCGCCGCACGGCGGCACCGCCGCGGGGGCGCGCAGGGTGAAGCTCGCGTCCTCCCACGCCACCGGCCGGTGAAAGTTGATCTTGCTGTCGCCGAAGTGCACCGAGCAGATGCGCTCGCCTTCCATCACGCCGAAGCCGAGCGACCGGTAGAACTGCACCATGGCCTCGGTGTTCCGCATCGGCACCGCCACGTGGTCGAACGACCGTATCGAGCCGCCCACCTGAGCGGCCGCGCGGGCCATGCCGGCAGCGCCGACCACCGACGCCCCGAGGCCGCCGCCGAGGGCCTGGCGGATGAACCGACGTCGTGACCGCCCCTTGCCCTTGCCCTGAGTCTCCATCGTCCAACCTCCCTTCGGCGCGAGTCCGTAGTCTACCGTATCGCGCGGACTGACGGCAGCCGCATCGCCCTCGACCAGGACGGGCACGGCGATCCCGTTCGGCGGTCTCCCTGGCCGAATGCGGGCCGGTCCTCGACCGCGCCGGTCGCCAGAGAGGCCCGCGGCGACCGGGCCGAGCGACGGGACGAGCCCACAGACTCCGGACCGCACCGGACGACGGACGACCGCTGCGGCGCCGTACAAAGCGAAGGGCCGAGCCCATCGGGGCCCGGCCCTTCCGTCGTTCCCGGTAGAACGAAGCGCTTCGCTACGCCTCGCTCATCACCTCGTCGCGGATGGACCGCCGCACCAGGTTCCGCATCAGGTTGACCTTGAACCCGTTGTGGGTCAGCGGCACCGTCCCCTGGATGGAGATGTCGCCGGCCCGGTTCGCGGTCTGCTCGTTGCGGGCCTGCCCGCGGATGGCGTTCTCGACCGCGGTCAACCGGACCGGGGTCGGGGCCACGCCGTTGACGACGACGCGGGCGTCCTGGATGACGCCGCCGCTCTCGCGCAGGGCGGTCGCCACGTTGACGAGGGCGAAGTCCCACGTGTCGCGGTCACGGACCTTCTCGAAGTAGACCCGCGCCCCCGACCACGTCGACGGCACCCGAATCGACATCAGCAGGTCGCCGGCCTCGAGCGCGGTCATCCGCTCGATGTCGATCTCCGGCCCGACGAAGAACTCCGCGGCCGGAATCACCCGCTCCGCGCGGCCCCGCCGGATGACCATCTCGGCGTCGAGGGCCACGAGCACCGGCGCGGTGTCGGACGGGTTGACGGCGACGCACCGGCTCGCACCGAGGATGCAGTGCTCGCGGTTCATCGCGGTCGGGGGGCTGGCGTAGCAGATGTTGCCGCCGGCCCGGTAGCAGGTCCAGCCGTCGCGGTAGTACCAGCAGCGGGTGTCCTGCGCCACGTTGCCGCCGATGGTGCCCTGGTTCCGGATCTGCGGCGACGCGGCCGTCTTGGCCGACAGCGCCAGGGCCGGGAACCGGGACTGGATCTCGGGGTGGTTGACCACGTCGATGAGCCGGGCCATCGCCCCGATCTCGATCCCGCCGGCATTCGACCGGATCTCGCGCATGGACTCGACGCCGCCGAGGTCCACGACCACCCGCGGCCGCTTCACCCGGTCCTTGAACCAGTCGAGGGTGTCGAGCCCGCCGGCGTACACCCAGGCATCGGACCCGTGCTCGGCCAGCAGCGCCAGCGCATCGTCCGCGCTGTTCGGCTGAAACAGCTCGAGTTGAGGTATTACGTCGCGAATAACGCCCTTCATGGTGATCGCCTCCCCTTCCTCAGACGTGAGCCGTCAGCCGATCGTGACCCGTCGGGGCCTGCTCGAGCTTCGTCAGAATCATGTCGCGCGTGACCGGCGAGCGGTGGAAGTCGCCGTTGCCCTCGCCCAACGACTCGAGCGCGTCGGCGATGGCGTTGGCGACCGCACCCGACCCGGCCCCCTGCGCCGCCTCGCCGATGCCCTTCGCGCCGAGCGGGTTGAAGGGGTCGGGCAGGTCGGCGTTGCCCCACTTCATGGGCGCCTCGTGCGGAACGTCCAGCATGCCCGGAGGCCGGTTGCTGTAGAACCGCTTGGCCACCATCAGGCCCCACTGCCGGTCGTAGACCCACTTCGAGGCCAGGGCGACGGAGAACCCTTGAATGGCCCCACCGAAGATCTGCCCTTCGTAGGTCTTGGGGTGCAGGATGGTGCCCGCGTCGGACCCCGCCGCGTAGTCGACGATCTTGATGTTGCCGGTCTCGATGTCGACCTCGACCTCGGCGAAGCCGGCCACGAACGACATGCGCCGGCCGCCTTCCTCGTAGTTGTCCTTGGCGACGCCCATGAGCCCCTGCCCCGCCAGCGCGGTCGCCGACGCGGTGGTCATCCCGTTGATGTCCTCGGGGAGCTCGTGGCCGTCGTACCTGCCGCCGAGGTCGATGGCCCGCTGCGCGATCTGCGCGAAGCTCAGGCCCTGCGACCGGTTGCCCCGGCGGTAGACGCGCTCGCCGCCGATCTCGTAGTCCTCGGGAGCGCCCCCGAGGTCCTGCGCGGCGATCTCCTGCATCTTGAGCTTGGCGTCCGCCACGGCGGCCCAGTTCGCCCGCGTGTGGGCGTGGGTCGTCGAGCTGCCGCCCTGCGAGCAGCTCCAGGGCAGGTGCCGGCTGGTGTCGCCCCAGGCGACCTCGCACTTCTCCCAGGGCATGTCCAGCCCCTCGGCCGCGGCCCGCATGGTGTCGAAGGCCGACCCCGTGCCGAGGTTGCCGACGCCGGACTGGATGTAGAGGCGGCCGTCGGGCCTGAGCACGAACAGGCCGTCGACCCCGGAGGCACCGGCCGAGTAGGCGCTCAGCGTCATGCCGACGCCGGTGACCTTCGAGCCGTTGCGCTGGCCGCTGCGCTGCTTGCGCTCCTCCCAGTTGAAGAGCTCGGCGCCGATGTCGATCGCCTCCCGGGCGAACGCGCTCGACACGTTGCCCTGCTCGCCGTTCAGCCCCGGCGGGCCGAACCGCGCCTGGCCTTCCGGCGCGTTGATCTTGTGCACCTCGACCTGGTCGAGCCCCAGCAGCTTCGCCGCCTTCTGGATGATGGGCTCGAGCATGGTCATCGACTGCACGCCGCCCGGCGCCCGCTGCGGACCCCGCGGCGGGGTGTTGGTGTAGACGTTGGTGCCGCGCATGCGGCAGGCCAGCGGCTGGTAGCAGAGCGACCCGATGCCCGCCACGTTCATGGCGTCGCCGGAGCGCCCGTACGGACCCTGGTCGCCGATGCCGTGGATGTCGAGGGCGGTGATGCGGCCGTCGGCGCGCATCCCGAGCCGGATGCGGGCCTGGACGCCGGGACGCCCGCGGCCGATCATGTTCTCCTCGCGCCGCGTGATGCGCATCATGACCGGCCTGCCGATCTTCTTCGACAGCAGGATGGGAATCTGCGCGTGCACGTAACCGCTGATCTTGCCGCCGAACCCGCCGCCGGTGAACTCGTTGATGAGCACGACGTTGGAGGGCTCGACGCCCGCCCACCGGGCCATCGGGCCCACGGCGCGCGCGGTGCTCTGCACGGACGGGTAGATGTAGAGCTTGCCGTCCTCCCAGTACGCCATCGTCGTCCGGCTCTCGAGCGGCTGGTGCGACGTCGACTGGTTGTAGGAGTGCTCCTCGACGATGATGTCGGCCTCGGCGAACCCGGCCTCGAGGTCGCCGAACGACCACTCCTGGGCGGCCTCGGCGTCCATCGGGATCTCGCCCGCCGCCAGGCCGGCCAGATCGGCCGCGGTCCACTTGATCTCGCCGAGCTCCCGGCCGATGGTGGTGTTGCCCTCGCTACGGGCGTTCGGGCCGCCCGGCTTGAGGCTGTCGAGGGGATCGAGCACGAACTCGAGCGGCTCGAGGTCGATGTCGATCAGCTCGATCGCGTCCGACGCGATCTGCTCGCTGACCGCGGCGACGGCGAGAATCGGCTCGCCCTCGTAGCGCGGCTCCATCGTGAGCGCCGCCTCGTTCGGGGCCTGGGCCTCGTCCGGCAGGTCGTCGGGGGTCAGGATGCCCACGACACCGGGAAGGGCCAGGGCCGCGTCGGCGTTGATGGACCGCACGCGGGCGTGCGGCATCGGGCTGGAGAGCAGCTTGGCGAAGACCATGCCCTCGGCGCGATGGTCCTCGGCGTACCGCGACCGCCCGGTGACCTTCGCGTAGAGGTCGGGCGTCTGGTAGTTCTTTCCGAGCAGTTTGTAGTCAGCCACGTCAGGCCCCCCGCGTGATTTCCGCCGCCCGCTGGACGGACGTCAGGATCTTGTCGTAGTCGGCGCACCGACACAGGTTCCCCGACAGCCACTCGGCCGCCTGCTTCCGGGTCGGGTTCTGGTTCTCGTTCAGCAGCGCGACCGAGTTCATGATGAACCCGGACATGCAGAACGCGCACTGGAACCCCTGCTCCTCGAGCACCGCCTGCTGCATCGGATGCAGGGTGCCGTCCTCGGCCTCGAGGCCCTCGATGGTCGTGACCTCGCGCCCGCGCACGGAGTGCGTCAGCAACGAGCAGCCGTAGTGGGCCGTCCCGTCGACGAGGACGGTGCACGCGCCGCACTCGGCCCGGTCGCACCCGATCTTGGTCCCGGTGAGGCCCAGCTTGTAGCGCAGCGTCGTCGCCAGCGTCTCCATCGGAGGCACCTCGACGCGCCGGCTCCGGCCGTTGACGGTCACGGTGATGAGCCGGTCGACGGCCCCCGCCGCCGGAGCCTGGGCCAGCACCGCCCCGCCGTTGCTTCGGAACAGGTAGTTGGTCGACGACACGGCCGCGCTCGCGGCGATGGCGCCCTTGATGAAACTCCGTCTGGACACGCCCGGCTGGGTCGTCTCCTCTGTCAACTCGATGATCTCCTGACTCATGGGACGATCACCTCCCTCGTCACTACCGAAGTCCTCGAAGGCCGCAACCCCGGAACGGCCTCGCTGTGCGCCTCGCAGAGATACCATGCCCCGTGGGCACGGGCCTACACCGGCGAATTGTCGATCACTTCCACCGGCGGTTGCAAGCGGAAATTACATTTTTTTTACCCCGCCGGAATCGCCCCCCTCCGCGGCCCTGTCGGCGCGCCCCCGGGCCCTTGGCGTGGGCGCCCGGCAGACGCCGGCCTCATGCCGCCTCCGGTCGACCCGTGGACCCGCGCTCGCAGCTCAGGCGGCGTCCCGACCGATGCTCCGCGATCCCACGCGGCTCCACGGCAGACTCTTCGGGCGTTCCGCCCGGCCCGGTTCTCCGGCGTGCCGCACTCGTTGCCGAGACGGCAGACTCCTCAGGCGTTCCGCCCCGTCGGGTTCTCCGGCGTGCCGCACTCGTTGCCGAGATAGCCGTTGCCGCCGCAGTACCGCGCGTCCTGGAGCTGCAGCAGGATGCCGTCGGGGTCCGTGAAGTACAGCTCGGGGGTGCCGCCCGGGGCGCCGCCGCGGTCCGGCATGCGCATCGTCACGTACGACTGCAGCGGACCCGCCGGACCCGCCCCCTCGCCGCGGGGAGTGACGCCGTAGCCCTCGAGCACACCCATGATGCGGTCGACGTCGAAGTCGTCCACCGTGAAGCAGGCATGGTGGATGGTCGGCCCGGTCGGGCCGGCGCCCCCGCCGCCGAGGGCCAGGAACTGGTTGCCCGACCCCACCCGCAGCACCGGCAGCGCGCCCTGGTAGGTGTCGATGGGCAGGCCGAAGAGCCGCTGATAGAGCGCGATCGAGCGCGCCTGATCGGTCACGAAGACCGTGAAGTGGTTGTAGTCGCGCAGCCGTAGCAGCCCCGGGGTGGGGGCCGGCTCGGGCGTCTCCAGGCACACGTCGCCGAGCACCCCCTCGCCGCCGCAGTAGGTGCTGTCCTGCAGCTGCACGACGATGCCGTCGGGGTCGCCGAAGTACAGCTCGGGGGTGCCCTCCGGGGCCCCGCCGAACTCGGCGCCGCGCATGCGGATGCGGACCTCCCCCGGCCCCGAGGTCTCCGACGACACGATGCCGTGCTCGCCCAGGATGCCCACGAGGCGGTCGGCGTCGAAGCCGTCGACCGAGAGGCAGTAGTGGCCGATGCCGGGGTTCGCGCTCGTCCCGCCCCCGATGGCCAGGAACTGCGGCCCGTCGCCCACCCGCAGGATGACGGTGTTGGCCTGCCGGGCCGCGATGGGCATGCCGAAGAGCCCCTGGTACCACTCGAGCGACCGCGCGGGGTCGGAGACGCTGATGGTCACGTGGTTGAGGGCGGTGACGGGAATCGGCGGGCTGCCCTGCGCGAGCGTTCGCGGGGCCAGCGCCGCCGCGCCGAGGGCGCCGAGGAACGTGCGGCGGGACACGCGGCCCCGCTCGCGTTCGGTCACCAGTCGATGGTCGGCCGGCCGGATGATGTCTGGGTGCATCGGTCTCGATCTCCAATCGTCTCGTCGAACTGCGGATGCCGGTCCTCGGAAACCCGGCGGGGGCGGCATGTCCCGCCGGGCAAACCGTCGCGTTGCGGCTCCGCCCTTGCGCCTCGACCAAGCGAGACAGCCCGCGCCGTCCCGCGGCGCGGGCGCCTACCGCAACGGCCGGAAGAACTCGCGCAGGTCGTTCACCAGCACCTCGGGCTGCTCCATCGCCGCGAAGTGGCCGCCGCGCTCGACCTCCGTCCAGTGGGTGATGTTGTACGACGCCTCGGCCCAGCGGCGCGGGGTGATGAACAGCTCGTAGGGGAAGATGATGGCCCCGGTCGGCGTCTCGATGCGCCCCATCTGCCGCGAGGTCGGGGCGTTCCGGCTCTCGTAGTAGAGCCGGGCCGACGACGTCGCGGTCTGGGTGACCCAGTAGATGGTGATGTTGGTCAGCAGCTCGTCCCGCGTGAACACCGACTCGGGGTCGCCGTTGCAGTCGCACCACGCGCGGAACTTCTCGACGATCCACGCCGCCTGCCCCGCCGGCGAGTCGTTCAGCGCGTAGCCGAGGGTCTGCGGCTTGGTGCCCTGAATCTGGGCGTAGCCGTTCTCCGCGGTGTTGTAGAACGACTGCCGCGACCGCGACCGCGCGAGCTCCTCGGGCGGCACCCCGTCGGCCGGGTCGGCGCCCGGCGGCGGCCCCCCGACCAGCATGTTGAGGTGCAGGCCGACCGCGTGGTCGGGATGGTTGAACGCGTGCCAGCGGCTGACGATCGACCCCCAGTCGCCGCCCTGGATGCCGTAGCGCTCGTAGCCGAGCCTCTCCATGAGCCGCGCGTTCACCTCGGCGATCTGCTCGGGGCCGAAGCCCGGGGCCCGCGGCTTGTCCGAGAACCCGTAGCCGGGCATGGACGGCGCCACCACGTGGAACGCGTCCTCGGCCCGCCCGCCGTGGGCGACGGGGTCGGTCAGGGGGCCGATGATCTTCGTGAACTCGGCGATGGAGCCGGGCCAGCCGTGAGTGATGACGAGCGGCAGCGCGTCCGGCTCGGGCGAGCGCTGGTGGATGAAGTGGACGTCGAGATCGCCGACGACGGTCTTGAACTGGTCGAACGCGTTCAGCCGCCGCTCCTGCTCGCGCCAGTCGAACTCGTCGCGCCAGTAGCGGATGAGCTCGGTCACGTAGTCGAGCTCGGCCCCGTAGTCCCAGCCCGCGCCGTCGAGCTGATCGGGCAGCCGGGTCATCTCGAGCCGCCGCCGCAGGTCGTCGACCACCTCGTCGGGCACCGCGATCTCGAACGGCCGGATCTCCGCGTCGCCTTCCGCCCCGCCGCCCGCCTGCGCCATCACCGCGAGGGGCGTCAGGGCCGCGACGGCGGCCAGCCCCGCAATCCGAATCAGCATCGTCTCGTTCCTCTCGTCAAGCGATCCGGAGCCCGCGCGACGACACCCCGCGGGAATCCCCGAAGCTCCTCCAGCCGGGAGAGCGTCGCCCATGGCTCGCTCGGCGGCCAACCCGCTGGGGGTCCGCACCGCTGCAGGCGCAGACTCTCAGCGCCCGGAGGCTCGCGCCGCCGGGGCCTGCATCATACCAAGGCGCGCCGACGGACCCGTCGCCGGGCGGGTACCGGGGGGATTGGGCGTGCCATTCGACCTTGCTGTTCGCGAACCCGCCGTCGGGGCGGGTATCGGGGGGATTCCGCTCGACACCCGGGAGGACCGGAACGGCCCTGGTATCCCGACAGGGGCGTGAAGGGGTCGTCGGCGTCGAACCCGAGACCCAGGGCCTTCCGAAACGGGAACCGGCGTTGCGCAGGTCGGTCTCGATGCGGGCAGCGGCCGGACCATCAGCCGCCGCCGTCGCCGCCGCCGGCAGCGCCACCGTCGCCAAAGCCGCCGCCGTCGCCGCCAACAGCGCCACCGCCGCCATCGCCGGAATCGCCAGCGTCACCATCCTCGCCGCCGGTCGCGAGATCGTCGCCCTGCATCGCGGCGAGCGGGATGTACCCGCCGACGCTCCCTGCTGCCCCCCGATCCGGCCTGTCGGCGGTCCCCGCCGCGCCGGCGCGGCGGACCCACCGGGCTTCCAGCCTCGCGGCCAGCGGCGCCACCCTCGACGCGACCGCCGCGACGATCAACGCGCCCGCCGCCAGGACGGCGAGCACCACGGCCACCGCTACGAGGAATCTCAGCATTCCGCTCCTGCAGGTCCGGTGAAGGACAGAATCACGGATGCACCGCCGTCGCTGTTTGTGCGGGGTTACGGCCGGCTCGTCTCCGCGCGGGGTCAGCCGGAGGCTCGACCATCGTCAGCCACCATGCGGCCGGGTACGCCTGGGCGGCCGAGGGTCGACGCAGAGCCGTCACACCGCAGCTCAGGGGAGGGCGCTCGCGTTCACCCGGTAGCCGCCGTCGCCGTCCGGCTCGCGGTACACCGCGTGGCAGGCGTCGCAGGCTTCGGCGACCTCGTCGCCGATCGCGACGGCCGCCGCCGCGGCCACCGACTCGACGGAGAGCGCGGTGTCGAGGGCGTCGAGCCGGTCCAGCGCCGTGCGCAGCCAGCCCACGGCGTCGTCCCGGTCGCGGTCGCGCCAGAACGTGATGGTGGTGGCGAGCTGCTCGCGCGACCGGATGGCCCGCTCCTTGGCGGTGGAGTAGTCGCCCGCGGCGAGCGCGGCGCGCACGCCGGCCACGTTGGGGCCGAGCGTGGTCATGGTGGCGTCGAGATGCGCCTCGGTGAAGATTGGGTAGGGCCCCTGCTGGCCGGACGACGACGCCGGCAGCAGGAGGGCGGCGGTCAGCGCGAGCCAGAGGCCCCCCCGGCAAACGCGCCGTCGCATTCGATTCCCGGTGCGAGGGAAGGTCTCGGCGCGGGCTCCCGGTGACTGTGGATACGGCATATCGTGATTCCGGCCAGAGGGGGCAGCGGCGCCCCGCCGTCCCGCTGCCCGCTCATCCAGTCCTGGAGGAGCTCTCCCCGTCCCGCGGCATCGACTCCTCGTCCCACGGCCGTCGCCTGACGGCTCCGAGTGGCAACCAACCCCGCGGGGACTTCGCGCCGCGGTCGCGGTGGCAACCCTGGCCCGCGGGGACGTCGCGCCCGCTCTCCACCCAAATCAACCCTCCGGTGCGCGGCTCAGCGGTCCTGGCCCGGAGAGCGTCGCCTGCGGCTCCGCTCTCCACCCCATCGACCCTCCAGGAATCTGCGCCGTCCACGACGCAGACTCCCGGGCCGTCAACCGGCCGGGCTACGCCGTCAACCGGCCGAGCTTGCCGTTGCTGTCGCCGAACGCCTCCACCGGCGTGCCCAGCCACTCGAGAATCGTCATGTGCAGGTTGGCGAGCGGCGTGTCCTGGGGATAGCGGACGTAGCGGCCGCCGGCGATGCCGGCGTTCTGCCCCCCGACGAGGGCGACGGGCAGATCGTCGTGGAAGTGGGTGTTGCTGTCGCTGATGCCGGTGCCGTAGAGGAACAGCGTCGAGTCGAGCATCGAGCCGTCGCCCTCGGGGATGGCGTCGAGCTTGGCCACCAGATACGCGAACTGCTGGAAGTGGTACTCGTTGATGAGGTGCAGCCGGTTCAGCTTGGCCGGCTCGTCCTGGTGGTGCGACAGCGGGTGGTGCGAGTCGGGCACCCCGATCTCGGGGTAGGCGCGGCCGCTCACCTCGCGCGCGAGCATGAACGTGCTGATGCGGGTGAGGTCCGTCTGGTAGGCGAGGGCCAGCAGGTCCATCATCAGCTTGGCGTGCTCGGCGTAGTCGCTCGGCACCCCGACGGGCTGGTCGACCACGGGCAGCTCGCGGGCGCTCTGCTCCTCGGCCATCGTGATGCGCCGCTCGATGTCGCGGACCGCCTCGACGTACTCGTCGAGCCGGGCCTGGTCGCCCGGCCCCAGGACGGTTCCGAGTCCGCGCAGCTCGTCGTTCACCAGGTCGAGGATGCTGCGGTCGCGCCGCATGCGGGCCCTGCGCGCCTCGGGGTCGGTGCTGCCGCTGGTGCCGAACAGCCGCTCGAACACCGCCCGCGGGTCGTTCTCGATGGGCAGCGGGGTGGTCGGCGTGCGCCACGCGATGGTGTTGGTGTAGGCGCAGCTCGCGCCGCCGTCGCAGTTGCCGACCATGGCGTTCGACTCGATGCCGAGCTCGAGCGACGCGAGCTGGGTCTCGTTCTGCAGCTCGCGGGCCGCGATCTGGTCCACCGAGACCGCGTTCGAGACGTCGGCCCCGTTCGTCATCTTGTAGGGCACGCAGGTCAGGAAGGTGCCGGCGGACCGGGCGTGGTCGCCGCCGCCCCTGACGAGGTTGGCGGGCTCGTCGTCGAGGCCGCCGCAGATCGTCACGCGGTCGCGGAACGGCTCGAGCGAGCGCAGGGTCGGGGGCAGGCTGTCGAGCTTGCCCGGCGCGTGCCGCGGGTACCAGTAGGGCATCGACATCCCGTTGGGCACGTAGAACACGCCGAAGCGCTTGATGGGCGCGGCGGCGGTCCGGCTCTGCGCGGTCGCGGCCGGGACCATGGCGTCGAGCAGCGGGAGCGCCACGGTGGCGCCGAGGCCGCGCAACACGGTGCGGCGGGGCAGATGCGTGCGGGTGATGAACATGGCCATTCTCCAGAAGTTCCGAAAAACGCTCGGGAGCCCGCGCCGACCTACGGCTGGGCGTCGACCAGGACCTCCGCCTCGGGTGCGCGCCGCATCAGGAACTGGTCGCTCGAGACGACGCCGAGGACCAGCGACGACCAGCGGTAGTCGTCGTGCTCCAGGTCCCGCACGATGCGCCGCAGGGTCGGGGCGTCGTAGTAGTCGAGGCCGCGGCCCAGGGCGTAGATCATCATCTTCTCCACGACCGTGTGCACGAAGTCGTGCCCCGTCGCGAGCAGCGCCTCGCGGAACGCGCGGGGGCTGTCGATGGTGGCGCCGTTCCACTCGATGGTCGCGTTGATCGCGGCCCCGCCGTCGCTGTCGCGCCAGCGCCCGACGGCGTCGAAGTGCTCCATCGCGAACCCCAGCGGGTCCATGCGGGCGTGGCAGCTCGAGCAGACGGGGCTGCTGCGGTGCTGCTCCATCCGCTCGCGCAGCGACGTCGGCCGGGCGCGGTCGCTCTCGGGCAACGGCGGCACGTTGGGCGGCGGGGGCGGCGGGGGCGCGCCGAGCAGCGTCTCGAGCACCCACAGGCCCCGCAGCACCACCGACGTCCGGTTCGCGTAGCTGGTGACGGTCAGCAGGCTCCCCTGCCCGAGCAGCCCGTGCCGGCGGTCGTCCTCCCACTCGTGGCGGCGGAAGTGGGTGCCGTAGAGGTCGTCGACGCCGTAGTGGCGCGCGAGCTGCTCGTTGAGGAACGTGTAGTCGGCGCGCAGCAGGTCCTGCAGGGGACGGTCCGCCCGGACCTGGCTCTGGAAGAACAGCTGCGTCTCGCGGACCATCGCCTTGCGCAGCGAGTCGTTGAACCCCGCGAAGAGGGCGCCGTCGGGGTCCTGCGAGAAGATGTTGCGCATCTGCAGCCACTGGCCCGCGAAGTCGTCCATGAACCGCTCGGCCCGCCGGTCGGCGAGCATCCGCCGCACCTGGGCGGCCAGCGTCTCGGGCTCGCTCAGCACGTCCCGCTCGGCGAGGTCGAGCAGCTCGTCGTCGGGGACGCTCTTCCACAGGAAGAACGACAGCCGGGTGGCCAGCTCGAGGTCGCTCAGCCGGTAGATCGCGCCGGCCGGGGTGTCGACGGGCTGCCGCTCGACCCGCATCAGGAACTGCGGCATCGACAGCAGGCCCTCGAGGGCCCGCTCTATGCCCGCGTCGAAGTCGCGCTCGCGCCGGCCCTCGCGGTAGAGGCCCAGCAGCGGCTCGACGTCGTCGGGGCCGACGGGCCGGCGGTAGGCCCGGCGGGCGAGCCGGCCGATGATCTCGCGCGCGCAGGGCTCCTCTTCCGCCGCGCCCTCGGGGTAGCACGTGAAGATCTGCCGGCGGCTCGGGGTGTCGCCCGGCACCGTGCCGTCGAACGGCCCGGAGACGAACACCTGGTGGATGCCCGGCAGCAGCCCGGGAGGATGCGGCGACGGGGCCGAGTCGGTGAACGCGACCGACAGCAGCCGGGTGCCCGCCTCGACCGGCACCCGCACCTCGAGGGCGTGGTCGGCGGTCATGCGGTACTCGTGCAGCCGCTGCCCCTCGACGTCGTCCTCGGGCACCGCGATGAGCGAGCCGGGGTCGGGGCCGGGGTACCGGCCGCCGATGGCGAACTGCTCGACGAGGGCGTGGTCGATGCGAATCTCGATCTGGTGCTCGTTCTCGGCGATGCCGTCGATGGTCTCGATGGTCTCGTTGCGCTTGAGGCGGATGGCGAAGAGGTACTCGCCGTCGAGCGGGAAGTGGTGGCGCACCGCGAGCCCGCCGTGGGTCGCGAACGGCAGATCCTCGCCGGCCCGCACGTCGCGCTGCTCGTAGCCCACCTCGTAGAGCTGCATGACGGGGCGGATGTCGGGGCTGCCCACCGCGGCCCGGCTGATCTTGGTCGCGGCCGTGATGTAGCGGGACATCAGCCCCGGCGTGATCGACAGCACCTCGGCGTTGTTGTCGAAGCCGAACCCCGCCATGTCCGACGGCAGCAGCTCCTCGCCGTTGACCTCGAGGCCCAGCAGGTCCTCGATGACGTTGACGTACTCGACGCGGTTCAGCCGCCGCGACGCCACCCGGCCGGGATTCGGGTCGGCCGCCGCCACGCCGTCGAGCGCATGCTCGAGGCGGGTCACGAACGTTTCGACCTCGGCCCGGTCGGGCCGCGGCCGCCCCTCGGGCGGCATCTGACCGGTGCGCAGCTTGTGGACGACCCTCTCCAGGATGGCGGCGTGGGCCGCGGTCTCGGTCGGGTCCACCGCGCCGAGGTCGAGCCCGCCGGTCAGCAGCCGCGGGTTGTGGCAGGTGACGCAGTAGCGGTCGAACAGCTCGCGCGACGGCGGCCCCGCCTCGGTCTGCCCCGCCGCCGCGGCCGCCGGCCATGCCGCGACGACCACTCCCAACACCAGCGCCGCACCGATGCCTCGCTTCAGCATGGCCGTCACCTCTTCACTCCTCGGTCCTGGAGCCCCCAGTATAGCGCCGGACGCCCCCGGGACGAGCCGCCGGGAGTTTCCCCGCAGCCGTCAGGCGATCATCACGGTTCTCGGGAACTGCGAGTTGTCCTCGAGGCCGGTCTGCTTGATGGCCGACAGCTCCTCGCTCGTCGGCTGCACGTTGCCGTCGACGTCGGTGACCCGCGACACCAGGGTGTGCTCGCCCGGGGCGGCGCCGTCCCACGCGAACCGGAACAGCTTCCACGAGTACTGGCCGCCCGTCGACGGGTCGAGCGTCGCCGCCTGCCAGGCGCCGTCGTCCACCTTGACCTGCACCCCGCGCAGCGGCGTGCCGTCGTGCAGCACGAAGCCGAGCACCTCGTGGCGGTCGCCGACCCGGGTCACCCGCGCGATCACCGACTTGACGCGCAGCCGCGACACCTCGGTCTCGTGCCACACCGTCTCGCCGCCGATCTCCTCCGACCACAGGGTGCGGTACCACCGCGCCTGCCACTTGCCGAGGAACCGCTCGGACTGCACGCGGACGTGCGAGAGCCACTTCACGTTGCTCACGCCGTACCAGCCCGGCACGAGGAGCCGCAGCGGCGCGCCCTGCTCGACCGTCAGGGGCGCCCCGTTCAGCGCGTAGGCGAGCAGCGGGCCCGTGGTCATCCCGTCGGCGAGGGAGAGGCTGCGGGCGAACGGCTGGTCGATCTCGTAGGGGGTCCCCCGGAAGTCGACGGTCTCGGGCCCCTTGTCGGCGCCGAAGAACACGACCTCCCGGGCTGCCGGCTGCACGCCGACGAGGTCGAGCACCGCGCGCAGCGGCACCCCCGTCCACCGGCCGTTGCTCGCCAGCCCCTGGATGAGCCGGCGCGAGTTGCCCGAGCACTCGTAGCCGGCGTCGATCTCGATGCTGTCCATGCCCCGCAGGTCGTCGAGGGTCAGCGTCGCCGGCCGGTCGACGAGGCCGGACACGCCGAGGCTGAACCCGTCGGCGTCGATGACCGGCTTGCCGAAGTGCTGGATGGTGTAGAACGAGTCGGCCGGCGTGTAGGGGCCGTCGATGTTCCGGACGTCGTAGATCCGGATGGCGGCAGCCGGGTTCGGCTGGCCGAAGCCGTCCGGCACGTCGGTGAACGGCACCGGCGTCTCGCCCTGGGCGAGGGCCGGCAGGGTCCACCCGTGCACGCCCAGCGCCCCCGCCCCGGCCAGCGCCAGGCTCTGCTTCATCATCTCCCTGCGGGTCGTCTCCCGGGGGCTCGTTCCACTCGTCATTGCGCACTCCTCTCGCCGGTGTCGCCGGCGAATGCGGTCAGTTCACTTCTCTTCACCAAGCGCGACGGCGGTCGCGAGGCGGCTCGCTACTGCTCCGCCCCCGCCACGGCGGCGCCGGCGAGGATGTTGTAGAGGCCGTAGTTGCCCTCGTGGCAGGCGTACTCGTACAGCGGATACGGGTTCAACTGCATCGGCACCGAGTACGTCCACGGCCGCGTCCACACCGTCGGGTCGTCCACCGTCACGTCGTAGCGCAGGGTGTCGGCGTCCACCCGGGTGAGCCGCTCGATGAGCGTCAGGTTGGGGGTGGTCGCCCCCCGCTGGAAGTTCGTCTCGCGCAGGAAGTTCCTGGTCTCGACGACCAGGGTGTCGCCGTCCCAGTGCCCCCGCGAGTCGCCGGTCCACTGACGGACCGAGTCGGTGAGATGGTCGCGCCCGTCCAGGGGCACGACGCGGGCCTCGTGGTTCATCTCGGCGAAGAGGACCACGGTGTCCTCGGTCTGGAACACCTGCACGTTGTTGTTGTAGGCGCTCGGGGCCATCGGCGGGCCGGAGTTGAAGCCGAGGATGCAGCGCACCTGCAGGCCGCCGGGACCGAGGTCCTCGACGAAGCCGCCGGGGGTCGGCTCGTGGCTGGACACGGCGCTGCGCGCCTCGGCCAGGGCCGCCTGCCGCTGGCGAGCCTCCTCGGTCAGGTCGGGAATCCGTCCGTCGGGGGGATCCACGATCAGCGACGTGCGCTCGGTCGTCACCGACGTCCCCTCGTCGAACCAGAAGTCGTTGTAGGGCACCACGCGGTCGGAGGTGTCGGCGTCGCGGCTCCGCGTGCGAATGGTCTCGGCCGCGAACTCCGCCGCCTGCTCGGGCGAGAAGCTCTCGTCGTCGGCCAGCTCCTCGGGGCGCTCCATCGGGGTCAGGCTGCGGAAGTCCCAGACACCCTGCAGGTCCGGGGCGCCCCACGCGGTCCGGGGGGCTTCCGAGGCCTCGGTCTGGGCGGCGGCGCCGGCCGGCGCCAGGGTCACGAGGGCTACCGCGGTCAGCGAGCATGCGATCAACCGGCTAGTCATCTTCCACCTCCAGGACAGTCCGAGGCCGCCGCCCTCGCGCACGGGCGGCAACCCGAATCTCTCGGCGCCGCGGCCGGCGTTCACACCGATGGGGACAGGCCCCGCGACCGACGACGCGAACGCCATATGGTATACCCCTTGTCGCGCCCGCGGGTCCGGCACCGACCGGCCTCCGGCCGGCAAGCGCGGCACCGACGCTGTCGAGTGCGTCCCGTAGCGCCGTGTGGGTGGCACCAACCGGCCTCCGGCCGGCAAGCGCGGCACCTGCCGCCGGCGCGGCGCGGGCGTCCGAGGCCCGCCGCGCCGTCAGCGGGCCGGCCAGGTGCGCTCCACCACCCGGTCGAACGGACGCGGCACCCGCTGCACGCGGTAGGCCTGCCGGCGTCTCAGGTCGTACCGGTCCCCCGCCCCGAGGAAGTAGAACCGCCCCCCCGAGTCGAGCAGCCGCTCGTGGTCGTAGATGACGACGTAGCTCTGCCCCATCACCTCGAACTCGTCGCCCTCGACGACGATGGCGGTGTCCTCGTCGATGCCGATGCCCAGCAGGTGGGGATGCGTCTCGATGACCTCGATGAGGTCGAACTGCCGGTTGCGCCGCAGCAGGTGCTGGTCGATGGCGGTGTCGCGGAGGAAGCCGAAGCCCTCCTCGTGGTCGCCCATCATGATGGTGTTGGTGGCGGTGTCGCCGCGGACGAGGTACGAGCCGAGGATGGTCGCGCCGGCCGAGGAGCCGCCGACCACCCCGCCGCGCTCGAGCACCCCGGCGATTTCTTCCTGCACCCGCGTGCCCAGATAGGCGTCGGCGAGCCGCCACTGCCGTCCGCCGGGGAACCACACCCCCCGCGCCCGCCGCAACGGCGCGCTGAACTCGGCGTCGTCGGCCACCGCCGGGTCGGTGGTGTGCAGCACCGTCAGGTCGGTGGCCCCGGCCGCGCGGAACGCGCGAAGCCCGGGATAGTACTGGTCGTAGGTCTCCCCGCCGCCGGCCGTCGGAATGACGACGATCGGCGCCTCGGGCCCGCCCGCGAGCTCGACGAACCGCTCGACGATGGCGGGGTCCCGCATCGCGCCACCGACGACCACCAGAGCCCCCCGCGCGGGACCCACCTCCTGAGCCGCCGGCTGCGCCGGGGCCAACCCGACGATGGCCCACACCGCGACGACGACGGTCACGCCAACCCGTGTTCTGCTCCGCATCACCCGTCCTTCCCGCGAGAGGAACCGAAGCGGGATTGTATATCGCGGTCAGCTCCCGACCCGCGGCCATCGATCATCGGCTCAGCGAGCGCCGGGCAGCCGCCGTGCTCGCGATGGCCGCGTCCATCTCCTGGAGGCTGACCGGGACCGCCGGTTTCGGCACCATGCCCTTCAGTTTCGTCACCGACGCGGCGACGGGCGTGACCCGCAGACCGTCGCCTTCGAGAATGAAGTCGATCTTGTCGCCCGGCCGGAGGTCGAGCTTGTCCCGAATCGGCTTGGGCACAGTCACCTGTCCCTTGCTGGTAATCGTTGCCTGCATCGACTGTTCCTCGAGTCCGTGGTGCAACGCGGGGTTCGCCACGGGCTTCCAGCTCTACCGCAGGCTCCTGAGAAAGTTGACCAGGTTCCAGATGTCCGTCTCGGAAAGCCGATCGCCGAAGGCGTCCATGAAGAAGTCGGGGCCGATGCCGTCGCGGATGGCGGTGAAGATCTCGCCGTCGCGGCCGCCGTGCCGCCACGTGGGGTCGGCGAGGTTCGAGGGGCGCGGGCCGTAGGCGGCGGCGGCCGCGGCGAGGGCGCCGTCGCCCCGGCCGGTGGCGCCGTGGCAGGCGGCGCAGTGGGTCGCGTAGGCGGCGGCGCCCGCGGCCACCGATGCCGCGGTGGCCGCACCGGGTTGGCCGGCGCCCGCGCCTCGGCAGGGGCCGCGGGGGCGGCGGGGCGGGCGCGGGGAGCGGCGGGACGGGGGCGGGCGCCGCGTCGGCCAGGCGCGCAGCAGCGCCGCCGTGTCCTCCCGGACGTAGCGGTCGCCCGCGATGCCGTCGGCGTAGACGGCGAGGTCGGCCGGGGTCTGGCCGCGCCCGTTCTCGGCCTGGAGATCGGCGCCGTGGTCCGTCAGCAGCTCGATGACGGAGTTCATGCCGTGCGAGGCGGCGGCATGGAGGGCGGTGTCGCCGGCGTCGTTGGCGGCGTTGACGCGGGCGCCCAGGGCGAGGGCCGCCGCGACCGCCGCGACGGTCCGCCGTTCCTCGGCGGCGGGAATCGCGGAGCCGAGCGCGGCCGACTCGACGGGGTTGTACGAGGAGAAGTCGCGGCGGTCCCGGATGAACGCGCTGCCGCCGCCCCGGTTGTAGCCGAGCCCGGCCGCCGCCATCAGCGGCGTGGCGCCGTCGCGGTTCGGCGCGCGGGGGTCCGCGCCGGCGTCGGCGAGGACCTGCATCATCTCGGTCTCGAGGAAGTGCGCCGCGAGCCAGAAGGGGGTCGCGCCGACCCACCGGTCCATGAACGCGAAGTCGTGGCTCCAGCGCCGCACCGGCGTGCCCCTCCGAGCCGCGGGTCGGGGTCGGCGCCGTGGGCGAGCAGCGCGCGCACGAGCGGCACGCCGGCGCCGGGGTCGTCGTTGGGGACGCCGCGGTCGCGCAGGGTGCCACGCAGCACCGCCGCGTGCAGCGCGGTGTAGCCGAGGGGCGCGGCGTCGGGGTCGGCCCCGGCGCGGAGCAGCAGCGCCGCGAGCGAGCCGTGGCCGCCGTGGGCGGCGACGATCAGGGCGGGGTTGCCGTCGGCGGCGGTATCGTGGACGTCGGCGCCGGCCGCGAGCAGCAGGCGAGCCGACTCGACGTCGCCCGACCGGGCCGCGAAGAGCAGCGCGGTGCTGCCGCCCTCGACCACCTCCTCGAGAGCCATGCCCCGCGACGCCGACCCCGCCGACCGGCTGCCGCCCATGTTGTAGACGCGGCGGCGGGTGACGGTCCGGGCGCCGACGTCGGCGCCGTGGTCGAGGAGCGCCCGCGTGACGGCGGGCCGCCGGTTCGCGACCGCCCACATCAGGGCGGTCTGGCCGCGCGTCGCCTCGGCCGCGTTCACCGGCGCGCCGCGCGCCAGCAGTGCGTTCACCGCCTCGACGCTGCCCGCGCGGGCCGCCGCCATCAGCGCGGTCTCGCCGCTCGGCAGGGCGGCGTTCGCGTCGGCGCCGGCGGCCAGCAGTCGTGCCACGAGGGCGCCGTGGCCGCGCCGGCACGCCATGAGCAGCGGCGTGACCCCGAGGTCGTTGGCGGCGTCGGCGTCGGCGCCGGCCCCGATCAGCAGGTCTGCCGCCACCACGTCCTCGTGGTGCACGGCCCAGTGCAGGGCCGTCGCGCCGTCGGGCTGCCGCGCGTTCACGTCGACCGGACCGGCCAGCCGCGCGCGCAACTCGGCCGCCGTGATCGCCGCCGGAGGGCGCGCCCGTTGCGCACCGCCGCGATCAGCGCCGCCCCCACCAGCAGTCCAGAGCCCGCCGGGCGCTGCCGTCTGCCGCCCGCGCCGCACCCGACGCCGCGCAGACCGCTACCGCCAGCAGCGCGACCAACGCGGTTCGCCCCGCTGGCGCCCTCGCCGTTCCCGGTACGACACGCGGTCTCACCACGGTCACCTACAAGTCCAGCCGCCCGGTGCTGTCGTGGAGCCGGTCCACGCGCATCCCCAGCTTCTCGAGCACCGTCACGTGCAGGTTGGCGAGGGGCGTGCCCCCGTCGACCGACCGGCCGCCGCCGGCCCCGCCCGCGTAGCTGATGTGCCGGCCGCCCGCGAGGCGTCCCCGCCCCCGCCGGCCACCACCAGGGGCAGGTTCCACGGCCGGTGGTCGCCCTCGGCCATGCCCGCGCCGTAGTAGACGATGGCGTGATCGAGCAGCGACCCGTCGCCGTCGGGGGTCGCGGCGAGCCGGTCGACGTAGTAGGCGAACTGCTCGGCGTGGTGCTCGTTGATGCGGACGAGCTGCTCGCGGCTCGCCGCGCTGCCCTCGTGCGACAGGGGGTGGTGCCCGCCGGGGGCGCCGATCTCGGGATAGGTGCGGCTGCTGAACTCGCGGCCGACCATGAACGTGATGACCCGGGTCAGGTCGCTCTGCCACGCGAGCACCTGCAGGTCGAACATGAGCCGCGCGTGGTCCGCGAAGCCCGCGGGCACCCCCGCCGGCTGGTCGAACGCCGGCAGCTCGCGCGCCGCCTGCGCCTCGGCCCCCTGGATGCGCCGCTCGATGTCGCGCACCGCGTCGAGATACTCGCCCAGCCGCGCCGCGTCGCTCGGCCCGAGGCCGCGGCTCAGGTCCGCCGCCTTGCCGCGGACCGAGTCGAGGAGGCTGCGGCGCCGCTCGGCCCGCGCCCGGCGCGCGGCGGGGTCGGTGCTGCCGCCGTCGCCGAACATGCGCTCGAACACCACCCGCGGGTTGTGCTCCATCGGCAGCGGCGTGCGCGGCCCCCGCCACGAGATGGTGTGGCTGTAGGTGCAGCTGTAGCCGCCGTCGCACGTCCCCGCGCCCTTGTCGCCCGACTCCAGCGACAGCTCGAGCGAGCCGATGGGCGTCTCGCCGCCGATCTCCCGCGCTATGAGCTGGTCGAGGGAGACGTCGGCGAGGAAGTCGTTGCCCTCCTGCCCGAACGGCCGGGGGATGGCCCCGGTGAGGAACTTCGTCGCGCAGCGGCCGTGCACCGCCCCGCTCCGCGCGGTGAGGCCGTTCACGTTCTGGGTCAGGCCGCTCAGCACCAGCACGCGGTCGCGGAACGGCTCGAGGGGGGCGAGGATGGGCGAGAACGCGAACCCCGCCCCGTCGCCGGCCGGCGTCCACTCGTCGATGACGACCCCGTTGGGGATGTAGACGACGCCGAACCGCGGGACCGGGCGCGCCGCCGTCCGGGCGAGGGCCGTCGCCGCCGGCACCATGCCGTCGAGCAGGGGCAGGGCCACCGCCGCCCCGACCCCGCGCAGCATCGTCCGCCGGGGAATCGCCTTCCTGGTGATGATCATGACTCGGACCTCCGCATCCGGAACGGCGCGCTCTCGACGATACCGAGGATGAGCGACGACCACCGGTGGTCGTCCTCGGCCGCCTCGCGCACGATGGCGCGGATGACCGGGCGGTCGTGGTGCTCGATGCCGCGCCCGAGGGCATAGACCAGGAGCTTCTCGGCCACCGTCTCCACGAACTGCTCAGAGCGGCCGAGCAGCACCCGCCGCAGCCCGCCGGGGCCAGCGAACGCGGTGAGCCCGTCGGCGAGCACGGCCGAGGCGTCGACGGGGAACCCGGCGTCGCTCGTCCGCCACCGGCCGATGGCGTCGAAGTTCTCGAGGGCGAAGCCCAGCGGGTCCATCGGCGCGTGGCAGGCGGCGCAGGCGGGGTTCGCCCGGTGCTGCGCGAGCCGCTCGCGGACCGTGCGGGGCTCGCCCGCCTCGCCCCCGGCGGGCAGGGGCGGGATGTCCGGCGGCGGCGGGGCGGGCGGCGTCCCCAGCACGTTCTCGAGCAGCCACTTCGCCCGGAGCACCGGCGAGGTGCGGTTGCCGTAGGAGGTCACCGCGAGGATGCTGCCGTGGCCGAGGAGGCCGAGGCGCCGGGCCGCGGCGGGTCCCCGGCCGGCCAGACTCACCCGCCGGTAGCGGCTGCCGGTAACGCCGGGAATGCCGTAGTGCCGGGCCAGCCGCTCGTTCAGGAACGTGTAGTCGGCCGAGAGCAGCTCGACGACGCTCCGGTCCTCGCGGAGCTGGCTCTCGAAGAACAGCTCGGTCTCGCGCCGAAGCGCTTCGCGCAGGTTCTCGTCGAAGCCGGGGAAGAGGTTGGGGTCGGGGGCGATGCCCTCGACGCTCCGCAGCGAGAGCCACTGGCCCGCGAAGTTGTCGACGAGAGCCGACGCGCGGGCGTCCGCGAGCATGCGCCGCACCTGGCCCTCGAGCACGCCAGGGTCGGCGAGCCGGCCCCGCTCCGCGACGTCGAGCAGTTCCTCGTCCGGGATGCTGCTCCAGAGGAAGAACGACAGCCGCGAGGCGAGCTCCAGGTCCGTGAGCCGGTAGGGGGCGCCGGGGGCCGCGCCGGGCGGGTCGCGCTCGATGCGGAACAGGAACTCGGGGTCGATCAGGAGCCGCTCGACCGCGGCCTGGATGCCGGCCTCGAAGCCCGCCGACGGCCACCCACCCGCACCGGCCACCCCCGGCCGTCCAACCGCAGGGTCCGCCGGCCGTCCAACCGCAGGGTCCGCCGGCCGTCCAACCGCAGGGTCCGCCGGCTGCACGGCCTCAGCGACGACGGGAAGCCGCGCCTCGATTCCCTCCGTCGGCCGTGCCGCCGCCATGTCCGCCGACCGCCCACCCACTCCGTCCGCCGACCACTCCCCCGCGGGGTTTGGCACACGTTCCCGGAGATCCTCCGCCTCCCGTCCTTCCCGAGGGCCGTCCGCCCCCGCTTCCGCCCCTCCCGCCGCGTCCCGTCCCTCCCGGTAGAAGGCCAGCAACGGCTCCAGGTCGCCCTCACCCACCGGCCGGCGGTACGCACGCCGCGCGAGCCGGGCGAGAATCGTCCGGGCGCAGCGTTCCCCGCCGGCGTCCGCGGCTTCGGGGCGACAGACGAAGATGCGGGACCGGCTCGCGGTCTCGCCCGGTCCGGTCGCCGCGTACGGCCCGTCGATGGTGACGCTCTCCAGCCCGGGCCCCTCGGGCCGCGACGACGTGTCGGTGGTCTCGGTGACGGTGGCGCCGTACTCCCGGAGCTCGGGCTGGAGCACCCCCTCGTGCTCCCACGACTTGTCGGCGAACGCCACCCCGACCACCCGGGCCCCGGCCCGCACCGGGACCCGCACCGCGAGGCCCGCGTCGGCCCCGGTGCGGTAGTCGTCCCAGTCCTGGGTGGGGAACTCCGAGGCCCCCGCCGCCACGAACGTGCCCGAGAAGCTGACCGGCGCCGGCCTCCCCGGCTCGGCGCCGCCGACGGTGAACCGGGCCACCCGCCGGCCGTCGACCCGCACGTCGAGGTCGTGCGCCTCGTCGAGGTTGACGATGTACTCGTAGACGCTCCGCTTCAGCCGGACGGTGAGGACGTACTCGCCGTCGAGGGGAAAGCGGTGCCGCACCGCGAGGCCGCCGCGCGACCCGAACGGCAGCGCCTCGCTCATGCGGTCGTTCTGGGTCATCGCGATCGGCACCGTGTAGGTGCGCGAGGTCAGGCCCGGCCCGATCCCAGGGTCGCCGACCGCGAGGCGGCTGATGCGCCGGGCCGCGGTCAGGTAGCGCTCCATCAGGGCCGGCGAGAGGGCGAGGGTGCCCGCGAGGTTGTCGAACCCGTGGCCGGTGTCGTCGGCCGGCAGCAGCGCCTCGGCGTCGATGTCGAGGGCCAGCAGATCGCGGACGGCGTTGGCGTACTCGGCCCGGTTCAGGCGGTGGGTCGGCACCCGGCCGGGCTCGACGGTGGCGGCGGCGGCGCGGTCGAGCTCGGCCTCGAGCCACCCGCGCAGCTCGTCGAGAGCGGCTCCGCCGGGGCGCGGCCGGCCGGCCGGCGGCATCATGCCGCCGCGCAGCTTCAGGACCACCCGCTCCCAGACGTCGGGCGCCTCGCCGACGCGCGACACGTCCGCGGCGTCGAGGGCGAGCCCCCCCGTCTGCAGCCGCTGGTTGTGGCAAGTGACGCAATAGCGGTCGAGGAGGGCTCGTTGCGGCGATGACGCAGGCGCGGCGCTCTGCGCCGGGTTTCCGCCGCCGGGATGCAGGCGCGGACCGGCCGCACCGGCACTGGCGGGGGCAGCCCCGGTCAGCACCGCGACCAGGGCGGCGGCGACGGCTCGCACCATGCGCCGATCTTACACCCGCGTACCTGCGTGAAACGCAGCCAAGGGAACGCCGGACGCGGGAGGCTTGCGCCTGCGACCCGGGCAGAAGACGCTCGAAAGGCAGGGGTGACCGGGCCGGACGCTTGCGCCCCCCAACCGCGGAGAGGCATCGGCGTGAGCCTTGGCTTGGCTGCCGTACGCCCGCGCAACCGCGGAGGAAGGCGGGCGTCGAGAAGCACCGGGTCGGTTCGTCGATCCCGCCGCAGTCCCCACCTCCGGAACCGCGGCGATAGCCGGCGGCTTTAACCGGGGGCTGCCCTGCTCCTATACTGAGGGCCACGGAATCAGTGGACGATTGCAGCAGGCCAGGGAATCAGTGAACGACCGTCGGCGGTGCCGGGGCGGCAACGAAGTCGCACCGCCGGCGAGGCCTCGGCAATCGCGATCCCGGAATCGAGGTGAGACGATGCCGAAGCAACCACGAACCCGCGGCGTCCGGCGGCGCGTCGTCGCCGCCGGGGCGGCAGCGATCCTGCTCGCCGGCGGCGGCTTCCCCGGCGGGGTTGCCCTCGCCCAGGACGGCGACAGCGGCGTCATCGCGGGCCGGGTGACGGCCGACCGCGGCGAGGTGCGCGCCCTCCGCGTGAAGGCGCACGACACCGTCCACCGCATCGCCTACACCGTCTACACCGTGGACGGCGGCTTCCGCATCTACAACCTGCCGCCAAGCACCTACGACGTCTCGGTGATCGAGGAGGCGTTCGAGTCGCCGACCGCCACGGTCGAGGTGCGGGCCGGGGGGACGACCACCGTCGACATCGCGCTGACGGCGCTGGGGGCAGGGCCCGAGGAGGGCGCGGCGGCGCGGGGCGCGAGCGCCCAGCGCAACTACGGCGGCGGGGCCGCGGACGGCCGGGCGGCCGAGATCGTCGACTTCGACACCCTCTATCCGCCCCACCCCGCCCGCGACATCATGCTGCGGGGCTGCTTCGGCTGTCACGGCCCGGCCGGCTTCCACCGCCGGGGACCGCGCAACGAGCGCGGCTGGCGGCAGGCCGTCGACCGGATGTTCGACGTCGACGGCCGCGTCGCCAACATGGCCCCCGGCGTGCCGCAGGTCACCCACGACCTGGTGTCGGTGGAGGAGAAGGAGCTGATCATCCAGTACCTGACCTCGCTCTTCGGACCCGGGTCGGAGCCCCGCGACCTCGAGCTCGACCCCCTCGTCCGCGACGAGGCGGCGCTGTCCGAGGCCGTCTACGTCGAGTACGAGCTGAAGCGCGGGCCGCAGCGCCTGCTCGCGAACGGCGCGCCGCCGCGCGGCAGCATCCACAGCGTCTTCGCGAGCCTCGCCGAGCCGGGGGTCATCTGGGTGTCGGGCAACGGCTCGAACTCGATCATCCGCATGGACAGCCGCGACCCCGACTTCGAGACCCGCACCGACGAGCTCTGGATCGAGAACCCCGGGAACATCAACGTCACCCCCCACGGCATCGTCGAGCACCGCGGGCGCGTGTACTGGGTCGAGCTGACCGGCGACCACTTCGGCGAGCTCGACCCCGCCACCGGCGAGATGACCCGCTACCCGATGCCCACGAAGGGGGCGGGGCCGCACAGCGTCTGGGTCGATTCGCGCGGGCAGTTCTGGTACACCTACTTCGCCTCGGCCGGCCGCATCGGCCGCTTCGACCTCGCCGCCAACGACTTCACCGAGTGGGAGCCGCTGGCCGGGTTCAGCGGCTACGGCATCGTCGTCGACCGGCAGGACCGGGTGTGGGCGGTCGGCCTGCACACCCCCGCCATCTTCATGTACAACCAGGAGACGGCGGCGTGGCGCTCGTACCCGATGGCCAACCCGGCGCGGCGCCCCGCCATCGATTCCGACGGCAAGGTGTGGGCCGCCCACTACTTCGGCAACGCCATCTCGCGCATCGACCCCGTGACGGGGACCGTCACCGAGTTCGAGCTGCCGCTCAAGGACGGGAACCCCTACGACGTCTGGCCCGACGCCGACGACAACCTGTGGGTCGAGAACGGCATCTACAACTCGCTGGTGCGGTTCGACCAGGAGACCGGCGAGTTCACCTACTTCCCGTTCCCCGAGCTGCGGGCCCACACGCCCAAGCTCGACCGCGACCGGGACGGGACGCTGTGGTTCACGCTGCGCGGGCCGTCCGGGGGGCCGGGGGTGGCCGCGCTCAAGCCGAACGGCAACGTGCCGCCGGCGGGCGCGGCGGCCGGGCAGTAGGACCGCTGGCGGATGGCCCGGGACAGGCAGAGAGGAAACACACTATGAGACGGTGGACCGCCGCGTGCGCGGCTACATTGATGGGCGTCGCCCTGGTCCAGCCCGCCGCGGGGCAGACCACCAGCCTCGCCGGAGTCATCGACTTCCACGTGCACTCGGGACCCGACTCGCGTCCCCGCTCGGTCGGCGACCTCGAGATCGCGCGCATCGCGAAGCGGGCCGGCATGCGCGGGATCGTCCTGAAGAACCACTTCACGATGACCGCGGACCGCGCGTGGCTGGCCATGCAGGAGGTGCCGGGCATCGAGATCTTCGGCGGGGTGGCCCTCAACCACTCGGTCGGCGGCCTGAACGCCGAGGTGGTGCGACAGATGGTGGCGTTCTCCGGCGGGCGGGGCAAGGTGGTGTGGCTGCCGACGTTCGACGCCGAGTTCTGGATGACCCGCGCCGGCGACCCAGGCCCGTTCGTGCCGGTCATGCGCGGCGGCGAGATGGACCCCGCCCTCGGCGAGATCTTCGACCTCGTCGCCGAGCACGACCTCGTGCTCGCGATGGGGCACTCGTCGCCCGAGGAGGTGCTGGCCCTGATTCCCGAGGCGCGCGCCCGCGGGGTCGAGCAGATTCTCGTCACCCACGGGCTCGGCCAGTCGCCGACCCCGGACCAGATCCAGGCGATGGCCGATCACGACGTCGTCATCGAGCTGGTGTGGCTGGCGGTGATGAACGGCCAGTTCTCGTACGCCGACTACGCCGACGCCATCCGGACCTACGGCGCCCGCCACTTCCTGTTGGCGTCCGACCTCGGACAGGCGGGGAACCCGCTGCACCCCGACGGCCTGAACGCCCTCATGGACGGGCTGCGCGCCGAGGGCGTCAGCGACGCGGACATCGACGTGATGATCCGCGACAACCCGGCGCGGCTCCTCGGGCTCGAGCCGTAGGAAGAGGAACCCGCTGCACTTCGTCAAGGAGGTCCACATGATGCGACGGGCCGGTTCCGGGCACGCGGGGCCACCGCCGTGAGTCTCGAGCACACGGAAGTGCGGTCGAGGCGCCCCGCACGCGCCACCGCCCTTTGGAGGTCGAGATCGCCGCGGTGCCGCGGCGCCGCGCCGCCACCGTCCTCAGGACGGCTGGACGCCTCCCCGGACGCCGGACGGCCAGCCCGACCTGCAGGGGCTGTGGACCAACTCGACCACCACCCCCCTCGAGCGCCCCCAAGACGTGGCCGACCGGGCCGTCTACACCGACGAGGAGGTCGCGGCCATCGACGCCGCCAACGTCGGCCGCAACGACCGGCCGCCCCCGCCCGGCGACCCCGGCACCTACAACGACTTCTGGTGGGAGCGCGGCACCGCCCTCGCCCGGACGTCGCTCGTCATCGACCCGCCGGACGGCCGTCTGCCGCCGCGCACCGCCGGCGGCGAGACGCGAGCGGGCTGGGCCCGCGACAGCGACAGCTGGACCGGCCGCACCATGGCCGAGCGCTGCGTCACCCGCGGCGCCCCGAAGCGGCCCGGCGGCTACAACAACCACTTCCTCGTCCTGCAGACGCCGGGCCACGTGGTGATGCTGCAAGAGATGATCCACGAGCCGCGCATCATCCCCCTCGATGACCGCCCGCCCGTCGACGAGCGGATCCGGCTGTGGATGGGCGACTCCCGCGGCCGCTGGGAGGGCGACACCCTCGTCGTGGAGACCACGAACTTCCGCGACGAGATCTACACCAACTCGTTCAACTGCTGCCCCGGAACGAGCGGCGCCCTGACCCTGGTGGAGCGCTTCACCCGCATCGAGGCCGACACCATCGAGCACCACTACACGGTGAACGACCCCGACACGTACACGCGCCCGTGGACCGCGTCCGTCCCCATGCGCCGCTTCGCGGGTCCGATGTACGAGTACGCCTGCCACGAGGGCAACTACGGGATGGAGAACCTGCTGCGGGGGGCGCGCGTCCAGGAGACCGCCGCCACACCGCGGTAGCCGCGTTATGACTCGCGCTTGCGCGCGTTCCTGGCCGCCGGCCATTCGAACAGCAACGGCGGAGTGATTCGCCGCGCCGCGCGCAGCACCGCGGCGACCGACCGCAGCCGCTTGGCGTCCCTCGCGCGCCACGGGAATCCGTAAGCGTCGCGAATGGGTTCCGGCAGCAGCCCCACGGCGGTGAGCCGGCCCAACCACAGCGCGGGGGCGACCCACCGCCTCCCAGGCGGCGCGAGCAAGGCGTCCGCAAGCCGCCGCGCACCCACCCCGACCGCCAACCGATCTTCTCGCTGCATCCGGTCCAGATAGCCGTCGAGCCGATCCCTCGTGTCGGGCAGCTCGCTGGCGGAGACCCCGAGGAGCGGGCCGACCCGCGCCGCTTCGGCGCAGTAGCGGTCCTCCTCGTCGGGCGCCAGAGGTCCCACGAAGAGCGCATAGGTACGAAGCTGGCTGTCGATGAGGGTGGCGTGGACCCACGTGAGCAACACCGGGTCGGTGGCGTCGTAGGGCGTACCCGCCGGGTAGCCGCCGACCGTGCAATCCAGCCGGCCGTGCACGCGGCGGTGGATGGCGTTGATGCGGTCCGCCGTCTCCCGGATTTCCGCTCGGTGCCGAAGGTGAGCGAGAGCATCGCCCCGATGGTGCGGCGCATGCGCCGGACGTAGGCCAGCGCCCCGGCGTCGAAGCCGCTGTGGGCGCCGACGCCGGCCGCCACGAGGGGATGCGCGAGCTGCAGGAGAATCGCGCGGCCCCACCCCAGCACGACCACCGCCTCGCGGTTGACGCGGTGGGAAACGGACAACGAGCGGGCCGCCGCGTACGGCGCACCGCGGGTCGACGCCGGCGAGCCCTTCGTCACGATTCCCAGGGTACCGGATTGCGGGCAATCCTCGGCGCGAAGCGAGCACGAGCGGCCGCAGGAACCGTGAACCTGACCAGATCGGGTCCGGCGCCTCGCCGGAGCTGCGGCCGGCGGGGGGCGGCGCGGCCCGCAGGGGTAAGATAGCCGAATGTCAAGCCTCCAGCGCGTCGTCGCCGCCCACGTCCTGTTGCTGACCGCCGCCGGCATCGTCGCCGCCCAGCCGCCGGCGCGGCCCAACGTCGTCCTGGTCATCGCCGACGACCTCGGCTGGGGCGACCTCGGCAGCTACGGCAGCCCCATCATGCGGACGCCGCGCCTCGACCGCCTCGCCGCCGAGGGCGTCCGGTTCACCGCCGCCTACGTCGCGGCCGCGGTGTGCAGCCCGTCCCGCGCGGGGCTGATGACCGGGCGCTATCCGCAGCGGCACGGCTACGAGTTCAACACGTCGGGCCGCGACGTCGAGATCGGGCTGTCGACCGGCGAGCGGACCCTCGGCGACCTGATGCGGGGCGCCGGCTACGCGACCGGCTACGTCGGCAAGTGGCACCTCGGCCGGCGGCCCGACCAGCAGCCGCTGTCGCGGGGCTTCGACGAGTACTTCGGCCTGCTCACGGGCGGGACGACCTATTTCGCGGGAGACCACCCCGAGGCGGTGCTCGACCCGGACCGGCCCGCGGGCACGCGGATCGGGCGCGAGATCTACCGCGGGCGCGACGTGGTCGAGGTCGAGGAGTACCTGACGGACGTACTCACGGACGAGGCGGTCGACTTCATCGACCGTCGCGCGGGCGCCGACGCCCCGTTCTTCCTCGTCCTCTCGTACAACGCGCCCCACACGCCCCTCCAGGCGACGCGCGAGTACATGGACACCGTCGCCCACGTCGAGGACTTCCGCACCCGCATCTACGCAGCCATGGTCTCGTCGGTCGACCGCGGCGTCGGGGCGGTGGTCGACCGGCTCGCCGCCCACGGCGCGGACGACGAAACCCTCATCGTCTTCATGAGCGACAACGGCTGCGTCGGCTACGCGGCCATCGCGTGCAGCAACGGGCCGTTCAGCGGGACCAAGCGTTTCCATCTCGAGGGCGGCATCCGCATCCCGTTCATCATGCGCTGGCCGAACGGCCTGGAGGGGGGACAGGTGTACCGCGAGCCGGTCATCAGCCTCGACCTCTTCGCGACCTTCGCGGGCCTCGCCGGCGCCTCGCTCGACGACGGCGTGGTGCGCGACGGCGTCGACCTCGTCCCGTACCTGACCGGCCCCGTCGACGGCCGCCCCCACGACGTCCTGTACTGGCGGGCCGGCCCCAACCGGGCCATCCGCATGGGCCGGTGGAAGCTCTTCGAGGTCAACCGCGCCGACCCCGCCGCCACCCACGGAAACGGCCGGCTCCTTCCGCTGCAGGACTATCCCGACGCGTCGCCCCACGGGCAGGTCTCGCTGCTCTACGACCTCGCGGACGACGAGGCCGAGCGCGCCAACCTCGCCGACCGGCTTCCCGAGCGCCTGCGCGACCTGCAGGACCGGCTCGACCGCTGGGAGTCCTCGCTCGCCCGGCCCGTGTGGCCGTCCAACCGCTCCACCATCACCGAGATCGACGGCGAGCTGGTTCAGCTGTTCTTCTGAAACCGGAGTCTGCCCGCGCTCGAGCTCACCGCGATTCACGCGGGCGGCCATTCCTGGGCACCCACCAGCTCGCTGATCTCCGCCGGCAAACCGCGCGGGTTCGCGTCCGGCATCAGACGGTCAACGCGAGCCGCCGGGCGCGCTCGGTGGTGCGCGCCACGCATTGGGCGAGTGCGCCCTGGTCCAGGCCCGCGTGGGACAGGTCCTCCGCGACCCCCCCGGCCCGGTCGAGCGCGAGATCGGCCAGCTCCCCGACCCGTCGGCGGACGATGGGCGCGCCGAGGCTGATTCCGCCGGCGAAGCGGTCCCAGTCGCCCCGTCGCAGCTCTTCGAGAGTGGCGCGACGCGCGACCTTCATGGCGAACCCCGGGGACAGCTCGGGCCAGGCCACCGTCGAGAGCAGGTCGTACAACGGCGCGAGCGCGATGCCGTCCTCGCGATACAGAAGGCTGTAGTTCTTGCCGTGCGCATCGGCGTTCCCGAGCAGCACCTGCACGATGGCCGCGTCGAGCAGCTTGAGCAGCTCGACGGCCGGTCTGGAGCAGGCGCGGCGGACCAGATCGAAGCACTGCGGGAACCCGGGCCCGCCCTCGGCGGCGTACTTCCGGCCGGCGACGACGCCGAGGGCCTGGCAGAAGTCCTCCTGGTGGAGGCGCCGGACCATGCCGTCCGGCCCCCGCCGGCGGTCGTAGCGGCCGATCAGCAGACACGACGGGCCCTCGCCGACGCGATACGGCGCGACCGGCGCCGCGTCGAGCCCCAGGTCGGCCGCGAGACGCATCGCGAACGCCTCGTTCTCGGTCGTGGCCTCGAAACGGGCGATGGGCGGCTTGAGGACATGCGTCGTCGGCTGGCCGGGCGCGGGGAGCGCGACCCGCCCGTCGACCAGGACCACGGGCAGCTTCGACTGCGCCCCCGCAAGAGACAGGCGAAGCCCCCGCGTGCCGGCCAGGAAGGGCCGGGCTTCGAGTCTCGCGAGGAGGCCGGCCAACTCGTCGTCCGAGAGCGCCGTCGGCGGCCCCGCCGCCTCGAACGCGGGCGGCGTCTCGCCGGCGGGCCACAACGTCAGGGCGCCCGCCACCTCGCCCCCCAACCGATCGAGCATCTCGAACTCGTTGGCGGGCGAGACGCCGAGAACCGCCGCCACCGCGTCGCGCTGCGCGCCCTCGGGCAGCAGTCCCTCGAAGAACGGACGGCACGCCCGAGGAGAGAACGGCTCCAGGCGCTTGGGCAGCGAGACCGAGAGCGGCGCCGCGGACGGGTCCGCGACCCAGCCGCCATCGTACGCGAATCGCATCGCGCCGCGCCGGTCGACGGTCAGCGAACCGACGACGGCGCCCTCCCACCAGACGGTGAGCGCGCGCATCACGTCGGCGGGCCGCTGTCCTCGGCCCCCGGCGGCGGCTCGATGCGCAGCGTGCAGCCCAGGGCCGCCAGCACCGCGAGCGCCTTGCCGAGCTGGGCCGTCGCCTTCCCGGCTTCCAGCTCGACGAGGAACCGCACCCCGACGCCCGCGGCGCCCGCCAGCTGATCCTGCCGGAGCCGTTGAGCGCGGCGCGTCCGGCGAACGAACTGCCCGATCTGTGCCGGCGTCATGTTCTATTTCCCGATCGGGAAATGTAGACGAATCGACGGGGCCTGACAAGCAGTATTGTCCCGATCGGTAAATCAGGGGCCGGGATGACGCGGATCAGGCCGACGCTGCCCGATCGGGAATGTCACGCCCGCGATCTGCCTGCAAAGCCCCCGGTGCCCCGAATCGTCCTGCGGCGCCAGCACAGGGTCGAGCCTCTACGCCCGCACCGCCGGGCACTTGCCGAACACGAGTCCGACCGCGACCGGCACCACGAGGGCCGGGACAACGGGCTGCGTTCTCATCATCGCTCTGTCAGTGCTCGTCGCAGGCGCTGCCCAGCGCGCGAGCCCGGTCAGCACGACGTTGGGGGCTCGGCCACCGCGCTGTCAATGCTCGTCGTAGGCGCTGCCCGGCGCCCGCGGGTCCGCCTCGCGCAGGCGCCGACGCAGCAGGTCCTCGGCCAGCTCGTGCTCTTCCTCCTCCTCCCAGCGGCGGCGCTGCTCGGCGCGGCGGCGGCGGTGGGCGTAGATGGCGCAGAGGGCGAGCACGGTGATGACCATCCACTGGTAGAGGGGCCGGCCCGCGAACGCCACCCACCGGATCCAGATCGGCCGGCGCCGCCAGAAGCGGCCGACGGCGGCTTCGAGGGACTCTCCCGTCGCCTCCTCGAAGGCGCGGGGGAAGGGCCGGTCCTGTCCGAGGCGGGCGAGTATGCGGCCGGCGGCGGCGTCGCCGTGGCGCTCGAGCACGTCACCGACGAGGGCGCTCGAGATGGCGTAGGCGCGGCGGGTCGCCGCGGGGCCGCCCGTGAACAGGCGCTCGAGGTCCGACAGCGGGACCTCGCCGTGGCGAATCCGGGTCCAGGCCACCCGGGACCGGTCCTCGAACCCGACCTGCCGCTCCGCCGCGAGGGCCAGCCCCTCGTTGAACCACCGGGGCAGGGGGCGTCCCCGGGCGGCGCGCGAGAAGAGGACGTGGGCGACCTCGTGCTGCAGCAGCGCCTCGAGCGAGTCGGTCGGGTAGAGCCGGGTGCGCCCGGGGAACAGGACGACGAGGCTGCGGCCGGGGTCGGCGAATCCGGAGATCCAGGACGGTGTGCGGCGGGCCAGCTCGGAGCCCTCGGCGACGAGGACGACGTCGATCGGAGGGCCGGGATCGGTCAGCCCGGCGAGGCGCATGGCGTTGGCGAGCCCGCTCAACGGGAACCGCGCGACCCGCTCGGCGACGGTCCGGAGCGAGGCGGGAGCATCGATCTCGAGCTCGGGCAGGCGGGGCTGGGCGGCCGGACCGGCGGAGCCGGCGGCGAGCGCCATCAGCACGGCGATGACGACGGCGGCGAAGCGGGCGCGTCGGGGATGCACCGCGCCTATTGTGCACCACGAGACCCCGCGGGCTGCCGCGACAAGTGCCGGCCACCGCCGCGACAGTACCGACCGTCGGCATGACAACACCGGCCGCCGGTCGCGACGGGGTGGCCGCCGTCCCCGCGTCGGGCCGGCGCCGTGAGAACAGGCGCGGCTCACCGGTGGGTCACGACGGTGTCGAACGGCTTGCGGGTGATGGCGGGGACGGTGGCGCCGGGGGCGGGATGACCCACGACGAGGATGAGGAACGGCCGCTCGTGCGCCGGCCGGTCGAGGATGGCGTTGAGGAACCGCATGGGGCTCGGGGTGTGGGTGAGCGAGGCGAGGCCGCACTGATGCAGCGCGCTGATGAGCATGCCGGTGGCGATGCCGACCGACTCGTGCACGTAGTAGTGCTTCCGCCTGCCGCCCTCCGCGTCCCTGTCGTAGAGCTGGGCGAAGACGACGATGAGGCACGGGGCCTCCTCGAGGAACGGCTTGTGCTCGTCGGTGCCGAGGGGGGCGAGGGCCTCGAGCCAGTCGTCGGGGGCCCGCTCGCGGTAGAACGCGCGCTCCTCCGCCTCGGCCTCGGTCCGAATCCGCCGCCTGGTCGCGGGATCGGTCACCACCACGAAGTGCCACGGCTGGCGGTTGGCCCCGCTGGGGGCGGAGGCCGCCGCCTGCAGGCAGGCGTCGATGACCTCCATCGGCACCGGACGGTCCGAGAAGTCCCGCACGGTGCGGCGCGTGGCCAGCTCGTCGCGAAGCCGGGTGGCCCGCACGAGCATCTCGCCGTCGTCGACGGCCGGCCGGGGCGGCAGGGGGACGCGGCCCGGCGGCACCGGATCAGGCGGGCGGCTCATCGGCTTCGGGGCTCGGGCCCGACCCGGGCGCGCCCTGCGTCCCGCCGCCCACGAGCCGGGCGACGGTGGCGCCGAGGCGGGACTCCGGCGCATCCCAGAGCTCGACGACGAGGGGATGCCGCTCGAGCACGGTGTGCACGGCGCGGCGCTGCACCCCGATGCCGCGGCCGTGGATGAAGCGCACCTCGGTCAGCCCGTGCCGGTGCGCCTCGTTGACGTACTCCTCCACGACGGACGGCACGTCGCGCGGGGCGAACGTGTGCAGATCCAGGGCGTCGCCGATGTCCACGCGATGGGGCGGTGTCTCCACGGATTCCTCCCGCCGCCTCTGCCCGGCCCGACGGCCGGGCGCCGTCCGCGTTCCCCGGATCGACCGGCCCGCGGGCCCGGCGCGGATCCAGCCCGTCCCGCGCCGTCTCAGGCCCCGCTCGGCGCCCGACCAACCCTTCAGGAGTGGCGCCGTCCTACCGCGCAGACTCCTGCGGAGACGCCCGCTCCGGCGACGGGGACTCGGGCGCCGGCTGCTGGTACCGGGCGGTGACGGTGGTGGTGATGCCGCCGCGCGCCGAGAAGTCGCCCACGACGACCATGCGCCGCGGCGCGCACGCGGCCACGAGATCGTCGAGTATCTGGTTGGTCAGGCGCTCGTAGAAGACCCCGCGGTCGCGGAACCCGAGGAGATAGTACTTCAGGGCCTTGAGCTCGATGCACCGGGCGTCGGGCACGTAGGTGATGCGGATCTCGCCGAAGTCGGGCAACCCGGTCTTCGGGCACACGGACGTGAACTCGGGGCAACTGATGACGATCTCGTAGTCCCGGGACGGCTCGGGATTCGGAAACGTCTCGACGGGTTCCGCCATCATCGGGAGATTCTACCAGTCGGCGGCAGGGGCCCTGCCCCTCCCGCCCCTCCCTCGACCCACCGCACGCCCGTCCGGAAGCGGGGGTTCGCCGGCCGGGAGGGCGCCCGGCAAGCGCGGTTCGCGATCGTCGGAGCAAGGGCAGGCACGACGGCCCGAATTCCCCTATAATCGAACGTTGCCAATGGCGCGCCGGAAGGCGAACGGCAGACCATCCGCCCCGCTGGCCGCCCGCGGTCCACGTCCCGCGCTGAACCGGGATCCCGCCGGGTCGAAGCCGACAGGCTGATCACCCGAGCCGGGGCGTCTGCCCGCGGGCAGACGTCCTCTACAACCAAACGCCCGGTGCGGCACTGGCGGGACGCCGCGCCGGTCGCAGAACGCGGCCGCGGCCACCGTGCGGCGCTGCCAGGGGAGAACGCCGATGCCAGAGACTCGAAGAATGGGCAAGACCGAGCTGTTCGCGCACTTCGGTGACCGGTTCGGGATGAAGCGCACCGAGGTGCGCGACCTCTTCGAGGAATTGCAGGAACTATCGGAGACCGAGCTCAAGCGCTCGGGCGAGTTCACCCTGCCGGGCGTGGTCAAGCTGGTGCGGCAGGAACGGCCGGCCCGGGTCGGCCGGAACCCGGCCACCGGCGAGCAGATTCAGATTCCCGCCAAGACCGTCGTCAAGGCGCGCATCGCCGCCCGCCTCAAGGATGCGGTGCTGGACGCCTAGTGCAGCGCCACAGCCAAGAGTTCGGGTGTGCGGTGCTGACAAGTCGTTGACAATGTGGCCATAAGGTCGGGCCCGTGCCCGAAGATTATGGCGTGACGCAGCACTAGGAGCTTGCGCCGCAGAAGCGCAACGCAGTGGAGTGCCGCGGCGCAAGCTCCTGGGACGGCGGGGCTGGGGCAGAACACGGAGCCTGCGACGGGTTCTGCGGCGCTAGCCCGGAGAGCGTCGACCGGCGGCGCCGGTTGCCGCCCGGCCAATCCGGCTGGTAGCTCGCGCCGCGGACGGTGCAGACTCCCGGCCCGTCCGGACGTCGCCAAACCACTCTGGAACGCACTGAATGCCTACCGACGTGCTGATGCCCCAAATGGGCGAGTCGATCGCCGAGGGGACGATCGTCCGATGGATCAAGAGTGTCGGCGAACCGGTCGACCGGGACGAGCCGCTGTTCGAGATCTCGACGGACAAGGTCGATGCCGAGGTGCCGGCGCCGGCCGGCGGGGTCGTGGTGCAGATACGCGCCGCGGCCGGCGAGACGGTGCCGGTCAACTCGGTCGTCGCGGTCATCGGAGCGGCCGGCGAGGCCGCCTCGGCCGGGGGCGCCGCCGAGGCCGAGGAGGAGGCGGCGGCGCCCGCCACGTCGCCCCCGCCCCCGCCGACGGAGGCGTCCCGGGCGGAAGCACCGCGTCCGGCTGCCGATGCCCCCGCCCCCGCCTCCCGGCTCCGGCTGTCGCCGGTGGTACGGCGACTCGCGGCCGAGCACGGCGTGGACCTCTCGGCGATCACCGGGACGGGAGAAGGGGGCCGCATCTCCAAGGCCGACGTGCTGGCCCACGTGGCGGCGCACGGACAGGGCGGCGGCGCCGGGACCGTCGCCGGCGGCCCCGCGCCCCCCGGTGCGGCCGGCGCGCGCGTCGAGCCGATGAGCGTCATGCGGCGGCGCATCGCCGAGCACATGGTCGAGAGCCGGAGGACCTCGGCCCACGTCCATACCCTGTTCGAGGTCGACTTCTCGGCCGTCGCGGCGGCCCGGGCCGGCCATCCCGAGGGGACCGCCCCCGGCTACCTCGCGTACATCGCCCGGGCGGTGTCGGAGGCCCTCGCCGCGACGCCGGTGGTCAACGCGTCGGTCGACGGCACGAACGTGGTGTACCACGACCGCATCAACCTGGGGATCGCCGTCGCCCTCGACCAGGGCCTCATCGTGCCGGTCGTCAAGGACGCGGACCGGCTCGGCGTCGGCGCCATCGACGCGGCCGTCAAGGACCTCGCGGCGCGGGCGCGGGCGAAGCAGCTCGTGCCCGAGGACGTCGAGGGCGGCACCTTCACCATCACCAATCCCGGCGGCTTCGGGTCGCTGCTCGGGATGCCGATCATCAACCAGCCCCAGGTCGCGATTCTCGGGGTGGGGGCGGTGGAGCCGCGGCCCGCCGTCGTCGACGGCGCCGTCGTCCCTCGGCTCCGCGCGTTCCTGACCCTGGGCTTCGACCACCGGCTGATCGACGGGGCGGTCGCCGACCGGTTCCTGGCGCAGGTAAAGAAGGCCCTGGAGGATCCGCAGTGGCTGGAGGCCGCGCACCGGTCCTGAGCGCGGAGCCCGAGGCGGCCGACGGGGCCGGCGACGCCCCCGGGCTGCCCGTGCTCGAGGTCCGGCGATGGGGGACCGTCGCCTACCGGAGGGCCCTGGACCGGCAGCGGGATCTCGTACGGTCGCGCCAGGCCGGGGAGATCGCCGACCGGCTCGTGCTGCTGGAGCACCCCCCGGTCATCACCGTGGGGGTCAGCGGACGCGGGCGGCCCGGCCACGTGCTGGCCTCGGCGGCCGGGCTGCGCGAGCACGGCATCGAGGTGATCGACGTGCCCCGCGGGGGCGACGTCACCTACCACGGGCCCGGCCAGCTCGTGGGCTATCCCATCCTCAGCCTGAAGCCCGACCGGTGCGACGTGCACCGCTACGTCCGCGATCTCGAGGAGGTGCTCATCCGCACCGCCGCCCGCTTCGGGGTCGAGGCCGGCCGCACCGAGGGGCTGACGGGGGTCTGGGTGGGCCGCGAGAAGCTGGCCGCCATCGGCGTACGCCTCTCCCGCTGGGTGACGAGCCACGGCTTCGCCCTCAACGTCGCCACCGACCTCGACCACTTCCGGCTCATCGTGCCGTGCGGCCTCGCCGGCTACGGCGTCACGTCGCTCGCCCGCCTCCTCGGGGCCGCGCCGCCGTGGGCCGAGGTCGAGACGACCCTCGCCGCCGAGTTCGCCCGGCGGTTCGACCGCCGTCTCGTCGATTGACGCGTCGGCCACATCGGCTCACGGGGCCGGCTCCAGCGCGTTGTCCAGCAGCACGCGCTCGGACGGGCTCAGCACCGGCTCGACCACGTCGCCCACCCCGCCCGCGTGCAGGGTCACCGCGGCGGCGGCCGCCGACGCCGGCCGGCGGGCATCGTCGGCCACGAAACAGGTGAACACCCGCCGCGAGCCTCCCACCGCGAGCGCCTCCACCACCCGGGCCGCCGCCGACGCCAGGGCATACGGACCGGACGGCCACAGGCCCTCGACGCGGCGGCGCAAGCGGACCAGCGCCGGCTGCGAGAGGCGTGCCTCCAGGGAGCCGCCGGCGACCGACGCGCTGCTCCAGGCCACCACGGGATGCTCGGGGGGCGTCCCCAGCACCTGGACGGCCACCTGGGCCGGCGAGACGTCCGCCTCGAGAGCGATCAGCGCCCGGAGGCCCGCGGCCAGCGCCTCCGGGGCGGAACCGACGATACGGGTGCGGCCGATGCCCAGCTCGCGCACGGACCAGGCCACGAGGCGGCCGGCGGCGGCGTCCGCGCAGACGATGGGGGTACTCCCGGTCAGGCCCGCGATCCGCTCCATCAGAGCCGTTCGTTCCGCCGAGGGAACGCCCGGCCCGTCTCGGTCCGCCGGCGCGGCGGGGTCGGCCACGACCACGACCCCGGCCCCGACGACCGCGTCGACTGCCCCCGCCGTCACCCGGGTCCCGAACCGTTCGATGGGCCCGGACTGTCGGATGTCCAGCGCCTTGCCGGCCGCGACCCCGCGCGACGCGTCGATGAGGCACACCGAACCGACCCGGTCCCGGGCGGCCAGCTTGTGCGCCAGCGCCCCGCCGAGCTCGCCGGCCCCGACAATCGCGACCCTGGCCATGCCTTCCGTATTGTAGTGGTCCCCCCGCCGGCGGGGAGGTCGCCTCCGGCCTGTTAGAATCGCACGCCATGACGGACGTGAACTCGGGCTTCCTGGCCGGCCGCGCCGCCCTCGTGACCGGCGGCTCGCGGGGAATCGGACTGGCGACGGCGGAGGCGCTGCGGGCGGAAGGCGCCGACGTGCTGTTGTGCGGGCGTTCCCGCCCCGTTCTCGACGAGGCGCGCTCGCGTATCGAGGCCGCGCCCGGCCCCGGACGAGTGGCCGCGGTCGTCGCCGATGTCCGGCGCCACGACGAGGCGGAGCGTCTGGTGGCGGCGGCGGTCGACGAGCTCGGCCGGTTGGACGTCCTCGTCAACAATGCCGGCGTCGGCCGCTTCGCGCCGATCGGGGAGCTCTCCGTCGACGCCTGGGTCGAGACGATCGAGACGAACCTGTCCGGCGTGTTCTACTGCTGCCGCGCCGCGGTTCCGGCGATGAAGCGCGGGGGCGGGGGCTGGATCGTCAACGTCAGCAGCCTCGCGGGCAAGCACCCGTTCGCGGGCGGGGTCGCGTACTGCGCGTCCAAGGCGGGCCTGAACGCCCTGACCGAGTCGCTGATGCAGGACGTCAGACGCGAGGGCATCCGGGTGAGCTGCGTGCTGCCGGGCTCGGTGAACACCGAGTTCGGGGGCAGCCGGCCGTCCCCGGACATGGACTGGAAGCTCGCGGCCTCGGACGTGGCCCGGGCCGTCGTCGACCTGCTGCGCCACCCCGCCCGCAGCCTCCCCAGCCGGGTCGAGCTGCGACCGTCGACGCCGCGGAAGTAGAAAGCGGCCGCTCGGTGCGGCTAGCCCGCCCATCGTCGCCTTCGGCTCCGCTGGGCGCCCAACCAACCCTGCCAGGAGTCTGCACCGTTCTACGGCGCAGACTCCTGGCGCGTCTCGTCCCCGCGCGAAGCGCCGGTCGAGACGACGAGCTCGATGCGGCCCACTCGCAGGCGGTCGCCGTCCTTCAGCACCTCCCGCTCGATCCGGCGCCCGTTGACGAAGGTGCCGTTCGAGCGGCTGAGGTTCTCGACCGCCAGCTCGCCGTCGGCCACGGACAGCGAGCAGTGGAAGCGCGACACGAGCACGGCGTCGAGCACGAAGTCGGCATTCGTCGAGCGGCCGAGGGTCCGCGCCCGCCCCGCGGTGACGCGAAAGCGGTAGGGGCCGCCCTCGGCGTTGCTCTCGGCCAGCAGAAGCCAGTCGGTGCGGCTCGCCTCGTGCCGTTTCACCGGTCGTTGGGTCTCTGGTTCAGCCATGTGGTCAGCGTGTCGACGACGGTGGGACCGATCGACGGCGCCGTCAACGCGGCGACCGTCGTGGCCGCGTCGGGCCCGGCCGGGACGAGGCGGTGGTCCAGGCCCTCGAGAGTCGTCTGCTGCGGCGGCGGAGCGCCCCGGCGGCGGCGGCCCGCAAGCTCCGCAAGCCGCTGCGCGTGATGCGCACCGACGTGCGTGTCCCGCGAACCGTGCAGAATCAGCAGGGGTTGCCGCGTTCTTCGCAGCGCGTCGGCAACATCGAAGTCGAGGAAGCTGCGAAACCAGTAGGTGTCCGCCTGCCGGCGCATCGCGTCGGGGACGCCGTCCCACGACCCCTCGTCCCGGACCGCGTCGATGATGCGCCGCTGCAGGCCGATCCTCTCGTTCCGCTCTTCCGCCGCGGCGTTCAGCCGATCGAGGGCGGCGCCCTGCTGCTCGAGAACCAGCTCGGCCCCGCTCGTGGACGGCGCGCCGATCAGCACCAGGTTGTCGGCCCGCCGCTCCCGGGCGGCGGCGAGCATCGCGGGCCAGCCGCCCTCCGCGTGCCCGACCACGGTGATGCGGTCCCGGTCCACGTCGTCCCGGTCGTCCAGGTAACGCACCATCCGGCGGGCGTCCTCGCCGTACTCCTCGACCCCGGCCGACTCCGGTCGCCCGCCGCTGCGCCCGATGCCGCGCCGGTCGTAGCGCGCCACCAGGAACCCCGCGTCGGCCAGGCCCACGGCCAGCTGCCCGAGCACCGGCACCCCCGAGAAGGTGCCGTCGCGATCGGGGGCGCCGGGCCCCGAGACGAGCAGGACGGCCGGCCAGCCGTCCCGCGGCCGCGGGCGATCGACGGGCGTGGTGATCGTCGCGGCGAGCCCGAAGCCCTCCGACCGGACGCTGACCGCCTCGTCGCCGGCATGGGCGAGGGTGCGGACCCGGGTGCCGACGCCGGCGATGTCGTCCCGCACCAGGTCGAGGGCCGCCTGCGGGATGTACACCCGCAGCAGCCGGCGGCGGGGGTCGGTCCACACCTCCACCTCCACCACCCCGTCGTCGTGCAGGAACGAGATGCCGTGGACGCGGGCCTCGATCACCGCCGCCGTCCGCGTCTCGATATGCTGGCGCCCGACGCGGTCGACGCGGGCCCGGGTGAGGGTGCGCGGCGCCACGTAGACCGGGATCTCGGCGCCGGGAACCGAGCCGCCCAGCTGCCACGCCAGCGCCTCGTAGCCCCCGAAGAAGAAGTCGAGGAGAACGACGGCGTCGGGAGGCGGCGCGAGATCGAAGGTCGAGCGCTGACCGTTCTCGTCCAGCTCGGCCACGGCGGCGCCCGCCGCGAAGGTGGTGACGAGCGAGAACGGGAGGCTCCGGCGGACGCCGGCGACCCGCAGGGCCTCGGGGCGCAGCCAGAAGTCGTAATCCACCCGGAAGGCCTGGTTCCGGATGTCGAGCGGTTGGGACAGGTCGCCGCGCGACTCGATGATCCAGCCGGTCTCGCTGCGCCGCACGTCGGTGCGCTGGAAGCCGACCGGGCTCGAGCGCAGGAACACGCTGAAGGTCGCCGGCCCCGGCGCCAGCTCGAGGGCGATCTGCGCCGGCGCCGTGGCCGGCGCGAGGCCAAGGACGGCGAGGAGCACGAGCCGGAGGCCCCGCCGCCTCGCGACGCGGGGCTTCGCCTGCCGGGCCGGTCCCGCAGGGGTAGCAGCCCGCGGTGGAAGACCCCGCTGCATTCGCGCGGCGATGCATCCCGCGCCTCGCCGCTCTCGGGGCAACGCGGGGCTCCACCACGGACTGCTAGAATACCGGCCGATGCCCATCGACATGAGCATACCACCCAACGCGGAATCCCGATGAAAGGCCTCGCACCCTACGACGCCGCCCGGCGCGGGGCGGCCTTCCTCGACCTCGCGGCCCGCGGCCGGATCGTGCTGAAGGGGGCCGATCGGGCCGCCTACCTGCAGGGGCTGTTGACGAACGACGTCGCGGCGCTCGCGCCCGGGGAGGGATGCTACTCGGCCTGGCTGACGCCGCAGGGCCGGATGACCGCGGACATGGCGGTCGTCAACCTCGGGGACGAGCTGCTGCTCGACGTGGGCCCCGGCGTGACCGCGATGATCCTCGATCGTCTCCGCGAGTTCGTGTTCACCGAGGACGTGACGGTGGAGGACCGGACCGCGGCCTGGGCCGCCGTCGCCGTGCACGGACCCGAGGCGGCTCGCATCGTCGCCGACCTCGGCCGGCCCATCGAGAACGGGGCCCCCTGGGGGCCGATGCCCTGGGCCGGCTGCCCGAGTACCACCAGCGGCCCGGCCGGTTCGGGGACGCCCCGGTGGCGGTGGTGCGCAGCGACGAGATCGGCGAGGTCGGCTTCGTGCTGTACGCCGAGGCGGCGGCCGCCCGCCCCCTGGCCGGGGCGCTGGCCGGGGCCGGCGCGGCCGAGCTCGCCCCCGAGACGTTCGCCCTGCTCCGGCTCGAGGCGGGCCGGCCCGCGTTCCCCGCCGACATGAACGAGAGCACCATTCCCCTCGAGGCGGGCATCGAGTCCCGCGCCATCAGCCAGACCAAGGGGTGCTACGTCGGCCAGGAGGTCATCGTCCGCATTCTCCACCGCGGGCAGGGGCGGGTCGCCCGGCGGCTCGTCGGCCTGCGGTTCGACCGCGACGATGCCCCGCCGGACGCCGGCGCGGCCCTGCTCGCGGCGGACCGGCCGGACGCCGAGGCGGTCGGCGCGGTGACCACCGCGCGGCGATCGCCGGCCCTCGGCCGGCCCATCGCCCTCGGCTACGTCAAGCGCGAGCTGGCCGCGCCGGGCACGAAGCTCGTCGCGACGGACGGCCATCGGCGCCTCCCCGCCGAAGTCACCGCGCGGCCGTTCCTCCCGCTGCCGGAGGCGGACGGAGACGGCTGACGGCCGCCGCCCCCGAGGTGTTCTCCCGGGCCGCGGCCCGCCGCTCCATGTCCGCCTTGACGGCGTCGAAGACCGCGCGCGCCAGCTCCTGCGAGACGCGCTCCCGCACGCTGCCGCACTCGACCAGGACCTCGCCGGCGTCGGTCCCGATCAGGACGTCCCAGCGGTCGTGGGCGATCCCCTCGGGGCGATCGAGGGCGCTCGGGTCGATATCGCCCGCGTCCTCCGGCCCGTAGCCGGGCGCGGCGTGGGTGGCGAGCGGCGCGCCGTTGATGAGGATTCTCACCAGCCGCACCGTCGGCTTCGCGATCGGCCGGTCCTTCCAGTAGAAGCTCGCGTCGTCGGCCACGAACAGGTCGAGCCCGTCGGCGGCGGGTATCTCCGCCAGCACCCGGCGGCCCGCCGCGCGCAGCGCGCGCCGCTCCCGCTCGCGGGCGCGGTGGTGGTAGCGCAGGGTCGAGATCAGCCCCAGCGCGAACAGGAAGAGGCCGAGGGCGACGACGCCGGCGACTAGATCACGCATGACCCGACATGCTACCGCGGCGGCTTGTCGCGCAGCGGAACCAGTCTCGTCGCGCGGGGCTCGCCCCGGCGAGCCGGCAGGCCGCGCGCCAGCACGCCGAAGAGCAGGCCGAGGGCCGGGTTCCATCTCGCCGCCAGACTCCCCCACGTCGTGACGGCGCGAACGCTGCGCCGCGAGATCTTCACCTCGCGCCCGCTCCGGAAGCCCGGCGTCGCGTGGATGCGCCGCAGGGTCAGCACCGCCATGACGAGGGCCCAGACGCAGTGGCGCCGGATGCCCGTCTCCCGGGCCGGGATGAGCTGGATGAACCGCAGGGCGTTCAGCAGATGCCCGCGGGCGATGCCCACCAGCTCGTCCAGGCCCCGGCCGAACGCGGGGTCGTTCCGCCGCCCCGGCAACTCCCGCAGATCGAGGCCCTCTCGCAGGAAGACGTCGCGCGGCAGCCAGCACGCCCCGCGCCCCAGGTCCTCCCACACGTCCTTGAGGATGTTCGTCATCTGAAGGCCCTGGCCGAACGAGACCGCCAGCGCCATCAGCTCGTCGCGGCGTTCGCCGATCTCCTCCGAGTAGTCGCAGAAGAGCTCGGTCAGCATCTCGCCGACCACGCCCGCGACCACGTAGCAGTACCGGTCGAGCTCCCGCAGGTCCCTGAGGCCCGCGGAGGTGTCGAGCTGCTGAAAGGCCGACATGCCCTCCGCCATGATGCGGACGCAGCGGGCGAGGGCCCGCCGCTGGCCGTCGCCGAACCCCTTGGTGATGCGGATGACCGTCGGCGTGTTGGCGACGAGGTCCCGCTCGCCGGCGGTGGTGGACGGCGACAGCAGGGCGCCGAGCTCGCGCCCGAAGTCGTCCGCGTCCGCCCGGCCCTCGACGACGTCGACGAAACGGCCCGCGAAGCGACGCTTCTGCGGGGGAGTCAGTCCCGGCTCGTCCTCGATGCTGTCCGTGATGCGGCACAGCAGGTACGCGTTGCCGACGACGTCGCGCAACGGCCCGGGAAGCTGGGGAATCGTCAGGGCGAACGTGCGCGAGACCCCTCGCAGGGCTTCCGCCTGGTAGGCGAGGTCGCGGTGCGTTTCTCTCTCCACAAGGCCCTCGGTCCAACGCCGGCCCGCGTGGTAGATTATCGGATCCGCGCATGCCCTCGGTCATCGTCCACTATCAGGAGATCGCCCTCAAGGGGCGCAACCGCCCTTGGTTCGTCGAGCGGCTCGTCACCAACATCCGCGCCGCGATGAGCGGCGTGGACGGCGTCAGGGTCCGCGCCCTGATGGGGCGCATCGAGCTGCAGCACGCCGCGGACGGCGAGTGGCCCGAGGTGCGCGAGCGGCTCTCCCGCGTGCCGGGCGTCGCCAACTTCCTGCGGGCGGTACCCGCCGCCTGCGACTTCGACGCCATCACGGACACCGTGCTCGCCGAGCTCGACGGGGTCGAGGCGGACAGCTTCCGGGTGACGGCCCGGCGCGCCGACAAGCGGTTTCCCCTGACGTCGCCGCAGATCGAGCGGAACCTGGGAGGGCGCATCAAGGCGGCCAAGGGGTGGCGGGTCGACCTCGACCGGCCGGCCCTGACGGTGCGGGTGGAGGTGCTGGCCGACCGGGCGTTCTGCTGCCTGCGGAAGGAGCCGGGGGCCGGGGGCCTGCCCAGCGGAGCGAGCGGCCGGGTGGCGTGCCTGCTGTCGGGAGGCATCGACTCCCCGGTGGCGGCGTGGCGGATGATCAAGCGCGGCTGCCGTGTCCGCTTCGTCCACTTCCACAGCTACCCCATCCTGTCCCGCACGTCCCAGGACAAGGTGGCGGAGATCGCGGCCCTGCTGACCCGCCGTCAGCTCGAGTCGCGGCTCTACGTGGTGGCTTTCGGCGACATCCAGCGCCAGGTGGTGCTGGCGGTGCCCCCGCCGCTCAGGGTGGTCGTCTACCGGCGCCTCATGCTCCGCATCGCCGAGCGCATCGCGCGAGCGAGCGGCTCGGCCGCCCTCGTCACCGGCGAGGCGGTCGGCCAGGTCGCGTCGCAGACCCTGGACAACATGGCGGTCATCGACGCGGCGGCGGCCCTCCCCGTCCTCCGGCCCCTGGTGGGCATGGACAAGGACGAGATCGTCCGCGAGGCGCGGCGGCTCGGCACCTACGAGGTGTCGATCATCCCCGACGAGGACTGCTGCACCCTGTTCACCCCGAAGCACCCCGCCACCCGCGCCACCGTGCGGCAGCTCGACGAGGCGGAGGCGGCGCTGCCCGTCGAGGCGCTGGTGGAGGACGCCGCCGGCGCGGCCGAGCGCCGCGACCTGCGGTTCCCGGCCGCCGACGGCGCGGGCGGCTGACGCTGCAAGGCCGCGGCGCCGCCGCCGACCCCTCCCGTCGCCGCCGGGGCGACGCCCCCACGCACGCTGGTCAGTCGTGGGCCGGCAGCCACCGGGCTCGCCGGCTTCCCCCGGCCCGCGCCGCCGCTCTCGGTCGAAGTCGCGTCCCGCGTCAGCGGCAGTGCCGGTGCAGCACCCCGGCGTAGTAGTCGCGCAGCGCCTCGCGGGTGCTCAGGAAAGCCAGCTCGTCCCAGGGGATCTCCGCCTCGCTGAAGGTGCCGATCTCCAGGCTCTCCTCGTCGTGCGCAAGTGTGCCGCCGGTCGCGGTGGCGGCGTACACGATGATGACGGGAGGTCGTCCGGCGTAGGAGTAGATGCTGACGAGGCCCTCCAGCCGGATCTCGAGCCCCGACTCCTCGCGCGCCTCGCGGATGGCGGCGGCCGCGACCACCTCGCCCCGGTCGACGTAGCCGCCGGGGAAGACCCAGCGCCCGTAGCCCGGCTCGATGGCCCGGCGCACGAGCACGATGCGCCGGTCCCTCAAGGCGATGATGGTGCCGGTGGCGACCTTCGGGTCCAGGAAGAGGACGCCGCCGCAACCGGAGCAGACCGGCCGCTCCGGCTCGCCCGGCTTGAGCTGCCGCGGGACGAGCCGCTCTCCGCAGGCGTGGCAGAAGCGGTAGACGCTGGCGATGGGGTCCACGTGCATGACGTTCCTGCCGCCGGGAGTCTGCGCCACAGGACGGTGCGGACTCCCGGCAGGGTTGTTGGGCGGCGAGCGGAGCCGGAGGCACCGTCGGAGCCGAAGGCGACGATTTCCGGGCCAGTCTACCGCCGGCCGCGGGGTCGTGGCGCCGGGACGGCGGCCCGCGGCGGAACGCCCTGCCGCCGTCGCCGCGCCGTTCCGCCAAGGTCCGCTAACGTATAATCGCCGGCGATGGCCATCCTCAAGGTCGCGCGCATGGGCCACCCCGTGCTCCGGCAGCGGGCGGAGCCGCTCGAGCCGCGCGAGATCGCCACCCCGAGAATCCAGCGGCTCATCGACGACATGTTCGAGACGATGAACGACAGCCGCGGCATCGGCCTCGCCGGCCCCCAGGTGCACGAGAGCGTGCGCCTCTTCGTCGCCGGGGTCGACGACCCCGACGGGGGCATGCCCCCGGTGGTCGTCATCAACCCCGAGATCACCGCCGTCGGCACGGCGGTGGAAGAGGACTGGGAAGGCTGCCTCAGCATCCCCGACATCCGCGGCCGGGTCCCCCGGGCCGCGAAGATCCGGCTGCGCGCCCTCGACCGGCACGGGCGGCCGCTCGCCCTGACCGCCGACGGCTATCCCGCCCGCGTCCTCCAGCACGAGACCGATCATCTCGACGGCGTGCTCTTCTTCGACCGCATGACCTCGTTCGACAGCATCACCTTCCTCGAGGAGTACGGCCGCTACTGGGCCCGGAAGGACGACGACTGATCCCCGCCCCCCGCCTGCCCGCGCGCCGCCCGCCGCCGCTCGCTCGCCCGCTCGCCCCCCAGCCGCTCCAGCTCGACCGCCGAGTGGTCGGCGAAGCGCATCGCCTCGGCGACGGCCCGGTGGCCGGCCTCGTCGGCGATCAGGCGGTGCATCGCCTGGCAGACCCGCCGGTACGACGGGTGGCCCTGCGGCGTGGTCCGCAGCTCGATGACGTGCATCGCCTCGCGGGCGTTCATCTGCATGCGGTAGCGGATGCGGTAGGCCATGGCCACCGCGTACTGCGCGGCCGCCGGGGAGGTCTCGCGGGCCATCGCCGCGTGGAGCTCGCGGCTTTGCGCCATGACGCGGCGCCAGTCCCTCGCCGCCCCGATGTCCTCGAGGGCGGCCGGCTCCACGCACCCGTGGTCCGCGGTCAGCTCCTGCCACTCCATCGTCAGGAGCCGGTGCCGCTGCAGGTCGCGGAACGCGCCGTAGTCGGAGAGCACGTCGAAGCAGTAGCCCGTGCGCTCGAACGCGCGCCCCGGCCGGTGGCGGCGGTTGGCGCGGTCGCCGACGTAGGCGCGCAGCACCGCGGCCCGCTCGGCCGCGCTCAGGCCGCGGGCCGTCTCGAGGAGCTGGCTCTCGGGCAGCCGGGACGACTCGTACAGCGCCGCCGCGACCACCTTCACCTCGCCGTCGGGGTCGAAGTCGGTCAGGGCCACCTCGGGCGCGGGCGCGGGCGCCGCCCCCCCGAGCACGCGCTCCGCCGCCGCGGCGGCCTCTCGCCGCGTATCCGCCAGGTAGCGGCTCCACCGCACCCCGCGGTCCTCCCGGTCGACCCGGGTGAGGAAGGCGGGAATCAGCTTCCGCAGCTCGGCCAGCATCCGGTCCGCGCACGTGCGCGCCTCGGCCAGCGGATGGGCCCGCATCCGCAGCAGCAGGGCCTCGAACGCCTGGCCCGAGGCGAAGATGCCGACGTTCGACCGGGTGGCGGCGGGCAGCAGCCCCCGCAGCGTGTCGAGGGCCTTGGCCCGGATGACCGCGCGGTACACGCCCTCCGAGTCGCCCGCGGTGTTGGGATGGCGGCGGCGGAAGTGGTCCTGAGCGGGCCCGAGCCAGCGGCGGTAGGTCTCGAACGCGAGATCCAGGGTCGAGACGTACCGCTCGCGCAGGGGCAGTCCGTCGAGCTCCCGGGGAACGAGGTACTTCCACCGGCCGCCGGGCCGGTCGGTGTACGGCACGTAGCGGGTCGACTGCTCGAGGTACGCGGCCAGCCGCCCCCGCTCGAGCACCTTCGTCAACAGGTTCGAGACGCCCTCGCAGGCGACGTGGGCGGCCCCGAGCTGGGCCACCGAGTCGTCACCGTAGTCCCCGAGCACGCGCTCGTAGAGCCGGTCCGCCCGCTCCACGCCGACCGCCGCCTCCGCGACCCCGCCCGCCGGCACCGCGTCGAGGAACTCGTCGAGGAAGAGCCGCCGCAGCGACTTCGCCGAGCGCGAGTAGCGGGCGAACAAGGCCCCCTTCACCACCTCGGGCAGGTTGCGCAGGGCGAAGACGTCGTCGTCGAGGTTCGTGAAGTAGGGGCAGAGGGCGCGCCGCTCGTCCGCCGTGAACCGCTCGGCCGCGCCGCCAGCATCGGACACGCCCGTCATTGTCGCCGGTTTCCCGGCGCCCGGCAAAAGGCGGGTCGTCGGACGGCGGCGCGTCGAGCACCGAAACGCCGGACGGACGGGTGCCGGCCGGCGAGGCGCCGTTCTCCGGGTGTTCGACGCTTCCGGGACCGTGAGCGGGTAGAATCGAAGAACGCCCGTCGCCGTCCAACCCTGACCTCACCGTGCAGATCATCCGCATTCCCGGCTTCAACCCCGGCCCGATGACCGGCGCCGGCAACAACACCTGGCTGCTGACGGGGAGGACGCCGACGCTGCTCGACGCCGCCACCGGCGAGGCCGCCCACCTGTCGGCGCTGGAGCAGGGGCTGGGATCGGACCGGCTGGCCCAGGTGCTCGTCACGCACGCCCATCAGGACCATGCAGACGGCAGCGAGCCGCTCGCCGCGCGCTGGCCCGACGCCGCCTTCCGGAAGATGCCCTGGCCGGAGCGCGACCGCGCGCACGCGGTGGCCTGGAAGCCGATCGCGGACGGCGAGCTGATTCCCGCCGGCGACGGCGCCCTGCGCGCCGTCCACACCCCCGGTCACGCCCCCGACCACCTCTGCTTCTTCGACGAGGCCGGCGGCACCCTGTTCTCGGCCGACCTCGTCGTGCCCGGCACGACCGTGGTCATCCCCGCCTCGCACGGCGGCAGCCTCTCGCAGTACCTGGCGTCGCTCCGGCGCGTGCAGGCGCTGGCCCCCGCCCGCATGCTGCCGGCCCACGGCGAGGCCATCGACGACCCGCAGGCCATCCTCCGGGCCTACATCGATCACCGGCACCGCCGCGAGGAGCAGATCGTGGCGGCGCTCCGGGCGGGGGTCGGCCGGCCCGAGGACATCGTCGACCGCCTGTACGACGGACTCGCGCCGGCGCTGCGGGGCATGGCGCGCGAGAGCGTGGTCGCACACCTGATGAAGCTCGCGGAAGAGGGCCGGGCCCGTTCCGAGGGGCCGGAGTGGGAGATCGCCTGACTCGAGGACGTGCAGAACGCCGTGGCCCTCGCGTCGAGACCTGGATTCGGACCGGCCGCTTCACGAGCGAGTCATGCTCATGAGCACGGTTGCGTGAGCTCGGACCCGGGACCTTGACGAGAGACGGACGGGAGACGAGGAAGAACATGGATTTCGATGTCGCAAGCAACCTCGGCGCGACCACGCGAACGGTGTCGTCGCTGGAGCGCGACGGGCAGCCCGCCCGCGCGGTCACGCTCTCCCGCGCCTACGACACGACGGTCGACGACCTGTGGGACGCGGTGACGAGCCGCGAGCGCATTCCGCGCTGGTTCGCACCGGTCAGCGGGGAGCTGGAGCTCGGCGGCCGCTATCAGCTGGAGGGCAACGCCGGCGGCGCGATCACGGCGTGCGAGCGAGGGTCGCACTTCGCGCTCACCTGGGAGTTCGGGGGCGACGTGAGCTGGGTGGACGTCGGCGTCTCGGACGACGGGGCGGGCCGTGCCCGGCTCACCCTCACCCACACCGCGCGCCTCTCGCCGCATTGGGACGAGTACGGCCCGGGCGCGGCCGGCGTCGGCTGGGAGATGGGCCTCCTGGGGCTCGCGCTCCACCTCGCGGACCCCGCGGCGCCCAAGCCTGACGAAGAGGCCTTCGCGGCCTCGCGGGACGGCGGGGCGTTCATCGCCGGCAGCAGCGACGCGTGGGGGGAGGCGGCGGTGGCGGCGGGAGAAGACCCCGACGCCGCGCGCGCCGCGGCGGGCCGCACGAAGGCCTTCTACACCGGCGAACCGGCCCGGCCGGCCTGACGGCGGGAGGGCATAGTGTCCGGGGACCAAAGCGGAGGACGGCAGGTGAGCGACAACCCCAAGGGCTACGCCAACCCGCAGCTTCTCATCACCCCGGCCGAGCTGGACGACGGCCGGGCGGCGGGGGCCGGCGCCCCGCTGCTGCTCGACCTCCGGCAGGCCGAGGCGTTCGCGGTGGGGCACATCCCCGGCGCGGTCCACCTCGACCTGTTCGGCATCAGCCTGACCGACACCGACCCGGCGCCGCTGGCCGCGTTCCTCTGGATGATCGGCCACCTCCTCTCGTCGCGGGGCGTCGACCCGGAGCGCGGGGTCGTCGTCTACGACGAGAAGTCGGGCATCCGGGCCGCCCGCGCGTTCTGGTTCCTCGAGTACTTCGGTCACCCCGACGTCCGGCAGCTCGACGGCGGATTCGGGGCGTGGGAGCGCGAGGGGCGCGAGGTGACCCGCGACGCGGCGCCCCCGAAGCCCAGCGGCTGGATGGTCGGGCGGTCGGACGACCGGCTGGCGACGTGGCGGTGGCTCCGCGACCGCCTGGGAGCGGCCGACCTCGCGGTGCTGGACACGCGCACGGACGGCGAGTACTGCGGCGCGACGGTCCGCGCGAAGCGAGGCGGCGCGGTGCCGGGGGCGGTGCACGTCGAGTGGACCCGCAACCTCGGCGAGGACGGCGCGTTCAGGCCCGCGGCCGAGCTGCGGGCGATGTACGAAGCGGCCGGGGTCACCCCGGACAAGGAAGTGATCAGCTACTGCCAGGGCGGCTACCGGGCCGCCCACGGCTACCTCGCCCTGCGCCTGCTGGGCTATCCGCGGGTGCGGAACTACCTCGGGTCGTGGAAGGAATGGGGCGACCGGGAAGACCTTCCCATAGAGGTCCCCGATCCGCCGACCCGGCCCTGACCGATTGCCCGCCCGTCGTCGCCGGCGGCTCCGACGGGCGCCCAACCAACCCTGCCGGGAGTCTGCACCGTTCTACGGCGCAGACTCTAGTTCAGGCTCGCCATTCGCCGGCGCAGCGCCTTCACGTGCCCCCAGATCTCCTTGCGCTCTTCCCGGCGCTCGGCGTCGTCGTCGGCCCCGGGTGACGAGTACCGCAGGTACGCCTCGAGATCGCGCAGGGCCCCGGCGTAGTCGTTGACGTAGTAGGACAGCAGCCCGCGGTCGCGCAGCTCCTGCAGGGCGGAGGGCTCGATGGCGAGCAGGAGGTCGGTGATCGCCCGGCCCTGGGGGAACGACCGCATGCGCACGTAGAGCCGCTTCAGGTTGCCGAGCATGCGCACGAGAATCTGCTTCTTGGTGGCGGGCGCGAGGAACCGGGGATCGAACTCGACGCCGTCGCCGGCGTGCCGCCGCAGGAGCGAGCGGCAGTCGGTCTCCGACAGGATGGAGCCCCCGTGGAAGGGGTCCACGAACACCGCGTTCCGATGGTCCTCCTCCGGCGCCAGCGGATACCGCAACAGGAAATGGCCCGGGAAGTTGACGCCGTCCACGCGGATGCCGGCCCGGCGCGCAACCTCGATGTAGACCACGGCCAGGGTGATTGGGATGCCGGTCCTGCGGTCGAGCACCTGGTTCAGGAAGCTGTTTCGCGGGTCGTCGTAGTCGCCGGTGTTTCCCGAGAAGCCCTGGTCCTCGAACAGGAACTGATTGAGGGTGTCGATCGCCCTCCGCGAGCCGAACCCCGAGGCCGCGGCCAGCCGGTCCGCGGCGGCGCCGCCCATCGCCTCGAGGCGCGCCAGATAGGGGATGGGGTCGAGCCGCGGATACCCGAGACGCGCAATGAGCAGGGCCGGCGCGGCCAGGTCCGGATCGGGGCTCGCGGCGGCGTCGGTGAACCGCTGCACCACGTCGGCTGGCAACTCGTTCATGGCGACGCGCTCCGGGCCATTGTCGCCCGTGGGGCCGTTCCGTTCAAGGACCGACGGGTCCGAGCCTCGCGCTCGGGCGTGCGCACCGCCGCGCGATGGCCGCTTCGCGACCGCTCAGGCCTGCGCGCCGCCGCAGCCCGCACGCAGCGCCTCCGGGGTGACGTCGGCGATGGTGGGAACGACCACGTGGGCGGCGTCGAGGCGGCTCGCCGGATAGGTCTGCGCGACTCCCACGCACCGCAGTCCGGCCGCGAGAGCCGACTCGATGCCCCACATCGAGTCCTCGACGGCGACGACGCAGCCGGCGGGATCGAGCCCGGCCGCCGCCACGTGGGGGCGCAGCAATTCGAGCGCCCGGAGGTACGGGTCCGGGGCGGGCTTCGACCGCGGCGTGTCGCCCGACGCGACGACGGCCCGGAAGTGACGGCGCAGCCCGGCGGCGTCGAGGACCATCTCGATCTCGGGCGCGAGAGCGCCCGACGCGATGGCGACCGGCGCCTCGGCCGCGATCCGCCGGATGCAGTCGGCGGCGCCGGGGAAGAGGGCCTCGCCCCGTCCGGCCAGCGCCTCGAACCGCTCGCCCTTCACTCGAATCAGCTCGGTCAGGGTCTCCTCGTCGATCGCCAGCCCCTGGTCCCGCCACACCGTGCGGAAGACGCCGTCGTCGTCGAACCCCAGGTAGCGGTCGTAGTAGTCGGCGGCGCCGAGCGTCATGCCGCGCTCCGCGAGGACGTCCTGAAAGGCGCGCAGATGCAGCGGCTCGCTGTCCGCCAGCACGCCGTCGAAGTCGAAGATGACGCCGGCCAGCGTCGCCGCGCCCTTGCCGCGGGCCGTCAAGGGGTCGAGACCTCGTCCTCGGGCGGAGGCGGAATCACGCCGATGCCGAAGCCGGTGTAGCCGGGCGCGAGGCGTTCGCCGGCGAGCACCGGCGCCGTCAGCCAGTTCTCGCGTGGCGGATACGGGCAGTCGAACTCCTCGTTGTAGTAGCAGTACGGGTTGTAGGCGCGGTTGAAGTCGAGGTCGTAGAGGCCGCTGGCGGTGCGCGGAAGGTCCATGTAGCGGCCCCCCGCGTAGGTGTCGGTCTCGTTGGTCGGGTCCTTGAACATGATGAAGAGCGAGTCGATGGACCGCACCGGCGCCTCGGCGAGGGCCGACAGCCGCATCGGCTCGCCGTTCAGCGCGAACTCGAGCACGCCGACGCGCTGCATCGGGCGGATGACCCCGGTCGAGGTCGGGATCTCGTAGATCGGCTGCTCGGGCTCGACCTCGAGGGCGGCGGGGACCCGGTAGGCGGCGGCCGGCTCGTAGTAGTGGAGCGGCAGCAGCTGTCCGCGGCGCTCGATGCGGATGGGCGAGTCGGGCGCCTCGCGAAAGAAGCGGTCCTTCAGCTCGCGCGACTCCACGAGCTCGTCGAGCCAGAGCGACTCGTCGGGCGGCGGCGCCGAGCAGGCGCCGAGGGCGGCGAGCGCGCCCGCGGCGAGGGCGCAACGCAGGGTGTCTCTTGCCATCATCCCGTTACCATCACGCGGCTGTCGTCCTGCGAGATGCACACGTACCGTCGTGCGAATGCGCGGCCATGGGGATCTCGCGGTCCCCCGGGCACGCCGCGCGGTCGTGCGGATGCACGGTCACGCGAGTCCTGCCGCCACCGGGTACGCGGCGCGGTCGTGCAAACGCACGGTCACGCGGATCCTCCCGTCGCCCGGGTACGCGGCGCGGTCGTGCGGATACACGGCCACGCGAGTCCTGCCCGTCACCCGGGTACGCGAAGCCGGTACGCGCCGCCGCACGAACGGACATCGTCACGCGACGCCGGTCGCCACGCAAACCCGCCGTCACGCCAGTACATATCCTGCCCTGTCGACGAGGGCGTCCGCAAGCCGCCGCCGCATCGCGACGGTGTTGACCGGCGTCACCCGCAACAGCCGCCGCAGCCCCGCGAGCTGCATGCGCAGCGTGTCGCCCTCGGCCATCGCGGCGAGCGCGGTGCGGGCCGCGGTGCCGATGCGCTCCGCCGCGCCGTCGACCTGGACGCATGCGGCGTCGGCCTGCAGGGCGGCGGTGCGGGGTGCGTCGTCCGCCGCCTGGAGTGCCCGCACCACGGCGCTCTCGGCCGCGTAGGTGTCGATGACGACGTCGGCCGCGCACGACAGCACCTCCTGCTCGTCGGTCAGCTTCTGCCCGTAGCGCTGCATGGCGAGGCCGAGCACCATCACCGCGGTCTTCTTGAACGCGGCGACGGCCGCGAGCTGCTCGCCGAGGGGCGCGTCGGAGGGGGCCGAGAGCGCCGGCGGGCTCATCAGCTCGTCCTGCAGCCCCTTGGCGGCGGCGACGAGGGGGATGCCGCTCCCCTTGACGGCGCGGCGGATCAGGGTGCCGGGAATGAGCAGGCGGTTGATCTCGTTGGTGCCCTCGAAGATGCGGTTCACCCGCGAGTCGCGGTAGTGGCGCTCGGCCGGGTAGTCCCTGACGAACCCGTTCCCGCCGTGGATCTGCACGTTCTCGTCGAGGACGTAGTGCAGCATCTCGCTGCCCGCGACCTTGAGGATCGACGACTCGACGGCCAGCTCCTCCAGCGTCTCGCGCAACGGGGCGGGGTCGGCGGGGTCGTGATCGGCGAGGGCCGCGTCGAGGAGGCCGGTGGTGCGGTAGATCATGCTGTCGACCGCGAAGGCGCGCGCCGCCATCTCCCCCAGCTTGTGCCTGATCGCGCCGAAGCTCGCGATCGGCACCCCGAACTGGTGGCGCTCGGCGGCGTAGCGCACCGCCTCGCCGATCGCGAGATGGGCGCTCCCGGCGGCGGACACCGCGAGCTTGAAGCGCCCGTAGTTCAGGGTGTTGAACGCGACCTTGTGCCCCTGGCCGACCTCGCCGAGCACGTTCCCGGCCGGCACGCGGACGTCCTGCAGGATGACCGGCGTGGTCGACGAGCCGTGCAGGCCCATCTTGTGCTCTTCCTTGCCGGTCGACACGCCCGGCCAGGACCGTTCCACCAGGAACGCGGTGAACTGCTCGCCGTCGACCTTGGCGAAGACGACGTAGAGGTCCGCGAAGCCGCCGTTGGTGATCCACATCTTCTCGCCGGTCAGCGAGAAGCTGCCGTCGGGGTTCCGGGCCGCCCGGGCCTTGGCCCCGAGCGCGTCCGACCCCGAGCCCGACTCGCTGAGGCAGTAGGCGCCGACCCACTCGCCGCTGACGAGCCGGCCGAGGTACGCCTCCTTCTGGGCGGGGGTGCCGAAGCAGTGCAGGGGCAGGACGGCGAGGCCGGTGTGGGCCCCGAACGTCGACCCGAACGACCCGCTGTGGCCGATGCGGGTGCCGACGACGACGGTCGACGCCTTGTCGAGGGCGAGGCCGCCCCAGGCCTCGGGCACGTCGGTCCCCAGCAGCCCGAGGTCGCCGGCGCGGCGGACGAGGCGCCGGGCGAGCTCCCAGTCCTTGGTCTCGAGCTGGTCGTGGTTGGGCGCGATCTCGTTGTCGATGAACTCGGCCGCGGTCTGGTCGATCAGCCGGTGCTCGTCGCTCAGCCGCTCGGGGGTGAACGCCGAGCCGGGCGCGGTCTCCTCCAGCAGCCACGCGCCGCCGGTGACGCGGGATGCGGTGCTCGCGAGTGTCGTCATCGAAACCCTCCCGGCGGACTCGCGCCCGCCCGAACGACCTCCTACGCCGCGCGCTCGAAGATGCCCGCGGCGCCCATGCCGCCGCCCACGCACATGGTGACGAGGCCGTAGCGGCCCCCACGCCGCTTCAGCTCGTGGAGGAGCGACGTCGTCAGCTTGGCGCCGGTGCAGCCCAGCGGGTGGCCGAGGGCGATCGCCCCTCCGTTGACGTTGAGCTTCCCGGGGTCCATGGGCAGCTCGCGCAGGCAGGCCAGCACCTGCGCCGCGAACGCCTCGTTCAGCTCGACGAGGTCGATGTCGTCGAGGGTCAGCCCGGCCCGCTTCAGCACCTTCCGGATCGCGGGCACCGGCCCGACCCCGAAGCGCTCCGGCTCGACCCCGGCGGTGGCGTAGGCCACGAACCGGGCGAGCGGCTCCAGGCCCGCCCGCTCGGCCCGCTCGCGCGAGGTGAGCACGACGGCGGCGGCGCCGTCGCTCATCTGCGACGAGTTGCCGGCGGTCACCGAGCCCTCGACGTGGAACGCCGGCCGCAGGCCGCCGAGGACCTCGAGCGAGGTGTCGCGGCGAGGCCCCTCGTCGGCGGTGAACGCGACCGTCCGCACCGTGGGACGGCCGCCGCCGTTGCCGTTGGCCGGCTCCGCCACCCGCACCTCGATCGGGACGAGCTCGTCGTCGAACCGTCCGGCGTCGAGCGCGGCCACCGCCCGCTGGTGGCTGCGGAGCGCGAAGGCGTCCTGCTCGTCGCGCGAGACCTGCGCCTCGCGGGCGTGGTTCTCGGCCACCAGCCCGGTCGAGAGATAGACGTCCGGATAGTCCTTCATGAGGCCCGGGTTCGGGGCGACCTTGTGCCCGCCCATGGGGATGAGGCTCATCGACTCGGTGCCGCCCGCGACGACGGCGTCGGCCCCGCCCACCATGATGCGCTCGGCCCCGTAGGCGATGGCCTGCAGGCCCGACGAGCAGAACCGGTTGACGGTGATCGCCGACGCCTCGCTGGGGACGCCGGCGCGGAGGCTACTGATGCGGGCGACGTTCATGCCCTGCTCGGCCTCCGGCATGGCGCAGCCGAGAATGACGTCCTCGACCTCGCCCGGCTCGATGCCGGGGGCCCGCGTCAGCGCCTCGGCGATCACCGTCGCTCCCAGCTCGTCGGGCCGCGTGGTGCGCAGGGTGCCCCGGGGCGCCTTGCCGACCGGGGTGCGAACCGCCGACACGATCACTGCATCGGTCACGGGCCTCTCCTTCGCGCCGCCGTCGCCTCATGAAGATGAGACGGTAGCGGGCCGCGTCTAGTTTCTGAGCGTCTTCCCGGTCTTGAGCGTGTGGCGAATGCGGTCGAGGGTCTTCGCCTCGCCGCACAGGCTCAGGAACGCCTCGCGCTCGAGGTCCAGCAGGACCTGCTCGGACACCGTCGTGGCGTGGGGCAGGTCGCCCCCCGTCATGATGCGGGCCAGGGCCCGGCCGATCCGCGCGTCGTGATCGCTGATGGCGCCGCCGCGCCACGCGAGGTGGATGCCCAGCTCGAGGGCGGCCCGGGCCTCCTCGCCGCCGACGGGAATCGCGGTGCGCGCGTCCGGGGCCCGGTAGCCCTCGCGGACCCGCTCGAGCACCGTCGCCTTCGCGTCGGCCATCAGCCGCTCCCGGTCCATGGTGACCCCGTCGACGTCGCGCAGCAGCCCGAGCTGCCGGGCGTGGGCGGCGCTCGTCGACACCTTGCCGAGCCCGATGGTCTCGAACGCCTGCCGCAGCCGGGGAAGCGGGTCGGTCCCCGGCAGGGTGGCGTCGAGGGCGCGGACCGTCAGCTCCTTCGTGCCGCACCCGGCGGGAATCAGCCCGACCCCCACCTCCGCCTGCCCCAGGTAGGTCTCGGCCGCCGCCTGCACCCGGTCGCCGTGGAGCACGATCTCGCAGCCGCCGCCGAGGGTGAGGCCGGCCGGCGCGACGACGACCGGCACCGGCGAGTACCGGAGCCCGATGACCGCGTTCTGGAAGCTGCGGACCATCAGGTCGATCTCGTCCCAGTTGCCCTCCTGCGCCTCCAGCAGGACGAGCATGAGGTTGGCCCCGGCGCAGAAGTGGACGGCGTCGTTGCCGACCACCAGCCCCGCGAACCGCTCGGACGCCTCGGTCACGCCGCCCGTCAGCATCTGCACCGTGTCGCCGCCGATGGTGTTCATCTTCGAGTGGAACTCGACCGCGAGCACGCCGTCGCCGAGGTCGACGAGGCTCGCTCCCGCGTTTCCCTTCACCACCCCGCTCCGCCGCCTCGCGACGGTCAGGATCTGCAGGTCGGGCGCGGCCGGGGGCAGGGGCCCCGTGCGGACCCGCCGCGGGGTGTCCGACCGGGCGGCGAGCCCGGCCCATTCGCGGGCGGCGGGAGACAGGTCGGTCGCCCCGTCCGGCGCGCTGGCGTCCAACACCGCGTCGACCCCGATGGCGTCGAGCAGCTCGAAGGGGCCGAGCTCCCAGCCGAACCCCCACCGCAGGGCGCGGTCGACGTCGTCCGGGGAGTGAGCCACCTCGGGCGCCACCTCCGCCGCGTACAGCAGCGTGCGCCCGAGGGTCGCCCGCAGGAACTCGCCGACGCGGTCGCGCCCCAGGAACAGGGTGCGGATGCGCTTGCCCGCGTCGTCGATGGCGCGGGCCGCCTCGAGGGCGCCCAGCTTCGCCGACTGCCGCGGCCGGTAGGCCATCGTGGCGGGATCGAGGGTGAGGATGGCGCTGCCCCCGGCCCCGCGCTCCTTGCGGTAGAAGCCCTGCCCCGCCTTCTCCCCGATCCACCCGCGACCGACGAGATCGCCGACGAGCGGCGGCAGCTCGAACCCCCGCCGTTCCTCGGGCCGGTCGAGCCGGGCCGTGAGATCGGCACCGACGTGGGCGAGGATGTCGATGCCCGCGATGTCCATGGTGCGGAACGTCGCGCTCTTCGGCCGCCCGATGGCGGGGCCGGTGATGGCGTCGATCTCCTCGATGGTGTAGCCCCCGTCCGCGAGCTGGGCGAGGGCCGACGCGACGCCGTGGAGGCCGATGCGGTTGCCGATGAATCCGGGCGCGTCGCGGGCCACGACCACCCCCCGGCCGAGCTGCCCGTTGACGAACGACGAGACGGCGGCGACGGCGGCGGGGTCGGTGTCGGCGGTGGGGATGACCTCGACGAGGCGCAGGTAGCGGGGCGGATTGAAGAAGTGGGTGCCCAGCCACCGCCGGCGGAACTCGGGGCCCCGTCCTTCGGCGATGGCCGCGATGGGGATGCCGGAGGTGTTCGAGCTGACGACGGCGTCGGCGCGCCGGCAGGCTTCCACCCGCTCGAGCAGCGCCTGCTTGGCCTCTATCCGTTCGACGATGGCCTCGACGACCCAGTCGCACTCGCCGACGGCCGTCAGATCGGTGTCGAACCCGCCGAGCCGGATGCGCGCCCGGACGTCCTTCGTGAAGAACGGGTCCGGCTTGAGGGCGGCGGCGTGCTCGAGCCCCCGGGCCGCGGTGTCCGCGTCGAGATCGAGCAGCACCACCGGCCAGCCCGCGTTGGCGACCTGGGCCGCGATCTGGGCGCCCATGGTGCCGGCCCCCAGCACCGCGACCGAGCGGATCGTCTGCATCACGGCTTCATTCCATCGGCGAGGGAAACGCCGGTCTCGACCTCGCGGCAGTGGGGCGGGAGCGGGCGGTGCGCGCCGGACCGGACCCGCCGCCATCCTGCCCGGCACCGCCGTGAAGCGTCGGACCGATCCGGCCTTTCGCGGCGCGCATGGGCGTGACCACGGCAGGGGGAGGCGAACGGACGAGGCGCCCGCGGGGTGGCGACACTCGACGACAGACGGGCGAGGCGAGCGGCACCGGGGGGTGCGCCTCCTCGACGCACAACCCCCGAGAGAATCACATTCGAGGCCCGCCGCGCTTGGCAACACGGGCCTCGCCGCGGACCACTACGGCAATTGGCTGAGCACGGCCTGCGCCTGCGCTCCTTCGGGCGAGTCCGGGGCCAACTCCACCGCCCGCGCGAATTGGGCCTTGGCGCCTTCGATGTCGCCCTGATTCAGCCGCACCAGCCCCAACTGAAACACCGGAAGCACCCAGTTCGGATCGGCCGCTATCGCCCGCTCGAACCACTCTGCGGCCGCTTCCGTGTCTTGGCGTCCGAACGCGGCCGTGCCCTGGTTGTAGTAGTCCTCGCGCGCGGCGTCCCCGCTGCTGATCAGGGCCTGGACGGCGTCGGGATCGCCCATCTGCGCTCGCAGCCGGGCGATCTGGGTGTCGATCTGCGAACGCATCTGCGGGGCGGCGACCGCGGCCGCTTCGTAGGACTCGATGGCCTCCTCGAACCGCCCGAGCTGCGCCTGGGCGGTGCCGATGTCCAGGTACAGTCCCGCTATCGTCGGAAACCGCTGCTGCAACGACTGCGCACCACTGAGGGCGGCCTCCCAGTCCCCGCGGTCGCGCGCCTCGTCGAGCGCATCCAGCTCGGTCTGGATGCCGTCGAGGAACGCGTTCCGCTCGGCCCGGTTCATGCCGTCGAGCAGCGACTGGTCCATCTCGGCCATCAGGGGATGGGGGATGGCCTCCAGCTCGATGTTGACCGGCGCGTTGCGGCCGAACCGGACGGTCACGGTGCCGGGCGAGGCCTGATAGCCCTCGGCCTCGACGGTGATGTTCCAGGTCCCGCTGGGGAGGCCGAGCAGCGTGTACTCGCCGCTGTCGCTGGTCGTCTCGTCTCGCGGGTCGTCGGGCTCGGCGTTGCCCAGCGGGCTGTGGCCGTCGAGGCGGACGATGGCGCCGGCGACGGGATCGCCGGTCTCGGCGTCGGTGACCCGGCCGAACAGAATGCCGCCCTGGGCGAACGCGGTGGGCACGAGCAGGGCCATTCCCACGATGACGGCCAACGACGAGAAGATCATCTTGCGCATCTCAAACTCCTGACTCCGGCGTGCGGCTCCCGCGACGGCCGGTTCGATCCACGGCACGAGCCGCCGGGGTCGCGCGTTCCCCCGACGGCGCAGACTTCTTATTGCCCACCGTCGAGCGCGTCGATGGCGGCCAGCGCTTCCCGATTCGCGGGGTCCGCGGCCAGCGCGCTTCGGTAGGCGGCGAGTGCCCGCTCCGGCTCCCGCTTCGCCCGCCAGGCGTGGCCGATGGACAGGTTCACGCTGGTCAGGGCCGGCGCCAGCTCCAGGAGATCCTGATAGGCGTCGATGGCGCCGTCGTAGTCGCCCCCGTCGAAGAGCCGCTCGGCGCCTCGGAGACGCGCGAGGATGTCGACGGACTTCACGCCGGCGAGGACGCCGACCGCGGGCGCGACGGGGTTGAACGGATCGGGCTCCAGGGTGAACTCGACCCGGGCCGGCTCGCCGGAACGCCGCACCGCCGAGTAGCCCTGCTGCTCCCGGAAGCCGTCGGCCTGGACCACGAAGAGCCAGTCGCCGCCCGCGAGACCGATGAACGCGAAGCGGCCCGAGTTGTTGGTCATCGTGGTCCGGGTCTGGGAGGTCTCCAGGCTCTCGGCGATGATCCGCGCGCCGGGTATCCCCTCCCCGCCGCTGTCCCGAATCACGCCGCGCACGCCTCCCTGCGCCGCCGCGGTCGAAGCCATGCCGCCCAGCAGGAGAACGGCGAACACCGAGCGCATCGCATACAGCCGTCGATAAACGGTCATGAAAGACTCCCCGGCATGAGATTCAGGGTCGGGCCACTCAGTATAATCCAAATCCGTGTCCGGCAATTCCCTCTCCTCGTCGGTGATTCGCGGGCCCTTGTCGGTGGTCCGCGGCCCCTTGCGCCTGTTCGCGGCCGCGTGCCTGTTGCTGGCTTGCCACGCTTCGACGGTTCCGGCCGCCGTCGACCCGGCGCGCCTGTCGCTCATCGACGCCGCGGTCGAGCAGGCCATCCGGGACGGACGACTCCCCGGCGCGGTGGTCCTGGTGGGGCACGAGGGCGAGATCGTGTACGAGCGGGCCTTCGGAGCGCGGTCGCTGGCGGGCACTCCCGAGCCGATGACCGCCGACACGGTGTTCGACCTCGCGTCCCTGACCAAGGTCGTCGCCACCACCACCGGCGTCATGATGCTCGTCGAGGAAGGACGCCTGCGGCTGCGCGATCGGGTCGCCGACCACGTGCCGGGGTTCGGCACCCAGGGGCGGGAGGCGGTCACCATCGCCCAGCTCCTGACCCACACCTCCGGTCTGGCCCCCGACCTGCCCCTCGAGGAGGCCTTCGAGGGGACCGGGACCGCGATTGCCCGCACCATCGCCCTGCCGCCGGCGGCGGCGCCCGGCGAGCGGTTCATCTACAGCGATCTGAACTTCATGCTGCTCGGCGAGATCGTCAGGCGGGTCAGCGGCCTGCCCCTGGACCGGTTCGCCCGGGAGCGGATCTTCGCGCCCCTGGGCATGGCCGACACCGGCTTCGATCCGCCGGCGGAGCTCGTGCCCCGGATCGCGCCGACCGAGGCGTGCGCGCCCCTCGCCTGGCCTTGCGGCGGCCCCGGCGCCGCCATGCTGCGGGGGCGCGTGCACGACCCGACGGCGCGGCGGATGGGCGGCGTGGCGGGCCACGCCGGGCTGTTCGCCACCGCCCGCGATCTCGCCCGGTTCTGCGCCATGCTGCTCGGGGGCGGCGCCCGCGACGGCGTCCGCCTCCTCGCCCCGCTGACGGTGGCCCGGATGACCCGCGTCTCCACCCCGCCGCACCTCGCGGACCGGCGCGGCCTGGGTTGGGACATCGACTCGCGGTACTCGTCGAACCGCGGCGACCTGTTCCCGGTCGGCTCCTACGGCCACACCGGCTTCACCGGGACCTCGCTCTGGATCGACCCGGCGTCGGAGACCTTCGTCGTCTTCCTGTCGAGCCGCGTCCATCCCTCGGGCGGCGGCAACGTGACGGCGCTGCGGGGTCAGGTCGCGACGGTGGTCGCCTCGGCCCTGCGGGATCCGCCGGCGACGCCCCGCGGCCCCGTCTGGACCGGGGTCGACGTGCTGCGGGAGGAGGGCTTCCGGCGGTTGTCCGGCCGGCGGGTCGGCCTGCTCACGAACCGCACCGGCCGCGCGAGGGACGGCGCGTCGACGATCGACCTCCTCGCGGAAGCGCCCGACGTGGAGCTGGCGGCGCTGTTCAGCCCCGAGCACGGCATCCGGGGCGAGCTGGACGGGCCCGTTCCGTCGGGACGGGACGTCCGCACCGGTCTCCCCGTCCACTCCCTCTACGGCGAGACCCGCCGGCCGACGGAGGCGATGCTGCGCGGCCTCGACACCGTGGTGGTCGACCTGCAGGACGCGGGGGCCCGGTTCTACACCTACGCCACCACCGTGGCCTACCTGCTCGAGGCGGCGGCGCGGCACGGGCTGCGGGTGGTCGTGCTCGACCGGCCCAACCCCATCGGCGGGCGCGAGGTCGAGGGCCCGCGGCTCGACCGCGAGTCGCTGGGGTTCACCGGCTACTACCCCGCGCCGGTGCGGCACGGGCTGACCCTGGGCGAGCTGGCGCGGCTGTTCAACGGGGAGCGGGAGATCGGGGCGGACCTCGACGTGGTGCCCATGCGGGGCTGGACCCGCGCCCACTGGTTCGACGAGACCGGCGTGACGTGGATCGACCCGTCCCCGAACCTGCGCAATCTCCACCAGGCGCTGCTCTATCCCGGCATCGGCGCCGTCGAGGGCGCCAACCTCTCGGTCGGGCGCGGCACCGACACGCCGTTCGAGCAGATCGGCGCTCCCTGGATCGACGGCCCCGCTCTCGCCCGCGAGCTGAACCGCGCCGGCCTGCCCGGCCTGCGCGTCTACCCGGTCTCGTTTACCCCGGACGGCAGCCGGTACGCCGGGGAGCTCTGCCACGGGGTGTTCTTCATCGTCACCGACCGCGAGGCGCTACGGCCCGTGCGCCTCGGCCTCGAGGTGGCGGCGGCCCTCCACCGGCTGCACGGGGCCGCGTTCGAGCTCGACGCGGTGCCGCGGCTCTTCGGGTCGCGGGCGATGACGGCCCGCGTCCGCGCCGGCGACCCCACCTGGGCGATCGCGGCCGCCTGGGACGACGGCGCCGCCGCGTGGCGGCGTCTCTCGGCCCCCTACCTGCTCTACGAATGACGGCCGGGGCCCAGGCTGCACGGACGCCCGGCCCGGAGAGCGTGGCCCGCGGCTCCGCCGGCCGCCCGACGGACCCTCCAGGAGTCCGCGCCGTTCCTCGGCGCCGAGTCCCGGCTCGCGGCGGGACGAAGTGAACCGGGAGCGCAGGAAGACGTCCGCCGTCGGCGCGGGCCGGCGCCGCGCGGCGGGCGCGGCCATCGCCGGCATGCTGCTGCTCGCCGCCGCCGGCGCGGTCCGGACCGAGGTGCCGGCCGTGGCGGCGGCAGTGCCGGCGTGGATCGCCCTGGCCCTCCTCTGGCGCGGGCTCGGACGACAGCAGCACGTGCAGGCGCTCGCGTTCATCGCGGCCGGCGCGACGGCCATGCTCTGGGCCGCGAGCCGCGGCGCGGCGCCGGACATCGAACGCGTGCTGTCGCAGAACCAGCCCATCCTGTCGATGCTCGCCGCGGTCACCGCGCTGCGCCTGCTGAACCCGCCGCCGCACCCCGACGAGCCGGAGCTGCCGCGCGGCCTGGGCGCCTACCTGCGCAGCATGCTGGGGGTGCACGCCTTCGGCGCCGTCATCAACGTATCGGCGGTCGTCATCATGGCCGACCGCCTGGCGCGGGTCCGGCCCCTGGAACCGAATCAGGCGCAGCTGTTGAGCCGGTCGTTCAGCGCCGTCGCCTTTCACTCGCCGTTCATCGGCGGGGTCGCGCTCGCCCTGGCCTACACCCCCGGATCGAGCCCGCTGGTGCTGATGGCGTACGGCGTGCCCCTGGCCCTCGCCGCGTTCCTGCTGCTGGCGTGGTACGCGTACAGCGGCCGCTGCGAAGACATCGAGAACTTCCGCGGCTACCCCGTCCACCCCGAGGATCTTCGAGTGCCGGTCGCCCTCGGCGCGGCGGTGCTCGGGGCCGCCGCCCTGACGTCGGGCTATTCCGTGCTGTCGTTGATCACGGTGCTCACGCCGCTCGTGGTGGCCGCGGCGCTGCTTCGGCGCGGCGGCGTACGGAAGTTGCGCGACGGGTTGGACGACTACGTCGGCACGCGCGCCCCGCAGATGGGGAACGAGCTCGCGCTGTTCCTCGGCGCCGGGGTGATGGCGGCAGGCCTGACGGCGGCCTCCGCCGCGGCCGGCGGCTGGATGTTCCTCCCCCGCCTCGACGCCTTCCACGCGAGCCTGCTGGTGCTCGCCTGCATCGTGACGTCGGCCGCCTGCATCCATCCCGTGGTGATCGTCGGCGTCGTGGCGCCCCTGGTGGAGCGCATCGACCTCGACCCGACGTTCCTCGCGGTGACCCTGGCGATGGGCTGGGGCCTGGGGTGCGCCGTGAACCCGATGTCGGGCGTCAACGTGATTCTCTCCAGCCGGTACGGGGTCAGCAACTGGCGCCTCGCCCGCGGCAACCTCGCCTTCAGCGCCACCCTGTACGCCGTCGCGGTCGGCCTGCTCCACCTCTATCAGGCCGTTCGATTGTAGGCGTCGGTTTCGCAGGGATCGCCGCAGACCGGCGAGAAGGGTCGGCTCGCCGCCGAGCCGACGGCCCCGGGGCAGGCCCGCGAATCACGGCCCGCATCGGCCGGGCGCCGACAGCCGGCATCCGCGCGCCTCGACCGCCAGCCGCGCCCGGCGTCCGATGCAGCCTCCGTGGGCCCGCTCGCCCGAGCCGACGCCGCCGCCGACCGCCCGGCCTGCGCGGGTTGGCCACCGCTCTCGAAACGCCGACTCGTACTGACTCGTACTCCGGCCTGCGCGCTCCCCGCCATCCACCACGGGCCACTTTCGTCGTCTCCGGGCTCGACTTGCGCACCCGGGGATGATGTGCAAAGCTACGAAAAAGTGACGGTTAGGCCCTGGATCGGCGAGACGTGCGACAGACCGGTTACCGACAAGCGCCGACTCGACTCGCAAGAACCCGTTCAAGACTCGCGGAGGTAATGGATTGGCCCGCAGGTCCGCCGGCGCGATGCCCGGCGCCCTCGAAACGCTGCTCCGCAGCGCGATCTCGCAGGAACGCGGGAGGGCCATTCTGGCGCCGTACGAGAAGCCGGACAACCGTCGCAGTCTGCTGCAACTGGCGGTCACCCTGGCGTTGTACGGCGTCGCGTGGACTGCTTTGCTCCGGAGCGCGGAAGTCGGCTACTGGCTGTCTGCGATCGTCGCGTTGCCGGCAGCCGGTCTGATGGTGCGGCTGATCATCATTCAGCACGACTGCAGTCACGGCTCGTACTTCACGTCGCAACGGGTGTGCGACGCCGTCGGCAGGGTGGTCGCGGGGCTGGTGCTGACGCCCTACGACTACATGAAGAGGATTCACGTAGCGCACCACGCCCACTCCGGCAACCTGGACAAGCGCGTGGGCGGCGACATCCCCACGCTCACCGTCGCCGAGTACCGCGGGCTGGGGTGGTGGGGCCGGCTGGCGTACCGCCTGCAACGGAACCCCTGGGTATTGATGGGCGTCCTGGTTCCGGCGCAGTTTCTGTTGGTGAACCGTTTCCCCGCGCCCGCGCCGCGTTCCTGGGCGCGGGAATGGCGCTCGGTCTGGTGGACCAACGCCGCGCTGGCGGCGGTGCTGGCGGGCGTCTGGCTTGCCGCCGGCGTCGAACCTCTCGTGCAGGTCGTGATCATCCAGGCCATGATCACGCTGTATGCCGGCGCGTTCTCCGGCCTGATTACCCACACGCAGCATCAGTTCGAGGAGGCCTACTGGCGCCGGTCGGGCGAGTGGGACTTCTTCGAGGCCGGTTTGCGGGGCTCGTCTTGGCTCGCACTCCCGAAACCGTTGCAGTGGCTGACCGCCAGCATCGGCCTGCACCACGTTCACCATCTGAGCACCCGCATTCCGAACTACCGCCTGCAGCGCTGTCACGACGAGAATCCGACACTGTGGTCGGCCCACCGAGTCACGTTGCCGCAAGCGTTGAAGGCACTGCGTCTGGCGCTCTGGGACGAACGGCGCGCCAGGTTGATTTCGTTCGGCGAATACCGTCGCGAGTACCCCGGGCTGGCCCAATCGATGCCGCATGGAGCCCATTGAGCCTGGTCGCCCGCCTGAGCACCCGGGCGGACAACGGTGGCCGTGGGTCGATGACGGCGGTTTGGCGACATGGCCTTGAACGGCGGCATCGCATGGCTGGCGCGCAACCCCGTCGCCGCCAACCTCCTGATGGTTCTCATCGTGGCGGCCGGCCTGATGGGGGCCACGGAGATCGTCGACGAGGCGTTTCCGCAAGCCGATCTGGATGTGATCGGCATCGACGTGCCCTATCTGGGAGCGGCGCCCGAGGATGTGGAGACCGCGGTCGTCCTGCGGGTCGAGGAGGCCGTCCGGGACATCCAGGGCATCGGGCGGATCCAGTCGACGGCGAGCCCGGGCGGTGCGTCGGTCCGGCTCGATCTCGAGCTCGGCGCCGATGCCCGGCGCGTGCTGGACGAGGTCACCACCGCCGTCCGGGCAATCACCACGTTCCCGGCCGCCACCGAAGAACCGACCATCCGCAAGCCGATCGTCCGCAATCAGGTTCTCGTCATCGCCATCTCCGGCGACGCCGACGTCGCCACCTTGAAGTCGATCGCCGAACAGGTGCGCGAGGAGCTGCTCAGCCTGCCGGAGGTCAGTCAGGTGGACGTAGCCGGCGCCCCGCCGTACGAGATCTCCATCGAGGTGTCGGAGGCGGCGCTGCGCGCGTACCAACTGACATTCGACGACGTGACCGACGCCGTGCGGCGTTCCTCGATCGACATTCCCGGCGGCTCGGTGCGCAGCGAACGGGGAGACATCCTGCTGCGCACCATCGGGCAAGCCTACCGGGGAGCCGAGTACCGGAACCTCGTGTTGCTGGCCCGGCCCGACGGCACCCGCCTGTTGCTGGGTGACGTGGCGACCGTCGTCGACGGCTTCGCGGAAACGGAACAGCTCGCCCGCTTCGACCAGGCTCCGGGGGTCATGCTGTACGTCTTCCGGTCCGGCCGCCAGAGCACGACGGAAGCCTCGGCCGCGGTGCACGACTACGTCGACCGCGCCCGCCCACGGCTGCCCGACGGCATTGCGCTGACCATCTGGCAGGATCAGTCGCTGGCGATCGACGATCGGCTGGCGATCATGCTGCGCAACGGCGCGGCGGGGCTGGCTCTCGTTCTCGTCGTGCTGACGTTGTTTCTCGAGATTCGGTTCGCTTTCTGGGTCAGCCTCGGCATACCGATAGCGTTCCTCGGGGCCATCGCGCTGATGCCGGGGCTGGGCGTGTCGATGAACATGGTCTCGAGCTTCGCATTCCTCCTCGTGCTCGGGATCGTCGTCGACGACGCCATCATCGTCGGCGAGAACATCCATCGTCATCAGCGAGAAGAGGAGGACGGTCTGCGCGGCGCGGTGGAGGGCGTGCGAGAGATCTGCAGGCCCGTCATCTTCGCGGTCCTGACGACGGTGGTGGCGTTTCTGCCGCTGCTGTTCGTGCCCGGCCTCGCGGGGGACATGTTCGGCGTCATTCCTCTCGTCGTCGTCCCCTGTCTGCTCTTCTCGCTGCTCGAATCGCTGGGCATCCTGCCCGCCCACCTGGCGCAGGCCCGCCGGCGGCGGGCGGCCGGCTCATGGTTGCGGCTCCAGCAGCGCATCGCGGGCGGGCTCGTGTGGGTCGCCCGGTCGGTCTACGAGCCGATGCTGGAAGTGGCGTTGCGCTGGCGCTACGTCACCGCCGCGATCGGAATCGCCGCCCTGACGCTGACCGGCGCTCTGGTCTTGAGCGGCCGGCTCACCCTCCGTTTCTTTCCATCGGTCGAGGCCGAGTTCATCACGGCCGAGGTGACGATGCCGCTGGGCACGCCGATCGAGGCCACCCTGCAGGCGGTCGAGAAGTTCGAGGCCGGCGCCTCGCGGTTGCGCGCCAGGCTGGAAGACGAGACCGGCATGGACCACTTCCGGCACGTGGCGACGATCGTCGGCGACCAGCCGCTGGCGGCGGGCAGCGCCAGCCCCACGGGGCGGATGGACGACCTCGCCCCCAACGCCCCGCACCTTGCCGAAGTCACCGTGGAGCTCGTGTCCCCGGAGTATCGTTCGTACTCGAGCGAGGAGCTCGGCATTCTGTGGCGCGAGCATACCGGCCCCGTCCCCGAAGCCGACTCGGTGGCTGTCATTGCTTCACTGATGAGTACGAGCGAGTCCGTCGACGTGGAGCTGGCCGGGCGCGACCTGGACGCGCTGCGTTCCGCCGCCGCGGCCCTCGCGGGCCGGCTGGCGGAGTACGCGGGCGTCTATGAAATCGCCGATTCGTTCCGCACCGCGAGGGCGGAGATGCGGCTCGACATCCGGCCCGCGGCCGAAACGCTGGGGTTGCGTCGGCAGGATCTCGGTCGCCAAGTGCGGCAGGCATTCTACGGCGAGGAGGCGCAGCGCATCCAGCGTGGCCGGGACGACATTCGCGTCATGGTGCGCTATCCGCGCGACGACCGACGGTCGCTCGGCACTCTCGAGAACATGCGCATCCGCACGCCGAATGGCGGGGAGGTCCCGTTCGGTCAGGTAGCGCGGTTGGAGGCCGCGCGCGGCTCGACGTCGATTGCGCGCGTCGACGGCAACCGTACCGTGGACGTGACCGCGTCGGTCGATCCGCAGGTCACTTCCGCCTCCGAGATCGTCGCCGATCTGCGCGAACGCGTGCTCCCCGACGTGCTCGCCGACTTCCCGGGGGTTCACCACAGCTTCGAGGGCGCTCAGGCCGAGCAGCAGGACACCATGGGCGCCCTGGTGACCGGGTTCCTTCTCTGTCTGTTCGCGATCTTCGGGCTCCTCGCCATCCCGCTGCGATCGTACATCCAGCCGGTCATCGTCATGGGCGCCATCCCGTTCGCCTTCGTCGGCGCCCTCTGGGGCCATCTGCTGCTCGGGATCGCATTGTCGTTCACCTCGATGTTCGGCCTCGTGGCCCTGACCGGTGTCGTCGTCAACGACAGTCTGATCATGGTCGACTTCATCAACCGGGCGCGAGCTCGGCCGTCCGACGCCGGCGTCGCGCAGGCGATTCGCGAAGCGGGCAGCCGGCGGTTCCGCCCCATCCTGCTGACGTCGCTGACCACGTTCGTGGGGCTCGGCCCGATGATGCTGGATCGGAGCCTGCAGGCTTCGCTCTTCGTTCCGATGGCCGTCTCGCTGGCGTTCGGGGTGCTGTTCGCCACCCTGGTCACGCTCTTCCTGGTGCCGACCGCGTACTTGATTCTCGACGATGTGCAGCGTCTGCCGACGCGATTGTCGGCATCGTTCGCGCCGGGCGCGGGGCGCGCGCCACTGGCGCCGAACCGGTCCCGGCCGGGATCCGTCGCGTGAGGGGTGAGAATGCGGGACATTGCCGAGTGGCTCCGGTCGGCAGCGGATCCGCCGTGGTGGATGGGCTCCGATCCGGGAGGGCCTTCCATTTCGGGACCTCGCGTTGTTCGGTGCGTGGGCAACGTCTGGCGCGACGGTGCGTGGGCGCTGCCCATCCCTCGATTCGCGGAGAAGATCCTTGCAGTTCCAAACCGTGTTCCGTGAGAAGGCGTTGGCCCGGCGTGCGGAGCGCGAGGCCATCGACGCCAGGCTGCAGGTCACGGCTCCCCACGAGTGGCTGCTGGTGTCGGGACTGGGCGCGGCGCTCGTCATGTTGTTGGCCTATGGCCTGATCGGGCGAGTGGAGCGCAGCCTCTCCGTCGAGACGGTGCTGGTCCAGCCCGGGGAGCGCGTTGACGTGGTGGCCGGCGTGGCCGGCGTGGTCGTCGACGTGCTCTCGGAGGTCGGCGAAACGGTCGCGCGGGGTCAGTCCATCGCGCGCGTGCAGGCGCCTGTCCTCCGCCCCCTTGCCGCCCCGCGCCCCGAGACCGCGCAACGCGGGGCCGAGAGCTTCACGACGCAAGATATCGCGGCTCCGCATGACGGGGAGCTCGTGACGCTCGCCCTGGCGGCGGGCCGGCGCATCGCGGCCGGCGATCTCGCGGCCCGCATTCGCAGGGCGTCGGTCGGCCGGGTGGAGGCGATCGGGTTCGTCACGCGCGACGAGGCCATGCAGCTTGCGCCCGGCATGCAGGCGCAGGTGCGGCTGGTCGTGCCGGGCGCGGGCGCACCTCGAATCCTGCCGGCGCGCGTCGAGCACGTATCCCCCCGCGTCGTACCGCCGGCGCCGTGGCTGACCGAGCTCGGGCTCGATCCAGCGGCGCGCGCCCATCTGTTGCGCGCGACGCTGACGGACCCGGAACCCCCGCCGGTCATCGACGGCGCCGCCGGCACGTTGCGGATCGTCCTCGGCCACCGTTCATTCGTTTCGCTGCTCTTCGGGAACGGCGGCGACTGATGGGCCTCGCGGTCGACACCGAACGCCGGGGCCGCGTGCGCACGCCGACGCTGCTGCAGAACGACGCCGCCGAGTGCGGCGCGATCAGCCTCGGCATCGTGCTCGCGTTCTTCGGTCGCCGGGTGCCGATAGAAGACCTGCGCGCGGCCTGCGACGTGACTCGCGACGGGTGCGACGGCGTCGACCTCCTGCGGGCCGCCAGGCACTTCGGCCTCGAACCCCAGGGCTGGCGCAAGGAGCCCCATCAGCTCCATGCCATGCGCATGCCGCTCATCTTGTTCTGGGATTTCAGCCATTTCCTGGTGCTGGAGGGCCATGCGCGCGGCCGCTACTACATCAACGACCCCAGCAGTGGACGCAGGACGGTCGACGAGGACGAGTTCGACAAGGGGTTCACCGGCGTGGCCGTGAGCTTCGAGCCGGGCGCGGACTTCGAGCCGGGCGGCCGCCGCCCCGGCATCCTGCGCCGGCTCTGGCCCTGGTTGCGGGACGGCAAGGCGCCTCTCGCCTTCGCGTCCACCTGCGGGTTTCTGCTGTCGTTGACGACGCTGGCCCTGCCGCTACTGCTCAACGTGTTCGTCGACTACGTGCTGAGCGGCCGGGAGCCTTCCTGGGGGGGAGCCCTGGTCATCGGCGCGACAGTTGCGGCCGGGGTCGTCTACCTGCTCACGTGGCTCCGGGAGCGCTGCCTGCGCCGGCTTTCGGTGCGGCTTTCGCTCGGTCGCGCCGACCACTTCATCAGCCACCTCTTCCGGCTGCGCACGGAGTTCTTCGCTCACCGCTACGCCGGCGACCTGACCGCGAGGATGCAGTCCATCGACGAGGTCGCCGCCGTGGCGACGGGCCGGTTCGCGGGTGTCGGCATCGAACTGGTCACCAGCCTCCTGTTCGTGGTGCTGATGGTAGTCTACGACCCGCTGCTGGCCGGGGTGGTGGTCGCGCTGGGTGCGGCTAGCGCTCTTTTGACCCGAGCGGTGACCCGCTCGCGGATCGAAGAGAACCGCCGGTTGCAGCGCGAGGCCGGCAACATGCAGGGGGCCGGGATGAACGGATTGCGCTCCATCGACAGCCTGCAGGCGGTGGCTGCCGAGAACGATTTCTTCGTCCACTTCACCGGTTATCAGGCCCGCGAGCTCCTGGCCCGGCAGCGCTTCACGGAGCTCGGCCACCTGATTGCGGCGCTGCCCGTTCTGTTCCTGATCACCGGCAACGCCGCCGTGCTCGGCCTGGGCGGCCTGCGCGTGATGTCGGGCGACATGACGCTGGGCGCGATGACGGCCTTCTACGTGTTGGCGGCGAGCTTCCTGCTGCCGATCGGGCGGTTCGTGCAATTCGCCGACCTGTTCCAGGTGCTCGAGGGCCAGCTGCAGCGCCTCGACGATGTCCTCGACGCGCCCGAGGACGCCGTCCTGGCCGGGTCCGACGAAGAGCCGGCCGAACGGCCGGCGGCGTTCGCCAGGCGGCTGCGACTGACGGGCCGGGTGGAGCTGCGGAACGTGACGTTCGGCTACAAGACCACCGGGCCACCCCTGATCGAGGACCTGAGCCTGGTCGTCGAACCCGGTCAGCGCGTGGCCATCGTCGGGCCGACCGGCTCGGGGAAGTCCACGCTGGCAGCGCTGGCGGCCGGGCTTCACCGGCCCTGGTCCGGCGAGATCCTGTTCGACGGCCGGCCCCTCGTCGAGGTGCCGCGCGATCTGCTGACGGACTCGGTGTCGCTGGTCGACCAGCAGATCTTCCTGTTCGCCGGCTCGGTGCGCGACAACCTGACCATGTGGGATCGGGAGACGCCGGATCAGGCCCTGGTGGCCGCGGCCGGGGACGCCGACATCCATGCGGAGATCGTCGGCCGCCCCCAGGGCTACGACGCCCCCGTGCTCGAGGGCGGGCGCAACTTCAGCGGCGGCCAGCAGCAGCGTCTCGAGATCGCCAGGGCGCTGGTGTCGAATCCCACCGTCCTGATTCTCGACGAGGCGACCTGCGCCCTCGATCCCCTCGCCGAGCTGCGCATCGACGAAGCCTTGCGCCGCCGAGGCATCACTTGCCTGATCGTCGCCCATCGCCTGAGCACCATCCGGGACAGCGATCTGATCGTCGTGCTCGACCGCGGTCGTGAGGCCCAGCGCGGGACCCATCAGGAGCTGATGGCGGACACCGGCGGCCTGTACCGTCGACTCATGGAGACCGAGTAGCGATGGCGGAGACCACGGGGCGGAAGCCCCTTCCCGGCGATGGGCAGCCCTCGGGTGCCGCTGCGGACGTGGTCGCCGGGCGGCTCGCGGATTGGGCCCTGGCGCACGGGACGTCGTTCGTCGGAGGCGGCAACTGGCCCATTCGCCTCGACGATCCCGAGGCCTTGTGGTTCGTCGCCCGCGGTTCGGTGGACGTGTTCGTGGCGCGCGAGCAGGACGGCGACGGCGCGCTGGTCGAGTTCAAGCACCTCCTGCACGCGACGCCCGGCCGGCTGCTGTTCCACGCGGCCGACGGCCCGAACGTGCTCGTGGCCAAGGGGCTGCCCGATTCCGAGCTGCGGCGCGTGCCGCGCGACACCCTCCTGACCGCGGACGAGGACGGCGCCCTCGTCGATCAGGTGGACCTCTGGGTTGCCGACATCTCTGCCGCCGTGGCTGTGGACGTCACCCATCGGCCGCCTATCGATTGCTTTCTCGCCGCCGGCGCCACTGCCGACCTGAACCCCGACGAGGTCGTTTCGACCAAGGCCGGGGTATTGTGGATGTCGAGCCGGGACGTCGGCCTGGCGTTCCTGGGCACCGAGGAACCCGACCGTGCCGGTCCCGGCTTCGTGCCCGTCGCGCCCGGCAGCTGGGTCAGCGTCTCCGGCCCGACCCGGCAGCAGGGCGCCTCATCGCGGGAGCTGCATCGCGAGGGACATCTGTTGGCGGCGCTGGCCGAGTTCCATCGCCTGGCGCTGGCCGCCGACGACCTCAACCGCCGCCTGTTGCTGGCCGACGCCGTCAACCTGCGCGCCGCGCAAACGCGATATCGCCGGGAGAGCGAAGATGCGGCGCGCCGAAGACTCTCCCACGTCCTCGACGCACGCGACCCCCGGCCGGAGTCGAGCGGCGCCGCGCTCGAGGAAGCGCTGGCCCTGGTCGGCCGCCACGAGGGCATCCGGTTCCGGACGCCGCCCGCCGCCGCGCAGGGGAGCCGGGACGCCCCCGAGACCGGTCCAACCCTGGACCGCATTCTGACCGCGTCGGGCGTGCGCGGGCGCGAGGTCGCACTCCGCGCCGGCGATCGCTGGTGGCTCGGCGACAGCGGCTCGATGCTGGCGTTCCGGCGCGAGGACGGCGCGCCGGTCGCCCTGCTTCCGGGCCGATTCGGGCGCTACCGCATGGTGGACCCGACATCGGGACGGGCGCAGCCCGTCGATGCCGGTCGGGCTGCCTCGCTGCACTCGAATGCGATCTTCTTCTACCAGCCGCTGCCGCCCGGCCGGACGTCGGGCGCCGGCGACCTGGCCCGGGTCGCGTTCCGCCGGTGGAGGGGCGACGTGTTCAGGTTCGTGACGGCCGGACTGCTGGCCGGTCTCGCCATGCTCGTTCCCGCGGTGCTGCTCGGCGTCTTCGCCGACGAGGTGGCGCCGGCGGGGCGCGTGGGCATGCTGGCGTGGCTGACGGGGGGCGTGCTGTTGCTGGCACTGACGGCGGCCCTGCTCCAGATGCGTGAAGGCACGGCCCTGATGCGTCTGGAGGGCCGCGTCGCCGCGCGCGTCACGGCGGCGCTGTGGGACCGCCTGCTGGACCTGCCGCCGGCCTTCTTCCGCAACTTCACGGCCGGCGACCTGGGCATGCGCGCCATGGCGTTCCAGGGCCTGCGCGATCAGGTGTCGGGCGTGGTCATGGGGGCGCTGCTGTCGACGGTCTTCCTGCTGCCGACCTTCGTCTTGCTGTTCGTCTACGACGTCGCGATGGGTTGGCTGGGGCTTGCCGGCGGCCTCGCCGCGCTGGCCGCGACCGTCACCCTCGGCGCACGGCAGGTGCCCCATCACCGGCGGTCGATCGCCGCGCAGCGCGCGCTGGCCGGCGTCCTGCTGCAGTTGATCGGCGCCGCGCACAAGCTGCGCGCCACCGGAAAGGAGTGGACGGCCTTTACCCGGTGGGCGCGACACTACCGGGACCAGGTGCGCAGCGCAATGAACGTGGGCGCACTGCACGAGCATCTGGTCGCGTTCACGGCCGCGGCGCCGCTGCTGGCCACCGCCGCGCTGTTCGCCGTGACCGTCGGCATGGGGCCCGCCACCCTGTCCGCGGGCGCGTTCCTGACCGTCTACGCGGCCTACATGGTCTTCATGTCGGCAATCACCGCGCTCGGCCACTCCATGTCCGGGGTGGCCGCCATCGTGCCGGCCGTCGAACAGGTTTCTCCGATCCTCGAAGCCGCGCCGAACAGCTCCGCCGGGGACGCCATCGTGCCGAAGCTGCGCGGCGGCGTACGCCTGGACAGGGTGAGCTTCCGCTATACCGAGGACGGCCCTCCCGTGCTGCGCGATGTCTCCATCGATGTGCAGCCCGGCGAGTTCGTCGCCCTGGTCGGCGGCTCCGGCGCCGGCAAGAGCACCGTGCTGCGCGTCATCCTCGGCCTCGAGAAGCCGTCGTCCGGGGTCGTGTACTACGACGGTCACGATCTCGACCGCATCAACCGGCGCGCGCTGCATCGACAGGTCGGCGTGGTGACGCAGGACGGCTCGTTGCGGCCCCGGACGGTTCGCGACAACATCATCGGCCTGGCGACGGACCTGACGCTGGACGACGCGTGGCGCGCCGCTCGCCTCGCCGCGGTCGACCGCGACATCAGGGCGATGCCGATGGGCATGTTCACGGTCGTCACCGAGAGCTCGGCCGTGTTCTCCGGCGGGCAGGTCCAGCGCATCATGCTGGCGGCGGCCCTGGTGCGCGGTCCGCGGGTGCTGCTGCTCGACGAGGCCACCAGCTGGCTCGACAACGACACGCAGGCA